>NZ_JBLGTV010000003.1:198338-326888 GCF_047468865.1 Castellaniella hirudinis
TTGAACTGGACCAACGCGGACGCCGAAGCCGACCAACTGGACATCCGCTGGGGCGATGAAATCCGGCTGGGCCTGCGGGTGGTGTTCGATTACCCCCTGATCGACCTGGATCTCTGGAACCGCATCGTGGACGAGTTTTCCATCCCCCGGCGCAATCAGGCCGGGCAGGGCGGAAGCCAGCGTCCGCTGTGGCCCGACCTGTCCTTGCTCAGTGTCCGGGCGGATCAGCTGCGCGTGCTCAATACCCGCCTGGATCAGGCCGTGCTGCGGGCCACCCGCACGCCGCAGGAACACTGGTCGCTGAATCTGCGCTCCGAGCAGACCACCGGCACGCTGAAATGGCAGGAAAGGGACGGCCAGGTCATGGGGCGCATGGCCGGGCGGTTCGACCGGCTGAGTGTGGGCGATGACGCCGATGACACTCGATCCTTGTTGCCCGATGCCCAGATCGACGACGATGCCACCGTGGACGACGACCTGGACTTGCCCGGCATCGTTTTGCAGGCCGACGATCTGCGCCTGTTCGGGCATTCCGTCGGGGCCTTGTCGCTGGAAGGCGTGCGCGACGCCGGGCGGCACACCTGGCGGCTGGATCGGCTGCAGATCGGCGACGACAACGCCGTCCTGCGGGGCACGGGCATGTGGCGTTTGCGGGGGCCGGATCGCGGCCTGGATCTGAAGGCCGAGGTCTCCGCCAAGAACATGGGGGCCTGGATGAGCCGGGCCGGGTATCCCGATGTGCTGGCGGGGGGCGAGGGTGTCCTGAAAGGCGCGCTCCAGTGGCGCGATCTGCCCTGGACCCGGGACAAGGCCAAGCTGGCGGGGACGCTGGAATTCTCTCTGGACAAGGGGCGCTTCCAGAAGGTGGGGTCGCGCACGGCCAAGCTGCTGGAAGTCCTTTCCCTGCAGTCCCTCATGCGCCTGAATCGCCTGGATCAGGGCTTGGTCAGCCTGACCCAGGACGGCTTTCCGTTCGATCAGCTGCGCGGCGCCCTGACGCTGGACAATGGCATGATGCAGGCCCGGGACTACAAGGTGATCGGCCCGGTGGCCACGATCCTGCTGGAGGGCAGCAGCAATATCCTGGACGAAACCCTGAACCTGCAGGCCGTCATCGTGCCGAACCTGGACGTCAGCGGCGCGGCCCTGGCGGCGGGCATCGCCATCAATCCCCTGGTGGGCCTGGGGGCGTTCGTCACCCAGTGGCTGCTGAAAACCCCCTTGGCCAAGGCCATGACGGTGCGCTATCACGTCACCGGCACCTGGGACGAGCCCGTCATCCGGGATGCGCCGGTCAGCGCAACTGCAGCGTCTTCAGGTGCAGACTTGTCTCGGTCGCCGAAATCCCCTTGATCAGGCGGATGCGCTCCAGCGCATCGGACAGCTGGGAAATATTGGTCACCCGCAATTCGGCCAGCAGATCCCAGCGGCCATTGGTGTCGTGCAGGGCCCAGACGGCGGGTTCGCCCGACAGCGCATGCACGATGCGCGAAGTCTCATGGCCTTCGATGGCGATGCTCATCCAGGCCGCAATCTCCTGGCCTTGCGATTCGGCCTGCACCCGGACGGTGTAGCCCAGGATGTGGTGGTTGCGTTCCATGCGGCTGATGCGGTTGCAGATGGTGCCGCGGGACACGTTCAATTTCTTGGCCAGCGTGGCGGCGGAGATGCGGGCATCGCTGCGCAGGTAGGCGAGGATTTGGTGATCCAGAGAGTCCATTTTTTTGCCTGTTTCTGACGTATCGTCAATCGAAGTATCAGAATTGTATAAAAAAATAACGATCTTTGTTAAATTTTGGCGCTATGAATTGTCCGGCTAATTAAGAATAATAAAGACAGCCTGGGCAGAATCATCATAATCAGATAAGGAGACCCATCATGACATGGATGCTGACAACCACCGACGTGGCCATGCTGGTCGATCGCATGGGGATTGCCAAAGCCCTGGACGTGCTGTCCCGGTACATCCAGGATGACTTCGTCCGCTGGGAGGCATTTGAAAAAACACCGCGCCTGGCCAGCCATTCCCCGGTCGGGGTGATCGAGCTCATGCCGACGACGGATGCCGAGCGTTATTCCTTCAAATTCGTCAACGGGCATCCCGCCAACCCGCTTCAGGGGCTGCCCACCGTCATGGCGTTCGGCGCCCTGGCCGAGGTCAGCACGGGGGCGCCTTTGCTGTTGAGCGAGCTGACCCTGACCACCGCCTTGCGCACGGCCGCCACGTCGGTCATGGCGGCGCGGGTGCTGGCGCGTCCCGGGGCGCGCACGATGGCCTTGATCGGCAATGGGGCGCAAAGCGAATTCCAGGCCCTGGCGTTCCACCATCTGCTGGGCGTGGAGACCCTGGTGATCCATGACGTGGATGCGTCGGCCAGCCGGAAGCTGGCCGACAACCTCGCCTGTTGCCGCGGCCTGGATGTCCGGCTGGCTGCCAGCACCGCCGAGGCCGTCGCCGCGGCGGACATCATCACCACCGTGACGGCGGACAAGACCAATGCCTTGATCCTGACGCCCGAGATGGTTCGTCCGGGCGTGCACATCAATGCCGTGGGGGGCGACTGCCCCGGCAAGACAGAGCTGCACGCCGATATTCTCCTGGGGGCCACGACGTTCGTGGAATTCGAGCCCCAGTCCCGCATCGAGGGCGAGATTCAGCAAATGCCCGCCGATTATGCGGTCGTGCCGCTTTGGGAAGTCCTGTCCGGCCGGCGGCCGGGCCGCCGGACGGCGGATGAAGTGACGGTGTTCGATTCCGTCGGCTTCGCCCTGGAGGATTTTTCCGCCTTGCGCTTCCTCTGGGATCATGCCCGGGCGGCGAATATCGGCCGCTCCCTGGAACTGGTTCCCGAAGGCGATCCGAAAAATCTGTTCGGGACGATGCGGCGCCTGGGTGCGGCGCGGGCGGCTGCGGCGGATCTGGACACTGGCGCCGCCGCCCATCCGGCGTCCGCGCCCGCCTGCGCGCCGGCAATTTAGTGGTTGATGAAAAAACAGACGCGCCGGCGCGGACTGGCCGTCGCCGGATGGGCGGCGAACCCCGGCCGCGTCAAGCAATCAAGGATAGATCATGAATGAAAAAACAGTGGCCCTGATCGGCGTGCCCACCGACGTGGGCGCCGGCGCGCGCGGCGCCTCGATGGGGCCGGAGGCCCTGCGGGTGGCGGGCTTGGCGCGCGCCCTGACCCGCCAGGGGCTGCGGGTTCTGGATACCGGCAATCTATCCGGCCCCGTCAATCCCTGGCAGCCCCCGGAGGGCGGGTATCGTCATCTGGCGGAAGTCGTGCAGTGGAACCAAGTGCTGTTCGATGCGGTGTCCACGCAGCTGCATGCGCATCGCATCCCGATCATGCTGGGGGGCGATCACTGCCTGGGGGTGGGTTCCGTGGGCGCGGTGGCGCGCTATTGCCGCCGGACGGATCGTCCCCTGCGAGTGTTCTGGCTGGATGCCCATACGGACTTCAATACGGCGAAACTGACCCCCAGCGGCAATGTGCATGGCATGCCCGTGGCGTGCCTGTGCGGTTTCGGCCCGGACGAACTGGTTCACCTGGGCGGCACGGGGGCGGCGCTCGATCCCGCCGATCTGCGCATGATCGGCATCCGCAGCGTGGATCGCCAGGAACGCGTGTTCGTGCACGAGCAAAAGCTGGATGTCTACGATATGCGCACGATCGACGAGCGCGGCATGCGCGCCGTCATGCAGGCCGCCCTGGCGGACTTGCCCAGCGATGCGCACATCCATGTCAGCTTCGATGTGGATTTTCTCGATCCCCGCGATGCGCCGGGCGTGGGCACCACCGTGCAGGGCGGCCCCACCTGGCGTGAAGCCCAGCTGTGCATGGAAATGCTGGCCGACACCGGCCGTGTGGCATCGCTCGACATTGTCGAACTCAATCCGGCCCTGGATGTGCGCAACGG
Source organism: Castellaniella hirudinis (assembly GCF_047468865.1). GTDB lineage: Bacteria > Pseudomonadota > Gammaproteobacteria > Burkholderiales > Burkholderiaceae_B > Castellaniella > Castellaniella hirudinis_A. The sequence continues at coordinate 202,260 of NZ_JBLGTV010000003.1, forward strand.
CACGGCCAAGGTGGCCGTTCAGATGGTTGAAAGCCTGTTCGGCAAAAGCACGCTGGTGCGCGAACAGGCCGGCGATTGACTTTTCCCACCCTTCCCACGGCGGACAATGTATTCGCCGTGGGGAATTCCTATAAAAATCAGGAGACAAACCCATGAAGCAATTCAAAAACCTTGTTCTGGCCCTGGCCCTCGGGGGCCTGGGAACAGCAGGCGCCGCCCAGGCCGACCCCCTGCGCATCGGCCTGGAAGCGGCCTATCCGCCCTTCAGCGCCCCCAGCGCCCAGGGCGGCTATGTCGGTTTCGACGTCGATATCGCCAATGCCCTGTGCAAGCAGATGAAAGCCGAGTGCGTTTTCGTCGCGCAGGACTGGGACGGCATCATCCCGGCCCTGATGGCCCGCAAGTTCGACGCCATCATTTCCTCGATGGCCGTGACCCCGGAACGCGCCAAGCAGGTCGATTTCACGGATCACTATTACCGCACGTACCTGTCGGTGGCGGTGGCCCGGGATAGCAGTGTCCAGGGCTTGGACGCCGAGGTGTACAAGGACAAGGTCGTGGGGGCGCAGTCTTCCACGACATCGGGGGAATATGCCGAGGACGTCTATGCCAAGGCCGGGGCCGAGGTTCGCCTGTATCCGACCACCGATGATGCGGGCAGCGACTTGGCCAGCGGGCGCCTGGATGCGCTGGTGAATGACAAATACCCACTGATCGAGTGGATGCGCAAGCACAGCAAAGATTGTTGCAAGCTGCTGGGCGACCTGCCCGGCACGCAAGACGATATCGCCATTGCCGTGCGCAAGGGCGACGATGACCTGCGCACGCGGTTCAACCAGGCCATCCAGGATATCCGCGCCGATGGCTCGTACCAGCGGATATCCCAGCGCTACTTCGGCATCGATATCTACTGATCGGCCCCGCCGACACAGCCCGGCGGCCCCGCCCGCCGGTTTCAGCATCCACCTGAGGCAGCCCTCAAGGGGCTGGGATTTTCATGCTTGAATCATTGCGGTTGCTGTCCTGGGGCAGCCAAGGCTGGGGCGACACTCTGTTGGCCGGGGCGGCGGTCACGCTCTTGCTGGCCTTGAGCTGTGTGCCGTTTGGGTTTTCGCTGGGCTTGGCGGTGGCCCTGGGCAGCCAGTCGAAGCGGATGTGGGTGCGCAGGCTGGCCACGGTGTTTTCCACGGTGTTTCGGGGCCTGCCCGAGCTGCTCACCTTGTTCCTGGTGTATTACGGCAGTCAGATCGCGGCCGAGAAGCTCATGCGCCACCTGGGTTATGACGGCGGGATCGCCATCAACGCTTTCGTGGCCGGCGTCATCGCCTTCAGCCTGGTGCTGGCCGCCTTTTCCAGCGAAGTCTGGCTGGGCGGCTTCAAGGCGATTTCCCCGGGCCAGGCCGAAGCCGCGCGGGCGCTGGGCTTGTCGCGCTGGACCACGTTGTGGCGGGTGACGTTTCCGCAGTTGATGCGCGTGGCCTTGCCCGGCCTGGCGAACAACTGGCTGACGCTGCTGAAGGACACCTCGCTGGTCTCGACGATTTCGCTGGCCGATCTCATGCGCCAGACCAATCTGGCCGTGACGGGCACGCGTGAGCCGATTCTGTTCTATTCGGCGGCCTGTGTCCTGTATCTTGTGCTGTCGGCCTTGTCGGGCTTGATCTTCACCCGGGCGGAAGGCCATTTTTCCCGCTTTGCGCAAAAGGCCTGATCACCATGGAAACCGTCAAGCAAATCCTGTCGTATGTCCTGGACGCTTCTTTGCTGGATCTGTACGGCCTGCGCATGCTGCAGGGCTTTTGGATCACGATCAAGCTCGTCATGCTGTCGTTTGCGGCGGGCTGGCTGCTGGGCTGGCTGCTGGTTCTGGGCCGTTCATCGTCCAGCCGCCTGGCGCGCGGGTTCAGCCGGGGCTATGTCTATTTTTTCCGGGGCTCGCCCCTGCTGGCCCAGCTGTTCTTGCTGTACTACGGCATGAGCGCGTTCCGCGAGTTCTGGCAGTCGATCCACCTATGGTGGTTTTTCCGCGACCCCTGGTGGTGCGCGCTGTTGGCGTTCAGCCTGAACACGGCGGCCTATCAGGCGGAAATCTTTCGCGGCAGCCTGATGGCGATCCCCGCCGGGCAGCGGGAGGCCTGCCGGGCGCTCAGTCTGGGGCCGATAAAGTCGTTCCTGCGCGTCATTCTGCCGCAATCCATGCGGATCGCCATCGGCCCGCTGGGCAACGAAATGATCCTGCTCGTCAAGGCCAGCGCCATCGCGTCGCTGGTCACCGTCTATGACGTGATGGGCGTCACCAAGCTGGCCTACTCGCGCAGCTTCAATTTTGAAATCTATCTGTGGGCGGCGGTCTTGTACCTGCTGGTGGTCGAGGTATTGCGCCGCGTCCTGGGGGCGGCGGAAGCCCGCCTGTCCCGGCATCTTGCCCGCTGACCCTGTTATGGACATCTCTGATATGAATGCTCCCGTTCCCCATCGCTTTCTTCAGGCCGCGCCGGCGGCGGCCGAACCCTTTGCCGCGGATGAACCGCCGGCGGCGGACGCGCCGCCCGTGGTGATCGACATCCAGGGCCTGAACAAATGGTATGGTGATTACCATGCCTTGCGCGACATCACCCTGCGGGTGCGGCAGGGGGATCGCATCGTCCTGTGCGGCCCGTCGGGCTCGGGAAAATCTTCCCTGATCCGTTGCGTCAACCAGCTGGAATCCGCCCAGCACGGCCGGATTCAGGTGCTGGGCGTGGAGGTGACCGAGGTCTCGTCCGCGGCGTCGGCCACTTTGCGCGATGTGGGCATGGTGTTCCAGCACTTCAACCTGTTTCCCCATCTGAGCGTGCTGGATAATTGCACGCTGGCCCCCATGTCGGTGCGAGGCCTGCGCAGCCAGCAGGCCCAGGAGCGCGCCTGCCATTTCCTGGACAAGGTGGGCATGCGGGCGCATTTGCACAAATACCCCGCCCAGCTGTCCGGCGGCCAGCAGCAGCGGGTCGCCATCGCCCGAGCGCTGTGCATGGAGCCCCGGATCATTCTGTTTGACGAGCCCACGGCCGCGCTGGACCCGGAAATGGTCAAGGAAGTGCTGGATGTCATGGTGCAGCTGGCGGAGAGCGGCGTGACCATGTTGTGCGTGACCCACGAGATGGGCTTTGCCCGCCAGGTGGCCAGCCGGGTGCTTTTTCTCGACCAGGGCGGCATCGTCGAGGACAACGACCCCGAGTCGTTCTTCACGCAGCCCCGCTGCGACCGGGCCCGCGCTTTTCTGCAGCAGATTCTGCGCTGATCCGGGGCGCGCGGCCGCCATGAAAAAAGCTCCCGAGGGAGCTTTTTTCATGGGTGCGGGGGCATCGGCGGGCAAGCCATATCAATACACCCCTTGGGCCAGCATGGCGTCAGCCACCTTGACGAAACCGGCGATGTTGGCGCCGTTGACGTAGTTGACCTTGCCGCCCTGGCTGCCGTATTGCAGGCAGTTGCGGTGGATGTCGCGCATGATGTCGTGCAGCTTGGTGTCCACCTGTTCGCGCGTCCAGGCCAGGCGCTGGTGGTTCTGGCTCATTTCCAGCCCAGAGACCGCCACGCCGCCCGCGTTGCTGGCTTTGCCGGGGGCGTACAGCACGCCGGCGGCGATGAAGGCGTCGGCGGCCTCGATGCTGCAGGGCATGTTGGCGCCTTCGGCCACGCAGCGCACGCCATTGGCGATCAGGGCGCGGGCGTCTTCGATTTCCAGCTCGTTTTGCGTGGCGCAGGGCAGGGCGACGTCCACCGGCACGTGCCAGGGCCGCTTGCCAGCTTCGTAGCGCAGATCGAATTGCTTGGCGTATTCTTCGATGCAGCCGCGTTTGCCGTTTTTCAGTTCGATCAGCGCGGCCAGTTTTTCGGGCGTGAAGCCGGCGGGGTCGACCACGCAGCCGTTGGAATCCGAGACCGTCACCACGCGGGCGCCCAGCTGCATGCATTTTTCGATGGCGTACTGGGCCACATTGCCCGAGCCCGACACCGCCACCTTGTAGCCTTCCAGCGACTGCCCGGCGTGCTTGAGCATTTCTTCGGCGAAATACACGGTGCCGTAGCCCGTGGCCTCCGGGCGGATCAGGCTGCCGCCAAAGGCCAGGCCCTTGCCGGTGAAGACGCTGCCGGTATTGTTGGACAGTTTTTTCATCATGCCGGCCATGAAGCCGACTTCACGCGCGCCCACGCCGATATCGCCGGCGGGGACATCGGTGTCCGGCCCCAGGTGGCGGTACAGTTCGGTCATCAGGGCTTGGCAAAAACGCATGACTTCGGCGTCGGACTTGCCCTTGGGGTCGAAATCGGAGCCGCCTTTGCCGCTGCCCATGGGCAGGGTGGTCAGCGCGTTCTTGAAGGTTTGCTCGAAGGCCAGGAACTTGAGAATCGACAGGTTCACCGACGGGTGGAACCGCATGCCGCCTTTGTAGGGGCCGATGGCCGAGCTGTGCTGGATGCGAAACCCCCGGTTGACGCGGGTGTTGCCGGTGTCGTCCATCCAACAGACCCGGAACTGGATGGCGCGCTCGGGTTCGACGATGCGTTCAAGCAGCGCCTGGCTGGCGTATTGGGGGTTTTGTTGGATGAAGGGCCACAGGCTGTGCATGACTTCTTTGACAGCCTGCATGAATTCGGGTTGACTGGGGTCGCGTGCCTGTAGCTGGGTTAGAAATTGATCAACGGAAGGAAGACTCATGAAAGGTGCTCGCTTTATTTCTTCATCATGTCAAAAAACTCGGCGTTGTTTTTGGTGGCCCGGATTTTGTCCAGGATGAATTCCATGGCTTCGATCTCATCCATGTCGTGGATGAATTTGCGTAACACCCAGACCTTTTGTAAAAGTTCGGGCTTGATCAGGAGCTCTTCACGACGCGTGCCGGATTTGTTCAGGTTGATGGCCGGATAGATGCGTTTTTCGGCCAATCGGCGTTCCAGGTGCACTTCGGAGTTGCCGGTGCCCTTGAATTCTTCGTAAATGACTTCGTCCATGCGGCTGCCGGTTTCGATCAGGGCGGTGCCGATGATGGTGAGCGACCCGCCTTCTTCGAGGTTGCGCGCCGCCCCGAAAAAGCGTTTCGGGCGCTGCAGGGCATTGGCGTCCACCCCGCCGGTAAGCACCTTGCCGGAGGCCGGCACCACGGTGTTGTAGGCGCGCGCCAGGCGGGTGATGGAATCCAGCAGGATGACCACGTCTTTTTTGAGTTCGACCAGGCGCTTGGCTTTTTCGATGACCATTTCGGCCACCTGGACGTGACGGGTGGCGGGCTCGTCGAAGGTGGACGCCACCACTTCGCCGCGCACCGTGCGCTGCATTTCGGTGACTTCCTCGGGACGTTCGTCGACCAGCAGCACGATCATCACGGCTTCGGGGTAGTTGGTGGTGATGGCGTGCGCAATGTGCTGCATCATCACGGTCTTGCCGGATTTCGGGCTGGCGACGATCAGGGCGCGCTGGCCTTTGCCGATGGGGGCGAAGATGTCCATGATGCGCCCGGTGATGTTTTCTTTGCTCTTGATGTCGCGTTCGAGCACCATGGGCTGGTCGGGATGCAGCGGCGTCAGGTTCTCGAACATGATCCGGTGCTTGATGGCCTCGGGCTGCATGCCGTTGACCTTGTCGACCTTGACCAGGGCGAAGTAGCGTTCGCCGTCCTTGGGGACGCGCACTTCGCCTTCGATGGAATCCCCGGTGTGCAGGTTGAAGCGCCGGATCTGCGAGGGCGAGATGTAAATGTCGTCGGTGCTGGCCAGGTACGAGGTATCGGGCGAACGCAAGAACCCGAAGCCGTCGGGCAGGACTTCCAGGACCCCGTCGCCGAAGATCTGCTCTCCTTGCTTGGCGCGCCGCTTCATGATGGCAAACATCAGTTCCTGTTTGCGCAGTCGGCTGGCGTTGTCGATATCGAGACCGGCGGCCATCTCGAGCAGCTGCGAGACGTGCAGTGCTTTAAGTTCGTTGAGGTGCATGGAAAGGAAAGAAAAGAGTCGTGGAATCTTGGGCGGGCCGGGAGAGCCGGCCCGCGCGCGTCACAGCGGGAAATGGAAAAAAATCAGAGGGATTCGTCGAGGAATGCCTGCAGTTGGGTGCGCGACAGGGCGCCCACCTTGGTGGCGGCGACCTGGCCGTTCTTGAACAGCATCAGGGTGGGAATGCCCCGCACGCCGTATTTGGCCGCGCTGTCGGGGTTGTCGTCCACGTTGAGCTTGGCGATGACGGCGCGGCCCTGGAGCTTCGCGGCTGCTTCATCCAGCAGCGGGGCGATCATTTTACAAGGGCCGCACCATTCGGCCCAGTAATCGACCAGGACGGGGAGTTCGGATTGGAGCACGTCGTCGTGGAAGGACGCATCGCTTACGTGCTTGATGGAGTCGCTCATGGTGCGGTCAGTCTGCGCAAAATAGGCTAAGAAAGGGGATACGAAGGGCGGGTGAGCGCCGCCGCGCGACAGGCGTGTTTTGCCCGATGTCGATAAGCATACCATTATCTTCGTAAAATGGTGGTTTTTTAATTGCCAAGGGTGGGGCAGTACCGTGAGCACAGCACGCTATGACGAGTCATCAATCCGGGTTCTGAAGGGCTTGGAACCCGTGCGTCAGCGCCCCGGGATGTATACGCGCACCGACAACCCGCTGCACATCATCCAGGAAGTCATCGACAACGCCGCCGACGAGGCCCTGGCGGGGTTCGGGCAGCGCATCGCCGTCACGCTGCACGCGGACGGCAGCCTGTCGGTCGAAGACGATGGCCGGGGCATTCCGGTGGGGCAGCACCCCGAAGAACACGCCCCGGTGGTCGAGCTGGTCTTTACCCGCTTGCATGCCGGGGGCAAGTTCAGCAAGGCCGATGGCGGCGCCTATGCGTTTTCTGGTGGGCTGCATGGGGTGGGGGTGTCCGTCACCAATGCCTTGTCCACCCGGCTGGAGGTCACCGTCTGGCGTGAGGGCGGCGAATACCGCATTGTCTTTGCCGATGGGGCGGTGATCCAGCCCTTGGCCCGGGTGGGTTCGGTGGGCAAGCGCCGCTCGGGCACGCGGGTGCGCGCCTGGCCGGATGCCCGCTATTTCGATGCGGCCCAGGTGCCCCTGGGCGATCTGGAACACGCTTTGCGCAGCAAGGCGGTGCTGTTGCCGGGCACCCGGGTTTCGCTGTATTTCGAAAAGACCGGCCAGCAGCGTGAATGGCATTATGAATCCGGCCTGGCGGGCTATCTGGCCGACGCGCTGGGCGACACGCCCCTGCTGGTGCCGATGTTCGCCGGCCAGCAGGCTGCGGCCGACGACGATGAGCATTACAGCCCGGGCGAGGGCGCCCAGTGGGTGGTGGCCTGGACGGCCGAAGGCCCGGTGGTGCGCGAATCCTACGTCAATCTGATCGCCACTCCGGCGGGCGGCACGCACGAGTCCGGCCTGCGCGACGGCCTGTTCAATGCGGTCAAGACCTTTGCCGAACTGCACAATCTGCTGCCCAAGGGCATCCGCCTGCTGCCCGAGGACGTTTTCGCCCGGGCCAGTTTCATCCTGTCGGCCAAGGTGCTGGATCCGCAATTCCAGGGGCAGATCAAAGAACGCCTGAACAGCCGCGATGCGGTGCGCCTGGTGGGCGGGTATCTGCGCAATGCGCTGGAACTCTGGCTGCATGCCAATGTGGAATACGGCAAGCGCCTGGCCGAACTGGCCATCGGCCAGGCCCAGGCGCGCACGCGGGCGGCGCGCAAGGTCGAAAAGCGCAAGGGCTCGGGCGTGGCGGTGCTGCCGGGCAAGCTGACCGATTGCGAATCCACGGACGCCTCGCGCACCGAGGTTTTTCTGGTCGAAGGGGATTCGGCGGGCGGATCGGCCAAGATGGGGCGCGACAAGGAATTCCAGGCGATCCTGCCCCTGCGCGGGAAAATCCTCAACGCCTGGGAGGTCGAGCGCGACCGCCTGTTCGCCAATAACGAAATCCACGATATTTCCGTGGCCATCGGCGTCGATCCGCATGCGGCGGATCAGGCCGTGGACTTGTCCGGCCTGCGCTATGGCCGCATCTGTATTTTGTCGGATGCCGACGTGGACGGGGCGCACATCCAGGTGCTGCTGCTGACTCTGTTTCTGCGCCATTTCCCCCGCCTGATCGAGGCGGGCCATGTGTACGTGGCCCGTCCGCCGCTGTTCCGGGTGGACGTGCCCGCGGCGGGCAAGCGCCCGGCGCGCAAGCTGTATTGCCTGGATCAGGTGGAACTGGACGCGGTGCAGGAAAAGCTGCGCGCCGAGGGCCTGCGCGAGGGCGTCTGGCGCATCAGCCGCTTCAAGGGCCTGGGCGAAATGAATGCCGAGCAGCTGTGGGACACCACGCTCAACCCGGATACCCGGCGGCTGGCGCGGGTGCGCCATGGCGACGAGGGTCTGGCGGCTTCGGAGCGCCTGTTCGACATGCTGATGGCGCGTGGCGAAGCCGCCCAGCGGCGCGGCTGGCTGGAAGCCAAGGGCAACCTGGCCGAAGTGGACGTGTAATCGAGATCTTCAAGGAATTGCAATGGATGTCACAACACCGGATCAGGCGCAGGACGACGCGGATGACAGCCTGGTGCTGGCCCGTTATGCCGAACAGGCATACTTGGACTATGCCGTGTCCGTGGTGCGCGGACGGGCGCTGCCCGAAGTCTCCGACGGGCAAAAACCCGTGCAGCGGCGCATTCTGTATGCCATGGACGCCATGGGCCTGGGGCCGCAGGCGCGCCCGGTCAAATCCGCCCGGGTCGTGGGCGACGTGCTGGGCAAATACCATCCCCACGGGGATCAGGCCGCCTACGATGCCATGGTGCGCATGGCGCAGGATTTCGTGCTGCGCTACCCGCTGATCGACGGCCAGGGCAACTTTGGCTCGCGCGATGGCGACAATGCCGCCGCCATGCGCTACACCGAGGCCCGCCTGACGCCGTTTTCCCGCCTGCTGCTGGACGAGCTGGACGAGGGCACGGTGGACTTCAGCCCAAACTACGACGGCAGCCAGCAAGAGCCCGTGTGCCTGCCGGCGCGCCTGCCCATCATGCTCCTGAATGGCGCGTCGGGCATTGCCGTGGGCATGGCCACCGAGATTCCCTCGCACAACCTGCGCGAAATCGCCCAGGCCTGCGTGGCGCTGCTGCGCAAGCCCGCCTTGCCCGATGCCGAGCTGTACCGCCTGGTGCCGGGGCCGGATTTTCCCGGCGGCGGGCAGATCATTTCGTCCGCCGATGAGATCGCCCAGGTCTATGCCAGCGGTCGCGGCACCCTGAAGGCCCGGGCGCGCTGGCATTTCGAGGATCTGGCCCGGGGCCAGTGGCAGATGGTGGTGACGGAGCTCCCGCCGGGCGCGTCCGCCCAGAAAATCCTCGAAACCATCGAAGAACTCAGCAACCCCAAGCCGCGTGCCGGCAAAAAGACCCTGTCCGCCGAGCAACAGCAGACGCGGGCGCTGGTTCTGGGGTTGCTGGATGCGGTGCGCGACGAGTCCGGCAAGCAGGCGCCGGTGCGGCTGGTTTTCGAGCCCAAGTCCCGCGCCATCGACCGCGACGAATTCGTCAACCTGCTGCTGGTGCGCACCGGCCTGGAAGGCAATGTGCCGCTGAATCTGGTCTGCATCGACACCGATGGCCGCCCCGGCCAGCGCAGCCTGCGCCAGGTGCTGACATCCTGGCTGGCGTTCCGGGCGCAGACCGTCGACCGGCGCACGCGCCACCGCCTGGACAAGGTGCTGGATCGCATCCACATTCTGGAAGGCCGCAGCATTGTGTATCTGAATGTAGACGAAGTCATCCGCACGATCCGCGAGGCCGACGAGCCGCGCGCCGCCCTGATGGCGCGCTTTGCGCTGTCCGAGCGCCAGGCGGACGACATTCTGGAGATGCGCCTGCGCCAACTGGCCCGCCTGGAAGGCATCCGCATCGAGCAGGAACTGGAGAAAAAACGCGGCGAGCAGGCCGAATTGCAGCACTTGCTGGATAATCCCGACGCCTTCAAGCGGCTGATGATCCGCGAAATCGAGGCCGATGCCAAGCAGTATGGCGACGATCGGCGCACGTTGATCGAAACCGCGGATCGGGCCGTCATGGAGGCCCAGGTGCTGGATGAGCCGGTCACGGTGGTCATGTCGCAAAAAGGCTGGCTGCGGGTGCGCCAGGGGCACGGGCATGACGCCGCGCAGTTCGGTTTCAAGGCGGGGGATGCCTTGTACGATGCGGTCGAGTGCCGCAGCACCCAGGAACTGCTGGCCCTGTCCAGCACCGGGCGCAGCTATAGCGTGGCGGTATCCAGCCTGCCGTCGGCGCGGGGCGATGGCCAGCCGATCACGTCCATGCTGACGCTGCAACCCGGCAGCCGGATTGTGCACATGCTGGTGGCGCCTGCGGCGCAACGGCTGTTGCTGGGGGCGGCGACGGGTTATGGGTTCATCGCCGCGGCGGGGGATTTGTCCACCCGTCAGCATGCGGGCAAGCAGTTCGTGACCCTCGACAAAAAGGACAGCTTGCTCAAGCCCCTGCCGTTGTCGCCCGAACACCATGCGGTGGCGCTGCTCAGTCAGAACGGCAAGTTCCTGGTGGTGGCGCTGGAAGAACTGAAAGTGCTGTCCGGCGGCGGGCGCGGCACCATCCTGATGGGCCTGGACGCGGGCGACCGCCTGGCGCAATGGGCGGCGGTGGGGCCGTCCGGGGTGGTTCTGCGCGGTGTGTACCGGGCGCGCGACACCGAGCTGGCCTTGTCGCTGGACGACCTGGCCGGGTACGCCGGGCGGCGGGCGCGCAAGGGCAAGTTGCTGGACGTGAAGATCAAGCAGCCCAGCCTGTGGTCGGGCGGGGCCTGAGCCGGCGCGGCGCGAAGGCCCTCGCTCCGGCGGCCGGCCGCGTGTTTGCGCCCGGCGGCGCATTGCGCGGGGTATGCCGGGCACAAGATAAAATAACAGGTCTTTATTCTCACAGTTGGGCTTTATGATGCGTTTCAAGGTCTCGGTGCAACCCGCCGGCCAGGCGTTCACGGTCGAATCCGGCCAGACCATCCTGGACGCGGCGCTGGATGCGGGCATCGTCCTGCCCTACAGTTGCCGCAACGGCACCTGTTCTACGTGCCGGGGGCGCATCGTATCGGGCGACTACGAGGCCGGCGCCGCGCCCGAGCGCATTCTCGATGCGGCCGACCGGGCGCAGGGCTATACCCTGCTGTGCCAGGCGCGGCCCCGCTCGGACGTGGTGATCGAAGCCGAGGAAGTCCGCCTGCGCGGCGACATCGTGGTGCGCAAGATGCCGGTGCGGGTGCTGGCCCTGACCCCGCTGGCGGCGGATGTCCGGGAAATCACCCTGCAGCTGCCGTCGGCCGAATCCTTCGCCTTCCAGCCGGGGCAGTACCTGGAATTCCTGCTCAAGGACGGCAGCCGGCGCAGCTATTCCATGGCCTGCCCGCAGGCCCAGGATCACCGGGTGACCCTGCACGTGCGCCACATGCCGGGGGGGCTGTTCACGGATCCGGTGTTCGGGCTGGGCGATGCGCCGCTGAAGCCCCGCGACATTCTGCGCATCGAAGGGCCTTTGGGCTCGTTTTTCCTGCGGGACGACCCGCAGCCCATTCTGTTCCTGGCCAGCGGCACGGGTTTTGCGCCGATCAAGGCCATGGTCGAGGCCATGCTGCTGCGCGGCGATACACGGCCCGCGCGCCTGTATTGGGGCGGGCGCCAGCCCGCGGATCTGTATCAGCTGGACTTGGCCCGCTCCTGGCAGGATCGGCACCCGGCATTCCAGGTGATCCCCGTGGTCTCGGAGGCCGCGCCCGAAGCGGCCTGGACGGGGCGCACCGGCTGGGTGCACCAGGCGCTGATGGCCGATTTTCCAGACTTGTCCGGCCATCAAGTGTACGCGTGCGGCGCCCCGGCCATGGTGCGGGCCGCCCGCCATGATTTTGTGCGGCACTGCGGCCTGCCGCCCGAGCGCTTTCATGCCGATGCCTTCACCTCCGAAGCGGATCTCGCCGAGGTTCAGGCATGAAAATCATCGTTTTGGGCGCGGGGGTGATCGGGGTGTCCAGCGCCTGGTGGCTGGCCCAGGCGGGCCACGAAGTCGAGGTCATCGAACGCCGCCCCGGGGCGGCGCTGGAAACCAGCCGGGCCAATGGCGGGCAGATTTCCGTCTGCTATGCCGAGCCCTGGGCCAGCGCGCATACGCTCAAGAAAGTCCTGCGCTGGGCGGGCCGCCCCAATGCCCCGCTGCGCGTCAGCCCGCAGGCCAATCCCCGGCAATGGCTGTGGTGCGCCCGTTATCTGGCCGAATGCCGCGCACCCCGCTTCCGGGCCAACCTGCGGGCGATGGTGTCCCTGGCCCAGTACAGCCGCGCCACCCTGGATGAATTGCGCGCCCGGCTGGATATCCGCTATCAGCATCTGCAGCGCGGCATCCTGGCCTTTTACCGCGATCCGCGCGAATTCGAGCATGCCCAGGCCAGCGCGGCCCTGATGCGTGAACTCGGCGTCGACCGGCAGGTGGTCGATGCCGCCGAGGTGCTGCGCATCGAGCCCGCCCTGGCCGCCATGCGCGACCCCCTCGTGGGCGGGGATTTCACCCAGGCGGACGAGTCCGGGGACGTGCATCTCTTTACCCGGGCCCTGGCGGCGCGCGCCCAGGCGGCGGGTGTGGTGTTTCGTTTCAATACGCGGGTCAATCGCCTGGTGGCCGTCGATGGGCGCGTATCGGTGGCCGAGCTCGTCGAGCCGGACGGCTTTTTCCGCCCGGCGCGGGCGGATGCCTTTGTCGTGGCCCTGGGCAGTTACAGCCCTCGCCTGCTGGCGCCGCTGCGCATCGCTTGCCCCGTCTGGCCGGTCAAGGGGTATTCGGCCACATTTTCCCTGAAAAATCCGGCGCTGGCCCCGATGGTCAGCCTGGTGGACCAGGAAGCCAAGATCGTCACTTCACGGCTGGGCGACCAGCTGCGCATGGCGGGCACGGCCGAATTGGGCAGCTATATCCGCAGTTTGGATACGAGCCGTTGCAATCAGCTGGTTGAACACGCCAAGTCCTTGTTTCCAAATGCGCTGGATTTTGATAATGTTCAGTTTTGGTCCGGTTTGCGGCCCACGACGCCGTCCAATGTGCCGTTGATCGGCCGCACCCGGTTGCCGAACCTGTATCTCAACACAGGGCACGGCAGCTTGGGCTGGACCATGGGTGCCGGATCCGGCCGCGTGTTGGCGGATCTGATTTCAGGGCGCGTGCCCGATATCTCCTTTCCTTTCTTAGGCTGATTCATGAAGCGATTTTCCCTAGGTTCCGGCGCCCGACGTCCGGGCTTGACTGCTGCCTGCCTGGCGGCTGCGGCCACGCTGGCCGCACCGGCTTTCGCCGCGACCCAGATTCCGGTCTGGGTCAGCCTGAATGCCCATAATGCGGAGGTATTCGAGTCCCTGGCGAAAGCCTATAACCGCAGCCAGTCCGACGTGCAGGTGGACGTGCGCAATTTCGCCAGTCCCGAGGCCCTGAATCAGGCACTGGATGCGGCGGCCCGCGACAAAAAACTGCCGGCACTGGCGCAGCTGGGCGATAGCCACACCCTGGAGGAAATCTCGCAGCGGCCGTATGTCCAGCCCTTGTACGCCCTGCAGAAATCCGGCCCCCTGAAAGACATCCGCTGGTTCGTATCGTCCGACAATGCGTTCATCCACGACCCCAAGGGCCGCTTGATGGCGTTTCCGTCCATGCTCGAAATCCCGGTCATGTACTACAACCAGGACGCCTTCAAAAAAGCGGGCCTGGCGCCCGCCGCGCCCCAGCGCACCTGGATCGACCTGCAGGGTCAGCTGGTCAGCCTGGCCAACCGGGGGTCGAGAACCTGCCCGCTGACTTCCGATCTGCCCGTTTCAATCAACCTGGAAAACCTGGCCGCGGTCAACAATCAGCTGTACGCCAGCGCCGATAATGGCCTGAAAGCCAAGGGCCTGCCCAGTTTTTCGTTCGATCTCACCTATGTCCGCCACTTGTCTCTGATGATCAGCTGGGTGCGGGCCGAAATCATGACGCGCCCCGATGCCGGGGTGCAGTCCGTGCGGCGCTTCGCCCAAGGCGAGTGCGCGGTGATGATGTCCGGCTCCAGCCACATCGGCGCCTTCAACGACCAGCGCAAGCTGAACTACGCCGTCACCGGCCTGCCTTACTACCCCGAGGTCACCAAGGTTCCCGGCAATCCCTTTGTCAGCGGCGCGGGCCTGTGGGTCATGAAATCCGCCAAGCCGGTCACCGATGCCGCTGCCGGTTTCCTGGGCTGGCTGGCCCAGCCCGAGCAGGCTGGCCGCTGGTATCAGCAAACCGGCTATCTGCCGGTCACGCAGGCCGCCTTCAAGGACACGCCCGCCGGGTTCTACAAAGATCTGGGCCAGTGGCATGATCTGGTCGCCGTGTATGCCGGCCGTTCCGCCGTGACCGGCCAGGGCTTTCGCATCCATAACTATCCGGCCATCCGCACGCGCTTCCAGCAGATCCTGACGGCCGCGCTCGATGGCCAGCAGCCCGCCGTGACGGCGCTCAACCTGGCCTCCACCGAAGGCAACCGCATCGCCCGCCAGCGTTGACAAGGCCGGCGGGACATTTTTGTCCGTGCGTAGTTCCCAGTCTGGCGGCGCTGCCGCCGCCAGGCCACCATAGGCACCTGATTCCCTGAATCCGGTGCCTTTTTTCCGGCCGCCGCTGCTCGGGGAGATTCCTGGGGAACGGCATGGTGAAATTCATATGGGCCGCCTGCGCGGCGGCGACGATATCCGGGTGCGCGGCCATCGACGGCGAACATTGGTGGCGGCAGATTGCAGGCCGGGCGCCGGCGGTGGCGACCTATCACTTCGATTGGCAACTGTCGGGCGACCCCGATCCGGCGCCCTTGCAGATCTTCGATGATGGCCGGGACACCTGGCTGCAGTATCCCGCCGGGCAGGCCGTCCCGGCCCTGTTCGCCCGTTCGGCCGGTGGCGACCGCCTCTTGCACGCCCGGCGCGTGGGCGATTTCCTGGTGGTGTCCGGCGTCCCCGGCCACCTGTTGATGCGGGGCGGCTTGTTGCAGGCGGAGGCCCGCCGCCTGCCGCTTGCGGCGGCGGATCGCGCCGGGGCCGCTGCCGGGGCCGCACCGGCTTTACCGTCGCCCGCCGGGCCGGCCGTCCCTTCCGAGGGAATCACTGTTCTGCCCGAAGCGGCCGCTGTGCCCGTCACCCTATCTCCGTCCGCATCCGCATCGACCGCCGCATCCAGATCCGCGCCCGCATCCACGCTCTTATCCGCGCCGGCGCCCGCACCCGCGCTCGTATCCGCGCCGACGCCCGCGTCCGCGTCCGGTTTGCCGCCGCGCGTCGCGTCCGCCGAGGTGGCCGTGGCAGGGCGGGCCGCCGTCACGCCGGGCCGCCCGCCGACGTCCTCGGGCGTCCGTCGCCCGCCGTCCGGGGCGGCGTCGAAACCGCCCGCGCCGGTGTTTGAAGTGACGCCGGCCGACGGCAATGTGCGCCGTGCCCTGGGGCGCTGGGCGGGCGCGGCGGGCTGGACCTTCGAGGCCGAGCACTGGGCCGTTGATGTGGATATCCCCCTGGCGGGTTCGGCCGCTTTCGACGAGCCTTTCCGGGCGGCGGTGCGCAGCCTGCTGGCCGCGACCGAGCTGGGGGATCGTCCGGTGCAGCCTTGTTTTTATGCCAACCGGGTCTTGCGCGTCGTGCCGTTGGCCCAGCGCTGCGACCGGACGCAAGAGCCGGGGGCCGCATCATGAGGGCCGTCTTTTGCGCCGTCCTCGCGCTGGCGGGCCTGTCCTTGCCGGGTTGCGCCCTGCAAGAGCGCATGCGGCAGGCCCTGCAGGACTATCGGCAGACCGATCATGCCGTCGTGGATGGACACGAGCGCTTCATGCCGGCGCGGGCCGCCGGCCAGGCCCGGCGTCTGGCCGACCAGGACGTCGACAAGCCCTGGGTGGCGGGCCGCGCCCAGCCGCTTGCCCGCGAGCTTTCCTTGCCGCCCGCCTTGCGGGCCCAGGTGCGCACCACTTTGCTTTTTGCCGATGGCACGGATGATTTGCGCCGGATCGCGCGCCGGATTTCCGCCGTGACGGGGATTCCGGTGTCCGTGCGCCCGGATGCTTTGCTGCCCGCCTGGCATTTCTTGCCCCGCCTGGCTACCGAGGCCCGCGCCGCGCCGGCGCAGGCCGATCCGCCGCAGGCTTTCGAATTGGCGGCCGGGCCGGCGCCCCTGCCAGAAATCCTCGACCGCCTCGCGGCTCATCTGGGGGTGCGGTGGCGCTACGCCCAGGGCCGGATTGAATTCTTTCGCACGGATACGCGGGTTTTCAACGTGCGGGCCCTGACCCTGGATGCGCGTGTCCAGGCTTCCCTGGGCCTGGCGGGGCGGCAGTCCGAAGGCGGGTTTCTCAGCGCATCCAGCACGCAGTTCGACAGCGGCGACCAGGCGGTCATGAAAACCGTTCGGGCGCGCCTGGAACCCTTTTTGTCCCAGGCCGGCCTGCTGGTGGCGGATGCCGGCGCGGGGGCCAGCGTCGTGGTGACCGATACGCCCGAGGTGCTGGATCGGATCGCGCAGTATCTGGATCGGGAAAACCGCGGGCTGACGCGCCGGGTGCGCCTCGTGTTCGAGGAACTCACGGTCGCCATGAACGAGCAGGCCTATGCCAATCTGGATTGGAATCTGGTGTTTTCGGGGGCCGGCATGGCGGCGGGCCTGACGGTGCCCGCCATGACCGGCGGGACGGCGGGGGCCTTGGGGCTGGGGGTGACGCAGGGGGCCTTGAGCGGCAGCGAAGCGATTATCCGTGCCCTGGGCGAGTCGGGCCGGCTGGTGCGCCGCAGCAGCGTGCCCATGCTGACCCTGAACCGCCGCCCCGTCACGCATGCGGTGCGCACCACTTTTTCTTATATCGACCGGGTGGAAACCACGCCGACGGCGGGCGCCGGCGGGCTGGCCGTGCCCGCGGTCTCCATCAACCAGAAAGAGGAAACCGTCGGCTCGCTCCTGACGCTGGTGCCCGATGCCCAGGACGATGGCCAGATCCTGCTGTCGCTGGCGTATGACAACACGGTGGCCCAGCCCTTGAAGACCGTCGCGTTCGGCGACCGCGACCACCCGCTGCAACTGCAGCAGCTGACGATAGACGGCAACGGGACGGTGCAGCAGCTGGCCTTGCGGCCGGGCCAACCGCTGGTGGTTTCCGGCTTCGACCGCCGGCAGTCGGAATCGGCCTCGCAGCGTTTGAATCCGGGCTTTCCCGCTTTGTTCGGCGGCGGGGATCGCATGGAATCGCAGCGGCTGGCGACCTTGCTCATTATTACCGCGCAAGTGGAGGAGGGGTTGTGATCATGGCGGCGACACGGTTGATCGAGGTGCAGCGGCGCGCCTTGGCTTTCGGCATGGAATGGCTGCCCGTCCTGGGCGATCCCGGCCTGGCCTGCGCCCAGGCCAGGCGCGAAGGGGCGACGCACCTGGCGCTTTCCGGCAATCCCTCGGCGGCCTTGGGCCTGGCGTATGGCCTGCCCAGGCAAGGGCCCGGTTATTGGTCGGCGGCGGATTTGCTGGCGCAAGAGTACCCCCAGGGCGCCTGGGCGTGCATTGTCGCCCTGGATGCACAGACCTGGCATGTCCTGGCGTGCCATGAAGGGGTCGTGCTGGCGCGTGCCGATCGCAGCTATCCCCAGCGGGAACTCGCCGGTCAGGCCATTGCGGATCTGCGCCTGGCCTATCCGCGCCTGCAGCAGCTGGACACCCAGGGCGCGCATGCGGATCTGCTGTCCCGGCTGGCGCGCCGGGCCGCCGTTGCGGCCGGCCTGCAGACGGTGCGCCGGGGGCGCCCGTTGTGGCGCGTGCTGCTGGGGGGCGGGCTGCTTGGGCTGGCGTGGTGGGGGTACGCCCACGGCGTGCCGGGCGATGCCGCGCCCGGCACGCTGGATGCCGCCCAGGCGTGGCGGCACACCTTGGCCCAGACCCTGGCGCGCCAGCCGTTGCACGGCGAAGCCGGCACCCGGTCTTTGCTGCGCGCAGTGCATGCGCAGCCTGTACGCCTGGCGGGCTGGGTGCTGAAAAGCCTGCATTGCCAGCCGGGCGCGCCGGCGGACGCCTGGCAATGCCGCAGCGAATACCGGCGGACGGATCCGCGGGCGGACAATCGGGGCCTGTTGCAGGCCGCGCCGCCGGGCTGGCGCCTGGACTTCCCGTCCTTGGATCAGGCCCAGGCCCGCTGGAATTTGGCGGTGGCGGGGCAGGTGGCGGATCCCGAGACCCTGCCCCGGGCCCGCCTGGTGGCGCGCGACTGGGCCAGCGCCCTGCAGGCTGTCCTGCCGGCCTTTACCGCCTTGCGGGTGCACAGTCCGCAGCCGGTGCCGTTGGTTGCGCCGCGCGATGCCGAGGGCCAGGCTCTGCCCAGGCCGGCCGGCTTTCCGCAGTTGGCCACCCGCCTGGTCAAGGTCGAAGGCCCGCTGCGTTCAGCCGGTTTGCTGGCCCCTTTGGCGCAGGCCGTGTCCTGGACCAAGGCCACCGTCACCCATGCCCCGGGCACCCGTCCCGGCCTGAAGACCAGCCGCCTGGTGCTGCATCTGGAAGGGGCGCTGTATGAGCATCATTGATCTGTCCACCGCCTTGTCCCTGTGCCTGGCGGTGGCGCTGTCCGGCCCGGGGGCGGCCCGTGCCCAGGCGCCCGACGAATCCGCCGCCGAGCACTGGGAATCGCAGTCCATCCGCCAGTTGATGCAGCAGGATTTGCAGCATGCGCTGGACGCCGCGGCCCAGCCGGCGCGGGGGCCGGGCGATGCCGCCCGCGCGGGCGCCCCGGCGCGGCCGATCCTGGCCCCCAGGCTGGTGGCCCTGTATGGCGTGGGCGCGATGCTGATGGCCGAAGTCCAGGTGGGCCAGCAGGCCTATCTGTATGTCCGGGGGCAGGCCTTTCCGGCCGGCCACGCCGGCGACCCCGGAGTCTACCAGTTGCGCGGCATCAACGGGGCTTGCGTGCAGCTGGAGCGCGGCGAGGATCGGCATTCGCTGTGCCTGCGGATGTTGCTGGGCGAGGGGCGGCCATGAAGCCCTGGTCGTCCGTCCTGCGTATGGCCGAACCGCCGCCGCCTTTCGATCTGTCGGCGGCCGGCCTGATCGAGCGGCCCGAACAACTGGCCCGGCTGCAGCCGCCGGTGCGGCGCGTCCTGGCCCGCCGGTTCGACGTGCAGGCGCTGGCCGACCGGATCTGCCCGGTCGAGCGCGAGGATGGCCGGGTGACAGTGCTGGCCCGCGCCGAGTATGTGGGCGGCGACCAGGCGGATGCCCTGGTGCGGCGCATCCAGGCGGCGGGCTATCGTTTGTCGGATCCGGCCCGCTATGTGCTGCCCGCCGCGCTGCTGCTGGCGCTGTCGCGTGATCCGCGGGCCGCCGCCGGCGGGCGCCTGTCTCAGGCGGATCGCACGCCCACCGCCCTGGCGGGGGTTTTCCAGGATATGGTGGAGTGGGGCGTGCGCCAGGGGGCCAGCGATCTGCACCTGAATGTGTACCGGGATGCCGCGCAGTCCGAGGTGCGCTTCAGCGTTTCGGGGCGCTACATTGCCCCGGCGCGCTTCAGCCCCATGCCGACCGATTTGCTGATGGAGGTGCTGGCGGTCGCCTGGATGGATATTCAAGGAGGCAATGGCGCGGTCTTCGACCCCTTGCAGGAGCAGCAGGGCAGCCTGCAGCGCCGGGTGGATGGCCGGGCCTATACCTTGCGCTGGGCTTCCCTGGCGGCCGAACGCGGCCCCAGCGTCTGCCTGCGGTTCCTGTCCCGGGATCGTGAAATCCAGGCGGATGGCCTGGATCGCCTGGGCTATCGGCCCGATCAGGTGGCATGCTTCGACCGGGTCATGCGATCCGAGGGCGGCGCCATCGTGCTGGCGGGCACCGTGGGATCCGGCAAATCGACGACGCTGGCGGCCCTGATCCGGGCGCTGCCGGCGCACCGCAAGGTCATCACCCTGGAAGAACCCGTGGAATACCGGATCGAGGGGGCCGTGCAAAACACCATCAGCCGGGATCTGGATCAGCATGCCCGGGATCGCTATGCCGCCAAGCTGCGAACCCTGAAGCGTTCGGCCATGAGCGATGTGCTGCTCGGCGAAATCCGCGATGTGGACAGCGGGTTGGCCTTCATGGATCTGGCCGGATCCGGGGTCAATCTGTACACCACGGTGCATGCGCCCTCCGCGTCCGCCATCGTCGATCGCCTGGCGTCGGCTTTCATCGGCGTGCCGCGTGATTTTCTGCGGACGCCCGGGGTTCTGAAGCTGTTGGTCTACCAGGTGCTGCTGCCGCGGCTGTGCGTCCGGTGCGCGCAGCCTGCCAGCATGCCGGCGCTGCAAAGCCGGCCGCCGGCCCGGCACGATGCGGCCTGGTGGACACAGTGGCTGGGCTGGATCGCGGCCGGCTGGGGAATCGCGGCGGCGGATCTGCGCCTGCGCAATCCGGCGGGCTGCGCGCATTGCCGCTTGCCCCAACTGCCCGAACTCGCGGGCTATCAGGGGCGCACGGTGGCCGCCGAACTGCTGGAGCCCGGCTTGGACGACGAGCCCGTGCCGACGGGGACGGACTATCTTCCTCATCCGTCGCGCAGCGCCTTCGCGCATGCCATGCAGAAGGTGGCGGCCGGCCTGGTCGATCCGCGGGATGTCGAAAGCCGCTTCATGGCCTTCGAGACCCTGACGCTGCGCTGCCGCCGGCGGGGCATTCCGCTGTCCGCCGGGGCGGACGGGCCATGGGCCGCCGGGACGGACGGGCCATGAACCGGGCGCGCATGCATTGGGCCGCCTGGCGCGCGCGTCTGGACGCGTGGCGGTTCGCCGGCCAGCGGGCGGACTATTTCGAATACCTGCATGCCGTCCTGACGGCGTCCCAGGGGCGCTTGACCCTGCGCGAACTGTTCGATCGGGATGCGTTGCGCTATGGCCCGGGGACGGTGCGTGGCCGGCTGTCGCGCGCCTGGTCGTTGGCGTGCGAGGCCAGCGGCGGCGATTTGCAGGCCACTTGGCGCGGCTGTTTTCCCGCCGATGAGCGCGCCTTGGTGCAGGTGTCCCAGCTGTACGGCAATGCGCGGTTGTTGGCCTGCTTCCAGTCCTTGGCCCGGCACCTGGGCCTGCTGCTGCGGGCCCGGCGGCTGCTGTGGGGCACGCTGGGCACCGCCGCCGTGGCGCTGCTGCTGGTCTGCGCCCTGGTGTGGGCGGTTCCGGTCTGGACGATTCCGTCTTTGCAACAGGCTTTTCAGGGCCTGCCCGAGGCGTTTTACGGGCCGTATGCGCGGGCCTTGTTCGCCGGCGCCCGCCTGGCCGGCGCCTGGGGGGCCGTGTTGCCGGTGGCGGCGCTGGGGGCCGTGGCGGCAACGATTGCGCTGCTGCCCAAGGCGTGCGGGCCGGGACGCCAGGTTTTGGATCGGTTCGGGCCCTGGCGCCTGTATCGGCAAATCCAGGCTTTGCGCTTGATGGCCTTGATCGCCATTGTGCTGCAGCCGGGGCCGGGGGGCGCCGCGCAGTTGCGCGCCGTCCTGGTGCTGCTGATGCAGCGGGCCAGCCCCTGGATGGCGGCCCATCTCCGGCGCATGGTGGGAAATCTGGATCAGGGCCTCAGCGGGGCAGCGGCCTTGGATACCGGCCTGCTGGATCGGGATCTGTACTGGTATCTGCAGGATCTCGACGCGGCGCACGGTTTGCAGCCGGCCCTGCTGGCGGTGCATGCCCGCATGGCGACGGTCTGGTTTGCGCGGATTCGCCTGCAGGCGCAGGCCATGCGCTGGCTGGTGTTGCTGGCGGGCGTGGCCTGTGTCCTGGGAATCGGCTTGTGGCATTTCGCCGCCATCGACGAATTGCGGCGGGCCTGGATGATGTTTCACGCCAGCCAATAGGGGCGGGCGTCAATCGGCCGGTCAACGGCAAAAGGAGCGTGGAAATGAATCATGAGCATCGCAATCGGCAGGGCGGCCCGCTGGCGGAAGCCGGGCGGAAACACCGGGCGCAGCAAGGCTTTTCCTTGATCGAAGTGTCTATTGTGACGGCCATCGTGCTGTTGATCGCCGTCATCGGCATTCCGGCCATCGGGGGGTATGTCATGGAAAACAAGGTGCCCAAAGTGGGCGAGGAACTGGCGCGCTTCATCATGCAGACCCGGGTCAATGCGGGTGCTTCGGGGGATGCCCCGTATGCCGACATCGGCACGGAAAACCTGGCGTCGATGGTGGCGGATTCCACGGTGCTGACTCTGGGCGGCGATGGCGCGGTGCGCCATGGCCTGGGCCAGGGGGGCCGCATCGAGGTCGAGGCCAGCGATGCCGGGGCGGGGTTTATCGTGCGCCTGCTGCAGGTCAATCATGTCGCCTGCCCTTCGATCGCCTCCGTGCTGCAGCGCCTGGCCGACCAGATCGTCGTCACCGGGGACGGCGGCGCCGGCAAAACAGTGAAGGACAGCGCGACGCCCTATAGCGCGCTGACGACCGAATCCGCCTGCGGCCGGGGCGATGTCAACCAGTTCGCCTTTCATGTGCGCTGACGCCCGGGCGCTGGGCGGCCCCGCCGGACAGCGGGGCGCGCTGCTGTTGGAATTCATGGTCGCGGCCTTGCTGGGGGTGTTGCTGCTGGTCTGGGCGGGCCAGGAGTGGGCGCAGCGCATGCGGGCGCTGCAGGCCCAGTCCCTGGCGGCCTGGATGGCGCCTGCCCGCGATGCGGCTTTGGCGCTGCTGCGGCAGCATGGGGCGCTGATCCGGCAGGCGGATACCGCCGCCGCCCTGGCGGATCAGGGGATCGCCGACTGGCAGGCCCCCCGCTGGACGGAGCTGAAAGCGCTGGGGTTGTTGGCCGGCGGCTGGCAGGAATCCGGCCCGCTGAACCAGCGGCTGGACTTGCGGATCGACCGGATCGGGGCCTGCCCCGAAGCGCCGTGCCGGCTGCAGGCGTTTGTCGCGGCGCGCGCGGGCTTGCGGGATGCCCGGGGGCAGGTGGACGAATACCTGATCAGCGAATGGCTGCAGGCCGCCCGAGGGGAGGGCTGGATCGTCTGGCCGCAGGCCCCGGGGCAGTTACGCGGGGCGGGGCAGTTGGCCGTCGTGCCGCCGACGCTGGACTGGGCCCCGGGCACGGTGGCTTTGCGGGCGCAGGCTGTGCCGGCCCCGCCAGCCGGCGCGGCGGGGGATGAGGCTGTCGAGGACGGCGATCCGGCCGCCGACCCGCTGGATCACACGGATTTTCTCCGGCTGCGCGATCTTCGGGATCCCGATTTCCAGGGCGCCGCCACGGTGCAGGGCTGGGTGCGCAGCGGGGCCTGGCTGCAGGGGCGGGAAGGCCTGGTGCTGGTCAAGGGGGTGTCGTCCGGCGCCAGTTGCGCGGTCGAGGGGGGGATGGGGCGCAGCGGCGGCCGGCTGGGCCTGCTGGTGTGCCAGGGGGGCCGCTGGCGGCCGTTGGCTGGGCCGTCGGGCGGCGGATATTTGTTCAGCACCCGCTGGGGCTGCGCGAACAGGCAGGGAAGCTTTACCGGCAATCCGGTGACCGGCGGCTGTCTGTGCGAAACGGGCTACCAGGCCGTGCAGGTGTCCGAAAGCGGCGACGCCGCCCATGTGGACGGTGTCTCCCGGGGTTATCTCTGCATCCCGGGCTGATCGTCCCGGGCCGCCGCCGCCGGCATGGCACGCCCGCCGGCGGCGGCGAAGGGCAGCCTTATTGGCCGTTCCAGGCGGCGATCACGGCGCGTTCCTCGTCCGTCATCTGCGTCAGGTTGGCCAGCGGCATGTACTGGTTGCCCACCACCACCTTGATCTGGGCGGCGTGTTGCAGGGTTTCGGCTTCGGTATCCAGCATGATGCCCGCCGGAGCGGCGGCAAAGCCGGCCTGCGTGGGTTTGGCCGAATGGCATTCGGTGCAGCGGGCCTGGATGATGCCATGCACCTGCTGGATGGTGATCGCGGCCACCGGCGTGCCGTCGGCCGCCGCCGCGGGTGCGGCTGTCGGAGCGGGGGCGGCAATCCAGCCGATGAGGGCCAGGGTGAGAATGCCTGCCGCCGGGTAACGCAAGTCGTTCTTGCCGACGTGGCGCAGCACGAAATACTGGCGTATCACCCCGCCGGCGACGATGAACAGCGTCATGATGACCCAGGCGTATTCGTTCGAGTAGGTGAACGAATAGTGGTTACTGAGCATCAGGAAGATCACCGGCAAGGTGAAATACGTGTTGTGCACCGACCGCTGCTTGCCCCAGGCCCCGTCCAGCGGGTTGGGTTTTTCGCCGGCCTTCAGGGCCTTGACCATGCGGCGCTGGCCCGGGATGATCCAGAAGAACACGTTGGCCGACATGCAGGTGGCCATCAGAGCGCCGGTGATCAGGAAGGCGGCGCGGCCCGGGAAGATCTGCGAAGTCAGCCAGGCGGTGGCGACCAGCAGCACGGCCACCGCCACACTGAGCCAGCCGTCGCGGTTGACCGTCGGGCTGATGATGCGGCACAGCCGCGAATAGAGGTTGTATCCCACCACCAGGAACAGCACCGCCAGGACGCCCGCTTCGACCCCGGTCATGTTGCGCGCCCATTCCCAGGGGCTGTTGGGGTTGACCAGGTAGATGTCGGCCTTCAGCAGGTACAGCAGCGTGAAGATGCCGAAGCCGGACAGCCAGGTGGCATAGGCTTTCCAGAACGACCAGTGCAGGTCGGGCGGCAGTTCGGCCGGGTTGGTCAGGTATTTCTGGTTATGGTAGAAGCCGCCGCCGTGGACGGCCCACATTTCGCCGAACACACCCAGCTTCTTGCTGTGTTCGCCCTTGGGCGGGTGCAGGCTGAGGTCGAGCATCACAAAGTAGAACGATTCGCCGATCCAGGCGATGGCGGCGATCACGTGCAGCCAGCGCAGCAGCAGGTTGCCGTATTCCAGGAAAAAACCTTCCATGATGAGGTCTCCTCTATTTGTATTTAGTCGGAATTCTGGGGTTACAGCAAGGTTCAGCTGCCGCGATAGGTGGACCAAGTCCAGGGCGTCACGACCAGCGGCACGTGGTAGTTCTGCGTTGGATCGGCCACGCCGAAGCGCAGCACCACCACATCCACGAAGCGTGGCTCGGGCAGGCTGACGCCCTTGCCCGCGAAGTAATCCCCGGCATGGAAGCGGAGTTCGTAGGTGCCCTTGATCAGGGCGTCGCCACTGAGCAAGGGCGCATCACAGCGACCGTCCGCATTGGTGGCGGTTTGGGTCAGCAGGGTGCGGGATTCGCCGTCCAGGCGATAGAGTTCCAGGGCGACGCCCTGAGCCGGCACACCGTGTACGGTGTCCAGGACATGGGTGGAAAGTTTTCCCATGGTAGTGATCCCCGGTCAGTATCCTGTCAATGGGGCCCCCGGTTCTGGCCAACCCGGCATGGGATGCCGGGGCGCGTCGGGCGGGTGGATGCCGGCCCTTCGGGACAGGAAGGTTTATGTCGGATGACGCGCCTGCAACGAGGCTTGCCAGTGCCGACGTTATTGTCAACAATTTGTGTTGACGATTTTCGCGTGATCAACAATAATTGTCAACAATTTCCTGGCTTTTGATTTTTGGCGCCATGCTTCAGCTGAAACCCTCACGTTCCGCATCGATCGACCTCAAGGCTCCCCGGGCGTCGTCGCTGCGCCAGCCGAAAGTCGCCAACAACCCTTCCGAAGTGCAGCGCGTCTACGACGAAATCTTCGACGCCGCCATGGATCGCCGCCTGTTGCCCGGGGCCAAACTGACCGAAGCCGCCCTGTGCGCGATTTTCGATTGTTCCCGCAGCACGGTGCGCGCGGCGCTGGCGCAACTGGCGCACGACAAGATCGTGCTCATCGAACCCAACCGGGGGGCCCGGGTCTGGCAGGCGGGCGCCAAGGAAATCCGGGACGTGTTCGCCATGCGCCGGGCACTGGAAGGCATCGCCATCGAACAACTGGTGGTGCTGGACAGCCTGGACACCCGCCTGGCGCCCCTGGACGACATGGTGCGTCGGGAACAACTGGCCTACCAGCAGGGCGACCGCATCAGCTGGCTGCGCCTGTCCAACGCCTTTCATGTCGAGCTGGCCCGGGTGCTGGACAACCAGGTGCTGGTCGAGATGCTGTCCGGCCTGTGCGCGCGCACCACCTTGATCATCGCCCTGGGCGGCAGCCCGGAAGGCACGGCCTGCTCGTATGTCGAGCACCAGGACATCCTGGATCGCATCCGCCAGCGCGACGCCCAGGGCGCCAAGGCCGCGATGGATCATCATTTGCAAGATTGCGAACAGCGGATGGAGGCCTCGGATGCGCGGGCCGCCGATCCCTGGGCCGCTTTTGGCGTGACACGCTGACTTTTTCACAGGAGACCTTCCATGCAAGACCCCAATTACCCCCGCGATTTGCTTGGCTATGGCCGCGATGTGCCGCAGGCCAACTGGCCGGGCCAGGCCCGAGTGGCTGTGCAGTTCGTGATGAACTACGAAGAAGGCGGCGAAAACTGCGTGCTGCACGGCGATGCCGGATCCGAGCAGTTCCTGTCCGAAATCATCGGGGCGGCGGCCTACCCGGATCGGCACCTGTCGATGGAATCCATCTACGAATATGGTTCGCGGGCGGGCGTGTGGCGCATCTTGCGCGAATTCGAACGCCGCGGCCTGCCGCTGACGGTATTTGGCGTCGGCATGGCGCTGGCGCGCAACCCGGAAGTGGCGCGCGCCTTCGTCGAGCTGGGCCATGAAGTCGCCTGCCACGGCTACCGCTGGATTCACTACCAGAATGTGCCCGAAGCCGTGGAACGCGAACACTTCCAGCGTTGCGTCGAAATCGTCACCCAACTGCTGGGCCGCCACCCCGAAGGCTGGTACACCGGGCGCGACAGCCCCAATACCCTGCGTATCGTGGCCGAAGAAGGCCAGTTCCTGTACGACGCCGACTACTACGGCGACGACCTGCCGTTCTGGACCGAAGTCGATATCGGCGAGGGCAAGACGCATCCCCAGCTGATCGTGCCCTATACCCTGGACACCAACGATATGCGCTTTGCATCGCCCCAGGGCTTTAACACCGGCGATCACTTCTTCCATTACCTGCGCGATGCCTTCGATGTGCTGTACGCCGAAGGAGAAACCGCGCCCAAGATGATGTCGGTGGGCCTGCATTGCCGCCTGACGGGCCGGCCGGCGCGTTTTGCCGGCCTGCAACGCTTCCTGGATCACATCCAGCGGCACGACCGCGTGTGGATTGCGACCCGGGCGGACATCGCCCGCCACTGGGTCAAAGAACATCCCTTCAAAGCCTGATTTTCTGGAAATATACGCACCATGGCCTCTACAAACCTGCCCGTGGGCACCGTGATCGACGCCCCCGCGGTCGATCTGCCCGCCTTTGCCACCCGTCATCCCAACCTGGCCAGTGAAAAACTGGGCGCCCAGGTCGTGTCCTGCACGGACGAATTCTTCGCCAGCGCGTCGCGCATGCTGCAGGACGCCGAGCCCGTCTTCATCGTGGGCAAGTTCGACGACCACGGCAAATGGATGGACGGCTGGGAAACCCGCCGCCGGCGCAATGGCGGCAACGACACCGCCATCATCCGGCTGGGCCTGCCCGGCGTCATCCGGGGGCTGGATATCAACACCAGCCATTTCACCGGAAATTTCCCCCCGGCGGCCTCGGTGCAGGCGGCCTATTGCGAAGGCAATCCAGACGACGGAACCGAATGGGTCGAGCTCGTGCCCGCCAAATCCTTGCAGGGAAATTCGCACCATTTCGTCGACATCGCCGATGACCGCGTCTGGACGCACCTGCGGCTGAATATTTTCCCCGATGGCGGCGTGGCGCGCCTGCGCGTGTACGGCCAGCCCGCCTGCAACTGGGATAAAAAAGACCCCGACGCCCTGTACGAGGTCTCGGCGCTGGCCAGCGGTGGCCGGATCGTGGCATACAACGACTCGCACTTCGGCTCCCCCATGCCTTTGCTGACCCCGGGCCGCGGGGTCAACATGGGCGATGGCTGGGAAACCCGCCGCCGCCGCGAACCGGGCAATGACTGGGTCATCATCGAACTCGGCCATCCGGTGACAGTCGAAAAAATCGAGATCGACACCGCCCACTTCAAGGGCAACTACCCGGATCGGGTGTCGGTGCAGGGCGCTTTGGTTCAGGAATCCACGGACCAGTCCCTGGTGACCCAGGCCATGTTCTGGCCGGAAGTGCTGGGTGAACAAAAGACCCAGATGGACAAGCAGCATTTCTATGAAAGCGATGTCCTGCGGCCGGCCGGCCCGGTCTCGCACGTCCGGGTCAATATGTTCCCCGACGGCGGTATCAGCCGCGTGCGCATCTGGGGGCGTCTTGCCCGTTGACCGGGGCGCCGTTGGCCGCCGGTCTTGATCCCTCTGGGGCGGGCCGCCGCGCGCGGCCCCGCCGGGCGGATCGGACAGGCTGTGCCGGGCAGCCCCTGCCTTGGGCTTGCACCGTTCAGGCGCCTGCGGGCGCCTGTTTCTCAATCACTTTCAGGAACCCGACAATGAGCCATGCCGCCGCCGATCCAGCCTTGATTTCCCGCCTGCATGCGTGGGTGGATGCGCATTTTGAAGACCAGGTGGCGCTGTTGCAGCGCCTGGTCGCCATCCCCACGGATACGCCGCCTGGCGATACGGCCCCGCATGCCGAGGCCGTGGCCGGCATCTTGCAGGGCTGGGGCTGGTCCGTGCAGCGCCATGCCGTGCCGGACGCCGAAATGCAGGCCTATGGCATGCGCAGCATCACCAACCTGATCGTGCGCCGCCAGTACGCGGCCGAGGGCCCGGTGATCGCCCTGAACGCCCATGGTGATGTGGTGCCGCCCGGCGAAGGCTGGACGCACGATCCCTACGGCGGCGCCGTTGTGGATGGCCGTCTGTATGGCCGCGCATCGGCGGTTTCTAAAAGCGATTTCACCACGTACCTGCATGCGGTGCGGGCCTTGGAAGCCAGTGGGGCACCCTTGAAGGGGGCGGTTGAATTCCACTTCACCTACGACGAGGAATTCGGTGGCCTGAAAGGCCCGGGGTGGTTGCTGGCACAGGGCTTGACCCATCCTGATTATGTCGTATGCGCCAGCTTCAGCCATGCCGTGGTGACGGCGCACAACGGCTGCCTGCAGTTCGAGGTTGTCGTCCAGGGGAAGGCCACCCACGGCTCCGACCCCGGGTCGGGCCACGACGCCTTGCGGGCGGCCAACCGCATCCTGACGGAAATCTACCGCCAGGCCGACGCCCTGGCGGACATCCATTCCGGCATCGACGGCATCCGCCATCCGACGATGATTGTGGGGCGGATCGACGGCGGCACCAACACCAACGTGGTGCCCGGCCGCGTCGAGCTGAAAATGGATCGCCGCCTGATCCCGGAGGAAGACCCGGCGCAGGTCGAAGCCCAGGTGCGGCAGTTCATCCAGGCCGCCGTGCAGGGCTTGCCGGGCATCGCGCTGGATATCCGCCGCTTGCTGCTGGCCCGGCCTTTGCGCCCCTTGCCGGGCCACGAGCCCCTGGTGGCCAGCTTGCAGCGGCATGCCCGGCAGGTGTTCGGCGAGGCCATTCCCGCCGTCGGCACCCCCCTGTACGCCGATGCGCGCCTGTATGCCGAACACGGCATCCCCACCGTCATGTACGGGGCGGGGCCGCGCACGGTGCTCGAATCGCGGGCGAAGCAGGCGGATGAGCGCGTCGAACTGAGCGACTTGCGGGGGGCCACCAAGGTGATGGCTGGACTTCTGGCGGATTTCCTGGCCGCCCCGGCGGCCGAAGGCCAGGGCGCGCTTTAGCCCGGCGGGGCCGCTGCGTATCGGGTCTGGCCGCTCCGGCGGCCGGACGTGGGGTGGCCATGCGGTAATATGGCTCTCCAAAGGAGCCGGCAAACCCATGGAATCCCCAAGCGCGCTTGAAAAGCGCATGATCGAACTTGAATTGAAGGCCACCGAGGCCGAAGACCTGTTGGATCAACTGAACCAGCAGGTCTTTCGCCAACAGCGGCAAATCGACGCTTTGGCGCGTGAACTGCTGTATTTGCGCCAACAGCAGGGGGGCGACGGCCCATCCAGTCTGCGCAGCCTGCTGGACGAACGCCCCCCGCATTATTGACATTGGAATCCACTATGAACGATTCATCGCACTACACCCCGCCCAAAGTCTGGGTCTGGGAAAAGCCCAGCGGCGGGCGCTTTGCCAGCATCAACCGCCCGGTGTCCGGGGCCACGCACGACAAGGCCCTGCCTATCGGGCGGCATCCTTTGCAGCTGTACTCGCAGGGCACGCCCAATGGGATCAAGGTCACCATCCTGCTCGAAGAACTCCTGGCGGCGGGCCATGTCGGGGCGGAATACGACGCCTGGCTGATCCAGATCGGCGAAGGCGACCAGTTCGGCAGCGGGTTCGTGGGGGCCAACCCCAATTCCAAGATCCCCGCCCTGGTGGATCGCAGCGGGGCCGAGCCGATGCGGGTGTTTGAATCCGGGGCGATTCTGTTGTATCTGGCGGAAAAATTCGGCGCATTCGTGCCCGCCGGGGGTGCGGCGCGGGCCGAATGCCTGTCCTGGCTGTTCTGGCAGGTGGGCAGCGCGCCCTACGTCGGGGGCGGTTTCGGTCATTTCTATGCGTATGCGCCCAGCAAGATCGAATACGCCATCGACCGCTTCGCCATGGAAACCAAGCGCCAGCTGGATGTCCTGGATCAGCGCCTGGCGCAGCACGCGTTTGTCGCGGGCAACGACTACACCGTGGCCGACATGGCGATCTGGCCCTGGTACGGCGGCCTGGTGCTGGGGCAGCTGTATGGCGCGGCCGAATTCCTGTCGGCCCAGGACTACCAGCATGTGCTGCGCTGGGCCGACCAGATCGCCCGGCGGCCCGCCGTGCGGCGCGGCCGCCTGGTCAACCGCACCAACGAAGGCTGCCTGCGCGAACGCCACAGCGCCGCCGATCTGGACGCCCTGGCCGGTTAGCCGACGGCGGGCGCCGCGCGGGCGCGGTCGAACGCCATCGACACCATCAGGATGGCGAACCCGCCCAGCGCCAGCCCCGCGCCCACCCAGCCGGGGGACGTCCAGCCGTGGCCCCCGGCAATCGCCATCCCGCCCAGCAGGGGCCCCAGCGCATTGGCGAAATTGAAGGCCGAATGGTTCAGCGCCGCCGCCAGCCCCTGGGCGTGGCGGGCCACGTCCATCAGCCGGGTCTGCAGCACCGTGCCCAAAGCGCCCCCGAAGCCGATCAGGAAGACGCACAGGGAAATCGTCCACAGCCGCCCGGCGGCCAGCGGAAACAAGGCCGACATCGCGGCGCTCCAGAGCAGCAGGCCGGCGGCGGTGGGCAGCAGGGCGCGATCCGCCAGCCAGGGCACCAGGATATTGCCGATGGTCAGACCCAGCCCGAAGATCCCCAGCACCAGCGGCACGACAGTGGGCGACACCTGGGTGACCTGCAGCAGGATATCGGCCAGATAGGTGTAGACGGCGAACAGGCCGCCGAAGCCGATGGCCCCCACGGCCAGCGTCAGCCAGACCTGCAAGTGCTTGAGCGCGCTCAGTTCGCGCAGGGGGCTGGCCCCGGCGGCCGGCGGGCTGTACGGGGCCAGCCGGGCGATCAGTCCCATGGTCAGCAGGCCGACCAGCGCCACCAGGCCGAAGCCCCAGCGCCACGTCAGCGCATGACCCAGCCAGTTGGCGAAAGGCACGCCGATGATGGTGGCCACGGTCAGCCCCAGGAACATCCGGCCCACCGCCTGGTTGCGCCGCGCGTAGGGCACCAGGGACACGGCCACCAGCGAGCCGATCCCGAAATACGCCCCGTGCGGCAAGCCGCTCAAGAAGCGCAGGATCAGCAGCGATTCATAGTTGGGGGCGAAGGCGCACAGGGCGTTGAACAGGGCGAACATCCCCATCAGGGCGATCAGCAGCGTGCGCCGGGCCATGCGGGCGGCCAGCACGGTCAACAGCGGGGCGCCCACCACCACCCCCAGGGCATAGGCGCTGATCACATGCCCGGCCGTGGGGGCGTCGATGCCCAGTTCCAGCGCAAAATAAGGCAGCAGGCTCATGGTGGCGAATTCGGTGGTGCCGATGGCGAATGCGCCGATCGCCAGGGCCAGGATGACCAGGCCGGGGGCGGCGCCGGCCGGTTTTCGGGGTGCGGTGGGGGTCATGAAACACAGGGGGAAGGTTTTTGGTTTTCCATTGTACTATCGGGGTTATCCCGAATCCTTCCCTGGAATCCTTCTCTGGATCTGTCATGCATATCACCACGATCGGCGCCGCCATTGTCGATGTTGTCGTTTCCACCGTCCAGCCCATGCGGGGCGCCAAGCAGGATGTCGAACACATCGGCCTGTATGCCGGAGGCGGGGCGCTCAATGCCGCCTTCAATATGGCGGCCCGAGGCGCGCAGGTGGCTGTCCATGCCTGCGTCGGCGCCGACCTCGAAGGCAAACTGCTGCGCGATCTGCTGCAGTCCCGCGGGATTCAGCCCGTGCTCTCCACCCATCGCCTGCCCACCGGGAAATCGGTGGTCATGGTGGATGATGCGGGGGCCGCGCGCGCCTATGCGCAGCGTGGGGCCAGCGCCTGGGTGGGCGAGCAGGGCTTTGCCGGGTTGGATCGCAGCGACGTGGTCTATGTGACGGGCCTGTCGCTGGAATCCCAGGCCTGGCTGCAGGCCGCGCTGGCCGCCATGCTGCGCCGGCCGTTTCGCCTGGTGGTCACCCCCGGGGCGCGGCAATTGGCGCATCCCGACGCGCTGCGCGATTTGTGGGCGCAGGCGGATTTATTGTGCGTCAATGCGCACGAGGCCGTGCGCCTGGTGCAGGGGGACGACGGCCGCCTGCCGGCGGACGACCCGCCGCCCGAAGTCGCCCGGAACCTGGCGCGCCAGCTGATCCGGCGTCCCGGGCAGACCGCCTTGCTGACCCTGGGGGCCGAGGGAGCCTTGTTCTTCGATGGCCGGGCGGGGCACTTTCATCCCGTGCAACCGGTGGACGTGGTCTCCACCATCGGGGCGGGAGATGCCTTTGCCTCGGCTTTTGTCCACGCCTGGGCGGGCGGGGCGCCGCCGCAGGATGCGCTGGCGGCGGCCACCCGCAGCGCGGCCCAGGTCATCCAGGTGGTGCCGGCCAACCTGGCCGGCCCGCTGCAGGCCTGATCCGCGCCTGGCGCAGGGCCACGAATTCGGCCTCGCCGATCCCGTCGCGCACGCGTGGTATGTAAGCAAACAATATATTGATCAATATTATATTTATTGATATATTGTAGTCAAGGTTTTCAATTGATTTGCTTGATTTGGAACGCATGCAACCCGACACCCTGGATCCGGCCCGGCTGCGCACCGCCGCAGCCCTTGCCGTTGCCGACCTGAAACTGCTGGCCAACCCGGATCGCCTGCTGCTGCTGTGCCAATTGTCCCAGGGCGAGTCCAGCGTGGGCGCGCTGGAAACCCTGCTGGGCATCCACCAGCCCACCTTGTCCCAGCAGCTGGGGGTCTTGCGCACAGAAGGCGTCGTGGCCACGCGGCGCAGCGGCAAGCAGATTTACTACCGCATCGCCAACCCGCAACTGCTGCGGGTGCTGGAAATGCTCTACGCCATTTACTGTCCTCAAGGATCACCGCATGACGATTGATTGGCTTGCTTTCACGCCCTGGTCGGCGCTGGCCGGGGGGCTGCTGATCGGCCTGGCCGCCGCCGCGTTCATCTTGCTCAATGGCCGCATCGCAGGCATCAGCAGCGTGCTGGGCGGCCTGTTGCGCGCCGGGCCGGGCGATCGCGGCTGGCGGCTGGCTTTCCTGGCCGGGCTGCTGGCGGCCCCCTGGCTGGCCCGTCTGTGGGGCCCGCTGGCCCCTATCCAGGTGGACGCGGGTGTCGGTGTCCTGGCGCTGGCCGGGTTGCTCGTCGGCCTGGGCACCCGCTACGGCAGCGGCTGCTCGTCGGGCCACGGGGTGTGCGGCTTGTCGCGCCTGTCGGCGCGATCCCTGGCCGCCACGGTGTGCTTCATCGGCGCGGGGATGTTGACGGTATATGTCGCGCGCCGGGTTTTTGGCTTGATGGCGGGGTGAGGTGGCGATGGCCAAGTTTTCAGCATTTCTTGCCGGCCTGGTATTTGGCATCGGCCTGCTGGTGTCGGGCATGGCCGATCCGGTCAAGGTGATCGGCTTCCTGGATATTGCCGGGGCCTGGGATCCTTCCCTGGCGCTGGTCATGGGGGGCGCCGTGCTGGCGGGCCTGGGGGCGTTTCGCCTGGCGGGCCGGCGCACCGTCACCTATCTGGGCCTGCCTCTGGCTTTGCCCGCGACGCGGGGGATCGACCGCCGCCTGGTGCTGGGCAGTCTGGTGTTCGGCCTGGGCTGGGGCCTGGCGGGCCTGTGCCCCGGCCCCGCGCTGGTGGATCTGGGGGCGGGGCACTGGCAGGCAGCGGTTTTCGTGGCCGCCATGCTGCTGGGCATGGGGCTGTTCGAATGGCTGGAACGGCGCGCCGCCAGGCCATAAGTGGCCGTCGCGGCCTGGTCTGTCATTGCGCTCTAGTATTGCCTAGCACACTTTGGCATTGACTTATCCAAAGTTACAAATTAACATGACAATGAAATGCTGGGCCCCGTGGACGAGCGCCATGGATAAGGTCAGGGCGACAGAATGACATGTGGATAACCCATCAACGATGGGAAAGCTCTAATAGATTTGGCTGGGTCAGCCAACGATCATCCGTAGTCGAAACCCATGACTCGGAGACCTGCCGTGAAAACCAGAAAGGCTAAAGCGTCAAAATGGACTGCCGCCCGCTTGATCGCGAGCGGTGCCTTGCTGGGTGTGGCTGTCGCCGGACTTCTCGGCGTTGATACTTCTTTCCTGAACACCGTGTTTGGCGCATCTGGTGCGGCCGCTGCGGCTGTTGCCCTGAAGGCGGTTCATATTCTGTAATGCTCGTCTTGCTGACCGACGGCTCCATCAACGCCGCAACGATACTAGCGGGAGTCATTTCGACAACGATACGACCAACGCGCCGATTCTTCCGGCGCCGCTGCGATGGTTTCCAGGGAAAATGCTGGAATTCACAAAAGACAATCACTGATTTCCTGAACGGATCCACTGCCGTCCCTTTCATCTGTTTGGTTTTGTCCGCTTTTTATCCAGGAATGGCCGTGATCGTCATGAACAACAAAGCCACTATGGCGGTTGCTGGCGCTATCGGTCTGATCTTTGTTATTGGCGAAATCGCAACCGCCGGCCGAGATGACTGACCAGCCTCGAAGTGTGCTGTCTCTCCAGTCCATCTACAGCGTTTTACCCAAAACTTACCCAGCAAAGAAAATGCGGCCCCAGGAAAAGCCTGGAAAGCCGCATGATCATTGGTGCCGGCTAGAGGAGTCGAACCCCCGACCTTCTCATTACGAATGAGCTGCTCTACCAACTGAGCTAAGCCGGCTTCGCGGCGTTTTTCGGCATATCCTGCCCAAAGCGCCTGCAGTGTGGTGGGAAACCCCACCAAAGCCAAGCATTATACATGGTTTTTATTTGATGTGTGGGCGGCTTGTTCGGGAGGCTGGGGGTTCCGTGCCGCCTGCGCCAGCTTGGCTTCTTCCGGCGCGGCGGTTCCGGCGGCCGGGCTGTCCTGGATCATCTGAACCGCATCGGGGAACAAATCCCAGCACGACATGAACAGGGCGGCGAACAGCGGGCCGATCACAAAGCCGTTCAGGCCGAAGACGGACAGGCCGCCCAGGGTGGAAATCAGCACCACGTAATCGGGCAGCTTGGTGTCCTTGCCCACCAGCATGGGTCGCAGCAGATTGTCGATCAAGCCGATGACCACCACGCCGAACAGGGCCAGAATGGCGCCTTCCCAGTAGTTGCCGCTGACCAGAAAATACACTGCCACCGGGGCCCAGATCAGCGACGCCCCCACGGCGGGCAGCAGCGAGAGAAACGCCATCAGCACCCCCCAGAACAACGCGCCTTGAATCCCCAGGAAGGCGAACATCAGCCCGCCCAGCAGACCCTGCGTGGCGGCAATGACGATATTGCCCTTGACCGTCGCCCGCACGACTGTGGTGAATTTGAGAAACAGCTTGATGCGGTGATCGTCCTGCAGGGGAATCAGACGCTTCAAGGCCGGCACCATCCGGGGGCCATCGCGCAGCAGGAAGAAAAGCAGGTAGATCATGACCCCCAGCCCGACGACGAACTGGAAGGTGTTCTGGCCGACGCTGACGGCTTGCTTGGCCAGGAACTGGCTGGCCTGCAGCGCCCCGGCGGACAGTTTTTCGCGGATACTCAGCAGGTCGCCCAGGCCGAAGGAGTTCAGCCAGGCGTGCACGGAGGCGGGCAGCGCCGAGACCATCTGTTCGTAGTATTTGCCCAGATTCAACTGCCCGGAACTGATGCGGGCGTACAGGCCGGCGGCTTCTTGGGCCAGGGCGCCGGTAATGAACAGCAGCGGCACGATGACCATGAGGATGATGCCCAGCACGGTCAGGAAGGCCGCCAGATTGTGCCGTCGCCCCCCCAGCCGTACCAGCAGCCAGTGGTGCAGGGGGCTGAACAGCACCGCCAGGACGCAGCCCCAGAAGATCGCGCCGTAGAAAGGCAGCAGGATGCTGATGAAGGCGATGGAGACAGCGGCCAGCAGCAGCAGGAAACTGCGGAAATGAAGGGTGTTGGTTTGCATGGGCAAGTGGGCGAACAAAGATCAGTGGCGGCGGGCGTTGCGAATCCGGTAGGCAATGATGCCGATGATGACGGCGGCCACCGGCATGCCGGTCAGCAAGGCGGCTTGGGGAGACCATTCCAGACCCAGGGTCAGTATCCCCTGGTACAGCAGTTTGAACAGGCTGAACAGATAATAGCTGATGGCGATGATGGACAGGCCCTCCACCGCTTTCTGGATCTTGATCTGCGTGTCGGCGCGGGTGTTCAGGCTTTGCAGGATCTGGCTGTTTTGTTCTTCCATTTCGACTTGCACCCGGGCCTGAAGAAGATTGCCCAGGTGAGCCACGCTGTCGCTGATGCGGGTCAGGCGCTGGTCGATGGATTCACAGTACCGGACGGTGGGCCGGAAGCGCTGCTCGATGAACGTGCCCAGCTGCTGGCAGTCGCCGGTGCGGCTTTCGTGCAGCTCGTTGATGCGCTCGGTGACCAGTTGGGCGTAGGCGGCGGTGGCGCTGAAGCGCAGCCGTGTGCGGGTATGGGTCTGGGTGACCCGGGCCGACAACAGCGTGATGCGCTTGAGCAGGCTGCGCAAATCCTGCGCCTGGGCGCTGGCGTTGTCGTCCGACAGGGCCATCAGCTCGGTTTCGTAGTCGCGCAGATTGGCACTCAGCGCCCGCGCCACCGGCAAGGTCAGGGAGGCCATCAGGCGATAGGTCTCGACCTCCAGCAGGCGGCGCACGATCCGCCCCAAGCGCCGCCCGTCCAGCTGGCGGTTGAGCACCAGCATGCGGTTGATGCCGTTGCCGTTCAGGCGCAGGTCGCTCCAGACGGTGGCTTTGCCGCCGTCCAGGTCCGAGCCCACCGGGTCGTGAAAGCCGTAGTCCGTCAGCTGGCCCGACCAGGATGCCGTGGATTCGACGCAGAGCTGGTCGGCATTGATCAGCAGGGCGCTGTGGGTTTCCGCGACCTCGGCCAGGACGCCGGGCAGCGCGGGCCAGTGGCTGGCGTGCGGGCCGGGGCTGACCAGCGTCAGCGTCAGGAATTCCGTGTGCCGTTCCCATTTCAGGCGGGCTTCGCCCACCGGAAATTCCCCTTGGGGCAGGGCGGGATCCGCCAGCGCGACGTGGCGGTCGCACAGGGTGCGGATGATGGTTTGCGCCGCATTGTCTTCGTCCAGAAACGCCAGGTGGAACACCTGGGCGGGCGCATCGAAATACATCGAGGGGCGGGCGTGCAGTTCGTTGTGCAGGGTGTTGCGTTGCAGGTGCATGCGGTGCGTATCCAGGGGGCATCGGGTCAGGATGGTTCAGTGTATCCAAAAAAGCCCCTGGAAAACGCGGCGCAGGGTTTTATGGCGCGGAATATCGGGTATTCACGCCGGCGTGAGCGGGGTGATCCGCCAGCTGGAGCGCCATGTTTTCCGTGTAGTTTTCCGTCAGGAAAACCAGGAAATTCTGCTGAAACTGGCGCGTGTGGTCGTGGGCCAGCTGCTCTGCCCGGTCGGCGTCCCGGTCGCGGATGGCCTGGAGCATCAGGTCGTGCTCGTCGGTCAGCAGGTAGGCGTCGTTGGAGCGTTCGAGATAGTCGAAGTGCAGGTGCAGCATCCGCTGTCCTTCATTCAGCAACTGCTCGTAGAAGGCATAAAAGTAAGGGTTTTTCCCGGCGGCGGCGATGGCCAGGTGAAACGCCTTGTTGGCCTGGGACATGTCGAGATGCACACCGACGTGCACGGCACTTTCAAAGTCACGCATGCGTTGTTCGATCTGCGTCAGGTCGTCGTCCGTGCGACAGGTGGCGGCCAACCGGGTATTGATGCGCTGCGCGATGTCCAGCGCCGCGACATATTTCGGGAACATTTCGATTTCAATCGGCGCCACGATCGTGCTGCGGTTGGGCAGGGTGACCACCAGGTGCTCGCCGGCCAGGCGGATCAGCGCCTCCCGGATGGGGGAGCGCGACATGCCGAAGCGTTCCGCCAGGCCGATTTCGTCCAGGTGCTGGCCGGGGCGCAGCACGAGCGTCAGGATTTCATTGCGCAGGGTTTCGTAAACGCTGTGCGTGTTGGTTTTCTTGCCGGTATGGGTGCCGGAGGTGGTTGGGGTCATCCCGTGTCCTTTGTTGAGCAGCTTGGCCTGCCGTGGGAAGCTGGCGCGCGCCGGACATTCCCGGCCGCCTGGCCCGGCCGGCCTGTGGATGCTGATGTTGTACCACTATTTATTTTTCGTTTGACATTGTCGACATAATGACGACATAATAGCATCCATCTACCCGGACACATCGACCGGGCCTTCCCTAAAGATACGTTCAACGTGCATTACAGGAGACAACGATGGCCTTGATTCAAGGAAAACCTGCCGCTCGGACGCTGTCCGCTCTTTGTGTGTCTTTGGCCCTGCTCGCCGCCCCGGCGGCGCAGGCGGCGGGCGACGAAAGCTATTGGCAGACCGTTCAGAAAAACGGCGTCTTGCGCTGCGGCGCGGCGGTCGCCCCACCGTATGTAATGCGCGATCCGGCTTCCGGGGAATACGCCGGCTTTTTCGCCGATCTGTGCCGGGAGTTCGCGGACGCGCTCAAGGTCAAACCGCAGTTCGTCAACACCAATTGGGACAACATCGTCGCCGGGCTGCAGGCGGGGAAATGGGATCTGGCCCTGGCATTGAACCGGACGCCTGTCCGGGCCATGGCCGTGCAGTTCTCCATTCCGGCGATGGAATACCAGGTCTCGCTGGTCTACAACCAGAACAATCGCAAGATCGGGGGCCGCATGAAGTCGGTCGCCGACCTGGATCGGCCGGACATCACCTTTGCGGTCATGTCGGGTACGGTCGGCGACAAATTGATCAGCGCCGCCGTTCAGCGGGCGTCGATCATGCGCCTGCCGGGCAGCGACGAAGCCCGGCTGGCCGTCGCGTCCAAGCGGGCGGACGTGCTGGTGGATGCGTCGGACTCCAATCTGCTGTTCAGCCAGGCGCA
Source organism: Castellaniella hirudinis (assembly GCF_047468865.1). Taxonomy (GTDB): domain Bacteria; phylum Pseudomonadota; class Gammaproteobacteria; order Burkholderiales; family Burkholderiaceae_B; genus Castellaniella; species Castellaniella hirudinis_A. Next base: position 241,851 of record NZ_JBLGTV010000003.1, read on the forward strand.
CCCGGACTGGGCGGTCACGCTGAACCCCGAGCCCGCCCTGGCCAAGCAGGGGGTGGGGTTCGGCCTGTCGCGGAATATGCCGGCGGCGGATGTCGCCGTCGTGGATATTTTCCTGGAAGAAAAAATCGCCACGGGGCATGTGGATCAGCTGATCCACAAAAGCGTCGATCAAGTCCTGGGTGGCATGCAGTAGTCGTCATGGCGCGGGATGGGCGGCGGGGGCGCGGCAGCGATCATCCGCCCGTCCCGGGCGCTGATGTGGATACTCGGGAGAAATCATGGACGGTTCAGTCTTGCAGCCCCTCGTCAGCATGCGGGGCTTGCGTAAAAGTTATGGAGACCTGTCGGTCCTGAAGGGGGTCGATCTGGAAATGAAGCCTGGCGAACGGGTGGTGGTCATCGGCCCCAGCGGCGGGGGCAAAAGCACGCTATTGCGCGTGTTGATGGGCTTGGAGGAAATTGATGCGGGCACGGTGGTTTTCGATGGCCGGCCCTATATCTCGCGCCCGGCGGGCGCGGGGGCGACGGTGATCGACACCCGGCTGCGCCGTTCCATCGGCATGGTGTTCCAGCACTACACGCTGTTCCCGCACCTCAGCGTTTTACAGAACCTGGTTCTGGCGCCCTGCAAAGTCCATGGCGAGCACAAGGCCCAGGCCGAAGAACGGGCCAAAGAACTCTTGACGCGCTTTGGCCTGGGCAACAAGTGCGGGGCCTACCCGGCCCATCTGTCCGGCGGGCAGAAACAGCGCGTCGCCATCGCCCGGGCATTGATGCTGGACCCCAAGCTGATGCTGTTCGACGAGGTGACGTCCGCCCTGGATCCCGAACTCGTGGGCGAAGTAGAGCAGGTGATGCAGCAATTGGCGCGCCAGTCCATGCCGATGATGATCGTGACACACGATATGTGGTTTGCCAAGAACATCGCGTCGCGCGTGATTTTTTGCGCAGGCGGCGTCATTGTGGAGGATGGCCCGCCCGAGCAGGTGCTGGGCTCGCCCCGCGAACAGCGCACCCTGGAATTCATCGACCAGGTCTTTCACATCAAGCAATAGGGTGGCTGCCGTCGTGGATTATTCATTTGACTTCAATTCAATCTCGTTCGCGCCGCTGTGGCAAGGCCTGTTGGTGACCTTGCAACTGACGGCGGCGGCCAACGTGATGGGCTTGATTGCCGGTTTCATCCTGGCGCTGCTGGTCATGAGTCGATACCGGATTGTCCGGGCGCCGTGCATGCTGTTCATCGAATTCTTCCGGTGCACGCCCGTCATCGTCCAGATCGTGTGGTTCTTCTATTGCGTGCCTATGCTGTTTGACGTGTTTCTCGCGCCGATGACGATGGGCATCCTGGCGCTGGGCCTGAACCTGGTGGCGTTCAATGCGGAAGCCTATCGCGCCGCTATCCAGGCCGTTCCCCGCCAGCAGCTGGATGCGGGCGTGGCGCTGGGGCTGGGCCCCTTGCAGCGGATTTTGCATATCGTGCTGCCCACGGCATTGCGCTCGGCGACGCCCGTGCTGCTGACCAACGGCATCACGATTTTTCAGCAAAGCTCGCTGGTCGCCGTGGTGGCCATCCAGGATCTGACCTATCAGGGCCGGCTGCTGGCGACCGAGACATACCGGCCGATTGAAACGTTCACGGTGGTGGCCTTGGTCTATTTCTTTATCTCGCTGCCCATTACCCGGCTGGTGGATGCCATCGAGCGCCGCCGTGAGCAGGCGCTGGCCTGAGGGGGAATCATGGATCTGGACTTTTCTATTCTTCCACGCTTTCAGAATGCCTTGCTCATCGGCTTGTGGGTCACGATCAAGTTGACGCTGGTGTGTGGCGTCCTGGGCCTGGCGCTGGGGTTTTTGCTGGCGTTGGCGCGCAGCGCCCGGTCGGCGCTGATCCGGGGCGCGGCGGGGCTGTATGTGGATTTTTTCCGGGGCACGCCCGTGCTCATACAGATTTTCTGGGTGTTTTTCTGCCTGCCGCTGGTGCTGCAGACAGAGATTCCCAATTTTCTGTCCGCCGTGATCGCTTTGACGCTGTACATGGGCGCCATCACCAGTGAAACCTTCAGGGCGGCGCTCCGGTCCATCGGGCCGGAACAAATGGACGCCTGCGTCGCGCTGGGCCTGCCCGCCACCGTCAAGGCATGGCATGTCGTCCTGCCACAGGCCTTGCTGCGCGCCATTCCCGTGCTGTTGTCGAACGGCATTGGCCTATTCAAGGAAAGCGCGTTGATTTCGACGGTGGGGATTGCCGACTTGATGTTCGTGGGCAACAACATTTCAAACAACACGGCGCGTCCCGTGGAAGTCCTGACTGCTGTTGCGCTGATTTACTTTGTGATCGCCTTTCCCTTGACCCGCGTGGTCGGGGCCTTGGAAACGCGTGTGCTCAAGAAGCTTGAAATTTGATTTTTTTGGAGATGATGATGAAATTGAGCGGTGTAATGCCTGCCTTGGTGACGCCTTTCGACTCGAATGGCCGGGTTGATTTTGCAGCCTTTGAAAAATTGCTGACCGCCCTGCGCGCCGCCGGTGTCTCCGGCTGGGTGCCCATGGGTTCCACGGGGGAATACTATTCCATGACCGATGCGGAACGCGATGCCGTGCTGCAATTCGTCAAGGATTTCGCGTTGCCGGGCGAAGGCCTGATCGCTGGTGCCAACGCGACCACAACCCAGGGGGTGATCGAGAACGTCCTGCGCGCGCAGCGCATCGGCTACGACACGGTGCTGTTACCCACGCCGTTCTATACGCGTCCCACCCAGGCCGAGCTGTTGGCTTATTACCGGGCCGTCCTGGACGCCACGGACGCCAATCTCATTCTTTACAGTTACCCGGACAAGGATGGCGTGGAAGTCTCGTTCGAGGTCATGGACGCGCTGGCCGATCACCCCCGGGTGCTGGGCATCAAGGAAAGTTCCGGGCGCCTGCAGCGGGCAATTGACATTCATGCGCGTTACGACGGCCGCATCGCGCTGATTTCCGGTTCGGATGATATCGCCCTGGATTTCATGCTGTGGGGGGCCGATTGCTGGATTTGCGGGCCCGCCAACTGCATGGCCCAGGCATGCGTCGATCTCGACCGGACGTTCCGCTCCGGCGACCTGTCGGCGGCACGCGAGAAAATGGCCGTGCTGTACCGCGCCATGAATATCCTGGAAAGCGGCAAATTCGTCCAGAAAATCAAATATGGCTGCGAATTGCAGGGCTTGCCCGTAGGGCTTGGCCGCGCACCCCTGGGCGAGCTGTCGACAGAAGAAAAGGCCGCTTTCAAGGCTGCGGTCGCGCCGCTGTTTGGCTAGTCCGTGAATTTATCGCTGGATTGGCCAAACAGGATACAGGGTCTGGATGCCTGAAAAAATGATTCTCGCGCACGGTCGGTTGCTATTCAACCGCTTGCCGTAGGTCGGAGATAGTGGAAAGTGGAGGCGGGCAAGTGGATTCAAACTCGAAACCGATTGTGGTGGTCGGGGCCGGCATCATCGGCTCGACCATTGCCTATGAACTGCAGAAACGCTTGGGTAATGTGGTGCTGGTGGATCGTGATCCGCCGGGCATGGGCGCGTCCTATGGCAATATGGCCAGCATCGCCGTGACCGAGTTTCTGCCGGCGTCCAGACCGGGCGTATGGCGGCAGTTGCCGGGCTGGCTGCTGGACCCGGGGGGGCCGGTGCGTTTCCGGCCGGGTTACCTGCCGACGCTGTTGCCGTGGTTCTGGCGCTTCGCGGCGGCCGGCCGCCCGGCCCGGCTGCGCGCACTGGAAGCCGCCGGCGCCGCCTTGTGCCGCCGGGCGCTGGGCGATTGGATCGCCCTGCTGGCGCAGACCGGCCTGTCGCATCTCTTGAGCGCGCAAGGATGCCTTTGCCTGTATGCCTCCGAACAAGCCTATCGGGCGGATCGGGATCACCAGCGCTTGATGACACAATACGAATTGTCTTGCGAAACCTTGACGGGGGCTGCCGCGCGGGCGCTGGAACCCGCGCTGGCGCCGTCCATTCACAAGGCGTTGCGGCTGCCGGACAATCGCTCGATTGCCGATCCCCATCAGCTGGTGCAGGCCCTGGTCGACCGTTTTCTGGGCCTGGGTGGCCGGCTGGAAACGGCGGCAGTCACGGGGTTCGAGTGCGCCGAAGGGCGGGTGGCGCGGGTGTTGCTGCGGGATGCCGCCCCGCTGCCGGTCAGTCGCGTCATCCTGGCGGCCGGCGCGTTTACCGGCAGGCTGTCCGCCCTGTTGCACGAGCCGATCCCCCTGGAAACCGAGCGGGGCTATCACGTCCAATTGGCGCGGGCCGGCATCGGCATGCGGCATTCCCTCATCTGGCCGGCGCGGGCTTTCATGGTGACCCCCACCGCCGGCGGCTTGCGTATCGGCGGCACGGTCGAGATGGCCGGGCTGGATGCTCCGCCGGACTACCGCCGTGCGACGGGTCTGCTCAAACATGCCCGCAAGATATTGCCGGATCTGCGGGATCAATCCGCCGACAGCGTCTGGATGGGGCATCGTCCCGCCTTGCCCGACACGATTCCCGTGATTGGCCGGTCCGCGCTCAACCACAATCTTTTCTACGCCACCGGGCATGGCCATCTGGGTCTGACCCAGGCGGCGACGACCGCGCTGCTGATTGCGGATCTGGTCATGGATCGCCCCGCTTTGATTGATTTGACGCCCTATCGCGTGGATCGTTTTTGATCACGATGGCTGAAACAAGGAGAAATTTCGTGATGCACGACAAGCTGTATATCAATGGCGCATGGCGGCCTGCCGCCGATGGCCGGATGCTGGACGTCGTCAACCCGGCGACCGAACAGGTATTCCACCACCTTGCCAGCGGGACGCCCGACGATGTGGATGCCGCTGTCAGGGCCGCCCGCAGGGCGTTCGACCAGGATGGCTGGCCGCAGCGCAGCGGCGCACAGCGCGCGGGTTATCTGCGGGCCATCGCGCAAGGCATTCGCGCCGAGGTGGACGCATTGGCGCGTCTGGAAGTGCTGGACAATGGCAAGCCCCTGGCGGAGGCCAAGTGGGATGTCGAGGATGCCGCCGGATGCTTTGAGTTCTATGCGGGGCTGGCTGAAGCGCTGGATCAATCGGGTGCGGAAACGCTTGCCCTGTCCGATGCGCGCTTTGAATCGAAGGTGGTGCGCGAACCCTTGGGCGTTGCGGCGGCCATCATTCCCTGGAACTATCCGCTGCTGATGGCGGCCTGGAAGGTGGCGCCTGCGCTGGCTGCGGGCTGCACCGTGGTTCTCAAGCCCGCCGAGGCGACCTCCCTGACGGCACTGGAACTGGCCGCCATCGCCCACCGGGCGGGCTTGCCTCCCGGTGTGCTGAATGTCGTCACTGGCCTGGGGGCCGTCGCGGGACAGGCCCTGGCGGATCATCCCCAGGTCGACAAACTGGCCTTTACCGGGTCGGGCGTGGTGGGGTCGCGCATCATGGCGGCGGCGGCGCGCGACATCAAGTGCGTCAGCCTGGAACTGGGTGGCAAATCCCCTTTCCTGGTATTTGAGGATTCCGATCTCGACCAGGCCGTGGAATGGGTCATGTTTGGCATTTTCTGGAATCAGGGCGAAGTCTGTTCCGCGACGTCCCGCGTCCTGGTTCAGGAAAAACTATACCCGCGCTTCCTGAGCCGTCTGGTGGAAGAAACCGACAAGATTGTGGTGGGCGACGGGCTGGCGGAGGGGACGCAGCTGGGGCCGCTGGTGTCGCGCCCCCAGTATGACAAGGTGCTGTCCGCGATCGAACGGGCCCGGGCCGCCGGGGCCGTGGTGGCGTGCGGGGGGACGCGGCCCGCGACGCCGACGCAGGGCTACTATCTGCGGCCCACCGTATTGACGGACGTGCCGTTGGACAGCGATGCCTGGCGCGAGGAGATTTTCGGCCCGGTCGTCTGCGTGCGACCGTTCGGGACGGAAGCGGAAGCCGTGCGCCTGGCCAACGATACCCGGTTCGGGCTGGCCGCCGCCGTCATGTCCGGGGATACGGCGCGTGCCGAGCGGGTGGCGGCGGCGCTGCGCGCCGGCATTGTCTGGATCAATTGCTCCCAGCCGACGTTTACCGAGGCGCCCTGGGGCGGCTACAAACAGTCCGGCATCGGCCGGGAACTGGGCCGCTGGGGGCTGGACAACTACCTGGAAACCAAGCAGATCACCCGGTTCACGGACACCCGGCCCTGGGGCTGGTATCTGCAAGGAGGCGATTGATCATGCAAGCCACGCCAGCGCTGGAACTATGGAAAGTGCATTGCCAGGGCGAGCAGGGCCACGTCCTGATGTCCGGGGCCCCGGAGATCCCGGGCGGCACTTTGCTCGAAAAAATGGATCATCTCAACCACGTGGACGACCGCTTGCGCCGCTTCGTGACCCGGGAGCCCAGGGCGCATCTGGCCCAGTCGGTGAATCTGCTGGTCGATCTGGTGCGTGCCGATGCCGATGCGGGCTTTATCGTGCTGCAGGCCGATCGGGCCCATCCCATGTCCGGCAGCAACTGCATCTGTGTGGTGACGGCGCTGCTGGAAAGCGGCCGGGTGGCCATGCAAGAGCCGGAGACCATCGTGCGCCTGGACACGCCCGCCGGGCTGATCGTGGCGCGCGCCGCTTGTCGTGGCGGCCGCTGCCTTTCAGTCAGCCTGGAAAATGTTCCCTGCTTTGTCGAGGCCCTGGATGTCGCCCTCGATACCCGTGCGTGGGGGACGCTGCGCGTGGATATCGCCTTTGGCGGGGTCTACTACGCGCTGGTGGATGTGGGCCAGATCGGGCTGTCCATTGCGCCGGCCCAGGCGCGGGCTTTGGCGGAGGCGGGCATTGCCATCAAGCGGCAGCTGGCCCGGGAAGTCCAGGTGCAGCATCCCGTCCTGGCTTCCCTGTCCGAAATCGCCTATGTCATGTTTCGTCAGGAAGAAGCGCCCGGGGTTGTACGCACCTGCACTACCCTGTTGCCGGGGCGGGTGGATCGCTCGCCGTGCGGCACCGGCAGTTCGGCCAATCTGGCCGTCAATTTTGCGCGTGGCCGGGTGCGCGAAGGGGACGGCATTCTGTCGCGTTCCATCATCGGCGGCGAGTTCCGCGCCGAAGTTTCGCGCATCACCGTCGTGGGCGACCGGCAGGCCATCGTCCCCCGTGTCACAGGCAGCGCCTATGTCTATGGACGGGAAACCCTGTTCCAGGCCGCCGATGATCCTTTTGCCGAAGGCTTCGTCCTGTCGGATACGTGGGGATCCCAGGTCGATCTCCTGGGTTGAATCGCGCAGCGGGAGATGGCATCCGGGGCTGTTCCCGCCGACGGGGCGGTGGCGCGCCGGCGGCTTCAGGGGCCGTTGGCGGGCGGCGGCGCCGTGGCGGGGCGCGGCGGGTAGTGCACGCTGCCGTCCGCCTGGACAGCGGCCCCGCGTGTCAGGCTGGCCGGGGTATCGTGGCCCGGCCCCATGAGGTGCCGCACCGGAATGCCCCGGGCCAGCAGATAGTCGCTGACGATGCGCCGATGGCAGCGCCACCAGACTGCTTCGGAACACATGATGGCGCAGCGCTGCGCCTGAGCGCGCTGGATCAGGGTCTCCAGGCCCTGGCGGAAGGCGTCGGTCAGCGCATAATCGGCGTAATGGTGGAAGCTGTCGTTTTCCCAAAAACCATTGGTTTCCGGGGGAATGGTCTTCGATTTGCCGCGCAGCCCGCCCAGGGCGGCCAGGTGCTCATAGTCGATCCGATACGCGGCCAGGGCGGCGGGCAGGGTGTCCTGGTTGAACTGCGGATTGGTGCGCGAGCGCGGCACGGTGCGGATATCGACCAGGCGCTCGATGCCCGCGGCTTGCAGAATCGCCGCGAATGCCGCCAGAGGGTGGGTGGAGTGCCCGATGGTATAGAGGGTTGGCATGGCTTGGCGTGGCTCAGAAGCGGTATTGCAGCCCCACGATGAACAAATCGTATTTCAGCTTGCCCAGGCGGACGTCCCAGGTATCCGTGGGGAGGTGTTCGCCCGGATAGTCGGTGCGCCCGAATGTATAGCGGGTGCCGGCGACGCCCAGGCGCCGGTATTCGGTAAACACGGTCAGGGCCGGGGTCAGCCGGCCCTTGACGCCCAGGCGCAACTGGTAGGCGAATGCCGTGTCCGATGCGCTGGCGTCTGAATTGAAGTGGTTGATGCCGGGTTCGGACGGGTTGGCGGAATCCGCCCCGGAGATCGAGAGCCGGGCCGCGCCGGCCCCGGCCCCGATATAAGGGAAAAAGCGCTGCGAGTAAGGGGTTTCGAGCGTCAGCACGGCATTGGCCATCAAGAGATAACCCTGCATGGGGATCGTGACGTATTGCGTGCCCAGAAAGGCGGGATCGACGGGCATGGTGCCCTTGGGCGTGTGCTTGCCCAGGTACAGACCTTCGAGTTCGAGCGCGGGCCGGATGCCCCAGCCTGCCTGGCCGGGCCGGATCGCGCCCCATTCGTAGCCCGCCTGCACGCCCCCCAGCCCCAGGCCGGGCGTGTCGGTGCCGCCGTCGGCGTCGATGGAAAGATTGGGCAGCGGGCGCGGCAGGAACACCGTGCCCACCTGGCGCAGCGAGGTGTTGCGCAGCGTGCCCAGGCCCCCGAATACGCCCAGGTATGGGCCGTCGGCACCGGGTTCACCCGCCGCCTGGCCGGGGGCGGCGGCGGACAGGCCGATGGCCAGGACGACAGGCAGTGACAAGTGCTTCAGGTGACGGGCTGGCGGCATGGGGCCTCCTTGGCGGGCAGTGTCCTGCTAGTGTACCGGCAAGTGCCGAGAGGCTACCCGGCCTGCGTCAAGCCCAAGTGATCGCGCCGGGATCGAAGGGGCGTCGCCCCGTCTTATGTACGGCTGACAACGTCGTGTGGGATCAGCTCGGCTGGGTCGGTCATTTGTGTGCTGCGCGTTCGAGGTGAGCGAGTGCTTCGGGGACGGCGTTGGCCACGCGCAGCAGCTTGTCCATGGCGTCAGACTGGGCGACATCATCGTGCTCATACTTGGAGAAGGCCACCGGGCCGCCACCGAAAATTCTGGCTGCCTGTGCCTGGGTGAGCCCAAGCGATTCACGTAGCGCCCGAATCTGTGCGCCAGTCAGCAGGCCATCCACTGTTTTGCGGAAAGCGATCGTGGCCCGTTTATTCTGCCGTGTTTGAACTGCGCTCGCTTGCTCCGATCCGCAGGCATCGCAAACGGAATACCGGGAATCCAGCATGGCCGTATGGCCACGGTATTTCACCTCGATCGATTCTATGTGCTCGTGCAGTTCACCCGCTTCGCAGATGGGGCATGAATTGTGCTTGCTCATGATAAGCCTCACTCTTGGGGCTCGTGCATGGCCCGTTGGGATGCTGCTGGCACCATTCTGAGTTCCGATACTTGCCTATGCTGAGGGCTTCGCTGACCAGCGTTCGGACATCCGTTATGTCGAAAGCCAATCGCTGCAAATCGAGTATGCATTTCCGGGTCCAGGCGATCAGCGCCTCGTCGCCTCTCTGTAAAACTGACCATATATCGGCCTTGTTGTATAGCGGGCCTCCAGCGATTCGGCGGTTTGTATAACCCACTGCGGGCGGATCGCCCTGGTAGACAGAGATATTCCTGTCTTTATTTACCATTATGGTAATATCCTTTGCCGCCAAATTCAAGTGAGATGCCCAGCATCAATCCAGGTATTTTGTATCGTCGTCACAGCAGCATGCAGACCGCCAGGGCCAGGGCACCGGATTGCACTGCGTGTCGGTGGTCGCTCATTTGGCGCAGCATGGCCCGAACCTCCTGCCATTGCAGCATACGATCCCGGTTTTTGGTGTTCGCAGGGTTGCGAATGTCACGGCAGGGGTTGTGTTCCGCACACCCTCATTTTCGCGGCGCACCGAGGCGGCAGAGGTCTTTTAAGGGTTGTCTTGTAACCCACTGATTTCGCTGAATATTTATGTTATGCTGTCAGCTGCTTTCAGACCAGTGGTGCGAACGGAGAGACTTGAACTCTCACGCCTTGCGGCGCCAGGACCTAAACCTGGTGCGTCTACCAATTCCGCCACGTTCGCTAGGGTAGCCGAAAATTATAACGTAAAAACCTCGGCGGCCGTGCTTTGATACGTCAAGCGCCACTTTCCGCTAAAATACTTCGTTTACTGTCCATAACTATCAATAGGTTCCGAATGCAGCCCGTGGTTGAAAAACTCTCCGGCCTAGAGCGCCGTGTCGATCTAAGCGTTTCTGTCGCCGACATCGAAAAGGAAGTCCAGGCCCAGCTTAAGCGCGTCGCCCGCACGGCCAAGGTTCAAGGGTTTCGCCCCGGCAAGGCCCCTTTGTCCATCATCGAACGCAGCCACGGCCCGTCGGTGCGCTACGACGTTGTCAATAACCAGATTGGCAAAACCCTGGATCAGGTCATTGCCGACACCAATTTGCGTGTGGCCGGCAGCCCCACGCTAGAACCCAAGCTCGAAGACGTGGACGAAGGCGTCATGGCCTTCACCGCCACCTTCGAAGTCTATCCCGACGTCGAACTGCCCGACCTGTCCACGCTGCAAGTCACCCGCAGCACGGTCGAGGTCGGCGACGCCGAAGTGCAAAAGACGCTGGACATCCTGCGTCGCCAGCGCACCGTCTTCAAGCCTGCGGCCGACCGCGCCGCGCAGGACGGCGACCGCGTGACCCTGGATTTCGCGGGCACCATCGACGGCGTGGCTTTCGACGGCGGCACCGCCCAGGATTTCCCCTTCGTGCTGGGGCAGGGCCGCATGCTGGCCGAGTTCGAAGCCGCCACGCAGGGCATGAAGGCCGGTGAAAGCAAGACCTTCCCGCTCGACTTCCCCGAAGACTACGGCAGCGAGACCGTGGCGGGCAAGCAGGCCGAATTCACCATCACGGTCAAGGAAGTCGCCGAACCCGAACTTCCCGAAGTCGATGCCGATTTCGCCAAGGCCCTGGGCCAGGCCGAAGGCGATGTCGATGCCTTGCTGGCCGACGTGCGCGGCAATGTGCAGCGCGAGGCCGAGGCCCGCGCCAAGAACCGCACCAAGGCCAGCGTCATGGATGCCCTGGCCGCCGCCTGCGCCTTCGACCTGCCCAAGGCCCTGGTGGACAGCGAAATCGCCAACCGCACCGCCGCCGCCCGCGAAGAACTCAAGCAGCGCGGCCTGCCCAACGCCGACACCATCGACATCCCGGAAGACACTTTCCTTGAAGAAGCCCAGCGCCGCGTGCGCCTGGGGCTGCTGGTGGCCGAGCTCATCAAGTCCGCCGACCTGCAGGCCAAGCCCGAACAAGTCCGCGCCCGCATCGAAGACTTTGCCAAAAGCTACGAGCAGCCCGCCCAGGTGGTCACGTACTATCTGTCCGATCGCCAGCGCCGCGCCGAAATCGAATCCCTGGTGCTCGAAGACAATGTCGTCGATCACGTCCTGGCGGCTGCCCAGGTCACTGACGAAGCCGTCGATTTTGATACCTTGATGGGAACGCGTTAATGTCCAGGTTCACCGATTTCTATGCGTCCATGTATGGCGGGGACGCGGTAGTCCCCACGGGCCTGGGCTATGTGCCCATCGTGATCGAGCAGTCCGGCCGGGGCGAACGTTCCTACGACATCTACTCGCGGCTGCTGCGCGAGCGGGTCATCTTCTTCGTCGGTCCGGTCAACGATCAGTCCGCCAACCTGGTGGTGGCGCAGTTGCTGTTCCTGGAATCGGAGAACCCCGACAAAGACATTTCCCTGTATATCAATTCGCCGGGCGGCTCGGTGTATGCCGGCATGGCCATCTACGACACCATGCAGTTCGTCAAGCCGTCCGTGTCCACCTTGTGCACGGGCCTGGCGGCCAGCATGGGGGCTTTCCTGCTGGCCGCCGGCGAGAAAGGCAAGCGCTATGCGCTGCCCAATTCGCGTATCATGATCCATCAGCCTTCGGGCGGCGCGCAGGGCCAGGCCTCCGACATCCAGATCCAGGCCAAGGAAATCCTCAGCCTGCGCGAACGCCTCAACGGCATCCTGGCCGAACGCACCGGCCAGGACATCCAACGCATCGAAATCGACACCGAACGTGATAATTTCATGTCGGCCGATGATGCCCAGGTCTACGGCCTGATTGATAAAGTCCTGGTTTCGCGCACCGACGAAACCAAATAAGTACGGGTTTGCCATGACCGAAAAAAAGGGTTCCGGCGAGGATAAACACTTGCACTGTTCCTTCTGCAACAAAAGCCAGGCTGAAGTCCACAAACTGATCGCGGGGCCTTCCGTGTTCATTTGCGACGAATGCATCACGCTGTGCAACGACATCATCCGCGACGACAAGCAGGAAGCCGCCCGCGAAGCCGTGCGCAACGAGCTCCCCACCCCCCAGGAAATCAAGACCTTCCTGGATGGCTATGTCATTGGCCAGGAAACGCCGAAGCGCAATCTGGCCGTGGCGGTATACAACCACTACAAACGCATCCGCTACGCCGACGCCAAAAGCGGCGACGTCGAGCTCTCCAAAAGCAACATTCTGCTGATCGGCCCCACCGGGTCGGGCAAGACGCTGCTGGCGCAAACCCTGGCGCGCATGCTGGACGTGCCGTTCGTCATGGCCGACGCCACCACCCTGACCGAAGCCGGCTACGTGGGGGAAGACGTCGAGAACATCATCCAGAAGCTGCTGCAGAACTGCAACTACGAAGTCGAAAAAGCCCAGCGCGCCATCGTCTACATCGACGAGATCGACAAGATTTCGCGCAAGGCCGACAACCCGTCCATCACCCGCGACGTTTCGGGCGAAGGCGTGCAGCAGGCGTTGCTGAAGCTCATCGAAGGCACCGTGGCCTCGGTGCCGCCGCAGGGCGGGCGCAAGCATCCCAATCAGGATTTCGTCCAGGTGGACACCACCAACATCCTGTTCATCGTGGGGGGCGCGTTCGACGGCCTCGAAAAAATCATCCGCGACCGCAGCGAACGCTCCGGCATCGGCTTTTCCGCCACGGTGCGGGCGCGCTCCGAGCGCGGCGTGGGCGAACTCTTTGCCGAGGTCGAGCCCGAAGACCTGATCAAGTTCGGCCTGATCCCGGAACTGGTCGGGCGGCTGCCGGTGGTGGCCACCCTCGAAGAACTCACCGAGGACACCCTGGTGCGCATCCTGACCGAACCGCGCAATGCGGTGGTCAAGCAATTCCAGAAGCTCTTCGAGATGGAAGACGTCCAGCTCGACGTCACCCCGGAAGCCCTGGCCGCCATTGCCCGGCGCGCCATCAAGCGCCGCACCGGGGCGCGGGGCCTGCGCTCCATCATGGAGCAATCCCTGCTGGGCACCATGTTCGACCTGCCTTCCAGCCTGGACATCAACCGGGTGGTGCTGGACGCCGACGCGGTCGAAGGCCAGGGCAAGCCGCAGTTGGTCAAGGGCCCGCGCAGCAAGCCCGAAGCCGACGACAGCAAGCCGCTGCGCACGGCGGCGGCTTGATCGGTCAACCCCGCAATCGGGCTTGCAGTAACGCGTATACTAAAACAGTGCCGGGTCTTGAAATCCACCGACCCGGCACCATTTATACCAGCAGGCAACATGCAAAAAAGGAAGCCTGCGCTTCCTTTTTTATTGGAATAACCGTTTTAGGAAGCAACCATGTCTGCTAGTCAGATTCTGACCCAGGAACCTGTGGATCTACCGCTGCTGCCGTTGCGCGATGTCGTGGTCTTTCCCCATATGGTCATCCCCCTGTTCGTGGGGCGCCCGCGTTCCATCAAGGCACTGGAACTGGCCATGGAGGCCGGCAACAGCATCATGCTGGTGTCCCAGAAATCCGCCGGCAAGGACGAGCCCACGCCCGAAGATTTATTCGATATCGGCTGCGCCGCCAATATTCTGCAGATGCTGAAGCTGCCAGACGGGACGGTCAAAGTCCTGGTCGAGGGCCAGCAGCGCGCGCACATCCATGCGGTGGCCGATGTCGAAACCCATTTCATGGCGCGGGTCACCGGCCTGGCCGAAGACACCGCCGACCAGGCCGAGGCCGAAGCCTTGCGCCGCGCCGTCATGGCGCAATTCGAGCAATACGTCAAGCTCAACAAGAAAATCCCCCAGGAAATCCTGACCCAGCTCAACGGCATCGAAGAAGCCGGCCGCCTGGCCGACACCATCGCGGCCCACCTGCCGCTGAAAATCGACCAGAAACAAAGCCTGCTGGAAATGCCGGGGGCGGCCCAGCGCCTGGAAACCCTGCTCAATCAGCTGGAATCCGAAATCGAGATTCTGCAGGTCGAGAAGCGCATCCGGGGCCGGGTCAAAAAGCAGATGGAGAAAAGCCAGCGCGACTACTACCTGAACGAACAGGTCAAGGCCATTCAGAAAGAGCTGGGCGAGGGCGAAGAAGGCGCCGACATTGAGGAACTCGAACGCAAGATCGAGGCGGCGCGCATGTCCAAGGAAGCCCGTAAAAAGGTCGATGGCGAACTCAAAAAGCTGAAATTGATGTCGCCCATGTCGGCCGAGGCCACGGTGGTGCGCAATTACATCGACACCCTGATCAACCTGCCCTGGCATAAAAAAAGCCGCGTCAACAACGCCCTGGCCAATGCCGAAGAAGTTCTGGACGCCGATCACTACGGCCTCGAAAAGGTCAAGGAGCGCATCGTCGAATACCTGGCCGTGCAGCAGCGGGTCGAAAAGCTCAAGGCACCCATTCTGTGCCTGGTGGGGCCCCCCGGCGTGGGCAAGACGTCCCTGGGGCAGTCGGTGGCGCGCGCCACCAACCGCAAGTTCGTGCGCATGGCCCTGGGCGGGGTGCGCGACGAGGCCGAAATCCGCGGCCACCGCCGCACCTACATCGGTTCCATGCCGGGCAAAATCCTTCAGAACATGAGCAAGGTCGGGGTGCGCAACCCCTTGTTCCTGCTGGACGAAATCGACAAGCTGGGCGCCGATTTCCGGGGCGATCCGTCTTCGGCCCTGCTGGAAGTCCTGGACCCGGAACAAAACCACACGTTCCAGGATCACTACATCGAGGTCGATTTCGATCTGTCGGACGTCATGTTCGTGGCCACCAGCAATACGCTCAATATCCCGCCCGCGCTGCTGGATCGCATGGAGGTCATCCGCCTGGCCGGCTACACCGAGGACGAAAAAGTCCACATCGCGTTCGACCATCTGCTGCCCAAGTTGATGAAGAACAACGGGGTGCAGGATGGCGAACTCAACGTGACCGAATCCGCCATCCGGGATATCGTGCGCTACTACACGCGTGAAGCCGGCGTGCGGGCGCTCGAACGCGAAATCTCCAAAATCTGCCGCAAGGCGGTCAAGCGCCTGCTGCTGGCGAACCCGATGACCAAGGGGCGCAAGGTGGCGAAGGTATCCGAATCCATCACGGTGGATTCGGAGAATCTCAGCGAGTACCTGGGGGTGCGGCGCTTCAGCTTCGGCATGGCCGAGAAAGAAGACCGCGTGGGCCAGGTCACGGGCCTGGCCTGGACGGAAGTCGGCGGCGATCTGCTGACCATCGAGGTCGCGGACATGCCGGGCAAGGGCGTGGTCACCCGCACCGGGTCCTTGGGCGACGTCATGAAAGAATCCGTCGAGGCGGCGCGCACCGTGGTGCGGGCCCGCGCCCGGCACTGGGGAATCGCGGATCAGGTGTTTGAAAAACACGATCTGCATGTGCACTTTCCCGAAGGCGCCACCCCCAAGGACGGCCCTTCCGCCGGGATCGCCATCACGACGGCCATGGTGTCCGCGCTGACCGGCATTCCGGTGCGGGCGGACGTCGCCATGACGGGTGAAATCACCCTGCGCGGCGAGGTGCTGGAAATCGGCGGCCTGAAGGAAAAACTGCTGGCGGCCCTGCGGGGCGGCATCAAGACCGTCATGATCCCCGAGGACAACGTGAAAGATCTGTCCGAAATGCCGGACAACGTCAAGAACCACCTGGAAATCATCCCGGTGCGGTGGATCGACCGGGTACTGGAAGTCGCCCTGCAGCACATGCCCACCCCGTTGTCGGACGAGGAAGTCGCCCGCCTGGCCGCCGAGGCCGTGGCGGCGGCCAAGCCCGCGCCCGCATCGGGCGACGTGCTCAAGCACTAGTGCCCCGATTGGCGTCCTGATTGGCTGATCGGGACGCCAGGCGGCGGGGCCTTGCCCGCACCGCCGCCGCCCATGTCAATCAGTAAACCCCCGGCCTGTTTTAGGAGCAAGCCGGGGGTTTTTGCGTGGTGCGCGGCTTTGTGTGTCGGGGCGTGCGCCTGGCCCGATGGTCCCGGCTGCCGGATTTTGCGGTGCGAAACGGCCCGGCTGCCGGACTCGGAGGCGCGTACCGGCCGGGCCGGAGAATCAGTGCAGGTTGCCCGTGCGGATCAGGCCCACGGCGATGCCCTCGATGGCGAAGTCATCGGCCGCGGTGATCACGATCGGGGAGAAATCCGGGTTTTCGGGCAGCAGGCGGATGTGCGGGCCCTGGTGATCCAGGCGCTTGACGGTGACGTCGTCGCCCAGGCGCGCCACGATGACCTGCCCGTGATGGGCTTCGGGGGTGCTGCGCACGGCCAGCAGATCGCCGTCCAGGATGCCGATGTCGCGCATGCTGCTGCCGCGCACCCGCAGCAGGTAGTCTGGCGGAGAGGTGAACAGGTGGGCGGAAACATGGATTTCGGCTTCGATGTGTTCGGCGGCCAGAATGGGGTGCCCCGCAGCTACTCGGCCGATCAGGGGCAGGGTATGCCGGTGAGGCGCCCCCCAGGCGGCCGGAACGCCGGAGCGCTGAGGTGACGGCGGGGCGGCCAGGCGGCCGGCCGCCGGGGCGGGCGGGCTGGCTTGCCCCCGGGCTTCGCCGGCCAGCGTGGTGGGCTGTATGCCGCGCGACGTGCCCGCGACCAGGGTGATGTAGCCTTTTTTCGCCAGGGCGCGCAGGTGGTCTTCGGCGGCGTTGGCCGATTTGAAGCCCAGTGCATGGGCGATCTCGGCCCGGGTGGGAGGGCGGCCGTCCTGCTGGATGGCCTGCACGACCAGAGCCAGGATTTGGGATTGGCGGGCGGTGAGCTTGGTGGACATGGCGGCTGCTGGATGAAAACACAGCCTGTATTTTGTCCGATTACCCTGGAGACCGCAAGCGGGGCGCTGTCTTGCGTGGCGGCGGCGGTTTGCATCGCGGCCCGCTGCGGCTATCGAACCGGGCCAGCCCGCAGGGACTGCGCCCGGTCTTTGGATTATTGCAGCACTTGGGCGATGGCGCGGGCGACGTAGTCGACGTTCTTGCTGTTCAGCGCCGCCACGCAGATGCGGCCGCTGCCGACGGCGTAGATGCCGAAGTCTTCGCGCAGGCGTTCGACCTGGGGTTTGGTGAGGCCGGAATACGAAAACATGCCGCGCTGGGTCTTGACGAAGCTGAAGTCCTGGCTCACGCCCTGGGCGTGGATCTGCTCGACCAACTGGTGGCGCATGGTGCGGATGCGGTCGCGCATGCTGGCGAGTTCTTCGGACCACAGTTGATGAAGTTCGGGCGTGTTGAGCACCGTGGACACCAGCGCCCCGCCGTGGGTGGGCGGGTTGGAGTAGTTGGTGCGGATGACGCGCTTGAGCTGGCTGAGTACCCGGGCGCTTTCGTCGTCGCCGCCGGTGACCAGGGTGAGGGCGCCCACGCGCTCGCCGTACAGCGAGAACGACTTGGAAAACGACGAGCTGATGAACAGCGTCATGCCCAGGTCGGCGAACTGGCGCACCACGGCGGCGTCTTCTTCCAGGCCATCGCCAAAGCCCTGGTAGGCGATGTCCAGGAAGGGCACCAACTGGCCCGCCTGCAGGGTCTGGGCGATTTCGCGCCATTGCTCGGGGCTGGGATCGACGCCGGTGGGGTTGTGGCAGCAGGCGTGCAGCACCACGATGGTGCCGGCGGGCAGGGCTTTCAGGGATGCCAGCATACCGTCGAAATCCAGCCCGTGGGTGGCGGCGTCGTAGTAGGTGTAGCTGATCACGGGAAAGCCGGCGGCCGAGAACAGGGCTTCGTGGTTGGCCCAGCTGGGGTTGCTGATGGCGACCTGGGCATTGGGCAGGATGTGTTTCAGGAAGTCGGCGCCGACCTTGAGCGCGCCCGTGCCCCCCAGGGTCTGCACGGTCAGGGAGCGGTGATCGGCCAGCAGCGGGGAATGCTTGCCCAGCAGCAGGGTGGCGGCGCCCTGGTTGTAGCCGGGGATGCCGTCGATGGGCAGGTAGTTGCGCGGGGCGGCCTGCTCGAACAGGATGGCTTCGGCCTGGCGCACGGCCTTCAGCAGCGGCACCTGGCCGTTGTCGTCGGTGTAGATTCCCACGCCCAAGTTGACCTTGGTGGACCGATTGTCGGTTTTGAATTGTTCGTTCAGGCCCAGGATGGGGTCGCGAGGGGCGAGTTCGACGGAAGCGAAAAGAGAGGTCATGGGATACCGTGAGGACGATGTTAAACGAGAGGACGGGAAGACAAAAGTGAAATGGTCTTGGTCGCCAAGGCCAACGATGTGATAATAAGGGGTTAACCCGAATAGTGTCTAGGCGAACCATGGAGAACCAGAAAAACTCTCCGGGCTTTGTGCATTTCCCGGATAGTCCTTTTCAGCTGTACCAGCCGTATCCGCCCGCCGGCGACCAGCCCGCGGCCATTGACGCGCTGGAGGCCGGCGTGCGCGATGGCCTGATGTGCCAGACCCTGCTGGGGGTGACGGGCTCGGGCAAGACCTACACCATGGCCAACCTGATCGCCCGCACCGGCCGCCCGGCCATCGTGCTGGCGCCCAACAAGACGCTGGCGGCGCAGCTGTATGCCGAGATGCGCGAATTCTTCCCCCGCAACGCGGTGGAATATTTCGTGTCGTATTACGATTATTACCAGCCCGAGGCCTACGTGCCGTCGCGCGACCTGTTCATCGAGAAGGATTCGTCCATCAACGAACACATCGAGCAGATGCGCTTGTCGGCCACCAAAAGCCTGCTGGAGCGCCAGGACACCATCATCGTGGGCACGGTGTCCTGCATCTACGGGATCGGTAACCCGGCCGATTACCACGCCATGGTGCTGACTCTGCGCACGGGGGATCGTATCGGCCGCCAGGAAATCCTGGCTCGTCTGGTATCCATGCAGTACGAGCGCAACGATACGGACTTCGCCCGGGGGACGTTTCGCGCGCGCGGCGAGACCATCGACGTGTTCCCGGCCGAGCACGCCGAGCACGCCTTGCGCATCACCCTGTTCGACGACGAAATCGAATCCCTGGACTTGTTCGACCCCTTGACCGGGCAATTGGCGCAAAACCTGCTGCGTTTCACGATTTTCCCCAGTTCGCACTATGTGACCCCGCGCGAGACCGTGCTGCGGGCCATCGACACCATCAAGGTCGAACTGCGCGAACGCCTGGCCGACCTGACCGCCGAGGGCCGCCTGGTCGAGGCCCAGCGGCTGGAACAGCGTACCCGCTTCGATCTGGAAATGCTGCAGGAGCTCGGGTTTTGCAAGGGCATCGAAAACTATTCCCGGCATCTGTCGGGAGCGGCGCCGGGCGAACCGCCCCCCACGCTGATCGACTACTTGCCGGCCAATGCCCTGATGTTCATCGACGAAAGCCATGTCACCATCGGCCAACTGGGCGGCATGTATCGCGGCGACCGTTCGCGCAAGGCCACGCTGGTGCAATTCGGCTTTCGCTTGCCGTCGGCCCTGGACAACCGGCCTTTGCGCCTGGAGGAATTCGAGGCGCGCATGCCGCAGTGCGTCTTTGTTTCCGCCACCCCCGGCGCCTACGAGGCCGATCACGCCGACGAGATCGTGGAACAGGTCGTGCGCCCCACGGGCCTGGTCGATCCCGTGGTCGAGCTGCGCCCCGCCGCCACCCAGGTGGATGATCTGCTGGGCGAGGCCAAGCTGTGCATCGCCCGGGGCGAGCGGGTGCTGGTCACGACGCTGACCAAGCGCATGGCCGAGGATCTGACCGAATACCTGCAGGAAAACGGCCTGAAAGTGCGCTACCTGCATTCCGACATCGACACGGTCGAGCGCGTGGAGATCATCCGCGATCTGCGCCTGGGCGCTTTCGATGTCCTGGTGGGCATCAACCTGCTGCGCGAGGGCCTGGATATCCCGGAAGTCTCCCTGGTGGCGATCCTGGATGCCGACAAAGAAGGTTTTCTGCGTTCCGAACGCAGCCTGATCCAGACCATCGGCCGGGCCGCGCGCAACCTGAACGGCCGGGCCGTGCTCTATGCCGACCGGGTGACGGACTCCATGCGCCGCGCCATGGACGAGACCGCCCGCCGGCGCGAAAAACAACAGGCGTTCAATGTCCAGCACGGCATCACGGCGCGCGGGGTCAGCAAGGCGGTGCGCGACCTCATCGACGGGGTTTCGGTGGCCGCCGCCGCCGCGCCCGACGCCGGTTTCGACGAAACCGTTCTGGGCGATGAAAAAGCCCTGGCACGCGAAATCAAACGCCTGGAACAGCGCATGAACGAGCATGCCCGCAACCTGGAATTCGAGCAGGCCGCCGCCGTGCGCGACACCTTGCGCAGCCTGAAAGACCGCGCCCTGCTGTCCTGATTTCCGGTTTTGCAAAGTTCTGACAGATCGGGTTTTTTTATGAATTTTGGACAAAAAATACTTGCCAATTCTCGGGTTTTCCCGCACACTTCTACCTATCATGCATAAGGTACTTTTTGTCTGCACGGGCAATATCTGCCGCTCCCCATCCGCCCAGGGCGTCTTCCAGCATCTGGTCGACGAAGCCGGTCTGTCCGAAGCCATTCGCGTCGATTCCGCCGCCACCCATCAGTTTCACGTGGGCGAGGCCCCGGATGCCCGCGCCCAAACCGCAGCGCGCAAGCGCGGCTACGACCTCTCCACCCATGTGGCGCGCCAGGTCTGTGCCGACGACTTCAGCGATGCCGATCTCATCCTGGCCATGGACTGGGAAAACCTCTCGGCGCTGCAGCAGCGCTGTCCCAAAGTGTATCAGCACAAGCTGATGCTG
This sequence comes from Castellaniella hirudinis, assembly GCF_047468865.1. Taxonomy (GTDB): domain Bacteria; phylum Pseudomonadota; class Gammaproteobacteria; order Burkholderiales; family Burkholderiaceae_B; genus Castellaniella; species Castellaniella hirudinis_A. The sequence goes on from NZ_JBLGTV010000003.1 coordinate 262,779, forward strand.
CTGATGCGGTTTTCCAACGAATACGAAGAAGCCACGGTGCCCGATCCCTACTACGGCGGCCCCGAAGGCTTCAACAAGGTGCTGGACTACATCGAAGACGCCAGCCAGGGCGTGCTCGAACTCGTCCGCAAACGGGTGCTGCAGTACCAGGCCGCCTAGTTTCTTCCATCGCTCCCATTCCCCTCCAAGCCCTGTAAACCAGGGCTTTTTTTCTGCCGGGCCGCCCCAAGGAAAAAAGGCCCCCTTGGGGGGCAGCAAGCGGGCGCAGCCTGCGCAGCGTGGGGGTATCTTTTTCCGCCGGGCCGCCCCAAGACAGCGCACCGTGCGGCGCAGCCTGAAGACAAAATTGATATCCATCAATAAGCCCCGTCATATCGGCCTAAAGCTGAGTGTTTTAGTCGGGTACTGGGGTATACTTGACTTCGTTGGTCGGGTATAGGTTTGCCCGAGAAGATTCATCCAGATATAAGGGGTTCATCATGCGTTTGACGACGAAAGGGCGCTTTGCCGTAACGGCAATGATCGATCTGGCTTTACGGCATCACAGCGGCCCGGTCACCCTGGCCGCCATCAGCACGCGCCAAAACATTTCCTTGTCTTACCTCGAACAATTGTTCGGCAAGCTGCGTCGCCACGAGCTCGTCGACAGCGTGCGCGGGCCGGGCGGGGGCTATATGCTGGCACGCCACACGCGTGACATTTCCGTGGCCGACATCATTTTCGCGGTCGACGAGCCCCTGGACGCCACCAGCTGCGGCGGCAAGGAAAACTGCGACATCGGCCGCAATGGAAAATCCGGCAAATGCATGACGCACGACCTCTGGGCCACGCTAAGTCGTAAAATGCTGGATTATCTGGATTCGGTCTCGCTGCAGGATCTGGTGGATCAGCAGCGCCTGCGCGAATGGCAGGAATCCGGCCAGCTGCGAAGCGGCCGACCCACGATTCCCATCACCCCGGTGGCCAGCGGCGCGCAACGGGAGACCGTGTCCGCCTGATCGGAGCCCCCATCTTCATGTCACAGCAGCAGCAACATCCCCCTGTCTATCTGGATTATTCCGCCACCACGCCGGTCGATGACCGCGTGGTGCGGGCCATGGTGCCGTGGCTGGGCCAGCGCTTCGGCAACCCGGCCTCGCGCAGCCATGCCTGGGGCTGGGATGCCGAAGAAGCCGTCGAACAGGCGCGTGCCCAGGTGGCCGGCCTGATCCATGCCGATCCGCGTGAAATCATCTGGACCTCCGGCGCCACCGAGTCCGACAACCTGGCCATCAAAGGGGTGGCCGAATTCCACGCGGCCCGGGGAAAGCACATCGTGACGCTGCGCACCGAGCACAAGGCCGTGCTCGACGCCTGCCAGGCGCTGGAACAACGCGGGTTCAGCGTCAGCTATCTGGATGTGGACGCCAACGGCCTGCTCGATCCCGACACCCTGCGGGCCGCGCTGCGCCCCGACACCATCCTGGTGTCGGTCATGCTGGTCAACAACGAAATCGGCGTCATCCAGGATATTGCCGCCCTGGCGGCCGTCGCCCGGCGGCAGGGTATTCTGTTTCACACCGATGCGGCCCAGGCCACGGGCAAGGTCGACATCGACGTCCAGGCGCTGGATGTGGATTTGCTGTCCATGTCGGCCCACAAAACCTATGGCCCCAAGGGCGTGGGGGCCCTGTACGTGCGGCGCAAGCCGCGCGTGCGCCTGGCGGCCCAGATCCATGGCGGCGGCCACGAGCGCGGCATGCGTTCGGGCACCTTGCCCACGCACCAGATCGTCGGCATGGGCGAAGCCTATGCCCTGGCCGGGCAGTTGATGCACGAAGAAATCCCGCGCATCCGGGCCCTGCGCGACCGCCTGTGGGATGGCCTGAAAGACTTGCCCGACATTTATCTCAATGGCGATCCCGACCGGCGCGTGGCCCATACGCTCAATTTCAGCGTGGCCCACATCGAAGGCGAAGCCTTGTTGATGTCCATTCCCGAACTCGCAGTCTCCACGGGTTCGGCCTGCACCTCGGCCAGCCTCGAACCCTCTTATGTGCTGCGCGCCCTGGGGCGCTCCGACCCCCTGGCGCACAGCTCTCTGCGCCTGACCCTGGGGCGCTACACCACCCAGGCCCAGGTCGATCTGGCCATCCGCCTGCTGCGCGCCCAGATCCAGCGTTTGCGGGATATCTCCCCCCTATGGGAAATGCGCCAGAAAGGCACCCTGGCCGACTGGGCGGGGGTGTTGTAGTGGCCGCGCCGGTTGTTTATGGGGACGCGATCCTCGATCATTATCTGCATCCGCGGCACGTGGGTTCCTTTGATCCGCAAGACGCGCAGGTTGGCACGGCGCTGGTGGGCTCGCCGCAGCTGGGGCAGGTGCTGAAACTGCAAATCCGCCTGCGGGACGACCGTATCCAGGCGGCCTGTTTCCGGGCCTTTGGCTGCGGGGCCGTGATTGCGGCGGGGTCGCTGCTGACCGAATGGCTGCAAGGCCGCGCCCTGGATCAGGCCCTGGCCATCGAGAGCCAGGATCTGGTTCAGGCGCTGGGCCTGCCGCCTGCTAAACTACATTGTGCTTTGTTGGCTCAGGATGCCGTCCGGGCCGCTGTGGCGGATTACACCCGAAAGCACGCCTGAACCTTGATTTCACCCCAGAGGTCTTTATGGCGATCACTATTACACAATCAGCGGCCGATCACATCCGGCGTCACCTGGACAAGCGCGGCCATGGTCTGGGCCTGCGCCTGGGGGTCAAGCCCTCCGGGTGCTCGGGCATGTCCTACCAGATCGAATTCGTGGACGACCCCGCGCCCGAAGACCAGCGCTTCGAGGCGTTCGGGGTGGCCGTTTTCGTCGCCCCGGACAGTCTGCCTTATTTGCAGGGCACCCAGCTGGACTACGCCCGCGAGGGCCTGAACGAAGGCTTCCGGTTCCGCAATCCCAACGAAAAAGCCGCTTGCGGCTGCGGCGAATCCTTTACGGTTTAGCCGGATTGCACCCTGGTCGGCGGTTGCGGGGCGGCCGTTGCGTCATGCGCTGGGATGGCCCGGCATATATGCTTGAAAAGGGCTGGCCAGCGTGTGCTGGACAGCCCTTTTTGGCGCATGGCGCTGCGCGGTGGCGCGCCACGCAATCCCTACGCGGGCGCGCGCTTGGGCGCGCTCAGTCTTCGCGCCGCAGATGCGGAAACAGGATCACGTCGCGGATGTTCGGCGCGTCCGTCAGCATCATCACCAGGCGGTCGATGCCGATGCCGCAGCCGCCCGTGGGGGGCATGCCGTATTCCAGGGCGCGCACGTAGTCGGCGTCAAAGTACATGGCTTCCTCGTCGCCCGCGTCCTTGGCCGCTACCTGCGCGTGAAACCGCGCCGCCTGATCCTCGGGGTCGTTCAGCTCGGAAAACCCGTTGGCGATCTCGCGCCCGCAGGCAAACAGCTCGAAGCGCTCGGTGATGCCGGCCTGGGTGTCGGACGCCCGCGCCAGCGGCGACACTTCGACGGGGTAGTCGATGATGAAAGTGGGGTGCCACAGCCGGGCTTCGGCGGTTTCTTCGAACAGGGCCAGTTGCAGGGCCCCCAGGCCGGCGTGGGCCAGGGCGGGGCCGTCCACTTCGGCCCCCAGGCGGCGCAGTTCCTGCCGCAGGGAATCGGCGTCTTGCAGTTGCTGCGGCGCATAGGCGGGGGCGTGCTTCTGGATCGCCTCGACGATGGTCAGGCGGTCGAAGGCGCGGCCCAGATCCAGGGGCTGGCCCTGGTAGGTCAGGGCCGTGGCGCCGCAGACCCGCAGCGCGGTTTCCCGGATCAGGGATTCGGTGTAGTCCATCAGCCAGCGGTAATCCGTGTACGCCGCGTAGAACTCCATCATGGTGAATTCCGGGTTGTGGCGCGGGCTGACCCCTTCGTTGCGGAAGTTGCGGTTGATCTCGAACACGCGTTCCAGGCCGCCCACGATCAGGCGCTTCAGGTAGAGTTCCGGCGCGATGCGCAGGTACATGTCCATGTCCAGCGCGTTGTGGTGCGTGACGAACGGCTTGGCCGCGGCCCCCCCCGGGATGGGGTGCAGCATGGGGGTTTCCACTTCCAGGAAATCGGCGTCCGACATGATCTGCCGGATGGCGTTGACGATGCGGCTGCGCGCCAGAAAGGTCTGGCGCGTGCTGTCCGTCATGATGAGATCGACGTAGCGCTGGCGGTAGCGCAGTTCCTGGTCGGCCACGCCGTGGAATTTGTCGGGCAGGGGCCGCAGGGACTTGGCCAGCAAGCGCAGGGTGCGCACGCGCAGGGACAACTCGCCTTTGTGGGTCTTGAAGATTTCGCCCTCGGCCCCCAGGATGTCGCCGATGTCCCAGGTTTTGAAGGCCGCGTAGGCCTCGTCGCCCAGGACGCTGCGGTCCAGGTACAGCTGCAGCCGCCCGGTGGCATCCTGGATGGTGGCGAAACTGGCCTTGCCCATGACGCGCTTGAGCATCATCCGGCCCGCCACGCGGGCCTGGACGGCCTGGCTGTCCAGGGCGCCGGCATCCTGGGCGTCGTAGTCGGCATGCAGGGTGGCGGCGTGCGCGTCGGGGCGGAAGTCGTTGGGATAGGCCGGGCCGCCGTCGCGCAGGGCGGCCAGTTTGGCGCGGCGTTCGGCGATCAGGCGGTTCTCATCGGGGGCGGGGGTGTCTTGCGGGTTCATGTCTGCTTATACGCCCTGTTTCAGGCTGGCGGTGATGAAGGGATCCAGGTCGCCGTCCAGCACCTTCTGGGTGTTGGAGATCTCGACCCCGGTGCGCAGGTCTTTGATGCGGCTTTGATCCAGCACATAGGATCGGATCTGGTGACCCCAGCCCACGTCGCTCTTGGCGTCTTCCCGTTTTTGCTGTTCGGCCATGCGGTTGCGCATTTCCAGTTCGTACAGGCGGGATTTCAGCATCTGCATGGCTTCGGCCCGGTTGCGGTGCTGGGAGCGGTCGTTTTGGCACTGCACCACGATGCCGGTGGGGTTGTGCGTGATGCGGACGGCCGAATCGGTCTTGTTGATGTGCTGGCCGCCCGCGCCGCTGGCGCGGTAAGTGTCGATGCGCAAGTCGGCGGGGTTGATGTCGATTTCGAAGGAATCGTCGATTTCCGGGTAGACGAACACGCTGGCGAACGAGGTGTGGCGGCCGTTCGATGAATCGAAGGGGCTTTTGCGCACCAGGCGGTGCACGCCGGTTTCGGTGCGCAGCAGGCCGTAGGCGTATTCGCCCTCGAACTTGATGGTGGCGGATTTGATGCCGGCCACTTCGCCTTCGGATTCTTCCAGGACTTCGGCTTTGAAGTCCTTGCGTTCACCGTAATGCAGGTATTGGCGCAGCAGCATGGAGGCCCAGTCCTGGGCCTCGGTGCCGCCGGCGCCGGCCTGGATGTCCACGAAGCAGTTCAGCGGATCGGCCGGGTTGTCGAACATGCGGCGGAATTCCAGGGCTTCCAGGCGCTCGCCCAGGGCGGCGCAGTCGGCTTCGATGGCCTGGAGCGTGGCGTCGTCGTCGTCCTCGGCGGCCAGTTCGTACAGGTCGCGGGCGTCCAGCAGGCCTTGCTTGAGCTCGGTCAGGGTCTGGACGATGGTTTCGAGGGATTTTTTTTCACGGCCGAGTTCCTGGGCATGCGCGGGGTCGTTCCACACATCCGGGCTTTCGAGTTCGGCATTGACGACGATCAGGCGTTCGGACTTGATATCGTAGTCAAAGATACCTCCGAAGAATGTCCTGGCGCTCCAGGTAGTCTTCGATGTGGGCGCTGATCTGGTTCTGGCGTTCGGCTTCCATAGGGTTCTGTCCGGTAGGGGTGGCGCGCGTCGGGCCCGCGCGGCGGGCGGCGGATCGACGACACGTTACAATTTAAGGTAATCGTCCATTTTAACGCGTCAGTCAAGCCTCGTGATTTTGGCTGCCAGCCGGGAGAACCTCATGGAAAACAATGGGCCCAATCCGTCGCCGAAAGTGCCCGCCTCGGTGGCGGCGGCAGGCCTCCGGCCAGCGGCTCCGTGGCGGCCCGACGGCGGCCGGGGCCGCCTGCGGCACCTGCACCCCGCGTATTTCGGCCTGGTCATGGCCACCGGCATTGTGTCCATCGGCGCCCATACGCTGGGCTATCCCGGGATCGCGGGCGTTCTGCTGGGGCTGAATATCGTCCAATACCTGGTGCTTTGGGTGCTGTATGTGGCGCGGGCGGCGCGCTACCCGCGGGATTTTTTTGCGGACATGGTCAGCCACCTGAAAGGGCCGGGGTTTTTCACCCTGGTGGCCGCCACCGGGATTTTGTCCAGCCAGATGCTTCTGCAGGTGGATAATGTGCCGGCGGGCCTGGTGTTGTGGGCGGTGGCGGTGGTGCTGTGGGTGTTGCTGATGTACACCATTTTTACCGCGCTCACCATCAAGACGGAAAAACCGACGCTCGATCAGGGGATCAGCGGGGCCTGGCTGCTGGCGGTGGTGGCCACGCAGTCGCTGGCGGTGTCCAGCGCCCTGCTGGCGGCGCGCATCGGCCAGCCGTTTCGCCTGGAACTCAATTTCCTGGCCCTGTCGATGTGGTTGTGGGGCGGCATGCTGTACATCTGGATGATGTCCCTGATTTTTTACCGCTATGTGTTTTTTCGTTTTCCGCCCAGCGACCTGTCTCCGCCCTACTGGATCAATATGGGGGCGATGGCGATTTCCACCTTGGCGGGGTCGCTGCTGATCCTCAATGCCCCCGACGCGCCTTTCCTGGTGTCGCTGCTGCCTTTCCTGAAAGGCTTCACGGTGTTCTACTGGGCCACCGGCACCTGGTGGATTCCCATGCTGCTGCTGCTGGGGCTGTGGCGCTATGTGTTTCAGCGTTTTCCGTTTGAATACGATCCCTTGTATTGGGGGATGGTGTTCCCCCTGGGTATGTATGCGGTTTGTACCTGGCAGCTGGAACACGCCATGGACTTCGGCTTCCTGTCGGGGGTTTCCTGGCTGTTTTTCCATGCCGCCCTGGTGGCCTGGGCGGCCACGTTCTTTGGCATGGCGCGCAGCGTGCTGCGCCGGGGGCGGCGGCCCGCGCCGGATTAATCCGCCGCTTCGAGGGCGGCGCGGGGGCCGCGCAGCGATCCGGCATCCAGCTGAAATCGCCCCAGCGTCAGGCGCAGCCTGTGCATGCCGGATGCCTGCTCGGCGATGACTTGGGCCGTGTCCTCCGCGTGGCGGGTGCTTTGGGCGCCCATGGCCTCCAGGGCGCGGGCGGCCTGGGCGGTTTCATGGATCGCCTGGGCCTGCTGATCCGTGTCCGCGGTGACGGCATCCATGATCTCCCGGCTGCGCGCGGTCGCCTGGACGACGTTGCGCATGGCCTGCTGCGCGGCAGCAGCCAGCAGGGTGCCTTGGCGGCTGTTGTCGATGGCCTGCGCGATGGTCGCGTGCACCGTGTCGGCCGCGTTGCGGATGCCCTGGGCCAGCAGCCGGATTTCGGCGGCGACAATGGCGAACCCCCGGCCATGCGGCCCCGCGTGGGCCGCTTCGACAGCGGCATTGAGCGCCAGCAGATTGGCCTGGAACGTGATTTTCCCGATTTGTCGGGTGGCGCTCTCGACACGCAGCCCGTCTTCCGTGATTTCCGCGATGGCTTGGGTGAGCCGGGCGACGCTTTCCGAGCCTGCGTGAGCCTGCTGGTCGCTCTGTTCGCTCAGGCGTCGCGCCGCCAGGGCACGGTCGTGGTTCTGCTGGACGGTATTGTCCAGATAATGCATGGCCGCCGAGACTTGGCTGGCCATCTGGCGCTGCGTGTGACTATTGTGCAGCGCGGTGTCCTGGCTGCGGGTCAGGCGGCCGGCGTTGACATCGACGCGGGTGAAGTGGTCGGATACTTCGTACAGCGTTTTATTGATGTCGGCGCGGATGTTTTCCAGCGCCGTCGTCATCCGGCCCATTTCGTCGCGTCCGCCCTGCTTGATGCTTACGGTGAGGTCGCCGGCGGAAAGATGATTGACCAGCGCGAGCCCCTGATCCAGGGGGCGCTTGATGGAGCGGTACAGGCTGAACAGCGCCATCGCGCTGAACAGCCAGAGCGCCAGGATGGCGGCGATCGCCGTATAGCCCGCGGATCGCCCTTTTTCGTTTGCCGCGTTCACGCGCTGCGTCATGCGCTGTGCCTGCCGGGCGTCAAAGGATTGGATCATGGCGCGGATGGCGGCTTCAGTATCCGTGTATTGCTGACTGAGAATCAGTGCCTTGGCCAGCATGGCGTTGGGCAGGGCGATTTTGATGCCGCCCTGGCCATCGTCCAGTGCGCCCTTGGCGGTGTTCATGGCTTCGCGCTGGATTTGGGCCAGCGCCAGAAGCTGGGCGTGCGCGTCCTCGATGAGGGCAAGCTCCGCCGCATCGAAATCGGCCTGGCGAAATCGCGCCAGGAAGTCGGCCTGAATGCCCGCGGCGTCTGGCGCCTGCCCCGTCAGGACAGCGAAATCGTGCTGGTGGCGTTGCTCGAATTCCGGTTGTTCACTGGCGACGAACGCCATGGTATGGCGGGTCAGCGCGTCGAGCGCGGCTTGGTATTGCGTGGCCAGCTGGGTGGCCTGGTGGCGCGCGGTTTCTGTCTGCCGCAGCGTGTCCGTTGTGCGCAGCAGGTGCAGCACGGCCCCCTGCACCAGGGCGGTGCAGAGGGCGAGCAGAGAAAGAAATAGAATGAAACGGCTTTTCAGTGTGAATGCGGGCCGCATGCGAGAATCCCCTTGCAACAGAAGCCTGGGCCGGATGGCCCAGGCACTGCGGGGATGATGAAGCGCGCGTATGACACCCGTGTGTCAGCGGCGAAATCCTAGTGGAACAGGCCCGGCAGCCACAGGCTGACGGCGGGCACGTAGGTGATGAACATCAGGTAGGTCAGCAGCAGCAGCAGCCAGGGGGTGGCGGCGCGGATCACCTGGGCGATGCTCAGGTTGGTGATGCCGGCCGTGACGAACAGATTCAGGCCCATGGGTGGTGTGACCATGCCGATTTCCAGGTTGACCACGATCAGGATGCCCAGGTGGACGGGGTCGATGCCCAGTTCCATGGCGATGGGAAACAGGATGGGCGCCAGGATCAGGATGATGCCGGTGGGCTCCATGAAGGCCCCGGCCACCAGCAGCAGGATGTTGACCACGATCAGGAACTGCCAGGCGCTCATGTCCCAGGCGATGATCTGCTCGGCGATGGCCTGCGGGATGCGTTCGGTGGTCAGCACGTGGGCGAACAGCAGGGCATTGGCGATGATGAACATCAGCATGATGGTCACTTTCGCGGCGTCGACCAGCACCTCGGGAACCTGTTTCATGCCGATGTCGCGGTAGATGAACACGGCGATGAGAAAGGCGTAGACCGCAGCCACGGCGGCGGCTTCGGTGGGGGTGAATATACCGCCGTAGATCCCGCCCAGGATGATGATGATCAGCAGCAGCCCCCAGATGGAATCGCGCGCGGCCACGGTGATTTCGGCCAGGCTGGCGCGTGGCTGGCAGGGCATCTTGCGCACCCGGGCGATGATGTAGATGGCCACCATCAGCACCAGGCCCAGCAGCAGGCCGGGCACCACGCCCGCCATGAACAGCGCCCCCACCGAGGTTTCGGTGACCGCGCCGTAGACCACCAGCACGATGGAGGGCGGGATCAGGATGCCCAGCGTGCCGGCATTGCACACCACCCCGGCGGCGAAGGATTCGGTGTAGCCGGCGCGCACCATGCCGGCGATGACGATGGAGCCCACGGCCACCACGGTGGCGGGGGACGAGCCGGACACGGCGGCGAACAGCACGCAGGCCATGACGGAGGCGATGGCCAGCCCGCCGTGCAGGTGGCCCACTGAGGCATTGGCGAAGCGGATCATGCGTCTGGCCACGCCGCCGGTGGTCATGAAGGCCCCCGCCAGGATGAAGAAGGGGATGGCCATCAGGGTGAAGTGTTCGGAGGTTTCGTACAGCTTGAGCGAGAGCGAGGCCAGGGAATCGTGGCCGAAGACCAGGATGGTCAGCAGCGAGGACAGGCCCAGCGCGATGGCCACGGGCAGGCCCATGAACATGAACAGGAACAGCAGGATGAAAAGGGCGGTCGTGGTCATTTCTGGTCTCCGGGCTGGCCGTTGTCGTCGGTGCGGTATTTCATGGCGTCGGCGACTTCGTCGCCCAGCAAAGAGGCGTTATCGCCGCGCACCAAGTGCCAGAGCACTTCGCCGAAGCGGTAGATCAGCAGGGCGAATCCCACGGGCATGACCAGGCGCGGCACCCACTGCGGGATGGGAAGGTCCTGCGCCAGGATGCCGATCATGTGGATTTTGCTGACGTAGATCCAACTGCCGTACAGCACGATGGCGGCGTAGACGATGCACAGCAGGGTGCCGACGATGGCCAGGCGGTGGGCGGCGCGGGCCGGCAGCAGGCGCACGAGGGCGTCCACCCCGATGTGGGCGCCCACGCGCACGCCATAGGACATGCCCAGGAAAATGAGGGCGCCGAAGCAGTACATCGTCAGTTCCAGCGCCCAGACGAAACTATAGTTGAAGACATAGCGGGCGACGACCTGGGCGAAGGTCACCACGGTCATGGCCGCCAGCAGGAAGGCGATCAGGCCCTCCTCAGTGTGTTCCAGCCAGTTTTTCAACATGGTGGGGAGCTCCTGGTGGGATACAAAAGGGCCGCCGGGCGGCGGCCGTTGGAGAGCGCGTGGCTTATTCCTGGTTGGCGGCCCGGGCCTTGGCAATCAGGTCTTCGCCGATCTGGTCGGAAAATTGCGTCCACACGGGCCGGACGACATCGCGCCATGCCGCGATGTCGCGTTTGGACAGAGTCTGGATTTTCGCCTTGCCGGCTTCCTCGATGCGTTTCTGATCGCGCTCGTTGATGTCGGCCGCCAGTTTGTTGGCGTGTTCGGTGGCGCCCGCCATGGCGGTCTTCAAGGCGGCGCGGACGTCTTCGGGCAGGCCGTCCCACCAGCCGGCGTTGGTGATGACCATGTAGTCCAGGGCGCCGTGGTTGGTCACGGCGATGGTCTTCTGGACTTCATGGAATTTCTGCGAATAGATGTTGGACCAGGGGTTTTCCGCGCCATCGACCACTCCGGTCTGCAGCGCCTGGTAGACCTCGGCGAAGGCTAGTTTTTGCGGGTTGGCGCCCAACTGGCGGAACTGGGCCTCCAGCACGTCGGAGGCCTGGATGCGGAATTTCAGGCCCTTGATGTCTTCCGGCCGGGTGAGCTGATCCTTGTTGGTGGACATCTGCTTCAGGCCGTTGTGCCAGTAGGCCAGGCCCTGGATGCCCTTGGACTGCATGGAATTCAGCAGTTCCTGGCCCGCGGGGCTGGACTGGAAGCGGTCCAGCGCGTCCATGTCGTCGAACATGAAGGGCAGATCGAAGATCTGCAGCTTCTTGGTGTAGCGGTCGAATTTGGCCAGCGAGGGGGCGATGATCTGCACGTCGCCCAGCAGCAGGGCTTCCATTTCCTTGCCGTCGCCAAACAGCTGCGAGTTGGAGAAAACCTGCACGTCCACCTTGCCGGGCAAGGCGGCTTCGGCGAGTTCCTTGAATTTCAGGGCGCCTTGACCCTTGGGCGTGTTCTCGGCCACCACGTGGCTGAATTTGATCGTGATGGGCTGGTCGGCGGCCAGCGCCGAGGCGGAAAACGCCAGGGCGAGGCACACGCCCAGAGTCTTGACGAGAGGGAGGCGAATAGCCATGAGGAAGTCTCCTTGTTTTATGGACTGGATGGAAGGAATAGCCGAATCAACATCTGGCCGCCTGGTGTTCTGTGCGCTTGCCTGGGTGGGACAGGGGTTGAAGGCAAAGCGCGGCATCAAGCGGGTAGAACATCATGGGGCGGCCATGGTGCGCCGAATGTCGGCGATCAGTTGCGCACCGATGTAGGTTTCCAGGCCGGCGCCAACACCGGCCAGGGCGTTTTTCCAGGTTTCGCGCTCGGCGGCCGTCAGCACCTTGATCTGTGTCTTGCCGGATGCGCGGATGGCTTCAAGCGCCCGGTCGTTTTCTTCCTGGGCGATCTGGCTGGCGTAGCGGGTGGCTTCTTGCATGGCGTCTTCCAGCGCCTCGCGGATGTCCGGCGGCAGGCCTTCCCAGAATTTGCGGTTGACGATGACGGCGTAGCCCAGGTAGCCATGGTCGGTTACCGTCAGATGAGACTGCACGTCCTGCATGTCTTGGGTATAGAAATTGGAGTGCGGGTTTTCGGTGCCGTCGACCACGCCGGAAGCCAGCGCGTCGTAGACTTCGCCGAAGCGCAGGGTGGTCGGCTGGGCCCCCAGGGCCCGCATCTGCGCGTCCAGCACCCTGGACGGCTGGATGCGCATTCGCAGCCCGGCCAAATCCGCCGGCGTGCGCAGCGGCCGGTTGGCGGAAAAGGACTTGAAGCCGTTGTCCCAGAAAGCCAGGCCGATGACGCCCTTGAGCCGCAGGCGCTGCAGCATGCCCGCGCCGATCGGCCCTTGGGTGATCCGGTGCAGCGCCGCCGTGTCGGGGAACATGAAAGGCACATCGAAGACCTGGAATTCGCGCGCGCCCAGCGGGCCGAACTTGGACAGGGACGGCGCGATCATTTCGACGGCGCCCAGCTGCAGGGCTTCGAGTTCGTCGCGATCCCGGTAGAGTTCGCTGTTCGGGTAGATGCGCACCTGGACGCGGCCGCCCGTGGTCTGTTCGGCCAGCTGGCGAAAATGTTCCGCCGCCTTGCCCTTGGGCGTGTCCGTGGCCACGACGTGGCTGAAGCGGATCAGGATGGGCGCCTGTTGCGCGTGCGCCAGGGGGGCGAGGGACAGCAGGCAGGCGGATAGAAAAGCGAACCATTTCATCGGATAAATCGGATCCCGAGGCAGAGGCGGTCGAAAGAAAATACAGGGTCATTGTCCATAGTCGGGCCGGGTGTCTCAATTGTGGAAATCCGAAACTGGGCCGTCGGGCAGACGGCGCTGTCGCGCGGTCGGCGCGGTTACACTAGGGGCAAGATGAGTCGCCCCCCACCGCTTCACGCTTCGCTGGTTCGTCGGCGCACCTGGCAATGGCTGGTGCCGATTCTGTGCGCGCTGCTGTTTCTGGCCACCGCGATCTGGCTGCCCCGCCAGGCGCAGCAGATGGAGTCCACAGAGCGTCAGGAACAGCAGATCGCCGACACGCTGTGGGTCGAGCAGACCATTCGCTTCCAGCTGGGCCGGGACGAGGACGACATCCGCTCCCTGGCCAATGAGATCGCGGCGGGCCGCCTGGCGGGCGACAAACTGCGTGCCCGGATGCGTTTTCTGCTGCGCACGCATCCCGAACTGGCGCGCATTGCCTGGGTGGCCGCCGACGGCCCCGGGGTGGCCACCGATGCCCTGCACGGTCTGCCCGAGGCGGACTTGCCCGAGACGCTGCGGCTGAAGCTGATGCGTGTGCGCAGCACCGGCACGCCGGAATACACCCAGCCCGGCCCGCCCGGAGGGGATGCGCAGCGCCCGGTCTGGATGGATTATCTTTTTCCCGTTCAACCGGATGGCCATTATCTCGGCGTCCTGGTCGCCTCCTATTCCCTCGGCGGCATTCTCGAACAGATGGTGCCCTGGTGGTTTGCCCAGAAAAATGAAATCCGCCTGACGGATCGCCACGAGCGCGTGCTGGGGCAGCGCACGGCCGGCGGGGCCGGGCGCGGGGTCTACACCTATGCCCACGATCTGAACCTGCCCTATGCGGACATCACGCTGCGCACGGACAGTGTCCGGGGTGCCCCGGATCTGCTGCCCAATTTGCTGGTGGTGGTCATCATCGCCCTGACCCTGGGCCTGCTGGGCAGCCTGGCCGCCCTGTGGCGCGACATCAACCGCCGGATGGCCGTCGAGCGCGCCTTGCGCGAACAGATCGCTTTTCGCACGGCGATGGAGGATTCCCTGGTGACCGGCCTGCGGGTATACGACCTGAGCGGCCGGATCACTTATGTCAATCCCGCGTTTTGCCGGATGGTCAACATCCCGGCCCAGGAACTGATCGGGTGCGCGCCGCCCATGCCGTACTGGGCGCCGGAGGTGATGCGCGAATATCAGATGCGGTTTGCGCAGCGCATGGCGGGCGAGATCAGCCCGAATGGGTTTGAAACCTTGTTCCTGCGCAATCGCACCGAACGCTTTCCGGTACTGGTGTATGAATCCGCCCTGGTCGACGAGAGCGGCCGGCAGACCGGCTGGATGAGTTCGATCCTGGATATTTCCGACCGCAAGCGCTTCGAGGAACTGAACCGGCGCCAGCAGGAAAAGCTGCAGGCCAGCGCCAGGCTGGTGACCATGGGGGAAATCGCTTCGTCCCTGGCGCACGAGCTGAACCAGCCCTTGGCCGCCATCACCAGCTACACCACCGGCGCCTTGAACCTGCTGGACGATTCGGCGCAGGCCCCGGCGGCGGCCGACCTGACGCGCATCCGGGGGGCGCTGGAAAAGGCCAACGCCCAGGCGCAGCGCGCCGGGCACGTGATCCGCAGCGTCCATTCCTTCGCCAAGCGGCGCGAGCCGCGCCGGGAGGCCGTGCACTTGCCGACGCTGGTCGCGGATGTGGTGCAGTTGGCCGAGCTTCAGGCCAGCCAGCACGACATCGCAATCCAGGCCGACGTCGAGGCGGACACGCCCGCGGTGCTGGCCGATGCGATGATGCTGGAACAGGTGCTGCTGAACCTGACCCGCAATGCCATCGAGGCGATGCGGGACGTGGCGCCGGGCCGCCGGGTCTTGCAGATCCAGGCCAGGCCCGACCCGCAGCAGCCGGGCAGTGTCATGATCAGCGTGGCCGATCATGGCTGCGGTATTGCGGAATCGGCCCGGGAGCGCTTGTTTTCGCCGTTTTTTTCCACCAAATCCGATGGCATGGGCATGGGCCTGAAAATCTGCCGCACGATTGTGGAGTTCCATGGCGGCACCCTGGCCTATGCGGATCGCGCTGGCGGCGGCACGGTTTTCCGGTTTTCTCTGCCGGCAAGCCCCGTCGCCGAAAACATGAAAAAATAAGACAGCCCCGCTGGCGGATCCGCCGCAACCAGAGGAGAACAACAAGGTGCTGCATATTGTCGATGACGAAGAAGTGATCCGGGATGCGCTGATCTGGCTGGCGCAGTCACGCCGGATCGATGCCGTGGGCTATGACGGCGCCCGAGCATTCCTGGATGCGCTGGGGCCGGACTACGCTTTCAGCGCACAGGGCGACTGTCTGCTGCTGGACATGCGGATGCCCGACATGAGCGGCGCGCTGTTGTTCGACACCCTGGCGGCGCGGGGGCTGGTGCAGCGCATGCCCGTTATCTTCCTGACCGGCCATGGCGACGTGCCCATGGCGGTGGACAGCCTGAAGCGCGGGGCGTTCGATTTTTTTGAGAAGCCCTTCAACGACAACAAGCTGATGGATCGTGTGCTGGAAGCGCTGCAGGCTTCGCTGGCGGCGGGCGATCAGGCCCAGGTGCAGGCCCGCCTGGCTTCGCTGTCGTCGCGTGAACGCGAGGTCATGGATCTGATGCTGGAGGGCAAGCTGAACAAGGTGATCGCCGACCTGATGGGGATCAGCATGCGCACTGTCGAAGTGCATCGGTCGCACATCCTGGCCAAGATGCGCGTGCGCACCGCCGTCGAATTGGCGCGGTTGCTGAAATAGGCGCGTTCCGGCGGCCCGCCGGCGGCGCGTGCCCGTCGAAGCCATGGGCATGCGCCGTCGGGCCGGGCCGTGTGGGCCGGGCTCCCGCCGGGCCGGGGGCTTCGTCTTTTTACGGCCGTGGCGCCGCGCACGGCGAACCGGCGCCGATTTCGCGGCAGGCCCGGGCCAATGCGTCCAGGGCCTGGTCGTCCAGCAGGCGGCCGGCCATGGGCAGCAGTTCATCGTCCGCCCGCTGCAGATAGGCCTGGTATTGCCGCACCCAGGCGGGCAGGGCGGTGCATTCGGGCGGCCGGGCCCGCAGCCCCGGGGCGATCTCGCGGCGCCATTGCCGATCCAGTTCGGCGCCTTGCAGGCCCAGCCCCTGCGCCATGCCTTGGATGCAGACGGCATCGGAGCCGGCCATGGACTCGATCAGCAAAGGGCACAGCACGGTGCGCAGCAGGCGGTGCTGGGCCGGGGCCGGGCCGTCGAACCAGGCGAGGGCGGCCCGCAGGCCGGCCTCTGTCCAGGCGCCGTCCAGCAGGTGTTGCAGATATTGGCGCGTGTCGCCATGCCGATCCAGCAGGCTGGCGATGGGGTCGGGGTCGGGTGTGCGGGCCATGGGGCTTCCCGGTTGTGCAGATATTGGCATGGTAACGCCGCGCCGCTGCGGGCCATGCCTAGTTTATACATTTTAGTTATTAAAAAATCATGAATTTATCGTTGTTAGGTATTAAGCAAAGTCGTTAAAGTTTTGACTATCCCATTAGTTTTGACTATTCCACAATCCCCAGGATCGGGCCGGCATGGCATGCCTGCTCCGCCCGGACGGAAAGACCTCATGAATCTATCCTTCAAGCAAGTCGAGAAGCGGTTTGGCGCTTTGCAAGTCGTCGATCAATTCAGCAGCGATATCGCCCCGGGCGAGCTCGTCGCCCTGGTGGGGCCGTCGGGGTGCGGGAAATCCACGCTGCTGCACTTGGCCGCCGGCCTGGAAAAGCCCAGTGCGGGCCAGGTGCTGGCGGATGGTCAGGCCGTTGCGCGCCCGGATCCCAGCCGCATGCTGATGTTCCAGGAAAACGCCCTGTATCCCTGGCTGACTCTGGCGCAAAACGTCGCCATGGCGCTGGAACTGCAAAAGACGCCCCGTCGACAGGCGCGTCGGCAGGCCGTCGCCTGGCTGGACAAGGTGCGCCTGAAGGGGTTCGAGGATTATTTCCCGCACCAGGTGTCGGGCGGCATGCGTCAGCGCTGCGCCCTGGCGCGCGCCTTCATCACGCAGCCCGAGGTCTTGCTGCTGGACGAACCCTTCGGGGCGCTGGACGCCCTGACCCGCATGACTTTGCAGGACGCCCTGCGCACCCTCATCCGCGAGACCCGGCCGACGGTGCTGCTGGTCACCCACGATGTCGATGAAGCCTTGTTCCTGGCCGACCGCATCCTGGTCTTCAGCGCGCGCCCCTCGCGGCTGCTGCGCGAATTCCACTTGTCGGCCAGCGAGAAAACACACGACCTGTCCAATTTCGCCGGCATGCGCCGGGAAATCCTGAGCCTGCTGGGCATCACGACGGACACCGCCTCCGAATCCCTTTCATACCCCGAGGAACTTGCAGCATGAAATTTCGTCATTTATTGGTTCCGGCCCTGGCCGCCCTGACTTTCGCCGCGCAATCGTTTGCCGCCGAACCCTTCAAGGTCGGCTATATCCGCGTCATGGACGATGCGCAGGCCATCGCCGCCTACGAAGGCAAGTTCTACGAAAAGCAGGGCCTGGACGTGCAACTGGTGGAATTCAAGTCGGGCACCGACTTGATCAAGGCCATTGTGGGCGGCCAGTTGGATACCGGGGTGCTGGGGTTCACCAACGCGGCGTCGTGGTCCTCCCGAGGGGCCGACCTGAAGGTCGTGGCGGGCGCGCAAAGCGGCTATCACGCCCTGGTGGTGCGCGATAACGCCAACATCAAGACCGTGGCCGACCTCAAAGGCCATACGCTGGCCTCTCAAAAAGAAGGCAGCACGGCCGATACCGTCCTGCGCGGCGTGGTTCTGAAGGACGCGGGCCTGACAGTGGACGACGTCAATATCATGGGGGTCAGCCCGCAGGTGGCGGTGCAGTCGCTGGTGGGCGAGCGCGTGGATGCGGCCTTTTTGTTCGAGCCCCAGGCCAGCATTGCGCAGCTGATTGCGCCGGTCAGCCAAATCTATGAAATCGGCGAAGTCTGGCCTTTCCCCTGCATGGTCACCATCACGTCGGGCGATACGCTGAAAAATAAAAAAGATCTGGTCTGGAAATCCCTGGATGCCCAGGCCGAGGCCATCGCGCTGCTGCAGGACAAGCCCGATGAAGCAGCCAAGCTGATTGCCAGCTACTTCATTGCCGAGCCCACACTGAAAACCCTGAAGCAGGGCGAGCTGCCGCGCGAACAGGTGATCAGCAAAGCCATCCAGACGCAGACTTTCAGCCCGGCCCTGAGCCCCAAGGATCTGGGCCGTATGCAGGAAGTCGCCGACATCATGCAGGCGCGCGGCGCGCTGAAAACGAAGGACGGCCAGCCTTTTGATGTCAGCGCCATTGTCGACCTCGAATGGCAGCAGACGCGCAAGCTGTGACGGCGTGTCGGGCGGGGATGCGATAATCGCTGTCCCTGACATCCTCGAAACCCGGGCCGGATACGATTCCGGCCTTCTTCTTGATTATGAGCACAAGTAAACGCGTTTCTCCCGCCGCCCGTAAAGTGGCCATGGCGGTGGCGATAGCCGCCATTTTGCTGGTTTGGCAGATGGCGGCCTGGACCCTGCCGGATTTCTTGATGCCGGGCGTGCCCGCGGTGCTCGAACGGTTGTGGAATGATGTCCAGACCGGAGAATTCCGGGCCGTGCTGGCGGGCAGTATGGGCCGCCTGGGGGTGGGCTATGGCTTTGCCCTGCTGTTCGGGGTGGGTTTTGGCCTGGCGGGCGGGCTGTTGCTGTTTTTCCGCGAGGTGCTGAAATCGGCCATCATCATTCTGCAGTCGATCCCGTCCATCGCCTGGGTGCCGCTGTTCTTGATCCTGATGGGCTTTGGCAATGTGCCGATGATCGTGGTGGTGGCCCTGGCGGCGTTTTTTCCGGCCGCCTTGTCCGTCATGAATGCCACTGAAAGCGTGTTGCAGACCCACGTGTCCGCCGCGCGCGTCATGGGGGCCGGCCCCTGGGACATGGTGCGCCGGGTGTATCTGCCCGCCGTCATGCCCGAACTCATCACGGGGGCCCAGCTGGCTTTCGGCAATGCCTGGCGGGCCTTGATTTCAGCCGAGATGCTGATTGGCTTCGGCCAGGGGCTGGGCCGTTCGCTGGCCTATGCCGGCGAGACCGCCGACATGGTCGGCGTCATGGCCAATATCCTGACCATTGCCATCCTGGCGACTTTGATCGACCAGGTGTTTCTGGAAAACATCAAACGCAGCGTGCTGCGCTATCAATATGTCTGATTTTGCCGACCTGCGGCTTCGGCCCTTGTTGATCGACACGGCGGCGTCCGTCTACCCCTATGCCTGATTTTTCTTGCTTATGGACTTCCCGCCGGCCGCTGCGCCCCGGGGCTTTTCTGAAGGCGGCCGCGTTGGCCGGCTTGTTGGGGGCGGCGTGCCCGGCGGCGGCGCAGGCCGTCCCGGCAGCAGCCCAGGCGGTCGCGCCCTGGCGTCTTGGCGTGGCCGGCCTGCCGCCCGCGCCGGTGCCCGGGGCCAAGGATCGCACCCCGGCCCGCATCGAGGTGTTGGCGGGCCAGGCCGGCGGCGCGGCCGACTTGCGGGCGGTAGATCGGGATCAGGCGGCGGCGCAGCTGCGGCAGGCCGCACTGGATGGCTGGGTGGGGGTGTGGCCGGCGGAGGCATCCCTGCCGCCCGGCGTGCGCCGAGAGCCGCTGGACTGGTCGGCCAGCCCCATGGCCATCATGCGCACGGATACGGATATCCATGCCTGGGCCGATCTGGCGGGGCGCACCGTGTGCCTGAGCGCCGATGGCCGGTATGTGGGCGAATTGGCCGCCCGCCAGGGGGCCATCGAGCAGGTTTATCCTTCGGCGACCGATGCGCTGCTGGCTTTGCGGATCGGACAATGCGATGCGGCGGTGCAAGACGAGGATTTCTTGCGCCAGCTGTTGAAGTTCCCGGAATGGAAAAAGTTTTCGGCCCAACTGGCGCCGTACCGGCGGGCAACGCTGGCGCAGCTGTCACGGGCGGACTTGCCGGACGATGCCGCCCGCGCCTTGCGCCAGGCGGTGGCGCCCGGCCAACTGCGGCAACTGGCGCAGCAGCAGGCGAAGTCGATTGCGTTCGAGGTGTATCTGGATCAGGCGGTGCCGGATTGCCACTGACCGCCTGTCGGGCGGTGCCGGGCCTTATTGCGCCGATATCCGGGCGCCTCAGTGGCGGCGGCGCTGCACGGGGGCCGAGCCCGCCGGGCGGTTGAGGTGGCGAAACGTAATGCGCCCCTTGCTGAGATCGTAGGGGGACATTTCCAGGGTGACCTTGTCGCCCGCCAGGATGCGGATGTGATGCTTGCGCATTTTCCCGCCCGTGTAGGCGATGACGGGGTGCCCGTTGTCCAGCGTCACGCGGAAGCGGGAATCCGGCAGGACTTCAGTGACAGATCCTTGCATTTCGAGTAGTTCTTCTTTGGCCATGGTGACTCCGGTGAAGGGTGATTGAACCAGCGGGCCCATGCCGCCCGGCCTGGCGGCAGGACAGGCGCGAGAACCGGGGCGATCAGAGTTCAGACGGGGGCAGAACCGCCCCCAAAGGCAGCAGGCGCAATGCCTGGCAAGACAGCCGGCAACCCGGCAAGTGCTGAAAACCGCTGATGAAACAAGCCCTTATCTTAAGGCTTGAAACAGTATTATGTCAAGACTTTTGACATGCTTTTGGCATGAAAACCGGGCGAATGCGCGGGACGGTTAGAATTTCGGGTGTATGAACCCGTTCCTGGATGCGGCATGAATGAACGATTGACGTCCGGCACTGTGGCGCTGCTGCTGGTGCCGCCGGCCATGTGGGCCAGCAACGCGGTGGTGGGCCGGGCCGTGGCCGATCTGGTGCCGCCCATGACGCTGAATTTCTTTCGCTGGGCGACGGCGCTGCTGTTGCTGCTGCCCCTGGGCTATCGGGTGCTGCAGCGCAACAGCGCCATTTGGCGCGACTGGCCGCGCTATGCCTTGCTGGGGCTGCTGGGGGTAGGGCTGTACAACTCGCTGCAATACCTGGCGCTGCATACGTCCACCCCGGTCAATGTCACGCTGGTGGCCGCCAGCATGCCGGTGTGGATGATGCTGGTGGGCCGCCTGTGCTACGGGGTGGCCATCCGGCCCGCCCAGGTGCTGGGCGCGGCGCTTTCGCTGGCCGGGGTGGCGATCGTGCTGTCCCATGGGCAGTGGGGGCAGCTGCTGGCGCTGCGGTTCGTGGCGGGCGATCTGCTGATGGTGCTGGCCACCGTCATCTGGGCGTTCTACAGCTGGCAGCTGACCCGGGTGCCGGCCGATGCGCCGGTGCGCGCGCATTGGGCCGGGTTTTTGTTGGGCCAGGTTCTGTACGGGGCGGCCTGGTCGGGCCTGTTCGCCGCGCTGGAATGGCGGCTGACTGACTGGCAGGTGGCGTGGGGCGCGCCTTTGCTGCTGGCCGTGGCCTTCGTGGCCATCGGCCCCGCCGTGATTGCGTTTCGCTGCTGGGGCGCGGGGGTGCAGCGGGTGGGGCCCACCCTGGCCGGCTTTTTCAACAACCTGACCCCGCTGATCGCGGCCCTGCTGTCTTCGGCCCTGCTGGCCGAAAGCCCGCATTTCTACCATGCCGTGGCTTTTCTGCTGATCATCGGCGGCATTGTGCTGTCTTCGCGGCGGCCCGCCGCCTGAAGCAAGCCGGGCCGGGCGCGACTCGGCCCGGCCCGGCCGCGTCCGGCCCGCGTGCCGGTTCAGGCCGGGCGCGCGTGCTCGATCAGCAATTGCAGGCGAGTCTGCCCCCCCCAGGTGTTGCGTTCCAGGCGGTAGGCCGCCTCGATGCGCTCGGGCAGAGGGTCGGCGTGGTTGAACCAGATGGCGTCCAGGCGCTGGCCGTGGTGTTCCAGGAACAGTTTCAGGTGCTTGTCCTGCAGGACGCGTTGGTGGATGACCTGGAACGTATCCTGGAACAGCGGGGGGGCGAAGCCCGCGCCCCAGACATGCGTCGCCAGCATGGCTGCGGTTTCCACCGAAAAATACGCGGGCTCCAGCGCGCCGTCGGTTTCCAGGCAGGGCTCGAACGCCTCCTGGCCGCTGAGTGTGCGCACCGCCTGATCCAGCTGTTCGGTAAAGTCTTCGAACGCGGCCCGCCGCAGCGTCAGGCCCGCGGCCATGGCATGGCCGCCGAACTGCAGGATCGCCCCGGGCAGGCGCTTGCTGACCAGATCCAGCGCATCGCGCAAATGCACTTCCGGGATCGAGCGGCCCGAGCCGCGCAGGGTGGCCTCGTCGTCCGGGGCGAAGGCCAGGACGGGCCGCCAGTAGGTTTCCTTCAGGCGCGAGGCCACCAGGCCGATGACACCCGGATGCCAGTCGGCCTGCCAGACGCACAGGCTGGCGGCCTGGCGCGGGGGCTGCAGATTCAGCTGCGCCAGGGCCTGGTCGCGCATGGTGGATTCGCGGTTGCGGCGTTCGCGGTTGATGTCGTCCAGGGATCGGGCCAGGGCCAGGGCGCGGTCGGGGTCGTCTTCCAGCAGGCATTGGATGCCGATGCCCATGTCGGCCATGCGGCCGGCGGCATTGATGCGCGGCCCCAGGGAAAATCCCAGATCGGCGGTGCTGGCCTGGCGGGGGTCGCGGCCCGCCACGGTGAACAGGGCGGCCACGCCGGCCTGCATTTGCCCCTGACGGATGCGTTTCAGGCCCTGGCCGACCAGCAGGCGGTTATTGGCGTCCAGGCGCACGACGTCCGCCACGGTGCCCAGCGCCACCAGATCGCTCAGGGCATCCAGCCGGGGGCCGCCCCGGGGGGGCAGCACCCCGCGCGTGCGCAACTCGGCCCGCAGGGCCAGCAGAACATAAAAAATGACGCCGACGCCGGCCAGATGCTTGGATGGAAATGCGCAGGCGGCCTGGTTGGGATTGACGATGGCCAGGGCCTGGGGCAGCGTGTCGCCGGGCAAATGGTGGTCGGTGACGATGACCTGCATGCCGGCGGCCTGGGCGGCGGCCACGCCTTCGACGCTGGCGATGCCATTGTCGACCGTGATCAGCAGGTCGGGCCGGCCGGCCGGGTGGCTGCAGGCCAGCCGCACCACGGCGGGCGACAGGCCATAGCCGGTCTCGAACCGGTTGGGCACCAGGAAATCCACCTGCGCCCCCATCAGGCGCAGCCCCCGCACCGCCACGGCGCATGCGGTCGCCCCGTCGCAGTCGTAATCGGCCACCACCAGCAGTTTCCGCTGCGCGGCGATGGCGTCGGCCAGCAGGCCGGCGGCGTGCTCGACCTGGGTCAGGCGGGCCGGGGGGATGAGGTGCGCCCAATCGGCGGGCGCGGCCTGGGTCAGCCCGCGCGCCGCCCACAGTCTGGCCAGCAGGGGGTGGACGCCGGATTCGGCAAGGGCCTGGGTGGCGGGGCGGTTGGTGCGGCGCGGGCGAATCAGCGGCTGCACCACCAGCGCCTCCAGTCCTGGGTCTTGAAACGGGCCAGCCAGCCGCCGGCCGCCTGCACGGTGACGAAGCGGTCGCGCCCTGTCAATATCAGGGCGGGGCGCTGCGCCGCCAGCGGGGCCAATTGCCGATCCAGCTGGGCCAGCGCGTCGATCCATTCGCCCCAGCGCTGGGCGATGGCCAGATCCTGCAGCCCGGAAAGGAGGCGCAGGTCAGTGGGCGGGGCGGTGGTCAACTGGCTGGGCCGGGCCCCGCCGTACAGCCAGAGGCTGTTGATGGGCGGCAGGCCGTCGCGCTGGCGCGCCTGGTTGACGGGGTGTTCGAACCAGGCCATCTGCAGTGTGTTGACGAGCCGCCGCCAGGGCTGGGCGGCGGCGTCCTGGGGCCACCAGTCGTTGACCGCGCTGGTGGCGACCAGCGCCGGGCTGGCGCAGGGCAGGGCCGGGGGGATGGGCCCGCGCACCCGCCAGGTGTGCGGGGTGTGCAGCGATTCCAGCCGCAGGCCGTCTTCCAGATGCGCCTGGGCCGACGCCCAGAGCGCGTCGGCTTGTTCGGCGGTCACGGCCAGCGTGTCCGCGGGCAGCAGGGCGGCGCCGTCGCGCGAGGGGGCCATGTGGATGAGCTCGGCCAGCCAGACGGGTTCGTCGTCCAGGGCGGGCGCGCGCAAAGGGCCCAGACCTGCGCTAAGATGCTCGGTTTGCGCGGGCACGAATCCGTGCGCGTCCAGCAGCCAGTGTTCCAGCGGGGTGCACCAAGTTTGCGCCGCCGGGCTGGGCTGTATGGCGGGTTTGCCCCGGGCCAGCCAATGGGCCAGGGTGGGGGCGCGCTGCGCCAGATGTGGGGCCAGTTCGGTGGCGACTTCAGGATCGGGCCAGGCCCCGGGGATCACAATATGCATGGCGGGATTGTAAAGTCAAACGCCGGCAAAGGCTGTTTACATGAGTTATGAATGGTGGATAGGGGCGCGCTATGCGGGCCTGTCGCGCACCGGCCGGGGCGGACGCCGGGGCGACCGCTTTGTGTCGTTCGTGGCGGCCAGCTCGATGGCGGGCATCGCCCTGGGCGTGGCGGCCCTGATCGTCGTGTTGTCCGTCATGAATGGTTTCCAGACCCAGGTGCGCGACCGCATGCTGTCGGTGCTGCCGCACATCGAACTGTACTGGCCGGGGGTGCCGCACCAGCAGGTGCTGGATCACTGGCAGGCGCTGGCCCGCGAGGCCGAGGCCGATCCGGCCGTGCGCGGGGCCGCGCCCTTCGTGGCGGCGCAGGCCATGCTGGCCCGGGGCCAGTCGTTCAGCGGGGTGCAGGTGCGCGGCATCGACCCCGCCACCGAGCCCCGGGTGTCGGCCTTGCGCGACCAGCTGGAATCCGGCACGCTTGACAGCCTGGCCCCCGGGGCATATCGGGTCATCATCGGCAGCCAGATCGCCCAGTCCCTGGGCCTGCGGGTGGGCGATACCGTGCTGCTGCTGGCGCCGCAGGGGTCGATCTCGCCCGCCGGGTTTTCGCCCCGCATGCGCCAATTCACCGTTTCGGGCGTCTTTGCCTCGGGCTATTACGAATACGATGCCACCCTGGCCTTTATCAATGTGGAAGACGCCGCCCGCGTGTTCCGCGACAGCGGAACCAGCGGGGTGCGCCTGCGCATCGCCGACATGCAGCAGGCCCCGGTGGTGGCCCGCCAACTGTTGGCCGTCCTGCCGCCGGGGGTGAGCGCCGCCGATTGGACGCAAAACAACCGCACCTGGTTTGCCGCCGTGCAAACCGAGAAACGCATGATGTTCTTGATTCTGACCCTGATCGTGGCCGTGGCCGCGTTCAATCTGCTGTCGTCCCTGGTCATGGCGGTCAAGGACAAGCAATCCGACATTGCGATCCTGCGCACCCTGGGGGCCACGCCCGCGGAAATCGCCCGGATCTTCCTGGTGCAGGGCACCTTGATCGGGGTGGTGGGCACGGCGGCCGGCGTATTGCTGGGCGCCCTGGTGGCCTACCATATTGATGTGATCGTGCCCTGGATCGAGCATCTGATCGGGGTGCAGTTCTTGCCGCAGCAAATCTATTTCATCAGCGAGCTGCCCTCCAATCCCCAGCTGGGCGACATGACCGTCATCGGCTTGACGTCGCTGGCCTTGTCCCTGCTGGCCACCCTGTATCCCAGTTGGCGGGCCTCGCGCCTGCAGCCCGCCCAGGTATTGCGCCATGACTGATGCCCCGACCCAAGCCGCGCCGGTGCTGCGCGCCGAACATCTGCAAAAGACCTACGACGAGGGCACGGGGCGGGTGGATGTGCTGCGCGATATCAGCCTGACGGTGCATGCCCGCGAAATGCTGGCCATCATCGGGGCGTCGGGCTCCGGCAAAAGCACGCTGCTGCATGTGCTGGGCCTGCTGGATCAGCCCGATCAGGGCCGTTTGTGGGTGGCGGGCCAGGCGGCCGACGGCCTGTCCGAACGCCAGCGCAGCCGCCTGCGCAACCAGTCCCTGGGCTTTGTGTATCAGTTTCACCACTTGCTGCCGGAATTCACGGCGCTGGACAATGTGGCCATGCCGCTGATCGTGCGCCGGATGAGGCGGGCGGCGGCCCGCCAGCAGGCCCGGCAGCTGTTGGATCAGGTGGGCCTGTCCCAGCGGGCCACGCATTTTCCGGGGCAGCTTTCCGGCGGTGAACGCCAGCGCGTGGCCTTGGCGCGCTCCCTGGTCACCCAGCCGGCGTGCGTGCTGGCCGACGAACCCACGGGCAATCTGGATCGCCACACGGCGGATGCCATGTTCACCCTGCTGCGCCGGGTCAACCAGGATCTGGGCACCGCCTTCATCATCGTCACGCACGACCCGGCCCTGGCCGCGCTGGCGCACCGGCAGCTGGAAATGCAGGCGGGCCGCCTGCAGGCGGCGGGATGCTGATCGACACGCATTGCCACCTGGATGCCGCCGAATTCGACGCGGATCGCCAGGCGGTGCTGGCCCGGGCGCAGGCGGCCGGTGTGCGGCGGATCGTGATCCCCGCCGTGGGCCGCCGGAATTTCCAGACGGTTCGGGATTTGGCCTGGGCCTGGCCCGGTGGGCGCTATGCCCTGGGTATCCATCCTTTGTGCGTGGCTGAGGCGCAAGCGTCGGACTTGGCCGCCTTGGAAACTTGCCTGATGAATTGGCGCGATGACCCCCGGCTGGTGGCCATCGGAGAAATCGGCCTGGATTTTTTCGTCCCCGCCCGCAGCGGCCCGGCGGCGCGCAGCCGCCAGGAACAGGTGTATGCGGCGCAACTGGCCCTGGCCCGGCGCTTCGGCCTGCCCGTGCTGCTGCATGGGCGCCGATCCCAGGATACGCTGCTGAAATATCTGCGCCGCCAGCCGCCCATCGGCGGGATTGCCCACGCTTTCAATGGCAGCTTTCAACAGGCTCGGCAGTTTCTCGGCCTGGGCTTCGCGCTGGGCATGGGGGGCGCCTTGACGTTCGACCGGGCTTTGCAGATCCGCCGCCTGGCGGCCCAACTGCCCGCCAGCGCGCTGGTGCTGGAGACCGACGCGCCCGACATGGCCCCCGCCTGGCTGGGGCGCGATGACCAGGGCCGGCGCGCGCCCGCCCGCAACGAACCTGCCGAAATCGCCCGCATTGCCGCTTGCCTGGCGGCGCTGCGGGCCAGCCCGACGGACGCCGTGATCGCCCAATGCGCGGAAAATGCGCAGCGCGTGCTGCCGCGCCTGGCGGGGGAATGACGCTCGGCAGTCCTTGCCCTTACCCTGACGTGATGTCGCAGGCGCGGCACCAATCCGAGGGCGGTGGCCGCGCGACGGATTGATCCCATGGCCCTGGATTTGTCCTGTCGCCTTGGCGTAGTGTGCTTTCTTCCACTCAGGCAGACAGAGACACACGATGAAGGGGCGCTTGATCGTTGCCGCGGGCTTATCGGGGGTGATGCTGATTCATCGGCAGGCCGAGCTGCCGGGGTGGCCTGGATTATTGTCCTGGGGATTATTGCCCCTGGCGTTGCTGGCCGGGGCTGGATATGGCCTGCGCCAAGGTAGCGGGACAGGCGGTGGCGGGACAGGCCGTTTCAGCGGCCTGTTGCGTATGGCCCGATTATCGGGCCTGTGCCTGCTGGCGGCCTGGCTGGCCGCCGTCACCACCAGCCTGTGGGCGCAGCAGCGCCTGGATCAGGCCCTGGCCCCGGGCAATGTGGATCGTGTGTCCCGGGTGACTTTGCGCGTGGCGGGTCTGCCGCGCCTGCGGCCCGACCGCATCCGCTTCGAGGCCGATGTGCTGGATGCCCACCCGGCGGGGGTGCCCGCCCGGATCGTGGTCACTTGGCCCGCCGCCGGGTGGCGCAGCCCCTATGCGGCGGCCCGGGCGGCCGATCCGCCGTTTCCCGAGATTCATGCGGGCCAGGTCTGGCGCATGGCCCTGGTGCTGCGGCCCATCCAGGCGGCGCAAAATACGGCGGCCTTCGATTATGAAGGCCATGTCTTTGCCGCTGGTATTCGGGCCAGCGGCACGGTGCGCGGCCAGCCCGGCTATCTGCGCGACGAGCCGTGGCACAGCCTGGCCACGGTGGCGGATCGGGCGCGCCATCGAATCCGCCAGGCCATGGCGCCGCACCTGGAAGGCAAGCGCTATGGGGCGGTGTTGCGGGCGCTGGCGATCGGCGACCAGGATGGCATGGACGATGCCGATTGGGCCGTGTTCAACCGCACGGGCCTGACCCACCTGGTGTCGATTTCAGGCTCGCACATCACCATGCTGGCCGGTCTGGGCGGATTGTCGATGGCGTGGGCCTGGCGGCGTGTCAGTTGGCGGGGCCGCCTGCTGGCCGAGCGCTGGCCAGCGCGCCGGGCGGGGGCTTGCGCCGCCTTGGTCGTGGCCTGGCTGTACTGCCTGCTGGCGGGGTGGGGCGTGCCGGCGCAACGCACTTTCATGATGCTGGCGGTGGTGGCCGGGGCGCAGGCGCTGCAGTTGCGCTTGAGCGGCCCCCGGGTGCTGGCCCTGGCCGCCGTGGCCGTGGTGGCGCTGGATCCCTGGTCGGTGCTGGCCAGTGGATTCTGGCTGTCGTTCACGGCGGTCGGGGTGCTGTTGGCCGTGAGTCTGGATCGTGACGGCGGCGTGGCCGCTCAAACGCCGCGGATCGCGCCGCCCGCGCCGTCGTCGCCATTGCCGTCGTCGCTGTCGGCATCGGCCGCCCGCTGGCAACGCATGGCCCGGGGCCTGCGCCTGGCCGCCCGCGTGCAAGGGGCGATCACCTTGGCCCTGGCTCCGGTGCTGGCCTGGATGTTTCATGAGGTCTCGCTGGTGTCGCCGCTGGCCAATGCCTATGCCATCCCGCTGATTGAGTTGCTGGTCACGCCTTTGTCGCTGCTGCTGGCCGCGTGCGCCGTGATCCCCGGTCTATCGACGGTGGCCGCGGGCTTGGCCTGGCTGGCGCATACGGTATTGGAAGGCCTGATGATTCCTACCGTGTGGCTGGCGGCCTTGCCTACCTTGCCGGTCGCCGCCGGCCCGATGGGGCTGTATGGGCTGGCGCTGGCCGGCGTGGCGGTCGCTTTATGGCCTGCCGGTCTCCCGAGCCGTTCTTGGGCCAAGTGGGCGGCTTGTCCCCATGTTTCCCGCTGGCGCCGTCTGGGCTGGCTGGCCCTGTTGCCCATGGCGCTGTGGTCGCCGCCTCGTCCGGCGGACGGCGAGTGGGATTTGCATGCCCTGGATGTGGGGCAGGGCAGCGCCTTGCTGATCCGCACGGCGCGGCATGCCTTTTTGTTTGACGCCGGCCCCCGCCATGCGCGCGACCGCGATGAAGGGGCCAATACGGTGCTGCCGGCCGCCCGGGCCTTGGGGGTGCGGCGTCTGGATGTCCTGGTTGTGTCCCATGCGGATCTGGATCATGCCGGCGGGGTGCGCAGCGTCTTGGCGGGCTTGCCTGTGCAACAAAGTTTCAGTTCGTTCGACCTGGATCGCTGGCTGCGCCGCGAGGCCCGCCTGCTGCAGGCCGGCCCCGCGTTACAGCCGTTGGCGGCAACGCCCTGCCAGTTTGGCGGCCGCTGGCAGGTGGATGGCGTGCACTTCGAGTTCTTGTGGCCCTTGGACGTGCGCCCTGAACGCAAAGGCGCGCAGGCCAACGCCGGCAGCTGCGTGCTGCGCGTGCGGGGCCGCCATCACAGCCTGCTGCTGACGGGCGATATCGACGCGCATACCGAAGCCAGGCTGGTGGATCGCGGCCTGACGCCGGTGGATGTGGTGGTGGCGGCCCACCATGGTTCGCGCACCTCGTCTTCGGCGGCCTTTGTCCAGGCGGTTGCCGCGCGCCATGTGATCATGCAGGTGGGCCGATGGAACCGCCACGGGCATCCCGCCGATGCCGTGGCCCGGCGCTGGCGGCGCGCCGGCGCCCGCCTTTGGCGCACCGATTGGCAGGGCGGGGTAAATGCCCAGTCGCGCGCGGAGGGGCTGTCGTTGTACAGTGTCCTGGAGTCGTCCCGGCGGTACTGGCATGGGCAGCGCCCCTGATGGTTTGTCCGGCGCATTCGGCTTCAAGCCCCGGCGCCGGGCAGGGCACTAGTGGTTAATCCGCTCTTGTGTTGGATCGCAAGATCGGCGATGATGCGCCAGCCGTCCACAAGACGACAATTGCCCGCCCGCGGGTTAATGGCAAATCCAAAAGATTGTTCCGACCATGACACAGACACCCCTGAAATTCTACGTTCCAGAGCCCTCTGGGCGTCCCGGTCAGGCGACCGATTTCTCGTATTTACGGCTGCAGCCGGCAGGCGCGGCCCGAAAACCCCCCATCGACACCATTCCCTACGACACGCGCGACCTGGCCCTGGGGCTCATCCGCGTGCTGGACGACGATGGCCAGGCCCAGGGCCCCTGGGCCGAGGATATCCCCGACGACGACACGCTGCGGCGCGGCATGCAGGCCATGATCAAGACCCGCGTCTTCGATGCGCGCATGGTCATCGCCCAGCGCCAGAAAAAAACCTCGTTCTACATGCAGTGCCTGGGCGAAGAAGCCATCGCCATCGGCCAGTCCCTGGCCTTGCGCGATGGCGACATGCATTTCCCGTCCTATCGGCAGCAGGGCCTGCTGATCGCCCAGGACTACCCCCTGTTCGACATGATGTGCCAGATCTTTTCCAACGACAAAGATCCGCTCAAGGGCCGCCAGCTGCCGGTGTTGTACTCCGTGCCCGAAAAAGGCTTTTTCACACTGTCGGGCAATCTGGGCACGCAGATGCCTCAGGCGGTCGGCTGGGCCATGGCCTCGGCCATCAAGGGCGATACCCGCATCGCCTGCGGCTGGATCGGCGACGGTGCCACGGCCGAGTCCGACTACCAGACCGCCCTGTTGTTTGCCAATGTGTACCGGGCGCCGGTCATCCTCAATGTCATCAACAACCAGTGGGCCATTTCCACCTTTCAGGCGGTGGCCGGGGGCGAGGGCATCACGCTGGCGGCGCGTGGCATCGGCTCCAACGTGGCCTCGCTGCGGGTGGACGGCAATGATTTCCTGGCGGTGTATGCGGCGTCCCGCTGGGCCGCCGACCGGGCGCGCAACAACCACGGCGCTACCCTGATCGAATGGGTCAGCTACCGCGCCGGGCCGCATTCCACCTCGGACGATCCCTCCAAGTACCGCCCCGCCGACGACTGGTCGCGCTTCCCCCTGGGCGATCCCATCGACCGCTTCGAGCAATATCTGATCCAGCGCGGCCTCTGGTCCGAGAAAGAACACCAGGAAACCCAAAAGGCCTGCGAGGCCGAAGTCGTGGCGGCCCAGAAAAAGGCCGAAGCCCACGGCACGCTGGCCACGGGGCGCACGAGCAGCGTGGCCACCATGTTCGAAGACGTCTACAAGGAAATGCCGGAACACCTGCGCCGCCAGCGCCAGGAACTGGGGGTGTAATCATGGAACAGAAAAAACTCAAGACGCGCCCCATGACCATGATCCAGGCCCTGCGTTCGGCCATGGACATCATGCTGGAGCGCGATGACAACGTCGTCATCTTCGGCGAAGACGTCGGCTATTTTGGCGGGGTATTCCGCTGCACCGAAGGCCTGCAGGCCAAGTATGGCCAGCCGCGGGTGTTCGATGCCCCGATTTCCGAGAGCGGCATCGTGGCGGCCGCCGTGGGCATGGGGGCCTATGGCCTGCGGCCCGTGGTCGAAATTCAGTTCGCCGATTATTTCTATCCGGCCGCCGACCAGATTTTCTCCGAAGCGGCCCGTCTGCGCTATCGCTCGGCCGGGGGCTTTACCGCGCCGCTGACCATCCGCATGCCTTGCGGGGGCGGCATTTTCGGCGGCCAGACCCACAGCCAAAGCCCGGAGGCCCTGTTCACGCACGTGTCGGGGCTGCGCACGGTCATGCCGTCCAATCCCTACGACGCCAAGGGCTTGCTGATCAGCTCCATCGAAAACGACGACCCGGTCATCTTCCTCGAACCCAAGCGCCTGTACAACGGCCCCTTCGATGGCCACCACGACCAGCCCGTGGTGCCGTGGTCCAAGCACCCCCTGGGCAATGTCCCGGAAGGCTATTACACCGTGCCGCTGGACAAGGCGGCGCTGTACCGCGAAGGCCGCGAACTCACCGTCATCACCTATGGCACCATGGTCTACGTGGCCGAGGTCGCCGCCCAGGAGGCCGGCATCGAGGCCGACATCATTGATCTGCGCAGCATCTGGCCGCTGGATCTGGACACCATCCTGAATTCCGTGCGCAAGACCGGCCGCTGCGTGGTCTTGCACGAAGCCACGCGCACGGGCGGTTTCGGCGCAGAACTCTGCGCCCTGGTGCAGGAACACTGCTTTTATCACCTGGAGGCCCCGATCGAGCGCATCACGGGCTGGGACACGCCGTATCCCCATTCGCATGAATGGGCTTATTTCCCCGGCCCCAAACGGGTGGCCGAGGCATTCAAACGCGCGTTCCGGGAGGCATAATGGGTATTCATATCATCAAGATGCCGGACATCGGCGAAGGCATCGCAGAAGTCGAGCTCGTCGAATGGCACGTGCAGCCGGGCGACGCCGTGGTCGAAGACCAGATCCTGGCCGACGTCATGACGGACAAGGCCACCGTCCAGGTGCCGTCCCCGGTGCAGGGCCGCGTGACCGCCCTGGGCGGCCAGGTGGGCGAAGTCATGGCGGTGGGCTCCGAGCTCATCCGCCTGGAGGTCGAAGGCGAGGGCAACGCGCACACGTTCAAGACCCGGACGGCGGCGTCCCAGCCGGCCGCCGCTCAGGCAGCGGCGGCATCGGCCGATGCGGATGCCGCGCCGGCCGTGCCGGCGGCCCGCGCCGCCGCCGCGCCGCCGTCGTCCGCTCAGGCCGGCGTGGCGGCCAAGGCCAGCCCCGCGTCGCCTGCCGTGTCCGCCGCCGCCCCGGTGGCGGATGCGCAGCGGCCCGCCGCGCCGCATTCGACCGCGCACGCGCCCGCCCGCACGGCGGGCCAGCGGCCCCTGGCCTCGCCCGCCGTGCGCCGCCGCGCCTGGGATCTGGGTATTACCCTGCAGTACGTGCCGGGCAGCGGGCCGGCCGGCCGCATCACCCATGGCGACTTGGACGCCTGGCTGGCCCGCGACCGCAATGCCACGTCGCACCGCACCACGGGCACGCTGTACCAGTCGCACGACGAGGAAACCCAGGTGCCGGTCATCGGCCTGCGGCGCAAGATCGCCCAGAAAATGCAGGAGTCCAAGCGCCGCATCCCGCATTTCACCTATGTCGAGGAAATCGACGTCACCGAACTCGAATCCCTGCGGGCGCGGCTCAACGCCCAATACAGCACCCAGCGCGGCAAGCTGACCCTGCTGCCGTTCCTGGCCCGGGCCATCGTGCTGGCGCTGCGCGAATATCCGCAGATCAATGCGCGTTACGACGACGAGGCCGGGGTCGTCACCCAATACGGGGCGGTGCACCTGGGGGTGGCGGCCCAGACCGCCGCCGGCCTGATGGTGCCCGTGGTGCATCACGCCGAAACCCTGGATCTCTGGTCGTGCGCCGCCGAAGTGGCCCGCCTGGCCGAGGCCACGCGCCAGGGCAAGGCCGCGCGCGACGAGCTCACCGGCTCCACCATCACCTTGACCAGCCTGGGGGCCTTGGGGGGGATTGTTTCCACGCCCGTCATCAACCATCCCGAGGTCGCCATCGTGGGCGTCAACCGGGTGGTCGAACGGCCCGTCTTCCAGGAAGGCCGCGTGGTGGCGCGCAAGCTCATGAACCTGTCCTCGTCCTTTGATCATCGTGTGGTCGACGGCATGCACGCCGCCGAATTCATCCAGTGCATCCGGCGCTACCTGGAATGCCCGGCGCTGTTGTTTGTGGAGTAACCCAGCATGTCCAATCCCATTCAAACCACCTTGCTGATTCTTGGCGGGGGGCCTGGCGGCTATGTGGCCGCCATCCGGGCCGGCCAGTTGGGGATTCCCACGGTGCTGGTCGAAGGGGCCACCCTGGGGGGCACCTGCCTGAACATCGGCTGCATTCCCTCCAAGGCCCTGATCCACGTGGCCGAGCAGTTCCACGCCCTGCAGGGCTATGCGGGCGATTCGCCCCTGGGCATCCGGGTTCAGGCACCGGCCCTCGACCTGGATCGCAGCATTGCCTGGAAGGACGCCATCGTCAAAAAACTCACCACCGGCATCGCGGCCTTGCTGAAAAAGCACAAAGTCACCGTGATGCAGGGCTGGGCCCGCATCGTCGACGGCAAGACCGTGGACGTCGATCCCGTGGCCAAAGGCAAGGCGGGCGCGCCGCAGCGCATCCGCTGCGAACATCTGCTGCTGGCCACCGGCTCCGAGCCCGCGGCCTTGCCGTTCATGCCGTTCGGCGGGCCGGTCATCTCGTCCACCGAAGCCCTGTCGCCCAAGACACTGCCCAAGTCCCTGGCGGTCGTGGGCGGCGGCTACATCGGGCTGGAACTCGGCACGGTCTACCGCAAGCTGGGCGTCAAGGTCGACATCATCGAGGCCCAGGATCGCGTCCTGCCCGCCTATGACGCCGACCTGGTCAAGCCTGTCCACAAGGCGCTGAAGTCCCTGGGCGTGGGGCTGCACCTGCAGACCCAGGTGTTGGGGCTGGCCGAAGACGGCAAGGGCCTGCGCATCCAGCCGCCCAAGGGCGAGGAGCAACTCCTGGCTGCCCAGCAGATTCTGGTGGCGGTGGGCCGCCGGCCCCGCAGCCGGGGCTTCGGGCTCAGTTCGTTGATGCTGGACATGGACGGCTTGGCGGTGCGGGTGGACGACCGCTGCCGCACGTCCATGACCGGGGTCTGGGCGATTGGCGATCTCACCGGCGAACCCATGCTGGCGCACCGGGCCATGGCCCAGGGCGAGTGCGTGGCCGAACAGATCGCCGGCAAGACCCGGCACTTCGTGCCCGCCGCCATTCCGGCGGTCTGCTTCACCGACCCCGAGGTCGTCACCTGCGGCCTGTCGCCCCAGCAGGCGCAGGCGGCGGGCATCGACGCCCTGGACGGCGTGTTTCCGCTGGCCGCCAACGGGCGCGCCCTGACCCTCGAATCCGCCGATGGCTTTGTGCGGGTGGTGGCGCGGCGCGACAACCACCTGATTCTGGGCTGGCAGGCCGTGGGCCGGGGGGTCTCCGAGTTCGCGGCGGCCTTTGGCCAGTCCATCGAACTCGGCGCCCGCCTGGAAGATGTGGGCCACACGATCCACGCCCATCCCACTCAGGGCGAGGCCATTCAAGAAGCCGCGTTGCGGGCCCTGGGTCAGGCCTTGCACATTTGACGGCGGATCACCACAGCGGCGCACAGCCCGCCACGCGCTTCAGGGCGCGGGCGGGCTGTTTTGCAGATGCGCCGCAAGCGGTGCGGGATGACGCCGCCGCGCCTGGCCGGCGACGGGGCGGCCAGCTTGGCTACAATCAAGGCAAGCCCTTTATCAAGGCAAGCCTGTTGCCACAAGGAGTCTTCCCATGTCCTCGCCCGCCGCCCCCCGCCTTCATTCCGTCACCTGCGCCAGCGCCGCCGGCCTGCACCGCATGGCGTACTGGGAATGGGGCGATCCAGACAACGACCATGTCTTGTTGTGCGTCCATGGCCTGACGCGCACCGGGCGTGATTTCGACCTGCTGGCGCGGGCCCTGCAAGACCGCTACCGGGTGGTGTGCCCGGACGTGGCGGGCCGGGGCCGATCCGATTGGCTGGCCGATCCCGCCGCCTACGTGGTGCCGCAGTATGTGGCGGACATGGTCACCCTGATTGCCCGCCTGAATCCGGCGCGGCTGGATTGGCTGGGCACGTCCATGGGCGGGCTGATCGGCCTGGGCCTGGCCGGGGCCGCCGTGGCTTCGCCGCTGCTGCGGCCCGCGCGCGGGCCCTGGGGGCTGGGGGCCGCCCCGGATGTGCCGTTGGGGCGCATGGTGTTCAACGACATCGGCCCGGTTCTGGACCGCGAGGGCCTGGCGCGCATCGCCGATTACGTGGGCCAGGATATCCGTTTCGACCGCTTCCCGCAGGCCGTGGATTATGTCCGTTCGGTGTCGCAGGGCTTTGGCCCGCATGACGCGGACGGCTGGGCCGCCCTGACCGAGCATGTGTTCCATGAGCAGGACGGCCAATGGATCAAACACTACGATCTGCGCATGGCCCAGCCCTTTGCCCTGCAGACGCCCGAGGCCCTGGACGCGGCGGAAACCCTGCTGTGGCAGGCCTGGGATCACCTGCCCATGCCGTTGCTGGTGCTGCGCGGCGCGGATTCCGATATCCTGCCGGCGGCGGCCTTGAAGGACATGCTGGCGCGCAACCCGCGGGCCCGCAGCGTCGAGTTTGCCGGCGTGGGCCACGCCCCCACGCTGCGCAGCCCGGATCAGATCGACGCGATCCGGCGGTTTTTGCTGGCGGATTAGACGAGCGCCCTGGGCATCGCCGGGGGCCGGCCTGCGGGCGCAGGATGCCGGCTTCCCCGGTCAAGAGAGATTTCATGTCGTTGAATATTGATTTGCACAGCCATTCCTGCCAGTCCGATGGCGTCCTGGCCCCGGCCGAAGTGGCCGCGCGGGCCCGCGCCAACGGGGTGGACTGGTGGGCCCTGACGGACCACGATGAAACCAGCGGCCTGGCGCAGGCCGCGCAGGCGGCCGGCCAATTGGGCATGGGCTTTATCCCGGGGATCGAAATCTCGGCCACGTTTTGCCAGAAGACCGTGCATATCGTGGGCCTGGGCATCCAGGCGGATCACCCGGCGCTGCAGGCCGGCCTGGCGGACATCCG
This sequence comes from Castellaniella hirudinis, assembly GCF_047468865.1. Lineage (GTDB taxonomy): Bacteria > Pseudomonadota > Gammaproteobacteria > Burkholderiales > Burkholderiaceae_B > Castellaniella > Castellaniella hirudinis_A. Next base: position 299,225 of record NZ_JBLGTV010000003.1, read on the forward strand.
CCGCAGCCGCTTCGCCCGGGCGCATCAATTGGACGCCTTGCTGGCGGATTGCGGGATCGAGCACGCCTACGCCGGGGCCTTGCAGTATGTGGACAACCCCGATCTCATCAGCCGGGTGCATTTTGCGCGGCACCTGTTGCAGGCGGGTCACGTGAAATCCCTGCAGCAAGCCTTCGACCGTTACCTGGGCGAGGGCAAACGCGCCTTCGTGCCCACCCGATGGGCCTTGTTGGAAGACGCCGTGGCCTGGATACTGGCTGCGGGCGGCAAGGCGGTGATTGCCCACCCCGGGCGATATAAGTACACGCCCCAGCAGCACGATGCCTTGTTCTCCGCATTCAAAGACCTGGGGGGGCAGGCCATCGAGGTCGTCACCGGCAGCCATACCCCGGCGCAATACCAGCGCTACGCCCGCCTGGCGCGGCAATACGGCTTCCAGGCTTCGCGCGGGTCGGATTTTCACGCCCCCGGCACGGGCCGGGTGGATCTGGGGGCCATGCCGCCCCTGCCCGATGGCCTGACGCCGGTGTGGGCCGATTGGATACAGGAATCGCCATGAACAAAGCCTTTGTCAAAGAATCCGACCACGACGAGGACGACGATCTGCCCGATCCGCCCGCCTTGCCGGCGGGGGTCAAGAACTACATGACCACCGGGGGCTACCGGGCCTTGCACGACGAACTCATGCATTTGATGAATACCGAGCGCCCCGACGTGGTGCAGACCGTTTCCTGGGCGGCGTCCAATGGCGACCGCTCCGAGAATGGCGACTACATCTACGGCAAGAAACGCCTGCGCGAGATCGACCGGCGCATCCGCTTCCTGACGCGCCGCCTGGCGGCCGCCGAGGTCGTCGATCCCGCCTTGCAGCCCAATCGGGATCAGGTGTTTTTCGGGGCCACGGTGCAGTATTGCGACAGCCAGGGCCAGGAGACCACCGTCACCATCGTGGGGGTGGACGAGGCCGATCCCCTGGCCGGGCGCATCAGTTGGGTGTCGCCCGTGGCGCGGGCGCTGATCAAGGCGCACGAAGGCGATACCGTCACGCTGCGCACGCCCGCCGGGGTGCAGGAACTCGACATCCTGGCGGTCACGTACCCGGATGCCTGAAAGCGCCGCCCAGGCGCGCCGGCGCGCCGGCGTGGCGGGTGCCGTTTGATCCAGGCGTCCGCCGGCCATGCCGAACACGGGCCTGGGGTTTTCCGCGGCAGGGGGCGCCGATCCCGGTAAAATACAGGATTCTCCACTGTTGGGCCCCTCGCCGTGACCACCGTCCTGAAGATTTCCGGTTCTGCCGCCTTGTCCGATTTTCGCCAGCAAGGCCTTTTGCGTCTTTTCGCCCAGCGCGGCCTGCCCGTGGCGTCGATCGTGGCCCAGTCCTGCTACTTCGTGGGGGTGGACGGCGATCTTTCCGACGCCGACCATCAGCGCCTGCGGGCCTTGCTGGACGATGGCCAGCCCGCGCCCGCCGCGCCGGATCGCCAGGCCCTGCAGTTTCTGGTGGTGCCGCGCCTGGGCACGATTTCCCCCTGGGCCAGCAAAGCCACGGACATCGCCCGCCACTGCGGTCTGCCCCAGGTGCTGCGCATCGAACGCGCCGTGTGCTATACCGTGCAGCTGGAACGCCGCCTGCTGGGCAGCCACAAGCTGGACGACGCCCAGCGGCAGGCCCTGGCCGCCTGCCTGCACGACCGCATGACCGAAACCGTGGCGCCGGCCGATTTCGATGGCCAGGCCCTGTTCGCGCCGGTATCCGGCCAGCCGGTGCAGACGGTGCCGGTCATGGCGCAGGGCCGGGATGCCCTGGCCGACTGCAATGTCCGCTTGGGCCTGGCTCTGTCGGACGATGAAATCGACTACCTGTGGCGCGCCTATCGAGACCTGGGCCGCGACCCCACCGATGTCGAACTGATGATGTTCGCCCAGGCCAACAGCGAGCACTGCCGCCACAAGATCTTCAATGCCCGCTGGACCGTGGACGGCCAGGCGCAGCCGCACACGCTGTTCGACATGATCCGCGCCACCCACGCGGCCCAGCCCGAAGGCACGGTGGTGGCCTATTCCGACAATGCCGCCGTCATGGCGGGGGGGGCGGCGTCCCTCTTTCAGGCGGCGGGGGCCGACGACACCCTGTACCGCCGCCAGGACATCACCAGCCACATCCTGATGAAGGTCGAAACCCACAACCATCCCACCGCCATCGCGCCTTTCCCGGGGGCCGCCACCGGGGCGGGGGGCGAGATCCGCGACGAGGGCGCCACCGGGCGCGGCTCCAAACCCAAGGCTGGCCTGACTGGCTTCACGGTGTCCGCCCTGCGCGTGGACGACGCCGCCGAGCCCTGGGAGGACGCCGCCTGCGCCCCGGCCCGCATCGCGACGCCGCTGGACATCATGATCCAGGGGCCGATTGGCGGGGCCGCCTTCAACAACGAATTCGGCCGCCCCAATCTGCTGGGGTATTTCCGCAGCTTCGAGCAAACCGTGGACGGGGTGCGCTGGGGCTACCACAAGCCCATCATGCTGGCCGGCGGCCTGGGCCAGATCGACGCCCGCCTGACCCACAAAGACCCCTTGCCTCCGGGCGCCTTGCTGATCCAGCTGGGCGGCCCCGGCATGCGCATCGGCATGGGCGGCGGGGCGGCTTCCAGCATGGGGGCGGGCGCCAACCAGGCCCAGCTCGATTTCGATTCCGTGCAGCGCGGCAACCCCGAAATGCAGCGCCGCGCCCAAGAGGTCATCGACCGCTGCTGGCAGCAGGGCGATGCCAACCCCATTCTGGCCATCCACGACGTGGGCGCGGGCGGCTTGTCCAATGCTTTCCCCGAACTCGTGAACGACGCGGGCCGGGGGGCCGAGTTCGAACTGCGGCGCGTGCCGCTGGAGGAATCCGGCCTGTCGCCCGCCGAGATCTGGAGCAACGAATCCCAGGAACGCTATGTCCTGGCCCTGTTGCCGGCCGACCTGGATCGCTTCGCCCGGATCGCCGAGCGCGAGCGCTGCCCCTATGCCGTGGTGGGCATCGCCACCGAAGAACGCCGCCTGCGAGTGACCTTGGGCGAAGGCCTGCCCGGCCTGGATCGCGCGCCCGGCGAGATTCCGGCGCAGGGGCTGCGTCCCGTGGATGTGCCGGTCGACGTCATCCTGGGCAAGCCGCCGCGCATGCAGCGCGATGCCCGGCGGGCCCCCGTGCGGGGCGCGCCGCTGGATCTGGCCGGGATCGAACTGGCGGACGCCGTCGAGCGCGTCTTGCGCCACCCCACCGTGGCCAGCAAGTCCTTTCTGATCACCATCGGCGACCGCAGCGTGGGCGGCCTGACGGCCCGCGACCAGATGGTCGGCCCCTGGCAGGTGCCGGTGGCCGATTGCGCCGTCACCCTGCGCGACTACGAAGGCGTGGCGGGCGAAGCCATGGCCCTGGGCGAACGCAGCCCGCTGGCCGTGCTGAATCCGGCCGCCTCCGGCCGCATGGCCGTCACCGAGGCCCTGACCAACCTGGCCGCCGCCGGGGTGGCGCGGCTGGAAGACATCAAACTGTCGGCCAACTGGATGGCCGCCTGCGGGGTCGAGGGCCAGGACGCCGCTCTGTTCGACACCGTGTCCGCCGTCAGCGACTGGTGCCAGACCCTGGGCCTGTCCATTCCGGTGGGCAAGGATTCCCTGTCCATGCGCACCGCCTGGCGGGACGAGTCGGGGGATCACCAAGTGGTCTCGCCGGTGTCCCTGGTGGTGACGGCTTTCGCCCCCGTAGCCGACGCGCGCGCCACGCTGACGCCGCAAGTTCGCGCCGATGCGGGGGATTCCGTCCTGCTGCTGCTGGATCTGGGCGAAGGCCGCCAGCGCATGGGCGGCTCGGTGCTGGGGCTGGTGACCGGCGGCATGGGGGTCGAAACCCCGGACATGCACGATGCCAATCTGCTGCGCACGGCCTTTCTGGCGGTGCGCGACCTGGCCGCGCGCGGCTGGGTGCTGGCCTGCCACGACCGCTCCGACGGCGGCCTGCTGGCGGCGGCCGCCGAAATGGCCTTTGCGGGGCGGCTGGGCCTGTCGCTCAACCTGGACATGCTCACCATCGACCCCGTCACGGCCGATGCGGGCGACTACAAGATCCGCAATGATCAGGTGGCCGTGCTGCACCACGAGCACAACCTGACGGCGCTGTTCAATGAAGAAGCCGGCTGGCTGCTGCAGGTGCCGCGCGTTCACCGCGATGCCATTCTGCAGCACCTGCGCCAGCTGGGCCTGTCGGCCATCACCCATGTGGTGGGCATGCCCAACAGCCGCCAGGAACTTCAGGTGTTCCGCGACGGCGCCATCCTGTACCACCGGCCGCTGTCCGAACTGGGCCAGGTTTGGAGCGAGACCACGCGCCGCATCATGGCGCGCCGCGACCATCCCGACTGCGCCCAGGCCCAGCACGACACCTGGCTGGATACCGAAGATCCGGGCCTGTCCGCCCGGGTGGCGTTCAATCCCCAGGAAGACGTGGCCGCGCCGTTCATCGCCACCGGGGTGCGGCCCCGGGTGGCCATCCTGCGCGAACAGGGTTGCAACAGCCAGGTCGAAATGGCCTGGGCCTTCGACGTGGCCGGCTTCGATGCGGTGGATGTCCACATGACGGATCTGCTGTCCGGGCGCATCGGCCTGGACACCGTGCAGGGCCTGGTGGCCGTGGGCGGCTTCAGCTATGGCGACGTGCTCGGGGCCGGCGAAGGCTGGGCGCGCACTATCCGCTTCAATGCCGCCCTGGCCGATCAGTTCGCGGCGTATTTCGCCCGCCCGGACATCTTTGCCCTGGGGGTGTGCAATGGTTGCCAGATGCTGGCCGCCCTGGCCGACATGATTCCCGGCGCGCAGCATTGGCCGCGCTTCACGCGCAACGTGTCCGAACAATACGAAGCCCGCCTGTCGCTGGTGGAAATCCTGGATTCTCCGTCCATTTTCTTCAGCGGCATGGCCGGCACCCGCGCCCCCATTGCCGTGGCCCACGGCGAAGGCTTTGCCAACTTCAGCCGTCAGGGCGATGCCGCCCAGGTGCTGGCCGCCGCCGCTTTCGTGGATCATCGCGGGGCGCGCACCCAGGCCTATCCGGCCAACCCCAACGGCAGCCCGGACGGCCTGACGGCGGTGACCACGGCGGATGGCCGTTTTACCGCCATGATGCCGCACCCCGAGCGCGTCACGCGCAATGTCGCCATGTCCTGGCGGCCGGCCCCGTGGGGGCCGGCGGATCAGGGGGCCGAGCAGGCCGCCCACGGGGGGTATACCCCGTGGATGCGGATGTTCCGCAATGCCCGGGTGTCGCTGGGCTGATCAGGCGGGGAACACCCACACCGCCGCGGGCGGCAGGCTCAGGTAGCAGGGGTCGGCGGGCGTGCGTTCCTCGCGCCCATAGGCCCGCAGCGTCAGGCTGTGCGGGTCGTGGCTGCCCCCCTGGCGGAACAGGTATTCCCATTTGTCGCCCAGGTACATGCTGGCCGACACCGGCATGCACAGGCTGTTGGCGGACGGCGTGTCGCTCAGGCGCACTTGTTCGAGGCGGATGATGGCCACGGCATCCTGGCCGGGGCTCAAGGCCCCCATGGGCTTGCCGGTGATCGACCAATTGGCCCCCTGGATCGTCACCTGATCCGGGGCCGCCTGCGCGACCTTGCCCTGCAGCTGGTTGTTGCTGCCCATGAATTCGGCGCAAAACCGCGTCCGGGGCGCGCCGTACATTTCCTGGGGGGTGCCTTGCTGCTCGATCTTGCCATTGTGCAGCAGCAGGATGCGGTCGGCGATGGCCATGGCTTCGGCCTGGTCGTGGGTCACCATGATGGCCGACAGGCCCAGGCGCAGAATCAGTTCGCGCAGGAAGGCGCGGGCTTCTTCACGCAGCTTGGCGTCCAGGTTGGACAGTGGTTCGTCCAGCAGCAGCACCGGCGGGTTGTAGACCAGGGCGCGCCCGATGGCCACCCGCTGCTGCTGGCCGCCGGAGAGTTCGTTGGGATAGCGCGCACCCAGGTGCCCCATGCCCAGCTGGTCGAGTATCTCCTGCACCCGGGCTTGCTGCTCGGCCGTCTTGACCTTGCGCAGCTTCAGTGGATAGGCGATGTTCTCGGCCACCGTTTTGTGCGGCCACAGTGCATAGGATTGGAAGACGATGCCCAGGTCGCGGTGTTCGGCGGGTAGTTCTTCCTTGGTCTGGCCATTGAACAGGACGCGCTCGTTCATGGTGATGCGGCCCTCGCTGGCCTGTTCCAGACCGGCGATGGCGCGCAGCAGCGTGGTCTTGCCGCTGCCGGAGGATCCCAGCAGAGCGACGACTTCCCCTTTTTTGAGTGCCAGAGAGACACCCTTGAGCACCGGATTGGCGCCGTAGTTCAGATAGAGGTCTTGTACAGTGAGTTCAATCATGGAGCTTGACTCCGAAACGTAATGCCACGCCCATGCCGACGACCACGAGCAGGATATTGATGAAGGACAGGGCGGCGACGATGTCGATGGCGCCGGTCGCCCACAATGAGACCAGCATCGAGCCGATGGTTTCCGTGCCGGGGGTCAGCAGGTAGACGCCGGTGGAATACTCGCGCTCGAAAATCAGGAACATCAGCAACCAGGAACCGATCAGGCCGTAGCGGGCCAGCGGCACCGTGATGTGGCGCGTGACCTGGGCCTGGCGCGCCCCGGTGCTGCGGGCGGCTTCTTCGAGTTCAGGCGACACCTGCAGCAGGGTGCTGGAGATCAGCCGCAGGCCATAGGCCATCCAGACCACGGAATAGGCCAGCCAGACGCTGAAGATCGTGGATCGCAGGCTGCGCAGGGGTTCGACCAAGTGTTCCTGCATCCACAAGGCCCCCGGCAGCACGGACAGCCAGCCTGCGGCCAGGGAATCTTTCAGCCACATGGGGATGAACAGAAAAATCCACAAAAAGGCCAGGCCGGCCAGCAGCCCGGGCACCGCGCGCGGGATCAGCACGCTGTAGTCCAGAAAGCGCGTGACATGGTCGCGCTTGCGGTGGCTGGCCAGGGCGATGGCGGTGTAGCAGGCCACGGCCAGCGCCCCGCCGATCACGCCGATCAGCACCGAATTCCAGATGGCGCGCATCAGGGTGGGCTGCTCCCAGATGGTCTGGAAGGCGCGGATGGACAACACGTCGGTCAGCGAGATGCCGATCCCCCAGTTAGTCACGAAGGCGCGCAGGACGACGCCGGTGAGCGGCACGATGATCGCCACGAACAGCCACAGGGCGACCACCGCGCCCGCCACCCAGCGCCATTTGCCCAAGGGCAGCACGCGCGGCCGGGTGACTTTTCCCTTGACCGTGGCATAGCGCGCCGCGCTGGCCAGCAGGCGGCGCTGCAGCATCACCAGCGGGATGGTGAAGGCGATCAGCACCATGGCGACGGCGGCCATCAGGTGATAGGACGGGATGCCCAGCTTGTTGGTCAGCTTGTACAGATAGGTGGACAGCACCAGGTGGCCTTCCGGGTCGCCCAGCACCAGCATCAATCCGAAGACTTCCAGTCCCAGGAAGAACAGCAGCACCGAGGCATAGGACAGCGCCGGGCGCACCATGGGCAGGCTGACGGCGGTCATGACCTGCAGCGGGCTGGCGCCGGTGCTGCGGGCGGCTTCTTCGACGTCCGACCCCAGGCTGTGCAAGGCCGAGGAAATATACAGGTAGGCATAAGGGACGTGCGTCAGCCCGGCGATCAGGATGATGGCGGGCAGGGAATAGATGTTCCAGGGGGTGAACCCCAGAATGTCCTGGGCCCAGGTGGAGAAAAAACCCACCGGCCCGGCGGCCACCACGTAGCCGAAGCCCAGCACCATGGGCGAGACAAACACCGGCACCAGGATCAACGGCTGTATCCAGCGCCGTCCGGGCAGGTCGGTGCGCGAGACCAGAAAGGCCAGGATGCCGCCCAGCGGTACGGCGATGACAATGAGGCCGAACGCCAGCAAGAAGCCGCTGCGCAGGGCGCTGTAAAAATCCGGGTCGGCGAAGATGAAGCGGAACGCGTCCAGCCCGACATGCTTGTCGGGCATGAAAAACGGCTCCGACAGGAAGCTTTGGACGATGATGAATGACAGCGGCAGGTAGATCGCCAGCGCGGTCAATAGCACCACCAGCCCGCGCGGCATGGACTGCCGCCGTAGGCGCAGGAAAGACATGGCGGATATCCTGTGATTCGTGGAGGATGCCGCACCGGCCGCCGGGATCCCGCCGGCCTGTCCGGGGTGTCGAAACAGGCCGGCAGGCAGGCGGCGCGGGGTGCGGGCTTGGCGAGGAAAAACGCGGGGACGGGCTTATTTGCCGGTGTCGGCGCGCCACATCTTGATGAATTCCAGGCGCTTGTTCTGATCCAGGTATTCCAGCAGCGTTTCGTTCACCGGGATGGGCTTGAGTGCATCGCCCAGCTTCTGGGTCATGCCGGCCACGTCGTTGTCACCCTCGATGTCGCTGCGCACCGAGGCCAGATTGGCCTGGTTGGCCAGGACGTCCTGACCGCGCTTGGACAGCAGGTAGTCCAGCCACAGCTTGGACGCGTTCGGGTGCAGGGCGTTCTTGCTGATGAAGGCCACCCGCGAGACCACCAGGGTGTAGTCGGTGGAGTAGGCGACCCCCAGGCCGGGGTCGGATTGGGCGCGGGTTTCGGCGTAGGAGCCCAGGATGTTGTAGCCCAGCAGGTTTTCGCCCGAGGACACGCGCTCCATCATGGTGCCGGTGGAAGATTGCACGACCAGCCCCGCCGCGCTGGATCCCTTGAGGAAGCTTTCGTAGTCGGGGTCGTTCAGCTTGTCCTGCACGGCCAGCATGAAGCCCACGGCGGATTTCTCCACATCGTAGGTAGTGACCTTGTTCTTGAACTGGCTGGTGTCGCCGGACACCAGGCGGGCGAATTCGGCGTGGGTCTTGGGCACCTGGTCTTCCTTGAGCAGGCGCTTGTTGTAGATGAAGACGGAAGGCTCGTAGGTGGTGCCGTAGGCCTTGTTTTCCCAGACCGACCAGGCGGGCAGGGCGGGAATTTCGACAGAAGGATAACTGGCCGCGTAGCTGGTGGCCAGCTTCATGGCGGAATCCATGGCCGAGCTCCAGACCACGTCGCCGCTGTTGCTGCCCGACGCTTGTTCGCTGAGGTAGCGGCTGTAGAGTTCCGTGCTGTTCATGTCGTTGTATTCGACCTTCACGCCAGGGTAGGCTTTTTCGAAATCCTGGATGACCGGATTGGCGGCCTTGGTGTCGGTGGTCGAATAAATGATGACCTTGCCTTCTTTTTTCGCGCCGTCGATGATCTGCTGGTAATCGGCCGGATAGCCGTCCGGGGCCGTTTGCGCAAGTGCCGTGCCGGCCATCATGGCGGACAGGATGGCGGTGTACAGGATGGTGCGCGAGGCGGGATATCGCATGCTTGTCTCCGTGTGGTTTTTTCGTCTTGTGCCGATGATGCATCGGCGCATACGAACCATCTTAGGGAGCCTTGCTGTCACCGTCCTGTCATCGCCGGCCCGCCGGGCGGCGCCCCGGGCCGGTTCGGCGTGTCGGTCACCAGCCGCGCCCAGTTCTGCAGAAATCGCGCCTGGCGCTGCTGATCCAGGCCCACCAGCAGGGTGGGATTCAGGGCGATGGGGCGGATCAGGGCGGAAGTCCGGCGCTCGGGGGGCGCATCGTCCTCGGCCATGAGCTCGGGCAGGGCGCCCAGGGCCGCCTCAGTCTCGATGACTTGCTGGCCCGTGGGCGACAGCAGCCAATCGACGAAGGCTTGGGCCGCCTGGGGCTGCGCGGCGGTGCGCAGGATCAGGGCGGAGCGCGCCAGAACCAGTTGGTAGTCGTCCGGCACGATGACCGCCAGCCGGGTGTAGCGCGGGCCATAGGCGCGCACATAGGATCCCAGCATGTTGTAGCCCAGATCCAGCTGTCCCGCCTGGATCAGGTCGAGGATTTCCCGGGTGTCGGCCGCCAGGCGCACGCCGGCGCGTCCCAGAGCATTGGCCATCCCCCAGAAATTCGAGGAGATCATCTCGTCCTGGGTGGCCAGCAGGTGGCCGACGCTGCTGGCGGCGATGTCGTAGGTGCCGATGCGGGCATAGGGGCCTTGTTGTTCCAGGGTGCGCAACAGCTCGGTGCGCGAATGGGGCGCCGTGGCCGCCGTGTAGTGATCCGTGTTGTAGACCATCACGATGGGTTCGAACGTGAAACCGAAGACCTCGGCGCGCCAGTTGGCCCACTCCGGCAGGCGCTGAGTCCAGGCGGATTCGTAGGCCTGGGCGTAGCCATCGTTGGCCAGACGCAGCTGCAGGTCCGCCGCCGAACTGATCAGCAGGTCGCTGGCCGGCAGCGTGCCCGCCCGGGTTTGCTCGTACAGCTGCTGGCTGCCCCGTTCGTGGTAGACGATGCCGATGTTCGGATGGCTGCGCTGGAACGCCTTGGCCAGGATGGCGAACACGGGGGTGTCGGTGGGGCCGGCGATGGTCAGGGTGCGGGCCTCGGCGAGCGGGGCGGGGTAGCGGCTGGTCTGCGCTTGCGCGCTGTCCGGCATGGCCAGCGCCAGGCCCAGGGCGGCGCAGACGATCAGGCCGATGCCGGATACCGTCCCTTTGCGGGGCGCCGGGCGGTCTTTGCGGGGCGCCGGAGGGTCGGCGGGTTCCAGCGGCAGGCTGACTTGCACCAGCAAGCCGCCGCCCGGGCGGTTGCGCAGGCGCAGCGTGCCCTGGTGGCTTTGCACGACGGACTGGACGATGGCCAGCCCCAGCCCGGATCCTGGCGTGGCCTGGGCGGCGGCACCGCGCACGAAGCGTTTCAGAACCTCGGCCTGTTCGTGCTCGGGGATGCCCGGCCCCCGGTCGGCGACCTGCAGCAGCAGCTGCCCGGCGGCGGGCCGCAGGTCGAGCGTCACCGGGCCGTCGGGCGCGTGGCGCAGGGCGTTGTCGATGAGATTGAGCAGCATTTCGCGCAGGGCGATGCGGTCGCCGCGCAGGCGCGCGCCCTGCAAAGCGGGCGCCTGCGCGATCCGCAGCCGGGGGGCGTCCCGGGTGCCGATGCGCTGGCGGACTTCGTGGAGCACTTCATCGAGCGAGATGGCGTCCTGTGCCCGCGACCCCAGGCGGTGAGTGATGGTGGCGTCCATGAGCAACTGGTTGATCAGCAGGCTGGCGCTGCTTGCGTTGCGCAGAATGCGGTGCAGTCTTTCCCGCAGTCGCTGCGGGTCGCGCTCATCCAGGGCGACCTCGGCCTGGGCGCGCAGCGAGGCCAGCGGCGTGCGCACCTGGTGGGCCGTATCGGCCAGCAGGTTGTGCAGCATGTCCAGCATGACTTGCAGACGCTGCATGAAGCCGTTGACGGCATCCACCAGCCGGGTGACCTCGCGGGGGGCCGGGCTGCGCAGCGGCGCCAGATCTTCCGGCAGGCGGTGGCGCAGTTCGCGTTCCAGGCCGCGCAGCGGCAGGAACGCCCGGCTGATGCCGATCCATAGCAGCAGCAAGGCCACGATGGTCATGATCGGCAGGGGCAGGGCGCCGCGCTGCAGGATTTCGGCGGCCAGGGCCTCGCGCGCCTCGCGGGTCTCGGCTACCCGCACGGTGATCCAGCGGATTTGGCGGTTGAAGCTGATCAGCCGGCCCAGCGTGGCGACGCGCAGCGCATCGCCGTGGTAGTGATGGTTGGTGAAAACGGGCGTGGCGGAGCGGGCCAGCGGCATGCCGCCGTCCAGATCCTCATAGCCGGTCACCAGCACGCCCTGCGGATCGCGGATGCTGTAGAAAACACGCTGCTGGCTGGACAGCATGGCCATGGCGGCGTAGGGCAGCTCGGCGGTCAGGTGGTTGTCTTCCAGGCGGATGGCCCCGGCGATGGAGAGCGCCGAGGCGGCCAGCACCCGGTCGAACGCCTGATCCGCCGAGCGCCTGGCATAGTCCTGCAAGAAGGCGTAAATCCCCAGCGACAGCACCAGCAGCACGCCGACGCCGGCCAGCAGGATGCGCCGCCGGATGGAAAACGGCCTACGCGACATCGTTGTCGGCCTGGTAGCCAATGCCGCGCACCGTCGTGATGCGGATGGGCGTGTGCGCGAGTTTCTTGCGCAGGCGCGAGATTTGCAGTTCCAGGGCATTGAGCGAGACATCTTCATCCAGCGAGAACAGCTGGTTCATCAGACGTTCTTTATGGACGGTCTGGCCCAGGCGGGCCAGCAGGATTTCCAGCAGGCGGAATTCGCGCCGGCCCAGTTCCAGCGGCTTGCCGTCCAGGGTGACGCTGCGGCTGCTGCTGTCCAGCGCCAGGGGGCCGTAGTGGATCAGGCTGCTGCTGTGCCCCGAGGCTCGGCGCAGCAAGGCCCGCAGGCGGGCTTCCAGTTCGCGCAGGTCGAAGGGCTTGACCATGTAGTCGTCCGCCCCCAGATCCAGCATGCCGACCTTGTCTTCGATTTCGGCGCGGGCGGTGATCACCAGCACCTGGGTGTCGATGGCCGCTTCGCGCAGATCGCGCAGAATGGCGAAGCCGTCCTTGCCGGGCAGCATGATGTCCAGCACGACGGCGTCCCAGTTGCCGTCCTGCAGCCAGCGCGCGGCGGCCCGCCCGTCCCGGGCCCATTCCACGCTGTGGCCGCTGGATTTCAGCTTGGTTTCGATGGCGTCGCCCAAGTCCGGGTTGTCTTCTACCAGCAAAATGCGCACCTTCGGTCTCCTGGCCGCCGCCTGATGGGTTGTGCCGCGTGATCGCCGGCCTTGAGCCGGACAGCACGCCGGCGCGGCCCGATTGGGGTTTATCCGGGGGGGTTAACGGCGTATAATCCTGCTTTGCCCGGAGTCTATACAGTTTATGCGTCTCATCAAAAAAGCGCTCACCTTCGACGACGTTCTCCTGGTGCCTGCCTTTTCCCAGGTCTTGCCGCGCGATACGCGCCTGGCCACGCAGCTTACGCGCGGCATCCAGTTGAACATCCCGCTGGTCTCGGCCGCCATGGACACCGTCACCGAATCCCGTCTGGCCATCGCCATGGCCCAGGAAGGCGGTATCGGCATCATCCATAAAAACCTCAGCGCGGATGAACAGGCCCGCGAAGTCGCTCGTGTCAAGCGCCACGAATTCGGCATCGTCATCGACCCCATCACCGTCACGCCCACCATGAAAGTGCGGGACGCCATCGAGCTGCAGCGCCTGCACGGGATTTCCGGCCTGCCGGTGGTCGAAAGCGGCAAGCTGGTGGGGATCGTCACCAACCGGGATCTGCGCTTTGAAGACCGCCTGGATGTGTCGCTGCGCGAAATCATGACGCCGCAGGACAAGCTGGTCACCTTGCACGAAGGCGCCACCCTGGAAGAAGCCCAGGCCCTGATGCACAAGCACCGCCTGGAACGCGTGCTGATCGTCAACGACAAATTCCAGCTGCGCGGCCTGGCCACGGTCAAGGACATCGTCAAAAATACCGAACACCCCCTGGCCAGCAAGGATTCCCAAGGCCAGCTGCGCGTGGGCGCGGCCGTGGGCGTGGGCGAGGGCACCGACGAGCGCGTCGAGAAACTGGCCGCGGCCGGGGTGGACGTCATTGTGGTGGATACCGCCCATGGCCATTCCGCGGGCGTCATCGAACGCGTCCGCTGGGTCAAGAAACACTACCCCAACATCCAGGTCATCGGCGGCAATATCGCTACGGCCGCCGCCGCCCGGGCGTTGGCTGAAGCGGGCGCCGATGCGGTCAAGGTCGGCATCGGCCCCGGCTCCATCTGCACCACGCGCATCGTGGCGGGGGTGGGGGTGCCGCAAATCACCGCCATCGCCGACGTGGCCCAGGCCCTGGAAGGCACGGGCATCCCCCTGATCGCCGACGGCGGCATCCGCTACTCGGGCGATGTCTCCAAGGCCCTGGCCGCCGGCGCGTCCACCTGCATGATGGGCGGCATGTTCGCCGGCACCGAAGAAGCCCCCGGCGAGGTCGTGCTGTTCCAGGGGCGCTCGTACAAATCCTACCGGGGAATGGGCAGCCTGGGCGCCATGGCCGACGGCTCGGCCGACCGCTACTTCCAGGATCCCAACAACAACGTCGACAAGCTCGTGCCCGAAGGCATTGAGGCCCGTGTGCCCTACAAGGGCAGCGTCATCGCCATCATCTACCAGTTGGTTGGGGGGGTGCGGGCGTCCATGGGCTATTGCGGCAGCGCCACCATTGCCGACCTGCACGCCCAGGCCGAGTTCGTCGAAATCACCGCCGCCGGGGTGCGTGAATCCCACGTCCACGACGTGCAGATCACCAAAGAAGCCCCCAACTACCGGGCCGACTGATCCATGGCGGATTCAGTTTCCTCTGCGCCGGCCGCGCCCGCCGGGGTGCGGATCAGCGATGATCTGGCCCGGGCCATGCGCGGCTGGCGGCGCGACTTCCACCAGCATCCCGAACTCGGCCACGAAGAACACCGCACAGCGGCCCGCGTGGCCCAGCTGCTGCGCGGCTGGGGCCTGGCCGTGCACGAAAACTACGGCGGCACCACCGGGGTCATCGGGGTGCTGGCGGGCCGCCTGGGCGCGGGCCCCACACTGGGCCTGCGGGCCGACATGGACGCCCTGCCCATGCAGGATCAGGGCAGCCATGGACATCGGTCCGTGCATGACGGGGTGGCCCATGCCTGCGGCCACGATGGCCATACCGCCACTTTGTTGGGGGCCGCCGGCCACCTGGCCGCCCAGCCCGATTTTGCCGGGCGCGTGGTGTTCATTTTCCAGCCCGCCGAAGAACCCCTGACCGGGGCCAAGGCCCTGGTGGATGCCGGCCTGTTCCGGGATTTTCCCTGCGACGAAATCTACGGTCTGCACAACAACAACTGCATCGGGCCAGGGCAGGTCGGCGTGCGGGTCGGCGCCATCCTGTCGGCCTGCGACCTGTTTGAAATCCATATCCGGGGCCTGGGCGGCCACGCCGCCATGCCGCACCAGGCCAACGATCCCATCGTGGCCGGCGCGGCGCTGGTGCAGTCCCTGCAGTCCGTGGTCAGCCGCAATATCAGCCCCTTCGATACGGCCGTGCTCAGTATCTGCCAGTTTCAGGCGGGCAGCGCCATCAACGTGATCGCCGACCACGCGGTGCTGCGCGGCACCGTGCGCACCCTGTCGCGCGAAGCCCAGGCGCGTACTTTGCAGCGGCTGCGCGAACTCTGCGACGGCGCCGCCCTGGGTTATGGTTGCGACATCCGTTTCGACCACCTGCTCAGTTCTCCGCCCACTCTCAACCAGGCGGGGCCCGTGGCCCATGTCCATCGGGCGGCCGAGGCCGTGCTGGGGGCGGGCCAGGTCGTCGATCCCGTCACGCCCCTGATGGCGTCCGAGGATTTCGCCTATTTGCTGGATCACTGCCCGGGGGCGTATTTCTTCCTGGGGCACGACGGCCTGACCTGCCATCACCCGGAATTCGACTACGACGACGCGCTGCTGGCCCAGGGGGCTGCCATTTTCGTCACGCTGGTGGTTCAGCGGCTGGCCGCGCCGATATCCAGCAATACACCGGACAACTGATCCGGGACGCTGATCAGTGAGCCAGAACGTAAATCAGGGGCGTGTTCATGGGCTTGCTTTTTCTTGCGGGGTGTTTTGCGCCTGCAGCCGCAAGATAGGGGCTGCCCCGGCCAGCAGGCCCAGCGTGCCCAGGGCCAGGGCGAATTCCAGCGGCGCGTCGAACCAGGCGTGAGTCAGGCTGAAGAAGATCGGCCCCACCAGTTGCCCCAGGGCAAACGAGGCCGTCATCGCGGCAATCTGGCGCTTTGCGCCTGCGGGCCCCACTGTGGCCTGGGCCTCCTGCAGGCCCACCATGGTGATCACCATGAAAGCGCTGCCCACGCAGACGGCGGCCAGCAGGATGGCCGCCAGGCTGTGCCAGAGGGCGGGCACCAGCACCCCGACGGCCATCATCACCTGCGCCCCCGCCCAGATCTGTGGACGGCTGAAGCGCCGGGCCAGCCGGCTGGCCACCAAGGTGGACGCCGCGCTGGCCAGGCCGAACACTGGCCAGGCCAGACTGAACAGCCAGGGGTCCGGGATCAACAGGCGGGCCTGCGCGGGCAGGAACGTGGCGGGCAGGATGTAGCCGAAGCCATAGACCCCGTAGCACAGGATCAGGCCCCAGTGCAGCGGCGGGGCGGCCGGGCGGCCTGCGCGGGCTGGCGGGCCGGGCTCGGCATCCGGGCCGGTTGCGGACGCCCCGTCCACAGCGGCAGACCCTTGGCCGCCCGAGGATTGCGCCGGCGCGGCGGCGCCCGCGCGGACGTGTTCCGGTGTGCGCCACATGGTGGACGCCCCCAGCAAGCCGACCCAGGCCGCCCCCGCCAGCCACAGCCAGGCCGACGCGGCCCGGGCGCCCAGCAGGGTCAGGCCCATGCAGGCCAGTCCGGCGAACATGATGCCGCAACCCACCCCCGCAAAGACAATCCCGCTGTGCTCGGCCTTGCCCAGGGCGTTGAGCCGGGCAATGCACAAAGCGGCCGTCCCGATCATCACCCAAGCGCTGGCCACCCCCGCCAGCAGCCGCCAGGCCAGCCAGCCGGCCCAGTGAGTATCCAGGCCCATGGCGGCCGTGGTCAGCACCACCAGCCACAAGCCCCGCTGCAGCAGCTGGGCGGGCGTCCAACTCAGGTGAGTAACCAGCAGCGCGCCCAGCAGATACCCGAGATAATTGGCGCTGGCCAGCCAGCCCCCCTGGGCCAGCGTCAGGCCCAAGTCCGCCTGCATCATGGGCAGCACCGGCGTAAAGGCGAAGCGGCCAATGCCCATGGCGACGGCCAGCGCCAGCAGACCGGCCAGAGGCAGGGGGAACCGCGACGCGTGCTTAACCATTGGACAGCCGTTTTTTTTATTGAGAATGCCCATACTGTAATGGCAGCGGCGCGTTTCCGACAAACCCGGCGTGCCCCGCAGAGGAAAAAACCGCATCCAGGCCGTGCGTCGGCCTGATCCGCAGCGGCGGTATGGGTTAAAGTATCGCCTTGAACAGCCCTACTTATTTCCCATCATGCACCAGCGCATCCTCATCCTGGACTACGGTTCACAGGTTACCCAGCTTATTGCCCGGCGTGTCCGCGAATGCGGCGTCTATTGCGAAATCCATCCCGGAGATGTGGACGACGCTTTCATCCGCGCCCAGCAAGCCCTGGGCCTGAAGGGCATCATCCTGTCGGGCAGCCATGCCTCGGCCTATGCCGAGGCCGCGCTGCAGGTGCCCGCCGGGGTTTTCCAGGCCGGGGTGCCGGTGTTGGGCATTTGCTACGGCATGCAGTCCATGGCCCTGCAACTGGGCGGCCAGGTCGAATTTTCAGACCACCGCGAATTCGGCTACGCCGAAGTCCGCGCGCATGGCCATACGCGGCTGCTGGACGGCCTGCAGGATTTCTCCACTCCCGAAGGCCATGGCATGCTGAAAGTGTGGATGAGCCACGGCGACCGGGTCACCGCGCTGCCGCCCGGCTTTGTGCGCATGGCGTCCACCCCGTCTTGCGACATCGCCGGCATGGCCGACGAAGCGCGCGGCTTCTATGCCGTGCAGTTCCACCCCGAAGTCACCCACACCCTGCAGGGCCAGGCCCTGCTGGCGCGCTTCGTCACGGACATCTGCGGCTGCGCGCGCGATTGGAACATGCCCGACTACGTCGCCGAAGCCGTCGCCCGCATCCGCGACCAGGTCGGCGCCGATGAAGTCATCCTGGGCCTGTCTGGCGGGGTCGATTCCTCCGTCGCCGCCGCCCTGATCCACAAGGCCATCGGCGACCAACTGACCTGCGTATTCGTTGATCATGGCCTGCTGCGCCTGAACGAAGCCGCCCAGGTCATGAATACCATGTCCAGGCACCTGGGCATCCGCGTCATCCATGTGGATGCCAGCGAGCAATTCATGGGCAAACTGGCTGGCGTGTCCGATCCCGAAGCCAAGCGCAAGATCATCGGCCGCGAATTCGTCGAAGTCTTCCAGGCGGAATCCGCCAAGCTGAAATCCGCCAAGTGGCTGGCCCAGGGCACGATTTATCCCGACGTCATCGAATCCGCCGCGTCCAAGACCGGCAAGGCGGTGGCCATCAAATCGCACCACAATGTCGGCGGCCTGCCCGAAACCCTCAACCTGAAGCTGCTGGAACCCCTGCGCGAACTGTTCAAGGATGAAGTCCGCCACCTGGGCCTGGCCCTGGGCCTGCCGCCCGAAATGGTTTTCCGCCACCCGTTCCCCGGGCCCGGTCTGGGGGTGCGCATTCTGGGCGAAGTCAAGCAGGAATACGCCGACTTGCTGCGTCGGGCGGATGATATCTTCATCTCTGAATTGCGCAATACGATGGATGAATCCACCGGAAAATCCTGGTATGACCTGACGTCCCAGGCGTTTACCGTATTCCTGCCGGTAAAGTCCGTGGGGGTGATGGGCGATGGCCGCACATATGACTATGTGGTGGCCCTGCGCGCCGTGCAGACCACGGACTTCATGACCGCCGATTGGGCGGAATTGCCGTATTCTTTGCTGAAGAAGGTCTCTTCGCGGATCATCAATGAGGTGCGCGGGATCAATCGGGTGACTTATGATGTGTCGAGCAAGCCGCCGGCTACGATTGAGTGGGAATGATTCTGCGTCTGGCAAGGACTAGCACCACATAGCAAAAAACCTTCATAAGCCCGTGTTATCACGGGCTTTTTTCCTATCTTTCCTAGCAGTGTCTGGCATTGTCGGGTAGCTACAAGTACAAATTTTTCATGGTACGAACGATGGTATTATCGACGGCGATACCATGATTCGTGCGCGATACCATGATTCCATGTTGTGGATACATCATGGTATCAAGTTTCCAAAAATCCATTGGATTCAATGCGTTATAGATAATTTTTAGGCCAATTCTCATCATGGTATCGCAGCTACGATCAGGAAGCCCGCCATGTTGACCGATACCAAGCTTCGTAACCTCAAGCCGCAGGACCGGATGTACAAGCTGCCCGACCGTGACGGCCTGTATGTTGCCGTCACCAAGGCGGGGGCGATCTCCTTTCGCTATAACTACCTGATCAACGGGCGACAGGAGACGATGACCTTCGGCCAGTACGGCGTAGGGGGTATCACGTTGTCAGAGGCGCGAGAGCGCCTTGCAGAGGCCAAGCAGCTGTTGGCCGAAGGAAAGTCACCGGCACGAGAGAAAGCCCGCGAGAAAGCCCGTGACAAGGACGCAAAAACGTTTGACGCCTGGGCGGAGAAGTGGCTGCGGGGCTACCAAATGGCGGATTCCACCCGTGACATGCGTCGGGCAGTCTACAACCGCGAATTGAAGGCCAAGTTTGGAAAGCTGAAGCTGGCCGAAATCACCCACGAAGACTTGCGCATCCTGACAGATGCGATTGTGGCGCGTGGTGCACCAGCGACGGCTGTGCATATACAGCCTTTTCAGTTCCGCACTGAACGCGCCTTCGCTGCGCTTGGCACGTTGGTAGGCCAGTCTCATCGCGGGTGATGTTGGGTCCTTCGATTTGTGGCGACTGCAATATTTGGTGCTCAGTCGCGTATTTTCAGGAAGGCCGCGCAGTGCTTCGCTGCCCCGTGTACGGAAATCGGCTGCCTCGGTGGGCTGGCCGCAGAATCGACAGATGGAACTCTGATGCCGATTGGTCAAGCGTCGGTCTGGTCGCTGTTTGGGAAGTTTAAGGCTGCAGGCCTCGGCGAGATAACGCAGTACGTCGATGGTTTCAATAACGACTTGGTCGGCAGAAGTTCGATTGTGCTTGCTGGGGCTGGTGTGTTGCACGAAAAACAGGAATCGCTCTAGCCGATCCATGCGGTAGTGATGGGCGATTGTGGAAAGTGCGCTCCAGTCCTTGGGTCTGCTGCGCTGCGTGAACAGCTGTACGGCTTCTGCGTTTGAGCCTTGGACGATGTCCCCATCGTTGCCGGGGATGGTGCCGGGCTGCAAGGCGCTCAAGGTGTACTTGGTCCAGGCGAGTTCCATGATGTTGGTGGACAGGCTGCGTGGGTTGCGTTGCACCAGTTCCCGCCATGCCGGATCTATGTGCTCTCGGAATAGGCGGTAGATCGAGAATTTGCTTCCCTTCTCGGTGTAAGGCCCCCATTCCAACAAAAACGTATGAGTAGCGTCGGCGACAGCGGGGTCACAATGTGACTCGGTCAAGAGATCCCGTAAAATGGCAATGTCAACCATAGAAGATACTTTGTAGACTGCATTGTCAGGCACTATCCGGCATTCTCGGTGCTGTTGTCAAGCACCTGAGCCGGTTAATGTCCGACGCCGATAGCGCCCTGATTGAACGATCTATAGAAATCGCCAGCATTCCCCCGGCTGGCGACGATATGGCGTTCACGCATGCGATTCTCTGTCAGGTTGGCTTGCCTCGGGCAAAGGTGCAAGGCCATGAGTTCATGCGTCGGTCAGGCGCGGCCTGGGTTAGCGTGCAGGCGGGATGGTTGGACGAGGGCAGGGGGCCGGTGCAGCAGTTGGTTCCGTACGGGGCGATGCCGCGTTTGGCGTTGGCATGGATTTCGACCTATGCCGTACGGCACGGGACACGGGAGATTCCGATTGGCGATAGCGCGTCTGCATTTCTGCGTTCAATGGGCACGGATATGGGCGGTCGCCGCTATCGGACATTGCGCGCGCAAATGCACGCCTTGGCAGCCTGCCGCTTGCAACTGGGCTTCAAGGGCCGAACCTTCAACGGCCAGCCCGTGGAACAGTTTGATGCCTGGATCGCTGACCGGGACAGCACACAGCGATCGCTGTGGCCGGGTTTGATGGTTCTGTCAGAGCCGTACTACCGGGAGTTGCGGGAAAGCGCGGTGCCACTCGACAACAGGGCATTACAGGCCCTCAGAGGCTCCGCATTAGCTTTGGATGTCTACGCATGGCTCGCCCATCGTTTGCATCGTCTGGGGGGCCATAGGGCCCTCCTGCACTGGAAACCGCTGCGAGAACAGTTCGCCCAGGAATACACCGGGAAGACGGCCGCAACCGATTTCAAGAAAAGTTTCCTGGCGGCGCTGCAGAAGGTGTTGGTGGTGTACCCCCAGGCCGACGTGCGTATCGTGCGCGGTGGCGTGCAGCTGGCTCCTTCGCCCACGCCGGTGTCGCGTCGCTGCTTTCCGGTAGGTTCGGTCGGATAGGGCCGTCCGGTTACCGGAGTACCGAAGCACCAAAGATCGTCCTGTGCTTGTCTCCTGGCCGAGGATGCTGATTCGGGTGTGGGCATGTCTGTGGATTGGCCAAGTTATCCCCGTGCAATCGCCCCTACCCCTTTCGTGCGATCACCCCTACCTTTTCGTGCAATCACCCCTACTTTTTTCGTGCAATCGCCCCTACCCTAAAACCGATACCTTTACCTGTAATTCTTACCTATACCTTTTTACTGGTAAGAAGAGCACGAAAAATGTGGATAACTGCCCTGCAGCAGTGCTGAGGGGAGGGCGTTTCGTAGGCCTGGAAGGCAGGATGAGCACCAAAAGAAGAAGCACGGCGTTCGTCGCTCGTGAAAGCGGGTGTGTAAAGTACGGCTGCAGGTGCGTCTGGGACGCTGCGCAAGGCTCGAAATAGCTGCGGCGGCGCCGATATGGGGTAAATTCCCCCGGATTCGTCTCAGCGTCCGTACATTACCCACCGGGCAGTGACACTTTCATTTTGTTTGTTTTCGGGCGTGTACCTGGGGCCGATCTTAGCGTTCCGATTTGTCGGCAGAGGCATCATCCTTCGGTAGGTGGCTTGTCAGGGATCGCCACCGAGCGCGTGCCCGTTCTGCGTCTTGTCGCGCTGCGGCCATCACCGACGGGTCGCCGTCTTCCTCTGCAGCCGCCAGATAGGCTGCAATATCGGCTTCGGTTGCAAGGTAGTCCACCGTGTCGTATCGGCTGAAGGTGATCGCCATATCTGGCCCCCGCTAGGCAACTTTGCGCAATTCTGCGCAAATGTAGATGATTATTTTGGTGTTTTTGATTGTTTTGTGCAATTCAACGCAATTCAAGGAAATTTAGCGCAACTTAGGGCAATTTTTCCCGATGCCCGTGGTGATTATCGTTAAGTTGCACGATGCTGGATGGCAAGATGTGTAATGTACCGGTACACGCTGCGCATGAACTCGTACATTACCGCCTCTTACTCGCCTGTGGCTCGACGGAATCGTGCTCTGCGAGGCACACTGTCGCTGCCGCAACCAGGATCAGAAGCATGGCAAAACAAGAAACAGGTACGAAGGAAAAAAGGGCGGGGCGACCCCGCCGAGAACGGATAGAAGTGTGGGCCACAGGGGAGGAAAAAGCAGCGATCACCGAGTCAGCAGAGGCAGTGGGTATGACCGCGTCAGCCTACCTTCGGGCGCTGGCCCTGAACACACCGATCCGATCCAAGGCCGACTATCAGGCTATTGCCGACCTTGTAAAAGTGACTGGTGATCTGGGCCGGGTGGCGGGTTTGTTGAAGCTCTGGCTTGCTGAAAAGCGCGGACAGGGCGCATATCCGTCTGATGTCGAAGCGATGATGCTGGACTTTCGTAAGTTGCAGCATGAGGTGAGGCAGGCGACCGCCCTGGTGATGAAGTGAAGATGCTCGGCGGTTGATTTGAAATATTTCCTTGGCGCGGAAAATTGTACGGTACAATAGCGTACAAATCGGAGATGAATTATGACTACTGCCGCCGCCCGCCTGGATTTTCGTCTTGAGCCGCGTGACAAAGACCGTATCACCAAAGCCGCCGCCTTGCGCGGCCTACCCGTGTCGTCTTTCGTTCGCGATGCTGTCTTGCGCGAAGCCGATGCCGCCATTGCAGCCGATACTGTAGTCACTTTGTCCGCTGCCGAATCACGCCGCTTCCTGGCGGCGCTGGATGCCCCATTCCAGCCCAATGCGCGTCTGAAGGCAGCAATGGATGCCGCCGCCTCTGTGGCACAGCGTTGATCCATGGCCTTAGCCTTTGTTGTCCTGGATGGGCATCGGCATGACCGTGTCGGGTTTTCCTGTGGTGTCGCAGTCCTGGATGATTACCTACGCCGCCGGGCCGGACAGCATCAGCGCGACGGTATCGCTACCACGCATGTCCTGGTGGACGACACTGATCCTACACGCATTCTTGGCTATTGCTCTCTGTCAGCGGCACAACTCCACCTGCACGAGATGCTTGAGCAGGATCGCAGGCGGCTACCAGCATATCCCGTGCCCGCGATACGGGTAGGGCGCTTGGCCGTGTCTCAGGCGCGGCAGGGTAAAGGGTACGGCCAACTGCTACTGGGCCACGCGGTGAATCTTGCCGTGGCTGTGCGGCAAACCATGGGCGTGCGGGTGTTGATCGTGGATGCAAAGGATGCGAAGGTAGCTGCGTTTTACGAGAGTTTTGGCTTTCGGCGCACGGCCAGTGCTGCGCTGACGCTCTATTTGCCGGTGTCGGGCTGACGCTGTCATTCAGGCACCTATGTGTGCCGCCATTTAAAAAGGGAGAACGCTGATCATGACGGCGCTCAGCTTCAAAGGGAAAGAATTCGTCTACAACCACCATCTGGCTGTGCCGTTTCGCCCCCTGGTGCCGCACCCGGAAAAGGGGATAGGCCCGGCGTCGTTGGATGGCAACCTGATCATTCAGGGCGATAACCTGCATGCGCTCAAGGCGCTGCTGCCGTATTACGCCGGAAAGGTGGACTGCATTTTCATTGATCCGCCTTACAACACCGGCAACGAGGGCTGGAGCTACAACGACAACGTCAATGCCCCGATGATCCGGGAATGGCTGAATAACAATCCGATTGGCATCGAGGATGGCCTGCGACACGACAAGTGGTGCGCCATGATGTGGCCGAGATTGCGGCTGCTGCATGAGTTACTGTCTGATGACGGACTTATATTTGTCACCTTGGATGATAACGAACAGCATCGATTCCGCTTGCTGATGGATGAGGTTTTCGGCGATGGCAATTATGTTGCGACAGCTGCATGGCAGAAGCGTACGTCACCAGATGCACGAAAAAACTTGTCTCCAGCATACGATTATGTGACGGTTTATGCCAAGGACCTTGTGAAAGGTAAATTGTCTTTGAACAGAATGCCGCTTGCCGCAGGTCGTGTTGATGAATATCGTAATCCCGATGGCGATCATAGGGGAGAGTGGGCGTCTGTCGATCTGACTGGGCAAACTGGGCACGCTACGGCGGATCAGTTCTACGAGATAGAGCTACCGTCTGGTAGGAAGATTATGCCCCCAGAAGGGAGGTGTTGGGCCCTTGCGCAAGACACCTTTAATCGATTGGCTGCTGATAAACGAATCTGGTTTGGGGTATCTGGAGATAGCAGGCCGAGGCTCAAAAAATTCTTATCTGAGAGCGAAGGAGCGACCATATGGACGTGGTGGCCGTATGAGGAGTGTGGGACCAATGAGAGAGCTGCGCAGGTTCTGAGAGATGTGATGGGGCAGCCTGTCGCGTTTGATAATCCAAAACCTGTGCAGTTGATCGACAGAATAGTAAGTCTGGCGACAGATAGAAATGCCTTGATCCTGGACTCTTTCGCCGGATCAGGCACCACGGCCCATGCTGTCTTGGAAGCCAACAAGCGTGACGGCGGTAACCGCCGCTTCATCTTGGTCGAAATGGAAGACTACGCCGATCGCTTGACAGCCGAACGCGTCCGACGCGTCGTCAACGGTTATGACTTCCACGGCACCCAAAAGACCGAACTCCTTCGTGAACGCCTGACGTTTTCAACCCTCAAGTCGTCCGAAACGTTATTACACCGAATCGAAGGCATTGAAAATCTGCAAGGCCATGAGTTCGACCGTATCAAAAAAGAAGTCAAAGATGGCGAACTCGTCGTCACGGGCGAAAGATCGATTGAAAGCAGGACAGAGGGCCTGGGCGGCAGCTTCACCTACTGCACCTTGGGTGCGCCCATTGAACTGGACAAAATTCTGACGGGCCAGGACCTGCCCGCCTATCGCAGCTTGGGGGCCGTGCTGTTCAATATGGCGACCAGCCAAGTCCTGAACCCGGCAGCAATACGCGAGGCCGACTTTTATCTGGGCGCAACGGACAGCTTTGTGCTGGAGCTGTCGGCTACCCCACAGGACGTGCAGCCGCGTGGGGGCAGGAACCCCCGTCCAGGGCGTTATGCCAACATCCTGGTGGAAGTGACGGGCCGCGAGCTGGATCGCGAAGGCATGATCAAGATGCCGCTCAATCTCGACCCCAGGCAGGGCACGGACTGGCGGGCCACGCTGAATGCCGCGTTGGATCGCCTGAATAGCGTGACAAGGGACGCCGACCGGCTGCGAGCCGATACCGGGCGCACTATCCGCCCAATCATGCTGGTGCAGGTAGAGCGTACCGGGCGCGACCAGCGTGAAAGCCATCACATCCATGCTGACGATGTCAAGGACTGGCTGATCACGGCGGGCTTCGATGAGGCCGAAGTGGCCATCAAAACGGCGGAGCAAAACGATCTGGCCGATCCCGAGAACCAGGATCTACTGTCACCCACCAATCGTGTGCGTGTCATCATCACCAAGCAGGCGCTGCAGGAAGGCTGGGATTGTCCCTTTGCCTATGTGCTGTGCAGTCTGGCCGCAAGTTCCAACCAGAAGGCCATGACGCAGCTGGTAGGCCGCATCCTGCGCCAGCCATATGCCTTGAAAACAGGCGTTGACACGCTGGACGAGTGCTATGTGATCACCCACCATGCGGCGACCAAGGACGTGGTAGAGGCCATCAAAACGGGCTTGGAGCAAGATGGTTTGGGCGACCTCGTGCTGCAGGTCTCACAGCCGGATACGCAAGGTGGCGGGCTGACGGTTCGACCTATTCAGCGCCGTCCTGCATTTGCCAAGACCGAGATTTACTTGCCCAAGGTCCTGCGGGTGGTCGGTAAGGACATTCGGGAACTGGACTATGAAACCGACGTGTTGGCCGCCATCGACTGGCGGGGTTTCGATCCGACGGACATTGCGAATCGCATTCCCGACAACGCCCAGGCGGCTGAGAGCCAGTTGCAGCGTATTCAACTGGCCGACGATGGCGATGAACTGCTGACCAATAGCCCGGTGGCCCGCAATCAGGAATCTTTGGCGTTTGATCCCGCCTATGCGGTGCGACTGGTGTCTGATTTGGTGCCCAATCCATTTGTGGCCCGCGAGATCGTTGCCAAAACGATTGCGCGTTTGCGTGAACGAGGTTTTGACAGCACTAAACTGGGCAAGCTGGCCAGCCTGATTGCAGAAGAACTGCGCAAAGGCCTGGATGCAGCGCGAACGATGTTGGCCGAAACGGTGTTCAAGAACGAGGTGGCGCAAGGCCGCATCCAGTTTCGGCTGCGATTGGATGGGCGCAATTGGAAGATGCCAAGCACCATGGCGACAAGCGAACCGGAGGGTGCCCGTCAGCTGCTGGGCCGGGACGGCGGCGCGCTGCGACAAAGTTTGTTCGCGCCCGTGTACGAGGCGGAACTGAATCAGGACGAGCGTGACGTGGCGGTTTATCTGGATGCCACCGAGACGCTATCATGGTGGCACCGGAATGTGGCCCGGCGGCAGTACGGTCTGCAGGGCTGGAAACGCGCCAAGGTCTATCCAGACTTCATCTTCGCTGTGCAGCAGGACGGCAGCGCCCAGCGCATCGTGGCGCTGGAAACCAAGGGAGACCAGCTGAGTGGCAACCTGGATACTGCCTACAAGCGTGATTTGCTGAATTTCCTGTCGAGCAACTTCCAGTGGGATCGTGTCTCGCCCGTGGGTGACTTGGAGCTGGTAAGCACGGATACCACGGTGGAAGGCACGCTGATTCTGATGAGCGAGTGGCAGGCCAAGCTGCCTGCCTACCTGACAGGAGAGCTTGCATGACGATGACGCCCACCTGCTGGATGATCGCAGGCCCCAACGGCGCTGGAAAGACGACTTTTGCGCTGGATTACCTGCCCGCTGTGGCCCAGTGCCAGACGTTCATCAATGCCGATCTGATTGCTGCCGGGTTGTCACCTTTGAACCCCGAACGTGAACAGTTGGCAGCATCAAGGCTGTATCTGGCGGAAATCGACCGGTGCGAACGTACCCGCCAGGACTTCGCCTTTGAGACAACCTTGTCCGGGCGTGGTTATCTGCGACTGGTGGATCGTCTGATGCAAGGCGGATGGCGGGTAGAGATGTCATACTTGGCGCTACCCAATGTCCAGTTATCTCATGATCGGGTGGCGGAGCGTGTCATGCACGGTGGCCATAGCATCCCGGCTCAGGCAATTGAGCGGCGCTTTGCCCGTAGCCTGTACAACTTGTTTGCACTGTATGCTCCCAGGGTCAGCTTGACGCGCTGCTACCTGAATAGCCTGGACGACCCGATGCTGGTGTTTACGCAGCAGGGCGGTCATGTTGAAATTTTTGATGATGCTGTTTATCGGCACCTACGCGACGAGGCAGGCCTATGAAGCCCCAATATGATGAAGACACGCGCAAGGCGCTGGAAAGCCTGCGCAACTCCGTGGCTAAGGCACTGGATCGCAAGCGGCGCTTGGGCCAGTACGCCGTGGTGTGGAAGGACGGCAAGTCGGTCTACATCGGGCCGAATCCGCCTGAGCCGAAGGAACCGACCCGCAGCGACACCGAGCGGCGCTGAATGGATGCTCTGGCAGCGTCTGGCAGCTGAAGGAATATCTGAGGGATTGCAAGCATCGGGAACCAGAGGCGGTCGTGCGCTTCGAGACGCCACCAGGCAG
>NZ_JBLGTV010000004.1:0-222398 GCF_047468865.1 Castellaniella hirudinis
GAGTTATGGATATCGGATATAGCTAGAATGCTCAGTGTTCATGCGGGTTGCTGGGATTATGCAGGGCCGACGAATTAATTGGACCGATTTAGTGCTGTTTTAGGCAAAAATAATGAAAGCAGACGGCGCCAGGCCCCGCCTGGACGCTTGAGCCGCATGCGCAAAGCCCCCCGGCAGCCTGGACTGCCGGGGGGCTTTGCGCATGCGGCGGACGGCGAACCCGGGCGCGGAAAACCGGCCCGGAACCCGTTAGACGCGGTCGCAGCGAATGGTAATGGGGTGGCGGCGCAGGCCCTCGATGACCTGGTCGGTGACTTCGCCGTCGACATCGGTGATGGCGTAGCCGATCTTGCCGCGTGTCTGCAGCTGCTGGCTGACGATATTGAGGCCGAACTCGCCCATCAGGTTGCTGAGTGCCCCCATGGCCCCCGGCACATTCTGGTGGATATGGATGATGCGCGCCGTGCCGGCCGGTTCGTGGTAGGAAATTTCGGGGAAATTGACTGTGCCTTTGGTGGTGCCGCTGCTGACGAAGCGCTTGAGTTTTTCGGCGACCTCGCGGCCGATGTTTTCCTGGGATTCCTGGGTGCTGCCGCCGATGTGCGGTGTGAGAATCACGTTGTGCAGGCCGCGCAGGGGGCTGTCCAGCGCCTCGTCGCGGCTCTTGGGCTCGGTGGGGAAGACGTCGATGGCGGCGCCCGACAGATGGCCCGATTTCAAGGCCCGCTGCAGGGCGGGGATATCGACCACCGTGCCGCGCGAGGCGTTGATCAGGATGCTGCCGGGTTTCATGGCGGCGATCGCATCGGTGTCGATCAGGTTGCTGGTGTCCTTGCCGCCGGGAACGTGCAGGGTGACGACGTCGGCCTGCCCCAGGAATTTTTGCAGGGACGTGGTGGCATGGGCGTTGCCCAGAGGCAGCTTGGCTTCGATGTCGTGATACAGCACCCGCATGCCGAAGGATTCGGCCAGGATGCCGACTTGCGAACCGATGTTGCCATAACCCACGATGCCCAGGGTCTTGCCCCGGGCCTCGTAGGCGCCGTCGGCCGTTTTATCCCAGAAGCCCTCGTGCACCCGGGCGTTTTTCTCCGGGATGCGGCGCAGCAACAGAATGGCTTCGCCCAGGACGAGTTCGGCCACCGAGCGGGTATTGGAATACGGCGCGTTGAACACCGGCACCCCGTTGAGCGCGGCGGTTTCCAGATCGACTTGGTTGGTGCCGATGCAGAAGCAGCCGATGGCACGCAAATCGGGCAAGCTGGACAGCACGCTTTGATCCAGGTGGGTGCGGGAACGGATGCCCGCCACCTGCGCCCCTTTCAGGGCGTCGAGCAAGGCATCGCCCGTCAATGCCCCCGGGTAGGTAATGACCTCGTCGAAGCCCGCCGCGACAAAGACTTCCTTGGCGCTGGCGTGGATGTTTTCGAACAGAACGATGCGTGCCATCTTGATCCTTCTCAAGCAAAAGTAAAAGGCCTATTGTGCGGTATTTCTGACTTGCTGTCAGGGTCATCCCTGACATAAACAGGGTCAAACCGCACAATCTTGACAGGTATTCTTTATCTACGAATATATACATATAGCCCGGGCACTGGGTTTTACCCTGAAACCCGAGCGGCAAGGCTTGCTGTTCAGGGCCGCGACCCACAGCCGCCGGCGGCCGTCAGTCCGGCGCGCGGCCCTGGCCCGCGAGGCCGAACGCCACCTGATCGCGGCCACCGGACTTGGCCCGGTACAGGCATTCATCCGCCCGCCGAAACAGCGACTGGGCGGTGTCCTCCGGCTGCCAGACCGCCAGGCCCGCGCTGAGGGTCAGCGGCAGCGACCGCCCGTCCGGCAGCGGTACCGGGTGCCCGCGCACATGCGCCAGCAGCCCATCGACCAGTTGGACGGCGCTGTCCAGGGTCGTGCCCGGCAGCAGGGCGACGAATTCCTCGCCGCCGAAGCGGCCCAGCACGTCCGCCTGGCGGCGCACCAGGTTGCGCAGGACTTCCGCCACCCATTGCAGGGCCACATCGCCCATGTCGTGTCCATAGGCATCGTTGACCTGCTTGAAGTGATCCAGATCGAACACCACCAGAACCAGCTGATAGCCGGACGCGC
Source organism: Castellaniella hirudinis (assembly GCF_047468865.1). Classification (GTDB taxonomy): domain Bacteria; phylum Pseudomonadota; class Gammaproteobacteria; order Burkholderiales; family Burkholderiaceae_B; genus Castellaniella; species Castellaniella hirudinis_A. Next base: position 2,107 of record NZ_JBLGTV010000004.1, read on the forward strand.
CGTCGGCCTGGCGCAACAGTTGCGCCAGGGCATTGTCCAGCCCCCGGCGATTCAGCAGCCCCGTCAAGGGATCGTGCTGGCTCAGTGCCCGCAGCTGCTGGTTGGCCTGTTCCAGCGCGGCCATGGTGGTTTCGAGGTCGGCGGTTCGCAGCTGCACCTGATGCTGCAGCGAACTGCGGGCCGAGGATTCGATCTGCAGGGCGCGATCCATGAGCTGGCGCAGCTGCATGACCTCGGCATAGGTCAGCAGAAATATCTGGCTGCCCAGGCCGATCTGCATCCAGCGTTCCTGGGCGACGAAACCCGGGATCAGGCCAAAGGCGGCCAGGCCATACAACAGAAAGCCGGAAAAAAACACCAGCCAGGAAAGCAAGTACAGATGCGCCATGCGTTCGCCCTGCCGGGCATGGCGGATACTGATGCCGAACATCAGCACCATGCTGGACAGGGCATAGATTGTGTTGGCCTTGATGCTGAGTTCGTAGGGCAACCAGAAACTGGCCAGGAACAACCCCAGGCCAAGCAGATACAAGCCCCGGAAGGCCCGCCATTGGCGCGGCCAGGACTGCCGGCCGACCGCCAGAAAATGCTGGGTGAACAGCAGCAGGCTGAGGATCGCCAGGACTTCGGTCAGGGGAATGGCCAGATTGGCCAGCCTGGGCAGGCCGGGCCACAGGTATTGAAACGCCAGCCCCGCCATGGAGGTGATGAACAAGCCCGCGCAAAGCACATACAGCGCGTTGAACAACGGCTGCCAAATGCGCAAACGGAAAAACAGCGTCAAGTTGAACACCGCCAGCAACAGCATGGCCCCGATGAACATCCCCTGAACCAGGCTGTAGGTCTGGGTGCGTTCCAGGCCGGCCTGCGCGGTGGTCAAGGACAAGGGCAAATTGAGCGCCCCGGAGCTTTGCACCCGCAACACCACGCCTTGCGCCTGCCCGGGGCCAAAATGCAAGGGCAGGAAAAAAAGACGGTGCTTGACCGGCCGGGCATCGAAGGGCTGCGCATCGCCCATGTGAACAGCGTCGATCAGCCTGGGCGCCGCCCGGGGCGGCCCGGCCCCCAGGTCGAACACCCAGAAATCCACCTGATCCAGCAAGGGGTAGTCCAGCTGCAGAAACCAAGATTGATCCTGGTCGCCCGGATTGCGCATCGGGACATACACCCAATAAGCGGCCGGCGTCTGGACGAACGTCATCTGGTCGGCGGCCCGTTTTTGCATGGGCCAGCGGCCGCTCAGGACATCCTGGGGCGTCAGGGCATGGGCATCGTCCCGGACGAAGCAGAGTTCCGGCAAGGGGGCCGTCTGCGCCTGCGGCGCCGGCAGGGCAACCATGTCGCACAGGGCTTGCAGGGGCTGCGCCTGCGCCGCGGGCCCCTGCAAGGCCAGCCAACAGCCGATCAATGCGAGCACACCGGCCCACCCCCCAACGGACAGGAAAACACGCAAGAACTGAAGGGATGGTATTCCCATACCAATGAGGGCCCCCATGAAACAGACCAGAATCGGGCGACATCTATGCTATTTATTATGCATGGGAAACCCGCGCGTGGCGACCAGCGGGCCGTCACCGACGGCTACCCGCCGCCTTCCCGCAGTACCATTGTTCCAAGCCATTCGGCCCGCTTCCGCTCGGGCACGCTCTATAAGGATTTACCATGACCTCTCCCGCCTCGAACACGACTGCGCAACCGCGGCACACCCCGGCCGGCGGCGCCCTGTTCGCCCGCACCCCGAACCTGGCCGATCCAGATACCCAGCGCCTGCGGGCCACGATGCGGCAGTATTTCCTGGAAACCTTCGACCGCTACGAATCGCTGTTCCAGTGCCTGGCCGGCGACGACGCCTATTACGTCAAGCCCATCGCCCTGCGCCATCCCCTGATCTTCTATTTCGGGCACACGGCCACGTTCTTCGTCAACAAGCTGTTGCTGACCCGGATGATCGGCCAGCGGCTGGATCAGCGCCTGGAATCCATTTTCGCCGTGGGCGTGGATGAAATGAGCTGGGACGACCTGGATGAAAAAAACTACGATTGGCCCAGCGTCGCCGAAGTCCAGGCCTACCGCGACCAGGTGCGCCAGCTGGTCTGCGGCCTGATCGACCACGCGCCCCTGCAATCGCCCATCGACTGGCAAAACCCCTGGTGGGCCATCATCATGGGGGTGGAACACGAACGCATCCACATCGAAACGTCTTCCGTGCTGATCCGCCAGCACCTGCTCAAGTACGTCCGCCCGGCGGCGGGCTGGGCGCCCATCGCCGATACGGGCGAGGCCGCGCCGGCCAATGAAGCCGTCCGGGTGCCGGCGGGCGTCGTGCAGGTCGGCAAAGACTACGCCAGCCCACAATACGGCTGGGACAACGAATACGGCCATCACACGGCGGACATCGAATCCTTCCAGGCCAGCCGCTACCTGGTCAGCAACCAGGAATACCTGGCCTTCGTCGAGGCGGGCGGCTACCGCAACCACCGCGACTGGACGGAAGAAGGCCGCCAATGGCTGGATTACAGCCGGGCCGAACACCCCACGTTCTGGGTCAAGAAAACCCAGGGCTGGGCCCTGCGCCTGATGACGCAGGAAATCCCCATGCCATGGGCCTGGCCGGTGGAAGTCAATTACCTGGAAGCCAAGGCCTTCTGCAACTGGAAAGCGGCCGAAACCGGCCAGCCGGTGCGCCTGCCCACCGAAGACGAATGGTATCGGCTGTACGACGCCGCCGGCCTGCGGGATCCCGCCGCCGGCCAGCCCTGCCAGGCCAATCTGCACCTGGATCACGGGGCCTCGTCCTGCCCAGTCAACCGCTACGCCCACGGCGACTGGTACGACGTGGTGGGCAATGTCTGGCAATGGACGGAGACCCCCACCTACCCCTTCGATGGCTTCGATGTCCATCCGATCTACGATGACTTCACCACGCCGACCTTCGATGGCCGCCACAACCTCATCAAGGGCGGTTCCTGGATTGCCTGCGGCAACGAAGCCGTGCGGGCCTCGCGCTATGCCTTCCGGCGGCATTTCTTCCAGCATGCCGGTTTTCGCTATGTGATTTCGCACGCCCCGGCCGAAGCCCCCGCCGCCTACTACGAAACCGACAAACTCATGTCGGAATATGCTGAATTCCACTACGGCGACCGCTACTTCGACGTGCCCAATTTCCCGCAGGCGCTGGCCCAAATCGCCATCGAGGCCCTGGGCGACCGGCCCCGCCGCCGCGCGCTGGATCTGGGCTGCGCCTCGGGGCGGGCGACCTTCGAGCTGGCCCGCGCTTTCGACCACGTGACCGGGGTGGATTTCTCGGCGCGCTTCATCAACCAGGGAGTGCAGCTGATCCAATCCGGCCAGTTGCGCTACACCCTGGCCGACGAAGGCGAACTGGTGTCCTACAAAGCCCGCAGCCTGGCCGAACTGGGCCTGCGGGACACCATCGAGCGGGTGGAGTTCTACCAGGGCGACGCCTGCAACCTGAAGCCGCACTATACGGACTACGACCTGGTGCTGGCGGCCAACCTGATCGACCGCTTGTACGATCCCGCCCGGTTCCTGGGTCAGATCCACGACCGCATCGTGCCGGGCGGCCTGCTGATGATCGCCTCCCCCTACACCTGGCTGGAAGAACACACGCCCCGCCACGCCTGGGTGGGCGGCTTCAAGAAGGACGCCGAGAACTACACCACGCTGGACGGCCTGAAAGACCACCTGGGCCAGCATTTCCGCTTGATCGCCGGCCCCCGGGACGTGCCGTTCGTGATCCGCGAGACACGGCGCAAATTCCAGCACACCCTGTCCGAGGTGACGATCTGGGAAAGAATCTAAGCCGACCCAAGGCCGCCGGAAGCGGCGGGGGCGACGCCTGCCCCCCCGGGACGAACGCCGGGCAAGCGTCACGTCCGCGATGGCTGCGGCGTATTGACGGTGGATGACGACGTATTGACGGCGCATCCGGCCATCCGCCTGCCGATGATGACGCATCCGATCATCCGCCTTTCGGCGAATTGCCCATATAACCGGCTCGCATATACTTAAAAACCGAAAAGCTTTGCAGCGGCATCCCAGGTTTATTAGAATGAAAACCTATAAAACAAGCCATTGATATAACAAAACCACTTGATAACCGAGTCATCCATGAAAAAAATCTCCGCGCTGATCCTGGCCGCCGCCCTACCGCTGCTGTTGGCCACCCCCGCCGCCCAGGCCGCCCCCGACGCCGACCTGGCGGCCATCCAGAAAGCGGGTGTGCTGCGCATCGGCACTGAAGGCACCTATGCGCCGTTTTCCTTCCACGACCAGAAAGACAACCGCCTGGTGGGCTTCGACGTGGACATCGGCCGGGCACTGGCCAAAGAACTGGGGGTCAAACCCGAATTCATCGAAGGCAAATGGGACGGGCTGATCGCCGGGCTGGATGCCAACCGCTACGATGTCGTGATCAATCAGGTGGGCATCAGCCCCGAGCGCCAGGCGAAGTTCGATTTTTCCGAGCCCTATATTGCCTCGGCGGCCGCGCTGATCGTGCGCGATGACAACACCGACATCCAGTCTTTCGACGATCTCAAGGGCAAGCGCTCGGCCAACAGCATCACCAGCAACTTCGGCAAGCTGGCGCAACAACACGGCGCCGAAGTCGTCCCGGTTCAGGGTTTCAACGACGCCATCGCCTTGCTGACCTCCGGGCGGGTCGATGCCACCGTGAACGACAAACTGTCATTTCTCGACTTCAAGAAGCAGCAGCCCAATGCCAAGGTCAAGCTGGTGGCTACCGACGATAGCGCTGAGTTCGGCCGTTCCGGGGTGTTGATGCGCAAGAACCAGCCCGCGCTGAAGGCGGCCATCGACCAGGCGCTGCAAAAAATCAGCAAGGAAGGCACCTACAAACCCATCTCCGAGCAATACTTCGGCGAAGACCTGTCGCCCAAGCCGTGGGCCGATCGCTGATCGCCGGCACGTGGCATCGACCGTCCTGGCCCGGCCCTTGACCGGGCCAGGACGCATTTCCGCGACCATAAAAACACAAGGACGTCCCTGTGCCAGACTGGCTAGAACTCATGTCCAACTCCCTCTGGCCGCTGCTGGTCGGGGGGATCAAATTCACGGTGCCGCTGGCGATCCTGTCCTTTCTGGCCGGGCTGGTGCTGGCCTTTCTGGCCGCCATCGCGCGCCTGTTCGGGCCGCCGCCGCTGGTGGCCATCGTCCGTTTCTACATCTGGCTGATCCGTGGCACGCCTTTGCTGGTGCAGCTGTTTCTGATCTTTTACGGCCTGCCCAGCATCGGCGTGGTGCTGGATCCCCTGACCGCCGCCCTGATCGGCTTTTCGCTGAACATGGGGGCCTATAACGCCGAAGTCATCCGGGGGGCCATCGAAGCCATCCCCAAGGGCCAATGGGACGCGGCGTACTCACTGAGCATGACCCGCGGCCAGGCTCTGCGCCGCACGGTGCTGCCGCAAGCCGCCCGCGTGGCCGTGCCGCCACTGTCCAATTCCTTCATCGCGCTGGTCAAGGACACATCGCTGGCGGCCGTCATCACCGTCCCCGAAATCTTCCAGGCGGCCCAGCGCATCGCATCGGTCACCTACGAACCCCTGGTGCTGTACACCGAAGCCGCCCTGGTCTACCTGGTGCTGTGCAGCTTCCTCTCCGCGGCCCAAACCCGCCTGGAACGCTACTTCGGCCAGCACGCCGTTTTTTCCGAAGGCCAACGATGATCCAGTTAAGCCATATCCGCAAGGCCTTCGGCGCGCACGAAGTGCTGAAAACCGTCAGCGTGCAGATCCCCGAAGGCCAGGTGACCGCATTGATCGGGCCTTCGGGCAGTGGCAAAAGCACGCTGCTGCGCTGCGTCAACCTGCTGGAAATCCCGGACGCGGGCGAACTGGCCATCGGCGCGGAACATATTCGCTTTACACCGGGCCAACACCCCGCGCGCGACGCGGTGCAACGCATCCGCCAACAAACCGGGATGGTGTTCCAGAATTTCCAGCTGTTCCCCCACCAGACGGCGGTGCAAAACGTCATGGAGGGCCTGGTCACGGTGAAGCGCTGGCCGCGCGACCGCGCCCACGCCCGCGCCTGCGAACTGCTGGACAAGGTGGGGCTGAAAGACAAGGCCGACGCCTGGCCCACCAGCCTGTCGGGCGGGCAGCAGCAGCGGGTGGCCATCGCCCGCGCCCTGGCACCGGCGCCCCAGGTGCTGCTGTGCGACGAACCGACGTCGGCCCTGGATCCGGGCCTGGCCGCCGAGGTGGTGGCCGTGCTGGGCGACCTGGCGGCCGAAGGCATGACCATGCTGATGGCCACGCACGACCTGCGCCTGGCCGCGCATATCGCCAGCCGGACGGTATACCTGGAGGACGGCGCCATCATAGAATCCGGCGATTCGAAAACCCTGTTCGCGGCGCCCCAGGATCCCCGGACGCAACGTTTTGTGACCACGCTGACCGCTTGACGCCGAATCGACCATGCCACAGAAGGAACCCCCCGCCCAAAACGCCTTTTCAGGCGCGCTGCTGGCGCAGGCCGATACCCTGCCGCCCGCCTGGCGCGACACCCTGCAGGCCCCCCACTTGCACAAAATCCTGGCCCGGCTGGATGCCATGCTGGCCGAGCGCCTGGCGCAAGGCGTGGAAATCTATCCGCTGCGGCCCTTTCGCGCCCTGATCGAAACCCCGCCCGAAGCCGTGCAAGTGGTGATCGTGGGACAAGACCCCTACCACGGCCCCAACCAAGCCCAGGGGCTGGCGTTCTCGGTGCCGGATTTCTGTCCCACCCCGCCCAGCCTGCGCAATATGTTCAAGGAACTGGCCCAGGAATACGGCGCGCCGGAACACCCCCCGCGCAACAGCCTGGTGCGTTGGGCCCGGCAGGGCGTGCTGTTGCTGAACACCGCCCTGACGGTGGAATCCCACCGGCCGGCATCCCACGCCAAGCTGGGCTGGGAACACATCACCGACGCCCTGATCATGCGCGTGCTGCGCGAGCCTCGTCCCAAGGTGCTGATGCTGTGGGGCAGCCATGCCCAGGCGCGCCAGCGCCTGCTGGAACTGCAAGCCCCCGCAGGCCCCGTCCAGGTGCTGCTGGCCAACCACCCGTCGCCGTTGTCCGCGCTGCGGCCGCCCCGGCCATTCATCGGCTGCGGGCATTTTCGCCAGGCCAACGACTGGCTGCAGTCGCAGGGCCAGTCAGGCATCGACTGGATGCTGGCACGCAGCCCCGCCGCCGCCGCGGGATATGGCGGCTGAGGCATCCCGGGCATCCTGGCTGACCCACACCGGCCAGGCGCGCACGCAATCCCGGCCGGACGTCTTGGCGGCGTAAAGCGCCTGATCCGCCCGGGCCAGCAGGCGATCCAGGTTATAGCCGACCTGCTGGGCGCAGGCGATGCCGATACTGACCGTGATGGCGCACGGCAAGCTCGCCGCCTGATCGGACAGCTGCGCGCGAATCCGGGCCGCCAGAGCCTGAGCGCCCAGCGGCCCCAGGCTGGTCGCCAACACGGTGAATTCCTCGCCGCCCAGGCGGGCGGGCAACGCCGAATCACCGGCGCAGCCGCGCAACACTTGCGCAAACCGCGCCAGGACGTGGTCGCCGGCTTCATGGCCGAAACGGTCGTTGATGGCTTTGAACCAGTCCAGATCGCACATCAGCACGGCGACATCGACATGGTTCAGGCGGGCGTTTTCGAGCATCGGTGCACCGCGCTCGAACAGGGCGCGGCGGTTGGGCAGCTTGGTCAGGGCGTCGTGCAAAGCCGCATAGCGGTAGTTCTGCTCGGCCCGGGCGCGCACCATCATCAAGACGCCGAACGGCAGGCCGATGCCGAAGAACAAGGCTTCCAGCATGACGAGAGAAAAGTCCGGCCAGTACGGCCAGATATCCCCGGGCAAGGCGGTGGTGAACACGCGGTAAACGTAGAAGCCCCCATGCGCCACCAGAAAGCACAGCAACGGCAGGGCCGCGCCCCGGTTGAGGCGCCACTGCGGCCACACAGCCCGCACACTCGCCCCGATGTAGCACAGGCAAATCAAGGAATAGGCCACCACCCGCCAGCCCGCATGCAGCATGAAGGCCGGCCACAGGGAAAGCAGCAGCCAGGCGGCCGCGCCCAGCCCCATCCCGGCCCAGGAAACAGGCCGTCCGCGAAACACATTCAAACTGGTCCACAAACAAGCATGCCCCGTGATGATCAGGCTATTGGTGACGATCACGGACAGCGCAAACCAGTCGATGCGCTCACGCGCGATGCCCATCAAAAAACCCAGGCAGGCCAGCCAGATGCTGGTCGCCACCCACAGCAGGGTGCGATCGCGGCCCGCCTGGAAGGCGGCGGCAAACGTCAACCCCCCCACCAGAAACTGGACAAAAGCGACAACGATCAAGAGAGTGGCTGGATCAAGTGTGCGCATCGCGGGAGGGGTTGCCTGCTTGAGGATGTTTCATGGCTGAAGCATCAAAAAGTTACAACCCTTATTTCACCACAAGCCCGGTTTTTTCTCCACGGCCGTCCGTGCTATCGTTACACGCGCTTGTCCCGTGGCCCGCGCCCGCCCTTTCACCCCCATCACGATGTCCGCTTCACCCGCTTCTCTCTCCATGATCAGCCTGAGCGCCCCGGTCGCCATGGGCTATATCCCGCTGGGGGCCGTCTTCGGGTTCCTGTTCGTGCAGGCGGGCGGCCCGGGCGAACTGGCGGTGCTGTCCAGCCTGCTGGTCTATGCGGGCGCGGCCCAGTTCATGATGGTGCCGATGCTGGCCGCCGGGCTGCCCTTGGGCGCGATTGCCCTGGCCACGCTGGTGCTGAACTTGCGGCACATCTTCTACGGCCTGTCGTTGTTAAACAACATGCCCTCCCGGCGCTGGCAGCGCTGGTACAGCATTTTCGCCCTCACGGACGAATCCTACTCCGTCCTGACGGCGCTCCGTCCCCAGGATCGGGCGCGGCGCATGGCGCTGGTATGCGCCCTGAACCAGGGCTGGTGGGTGCTGGGCACTGTGCTGGGGGTAGTGCTGGGCGCTCAAGTGCAAATCGGCCTGACGGGCCTGGACTTCGTGCTGGCCGCCCTGTTCGCCGTGCTGGCGGTCGAGCAATGGCGCGCCCGGCGCGATGTGGCGCCTATCTGGATTGCGCTGGCGGCCTATGCCGTGGCCCTGGCGGTGCTGCCCGGCCAGGCCCTGGCGGCGGCCATCGCCCTGAGCCTGATCGCCGTTGCGCTGCGCCCCGCGCGCCCGGTTGCCGGCCCCCGCCACACCCGAGCCCGCCATGACTGACCCGGATTACATCCTGGCGGCCATCGGCCTGATGGCCATCATCACTGCGGGCCTGCGCGCCTTGCCGTTCATCGCGGGCCATTGGCTGCGGCGCCACCCGCTGGTGCACAAGCTGGGCGATGCCCTGCCCCTGTCGATCATGGTGCTGCTGCTGGTGGACACCCTGGCCGGACAGTCGCGCCAGAATCCCGCCGGCCTCTGGCAGGAGCTGCTGGCCGTGGCCCTGGTGGTGCTGCTGCAATGGCGCACCCGGCAAACGCTGTTGAGCATCGTGGCCGGCACGGCGGCCTATGTAGCGCTGCGGGCGCTGTAGCCCTGGCCTGCGGCGCGGCGGCGCATGGCCGCGTATCAGGCCAGACAGCATCGCGCGCGCCGTGGCCGGGGACGCGACGGCATCCCAACGGGCGCGGCTGCGCAAGCCGTCGCCGGGCTTTTACAATGACAGGGTCTTTTCTCTGTCCAGGATATCATCATGCCCAGCTTTGACGCTGTCTCCGAAGTCGACAAACATGAACTCGGCAACGCCGTGGATCAGGCCAACCGCGAACTGGCCACCCGCTTTGATTTCAAAGGCTCCGACGCCAAATTCGAACTGGAAGGCTATGTGGTCACCCAACTGGCCCCCAGCGCGTTCCAGTTGAAGCAGATGCTGGATATCCTGCGCGGGCGGTTGTCGGCCCGGGGCATCGACGTGCGCTGCATGGAACCGGCCGACCCCCTGGAGAACCTGGGCGGCGCCCGCCAGAAGATCACGATCCGGCAAGGCATCGAGCAGGCCGTGGCCAAGAAACTGATCGCCGCCATCAAACAAGCCAAGCTCAAGGTGGAAACCCAGATCAACGGCGACAAGCTGCGCGTGTCCGGCAAGAAACGCGACGACCTGCAAGACGCCATCGCGCTGCTGCGCAAGGCGGACGTGGACTTGCCCCTGCAGTTTCAGAACTTCCGCGACTGAAGCCGAAACGCGCCCTACAAGCCCAATACCTGGGCGACGTAGTCGGCGTCCTTGTCGCCCCGGCCCGACAGGTTGACCAGAATGTGCCGGTCGGCCGGCAGGCCGGGGGCTTCGCGCATGGCCCAGGCCACCGCGTGGGCGCTTTCCAGCGCCGGGATGATGCCCTCGACCCGGGACAGGGTCATGAAGGCATCCAGGCATTCCCGGTCGGTGACGGATTGATAATCGACCCGGCCCAAATCCTTGAGATAGCTGTGCTGCGGCCCCACCCCGGGATAATCGAGGCCGGAGGCGATGCTGTGCACCGCCGCCGGGGTGCCGTCCGGGTTTTCGAGCACATAGCATTTCATGCCGTGGATTTCGCCGGGCTTGCCCACGCTGAGGGTGGCGGCATGGCGGCCGGGCTTGTCCACGCCTTCGCCCGAGGGCTCGACCCCCACCAGGCGGACATCCGCATCCGGCAGGAAGGCGGTGAAAATGCCCATGGCGTTGGATCCGCCCCCCACGCAAGCCACGACCATTTCGGGCAGGCGGCCATGGCGATCCAGAAACTGCTGCCGGGCCTCGCGCCCCACGATACTTTGGAAGTCGCGCACCATCATGGGGAAAGGATGCGGCCCCACCACGGAACCAATGGCATAAAAATAATCGCCCGGGTTGGTCAGGTATTCTTCGAAAGCGCTGTCGACGGCTTCTTTGAGGGTGGCGGCCCCGCGCGTGACGGGCACCAGCGTGCAGCCCAGAATGCGCATTTTGGTGACATTGGGGTGTTCTTTTTCGATGTCGACCTGGCCCATGTGGATTTCGCAGGGAATCCCCACCAGGGCGCAGGCGGTGGCCAGGGCCACGCCATGCTGGCCGGCGCCGGTCTCGGCGATGACTTTTTTCTTGCCCATGAAACGCGCCAGCAAGGCTTCGCCCAGGCAATGGTTGATTTTATGGGCGCCCGTGTGGTTGAGGTCTTCGCGCTTCAGGTGGATCTGCGCGCCGCCCAACTGGTCGGACAGGCGGCGGGCATGGAAGATCGGGCTGGGACGGCCGACATAATCGGCATGCAGCTGGGCGAGTTCGTCCTGGAAATCCTGCCGTTGCGTGATGCGGCCATAGGCCGCCGTGATGTCGTCCATGGCCTGCTTGAGGTGCGGCGGCACCAGTTGGCCCCCGTAAGGGCCGAAATAGCCGTCGGCATCGGGCATGGGGGCGAAATCGGGCAGACTGCTCATGGGGTGATCCTGTGTGGTTTTGAAGATTCCGGGGGGCACGACCACGCATTGTGTGGCGCATTCCCGGCACCGTCAATCAAGACAAACGCGAAGGCGCGGCGCGCCGGCGACCGATACCCCTGATGGCGCCATCGTCAAAGGCGGCAGGCGGCGCTTTCAGCCCTATACTGATCGCAAGGCCCTGCGCCGGACGCCGGCGCGGCCATTCTCCATCAAAAAGGCAAGATCATGACCACTTATGATGTGAAGCTTCTTGGCAAGCGCGATATCGCCGAAGGCACCATGGAATTCACGCTGGAAAAACCCGCCGGGCTGGACATCCGCGCGGGCCAGTTCTGCGACGTCAAGCTGCCCTGCCCCGAAGGCACGCCCAAGCACGACGGCATCCACGGGTTCTCGTTCGTCAACGCCCCCTTCGAGCCGCACGTGGTGGTGGCCACCCGCATGCGCGGCACCGCCTTCAAGAACGCCTTCCGAGACATCCCCGACGGCACCATGGTGAAGCTGATCGCGCCCTTTGGCGACTTCACCCTGCACAAGGCCGAATCCACCCCGGCGGTGTTTATCATCGGAGGGATCGGCATTACCCCGGCGCGCAGCATGATCGCCCAAGCCCTGCACGACCGCACGGCCCACCGGCTGACGCTGATCTACGCCAACCGCACCCCAGCCCAGGCCGCCTATACGAACGAGCTGCATCAACTGGCCCGGGATCACGCAAACTTCACCTTCGTGCCGGTCTACACCGGCACCCAGGCGGATGGGGCCGAACACGGCCGCGTCAACGCCGACATCATCCGCCGCCATGTGCCCGACCTGGCCGCCCCGCGCTTCTACCTGGCGGGCCCCGAAGGCATGGTCAAGGCCATGCGCGCCCTGCTGATCGACATCGGCGCCGACGAAGACAACATCCGCGCCGAAGAATTCGAAGGCTACTGATCCCGAAGGCGCCCGCCCCTTCGGCCATGCACCAACGGCCCCCGCCGCCCGGGGGCCGTTCCCCAATCTGAAAACCCATGCACATCGGCCTTTTGCAATGCGACGACGTCGCCGAACCCCTGCAAGCCCGCCACGGCAGTTATCCAGACATGATCCGCACCCTGCTGCAGGCGGCCGACCCCCGCATCCAGCTGACTGTTTTCGCCTGCCACCAGGGCCAAGCGCCCACCCGCACCGACGGCATGGACGCCTGGATCACCACCGGGTCGAAATGCGGGGCCAACGACGACGCCGAATGGATCAGCCGGCTCACGGACTTCATCCGCACCCTCTGGCAGGAAAGACAAACGCTGGTCGGCATCTGCTTCGGCCACCAGCTCATGGCCAAGGCCCTGGGCGGCCGGGTCGAGCGCAGCCCGCGGGGCTGGGGCATCGGCGCGTACCCCACCCGCATCGCCCAGGCCGAACCCTGGATGAGCCCCTGGTATTCCAGCCAGCTGCAACTGCTGTCCAGCCACCAGGATCAGGTGGTCGAGCTGCCGCCTCAGGGCCGGGTATTGGCCCACAGCGGGTTCTGCCCCATTTATATGATGCAGGTGGGCGAGACCTTTCTGGGCCTCCAGGGCCATCCTGAATTCACCCGGGCCTATATGGCCGACCTGCTGGCGTCGCGCCGCGACCGCATCGACCCCATCCGCCTGCAGGCGGCCCGCCACAGCTTGCGCCAGCCGGTGCACGATGTCCTGATGGCGCACTGGATACTGGGCTTTATGCGGACGGCGGCGGCGGTTCCAGCAGCCGCAGCATAGCCTGCGCCTGGGCATCGTCCAGACGACCCGCCTGCCGGGCCAGCGCCACCCCTCGGGCGCCCAGTTGGTCGTACAGCCGGGCCATGGCGGGATCCAGCGCCATCAGGGCCTGGCGGTGCTGGCGCACCGTGCCGATATCCCCCCGCGACACCGGGCCGGGCATGCCGGCCGCCACCCCGCTGTGGGCGATGGAGGCCACGGTGCCGCGCAGCAGCGGCAGCAAGGCGTCCATTGCTTGCTGTTCGGTGGCCCCCCAGGATTGCCACAGGCGCACGGCGTCGGCCAGCAAGGCATGGACGTGCTGCGAGGCATAGCCCCCCGAGGCGTGGTAGCGCACCCGGGCATCGGGGGGCAGGTCGATACCCTGGCAGCCCAGGCGGGCGGCCAGCCGCCACAGCACGGTTTGCAAAGCCGGATCGGCGGATTCGATGGCGACGGTGCAGCCGGACAGGCTGTCGGCCGCCGCCCGGGCATCGGCGCCGAAGGCCTGCATGGGATGAAAGCCCCCCACCGCGGCGCCGGCCTGGCGCGCCGGCTGCAGCACCGACACAGGGGTCGCCCCGCTGCAATGCACCACCCACTGGCCGGCCCGCCAGGCGATGCCCTGGGCGACCTCGGCGATGACGGCATCCGGCGTGGTGATGAACACCAGGTCGCAGTCGTCCGCCACCGCCTGAGGATCGACAGCCCGGCAGCCCGGCCCCAGAACCCGGGCCATGGCGACGGCGGACGCATGGCGGCGGCTGGCCACCCGCCCCACGGGCCGGCCGGCCCGCTGCAGCGCCAGCGCCAGCGCGGCGGCCAAGCGGCCCGCCCCGATGAAACCCAGGCGGCACGCATCGGCATCGGGGGCTGGGCCGGACAAGGCGGAAGACAGGCGATCCATTCAGTCGAATCCCGTCGGATAGCGCACCCCGGCGCGGATCATGCGGCCGAAAGCTTCTCGGCGAACTGCACCAGCCGCCGCGCCTGATGGCCGATGCTGGCCTCGACCTCGGGCGTGAACGGCTGGCCCTGGGTGTGGCTGTAGCCATAGGGATTGCCGCCGGTCTTGAAGATGCAGGGGTCGGTAAAGCCGGGGGCCACGACAATCCCCCCCCAATGAAACACCGTGGTGTAGAACGACAGAATCGTGGCTTCCTGGCCGCCATGCGTGTTTTGCGCCGACGACATGGCCGACACGGCCTTGTTGGCCAAGCCGCCCTTGGCCCAAAAGCCCCCCAGCGTATCAATGAAGGCCCGCATCTGGCTGGCCATGACGCCGAACCGCGTGGGGCACGAAAACAGGTACGCGTTGGCCCATTCCAGGTCGTCCACCGTGGCCACGGGGATGTCGGCGGTCTTGTCCGCCTGCGCCTGCCAGGCTTCCTGCCCCGCCACGACCTGGGCCGGGGCGGTCTCGGGCGCTTTCAGCAGGCGGACTTCCGCGCCCGCCGCGGTGGCCGCCTGGGCGGCGATGGATGCCATCTGGTGATTGGTGCCATAGGTGGAATAGTAAACAACTGCAAGCCGGACATTCATGGAGATCTCCTGGAAGTGAAGACAGTAGTGACAGTCGCGGCCCCGCCGTGCCGGGCCGCTGTCTGACGATCCGACTTTACGCCTTATTGGCCTTCGTCGTCATCTTCGTCCGAGTTTTCATCCAGATGCAGTTTGTGCAGCAGCCGGTGGGCCACCGGCGCCAGCACGATGCCCAGGGTGGCCATGAAGACCAGCCCGACGAAAATGCCGTAGACGGAAAAGAACAATTTGCCCGCGATGGTCTGAGGCAGAGAGGTGGAGCCGATGCCCGCGATGATCAGCGCCACATTGAAAACCGCATCGTGCAGGCTGATGGATTCAAACCACATGTTGCCGAGCACCCCCAGCGCCATGATGACGAGAATCACCCCGATGGCATACAGCATATGCACCAGCACGCGCTTGGCGAAACGGTGCCTGGGCAACAATTCTTCGTGTTTGGATTCGTACATGGCAGGTTCTTGTCTCTGGAAATGCCGTGCCGACCCCGGGCCAGGGCGCCGGGCGACACGCTGCGTTCTGTATCAGCCCAGGCATCATAGCCATCCGACCGCACAATATCATGTCAGGGTTATCCCTTATTCAACCCAACAAGGTGATCCCCGATCCCCGTCCATTCCGCCCGTCCCGGCCGGTGCCGGCCGCCGCCAGAGCGTGATAAAGTGACAGACGGTTCTCCCAACCCTCATCACAGGCCATCATGATTGATCCAACCCTAGTAGATCTATCGCGCATTCAGTTTGCGTCCACCGTGATGTTTCATTTCCTGTTCGTGCCGCTGACGCTGGGGCTGTCGTTCCTGCTGGCCATCATGGAAACCCTCTACGTCATGACCGGCCGCGCCATCTGGCGACGCATGACGATCTTCTGGGGGGGGCTGTTCGGCATCAACTTCGCCCTGGGGGTGGCCACCGGCGTGGTGATGGAATTCCAGTTCGGCATGAACTGGGCCTATTACAGCCAATTCGTGGGGGACGTCTTCGGGGCGCCCCTGGCCATCGAGGGCCTGATGGCCTTCTTCATGGAAGCCACCTTCGTCGGGCTGTTCTTCTTCGGCTGGGACCGCATGTCCAAAATCAGCCATCTCATCATCACCTGGCTGGTGGCCATCGGTTCCAATTTCTCCGCCTTGTGGATATTGATCGCCAACGGCTGGATGCAGAACCCCGTGGGGGCCGTCTTCAACCCCGCCACCATGCGCATGGAACTCCAGGATTTCGGCGCCGTGGTGCTCAACCCCGTGGCCCAGGCAAAATTCGTGCACACCGTCAGCGCCGGCTATGTCATGGGGGCCATGTTCGTCATGGCCGTCAGCGCCTGGTACTTGATCCGCAACCGCCACCACGACCTCGCCCGGCGCTCCATGGTCGTGGCCGCCAGCTTCGGCCTGCTGGCCTCTTTGTCCGTCGCAGTGCTGGGCGACGAAAGCGGCTACCTGACCAGCGAACACCAGAAAATGAAGCTGGCCGCCATCGAAGCCATGTGGGAAACCCAGCCTGCCCCCGCCAGCTTCAACCTGTTCGCCATCCCCGACCAGGACGCCAAGAAAAACTACCTGGACATCGAAATCCCCTATCTGATGGGCATCATCGGCACGCGCTCGCTCACCACCCCCATTCTGGGGATCGACGATCTGGTCGAGCGCGCCAAGGGCTGGGTGCGCGAAGGCCTGTTGGCATACCGCGCCTTGCAGGCTCTGCGGGCCGATCCGGGCGACGCGCAGGCCGAGGCCCAGTTCCTCAAGTACCGGCACAACCTGGGCTACGCCCTGCTGCTGAAGCGTTATCTGCCGGACATCACCCAGGCCACCGAAGCCGACATCGCCCAGGCGGCCAACAGCACAGTGCCCGAAATCGCCCCGCTGTACTGGACGTTCCGCATCATGGTGGCCTGCGGCCTGTTCTTCATCGGGTTTTTCGCCTATGCCTTCTGGCTGGCCTCCACCCGCCGGCTGCTCGCATCCCCCCGCTTCTGGCGGGTGGCGCTCTGGTCGCTGCCGCTGCCCTGGATCGCCATCGAATCCGGCTGGTTCGTGTCCGAATTCGGCCGCCAGCCCTGGGTGGTCGAAGGCATGCTGCCCACGTTCTATGCCGTATCCGGCCTCCAGGTCAGCGACCTGGTCATTTCATTGACCATTTACGCCATCCTGTACACCATTTTGCTGATCGTGGGCATCAAGGTCATGCTCAAGGCGATCCGCCAGGGGCCGCACGATCCCGACCCGGCGCCGGCGGCCCCCGCGGCCGCCCTGCCCGCCGCATCGCGCGCCTAAGCCTGCCAGGAGCCGCTCATGGAATCGCTCATCCCCTTCGATTTTTCCACCCTGCGCGTCATCTGGTGGGTGCTGCTGGGCCTGCTGCTGACGGGCTTCGCCATCATGGACGGATTCGACCTGGGCATCGCGGCCGCCCTGCCCCTGGTGGCCAGAACCGACACCGAACGGCGCATCGTGCTGAACGTGGTCGGCCCCGTCTGGGAAGGCAACCAGGTCTGGCTGATCCTCAGCGGGGGGGCCGTCTTCGCCGCCTGGCCCCTGCTGTACGCCATGTCGTTTTCCGGCTTTTACCTGGCGATGCTGCTGTTGCTGCTCACCCTGATCCTGCGGCCCCTGTGCTTCCAGTACCGCAGCAAAATGGCCGGCGCCCGCTGGCGCGGCACCTGGGATGCCCTGCTGTGCGCCGGGGGCGTGGTGGCCGCGCTGGTGTTCGGCGTGGCCGTGGGCAACGTCATCCTGGGGGTGCCCTTCGACTACGAAGCCGCCACGCTGCGGCCATACTACCAAGGCTCGCTGATGGGCCTGTTCACCCCGTTTCCCCTGCTTTGCGGGGTGCTGGCGCTGTGCATGATGCTCAAGCACGGCGCCATCCTGCTGGCCTGGAAAACCGAAGGCGCCATCGCCGCCCGGGCCCGCGCACTGGCCCGCCTCGGCGGCCTGCTGACCGCGCTGCTGTTTGCGCTGGCGGGCGCCTGGGTGGCCTGGGGGCTGCAGGGCTATGCCATCGTCGGGTTCATCGACTACGACGCGATCGCCACCCCGCTGGGCAAGGCCGTCCAGGTGGCGCCGGGGGCGTGGATGCACAATTACGGGCACTGGCCGTTGATGTGGCTGGCCCCGGCGGCCGGCGTGCTGGGGGCCGTGCTGGCCACCGTGCTGGTGGGGCGGCCCAACAAGGCCTGGGCCTTCCTGGCGTCGGCCGCCAGCCTCGCCGGCATACTCTGGACGTTCGGCCTCAGCCTGTTTCCGTTTCTGCTGCCCTCGTCGCTCAATCCCAACGTCAGCCTGACGGTCTGGGACGCCTCGTCCAGCCCGCTGTCCTTGTGGATCATGCTGCTGGCCACCGCCTTCTTCCTGCCGATCATCATTGCGTATACTGCCTGGGTCTATCGCATCATGCGCGGCAAGGTCACCGAAAAAAACCTCGAAGGCCATGCCTACTAAGGAGTCCGCATGTGGTATTTTTCCTGGGCGTTGGGGCTGGGCCTGGCTTGCGCCTTCGCCATCCTGAACGCCCTGTGGCACGAACTCAACGAGGACGAATAAGGCGGCCGGGCAATGTCTGGCCAATCCGCCCCTGACGACTCCCTGGCCGCGCCGCAGTCCCGCTGGCTGGCCGGCCTGTGGCGCCACCAACGCGCGCTGTTCCTCTGGGCCATCGCCGCCCCGCTACTGGCGGGGCTGCTGTTGATCGCGCAAGTGGGCCTGCTGGCCCAGGTTCTGGGCGGGGTGGTCACGCACACGCTGTCCGCTATGGACAGCGTGCCGTGGATCGCAGCCATCGCCGGGCTGGTGCTCCTGCGCGCCGGCCTGGCGTTTTCGGGCGAACGCGCCGCCAGCCGGGCCGCGGAAGCCATTAAATTCCGCCTCCGCCAGGCCCTGTTCGCCCAACTGCTGGCCCACGGCCCGCACTGGACCCGCCAGCAAGTCTCCGGCGAACTGGCCGGCGCCCTGGTCGATCACATCGAACAACTGGACGGCTTTCTCAGCCGCTACCAGGCCTCGGCCATCGCAGCGGTTTGCCTGCCCCTGGCCTTCGCGGCGGTCTTGCTGCCGCTGGACTGGCTGGCGGCGCTGATCCTGCTGCTGACCGCCCCCCTGATCCCGGTCTTCATGGCCCTGGTGGGCTGGGGGGCCGAGGCCGCCAGCCGCCGCCACCAGCAGGAAATGACCCGCCTGTCCGGCGTGTTCACCGACCGCCTGCGCGGCGCCTTCACCTTGCGCCTGTTCGGCCGCGCAGCCGACGAAACCCGCGCCATCCAGGCCGCCAGCCAGCGTCTGAGCCAGCGCACCCTGGCGGTGCTGCGCATCGCGTTCCTGTCGTCCGCCGTGCTGGAATTTTTCGCCGCCCTGGGGGTGGCCGCCATGGCCCTGTACGTGGGGCTGAACTACCTGGGCTTTTTGCAGTTTCGGGCCGAGCCCATCAGCCTGCCCCTGGGCCTGTTCGCCCTGTTCATGGCGCCGGAAGTCTACAACCCGTTGCGCCAGCTGGCGGCCAACTACCACGACCGCGCCGCCGCGCGCGCCGCCGTCGCGCAGATCGACCGGCTGTTTGCCGGTCTGCCGGATCTCGCCACCACCGGCGCACACCCCGAGACCGGCGCCAAGCCGCAGGCGGCATCGGCCGCCTGGACGCCCGCCGCCGACACGGACGGCGTCGTCCGCATCACGAACCTGTGCCTGCCGGGGCGCACCCCGGATCGCCCTGTGCTGCGCGACTTCACGCTGCAACTGCGGGCGGGCGAACATATCGCCCTGACGGGCCCCAGCGGCGCGGGCAAGACCACCCTGCTGGAAACCCTGCTGGGCCTGCGCGGGGACGGCACGGGACACATCCACCTGCTCGGGCAGTCCAGGACGCTGTCGGCCCCCGCTGCCTGCCCGCCCCACCCCGGCCTGGGGGATCAACTGGCCTACATCGGCCAGCGGCCTTTTTTCCTGGCCGGCTCGATTGCGGACAATCTGCGCCTGGCGGCCCCCCAGGCCCGGGACGACGCCCTGTTGCAGGCGCTGGATCGGGCCTGCGCCCTGGATTTCGTGCAAGCCGGCCCGCAGGGGCTGCGGACCGCCCTGGGCGAAGCCGCTTATGGCCTGTCGGGCGGCCAGCGTCAGCGATTGGCCCTGGCGCGCTTGTTCCTGCTGGATCCCCAGGTGATTTTCCTGGATGAACCCACCGCCCATCTGGACGCCGCCACCAGCCGGCGGCTGATGCAAGCCCTGTTGCCATTCTGCCGGGGGCGCACGCTGATCATGGCCACCCACGATACGGCGGCGGCCAGCCTGCTGCCGCGCACCCTGCCATTGGCGGCCCGCCCCGCGGCGGCGGCATCATGAAGGCCCGGCCCAACCCGCCCCCCCGCGCCGCAGGCGGCCGGCCACAGGCCGAAGCCGAAGCCGACCGGCTGGCGGCATCCAAGGGCCTGGCCTCCTGGATACTGCCCCGCTGGCGTCCCCTGCTGGCCGCCGTGCTGACGGCCCTGGTCACGGTCGGGGCGGGCGTGGGCCTGTTCACCGTGGCCGGCTGGTTCCTGACCGCCGCGTTCCTGGCGGGCACGCTGGCGGGGTTCGACCTGTTCGCCCCTTCCGCGCTGATTCGCGGCCTGTCGTTCCTGCGGATCGGGTCGCGCTACGGCGAGCGTGTCCTGGGCCATGCGGCCACGCTGGATCTGCTGGCCCGCCTGCGCACCCGGGTCTTTGCCCGGGTCATGACGTTCAGCCCCGCCCAACTGGCCGGCTGGCGCGAGGGCGACTTGGTGGCCCGCCTGACCAACGACGTCGATGTGCTGGACAGCGTGTTCCTGCAGCTGGTTTCCCCCGCCCTGGTGGCCTGCCTGGCCGCTCTGGCCTTCGGGGCGCTGACCGGCCTGTACGAACCCCGGCTGGCGCTCGCCGTAACCGGCCTGCTGGCGCTTGCGGCCCTGGGCGTGCCCGCGCTGCTGGCCTGGCGCGCCCGCGCCCCCGGCAGCCGGCTGCAGCAGCAGGCCGCCCAAGCCCGCCACCACGTCCACCAGGCGGTGCAGGCGCATGCGGACATCGTCGCCTTCGCCCTGCAGGCTGACGCCCAGACCCAATTCGACCAGGGCTGCGCACAACTGGCCCAGGCACGCGACCGCCTGGCCGCCCTGGGTGCCTGGGGGCAGCTGTGGCAGCAGCTGATTCTGGGCCTGGCTCTGGTGCTGATGCTGCTGCTGGGGGCTCAGGCGGTGTCGGCGGGCGCGTTGCACGGCGCGGTGTGGATCGGCATCGTCCTGGGGGGGCTGGGCCTGTTCGAGGTCGTCGCCCCCCTGATGCGCGGGGCGGCGCGCGCCGGGGCCATGAGCCAGGCCGCCGCCCGCGTGCGTCAGCTGCTGGCGACCCCGCCGTCCCAGGCCGTCGCCGACCCGCCCGCCGCATTGCCGGACACCGGCGCATTGGCCCTGGAAAACATATCGTTCCGCTACGGCGACGGCCCCTGGGTGCTCCGAGATCTGACGCTGCGGCTGGCGCCCGGTGAGCGCGTGGCTATCCGGGGGGCCAGCGGAGCGGGCAAATCCACCCTGTTGTCGCTGTGCCTGCGCCTCGCCGATCCGCAAGCCGGCCGCGTCAGCCTGGGCGGCGTGGATGTACGCCAGGCCGACCCGGCGGTCTTGCAGACCCGCCTCGCGCTGCTATCGCAGTTTTCCCCCGTTTTCCTGGGCACGGTGCGCGACAACCTGCGGGTGGCCGATCCGCAGGCCGCCGATGATTCGCTGTGGCGGGCGCTGGCCCAGGCACAGTTGAGCGGTTTCGTCAGCGCCCTGCCCGACGGCCTGGACACCTGGGTCGGCGAGTCCGGGCACGCGCTGTCCACCGGCCAGGCCCGACGCCTGTGCCTGGCCCGGCTGCTGCTGTCGCCCGCCCGGATCTACCTGCTGGACGAACCTGTTTCCGGGCTGGACGAGGCCACGGCCCAGACGTTTTTCAGGGATCTGGCCCAGGCCGCCGCCGGGCGCACGGTGCTGGCGGCCACGCACGCCCGGGTGCCGGCGGGGGTATTCGACCGGGTGGTGACGTTGTGAGGGCGACGGCTTGCCCGGCAGCTGAGAAGATCAAGGCCTTTAAACCAGAATGAGAATGATTGTTAATATATAGCCCTTTCACGCTCTCGTCGCCTGATCCGCCATGGCCCCCCCCCGCGTCCAAGAAAGGCTGGCTCGCTTATTACAGCGGGTTGATCGGGTCGTGGGCCAAACATAACAGCCGGCCCTTCGACGCGGAAGACGCCGCCCAGGAATCAGCCGCCAATCTGCTCGGCAAGGGTTCGGAGGCCGTCCTGAATCCCGACGCCTATCTGTTCCGCTCGACGCAAAACCGCTTGCGCAACGAAATCCGGCGCCAAGCCCGTCATGAAGCCCTCTCGCTGGAGGACTTGGCCGAAGACGACCACCCGCTGTGGAGGGACGCGGATGCGGCGCTGCGCGCCAGCCAGCTCGTCCAGGCGCTGGAAAAAGCACTGGCGCAATTGCCGCTGAAGAAACGGCAAGTCTTCATTCACCAGCGGCTGGAAGGCTACACACAAGCTGAAATCGCCGAGAAAATGGGGCTGGCCCTGAACACGGTCGAACGCTATGTCATGGATGCCACACGCCACGTTCGCGCACAGTTACAAGATTTCAGCCCAAAATGATCAGGGATTCGCATGGCTGGGGTGTCTTTATGATGAACAGGGATGACAGGGCGCCCGGGCGCCGCGCGGCCGCCGGTTTGTGCGAAGACCACGAATAGGCTCCAATGGATCATCCCAAGGAACACTGGCGGTTGCCTCATGAACGAACCCCTCGACCCTGATGCCTTGCACGACCCCCGTGACGCGGCCGCCTACTGGTTCGCCCGCGAGCGATCCGGGCGCATGGACGAGGCCGAGCGCCGGCAGTTCGCTGCCTGGCGGCAGGCTCGGCCCGAGCACGACCTGGAATACCGCCGGGCAAAAGGGATCTGGAACGCCGCCCGGCTGATTCCCGCCGACCGCTTGCGTGCACTCGCGCAAGACCCCGCTCCCTCGGCGGGCCACCGGCGCTTCTTCCCGCCACGGCGCCTGGCCCTCGGCTTGGGCCTGGCCTGCGCGGCAGCCGTCGTGACTGGGGTGGGCTGGCCATACGAGGGCCTGGATGCGCCGACCTACACCGCCGAATTCGCCACGCAGCGCGGCGAACACCGCCAAGTGGCGCTGCCGGACGGCTCGATCCTCGATCTGGACACCGCCACGTCGCTGGCGGTTCGCTTCTACACAGGGCGGCGCGTCGTCGTGCTCCATGCGGGCCAGGCTGCTTTTTCCGTCGCCGCGGACGCCTCGCAGCCTTTTCATGTCGAGGCGGGCGATACTTCCGTGCGCGTGACCGGCACGCGCTTCGACGTCCGCAAGGACGGCGAACAGGCCCAGGTGACGGTCGAGTCCGGCACCGTCGAGGTCAAAAGAGGGCCCTGGTGGGATCGCAGCACCATCGCCCTGCGGGCCGGGCAAGGCGCCGCGCCGCGCGCGCAAGGCGGGCTGGCGCGCATCGACAACCCGGATATCGCGTCGATCATGGCGTGGAAACAAGGCCGCATCGTGTTTCGCAATACGCCGCTGCGCCAAGCCATTGCGGAGATCAACCGATACGCGGCCACCCCCATCCGCCTGGGCGACGGGAATTTTTCCGACATCCACGTCGCCGGGGTCTTCAGCACCGAGGACGTGTCGTCTTTCCTTGAGCTGCTGCCGGCGATTGCCCCGGTGGCGGTCGGGCGGCTCGCGGACGGCGCCTGGGCCGTGCATCGGCGATAGCCGGGCCGAGCCCCTTTTCCGATCCGGGCATGGTTCGGCGCCTGCGGGCGCTTTTTCATGGGCACACAAGCACCGCCAAGCCATTTTGATACGTTTTATTTCAATTTAATCGGCAATGCCTATCCGGGTTTCGGCGGGCCGGGGTGTCTTTATCCATGAGGGGCGGGGTTCAGGCCGCATGAACCGATGCCCTGTGGAACCTTCGGCCGAAGGGTGATCGGGCGCGCTTGCGCCTTGCTGAACGACTTGGAATATTTCCCGTGAATCTCAAAGAACATCTGGCGCGCCGGCAGGCGACCGCGCATGCCGCACCGCTTCCCGCCCGCCTGGGCGGCCTGGCGGCATCCCTCTTTCTGGTATTCGGATTTGCGCCGCAAGCCGTCCATGCGCAGGAAGTCCCGGCGCAGGTCGGCATTGCCGCCCAACCACTGAGCGAAGCGCTCATCCAGCTGGCCAACAGGTTTTCACTTGAACTGGCCTACGCGCCGGCCATCGTCCAGGGGCTGACCGCCCCTTCTGTTTCCGGCACCATGACCGCGGATCAGGCGCTGACCAGGCTGCTGGCGGGCACCGGCATCACCTTTCGCCGGACAGGCCGCCACGTCGCGCTGTCGCGTCCCACACCGGGCGAGGCCGCCACCCTGGAACCCGTCGTGGTGAGAGGCACGATGGATGCGCGGACGGAAGGCACCGGGGCCTATACCACCCAAGGCCCGATCGGTGCCGCCACGCCGCTGGGGCTGACGCTGAAGGAAACGCCCCAGTCGGTCAGCGTGATCACGAACCAGCGCATGGAAGACCAGGGGCTGACGACGGTGCAGCAGGTTCTGGAGCAGGTGCCGGGCATTGCCGTGCCCGCGATGGGCACCGAACGGGTCTGGATCATGTCGCGCGGCTACGGGATCATGAACTATCAATTGGATGGAGTGAACACCTATTCGGAAAACCGGGGCCTGGGCGCCTCACCGGCGCAAAGCCTGACCGACCTGGCGCTGTACGACCATATCGAGGTACTGCGCGGCGCTTCGGGGCTGATGAGCGGCGCTGGAGACCCCTCGGGCACCGTCAATATGGTGCGCAAAAAGCCCACCGCCGAATTCCAGGGTTCGGTTGAAGCCAGCGTCGGCTCCTGGGACGACAAGCGGGCGGTGCTCGACCTTTCCGGCCCGCTGAATGAGGCCGGCCGCGTCCGGGGCCGTCTGATTGCCGTTGGCCAGGACAGCGACAGCTATCTCGATGACTACAGCGCCAGGAAGGGCCTGCTGTATGGTGTCGTGGAGGCAGACCTGACGGATACCACCCGGGTCACCGCCGGGGTGGAGTACCTGAACCGACGCTCGGATGGCGCTTCGTCTTATCTGGGCTGGCCGCTCTGGTTCAGCAATGGCGAAAGAACCGATCTGCCGCGTTCTTTCAACATCGCAAGCCGAGACAGCTACTTCACGACTCGCTCGACCAGCCTGTTTGCCGCGTTGGAGCAAGAACTGAGCAACCGCTGGCGGCTGAAGCTGTCCGCCAACCGCCTGCGTTCCTCGCAGCTGAACGACTCCGTGATTCTGGGGGTCTACGGTGGCCATCCTGATGCGCTGACGGGAGATGGACTCAATCTGGTCGCCGAGCGCTACGCCTTTGAACAGAAGGTAGACAGCCTTGACCTGAACGTGCGCGGTCCCTTTTCCCTATTTGGACGGCAGCACGAACTGGTGCTTGGGGCCGACTACCAGCGCTACAACAGCTACACCGATAGCAGCAGCGACCTAAGCGGGTTGGATGGCAGCCCCGCGAACATCTACACGTGGAACCGCATAGACACCGGTGTCTATGGCGACCCGGATTTCTTTGTCGACAGCTCACGTCGACAGAAAAGCCTCTACGCGGCGGCACGTCTTGAATTGAGCGACAAGCTCAAGTTCATCGTCGGCACGAAAGTATTCAGCTACGACGAAAACTACATCTCACGATCCGGCACGGGATCCAGCAGCGAAAGGCCGGCCTCGAAAAGCAGCGTCTGGACGCCTTATGGCGGACTGGTCTACGAGCTGGATGAAAACCACACGGCTTACGCCAGCTACGCCACGATCTTCCAGCCGCAGACGGCGCGGGATCGCACGGGCGCAGCGCTCGACCCGCGCGAAGGCGCGACTTACGAGATCGGCCTCAAGAGCAGCTGGCTGGGCGGGGGCCTGAACACCGCCGTGGCGCTCTACCAGATCGACCAGAAGAACCTGTCCGAATCCGATCCCGGCTATTTTGTGCCCGGCACCACCACCGCCGCCTCCCGCGCCGTCGAGGGGGCCAGGACGCAGGGGGTGGATCTGGAAGTCTCGGGCGCACTGACGCCCCAATGGAACGTCGCCGCTTCATGGACCTATAGCGAAACCCGGAATGCCGAGGATGCGCGCATCACGACCACGTTCCCGCGCCACATGGTGAAGCTGTGGACGACCTACCGCCTGCCCGGCGACTGGAACCGCCTGACCGTGGGCGGCGGCCTGAACTGGCAGAGCAAGACCTACTCCACCGTCAACGCCTGGCAGATTGGCCGCGATATGTATTGGGAGCAGAAGCCTTTTACCGTGGTCAACCTGATGGCGCGGTACGACTTCAACAAGCAATTGTCGGCCACCCTGAACGTCAACAACCTGCTTGACGAGACATACATCGCGTCCGTCAGCGACTGGTGGTATGCGGGCAATTACGGCGCACCGCGCAGCGCCTCCCTGAACATGAAATACCAGTTCTAACGACGCGTCTGAACAATCGCTTCGTCCTTAAGGGCGAAACCAAACAACACGCAGCCCGGGAAAACCGGTGTGGAGGCATTGCCGACCGGGCCTTGCGCACAGAAGGAATCCAATCAAGATGACGACACTGAAAACCCTTGCCTGGCGCGGCCTGGCCGCCGCCACCCTGCTGGCCCTGGCCGGCTGCCAGACCCCGCCCACGGCCACGATCACCGGTGGACAGGCCGGCGTGCTGGATACCCTGGCCCAGGCCCCGACCCTGCGCCAGGACGTGTTCCAGGGCATCTACGAAGTGGTGGCGACACCCGCTGACGGCCTGTTCGTCGCCACCACCCCGTCTTTCGACCCGGCCAAGAGCGGCCTGGTGTACCGCCTCGATCCGCGCACCCTGCAGCCGCTGCAGACCATCCAGCTGCCGCGCAAGGCCTTTGCCCTGGGCCTGAACGCCCGCACCCGCACGCTGTACGTCGGCAACACGGTGGATGGCTCGATCACCGCCCTGGATGCGGGCACCGGCCAGATCAAGCACATGATCCAACTGGCGCAGCCCGAAAAAGGCGAGGGCGGCAAGGCACGCATGCCGCACACCCGCATGGTCGTTGTCGATGAAGCGCACGACCGCGTGTTCGTCACCAACCCCAGCCGCAACGGCAAGGTCTGGATCGTCGATGGCGCCAGCGGCACCTTGCGGCATACCGTGGAAGCCGGCATGGGCACCGTCGGGGCCGCCTATGATGCCGCCGCCAATCGCCTGTATGTGGGCGGCAACAATGAAATCCTGGTCATCGACCCGGACAGCGGCGCTATCGCGGCACGCCACGATGCAGGCGACGGCGCGAAGCATTTCTTCATCAACCTGGCGCTGGACGATCAAGGCCAGCGGCTGTTTGCCACCGATCCCAATACCAACCAGGTCTATGTCTTCGATACCGCCAGCGGCCGGGTGTTGCACCACATGCCCGTGCACGGCGTGAGCGCCCTGGACATCGTCCATAACCCGCTGCGCAACGAAATCATCACCACCAGCCGGGGCACGTCGAAGGATCAGCCGCACGGCACGGGCGCGGTCACGATCTTCGATGCCACGACCTATGCCGTGAAGCGCGTGATCGACCTGCCGGTGCACCCCAACAGCCTGGCCTTGAGCGCCGATGGCCAGACGCTGTACGTGACGGTCAAGATCACATGGGATAAAACACACCCGGCCTGGCGCGAGGACGCCCGGGGCAGCGTCGTGCGCATCGACTTGGGGTGATCCGGGCACGGCGCCAACAATCGTTTGCGCCGCTGTACACTGCCAACATCTGCCGACGTTTCAACCGACCCGAGAGAAAACCCATGCGCTTGTTGATTGCCTTGATCCTACCGTGGCTGACGTTTTTCACCATCGGCCGGCCCATTGCCGGGATCATCTGCCTGATTCTCCAACTGACCTTGATCGGCTGGCTGCCGGCGACCATCTGGGCCGTATACGCCTTGAGCCAGTACAAGACCGACCAGAAAATTGAAAAAGCGATGTCCCAGCGGGGGTAAGGCGGGATAAAACGCGCCCGCCGCCTTTTCGCCACCATCCGCTACCCGGCCTGGTTCGTTGGGCCGCCAGGGCGCTAACCCAGCGGCAAGAGCGGGTGCGGGACGGCGGCCAGCCCGTGCTGGAGAAGGCCGGCCCCCATGAGGCCGATCACCATGCCGCCCAGCAGCCCCAACACATCGAAAACGGTGTCCAGGCGCTGCGGCGCGACGCGGCGGCGCGGGAACAATCGCAGCGCAAGCTGGCGAAACGACACGGCGCAAGCCGCCAACAGGCCGACGGTCGCCGCCGTGCCCAGCGACATGGCCAGCACCGCAGCCACGCCAACCCCGCGCAAACCGAGCGAATACGCGACCAGCAGCACAAGGACGGCCCCCGTGCAGGGCCGTATCCCGATGGACAGGATAATGGGCAGCGCGGTGCGCCAGGCCAGGGGCTGATCCAGATGGTTGCGGCCGACCTGGTGCGGGCCGCCGCAGTCGGCGCAATACAGCCGGATTCCGCCGCCTGAAAACAGCGACACCGCGCCGCGTGCCGTTTTGCGCCGTCGATACAGCCCGAGCGCGCTACGCAGGGCAAGCACCGCGCCCAGCAAGGCGATCAGGCCGAAACTGATGTTTTCAAGCTGGCTGGCGGCCCCTTGGGTGCGCCGCAGCGAATAGCCCAACACATTGGCCGCCACTTCGACCAGCAGCACCGCCACCGCCCCCTGGACCAGGGACGAGGCGACCGACAGGAACAGGCCGCGCCCCAGCCGTGTCCTGCTCGTGCCCAGGTAGGTCGCAATCACCGCTTTGCCGTGGCCTGGCCCCGCCGCGTGAAAGACGCCATAGAGCAGGCTGATGCCGATGAGCGGCCACGTTGCCGTCCAGCCCTGTTCGGCGACCAGGCGGATGGCGGCCGCCAGTTGCCGATGCAGCTCGGCCTGCATGGTCATGATCCAGGCCAGGAACCGGCCCCAGGCGGCGGTGTGGCTCAATCCTCCCCACAGGGCCAGCAGCAGCGCGCCGGCCAAGGTGGTCATGGCCAGGGCGCGCACCGGCCGCCTGCGCCCTACCCGCACTGGATATGCACCTTTTCCGCGAACAGATCGCCAAGACCTTCTTCGGACGTCGCGCCGCGATCCAGCGCCAGCGCGCGCGCCACGTCTTCGGGGGTGGGATTGGGCGGCGCCACCCGCGCCCGGCAGGCATGGCCCTGCGCGCTGCGGATCGTCGGCGGGTCTTCCGGGCGATGCGTCATCTGAATGAAATACGTGGGGTCGTACACGGAAAAACTGACGTCATCGCGCCTCGGATCCACCGCCTCGGCCAATGGGGCGGTGAACGACAGCTGCAACTGCCGGCCCTTCATTTCGCTGTTGAAGCGGGTGACGGTGTTCAAGCCGATGGGTCGGCCATCGGCGACGATACGCATGAAATAGCCGTATGGCCCCAGGTTTTCGATGACCTCGGCGGCAAAGTCGCCGATCACGAGGGTTTTACCCGGGCTGTCTTCCTGCAGACCATCGAGTATGGCCGCACTGTACAGTTCATCGAACAGCCATTGTTCCTCGATGGCCGCGATCATCCCGTCAGCCGACAGGACGATCGTGCTGCGCACGTCGATCCAGGCATGCGGATGGGCATGCAGACCGAAGGGCGCGAGAGCCAAAGCCAGCACGGCGAGGAAGCGAGTCACGTATTTGGGCCCTGCGAACGGTGTCCGGCCTGATCGGCCCGGCCACCTGAATGCGGATGCATGGGCGGGCAGGCGACGCAAACCGCAGCACGCGTTCATTGCCCCAGCGCGGCATCCCGGATGGTGTCGACATTATGCCGCATCATCTCGATATAAGTTGACGCCGGGCCATCCGCCGCCGACAGCGCGTCGGAATACAGTTCGCCGCCGACCTTCATGCCTGTTTCATCGGCAATCTGCTGGATCAGCCGGGGGTTGCTGATGTTTTCAAGAAAGAGCGCCGACGCTTTCTGATCCTTGATCTGCCGGATCAAGGCGGCCACGCCCGCCGCAGATGCCTCCGACCCGGTGCTCATGCCTTGCGGGGCCAGGAATTGAAGGCCGTACTCGCGTCCCAGGTAGCCGAAGGCATCGTGCGAGGTGATGATTGCGCGCCGGTCGGTTGGAATTCGGGCCACCGAGGACTTGAGCTCGGCATCCAGCGCCTGCAGTTTTTCATCATAGGCCCGGGCATTGGCCTGGTAGCCGGGGCAACCGGCCGCATCGGCGGCGCAGAAAGCCTTGGCGATATTGCCGACGTATACCCGCGCATTGCGCACAGACTGCCAGGCGTGCGGATCATACGCGCCATGGTGATCATGCGCAGCATGCGCCTGCTCATGGTCGTGGTCGTGGTCGTGGTCGTGGTCGTGGTCGTGGTCGTGGTCGTGGTCGTGGTCGTGGTCGTGGTCGTGGTCATCATGGTCGGCGGGATCGGCGTGGTCATCCGCCGTATTGCGCAGCAGCTCGACGCCCTGGGTGAGGACGATCACCGGCGCGGCGGCGCCGGACGCCTGGACGAGCCGATCCAGAAACCCTTCAAAATGCAGGCCGTTGGCCAGGATCAGGTCGGCCTTCCCCACGGCAATCGCATCGGCCGGCTTGGGTTCGTAGGCGTGGGCGTCGCCGTTGGACGGAACCAGCGTGGTCAGCGCGATCCGCTCGCCGCCCACGTTGCGCGCGAAATCGCTGATGATGGAAAACGTGGAAACGACCCGCAGTTCATGCGCGTGGACGGACGGCCACGCCAACAAGGCCAGCACGGCCGCGCCGGTCATTGAAACGAGTTTTGCGGATTTGAACATGATGCGCCTTTTGATTGGAAGCGGTGGAAATCAATAATTGATATGTTATAACATATCAATTGTCGCTTGTTTGATCTCGCTGCGGGCCCATGTCCGGCACCGGCACCGAGGCGTCGTGCCGCGTGTTGCGTGGCGGGCTCCTGCGCCATGGATCAAGGCATGCGGCAACGCGCGGCGTTGTAAACTATGCCCATGGTCAAACCGCGTCAATCCTCCGCCAAAACAATGGCTTCGGCGCTGGTGTGCTCCCGCTGCGAAGCCGTCACCGAACTGCACGACAACAAAGCCTACGAAGCCGTGCAAAACACCCTGCACCAGACCGGGCACGGCTTTGTGGAATCCGAGATCGAGATCAAGGGCACCTGCGGTAGCTGTCAAGCCAGCTGTCGTGTGCAGGTGTAGTGTTCATCTCGTAGTGAGTACTGCGTCCGCCACCGTTCGCTTTTTGCAGTACGGCGTGATGCAGCAGTTCTGTGATGTCGCGCAAGGCCGTATCCTGCGAGCATTTGGCGATGGCTGCCCACTTGCTCGTCGTCAGCTTACCCTCAAATCCATCCAGCAGCCGGTTCAATACTTTGATCTGACGGGCACTCATCGGAATGCCGGACGCCCATTGCCAGAACTTTGCCTTGGCCAGCACTTGATCCAGGGTAGCGTGTGCGTGTTCCACTGCCTTCAATAACGTCGCGAGGAACCACCGTAGCCAGGCGGTCACATCCATGTCGCTTTTTTGGGTGTGCTCCAAGCTGTCGTAGTAAGCTTTGCGCTCTCGCTGGATCTGTGCTGAAAGACTGTAGAACCGTTGAGGGCTGCCATCGGCGCGCGTCAATAGCAGATCACCGATGGCGCGGGCGATGCGACCATTGCCGTCATCGAATGGATGCAGCGCTACAAACCATAAATGTCCCAGGCCTGCGCGTATCAGTGACGGAGCAGCGGGTGAAGGTTCGTTGACCCAGTCCAGAAAGCGTGTTATTTCAACGCCCAGGCGGTCCGCTGGAGGTGCTTCGAAATGCACCTTCTCACGTCCAATGGAACCCGATACGACCCGCATCGGCCCCGTGGCATCGTTTCGCCAATTGCCGACACGGATGCGGCTCATGCCGGAATAGCCGGTGGAGAACAAAGCAGCGTGCCAGCCGAACAGGCGTTCATTCGTTAGGGCGGCTGTTGCGTTGCGAGTGGCATCCATCACCATATCGACCACGCCTTCGACTCGGCGATCGACAGGAGCGAGGGCACCGATGTCTACCCCCAGTCGCCGTGCGACAGAAGATCTGACTGATGCAGCGTTTAGCGTTTCGCCTTCTATGGCACTGGTTTGAACGACATCTTCCGTGAGTGCAGCCAAGCTGGCTTCTTCACGCAGGCCCATGCCGATATCACTCAGACGCCCAAACAGGAGCCCCTGTGCGCGGCTGACCGCTGCCATGGGCTCTGCCAGGGCAGCCAGATCGTATCGCCAGACAGGCCAGTGCGGCGATTGCCAGATGTATTCACCGTACTTCATGCGGCGATTGTGGGGGCGATTCGCCGCATTGTCAATTGGCTATTCCGAAGTTTTCATCAGTCCCACTGGTGCAGTGATTTTTAGGAAAGATCTGATCAATCATCTTCGTTCGCCTTTCAGCTCGCATCCGTCTTCGCCGGATCGTGCGGCCCGTATGCAGGCGCGTATCGACACCAGCAAGTAACTCGCCGTTGTTGCCAGAATAGGGGCGCGGATGATTTGATCGGCAGAACTATTTGCAAATCAAATGCATATCATACTTATATTTAATTTGTGGATATATAATCGGTTCGCTATCGTAGAGCCATCGTTTACGGCAGGCAATGCGCCTGACTCGTTTTGTTGGTTCATACCGAGGAGTAACTCATGGTCGAACGTCTGTTTATCAATGGTGTTACCGCCGATGGCAGCAAGCTAGACATCGCCGTGGCAGAGGGTCGTATCGTTGCAATGGGGCCGGATTTGCCTGCGGTGCCCGGTGCGGACGTCGTTGATCTGCATGGCTGGGTCGTCGTGCCGGGTTTTGTCGATGGGCATATCCATCTGGACAAGAGCTTTGTGGGTGATCGTTGGTATCCGCACGTGATGGCCAACAGTTTGCGCGAGCGCTTGGCGATCGAGAAAGAGGCGCTGGCACAAGCGAAACCGATGGCCAAGCGCGCCGAAGCGCTGCTGGAGCAAGCGGCGACGTTTGGCACGGTTGCCATGCGCAGCCATGTCGACGTCGATGCGACGACGGGCTTGACGAATTTGCACACCATCATGCAAGTGCGTGAGCAATGGCGCGATCGTATGCATATTGAATTGGTGGCATTCCCGCAGGCCGGCGTGATGTCCTGTCCCGGAACGGTGCAGGTACTGGAAAATGCCGCCCGAGAGGGGGTGGATGTTATCGGCGGGATTGACCCCACCACGTTAGACGGCGACGCCGACGGGCAGCTAGATGCTGTGTTCGGCATTGCCGATCGCTATGGGGTGAAGATCGATATCCATTTGCATGAGCCCGGGATGCAAGGGGTAGAGCAACTGCATCGTATTGCCGCCCGTACGCGGGCCGGCGGATTGAATGGCCGGGTCGCGGTCAGTCATGCCTATAGCTTGGGCGACGTAACGGCGGATGTGCTGGACGGTATTGCGACAGCGTTGGCCGATGCGGACATTGCCATCATGACGAATGCGCCGGGCGACCGGGCATTTCCGCCGATTATGCGCTTGCGCGAAGCAGGGGTGCGGGTGTTTTCCGGCAACGACAACATTCAGGATGCGTGGTGGCCGTATGGCACAGGCGATATGTTGCAGCGCGCCATGTTGTTGGGATATCGCTCGGGGTTCTACACCGATGAGGCGCTGCAGACTGCGCTGCACTTGGTCTGTGCGGCGGGCGCGCAGGTGCTGGGTTTGAGTAGCTATGGCTTGGCGGTAGGCAACGAGGCGACGTTTGTGGCGATCAATGCGCCTAACGCGGCGGCGGCCGTTGCGGGTGCGCCGGCCGCCCGACGGGTGATACGCCGAGGGCGTGGTTAGGATCGGGCGCGCGCGTGGTCGATCAATCGAACCAGTTCGTTGGCCAAGTCGCGGATCGGTGCACTGGCAGAGGGGCGAAAGAAGATACCGATTTCGTAGGCATCGACGTCGGGTAGGCCACTGCGCCGGGTCAGTATCCGGTGCTTCTTAGCGACCGCACGACGGGGAAGCAAACTGATGCCCATGCCACTGGCCACTGCCTCCTGGATGCCCGCCAGGCTGGAGCTCGTATAGCTGATGCGCCACGGCCGTCCGATGGTTTCCAACGCCTGGATCATATCGTCACGATATAGCCCGCGTTGGGGAAACGTGACCAACGGCACGGGATCTTGGTCGAGGCACGGCTGTCGCGCGCTATCGATCCAGGCCAATTTTTCGGGGCGGCAGATGACCGCAGCGCGGCTATGGCGGCGTTGCTTGATCAGAACCAGATCCTGTTCGCCTTGCTCGTAGCTGTGATAGAGGTCGCGGCTCAAGCCGCTGGTGACTTCCAATTTGACATGCGGATGGGCCCGACTGAATGTGGAGAGTAGTTTGGTAATCGCGCCGGTGGCGAAGTCTTCCGGTAGTCCCAATCGGATCGTGATGGCGACTATTGCGCCCGATAACGATTGGGCCAGGTTGTCGTTGGCGGTCAGCATCTGGCGGGCATATCGCAACGCAATATGGCCGGCTTCGGTGGGACTGACCGTGCGGTTGCCGCGATCGAGTAGCGTGTGGCCCGCAAGGTCTTCCAGGCGACGTATTTTCTGGCTGACCGTCGATTGGGTGGAATGCAGTCGCGTTGCGGCGATGGTAAAGCTGCCGCTTTCTGCCACGGCGACGAGGGCTTTCAGCAGATCCAGCTCAAACAGGACGCGATTCGGTTTTAAGCTGGTCGCCATGAAAGTATTCAATTTTTTAATAGAGTGGTGCGTTTTTTTATCATGGTCTCGGGCGACATTGCAACTCTCGGGGCGCTAACAAAAGCGATTGTTTTTGCGGGTTATCCGTATTAATGGAGGTGAATGATGTTGTTCAGACGTTTGACGATTTATGGAGTTTGTTTGATGGCGATGTGGATGTCTGCCGTCAGTTTCTCGGAGGGTAATCCTGTGAACCGGCAGTTGCTACAAACCGCCGCCAACGGCGGCGTATCGGAAATCAGCGCGCTGCTCGCGCAGGGCGCAGCCATCGAGGCACGCGATGCGCAGGGCCGCACACCTTTGCTTATTGCGACGCATGCGAATAACGCCGCTGCGGCCCAGGTTCTGATTGAGGCGGGGGCAGATGTGAACGCCAAGGACGCCATTCAGGATAGCGCGTACTTATATGCCGGTGCGCGGGGCCTGAACGAGATCTTGGAGATGACCTTGACTCATGGTGCAGACCTGAAAAGCACCAACCGATATGGCGGCACTGCACTCATCCCGGCGGCCGAGCGCGGTCACGTCGAAACCGTGCATCGCTTGATCAAGGCTGGCGTCGACGTGGATCACGTCAATCGCCTGGGTTGGACGGCGCTGCTCGAAGCCATCATCCTGGGCGACGGCGGGCATCGGCATGTCCAGATTGTGCATGCCCTGGTGCAGGCTGGTGCGGACGTGAAGCTGGCCGACCATCGCGGCGTGACACCACTGGAGCACGCCCGTCAACGAGGGTACGACCGCATGGTGCAGCTATTAATGGAAGCTGGGGCGTGACCGGCCGGGGTCAACGAAGCGTTCGTAACGCGGTTGTCATGGATCTCGGGCTGACGCGTGACCCAGTCTTGTTGCTGCATGGCTTGTAGCAGGCGAGTCAGTGAGGCGGGATATAGTCGGCATGGTTCGGCGAGCATTGGCCATGCTCGTGCAGCGTGCTTTGCCTGCCCGACCAGCCTCAAAACCGAGCTGGAGCGCTATGCGGCGCAGCATGCACAGACCTATGGGGAGGCGGTGGATGCCGTGATAGCGATAGAGCCAACTCTTGCTGGATGCGCGTACGCGCAGGTAGAGTCCGTCACCGTCAGCAAGCAGGTATTCTTTGGTACTGGGTGATGCAGTACGAATCTTCAGATCAGTCAGGAATCCCATTGGAGTCCCCCTTAAGAAAAAAACTGGACTAAAACCAGTCTAGGGGACTCTCTGGGGGACGCACAAGCTTGGGATTTGCTGAAACTTGATGGAACCTCATGGGTTAAGTTTTCAACCTAACCGCATGATTTCTTTGAGAATTTGGTGCAACTTGAACCTGTTTGGAACAAGTCGTTGGTGCCCGGGGCCGGAATCGAACCGGCACGCCTTGCGGCGGGGGATTTTGAGTCCCCTGCGTCTACCAATTTCACCACCCGGGCAGAGTCGGGCCACAGAACATGACCCGGAAACGGATCGCCATTATACGGTGTTTTTCGGATCGTTTGCATGGCGGCGCCACAAACCGGGCGCCTGGCCGTATTCGGCGCGAAAAATACGGCCCATGTGGGCCGCATCCGAGAAACCGGACTCGG
Source organism: Castellaniella hirudinis (assembly GCF_047468865.1). Taxonomy (GTDB): domain Bacteria; phylum Pseudomonadota; class Gammaproteobacteria; order Burkholderiales; family Burkholderiaceae_B; genus Castellaniella; species Castellaniella hirudinis_A. The sequence goes on from NZ_JBLGTV010000004.1 coordinate 38,181, forward strand.
ACGCGATGGCGGCGATGCTTTTATCCGTGTGCCGCAGCATCCAGGCGGCCAGCTGCAGGCGGATCTTGCGCGCATGCCCCTGGGGAGTGGTGCCCAAGTGCTGCTTGAACAGGCGCTGCAGTTGTCGGGGCGACAAGCCCAGGCGGTCGGCCAACTGCGGCAGGGTCAAGGCCTGGCCCGCATATTGCTGGATCAGCAGCACGGCGCGGCGCACGGCGGGCGGGCTGTCCGCCGGGACGTCGGGCGGCGGGGGCTGAACCCGGGTGTGGGGCTGTTCGATGTCGGTCTGCAGGCAGCGCAGGGCCTGCTGAATGTCGGCGGCGGGCACCTGCCGGCGCAGGATGCGCGCAGCGACATCCATCACGGCGGGGCCGCCGGCGCAGCTGATGCGGCGGCGGTCGAAAATCAGTTGGCGGTCGATGACCAACTGATCCGGGGCAATGGCCGGAAACCGCCGCACAAAGTCCTGGTACAGATTGCCGCCCAGGCTGAAGCGGTGGCCCGCCAGCACACCGGCCTGCGCCAGGGCGTACACCCCGTTGGCCAGGCCCACCAGATGGCGGCCTGCGGCGGCGGCCCGCTGCAGCCAGGCCAGCAGGCCCGCCTCGAAAGGGGCGACCGGCGCCAACGGCCCCCCAACCACCACCAGGTAATCAAAGCGCAGGGGATCACCCAGCAAATCGGTGGGCACCACCTGCACGCCACTGGCCGAGCGCACGGGGATCAGGGTATCGGCCACGACTTCCCAGGCACAGGGGCCGGGGGCATCGACTTGGGCGTCCAGCAACCCCAGCAAGTCGGCAAAGGCGGCAAAAGCGCCCATGGCGAACTGGGGCAGCAGCACGAAGCCCAGACGGATGTGGACGGCATCATCAGGTCGGATCGCTGTAATGTCGTTTTTATTCATAAAAATATGATTATCGTCGTTTTTATCCTAATTGACCCAATCGGCCATATTGTGAATAGGGTCAACTTCAAGCCATATTATCCGATTATTCCTGATGAATGTCGCTTTCATTCAATCAAGATTCTGCCAAATCACTAGAATCACCTGCATTCACTGGAGTTTTCTCATGGCACTTTCTGTTTTCGATATTTTCAAGATCGGCATCGGGCCGTCCAGTTCGCACACGGTGGGGCCCATGCGGGCTGCGCGCAATTTCGTGCGCAACCTGGATGCCCGGGGCCTGTTGCCACAGGTCGCCAGCCTGTCCATTCATTTGTACGGCTCGCTGGCTGAAACCGGGGCCGGGCACCGCACGGACATGGGCATCATGCTGGGCTTGATGGGCGAGGCCCCGGACACGGTGGATCCCGGCGCCATCGGCGGGCTGATCGACGCGGTCAATCGGGATCAGCGCCTGGCGCTGTGGCACCGGCACACGATTGCCTTCAACCCCAAAACCGTGTTTTCCGGGCGGGTGCAGCCCCTGCCCGAACACCCCAACGGCATGCGCTTCATGGCGCTGGATGCCCGGGGCGATACCATTCTGGACGAACGCTATATCTCGATCGGCGGGGGCTTCATCCGGGCGCTGGACAGCATCGAAACCGACGAGACCGTGCCCGAACACGATCCCATGCCCTACCCGTTCGCCAATGCGGCTGAACTCATGGATCAGTGCCGGCGTCACGGCTTGAGCATCGCCCAGCTGATGATGGCCAATGAAACCACGCTGCGTTCCGCCGACGAGGTGCGCGCGGGGGTGCTGCGCATCGCCCGGGTGATGGACGATGCCATCGACCGGGGCTGTGGCCTGCACGGCGCGTTTGCCGACGACATCCTGCCGGGTGGCCTGAAGGTCAAGCGGCGCGCCCCGGCCCTGTACCAAGAGCTGCTGTCCAAGTCCCGGGCCGCCGAGCCCGGGCCGGTGCGCCCGCCCGCCCCCGCCAACCCGGACGACGTGATGTTCGCCATGGATTGGGTCAATCTGTACGCCATGGCCGTCAACGAAGAAAACGCGGCCAGCGGGCAGGTGGTGACGGCCCCCACCAATGGGGCCTCCGGCCTGCTGCCCGCAGTGCTGCGTTATTACCGCACGTTCATCCCCGGCTGGTCCGAAGACGGGGTGGTGGAGTTTCTGCTGACCGCCGCCGCCATCGGCTTTCTGTACAAGGAAAACGCGTCGATTTCCGGGGCCGAGGTCGGCTGTCAGGGCGAGGTGGGGGTGGCCTGTTCGATGGCGGCCGCCGGACTGGCCGCCGTGCTGGGCGGCACGGTGGCGCAGATTGAAAATGCCGCTGAAATCGGCATGGAGCACAATCTGGGGCTGACCTGCGATCCAGTGGGCGGGCTGGTGCAAATCCCCTGCATCGAACGCAACGCCATGGGGGGAAACAAGGCGATCAATGCCTCGCGCCTGGCACTGCACGGCGACGGCAAGCACCATGTGACCCTGGACATGGTGATCGAAACCATGCGCCAGACCGGCGCCGACATGAAATCCAAGTACAAGGAAACCTCGCGGGGCGGGCTGGCCGTCAACGTCGTGGAATGCTGACCGCCAGCGCCACCCTACGGCGCGTCAGAGTTTCCTGGCCGCCCGCACCACGCCGATGCTGGCCGCCACCACCAGGCCGACGCCCAGCATCTGGCCCGGCCCCATGCCCTGCCCCAGGATGCGCCAGCCGGCCAGGGCGCCAATGGCGGGCTCCAGGCTCATCAGCACGCCGAACACGGCGGCGGGCAGGCGGCGCAGGGCCTGGATTTCCAGGATGTAGGGCACCAGCGGCACCAGCACCGCCAGCCCGGCGGTCAACGCCAACTGCCGCCCGTCGAACAGCACCGTGCCGGATTCGGCGACGGCAAACGGCAAGGACAGCACGGCGGCCGCCAGCAGTGAGGCGGCCAGCCCCTGCAGGCCCGGAAAGCCCTGGCCCACACGCTTCATCATGATGATATAGACGGCCCAGCCGCCGGCGGCGAACAAGGCAAAGCCTATCCCGATGGGGTCGGCGCCCTGCCCGGCATGGGCGTCCCCCCAAACCAGCAGCACGATGCCCAGACCGGCCAGCAGCGGCCACAGCAAGGCCCGCCGGCCCGGCACCCCCCACGTGGCCACGGCCAGCGGCCCGCAGAATTCCAGGGCCACCGTCAGGTGCTGGGGCAGGCGCTCAAGGGCCAGGAAAAACGCCAGCGACATCACCGCCATACCGGCCCCGAGCACCCAGGTGGCCCGCCACTGGCTGGCGCTGAAGCGATGCAGCGGCGGCCGCACCCACAGGCACAGCAGGACGGCGGCCCAGGCGATGCGCAGGGCCGAGGTGCTCAAGGGGCCATAATCCGCGATCACCGGAACGGCCAGAGACACCCCCACCTGCACGCTGACCATCGCGGCAACGGCCAGTCCGACGGCCAGCCAGCGGCCATGCCCCGCAGGCCGCGGGGCGGCCGCCGCGCCGCGGTCGGGCCGCGCGGAACGGCGGGCGGAAACAATTGGGGATAATGGCTGCTGATCGGGCACGGTGGGCTGCCTGTGGGCCGGGGGCCGCTATAGTCTTGCGGCCCAGACCCGTTAATGAGAAACGAAGAAGTAGGATATTAGCTGATGAACATCAATATTCCCTTGTCCGTCCTGGATCTGGCCCCGGTGGTCGAAGGGGGCGGCGTGGCCGACGCTTTCGCCGGCATGGTTGATCTGGCCCGCCACACAGATTACTGGGGCTACCGGCGCTACTGGCTGGCCGAGCACCACGGCATGCCGGGCATCGCCAGCGCGGCCACGGCCGTGCTGATCGGCCATGTGGCGGGGGTCACGTCGAACATCCGGGTGGGGGCCGGCGGGATCATGCTGCCCAATCATTCTCCCCTGATGGTGGCGGAGCAGTTCGGCACGCTGGACGCCCTGTACCCCGGCCGCATCGACCTGGGGCTGGGACGCGCGCCGGGCTCGGATCAGGCCACGGCCCGGGCGCTGCGCCGCGCCCTGAACACCGACCCGGATCAGTTCCCCAACGATGTGATGGAGCTGATGGACTATTTTCAGGGCAAGAACACCGTGCGCGCCACGCCGGGGGAAGGCTGCCAGGTGCCGGTATGGATTCTCGGATCCAGCCTGTTCGGCGCGCAGCTGGCGGCCGCGCTGGGGCTGCCGTATTCGTTTGCCTCGCATTTCGCGCCCGCCCAGATGATGGATGCCATCCGCACCTACCGGCAGCATTTCCGGCCCTCGGAATACTTGGATCGGCCGTATGTCATGCTGGGTTTCAATGTGTTCGCCGCGGACACGAACGAAGAAGCCCACTTGCTGGCCAGTTCGTGGCAGCAGTCCTTCGTCAATCTGCGCAGCGGGCGGCCGGGCAAGTTGCCCCGGCCCGTGCCCAACTACCCCGGCAGCCTGCCGCCGCCGGCGAAAAACCTGCTGGATCATATCCTGTCGTGCGCGGCCATCGGGTCGCCGGACACCGTGGCGGCCCACATGCACGCATTCATCGCCCGCACGGGGGCCGACGAGCTGATGATCACCTGCAATATACACGACCATGCCGCCCGGCTGTATTCCTATCAGATCGTGGCGGGGCTGATCAACAGATAAGCGTATTTTCGCTCTGGATTGTATACAAAATAAAATGCAACCCTGCTGACGATCAGCGCAAGGCTACGCCGGCCAAAGCCCCCGGAACCCCAAGTCACCCAACGGCTGCGCCGGCCTGCGGTTGCGCGGGCCCGCGTCCTCTCTTTCCCCCTCTTTTTCTCCGCCCAGACGGACAAAACAGCCGTTTCCCACTGGTTTACAGCAGAATCCGGCGCCGCCACAGTCCCGCCCCGCTCAAAAACCCGCCCTGCGATCCCTGAACGCCACTGCGCTTTCAGGGATTTTTGTCTACAGGGCTAGGGTTAATACTGTCTTTTTTGTTGTACACAAAATCGTATACTTAGCGAAAATACAAAACACATGAATCACAATTTTTTGTATATGTAAAGCCGTATCCAATTATTTTTATTATCACTAATTCAATATATTGCTAGGAACCATCATGCCGTCCGCAGACAGCATTTCCCAGGCCAGCCCCCGCTTCAGCCGCCGAGAATCCAAAGACGCCGCGATCTACGAACATCTATACACCGCCATCGTTGAACATCACCTGGAACCCGGCACGCGCCTGCCCGAAGACACCTTGTCGGAAAACTATGGGGTCAGCCGCACCAGTGTCCGCAAGGTGCTGCAGAAGCTGGCGCACGACAAGCTGGTCGACATCCGCATGCATCACGGCGCCACGGTGGCCCAACCCAGTCTGAAGGAAGCCCGCGACCTGTTTGCCAGCCGCCGGATCATCGAAGTCGGCGTGGTCGCCGATGTCATCGCGCACGCCACCCCCGAAAAACTTCAGGCGATCGAGCTGATTTCCCGACAAGAGCACGAAGCCGAGCAAGCCAACAACCGGCGACGCGCCATTTTCCTGTCCGGCAAGTTCCACACCGAACTGGCCCGCCTGTCGGGCAACGACGTCCTGGCCGATCTGCTGGAAGAACTGGTGGCCCGCACCTCTTTGGTGATTGCCACTTTCGGCGCGCCGCAGGCTTCCAGCTGCAAGCCCAACCGCCACCAGGAAATCCTGCAACTGATCAGCCAGGGCGATGTCGCCGGCGCCCGCCAGTGGATGCAGGATCATCTGCTGGACATCGAACGCAGCACCATCCAAGAACGCGAGGAAGGCCTGGCCAGCGACCTGAAGGACATTCTCAGCCAGGTCCGCATCCGTCACGGATAGCCCCCTGCAACCCGGCGGATTCCCGCCCGCGCGGGAATCCAAAACCATGAACCGAGAAGAAGCCCATCCCATGCACATCCGACTGATCAACCCCAATACGACCGCCTCCATGACCGAGAAAATCGGCATGGCGGCCCACCGCGTGGCCGCCAACGGCACACTGATCTCCGCGGTCAACCCCAGCGACGGCCCCGTCTCGATCGAATCCCACTACGACGAGGCCTATTCCGCCATCGGCGTGCTGGAAGAAATCCGCAAAGGCGAATCCGACAAAGTCGACGCCTACATCATCGCCTGCTTCGGCGACCCCGGCCTGCTGGCCGCCCGCGAAATGACGCGCGCGCCCGTCATCGGCATCGCCGAGGCCGGGTTCCACATGGCGGGCATCATCAGCACGCGATTTTCCATCGTGACCACGCTGATGCGCACCGGCATCATCGCCCAGCACCTGCTGGATCAATACGGTTTCAGTCAGCACTGCCGCCGCATCCGGGCCGCCGAAATTCCGGTGCTGACGCTGGAGGAGGATCCCGACGCCGCCTTTCGCCTGATCGTCGAAGAATGCCTGCGCGCCAAAGCCGAGGACAACATCGGCGCCATTGTGCTGGGCTGCGGCGGCATGGCCGATCTGACCGACCGCATCAGCCAGGCCATCGGCCTGCCCGTGATCGAAGGCGTCACTGCCGCCGTCAAGCTGGCCGAAGCGCTGGTTGGCCTGGGCATCGGCACCAGCAAGCACGGCGACCTGGCCTTCCCCATCGGCAAAGCCTTTACCGGCAAGTTTTCCCACCTCAGCCACCAACCCATGCAATAACCCCCCATCCCGGAGGAGACACACATGACACAATCCACTACCCAGGCGACCCCCCTGCCCACCCCGGGTCAGCCAACCGCCGCCGACGCGCAAAGCAAAAAGGCCGGCGAAGAATCCCTGGCGCCGCAAAGCGTGCGGATCATGGGCAAATGGTCCTACTTGCTGGCCTGGTTCGGCGGCTGCGTGTCCATCGGCACATTCGCCATGGGCTCCAGCATCGTCGGCACGCTGAATCTGCTGCAGGCCACCCTGGCCATCGCCCTGGGCTGCTTCATCATCGGCGTGGCCCTGACCCTGAACGGGGCGGCGGGCTACCGCTACGGCATCCCCTTCGTGGTGCAGGCCCGCGCCGCCTTCGGTTTCGCGGGCACGAAATTCCCCGGCCTGGTGCGCGCCGTGCCCGCCATCGTCTGGTACGGCTTCCAAAGCTGGGTCGGGGCCGGCGCGCTCAATGCCGTGTCCGTCACCCTGTTCGGCTTCGACAGCATCGTCTTCTGGTTCATTGCCTTCCAGTTTCTGCAGATCATCCTGTCCACCCTGGGCTTCCAGGGGATCAAGTGGCTGGAAAACATCGGCAGCGGCTTCATCCTGCTGTCGCTGGTATATATGTTCTTCAGCGTCATCAACAAATACGGCGATGAAATCAACCGCAATCTGGTGGGCATCGAAGGCACCTGGGGCATCGAATTCTGGGGCGCCACCATGCTGTTCCTGGGCATCTACAGCACCATGATGCTGAACGTCAGCGATTATTCACGCGAACTGGAAACCGGCATGAAGCGCGGCCCACTGACCACGCTGTACGCCATGTCCATCCTGCCCTGCACCCTGTTCATGGGCCTGATCGGCCTGATGGTATCGGGGGCCACCGGCCACGCCGACCCGATCGCCGTGTTTTCCAGCGCGGTGGACAACACCCCGCTGCTGATCGCCACGCTACTGTTCATCACCTTCGCGCAGGTCACCACCAACGTGCTGAACAACGTGGTGCCGCCCACCTACGTGCTGATGGATGTCTTCAAAATCCCCTTCAAGGCGGCGGCCATCCTGGTCGGCCTGCTGGCTTTCCTGACCTTCCCGTGGGAACTGGTCAAGGACGAATCGGCGGCGGGCCTGCAGGTTTTCGTGCAGACGTATTCCGCCTTCCTGGGGCCGATCTTCGCCGTGATGGTGGTGGACTACTACATCGTGCGCAAGCGCCAGCTGAACCTGGCTTTGTTCTATGACGAAAACGGCCCCTATCGCGGCCTGAACTATGCCGGCTTCATCGCCTCGGCCGTCGGCGCCGTGATCGCCCTGTATTTCTCGGAAGTCTCCTGGTATGCCAGCCTGATCCCCGCCGGCCTGGTGTACTGGCTGCTGATGAAACACTGGGGCGCATGCCGCCGCTTCAACGACTAAAAGCCAACTACTAAGGCGCAATCGGCAGCGCCCGTTTGTGGGCGCTGCGCCGCCAGGTCTCGACAATGATGTCGAACGCCGCCGGCGCAATGGCCTTGCCTTCCAGAAAATCGTCGATCTGCTCGTAGCTGACCCCAAAAGCCTCCTCATCGGGCTTCAGGGGCCGCAGGGATTCCAGGTCGGCCGTGGGGACTTTATACACCAGCGCATCACTGGCCCCCAGGGCGCTGGCCAGGGCGCGCACCCGGCGCTTGTTCAACCCCGCCAGGGGGGTTGCATCCGCGGCCCCATCGCCAAACTTGGTAAAAAACCCCATCAAGGCCTCGGCGGCGTGGTCGGTGCCCACCACCAAGCCGCCCCGCGCCCCCGCCACGGCATATTGGGCAATCATGCGCTGGCGCGCCTTGATGTTGCCATGCAGGAAATCCTGCTGGGCGGCATCGCGGAACCCCTGCCCCGCCGCCTGCACGGCCGCCAGCAGGGCATCGGCGGCCGGCTGGATATCCACCGTCAGGATGTCATCCGGGCCGATCACGGCCAGCCCGCCCTGAGCATCGGCTTCGTCGCGCTGCACGCCATAGGGCAGGCGCATGGCCACAAACCGCGCATCGCCGCCCTGCTGGCGCACCCGCTGCACGGCCCGCTGCGCCAGGCAGCCCGCCGTCAGGGAATCCACCCCCCCGCTGATGCCCAGCACCAGGGCACGCGCGCCGGTCCGGCGCAGCAAGTTGGACAGGAACTGCACCCGGCGTTCGATTTCCATGGCGGCATCGAAATCATCGGCAACCCCTAATTCCTGGCGAATGCGGATTTGTAAATGGTGTGACTCGGCGGGCGTCATCCGTCCTCCCAAAAAAGGCCGAACCATCCGGCCCGGCCCGATACACGATACACGCGGGCCGCATTCGCGGCACACCGGACGGGAGACCGTCCTGTGCCGGTCATGCCGGCCCGCCCGCGCAAACGATCAAACGCGGTCTTCGAAACGATCCAGCACAGCCCCCGTGCTCGCGTCCGAGCAGTTGAAGGCGAACTTGGCCTGCACGCCCCGCGTATAGCGCGGCGCGGGGGCTTTCCAGGCGGCACGGCGAGTGGCCAGGACATCGTCGGGCACATTCAGCTGCAGCAGCTGCTTGTGGGCGTCGATGGTGATGATGTCGCCTTCTTCGACCAAGGCGATGGTGCCGCCCACGGCGGCTTCGGGGGCGACGTGCCCCACCACCATGCCCCAGGTGCCGCCGGAGAACCGGCCGTCCGTGATCAACCCCACGGAATCCCCCAGGCCCTCGCCCACCAGGGCGCTGGTGGGCGCCAGCATTTCGGGCATGCCGGGGCCGCCCTTGGGGCCCAGATAGCGCAGCACCATGACGTCGCCCGCCTGGATCTTGCCCGCCAGGATGGCTTCCATGGCCGAGGGCTCGTCGTCGAACACGCGGGCCGGGCCGGTGATGGCGGGGTTTTTCAGGCCGGTGATCTTGGCCACCGCGCCGAGTTCGGCCAGATTGCCTTTCAGGATGGCCAAGTGGCCTTCGGCGTAGAGGGCGTTATCCAGCGTGCGGATGACGTCCTGGTCGACCGGGACGTCGGGCACGTCGGCCAGGGTTTCGGCGATGGTCTTGCCGGTGATGGTGATGCAATCGCCGTGCAGCAGGCCGGCGTTCAGCAGCAGCTTCATGACCTGGGGCACGCCGCCCGCCTGGTGGAAATCCACCACCAGGTGCTTGCCGCTGGGTTTCAGGTCGCAGATGACGGGGACTTTGCGGCGCACGCGCTCGAAGTCGTCGATGGTCCATTCGACCCCAGCGGCATGGGCGATGGCCAGCATGTGCAGCACGGCGTTGGTGGACCCGCCCGTGGCCATGATGACGGCCACGGCGTTTTCGATGGATTTGCGCGTGACGATGTCGCGCGGCTTGAGGTCGAGCTTGACCGCATTGATCAGCACCCGGGCCGATTCGGCGGCGGAATCGATTTTTTCCTGGTGCACATTGGCCATGGTGGAGGAATAAGGCAGGCTCATGCCCAGGACTTCGAAGGCGGAGCTCATGGTGTTGGCCGTGTACATGCCGCCACAGGAACCGCTGCAGGGAATGGCGTGGGTCTCGATGTTGTGCAGATCGGTCTCGGACATGCGCCCGGCGGCGTGTTCGCCCACGGCCTCGAAGACGCTGACGATGTTGAGTTCCTGCCCGCAATAATTGCCCGGCAGGATGGTGCCGCCATACACGTAGATGGAAGGCACGTTGGCGCGCAGCATGCCCATCATGCCGCCCGGCATGTTTTTGTCGCAGCCGCCGACCACCAGCACGCCGTCCATCCATTGGCCCTGCACACAGGTTTCCACGCAATCGGCGATGACTTCGCGCGAGACCAGGGAGTATTTCATGCCCTCGGTGCCCATGGCCATGCCGTCGGAAATGGTGGGGGTGCCGAACATCTGGGGATTGCCGCCCGCGGCCTTGACCGCCGCAGCCGCCGCGTCCGCCAGGGGCTGCAGGCCGCTGTTGCAGGGCGTGATGGTGCTTTGCCCGTTGGCAATGCCGATCATGGGGTTGTTGAAGTCTTCTTCCTTGTAGCCCAGGGCGTAGTACATCGAGCGGTTTGGCGCGCGGGCCACCCCCTGGGTGATATTGGATGAGCGCAAAGGCTTGGACATGAGCGAATCCTTCCGGGTTATTTTCAGCGAACAATCCTTTAGTTTACGGCTTGTCGGGCGCTTGTGCAGGCCCGCCCCGCCGACAATACGGGCATGCCGGAGCCCGGCGCCGCTCAAGCGGGAAAACGGCTTCTTCACGAACGCCGGGCGCGGGCAGGCGCCCGGGATTTTCAGAAGCTGCGGCGCGCCGATTGAACCAGTGTCTCCAGGGCGGCCGGATCGTGCAGGGCCCAGTCCCGGCGCGCCCCGGTGATCAGCCCCTGGGACACCCAATCGGCCAGCAGGCGGCTGAGTGTTTCGGGCCGCACCCCCAGGTGCGCGGCCAGCTGGCGCTGGGTCAGCGGCAGGCGCACGATGCCCGCATGATCGCAAGGCAGGCGCAGCAGATAGTCCGCCAGACGCTGGGCCGCCGTGCTGTCGCTCAACCACTCGATCTCATTGACGCGATGATAGACGCGGTCGCTCAACCGGGTCAGCAGGCGCAGGGCCAGTTCGGGCCAGGCGGCCACCAGCTCGGTGATGCCGCTGCGCTTGAGGCACTGCACCACGGCGTCGCCGCGCGCCCGGGCTTCCATGGGATAGCGGCCATGGGTCATGAACATGGCGGTTTCCGCCAGCAGCTGGCCGGGCTGGAAAATCTGGAACACACGATCCTGGCCTTCTTGGGTGTGGCGCAGCACTTCGACATGGCCATCGAGGACATACAAGTATTCCACCGCATCTTCGCCTTCGCGGAACAAGACTTCGCCCGCCTGTACATGAAACACGGCCGCATCGCGCAGCAGAACCTGCTGCATGGGCGGCGGCATCCCCTGGAACAAAGGATGGCCCAGCACCTGAACGGGAGAATGACCGGATTTGTTGACTTTTGTCATTGTCGACCAGTTGGGTTAAATGAGAACATGCGAGATTGATAATAATTCGCATTCATCTATGTGGAAAGCACTCAAATCATCATACCGCGTCGCGGCGGGCAGTCTGCTGGCCGCCGTCCTGTGCCTGGCCGCGCCCGCCCAAGCGGCGCCCTATGCCAAGCTGGTGCTGGCCGGGCCCACGGCGGCCGTCAGTTTCCCCCTGATCCACATGGTCGAATCCGGCGCCTTGGCCGATTGGGCCGACCAGGTGGAATTCCGCCACTGGAAAAACCCTGACCAATTGCGGGTTCTGCTGGCCAAGGAACAGGTGGATTTCAGCGCCACGCCGGTCAATCTGCCCGCCATCATGGCCAACCGCGGGTTGCCGGTGCGCCTGCTGAATGTCTCGGTCTGGGGCCTGCTGTGGTTCATCAGCAGCGACCCGGCCATCCGTTCGGTGGCGGATCTGGCCGGCCAGCCGCTGCTGACGACCTTCCAGCGCGACCTGCCCGCCCTGCTGCTCGAACGCCTGCTGGCGGCGCAGGGCCTGACAGGCGACAAAGCCCCCGTCATCCGCTACGCCCGGGACGCCCAGGACGCCACGGCCCTGATGCTGACCGGCGAAGCGCCCACCGTGCTGCTGCCCGAACCCTCAGTCTCCCTCCTGCTGGCGCGCAACGCGCAGCAGGGCCAACCGGACATCCGCCGGGTGCAAAGCCTGGAAGACGCCTGGCGGCAAACCTTTCCCCGGCAGCCCGACCTGCCCCAGGCCGGCATCATGGTCAACAGCCACCGGGCGGCGGACGAGGCCCTGAGCCGGGCCGTGGCCCAGGCATACGCCGAAGCCACCGTCTGGTGCAAGGCCCAGCCCGCCCTGTGCGCCGAAGAAGTCCACCGGCACCTGAACTTCCTGCCGCTGGCCGCCATCGAGACCTCCATCCGGGTCACCCGCCTGGAAAGCCGGGACGCCAGCGTGGCGCGCCCCGCGCTGGAAGCCCTGTACCAGTTGATCCTGGATCACAACCCCGAAGCGGTGGGCGGCAAGCTGCCCGACGCCGGATTCTACGGCCCATGAAAGCCGACGCGCTGCCCGTCGCCGCCCCCACCGCATGGCGCTGGTCCGCGCTGGGGGTCGTGCTGATCTTCCTGGCCTGGGAAATCGCCGCCCGGATCATGGGCCCCATGCTGATGGCCACCCCCTGGCAGGCCCTGCGGGCCGTGGCGGATCTCAGCCGCGACCCGGATTTCTGGGTCAACAGCCGCGCCAGCCTGCTGCGCATCGCCATCGGCGTGGGCACGGGCTGCCTGATCGGTTTTGTGCTTGGGGTGCTGGCCGGACACGACGCCCGCCTGCGCGGGCTGCTGGAGCCCCTGCGCTGGCTGCTGATGGCGATCCCGCCCGTGGTGGTGGTCGTGCTGGCCATGCTGTGGTTCGGCCTGGGTTCGGGCATGGTGGTGTTCATCACCATCCTGATGATGGCGCCCGGCATGTACGTCAATACGGTCAAGGGCATGCGCATGATCGACCGAAACCTGCTGGAAATGAGCCAGGTCTACCGCTTCGGCGCCTGGATGCGCCTGCGCCATATCTACCTGCCGGCCCTGGCCGCCCCCCTGACCGCCGCCTTGCTGATCGCCACCTGCGGCGGCGTGCGGCTGGTGGTGATGGCCGAAGTCCTGGGCGCCGAAAGCGGGGTGGGCTATGCCCTGGCCAACGCCCGCAGCACCTTCGACAGCGGCCGGTTGTACGCCTGGGTGCTGTTGATCCTGGCCCTGGTGGGCCTGCTGGAATTCCTCTTGCTGCAACCGATACAACGCCGCCTGACCCGCTGGCAGGAGCCCAGCCATGCTTGAGATGCGATCCGTCAGCCTCTGCTTCGGCCCGCGCACGGTTCTCCGGCATATCGACCTGGCCGTGCGGCCCGGCGACCGCATCGGGCTGATCGGCCCCAGCGGCGCGGGCAAAAGCACCCTGCTGCGCCTGGCGGCTGGCCTGCTGCGGCCCAGCCAGGGGCATTGCCGCAACACTTTCGCCTGCACGCGGCTGGTGTTCCAGGATCCCCGCCTGCTGCCCTGGCGCAGCGTGGCGGCCAACCTGGATCTGGCCCTGCGGGCCGCCGGCATCCCCCAGGCACAGGCGGCGCAGCGGCGCGACCACTGGCTGGATCGGGTGGGCCTGGCCGACGCCGCCCAGGCCTGGCCTGCGGAACTTTCCGGCGGGATGGCGCAGCGCGCCTCGCTGGCCCGCGCCCTGGCCCTGGAACCCGACCTGCTGCTGCTAGACGAACCCTTCAGCGCGCTGGATCCCGCCCTGCGGGCCGACCTGGGCCGGCTGTGCAGCAGCCAATGCCGCGCGCGCCAGGCCGCCATGATCTGCATCAGTCACCAGCCCTGGGAACTGGACGGCCTGGTGGACGGCATCTGGCAAGTGGCCGACGGCGGCATCCGGCCCGCCACCGGCTGTACGGCCGGCCCAACGGCGGACAGCCGCCCGCCGACTTGAATGCCGCGTTCCGGCCTATTCCCCGAAACATCCGAATTAATCCCCATTTCCTTTCGACGACAGGTATCCCGATGCGAACTCCCTTGATTCCCACCCCCCTGGCTTTGGCCGCCGCCCTGTTGCTGGCCGGCGGCGGCAACGCGCTGGCCCAGGAAGTCAGCAGCCTGAAACCCATCACGGTCACCGGCGACGCCCAGGCCAGTCCGCTGGCCCCCAACGCCCAGGCCGAACAGCAGCGCCTGAGCCAGGTGCCCGGCGGCACCAACCTGATCCAGCCCCAGCAGGAAACCCGGCTGGCCACCCTGCGCGACGCGCTGGATTACCAGCCCGGCCTGGTGGTGCAGGAATTCTTCGGCGGGCTGGATCAACCGCGCCTGAACATCCGGGGCTCCGGCATCCAGAGCAACCCGGTCAATCGAGGCGTGCAACTGCTGCAGGACGGCCTGCCGCTGAACGAAGCGGACGGCTCGTTCGTCATCGGCTTTCTCGAACCCCGCAATGCCGACTACATCAGCGTGCGCCGGGGGGCCAACGCCCTGTCGCCTGCGGCCACCACGCTGGGAGGAGAACTGGACTTCCAATCCCTGACCGGCACAAAAGGCGACGTGCTGCGCCTGGAAGGCGGCAGCTTCGGGCGCTTCGGCGCACAGGCCGCCAAGGGCTTCCAAGGGGAATCCTTCGACGGCCGCTTAAGCGTGACGCACGATAAATACGACGGCTACCGCCATCACTCCGGGTCGCGGCGCACCAGCGTGCAAGGCAATGTGGGGATTCTGGGCGACCAGTTTGAAAACCGCACCTACCTGTCCTATGTGGATCTGGACGTGGACATCCCCTTTGTGGTGCCGCGCAGCATGATGGAAGCGGATCCGCGCGACGTGATCGGCGACGGCAGCACCGCCAGCCATCCGCTGAACGTGTATAAACGCGACCCGCATCGCACGTCCCGCCAGTTCCGGGTGGCCAACCGCACGTTCTGGGGAACCGAAGCCCTGAACAACACCTTCGGGGTCTACGCCCAGACCGTGGACGACACCTTCCAGGATCCCTTGAGCGTGACCGCCACCGACGGCATGACCTACGGCGCGCAATGGCAGCTGTCCGGCAAATACCAGAACCTGGACTACCGCGTGGCGCTGGACTGGGCGCGCAGCGACATGGATCGCAAGCTGTACGTGGTCAACCCGGACAATGGTTCACGCTTGCGCCAGTTCGGCAACTACGACCTGCAGGCCGAAAACCGCAACGCCCTGCTGGGCTTCGCCTGGCACGTTTCGCCGCAGTGGTCGGTGGTGGGCAATGCCAAATTCTCTCAGGCCATCCGGGATGCGCGCGAGCGCGACAGCGGCAACCGCCTGAACCAGGATTGGCACTACATCAGCCCCACCCTGGGTCTGGTCTGGAAACCGGCCGAGGATCAGCGTTTCTTCGTGAATGTCAGCCGCAGCAACGAAGCCCCCACCTACTGGGAAATCGTCAATGGCAGCGTCACCCCCCGGCCCAGCGCGGCCATGCCCATCCCGGCCAGCACCAGCCTGAGCGAACTGAAGCTGCAGCGCGCCGACACCGTGGAAATCGGCGGGGAAGGCCGCCTGGGCAGCGGCGCCTATGCCCCGCAATGGGCCTTGGCGCTGTACCACAGCGACGTCAAGAACGAACTGATGTCGGTCAGCACCGCCAACGGCACGGCGGCCGGCACCTACAACTACCAAGGCGGCACCCGCCACCAAGGGCTGGAGCTGGGCCTGCGCGGCAGCCTGCCCGCCTTTGGCGACACGGCCACTCTGGACTACCGCATCGCCTATACCTTCAGCGATTTCCGCTTCAAGAGCGGCGAATACGCGGGCAATCGCATCGCCGGGGTGCCGCGCCACCTGATCAGCGCCGAAATCCTGTACAACAACGGCGGCCTACGCATCGGCCCCAATGTGCGCTGGATGCCGGCGGCCACGGAAACCAACCACGCCAACACCCCCGGCACCCAGCAAGACAGCTATGCCCTGCTGGGCTTCAAGGCGGACTACCGCATCGACAAGCACTGGCAGGCCTATGTGCAGGCGGACAACCTGACCAACAAGACCTACGCCAGCGCCTTCGTCATCCGCAATACGGCGGGCCCGGCCGATCCGACCTTCCTGCCCGGCAATGGCCGCAGCATCACGGCGGGGGCCAGCTACCGGTTCTGACCCCGCCGCGCCTGGCCCGGCCGGCGGGAACACGGCCGGGCCGGGCGGAATATGAAAATTCCCATGGGCACCATACGAATCTGCGCATAATGCGCTTATGATAAGCGGTTGCCGGCCTCGGTCGGCGCCCACTCAACCCGATTTCGATGGAGCCCCCGTGAACCCTGCTGCCCAGCCCGACGTCATTTCCCCCTTGCGACAAGACATCCGATTACTGGGCAAGACGCTGGGTGAAGTCATCCGCGAGTGCGAAGGGCGGCCCGTCTACGACGTCATCGAAAAACTGCGGCGCGCCGCCGTCAAGTTCCGCCGCGAAGGCCAGGACAGCGACGGCCGCATGCTGGCGCGCCAGATTCGCCGGCTGGGCAACGGCGAGGCCAATTCCGTGGCCCGCGCCTTCAGCTATTTTCTGCACTTGTCGAACATCGCCGAAGACCGCGACCAGACCCGCCGCCAGCGCCGGCAATGGCAGGCCGAAGGCCCGGCCACGCCCGGCAGCCTGCGCCACGCCATCGACCTCCTGCAGGCCGAAGGCCTGACCGGGGCCAAAATCCGCCGGCACCTGGCCCAGGCCTGCATCGTGCCCGTCCTGACGGCCCACCCCACCGAAGTCCAGCGCAAAAGCACCTTGGATCTGCACCAGGCCATCGCGCGCCACCTGCGCGGCATGGACCTGCCCCACGCGCCGCTGGAAGCCGCCCGCCAGCAAGAACGCCTGACCGGCCTGATCGCGGCGCTGTGGCAAACCCGCATGCTGCGCCAGACCAAGCTGACCGTGCTGGACGAAATCGACAACGCGCTGTCGTACTACACCAGCACGTTCTTCAGCACCCTGCCCCAGCTGCATCTGGACATGGGGGCCCTGCTGCGCAAACCGCCCAAAAACCCGTTCGACGTGGACAATACCCCGCTGCCGCCCTTCGTCCACATGGGCAGTTGGATCGGCGGCGACCGCGACGGCAACCCCAACGTCAACGCCGGCACCCTGGAACAAGCCCTGGTGCGCCAATGCGCCCACGCCCTGCGCCACTACCTGACCGAAGTCCACGAGCTGGGGGCCGAACTCTCAGTCTCGCAGTCGCTGATGCAGGTCAGCCCGGCGCTGGCCGACCTGTCCGCCGGCAGCCAGGATCCCTCCGCCCACCGCCAGGACGAACCCTACCGGCGCGCCTGCATCCACATCTATGCGCGGCTGGCCGCCACCGCCATCGCCCTGACCGGCCGGCGGCTGGCCCGCCGCAATACCTACGCAGCCCCCGCCTACGACACGGCGGCCGATCTGGCCGCCGATCTGCGCACAGTGGCCGAATCGCTGGACACCCACCACGGGGCCCTGGTGGGTCGCCTGCGCCTTAGCCACCTGTGCCAGGCGGTGGAAATCTTCGGCTTCCACCTGGCCACGGTCGACCTGCGGCAAAGCTCGGACGTGCACGAACGCGTGCTGGACGAACTGATGCGCCAAGCCCACGTCACCCTGGACGGCCAGGCGGTGCAATACGCCCAGCTGTCGGAAGAAGACCGCGTGCGCGTCCTGCGCCAGGAACTGCACGAACCCCGCCCCCTGGCCTCGCCCTGGGTGGACTATTCCGAAGAAACCACCAAAGAGCTCGCCATCCTGCGCATGGCGGCCGACTGCCGCCGCCGTTTCGGCGACGCGGCCATCCGCCAATCCATCGTGTCGCATACGGAAACCCTCAGCGACCTGCTGGAGGTGCTGATCCTGCAACAGGAAACCGGCCTGATTGCCCCCACGGTCAACAAGGCCCGCCCCCAGGAAGGGCTGATGGTGGTGCCGCTGTTCGAGACCATTCCCGACCTGGAGCGCGGAGCCGACATCATGGACGCCTGGCTGTCGCTGCCCGAAGTCGCCAGCCGGGTGCGGCAGGTGCAGCACGGCATCCAGGAGGTCATGCTGGGGTATTCCGACAGCAACAAGGACGGCGGCTACCTGACGTCGCACTGGTCCCTGTACCAGGCCGAGCGCCGCCTGGTGGAGGTCTTTCGCAAGCATCGCACCCGCCTGCGCCTGTTCCACGGGCGCGGCGGCTCGGTGGGCCGGGGCGGCGGCCCCAGCTACGACTCCATCGTGGCGCAGCCGCCGGGCACGGTCAACAACCAGATCCGCCTGACCGAGCAAGGCGAAATCATCCAAAGCCGCTACAAAGACGTCGAGGTGGGCCGCTGGCACCTGGATCTTTTCGTGGCCGCCACCCTGGAGGCCACGCTGGCGGGGGCGGCGGCCACCCGCACCGAAGACCGCCACGCCGCCGAATACGGCGAGGCCATGGCCTGGATGTCGCAAACCGCCCAGCAGGCCTACCGCGACCTGGTCTACGGCACCGAAGGCTTTACGGAATACTTTTTTTCCTCCACCCCGATCCGCGAAATCGCCGGCCTGAACATCGGCTCGCGCCCCTCGTCGCGCAAAGCCCTGGAACGCATCGAAGACCTGCGCGCCATTCCCTGGTCGTTCTCATGGGCGCAGTGCCGCCTGCCGCTGCCCGGCTGGTACGGGGTGGGCGCGGCCCTGACGCAATACCTGGACGACGGCGGCCCGGATCACGCCCTGGATCGCGCCGCCCGTCTGCAGCGGCTGCGGGCCATGGCGCGCGACTGGCCGTTTTTCCGCACGCTGCTGTCCAATATGGAGCAAGTGCTGGCCAAGACCGACCTGGTCATCGGCCGGGCCTACGCCGAGCTGGTGGCGGACAAACCCCTGCGCAAGCAGATTTTTTCCCGCATCGAGGCCGAATTCCACGCCACGGTGCAGGTGTTCCGCGACATCACCGGGCACGATCTGCTGGCCCACGATGCCCCGCTGCAAGCCGCGCTGGCTGAACGCTTCGCCTACATCGACCCCCTGAACCACCTGCAGGTCGAATTGCTGCGCCGCATGCGCTCGGGGGCCGACTCGGCCCACCGCGCCAACGAACAGGAATCCCGCGACCAGCGCGCCATCCACATGACCATCAACGGCATCGCCGCCGGCCTCAGAAACTCGGGATGAGATCGGACACAGAACAGTCCTTGAGGACTGTTCTGCGCCGATCGAATCGGAGCGGCCTGCAGGCCGCGACGTGGGGGGCGCAACAATTCTAAGCAACAAAACTCCCCCGCAGACTGTTCCGTGCCGATCGAATCGACGCCCCCCGCAAGCCGCGACGTAGGACCGCCCCGCTTACTCCACCGGCTCAACCGGCTCAACCGGATCAAACGGCCCCTGGGCGGTGAACACCCCGCCCTGCCAGATCATCAAAGGATCATCGGCAGCCGGCATCGGCTGCTGTTCGATCTGGTCGCGGAAGGCTTCGGAACTATCCTGCGGCCGATACCCCAGATGCGCGGCGCGCGCATTGTCCCACCACACGTTTTTGTTGTCGGACATGCCGAAGGCGATGGTGTGGCCGATGGCCGGCGTCAACAGGCCGCGGCGGATGAGCTCGGTCAGATCCCGGCTACTGAGCCAGGTGTGCATCATGCGGCGATCCTTGGGCTCGGGAAACGAAGACCCGATGCGGATGGTGAGGGTCTCGATGCCGTAGCGGTCGTGGTAGAAGCTGGCCATGCCTTCACCGTAGACCTTGGACAGGCCATAGTAGCCATCCGGGCGCGTGGGCATGGCGGCATCCAGGCGGTCGGACTGGCGATAAAAGCCCACGGCATGCACGGAACTGGCGTAGATAACCCGGCGCACGCCGTGGCGGCGGGCGGCTTCGTAGATATGGAACACGCCCTTGATATTGGCTTCGAGGATTTCCTCGAAGGGGCGTTCCACCGACACGCCGCCCATATGCACGATGGCGTCGCACCCCCGCACCAATTCATCCACCGCCTGGCGGTCGGCCAGGTCGCACAAGTGGATTTCTTCGCCGGGCCGGGGCGCGCCCAGCGGCTGGACGTCGGACAGGCGCAGGACGGACGCCATGGGCTTGAGCGTTTCGCGCAGAACCCGGCCGATGCCGCCCGCGGCCCCCGTCAATAACAAACGTTGAAATGCTTGATCAGTCACTGTGGTCTCCTTGTTGATGTCGCCGTTATCGTGCAATTTACCGTGGCATGCGCGTGAAACCGATCAACCGGCATAGACGGGCTCCAACATGCCCCGCACCCCGGGGCGCAAGGCAAACAGCGCCCCATCCAGGGCGGTGGCGGGGGTGCCCGGCAAACGGATGGAGGTCACGAACAAAGTGTCCAGGTCAGGGCCGCCAAAGGCGCACATCGCGGGCTTGGCCACCGGCACTTTCAAACTGCGATCCAGCCGCCCATCCGGGGCATAGCGATGCACCAGCCCGGCATCGTTGCCGCAGATCCAATAGCCGCCATCCACGTCCACCGCCGCCCCGTCGGGCCGCCCGCCCGGCAGGCGGTCGATGAACACGCGGCGGCGGCTGGGCACCCCATCGTCGGGATCGAAATCAAACGCCCAGACCGTCTGCCGGCTGGCATGCGAGTCCGACAGATACATGGTGCGGCCATCGGGACTGAAACCCAGCCCGTTGGGCGTGATCAGGCCGTCCAGCACGACATCCAGGCGGGCGGCCGCCGCCGGGCCGGCCAGGCGGTACAGCGCCCCCGCCGCCCGGGCCTGGGGATTGTCCGACAGCATGGATCCCACCCAGAAGCGGCCCTGGCGATCACAGCGGCCATCGTTGAACCGCATGCCCGCCAGGGGATGCCGCACCGGCGCCAGCAAATCCAGGCCCAGCCGCTGATCCGCCCGGGGCCGCAGCCGATAGACGCCCGCCTCCGCGGCCCCCAGCCAGGCGCCATCGGGCAAGCGCGCCAGGCAGGCCAGTTGCTGGCCCGCCCGCCAACTGCAGTGCTGGCCGTCAGCCAGCCGCCAGCGATGCAGCAGGCCGGCGGGGATGTCCACCCAGTACAAAGCTTGTTCGGCGGCATGCCAGACCGGGCTTTCTCCGGTCTGATCCCGCAGGTGCACGACGAGTTCGGCGGCGCAGGCCATGGCGGTCTCCGGGCGGGCTCAGGCCGGCAGGGCTTCGATGAGCGCGCGCAGTTCGGCCGCTTCCTCGGGCTGCAGATCGACCAGGGGGGCGCGCACCGGCCCGGCGGAATGACCGACCAGGCGGGCGCCCGCCTTGACGATACTGACGGCATAGCCCGCCTTGCGATTGCGGATTTCTAGCAGGGGCAGAAAGAAAGTGTCCAGCAGATGGCTGATGGTGGCGTCGTCGCCCGCCTTGACGGCTTCGTAGAATTTCATGGCGGTGGCGGGGATGAAGTTGAAGACGGCCGAAGAATAAACGGGCACCCCCAGCGCGCGATAGGCCTGGGCGAAGACTTCGGCCGTGGGCAGGCCGCCCAGGTAGGCCAGGCGGTCGCCCAGGCGGCGGCGCACCCGCACCATGTTTTCGATGTCGCCCACGCCGTCCTTGAAGCCGATCAGGTTGGGGCAGGTATCGGCCAAGTGCTCCAGCACATCGGCCGACAGGCGGCATTGGCCCCGGTTGTACAGCACCACGCCGATATCGACCGAGCGACAGACCTGCTTGACGTGCTCGGCAATGCCGTCTTGCGGGGCTTCGGTCAAGTAGTGCGGCATCAGCAGCAGGCCCGCGGCGCCCTGGCGCTGGGCTTCCTGGGCGAAAGCGATGGCGGTGCGCGTGGGGCCGCCCGCCCCGGCCAGGATCGGGGTGTGGCCTTCGCAGGTCTTGACGGCGGTTTGCACGACCCGGGCATAGTCTTCCAGGGTCAGGGAAAAATACTCGCCCGTGCCGCCGGCGGCAAACAATGCGCGCGCGCCGAAAGGCATCAACCATTCCAGGCGCGCCTGATAGCCCCGGGCGTTGAAATCGCCGTGGGCGTCGAAGTCGGTGACGGGAAAGGACAGCAGCCCGTCGTTCATGATGTTTTTCAGTGTTTGGTGCGAGATCATGTGTGTCCTCAGTCAGCGATGTCGCGGGGCCATTCCCACGCTTTTTATCTAGTTATACGTCATCATACAACATAGCCTGAACGAATGCAAGACTTCTTCGACTGCCGCGCCAACGGCGTCCATTCGGCGCGGAAAAATGAAATATCAGAATATGGCGCCGACAACCACGGTGATTTTTCCCGTTTTCGCATGAAAAGGCGGCACGACGCCACCCGCTTCGGCGCGGCGGCAAACTGCCGGGCGGCAGGCGCAAGATTCAAATGCGTTATACGATGACGACGAATGCGCCCACAGCATCAAGCCAGCAGCGTCAACCTTGCCGCGACACCGCCTCCTGCGCCCGCCGCAGGCGTTCGCGGCTATTGGCCAAGTGCGTGCGCATGGCCGCGCGCGCCGCATCGGAATCCTTGCGGACAATGGCGTTGAAGATGTCTTCGTGTTCCAGGTGCACCCTTTCGAGATAGCGGGTGCGGTCGCCTTCTTCTTGGGCGATGGCGGCGGAATCCACCCGGGTGCGCGGGATGATGGCCCGCCCCAGCTGCTTCAGGATGTCGTGAAAATAGCGATTGCCCGTGGCGGAGGCCACCAGCAGGTGGAAGGCCACGTCCGAGACCACGGCATTGCCCGTCTTTTTTTGCACATGCCGCGAGAAATCGTCCAGAATGCCGCGCAACTGCTGCACCTGGGCATCGGTGCGCCGCTGGGCCGCCAGGCCGGCGGCTTCGGTTTCCAGGCTGATGCGCAGTTCGAGGATCGCCATGACATCCAGCATGGTCAGGATGTTTTCAGTGCGGATGCGCAGCTGTTGTTCGTTTTGGGGTTCGAGCAGGAACGTGCCGATGCCATGGCGGGTTTCGACCAGGCCGGCGGCCTGCAGGCGGGAAATCGCCTCGCGGATGACGGTGCGGCTGACCCCGAAGGATTCCATGAGCGCGGATTCGGTGGGCAGTTTCTCGCCCACGTGGAATTCGCCCTGGCGGATACGCTCGGAGAGCGCCGTCACCACATTCTGGGTCAGACTACGAGAGCGTCGGGCGGGTGCGGTGGCCATGGCGATCACTTTCATCCAAGGGTTAGAGAGCTGTCATCATACTTCAAGCCATGCCGCCCGGGCCCGACGGCATCGCGCTAAAACCGGGGGGCCTGGCCCGACCAGCTCGGCTGGTATTTGCGCATCTGGGCGGCGTCATTGCGCGCCCGGATGCCGCAATCCAGGTACTGCTGGTGCAAGCGCGCCAAAGCGGACGGGTCGATGTCCACCCCCAGGCCGGGGGCGTCGCCCAGGACAATCGCCCCGTCGTGAAACGCCAGTTGGCCCCCGGCAATGACTTCTTCGGCGGGGTCCAGCCAGGGGTAATGCGTATCGCAGGCATAACTGAGCAAAGGCACGCTGGCGGCCACATGGGCCATGGCCATCAGGCTGATGCCCAGGTGGGAATTGGAGTGCATGGACAAGCCCAGGCCGAAGGTTTCGCACAGGCGCGCCAGCAGCTGGGTATCGCGCAGGCCGCCCCAATAATGATGGTCGGACAAAATGATCTGGCTGCCCTGAACCGTCGTATTGGCGCGAAACTGCGCCAGGTCGGTGACCACCATATTGGTGGCCAGCGGCAGGCCGGTGGCCTGGTGCAGGGCGGCCATTTCTTTCAATGAGGGACAAGGGTCTTCGTAATACTGCAGCACGCCGCCCAGCTGCTTGCCCACCCGGATGGCGGTTTCCAGCGACCAATTGCCATTGGGGTCGATGCGCAGCGGCAGGCCGGGAAAACGATCCGCCAGCGCCCGCAGGCAGGCAACTTCCTGGTCGGGGGCCAGAACCCCCGCTTTCAGCTTGATGCTCTGGAAGCCATGGCGCGACACCATGGTTTCGGCCTGCGCCACCAATTGAGCGGGCGTCAGGGCCTCGCCCCAGGCATCATCGGCGTATGGGGCGTCGATGTGCCGCGCATACTTGAAGAACAGATAGGCGCTGAAAGGCACCGCCTCGCGTACCCGCCCGCCCAGCAAATCCACCAGGGGCATGCCCAGGTAGCGCGCCTGCATATCCAGGAAAGCGACCTCGAAGGCCGAATACAGTTTCTGGACATTCTTGGCCGGATCCGTTCCGGGAGCGAGGGCAAAGGCCGGCGCGGCGGCGGGCGCCGCCTGGTCGACAACCTGTTGCGCCCGCCGCCGCAACCCATTGAGATCGAAAGGATCCATCCCCCGCAGCAGGGGGGCCAAAACTTGCAATAATTGCAGCACCGGCGCGTCGCCGTAGGTTTCACCCAGGCCGATGTGGCCGGTATCGCTTTCGAGTTCGATAATGGTGCGCAAGGCGTAGGGTTCGTGGATGCCCGCCGCATTGAGCAAGGGAGGATCTTTGAATGCGATGGGCGTAAGACGAACCGACTGGAGTTTCATGAAGCAGCACCTGAGAAAGACGAAGACGCGCAACCCGGATCACCGGATTGCCTACGATGTCATATGACGATCTAAATGTAGAATTCGACGATTGCCGACACCATTAGGGAATATACCTATCCAGCAAAAATCGAGAAATAATATCCATATTATTCAATTCATTATATGAACAATATTTAGATATTAGCTAAATAACCCTGCCCTTTGGATGAAAATTCCCAAGCACATTTCAAGCATCAGTTATATGATGACATATAAGAAAGGACCTGGAATTCACTCGCCCATTCAAGCGGCAAAAGACCCTGCGGGCCGTCAAGGCCCATCGGATGCCGTCCACGCGGCGACTCGACCGGCAACCCCAGGCCCGGACTTGCATGCCACGCAAGCCATTCTTTCCAAAACCCGGCGAACCTATCAGGAGACAACCCCATGAAAGGCAATACCCCCTTCCCGCACCGCGCGACCCTGCACACGCTGGCAGGCGCCCTGGCCTTGGCCTGCGCCGCGGCCACTGCCTCGGCCGCCCCGGTCACGCTCAACATCGTCGATGTCGCGGGCAACCTGGCGGTCACCCAAAAGGCGCTGGAAGCCTTCCGCGACCAGAACCCGGATCTGGTGTCCGGCATGACCTTCACCAACGCCCCGGCCCCCCAGATACCCGGCAAGATCAAGGCCATGCAAAAAGCCAACCGGGCGGACATCGACCTGGTTCTGACCGGCACCGATGCGCTGTCGGCGGGGATTGAACAAGACCTGTGGGTAGAGCTGCTGCCCGCGCACCAAGACAAATTCCAGGACATCCTGAACAAATACACGCGCAACGCCGCCCGCATGCAGGAACTGGCCAAGGGCTACGGGCTGGAAGTCAGTTTCATGCAATCCGGCCCCCTGCTGGAATACAACCCCCACAAGGTCGAGAATCCGCCCAAGACCCCGGCCGAACTGCTGGCCTGGTGCCAGGCCAACCCCGGCCAATTCCTGTACGCCCGGCCCGCGAACTCCGGCCCGGGGCGCACTTTCCTGATGGGCCTGCCCTACCTGCTGGGCGACAAGGATCCCTACGACCCCATCAACGGCTGGGACAACACCTGGAAATTCCTGAAAGACCTGAACGAATGCGTGCCCTACTACCCCGGCGGCACGTCGGCCATCATGAAAGAGCTGGGCCAGGGCAGCCGCACCATGACCCCCACGGTGACGGGCTGGGACATCAACCCGCGTGCCCTGGGCATCGTGCCGGCCGACTTCAAGATTCAGGCTTTCGAGAACTTCACCTGGGTGAACGACGCCCACTATATGGTGATCCCCAAGGGGGTCTCGGCGGAAAAGCAGGAAGTGCTGTTCAAGCTGATGACATTCATGATGCAGCCCACGCAGCAGGCCATGACGTATGACGCGGGCTACTTTTATCCCGGCCCCGCCATCCGCGACGTGCCCCTGTCCGCCGCGCCCAAGGAAAGCCAGGAGATCATCGAGAAATTCGGCCGCCCCGAATATGAGGAGCTGACGGCGCGTCGGCCTTCCGCCGTGCCGCTGGACGCCAAGGCCATGGTCGAAGCCTTCCATAAATGGGACACCGACATCGGCGCCCTGAAAAAATAAACCGTGTCCACCCCCCTTGCGCCCGGCCCGGCGGCTGCGGCGCAAGGGCTCGCCTCCCCGGATTTCCCACTATGAATGACTCTTTCAAACAGCTGCGACTGGACGGCATCGGGCGCCAGTACCCCACCGCATCCGGCGCGACTGTCGCCGCCCTGAGCGATCTCAGCCTGGATATTCAGCGCGGCGAATTCATCGCCCTGCTGGGGCCGTCGGGCTGCGGCAAATCGACCGCCCTGAACTGCCTGGCCGGCCTCGCCGACCTGAGCGCCGGCAGCATCTGGCTGGACGACACCCGCATCGACACCCTGCCGCCCGAAAAACGGGGTTTTGGCATGGTGTTCCAGAACTACGCCCTGTTTCCCCACATGACGATCCGCGACAACGTGGGGTTCGGCCTGCGCATGCGCGGCGTGCCCAAGCAGGAAACCGCCCAGCGGGTCAAGGCCGCCCTGGCGCTGGTGCAGCTGGAAGGCCACGAATCCAAGCTGCCGGGGCAACTGTCCGGCGGCCAGCAGCAGCGCGTGGCGATTGCCCGCGCCATCGTCATCGAACCGCCCGTCATCCTGATGGACGAACCCCTGTCCAACCTGGACGCCAAGCTGCGCGTCGAAATGCGGGCCGAAATCCGCCGCATCCACCGCCAGCTGGAACGCGCCACGATTTACGTCACGCACGACCAGGACGAAGCCCTCTCCATGGCCGACCGCATCGTCGTGATGCGGGCGGGCACCGTGCAACAGGTCGGCGCCCCCCGGGAGGTCTATGGGCGGCCGCGCAACCTGCACGTGGCGCGTTTCATGGGCTATCGCAACGTGCTGGCCTTCGACGTCGCCCAGCACAGCGGCCCGCGCATGACGCTGCGGCGCGCGCAACAGACGTTGCAGGGGGTCTCGATGCAAGCGCCCGAAGGCGTCCGGCAGGTGGCGGTCGCCATGCGCCCGGACGACTTCCAGCTGGCCGGAGCCGAACAGGACAACACCCTGGCCGCGACCGTCCAGCAGATCGAATTCGGCGGCCACAGTTCGCTGCTGGTCGTCGACAGCCCCATCGGCGAGCTGTTCGTGCGGATCAGCGGCGATTTCCAGCCCGGCGACGCCGTGCGGCTGCACATCCCCGCCGACCGCGTGCTGGCCTATGCGGAGGCCCTATGAGCAGCGCCGCCCTCAGCCCGATGCCCCGGGGCGACCGGCGCGGCTGGCTCGCCGCCCCCGCCGTGATCGTGTTGCTGGGCCTGTTCGTCTACCCTTTCCTGTACGGGGTGGTGATTTCATTCCAGCCCATGGACGGCGGCGGCCTCTGGGCCAACTACGTGGCATTCTTCACCACGTCCACCCAGGTCGGCACCCTGTGGGCCACGTTCAAGCTGGCAGCCCCGGCGACGCTGATCAACGTGGGCCTGGCCGTGCCCGTGGCGTTTGCCCTGCGCCGCAACAGCCGCAAGCAGCGCATCGTCACCACGATTCTGGTGATCCCCATCACCCTGGGCACCGTGCTGATCGCCGACGGCATGCTGACGTTCTACAGCCCGGTGGGCTGGTTCTCGCAACTGGTGCAAGGCCTGGGCCTGTACACCGAAGAAGTGCGCCTGACCCACAACTACTGGGGGGTGCTGATCTCCCTGATCATCTCGGACTTCCCCTTCGTTTTCCTGCTGACCCTGTCCTATATCTCGGGCATCGACCCCACCCTGGCCAAAGCGGCCGGCACGCTGGGGGCCAACGCCTGGCAGCAGTTCCGCCTGATCTATCTGCCCCTGCTGGTGCCGGGCCTGAGCATGGCGGCGGCCCTGTCCTTCGTGCAGACTTTCGCCGTGTTTCCGTCCGCCATTCTGCTGGGCGCCCCGGCGGGGCCTACACGGGTGATCTCCATCGCAGCCTACGAGGCGGCCTTTGAACAATACGACTACGGCATGGCCTCGGCCATCGCCATCGTCATGGGTTTTGTGCAGCTGTTGATCGTCTGCGCAATCTTCGCATTCCGGCGGGCTTTCTATACGGGGCCCGCCACCAGCGGCAAGGGGTAGACAACATGCCATCCAATCCACACTCCGCAGCCTCCAGCGCCCGACGCTGGGGCTGGCTCTGGCGCGCCAGCCTCTGGACGCTGATGGGCTTTTTCCTGCTGAACGTGATCTTCATGATCCTGACGGTGATGGTCAACTCGGTGGCCACCCAATGGTTCGGCACCTTGCTGCCCGACGGCCTCACCTTGGACTGGTACGGCCGGGCCTGGCAGGACTTCCAGCTGGCCCACATCCTGGTCGTCACCCTGCAGGTGGTCGCCGCCGTCGTCGTGCTGGCAATCCTGCTGGGCGTGCCCGCCGCCTACGCCCTGGCGCGCGCCCGGTTTCCCGGCAAGCGGCTGGTCATGCTGCTGATCCTCATCCCCATGCTGGTGCCCCCGGTCACCTACGGAATCCCCATGGCCACGGCGCTGTACCAGATCGGCGTGGGCGGCACCCTGACCGGGGTGATCCTGTCCAATCTGGTGCCCGCCCTGCCCTTCGTCATCCTGGTGATGACGCCGTTCATCGAGCAGATCGACCCGGGGCTGGAATCCGCCGCCCGGATCTTCGGCGCCAATACCTTCCAGTATTTCCGCCACGTGCTGGCCCCGCTGTTGGTGCCCGGCATGCTGGCCGCCGGCCTGCTGGTGCTGGTGCGCACCATCAGTCTGTTCGAGCTGACCTTTTTTACCGCCGGCCCCAGTTCGCAAACCCTGGTGGTGGCCCTGTACTACGCCGTGTTTTCCACCGGGGTGCGGGCGCCCCAGGCGATTGACGCCATGGCCATGATCTACATGGGCATCACCATGATCTGGGTGCTGATCGCGCTGCGCTTCGTCAGCCCGACGCAACTGGTCAGCCGGGTCAAGGAAGCCCCGCGTGAGGCCTGAACCCAGCCGCGCCGCCGGCGCGGGCAGCCCATGACGATGCCCATCACGCTGGACGCCGCGCCTGCCCGGTGCCTGAGCCTGCGCCAAGGCCCCCACCAACTGGTGCTGGCGCCGGCAGCCGGCGGCCGGATACTGCGCTGGACCAGCCTGCTGGAGGACGGCCCGCGAGATTGGCTGACGCCCATCACAGCATCCGCCTGGCCCGCCCCGGAATGGCCCAAAGGGGGCTTGTTTCCCCTGATCCCGTTTTCCAACCGCATCCGCCAAGCACGGATGCGCTGGGACGGCCGGGACATCGCCATCCAGCCCCTGCCCGGCCAGGCGCACGCCCTGCACGGCCAGGCCCAGCGCATGACCTGGGAGGTTCTGCGACAGCAGGCGGGCCAAGTCGCGCTGGGCCTGCGACACCCCGCCGGCGACGATGGCTGGCCCTGGGCCTGGTCGGCACGGCAAACCATTCGATTATCGGCCGACGGGCGGCTGGACATCCGTCTGAGCCTGCGCAACCAGGATACCCGCCCCATGCCCGCCGGGCTGGGCCTGCATCCGTATTTCACGGCAGACCGCGTCCAGGCCCACGCCCGAACCGACTGGGCGCACGAACAGGAACTGGCCCGCTTTCCCCGGCCCAACACCTGCGCGCAATGGCGGCGCGACGACGGCACCTGGACAGTGTACCTATCCGACTGGGACGGCCAGGCGCATATCCACTGGCCCAGCGGCCCGGGCCTGCGGATGCGGGCCCACGGGGCGCTGCGCCACCTGGTTCTGCACTGCAATGCCGGCCGCTATCTGTGTGTCGAACCCGCCACCCACGTCTGCGACGCGGTCAACCTGGCCGCCGCAGGGGTGCCCGGCACGGGTCTGCACAGCCTGGCCCCGGGGGCCACTTTGTCCGTCGGCATCACCTTGACCATCGAGAAGGCGTCGTAAAAGCCCCCGGGCTGCGCCGCAGTGGGGCAGCCCGGCGGGTCATCGGGGGCGGCGTCTGTCGGCCAAAGCCGCC
Organism: Castellaniella hirudinis; assembly: GCF_047468865.1. GTDB lineage: Bacteria > Pseudomonadota > Gammaproteobacteria > Burkholderiales > Burkholderiaceae_B > Castellaniella > Castellaniella hirudinis_A. Next base: position 68,106 of record NZ_JBLGTV010000004.1, read on the forward strand.
CTTCTGGCAATCAATCTCAAGGCTGCCGGCCGCATTCGGCGCTGTCCCGCGTCCAGGCGCGGGCCTGGTCGCTGAGGCTGAAGCCCAGGCCGGGCCGGTCGGGCACGTCCATGCGGCCCTCGCGCATGACCAGGCGTTCATTGAACAGGGGTTCCAGCCACTCGAAGTGTTCCAGCCAGGGTTCGCGTGGATAGGCCGCCGACAGGTGCAGGTGGATTTCCATGGCGAAATGCGGCGCCATGCTCAGGCCATGATAGTCGGCCAGCTGCATGATCTTGATGAACTGGGTGATGCCGCCCACACGCGGGGCATCGGGCTGAAAAAAATCGGACGCATGGGCTTCGATGAGTTCGGCGTGCTCCCGGAAGCTGGTCAGCATTTCGCCGGTGGCGATCGGCGTGTCGAAGGCGGCGGCCAGCGCGGCATGGCCCTTGGCGTCGTAAGCATCCAGAGGCTCCTCGATCCAGGTCAGGGCATAGGGTTCCAGGGCGCGGCACATGCGGGCCGCCGTCATGCGATCCCATTGCTGATTGGCATCCACCATCAGTGGAAAATCATCGCCCAGGCGCTTGCGCACGGCATCCACCCGCCGCAGATCAACGGCATGGTCGGGATGGCCGACCTTGATCTTGATGCCGCCGATCCCCCGGGCACGCGAGGCATCGACATTGTCCAGAACCTGATCCAGCGGCGTGGACAAAAACCCGCCCGACGTGTTGTACAGGCGCACGGAATCCCGGTGCGCCCCCAGCAGCTTGGCCAGCGGCAGGCCGGCGCGCTTGGCTTTCAGATCCCACAGGGCGATGTCAAAAGGCGCAATGGCCTGAACCGTAAGGCCGCTGCGGCCCACCGAGGCCCCGGCCCAGCACAGTTGATCCCACAGGCGCTGGATATCGCTGGGGTCTTCGCCCAGCAGCGTGGGCGCGATTTCCTTGGCGTGGGCGTACAGCCCCGGGCCGCCGGCCCGCTTGGAATAGGCGAACCCCAGCCCCTCGTGGCCATCGCGCGTGCGGATTTCACAAAAAACCATGGCCACTTCGGTCAGGGGCTTTTGACGGCCGGTAAAGACTTTGGCATCGCTGATGGGGGTGGGCAGAGGCAAAAAAGCCAGGGACAACTTGATCCAGGCGATGCGGTCGGCCCCGCCGTCGGACTGGGCCGCCGCCTGGGCCGACGCGGAAAAATGGGATGTTTCGGAACGAGACATGAAAAAAATCCTCTTTGAAGGAAAAGATCGGGAAATGAGCCCGGCCGGCCCCGATGCCCGATCCGACAAGGCCAAGCACCGAAGACCGGCGCTTGGATGCGCCGGACAGAACGCCGGGGAGACAGGGATCGACCTGACGCGCCCAGCGGGCCTGAAAACAACAGATAGTATCTCTTGAAAAACAGCGATAAAGCCAGGAAAACAAGAAATTAGCCAATAAATACGGATTTATTCTTGCTTCCACACTCGTAAATAATTTAGTTGTATGATAACTTAATCTTGAAAATAATCTACCCGGAGGATTCCCTATGCCCATCACCGGCACACAGTTGATCGGCCAGCACAATCAGGCCGGCACCGGCCCCGCATTCCAGGCGGTCAACCCCGCCACCGGCCAGGCCATCGCCCCGGCCTGGCACGGCGCCGATGCCAGCCAGATCGACCAGGCCGTGGCCCTGGCAACCCAGGCCTTCGGGGTCTACCGCGAAACCTCGCTGGACACCCGCGCCGCCTTCCTGGACGCCATCGCCCAAGCCATTCTCGACACCGGCGACGAACTCATCGACCGCGCCATGCTGGAAACCGGCCTGCCCCGCGCCCGCCTGGAAGGCGAACGCGGGCGCACCGTCAACCAGCTGCGCCTGTTCGCCCGGGTGGTGCGCGACGGCGACTGGCTGGATGCCCGCATCGACTACGCCCAGCCCGAACGCAAGCCTGCGCCACGCAGCGACTTGCGCATGCGCCAGATCCCGCTGGGCCCCGTGGCCATCTTCGGCGCCAGCAACTTTCCCCTGGCCTTTTCCGTGGCGGGCGGCGACACCGCCTCGGCCCTGGCGGCCGGGGCTCCCGTGGTGGTCAAGGCCCACCCGGCGCACCCGGGCACGTCGGAAATCATCGGCCACGCCATCCGAGCGGCCGTCCAGCAATGCCAGCTGCCCGAAGGCGTGTTTTCCCTGCTGGCCGGGCCGGACATCGCGCTGGGCCTGGCCCTGGTGCGCCACCCCGGCATCCGGGCGGTGGGCTTCACGGGTTCGCGCCAGGGCGGCATCGCCCTGATGCAGGCCGCCGCCCAGCGCCCCGTGCCTATCCCGGTATACGCTGAAATGAGCAGCACCAACCCGGTCTATCTGCTGCCGGGCGCGCTGGCCGCCCGCGCCGACAGTCTGGCCGACCAATTCGCCGCATCGCTGCTGGGCAGCGCCGGCCAACTCTGCACCAACCCGGGCCTCATCATCGCCCTGGATGGCCCGGATCTGGATCGCTTCGCGGCCCGCGCCAGCCAGAACGTGCAGGCCGCGCCCGCCGCCACCATGCTGACCACCGGCATCGCCCAGGCGTACCGGCACGGCGTCAAGCAGTTGCTGGCGCATCCCGCCATCGACCCCCTGGCCCGGGGCCAGACCGACGACAGCCCGGCCCACTGCCAGGCCAGCCTGGCCAGCACCACAGCCCATCACTTCCTGGCCGACCCCGAACGGCTGGGGGTTGAAATCTTCGGGGCCAGCGCGCTGATCATCCGCTGCGCCAGCCCGGATGAATTCCAGGCCATCGCCCGGGCACTGGAAGGCCAACTGACGGCCACCCTGCATCTGCAGCCCGGCGCGGACGATGCGCTGGCCGCCGCGCTCATCCCCATTCTGGAACTCAAGGCCGGACGCATCCTGGCCAACGGCTTCCCCACTGGGGTCGAAGTCTGCGACGCCATGGTCCACGGCGGCCCCTACCCGGCCACCTCCGACAGCCGCACCACCTCGGTGGGCACTCTGGCCATCCGCCGCTTCCTGCGGCCCGTCTGCTACCAAGACATCCCGGATCGCCTGCTGCCTCCTGCCCTGCAGGCCGCCAACCCCTGGCACATTTCCCGGAGCGAACACTGATCATGCAACCATCATCAACCGCCCACACACCGCGCATTCGCCAGATCCGGGTGGTGCCCGTCGCCGGCCAGGACAGCATGCTGCTGAACCTCAGTGGCGCCCACGGCCCTTATTTCACCCGCAACATCGTCCTGGTGGACGACGAAGCCGGCCACCAGGGCGTGGGGGAAGTCCCCGGCGGCGAGGCCATCCGGGCGGAAATCGAGCGCCTGGGCCGGCAACTGATCGGCCAGCCCATCGGTCAACTGAACGAACTGCTGGCGCACTGCAACCGATCCACCCAGGGCCGGGAGGATGACCGCCGCGGCAACCAGACCTTCGACCTGCGCACCGGGGTGCACGCCGTCACCGCGCTCGAAGCCGCCCTGCTGGATCTCCTGGGCCAGCACCTGGGGATGCCGGTGGCGGCCCTGCTGGCCGATGGCCGCCAACGCGATGCGGTCGAAGCCCTGGGCTATCTGTTCTATATCGGCGACGCCCGCCAGGCCCCCCTGGGCTACCGCCAGGAAAACACAGACGACGACCCCTGGTTCCGCCTGCGCAACCAGCCCGCCCTGGACGCCGACGCCATCGTGCGCCTGGCCCGGGCGGCCCACGACCGCTATGGCTTCCGGCACTTCAAGCTGAAAGGCGGCGTGCTGGCGGGCGAGGCCGAGATCGAAGCCGTCACCGCCCTGGCGGAACACTTCCCCCAAGCCCACATCACCCTGGATCCCAACGGCGCCTGGCCCCTGCGGGAAGCCATCCGCCTATGCCGCGACCAGCACCATGTCCTGGCCTATGCGGAAGACCCCTGCGGGGCGGAAAACGGCTATTCCGGGCGCGAAGTCATGGCCGAGTTCCGCCGCGCCACGGGCTTGCGCACAGCCACCAACATGATCGCCACCGACTGGCGCGAAATGATGCACGCGGTACAGCTGCACGCGGTGGACATCCCCCTGGCCGATCCCCACTTCTGGACCCTGCGCGGCTCGGTGCGCGTGGCGCAACTGTGCCACGACTGGGGCCTGACCTGGGGCTCGCATTCCAACAATCACTTCGATGTCTCGCTGGCCATGTTCACCCATGTGGCCGCCGCCGCCCCGGGCGCCATCACCGCCATCGACACGCACTGGATCTGGCAGGACGGCCAGCACTTGACGACCGATCCGCTGCGGATCTCGGGCGGCCGAATCCGAGTGCCGGATGCGCCCGGCCTGGGGGTGCGGATCGACCCGGATCGCCTGGCGCGCGCGCACGCCCTGTACCTGGATCAGGGGCTGGGCGGCCGGGACGACGCCATCGGCATGCAATGCTTGATTCCCGGCTGGCGCTTTGACCCGAAACGCCCCAGCCTGGTCCGCTAGGCCGCATTCTGCACTATGATCTGACTGCCAGGCCCCGGCACGCGGCGCCTGGCAGTTTTTTATCCTCATGACCACAGAAAAACCCGCTCCCGCCTGGCTGGGCTCCGCACTGATGTGCGGCGCCAGCCTATGCTTCGCCCTGCTGGACACCGGCACCAAATACCTGGCCGCGCACTATCCCTTGATGCAGATCGTCTGGGTTCGCTACATGGCCCAGACCCTGGGGGTGGCCCTGATTTTCGCGCCCCGCATGGGGCGGCAGCTGCTGAACGCCCACCGCTACGGCATCCAGCTGTTTCGCGGGCTGTGCCTGTGCTGCGGCAGCGTCTTCGTCATCAATGGGCTGGCCCGCCTGCCGCTGGCCGAGACCACGGCCATCGTGTTCCTGGGGCCGGTGCTGATCACACTGCTGTCTGGCCTCTTGCTGAAAGAAAAAGCCCGCGCCATGGACTGGCTGGCCGTCAGCAGCGGCTTCATCGGGGTGCTCATCATCGCTCGGCCCGGCGGCGGCCTGCTGACCTGGGCCATTTTGTTCCCCCTGGGCTCGGCCCTGTGCAACGCGCTGTACCAGCTGGTCACCCGTTCCGTGCGGGCCTCCGAACACGCCGCCACCAGCAATTTCTATACCGGCCTGATCGGGGCGCTGGTGCTGACCCCCTGGGGCGTCCACGCCTGGGCGCCCATGCAGGCCCTGGATGTCATGCTGCTGCTGGGCATCGGCGGCATCGCCTCGGTGGGCCACCTGACCATCACCTACGCCCTGCAGCACGCCCCGGCCACGACCCTGGGGGCCTACAGCTATTCGCAAATCCTGTGGGCCACGCTGCTGGGGGGGCTGGTGTTCGGCAGCCTGCCGGACACCATGGCCTGGCTGGGCATTCTGGTGATTGCCTTTGGCGGCCTGGTGCTGTCGGTGCCCCAAGTGCAAAAGATCGGCGCCGCCCTGCTGCGCCTGGGGCGGCGCGCCGCGCCGCCCTAAACCGGCACGGGCCGCCAGGCGCCGCCCGCGTACTGCTGCAGGGCGTCCCCTTCATAGCGCCACAACCACAGCCAGCCGTTATCGCACAGCTGCCGCAGCACGGTATGGCGGGCGACGACCCCGGCAATCGAGGCGGCGGGGGCGTCGATGAGCACGGTCAGGCGCACCGGCTGGTGCACCCAGCGCCGCCCATCATGCAGAGACTGCCGGGGCAGGCCAATGCGCAAGTCCCCGCCATTGCCCTCAAACACCCCGATGTGGCCGTCCACCACGTTATGCAGAACCTTGTTGCCCGCGCCGTAGTGCACAGGATCGCTGCTGGAGGCATGGTACTGCCAGGACAGCCAGTGGGTGACCAGCAGGGGGCCGAGCATCAGCTTTTCCAGCACCTGGCCGTCCGGGTCGAAGCGGGCGTCGTAATCGTGCAGATAGACCCGATCCAGCACGCGGCCCCGGGTGCGCGCCCGGGGGCCGATGACCAATGCCGCATTGCGCGTCAAACCCCATTCGGGCCGCGTCTGCGCACCATCCCGGGCGCGCCGCCTGAAATCCTTCAGCAACGCCGCCGCATCGGGCTTGACCGCCATGCCCAGGGACGGCGCCCGTTCACGCCGGACGCGATCGCCAGCCTGGGCGAACACCCGCGCCATGGCCGCCCAGCGCGCCCGGGCGGCGGGCGGCAGCAGATCCAGGTCGAAGCCGGTGATTTCATCCGTCGTGGTATTGTGCAGCGCCCCCATGAAGACGGTGTCTTCGGGGATCGCCAGGCCCCGCGCGCGCAGGCCCGCGCGCACCGGCGGCTGGTTCAGCATCAAGGCCAGGGCGCGGGCATTGGCATCCCCCGGGCGGCCATGGCAGGCTCCGCAGTCCAGGGTGGACGCATGGGCATTGTTGGTGCTGTGGCTCCCGTGGCCGCACAGGATCACCAAGGGGGCCAGCCGGTCGTCCAGACCCATGGCGTGCAGGATGTCCGCCGCCAAATCCACCTGCTGCGCGATGTCCAGGCCCTGCACCAGGGGACGGCGCCGGGCCTGCCGATCCGCCGACGACCCGCGCCGCCCGGCGGGCCGGGTCGCGCCGGCCGAGGGCAGAATCCAGCGGGCGATCCGCCCCACGTATCCCACCCCGAACGCTTCGACGAAAGAGAACGTCGTATTCGGCCATCGGGTCGCATCCAGCCACTGATCCGCCCCCGCCAAGCGGCGGCGGTTCGCGGCGGCGGCCCGCGCCGTCAGACCGGGGTCCGCGTGGGCGCTGCCCGGGGCCGTGAGCACATCGTGCACGACCATGCTGGGGTAGGCCAAGCCCGGCAATTGGGGCCGGGACGCGGCGGCGCCCAAGGGCGTGTAGGCCATCGGCAGGCCGAAGAAGCCGGCAAAGGCGCAAGTTTGCACGGCGGGCCAGATGGATTCCAGTGCCCGGCGCATGCGTTCGCTGCGGGTGTCGATACAGAACACGGCCTGGACTTCGGGCCGGGCGTCCGGGGCAGGCGCAGCCGCCCCCGTGGACGCGGCCACGGGGGCGCGCAAAATCCGGGCCAAATCGCGCTGCACGCTGATGTCCAACGCGTGCTGCCAGATTTCATCCACCACCAGGGCGGCATCGGCCTCGGCCACGCGCTGGCCGACGCCCAGCCAGCAGGATTGAAATCGGGCCAGGGCCGCCGCGCGGGCCTTCTCGGGCACCGCCACCGACAGCAGGGCCTCCCAGGCCAGACGACAGGCCAGCAGCTCACCCAGCCGCGCATCGGACTGCCCCGCCGGCGCCTTCTGCCAAGCAATATAGGCGCACCAGGCCGCCCAGCCATTGATGGACAGCAGCAGGGATTCGAAATAATCGGGCCAGGCCGCCGCCGGCAACCCCAGCCGATCCAAGGCCCAGGTCATGGCCTGCGCGGGCTGCGGCGGCAATTGGCGGATGTGCGTCATCAGGCCGGGCAGGCCCAGCCGCGCGCCCAGGCCATGATCGCCCTGAATACTTTCGCGCCAGAACCCGTACAGGCCGGGACTGCCCGCCGCCCGCCATTCCGCCTGGTGGCGGTCGAAGTACGCGGCGCAGACCTGGCTGATCTGAAAGACGATGGCCGCGCGCCAGGGCCAGCGGCGATTTTTCTGCACGGCGTCGTCCAGCAAGTCCACCAGCAGCGGCTCGGCGCGCACCAGGGCCGTGCCGCCCAACTGGGCCAGGCAGTGTTCTTCCGTGATGGCGCGGGCGGCGGTGCGGGGCTGCCGGGCGACGGCCAGGGCCAAATCCGGCGGCGCGATCCGGCCGGCCTCCCATTCCTGGCGGATCAGGCTGCGCGGCGGAAAGACATGGACATCCCCCAGGACAGCCAGGCGGGCGGCCACCTGGCGAATCGGCGCGCCGATGCGGCGCCAATGGGGATTGACCGCCACGGCCTGATCCAGCGGCCAGGCGGGCATGATGCGGTCGCAGGCGCTGCGCAGCGCGGGCGCCCAGGGGGGGCCGGCGGGATCGGCGACCGGCGGCGGGGCGGCATCGGCCGCCGCCAGGCAAGTGTCCGGGGCCATGGATCAGTACCCCGGCTGCGAATGGACGGGATTGCGCACCGGGCGCGCCGCAGCGGCCGGCGGCGCGGCCCCGGCCCAGGCTACCGGCCACAGACGCAGCACCCACCAGGTATAGCCTTCGTCCGTGTAGAACCCGGCATAAACCCAGCGGCGCACGCCGATTACCAGCCGGGGCCGGCACAGGAACAGCCCCATGCCGGCATACAGCAGCGCCATCCCCGCCAGCGCGACGATGCCCGCAGCATCCAGCGGATCATTGCCCACGCCTAGCGGCGCCCGGTCGACGCACAGGGCGGCCAGCGTCAAAAACACCACCATCCCTAAGGCCCGCCACGCGAAGCCGCCGGGCCGGCCGGCGGCGGGCACCCACAGCAGGGGCGCCCAGGCCAGGGCCAGCAACGCGCACCACCACCACGGCCAGACGGGATCGCCCCATGCCGCCTGCAGGCCGAAGACCACGGCCAGGGACGCCGGCACGGCCCACAGCATGCTGCGCCCGGAATGCGAGACAGCGCCCAGCATCTGCTGACAGCTGCTGGCCCGCACCCGGCTGGAGGCATTGAGGAAATGATGCGCTTTGTACAACGAGTGCCCCAGCAGATGCAGGGCGGCGAACAGATACAGGCCCAGGCCACACTCCAGCAGCATGAAGCCCATTTGCGCGATGGTCGACCAGGCCAGATGCACTTTTTGGCTGACCCGCGTCAACAGCACCAGGCCCGCCACCACGGCGGACACCAGGCCAAAGCCCACCAGCAGCCAGCACGCCGCCGGCGACACCCCCAGCAAGGGGGCGAACAGCACTAGCACATAGCCGCCCAGGTTGACCACCCCGGCATGCAGCAGGGCGGACACCGGCGTGGGGGCTTCCATGACCTGCACCAGCCAGCCATGCACCGGCATCAGGGCCGTGCGGGCGATCACGGCCAGGGCCAGGCAGACCCCGCTGCCCGCCAGCGCGGGAGCGGCCGGCGCCGTGGCGATATGGAGCCACAGATCGGTCAGGGTGCCGCTGCCGGCGGCCGACCAGGCCAGCCCGGCCGCCAGCAGCAGCAAGCCATCGGCGGCGCGATCGGCGATTTTCTTTTTATGGGCGGCCAGCACGGCAAAAGGACGGTCGGGATAAAAACACAAGAGTGCATGCATGGCCTGGCCGATGGCGGCCCAGGCGGCGATCAGAACCAGCCAGTGATTGGCCAGCAACAGCATATGCACGGCCGCCAGCACGGCGGCCAGGGCGGCGATATACACCCGCTGGCGGGGCTCGCCGCGCAAATGCCGGGCGGAATACAGGCCGATGGCCGCCCCCAGGAACTGCACCAGCAGGCTGACCCAACCCGCGAACAGGCCCGCCGCCAGCCACGGCCCCGCCGGCGCCGGATCGGCGGCCCCGCCGAAATGCACCGACAACTGCCAGGCCAGGCCCACGGCGGCGCATCCCAGGGCGGCCAGGTTCAGTCCATTGAACCAGCGCCACGCGCGCGCCACGGACGCTGGGCCCAGGCGCGCCACGATGGCCGCCAACGCCATCAGCCCCGCCGGCGCCAGCGCCAGCACAAAATCCATGCATATCGACGAAAACAACGGGATATCTCCAAACAGCGGCAAAAAAACGATGGCGTATTCTGGAATTTTCCGTTGATTCTGTAAATTACATTTATAATATTTGACCGTTCTAAAAAACAGAACAATGGATCTCCACCAACTCAACTTCAAGCATCTGTTCTACTTCTGGCAGGTGGCGAAAACAGGCTCTCTCACCCAGGCCGCCGGGCAAATCCACACGTCCCAGTCCGCCCTCTCCACCCAGATCCGCCAACTGGAAAGCCGGCTGGGGGCCGCCCTGTTCGACCGCCAGGGACGCCACCTGGAACTGACCGCGACGGGACAACAGGTGTTTTCCTATGCGGAAAGCATTTTCGGGCTGGGCGAACAGATGCTGGGCTGGCTCGATGGCCGCGACCAGGACGCCATCCATGTGCGGGTGGGCAGCGTCGCCACCATGTCGCGCAATTTCCAGGTGAACTGGCTGCACCCCTTGTTTCACGATCCGGCGGTCGTGCTGTCGGTCGATTCGGGGTCTCTGCAGGATCTGGTGGCCAGGCTGCTGCGCCACCAGCTGGATGTGGTGCTGGCCAACGAGCCCGTGCCCGCCGACCCGGCCCGCCCCCTGTCGTCCCGCTTCCTGGGCAGTCAAGTGATTTCCCTGGTGGGGCGGGCCGACCGCTGGGCCGGCACGACCCTGGAAGTCCCGCGCGACCTGGACGGGGTCGAAATGGCCATGCCCAGCGCGCGCCACAGCGTGCGGCCGCAGTTCGACGCCCTGTGCCACGCCGCCGGGGTCACGCCCCGGCTGCGCGCCGAAATCGACGACATGACCATGCTGCGCTTGGTGGCGCGCGACAGCGGCTGGATCACCATGCTGCCCGAAGTGGTAGTGCAAGACGAGCTGCAATCCGGCGCGCTGGCGCATGTCGGGCAGTCCGCGCAACTGACTGAACACTTCTATGCCATCACGGTGCGCCACAGCCGCCCGGCGGGGCCGCTGAAACAGCTCCTGCTGCGCTCCGCCGCCGACAATATGCTGACATAATGCCCCCGACCACCCCTCAACCCACAAGGACATCATCGTGTTTCCTCAACGATTGACCGAAGGCTACCAATCTTTCATGCGCGGACGGCTGGCAACCGAACGCGCCCGCTACCTGGATCTGGCCCAATACGGCCAGCACCCCGACATCATGCTGATCAGCTGCGGCGATTCACGGGTGGCGCCGGAAACCATCTTCGACGCCAGCCCCGGCGAAATGTTCGTGGTGCGCAACATCGCCGGCATCGTCCCCCCCTGCGAGGCCGACCCGGAAACCGCTTTCCACGGCACCAGCGCCTGCATCGAATTCGGCGTCAACGCCCTGGAAGTCGGCCATATCGTCATCATGGGCCATGCCAGCTGCGGCGGGGTGTCCGCCTACGCCAACCAGGCCGCCCCGTTGTCCCAGCCGGATTTCATCGGCAAGTGGATGTCGCAGATTAAGCCCGTGGTCGACGAGATCGGCCCGCGCACGGGTGACTACGCCGGCTGGATCCGTCAGATCGAATGGGGCGTCGTGGAATACAGCATGCGCAACCTGCTGACTTTCCCCACCGTGCGCGAACGGGTGGAGGCCGGCGCGCTGGCCATCCACGGGGCTTATTTCGGGGTGGCCACCGGGGTGCTGTTCATCCGCAACCCCGGCACCGGCCAATTCGAGCCCTATCAGGACTGAGCCGAGCCGGCTTCCCGCAGCCAGGCGACGGCCTGGTCTTCGGGCATGGGCCGGCCGATGCCATAGCCCTGCCCCACATCGCAGCCCATCTCGCGCAGCAGGTGCTGCACCGCCGTGGTTTCAATGCCCTCGGCAATCACCTTCAGGCCCAGGGTATGGCTCATGTCGATGATCGAGCGCACGATGGCGGCCAGGTCGGCGTCCTCCTCCATCCCCGCCACAAAGGACTGGTCGATCTTCAAGGCATCGACAGGCAGGCGATTCAGGTAGGCGAACGATGAATAGCCTGTGCCAAAATCATCAATGGACAACCGCACGCCCAGGCCGTGCAGAGCATACAGCGTGCGCAGCGCCCGGGCGGGATCGGCCATGATCACGCTTTCCGTGACTTCGAGTTCCAGCAGGGCCGGATCCAGCCCGTGATGGATCAGGGCGTCTTCGACCTGCTGCGGGAAATACTCATCCAGCAGGTTGCGCGCTGAAATATTGACCGCCATCCCCACCCCGGGCCGCACCGCCTGCAGCCGCACACACGCGGCCACGGCCTGATCCACCACCCAGCGGGTGAAGGGATGGATCAGGTCGGAGATCTCGATGATGGGAATGAACTGCGCGGGCGGGATCAGGCCGCGTTCGGGGTGGTTCCAGCGCGTCAGGGCCTCGAACCCCACGGGCGTGCCTTCGGCGTGGTGCCCGGACTGCAAGACGATCTTGGGCTGCAAATGCAGCAAGAACTGCCCCTGGGCCAGCGCCGTGCGCAATTCGGCGCGCAAGAGCGGGCGGTCATGCACCTGCGAGCGATCCTGCGCATTGAACACCGCAATGCCCAGGCCTTCGCGCTTGGCGCGGCGCATGGCGGCGTCGGCAAACCGCACCAGTTCGTCCGGCGCCTGGGCGTGTTCGGGATACAAGGCCAGGCCGAAACTGCAATGGATGCGCAACTGCAATTCGTTGAAGACAAACGGCTCGCGGATCGCCGCCAGCAGCCGGGACACCCGCCCCCGGGCCTCGGCCTCGTTGCCGGTGTCCAGCAAGAAGGCGAATTCATCCCCGCCCAGCCGCGCCAGCACACAGTCCGGCCCCAGAATATCCCGGAAACGCTGCGCCACGGCCTGCAGCATGCGGTCGCCGACGTCATGCCCCAAGGCCCCGTTCACTTCCTTGAAACCGTCCAGGTTGGACATCACCAGCGCCCAGGGGCGGCCCGATGTCCACTGTGCGCGCTTGCGCAGGCGTTCGAGAATTTCGCCGCGATTCAGCAGCTGGGTCAGGGGGTCGTGCGTGGCCTGGTAGGCCAGGGCTTCCTGCTGCGCCTGGTATTCGGTGAGATCACGAATCACCAGCACATGCGCGGATTGTTCGGTGAAGGTCAGGAACAGGCTGCGCACCTCGACCAGCAGCGCATGGCCGTCGTGGTGCCGATGGTGTTCGTAGGAATAGGCGGTGTCCGGCTGATTGTCCAGCACCTCGATGCGCAAATCATCCAGCGACAGGGCCAGCAGTTCGGCGCGGGTGTAGCCATATTGGTGCAGGGCCTCGTCGTTGACCGCCAGGAAACGGCCGCTGTCCATCCCCATCACCAGCATGGGATTGGGGCTGCCCTCGAACAGCAGGCGATAGCTTTGCTCGGACTGCTGCAGATGGCGCTGCGCATTTTGCAGCGCATCGGCCATGGCATCGAATTGCTGGCCGATTTCGCGCAGGTCGCGGCCATGCAGCCGATTGCCGACGCGCCAGGAAAAATCCTGCGCGGCCAAGCGCCGCACCGCTTCGCGCAGATGATCCAGGCTGCGCCCCGCCGCCAGTTGCGTGAGGTTCCACCCCACCAGCATGACGCCCCCCAGCAACAGTCCCAGAACGAGCAAACCCATCCACAACGCCCGCCGGGCCTCGGCGTACAAGGCGGCTTCCGGGACGTCATAGCGCACGGAAATACCCAGCGGATCGCCCCGGGGGCCGCTGGGCATGGAAAAAGACACCCAGGGCTGGCCATCCGCGCCAGTATGGACTTCACGCAGCAAGCCAACGCCGGCGGCGGCGGGATATGGATCAATGCGTTCGCCCAGATGGCTGATGTCGCCCGGGACGCGCTGCAAGACATGGCCTTCGCGATCCAGTATCCATAAGCGGGCGCCCGGCATCAGGTCGGGAATGGCCGCCCCGGCGCGCAGATAGCTCAGGTTGAGACCGGCAAAAGCCACCCCCGACGTGATCCCCGAATCCCCCGAAATCCGCACCCCCAGCACCAGCGTGGGGATGTTGGACATGCGGCCGATGATGAAGCCGCCCAGCACCACGTCGGGCTGTTCCATCGCCTGGCGCACATAGGGGCGGTCTCCCAGGTAGGCCCCATCGGGATTGGGATCGGGCAAGCCCGAACACACCTGGTAGCCTTCGGCGTTGGTGGCCCCCAGGTTGAGGTAGCGCGGCAAATGCAACAACAGGGTGGCCAGGTAGCCCCGGCACTGATCCCATTGCGCGTCGCGCATGATGGGCGAATTGGACAACGCCAGCAGGACGTCCCGCGCATTGTCCAGCAAGGTGCGGTCATAGGCCACGGTGATCTGCACCAGGTTCTGCGCGTTGTGTTCGGCGACGGCGACCAGGCCCTTGTACTGATGCCAGATGTAATACCCCAGGCCGATGATGATGGGCACGGCGGCCACCAGCACCGCCACGAACAAGCGGGCGCGCAGGCTATCGAAAAACCCGGCGCGGGGGCTTTGGTCTTGGGCGGTACTGGAAGATTGGCCGCGCGCACTCGCCAAATCGAGCTCCTTGGGCAACCCCGAAACAGGGCATCCGAACGCTTAAAGCATCCAATATACACGGAATGCGGGATCGCCCAAAGCACCCTGCCCCCGGGCGGGCACTCGGCCAGACCAGCCCCCCAAGCCCCTTGCCGCCCACCCGCCGGGCCGGCCGCCGCCGCCCTGGAAAGGCCGATCTACAATACCCGCAACACAGCCAATCGGAATGCCCCATGTTCCATCTTTCCCCCCAGACCTTCGCCAGCAAGGCCGCCCACTATGCCAGCCTGGCCGAACAAGCCCGGCACCTGATCGCGGGCGAACCCAGCCTGATCGCCAACGCCGCCAATTTCAGCGCGCTGGTGTTCCACAGCCTGCCGCAGCTCAACTGGGCCGGGTTTTATCTTTTCGACGGCACCGAACTGGTGGTGGGCCCATTCCAGGGCAAGCCCGCCTGCATCCGCATTCCCATCGGAGCCGGGGTGTGCGGCACGGCGGCGCTCACCCGCCAGACCCAGGTGGTGCAAGACGTCAACCAATTCGACGGGCACATCCCCTGCGACGCCGCGTCGCAATCCGAGATCGTCGTGCCGCTGGTGCGCGCCGACGGCGCCCTGCTGGGCGTCTGGGACGTCGACAGCCCCGTGGCGGGGCGTTTCGGCGACGAAGACCGCGACGGGATGCAGGATCTGTGCCGGGTATTCATGCAGCACCTGGCGGATCACTGACGCGCCCGGGGCCGGGCGGTCACGACAAACAGGACAGGTATTCGCCGCCCCCTCATTCGGTTACCCTATTGAAGACGCCCTTCAAAGTACACCGCTTATGCCTATGTTCATGTCATGGCTGGCTTGGCCACTTTTACTGCTGATCGGCGCCGGCGCTTGGCTGCTGGCCCGCCGCGCCCGGCAACTGCGGCGGCAACTGCAGGCTGCGCGGCACGCCCTGGCCCATACCCAGGCCATGTTCGACGGCCTGAACGGCAACACGGTCATCGGCATCTACATGGTGAATGCGGCGGTTCAGTTCACCTATGCCAATGCCCAGTTGGCGCAAATCCTGGGATACGACCAAAAAACCCTGGCCGACCATTTCCCGCTGGATCGTATTTTCCCGCCCGACACCTACCAGGAAATCCGCACGCGCGCGGATCAGCGCCTGTCGGGCGCCGTGGCCCGCGCGCGCTACGAATGCCCCGCCATCCGCCGGGACAGCCGCCCGATCGACGTTGAAATCTATGGTTCGCAAATCATGCTGGACGGCCGCCCCACCATCATCGGCATGATGCTGGACATCACCGAGCGCAAACGCACCGAAGCCCTGGTCTGGCACCAGGCGCACTTCGACACGCTGACCCAATTGCCGAACCGCCAGTCTTTCCAAGACCGCCTGCAAGCCAGCGTCGCGCAGTCCCTCGCCAGCAAGCAGCCCTTTGCGCTGCTGTTTCTGGATCTCGACCAATTCAAAGAAGTCAACGACAACTACGGCCACAGCATGGGCGACGAACTGCTCAAGCAAGTGGCGCAACGCCTGCAAGCCTGCGTGGCGGACACCGATCAGCTGGCGCGCCAGGGCGGCGACGAATTCACCGTGATCCTGGCCGCGCCCGTCACGCCGCAACGTGCCCAGGCGGTCTGCCAGGCGGTGCTGGCGGCCATTGCCCGGCCCTTCGACCTGCAGCAGCAAACCGTGCAGATTTCCATCAGCGCCGGGCTGACGTTTTTCCCCCAGGACGGCGTGGACGCCGCCACCCTGCTGAAACACGCCGACCTGGCCCTGTATGCGGCCAAGAACCTGGGCCGCAACCGCTACTGCGCATTCACGGATTCGATGCGCCAGGACGCCCAGGAACGGCGGGCCCTGCTGCAAGACCTGCACACCGCCATCGAGGCGCGGCAATTCCATTTGCTGTACCAGCCCGTGGTGGAAATGCGCACGGGGCGCACCATCAAGGCCGAAGCCCTGATCCGCTGGCAACACCCGCAACGCGGCCTGGTCGGCCCGGGCGACTTCATCCCTCTGGCCGAGGAATCCGGCCTGATCGTCCCCATCGGCAACTGGGTGTTCGATACCGCCAGCAAACAACTGGCCCTTTGGCGGCAGGATGCCCTGCCATCGTTCGTGGTGGGGATCAACGTTTCGCCCGCGCAGTTCGAGGACGCGGGGCTGGATCCCACCCGCTGGATCGCGGCGCTGCACGGGCTGGGCCTGCCGGGCAGCGCCCTGACAGTGGAAATCACCGAGCAGGTCTTGATGGGGGCCGAAGACCACGTCAGTTCACGCCTGCTGCAGTTCCGCGACGCGGGCATCCAGGTGGCGCTGGACGATTTCGGCACAGGGTACTCGTCGCTGGCCTACCTGCAGCGCTTCGATGTGGATTTCGTCAAGATCGACCAATGCTTCGTGCGCAACCTCGGCCCCGAATCCAGCGATCTGATCCTGTGCCGGGCCATCATCGCCATGGCCCACCAGCTGGGCCTGGAAGTGATCGCCGAGGGCATCGAAACCGAAGACCAGCACCTGATCCTGAAAGACATCGGCTGCGACTACGGCCAGGGCTATTGGTATGCCCGGCCCATGCGCGCAGAACAGATCAGCCTGCGGCTGCAGGCTGAAAAATCCCTCTCCGAAGGAACCCGCATGCCATGAACCGATCCGCTATCCGGGCCAGCCTGATGCTGGCGGCCTTGCTGGCCCTGCCGCTGCCTCGGGTCTACGGTCAAAGCCAGGCAGCGCCGACCAACGCGGGCGCCATCGCGCCTGACGCCGAAACGCCCTTCGCCACCCAGCGCATCGCCACATTCAACGGCCCCTGGGCCATCGCCTTCCTGCCGGACGGCCGCCTCGCGGTCACCGAAAAAGCGGGGCGCATGTTCCTAGTCACGCAGGCGGGCGCCAAGACCGCCATCCAGGGCGTCCCCACCGTCTACGACCGGGGCCAGAACGGCCTGCTGGACGTGGCGCCGTCGCCGGATTTCAGCCAGGATCACACCTTGTATTTCACCTTCGTGGCGCCGGAAGAAGCGGGCGGCGCGCTGGTTCTGGCCCGCGCCCAGCTACAGGAAGCCGCCGGCGCGGCACGCCTGGACATGCCGGAAATCCTGTGGCGGCAGCAACCGCCCAGCCGCGGGGGACAGCCGGGCGGCATCATTGCCTTTTCGCCGGATGGCAGGCAGCTCTTTCTGACGGTCGGCGATCGGATGGAGCCCGCCGCCTCCCAGGATCCCGACGCGGCCCGCGGCAAGATCCTGCGCTTGAACCGGGATGGCTCCGCCCCCGGCGACAACCCCATGGCCGGACAAGCCGGCATCCGCGCGCTGACCTGGACGACCGGCCACCGCAACCCATACGGCCTGGCCTTCGCCCCCGACGGCCGGCTATGGGAACACGAGATGGGCCCCCGAGGCGGCGACGAGCTGAACCTGATCCTGCCCGGCGAAAACTACGGCTGGCCGGAGGTCTCCAACGGCAAGCAGTACAGCGGCATCCCGATCCCCCGGCACAGCACCCGCCCGGAATTCGAGGCGCCCCGCCTCTACTGGAGCCCGGTCATCGCCCCCGCCGGACTGGCGTTCTACCAGGGGCCGCAATTCCCCGCGTGGCGGGGATCGGCGCTGATCGGCGGCCTGCGGGGCGAAGGCCTGGTGCGGGTCGGCTTCGACGCGAACGGCGGCGCCCGGCAAGCCGGCCGCTGGGCATTGGACGCGCGCATCCGCGACGTCGCCGTCGCGGCCGATGGGGCCATCTGGATCATCCAGGACGGCGCCGACGCCGCCTTGCTGCGCCTGACGGCCAAGTGACGGCGCATGCCCCGAGCCCATAGAAAAAGCCGGATCGGCTAAATGCTGATCCGGCTTTTTGAATGGTGGTCGGGGTGACATGATTCGAACATGCGACTCCTACGTCCCGAACGTAGTACTCTACCAGGCTGAGCTACACCCCGACGGTGTCTGCTGGCCAAGCACCCGCCTGACGGCGGCCATACCTGGCTGGCAATCACGGGGCGATAAAAACAAAAAACACAAAAAGCCCCGTGCGGGAAAATCAACGGTCACGATCAACCGCGAAAGCACAGAATTTTAGCAGAGTTTCACGATAAACGGAATCGGGGAAAGCCGACAAGGCCTGGCGGGCGGTTTCGGCCTCGGCCCGGGCGGCCTGGCGGGTGTAGTCCAGGGCATCCGTGGCATGGATGGCATGCGCCACGGCCTCGAAATCCGCATCGCCGGTTTCGATGGCGCGGCGGATCAGGTCGCGCTGGGCGGGCGTGCCGGTTTCCAGCACCCGGATCAACGGCAAGGTGGGCTTGCCCTCGCGCAGGTCGTCGCCCACATTCTTGCCCAGGGCCTGCACGTCGCCGCTGTAGTCCAGCACGTCGTCGATCAGTTGGAAAGCCGTGCCGACATGCCGCCCATAGGCCGCCGCTGCGGCTTGCTGGGCAGGCGTGGCGGCGGAGATGATCGCCCCCACCTGAGCGGCGGCCTCGAACAGTTTCGCGGTTTTATAGCGCACCACCTGCAGGTAGCGGTCCAGCGAGACATCGGGGTCGTGCACATTGAGCAGCTGCAGGACTTCGCCCTCGGCGATGACGGTGGTGGCCGCCGACAGCACGGCCATGGCCGCCATGGAATCGGATTCGACCATCATCTCGAAGGAGCGCGAATACAGGTAGTCGCCCACCAGCACGCTGGCCGCGTTGCCGAACACGGCATTGGCGGTTTCGCGCCCGCGGCGCATGTCGGATTCATCCACCACGTCGTCGTGCAGCAAGGTGGCGGTGTGGATGAATTCGACCACCGCCGCCAGGCGATGGTGGTTGTCCCCCCGATAACCCAGGGCCCCCGCCACCAGCAGCACCATGGCGGGGCGCATGCGCTTGCCGCCCGCCCCGACGATGTAATCGCCGATCGTGCGGATCAGGACGACCTCGGAATCCAGGCGGGCGCGGATCACGGCATCGACCGCCTGCATGTCGGACACTATCGGGGCGAAAAGTTCGGAGAAGTTCAAAGCAGACCCAGCTACAGTAGGGCGCGGCACCCGCCGCGAAGACCCAGATTATACTTTCCCGATCACAATCAGGAGAACCGCGTGCCCGACCCCGAATTGCAGGTATTGATTCAACGCGCGCTGGGCGTGCTGGCCCAGCTGGAGGCCTGGCTGCCGCCCGCCCCGCCCGCCATCGACTGGCGCGCCCGCGCCTATCGCTGGCAGCGCCGGGGCGCGCGCGGCTGGCTGGAGGCCGTGCACCGCATCGCCCCCATCCACCTGGACGACCTGCGGCACGTCGAACAACAAAAAGAAACCCTGCAGCGCAATACCCTGGCCTTTCTGCAGGGCAGGCCCGCCAACAACGTCCTGATGACCGGAGCGCGCGGCACGGGCAAAAGCTCGCTGGTGCGCGCCTTGCTGGACGCCTATGCCGACCAGGGCCTGCGCCTGATCGAAATCGACAAGGCCGATCTGGGCGACCTGGGCCGGATCATCGACCTGATCGCGGATCGCCCGGAGCGCTTCCTGGTGTTTTGCGACGACCTGTCCTTCGAGGAAGGCGAAGCCGGCTACAAGGCCCTGAAATCCGCCCTGGACGGCTCGGTGGCCGCCCCCGGCGACAACCTGCTGATCATCGCCACCTCCAACCGGCGCCACCTGATGCCGGAATACATGCGCGAAAACCTGCAGGCCAAGCATCAGCCCGACGGCGAAATCCACCCCGGCGAAACCGTGGAGGAAAAAATCTCGCTCTCCGAGCGCTTTGGCCTGTGGCTGTCGTTTTACCCGTTCGCCCAGACCGACTACCTGGACATCGTCAACCACTGGCTTTCCGTCCACGGCTGCCCGGCGGAACACCACGAGGCGGCGCGCGCGGAGGCCCTGCAATGGGCTTTGTCGCGCGGGTCGCGCTCGGGCCGGGTGGCCCGCCAGTTCGCCCGCGACTGGGCGGCCCGCCATCTTTGATTCCATTGCTGCTGATTGCCCATGAACACACCCGCTAAACCCTATGTACGCGTTGCCGCCGGCCTGATTCTGGATACCCGGGGCCGATTGCTGCTGGGGCAGCGCCCCGACGGCAAGGCCTGGCCCGGCTGGTGGGAATTCCCCGGCGGCAAGATCGAAGCCGGCGAAACCGTCGAACAGGCCCTGGTGCGCGAGCTGGACGAAGAACTGGGCATCCAGGCCACCCGGGTCTATCCCTGGGTGGTGCACGTGCACGAATACCCAAAGTCCATCGTCGAGCTGGCCTTTTGCCAGGTCACGGCCTGGCAGGGCGAACCCCATGGCCGCGAAAACCAGGCGCTGGACTGGGTAGACCCCTGGGACATCCGCCTGGACGAGTCCGAACACCCGATTGCGCCGGGCGGCGGCTCTTTGCTGCCGGCCGCCACCCCGCCCCTGCGCTGGCTGCGCCTGCCCACGCACTACCGCGTCAGCCACATCGGCGATCCGGGCCGCCTCGACGCCTGGCTGGCCCAGCTGCGCCAAGAACTGATGCTGGGCCTGCGGCTGGTGCAGTTCCGCGAACCCGACTGGGCCGGGGACGCGGCCAGCCTGCGGCAGGCTTTCCTGGACACCCTGGCGCTCTGCCGCCAGCATGGCGCCCGCTGCCTGATCAACAGTTGCCATCCGCCGGCCTGGTGGCCCCAGGCCGACGGCGTGCAGCTGCGGGCCGCCGATGCCGCGCGCATCCTGGCGCAGGACACCCGCCCGCCCGGCTGGCTGGGGGTATCGGCCCATCATCCGCAGGATATCGACTGCGCCCGCCAGCTGCAGGCGGATTTCGTAGTGCTGGGCCACGCCCAGCCCACCGCCAGCCACCCGGATCGCCCTGCCCTGGGCTGGGATCAGTTCCGCCGCCTGGCCGCGACGGCGGGGCGGCCGGTGTTCGCCATCGGGGGGCAGTCGCTCGACACCCTGGACATCGCCCGCCGCCACGGGGCGCACGGGGTCGCCGCCATCCGGGGGGCGCTGGTCTAGACATAAGCGCTAGGACGGCGATCCGCCGCCCTGGGCGGCCACCAAAGTCACGGCGGCCGTCAGGCGCTGGGCCTGCAGATCCAGGGCGTTTTGCGCCGCCGCCAGGGCGCTGGCCTGCGCCTGCACGACGCTCAGATAATCCACCAGACCGGCCAGGTACTGGTTATTCACCTGGCGCAGGGTATCTTGCGCCGCCGCCAGGGCCAGAGCCTGGGCGTGTTGCTCCTCGACCAGGGCCTGCGACTGGATCAGGGCGTCCTCGACTTCGCGCAGGGCATCCAGCACGATCTTGCGGTATTGCGCCGCCTGGGCATCGTAGGCCGCCTGCGCCGACGCCACGCCCGCGCGGCGGGCGCCGCCATCGAACAGGCTCAACGCCAGGCTGGGGCCCAGGGTCCAGAAGCGCGCCGGGGCCATGATCCAGGAAGCGAATTCACCAGCCCGGAAGCCCCCCTGGGCGCTCAGAGTCAAATCCGGGAACCAGGCCGCCTGGGCCACGCCGAGCTGGGCATTGGCCTGGGCCACGCGGCGCTCGGCAGCGGCGATATCGGGGCGCTGCCGCAACAGCGCCGATGGCACGCCCACCGGCACGGCGGGCACGGCGGGCAGGGGCGCGGCCGCCGGCATCTGGAAAGCCGCCGGGGCCAGGCCCAGCAACACGGCCAGGGCGTGCCGCTGCTGTTCACGCTGCCAGCCCAGGCGGATGCGCTGCACGCGGGTCTGTTCCAATTGCGCGGTCGCCGCCGCCACATCCGCGGATGACGCCACCCCGGCGTCATAGCGGTTGCGGGTGACCTGCAAGGCGCGGGCATACTCATCCAGCGTGCGGGCCAGCAAGGCATCCTGCTGCTGGCTGACGCGCACCGCAAAATACGTCCGGGCCAATGCGGACTGCAGGCTCAGGCGCATCGCGTCCAGATCGGCCCGGCTGGCCTGCTGGCCGGCCTGGGCGCTTTCCACGCCCCGGCGCACCCGGCCCCATAAATCGACTTCCCAACTGGCGGTGGCCGACAGCGAATAATTGGTCGCGGGATTATTGGCGCTGGACACCCCCTGGCCCGCGCGCGTGGTGGATACCCCCGCATCCAGCGACGGAAACAGGCCGGATCGGGCGCTGCCCAGGGCGGCCTGGGCCTGGCGGTACTGGGCTTCGGCCTGGGCCAGGTCTGGATTGGCCAGGGGCATGCGGGCCATCAGCGCATCCAGGCCGGGGTCGTCGAACACTCGCCACCACGCCGCGGGCAAGCGCGCATCCCCCGGCTGGGCCGGCAGCCACTGGCCCGCCGGGGCGTGGGCATAATGGCCGCCGGTGTCCAGCGCCGGAACCTGATAATCCGGGCCCACCGCGCAAGCGGACAGCGCCAGGGCCGCCAGGGCCGCCAACGCCAGGCGCGGGCCGCCCCGGGCCGGCCGGCCCGGGACGCGCCGCATCGCGGGCGCATGCAAAAAAACAAACTGGAATCGAGTGCTGAACACGGCGGATCTCGTCAGAAAATCAGAAAAACAGTCATTGCGGCGCCCGCTGCGTCTGCCGGCCGCGTCGCCAGCGGCCACGCAAACGATCCAGACTCAGGTACACCACGGGGGTGGTGTACAGCGTCAGCACCTGGCTGACCAGCAAGCCGCCCAATATCGTCAAACCCAAGGGCTGGCGCATTTCGACCCCGGCCCCCGTGGCTAGCAGCAGCGGCAAAGCCCCCAGCATGGCCGACAGCGTCGTCATCAGAATGGGACGCAAGCGCGCCAGACAGGCCCGGTAGATGGCCTCGCGGGGATCCAGGCCCTCACGACGCTGGGCCTGCAGGGCAAAATCCACCATCATGATCGCGTTTTTCTTCACGATGCCGATCAGCAGAAACACCCCGATCAAGGCGATCAGGGTGAATTCCATATCGAACAGGCGCAAGGCCAGCAAGGCCCCGATGCCCGCCGAGGGCAGGGTGGACAGAATCGTGATCGGGTGCAGCGTGCTTTCGTACAGCATGCCCAGCACCAGGTACATGGCCACCAGGGCGGCCAGCAGCATCCACGGCTGCTGCGCGACCGCATTGCGCATCATGCTGGAACTCTCGTCCAGGCCGGACTGCAGTTCGCGGCTGGGCAGGCTGATGCGGGCCACCGCCTGGTCGATGGCCCCCAGCGCCTGATCCAGCGACACTCCCGGCGCCAGGCCGAAGGAAATCGAGTCCGCCGCCAGCAGACCGTCGTGGTTGACCGAACGCGGCGCCGTGCCCTCGGTGATGCGGGTAAAGGCGGTCAACGGCACGCGCTGGCCCTGCGCATTGACCACCTGCAGGGCCTGCAGGGAGTGCAGATCCCGGGCATATTGCGGCTGCACGCCCATCACCACGTGGTATTGGTTCAGCGCGCCATACAGCACGGCCACCTGGCGCTGGCTGAAGGCATTGTTCAAAACGCCCGCCAGGTCGGCCATCTGCACGCCCAACTGGCGGGCCGCGTCGCGATCCACCGTCAGTTCGACGCGCCGGCCCTTGTCCTCGACGTCCTCGTCCACATCCACCAGCTCCGGCAGGGCCGCCAGCGCCCGGCGCACCTTGGGCATCCAGTCGTTCAACAAGGCCAGGTCGCTGCCCATCAACTGATAGGCATACGACCCCGAGCGCGACGAATGGCCCACGAAAATGTCTTGCTGCGGCACCAGGAACATGCGCGCGCCCGGGACGTGCTCGAAGCGGGGCCGCAGGCGGTTGACCACCTCGCCGGCGCTGGCGCTGCGGGCATCCAGCGGTTTCAGCTGGATCTGGATGAAGCTGGAATTGCCGCCCCCCCGCCCCCCGGCGTAGGCGGTGACGGTATCCACGGCGGGATCGGCCAGCAGAACCCGGCGGAAGGCATCCAGGCGCTGCTGGGTGTCCTCGAAGGAAGTGCCCGTATCCACCCGGAAGAAGCCCATCAGTTGGCCGGTATCCTGCTGCGGGAAAAACCCCTTGGGCACCGAAACATACAAATACACATTGAGGCCGATGGTGGCCAGCAGCAACGACAGCACAATCCGGGGATGGCCCAGCGCCCAGCCCAGGGATTGCTGATACGCCCGCCCGCCCGCCTGGCCCAGGCGGTGCGACAGGCGGGCGAGGGCCGCGCGCCGCACCGGCGGCCCCGGCGGGGCGGCGCGCAGCAGCTGGGCCGCCATCACCGGCGTCAGCGTCACCGACACCAGTAGCGACACGGCGATCGCCACCGACAGCGTGACGGCGAATTCCTCGAACAAGCGCCCGACCAGCCCGCCCACCAGCCACAGCGGAATGAACACCGCCACCAGCGAAACGCTCATGGCGACCACGGTGAAACCGACTTCCGCCACCCCGCGCAAAGCCGCCCGCGCAGGCCGAATGCCGCGTTCGATGTGGCGCGTGATGTTTTCCAGCACCACGATGGCGTCGTCCACCACGAAACCGGTGGCCACGATCAAGGCCATCAGGGAAATGCTGTTCAGGCTGAAATCCAGCCACCACATCAGGCTGAAGGTGCTGACCAGCGAGGCCGGCACGGCAATCGCCGGGATCAGCGCGGCGCGCCAATTACCCAGGAAGGCGAACACCACGGCCACCACCAGGCAGACCGACAGCACCAGGGTCAGCTCCGCTTCGTGCAAAGAGGCGCGGATGCTGGGCGTGCGGTCCTGGGCGATGGTCAGGCGCACCTGGGCGGGCAGCATCGCCTGCAGGGCGGGCAGCCGGTCGCGCACCGCATCCACGGTGTCGATGATGTTGGCGTCGGTCTGGCGGCGGATGATCAACAGCACCGCCGCCTGGTCATTGAAATACCCGACTTGGTTGGTGTCCTCGACCGAATCCTCCACCTGGGCCACATCGCTCAGGCGGATCGGGCGGCCGTCGCGCCAGTCGATGACCAGGGGGGCGTAGTCGGCGGCCTTGCGCAACTGCTCGCCCCCATGGATCTGCCACTGCTGCGCATCCAGGCGCACCAGCCCCCCGGGCCGCAGCGAATTCACATCCTGCAGCACTTGGCGCACCCGATCCAGCGGCACGCCCATGGCCTCCAGCGCCCGAGGGTTGAGCTGTACCCGCACGGCGGGCAAGGAACTGCCCCCCACGGTGACCTGCCCCACCCCCTGGGTCTGCGCCAGTTTCTGGGCCAGCACGGTGGAGGCCAGGTCGTAGAGCTCGCCCCGGCTGGCCGTGGGCGACGTCAAGGCCAGCGTCATGATGGGCGAGGACGAGGAATTGACCTTGCGATAGACCGGATTGCCGCGCATGCCCGAAGGCAGCATGGGACGCGCCACGTTGATGGCCGCCTGCACGTCGCGCGCCGCGCTGTTGATGTCGCGGCCCAGGTCGAACATCAGCGAGATTTCCGTCTGGCCTTCGCCGCTGCGGGAACTCATGCTGCTGATCCCGGCGATGGCGCCCAGGGATTGTTCCAGCGGCATGGCCACGCTGGAAGCCATGGTTTCCGGGCTGGCGCCCGGCAGGGAGGCCGACACGGAAATCATGGGGAAATCCACCTGCGGCAAAGGGGCCACCGGCAGAAAACGCAAGGCCAGCACCCCCGCCAGCACCATGGCCAGACACAGCAGGGACGTCCCCACCGGGCGGCGCAGGAACAAGGCGAAAAACCGCATGGCTAGGCCGCCGCGCGCCGCCGCGCCAGGCGCTCAAACCACAGGTAGATCACCGGCGTGGTAAAGAGCGTCAGCAGCTGGCTGCACAACAGGCCGCCCACCAGCGCCAGGCCCAGGGGCTGGCGCAGCTCGGCCCCCGAGCCGCTGGCCAGCATCAAGGGGACGGCGCTGAAAAACGCCGCCAGCGTCGTCATCAGAATGGGCCGGAAGCGCAGCAGGGCCGCCTCGTGGATCGCGGCCTGCGGCCCCAGGCCGCGTTCGCGCTGGGCGTCCAGGGCGAAGTCGATCATCAGGATGGCGTTTTTCTTCACGATGCCGATCAGCAAAATAATGCCGATCACCCCGATCATATCCAGCGCCGCCCCGCCCAGCCACAAGGCCAGCAGGGCGCCGATGGCGGCCGACGGCAGCGTGGACAGAATAGTCACCGGGTGGATCAGGCTTTCGTACAGCACGCCCAGCACGATGTACATGGTGACCACAGCGGCCAGCAGCAGCCACAGCGTGCTGGACAAGGACGCCTGGAACGCCCGGGCCGCCCCCTGGAACTGGATATCCACGGTCTCGGGCACCCCCAGTGCCACGCGGGCGGCCTCGATGGCCTGCACGGCGTCCGACAACGCCGCCCCGGGGGCCAGGTTGAACGAAATGGTGCTGGCCGGAAACTGCCCCAGGCGCTGCACGGCCAGCGGCCCCACCCCCGGCACCAGGCGGGCCACCGTGGCCAGGGGCGTCACCCCGCCATCGCCGGTGGACACATGCAGATTGGCCAGGGCCTGCGGGCCGCCATCGCGCAAGGCCGCATCGGCTTCCAGCACCACCCGGTATTGGGCCGACTGGGTGTAAATAGTGGAAATCAGGCGCTGGCCAAAGGCATCGTACAGGGCGTCGTCGATGGCCGCTTGCGTCACCCCCAGGCGCGCGGCGGCGTCCCGATCCACCTGCACGGCCAGGACGAGCCCCCGATCCTGCAGGTCGGCCACCGCCGTCCGCACCGCGGGCAGATCCTGCATGGCCTCTACCAATTGCGGCACCCAACGGCTCAAGTCGGCGCCATCCAGGCTGGACACCGTCATCTGAAACTGCGCCCGGCTGACCTGATCCTCGACGGAGAGTTCCTGCACCGGCTGCAGCCAGGCCTGCAGGCCCGGCACCGCGTGCAAATCCCGATCCAGGCGCTCGATGACGGCCTCGGCGCGGACGTCGCGCTGCCCCAGGGGCTTGAGCGTAATCTGCAGACGGCCCGTGTTCAGGGTGGTGTTGTCGCCGTCGATGCCGATGAACGACGCGACCGAGTCCACCGCCGGATCCGCCAGAATGCGATCGACCGCATCCCGCTGCAAGCGGGACATGCGCGCAAAGGACGCGGTCTGCGGCCCCTGGGTGATCGCCTGGATGGCGCCCGTGTCCTGCAGGGGGAAGAACCCCTTGGGGATGCCGGCGTACAGACCGGCGGTCACCGCCAGCGTGGCCACGGCAAACCACAGCGTGGCCGTCTGGTGCGCCAGCACCCAATGCAGGCCCCGGTCGTAGCTGCGCACCAGGGCGTCCAGCCGCCGCCCCACCCACTGCATGGCCCGGCCGTGCGCGGCCTCGCCGGACTGGGGGCGCAGCATGCGGGCGCACATCATCGGGGTCAACGTCAGGGAGATCAGCAGGGACAGCAAGATCGCCACCGCCAGCGTGACGGCGAACTCGCGGAACAGGCGCCCCACCACATCGGCCATGAACAGCAGCGGGATCAGCACGGCGATCAGGGACACGGTCAGCGACACCAGGGTGAAGCCGATCTGCCGCGCCCCGCGCAGGGACGCCACCAGGGCGCTTTCGCCGGTCTCGATGCGCCGCGCGATGTTCTCGATCATGACGATGGCGTCATCCACCACGAAGCCGGTGGCGATCGTCAGGGCCATCAGGGTCAGATTGTTGATGCTGAACCCCATCAGAAACATCAGGCCGAACGTCCCCACCAGGGACAAAGGCACGACGATGCCCGGAATCAGGGTGGCGCGCCAGGTGCGCAAGAACACGAAGGTCACCGCCACCACCAGGGCGATGGCCAGCAGCATTTCGATCTGCACATGATCCACCGAATCCCGGATCGTGTGGGTGCGGTCCGACGCCACTTGCAGATCCACCCCCACGGGCAGGGTCTGGCGCAGGCCCGGCAGCAGGGCTTCGATTTCATCCACCACCTGGATCACATTGGCGCCGGGCTGGCGCTGGATGTTCAACAGCACCGCCGGGGTCTGGCCGAACCAGGCCGCCTGGTACAGGTCTTCGGCGGCGCGGCTGACCCGGGCCACGTCGCGCAGGCGCAGGGGGGCGCCGTTTTCATAGGCCAGGATCAGGTTTTCGTAATCCGCCGGTTCTTTCAGCTGGTCGTTGACGCTGATCGTCATGGAACGCTGCGGCCCATCGAGGTTGCCCTTGGGCTGGTTGACGTTGGCCTGCACGACGGCCTGGCGCACCTGCGCAAGGGTCAGGCCATGCGCCGCCAGCGCCAGCGCATCCACCTGGATGCGCACGGCGGGCCGCTGGCCGCCGGCCACGCCGACCAGCCCCACCCCGTTGATCTGGGACAATTTCTGCGCCACCCGGACTTCGATCAGGTCGCGCACCTGATCCAGGGGCAGCGTGGGCGACGTGACCGCCAGCGTCATGACCGGCGCGTCGGCCGGGTTGACCTTGCGATAGATCGGCGGCGACGGCATGTCGCCCGGCAGCAGATTCGAGGCGGCATTGATGGCGGCCTGGACTTCCTGCTCGGCCACGTCCAGCGACAAGCCCAGGTCAAAGCGCAGGGTAATGCGCGACGAGCCCCCCGAACTGGTGGACAGCATCTGCGACAGGCCCGGCATCTGGCCGAACTGGCGTTCCAGCGGCGACGTGACCAGGGCCGTCATGACATCCGGCCCCGCCCCGGGATACAGGGTGGTGACCTGGATAGTGGGAAAATCCACCTGCGGCAACGCCGACACCGGAAGCTCGCGGTAGGCCAGCAAGCCCGCCAGGGCCAGGGCGATCATCGCCAGGGTGGTGGCAACGGGCCGCAGGATAAAGGGACGCGACAGGTTCACGCGGCGGGTTCCACGATTTCGACCAGGCTGCCGTCACGCAGGCGATCCGTGCCTTCCAGCACCACCTGGTCGCCCGCCTGCAGGCCGGATTGGATGACCACCTGACTGCCATCGTCCACCCCCGTCGTCACCGCCACCCGCTGGGCTTTCCGGTCGGCCCCGATCCGGTAGACGAATTCGCCGCCGGCCCCGCGCTGAACCGCCCGCAAAGGCAGAACCAGCCCGGATTCCAACCCCAGGCGCAAGCGCACCTGAACGAATTGATTGGGAAACAGAGCGTCATCCTGGTTGGCGAACCGGGATTTCAATTGGACGGTGCCGGTAGCCACGTCGATCTGGTTGTCGACCGCCAGCAGCCGCCCGTCCGCCACCACGGCCCCGCCCGCCTGCGCCAGCAGCTGGGTGGTCAGATCGGGCACCCGCCGGCGCGCCTGGAGCAGATCGGGCAAGGCGGTCTGGGGAATGGAAAACACCACATCAATGGGCCGGCTCTGCGTCAGAACCACCAACCCATCGGCATCGGCCGCGTGCACCATGTTGCCCACGTCGACCTTGCGCATCCCCAGTCGCCCATCCAGCGGCGCCGTGATGCGGGTATAGCCCAGCTGCATGCGGGCATTGTCCACGGCGGCCTGGTCGATGCGCGCCTGGCCTTCGAGCTCGCGCACCTGGGCCCGGGCGGCGTCCAGCTGCTGGCGGGCAATGGAGTCCTGTTTGAACAGTTTTTCGTAACGGGCCAGATCCTGGCGGGCATTGGCCAGTTGGGCCGCATGCTGCAGCTGCTGGCCTTCGGCCTGGGCCAACTGGATTTCAAAGGGCTGCGGATCGATCTCGGCCAACAAGTCGCCCGCCTGGACGGCCTGCCCATCGGCAAAATGCAGCGCCAGCAAGGGGCCGTCCACCCGCGACCGGATGGTAACCGACGCGGGCGAAGTGACCGTGCCCAAGGCCCGCAGGTTGCGATCCACCTGCCCCGGCGCGGCAGCGACCACCGCCACCGGCGTGGCCTGGCCCGGCACCCCGCCGCGAAACCCCCGGCCCATCGGCTGCTGGCCCGGCGGACGCGGCCACAACAGCCAGACGAACAGCCCGATCAGCGCCAAAAGCGTTACCCACGCCCACACCCGTCGGCGCCCGCCCGCAGGCGGCGTCGTTAAATGATCCATGAAGGAAGACCCTGAATTTAAAGATTGCAGCGCGCCAACCGGAACGCCACATCGCGCGCGACCGCCTGCGGCTTGGCCTGGTTGTCCTGGGTGGAAAACCGTACCCAGATCACGTATTTGTTGGCGCTGATTTCGGGAAACACCTGGTGTTCGCCATCCACCCAGACCCGCAGCAACTGGAAGGTCTTGCCCCCCAGCATTTCCTGGTACGCCCCCTGGCTGGCCACTTGGTCGCGGGCATCGCCGGCATCGCGCAGCAGCTGTAGAATCAGCGCCATCGCCTGGTGCAGGCACATCATGGGCGCGATCCAGCCGTTCAGGTCGCGGACGCGGGTTTCGGACGGTTTGACCTGCCACGCGTAATAAGAGGGCAAGTCGATGGGCGACGACCCCCCCGGCACCGTGATGCGGCCGCGCAGGCTGGACAGCCATTCGTTGTCGCGCAGGCACTGGCCGATGCGCCCCTGGCCCGCCAAGGCCGCCGAGGCGCCCTGGATATCGGTCAACAGACCATCGACCGTGGGCACATCCACCCCCGGGTGCTCGCGCAGGGCCGCCAGGGCGGAGCGATGGCGATCCAGGTCTTGCAAGACGGCCGTGCGCACATCGGCGCGTTCACAGACATCCAGGAGATCGAACAAGGTCGCCAGGGCGATCTGATGGTGGTGGGGGTCTTCGCCCCGGGCGAAAAAGAACAAACGGTCGAAAAGATATTCGACCCGCAGCAGGGTGCGGACACGCTCGTTGCAGGGGTACTCGTAGAGAATCACACGCTAGACCC
Source organism: Castellaniella hirudinis (assembly GCF_047468865.1). Taxonomy (GTDB): domain Bacteria; phylum Pseudomonadota; class Gammaproteobacteria; order Burkholderiales; family Burkholderiaceae_B; genus Castellaniella; species Castellaniella hirudinis_A. Next base: position 98,670 of record NZ_JBLGTV010000004.1, read on the forward strand.
TATTTTGGGGATATCCCGGACAAGCCGCTGCGAGGCCAGGCGGGCCCAGGACTGATGGAAATGCCAGGATTGCTGGCGCAGGGCGTCCAGCGAGGTGGCGCCATCATTGATGATGACATCATCGGCGGCGGCCAGACGGGTTTCCCTGGGGGCTTGTGCGGACATGATACGCCCAATGGCCTCTGGCGTCAGCCCGCTGCGGGCGCCCACCCGGCGCACCTGCGTATCGGGGTCGCAATCGACCACGCACACGCGATCGACCCGCTGGCGCCAACGCCCGGTCTCGACCAACAGGGGCACGACATACACCACATAGGCGCCGCCGGCCTGCGCGGCCTGCCGCTGGACGGCCTGCTCGATCAAGGGGTGCACGATGGCTTCGAGCCGCTGGCGCGCCGCCGGGTCGGCAAAGGCGTGCGCGCGCATCCAGGCGCGATCCAGGCCGCCGTCGGCGGCAACGGCGACCTCGCCGAACGCCTGGCGCAACGCCGCCATGGCCTGCCCCCCGGGCCGGGTGAGGTCGCGGGCGATCTCGTCGGTATCAATGACGCTGGCCCCCCACTGGCCCAGCCACTGGGCCACTTGGGACTTGCCCGAGCCGATGCCGCCGGTCAGGCCGATTGAAAACATGATGAAGCCGCCATGATATTGGTTTGGAATCGCAGTCTGGACTGTATCGTAGCAAGAAAATATGGAGAAATTTTGAAAAGCCTCAGACCGCGCCCAACACCAGGCCCAGACAGGCATGCGCCCGATCCGGGCCCAGCAAAACCCATGGCAGGGCCGCCAGGCTCAGGCACGGGCCGAAGGGGTAGGACGACCGCCGGCCGGCCCAGCCACTGAGCCACCACAACACACCCAGCACACAGGCCAGCCACAGCACCACCGACACCAGCGGCCCACCCAGCCAGGCTGCCAGCATGGCCAGGCACTTGACGTCCCCGCCCCCCAGGCCCGCCTGCCCCCGCATCCGGTGATACGCCCAGGCCAGCCCCGCCAGCCCGCACCAGACCAGGCCGGACAGCAGGACGGCGGGCACCAGCCCCAGGGGCCCGCACAGCCAACCCAAGCCCATCAAGGGCAACGTCAGGGCATCCGGCAGCAAGCCGCTGTGCCAATCCAGGAAAGCCAAGGCCCCCAGGCCCAGACACAGCACCCCGCCGGCCAGACCCAGCCCGGCCTGATCCCACGACAACCAGAATACGGCGCCGCCGGCCAGCGCGCCGCACAGAGCATCCGGCCACCGAACAGGGGCGCGGCCATAAGCCCGCCGGGCGGCCCCCCATAACGTTTCCGCATTGGCCGCCGCCCCGGCCCGCAGGCGGCGCGCATAGCCCTGGGACCACGCGGCAAACCCCGCGCCCGCCCAGGCCGCCAACCCGGCCAGGATCAGGCTGGCCGCGGCCGCCGCGCTCATGGCGTCCTCCGGGCCGCGCCATGCCGGCTGGCCGCGCCGGCCGACCCCCGGCAAAGCCGGGCCCAGGCTGCCCAAGCCACCGGCAAATGCGTAAAATGGCTTCTTTGCCAACCCTCTGCCTCTGTGACCCTCATGCTGCGTCCTCACTCTTTGTCCTCCCGCCTGCTGGGCGTCGGCCTGCTGGGCCTGCTGGGGGCCTGCGCCCAACAGGCCGGCTATTACGACCCCCCGCACGAAAGCACCACCTCAGATGCCCGGCAGCGCGCCCAGGGCGGCAGCGGCGCGATCGCCCCCTCTCAGCTGCAGCTGGGCTTCGGCGGCCAGGACACCCGCCAGGCGCCTGCCTCGGCCGCCGCGCCGGCCGCCGCCGACGCCGCCCTCCCCGTCCCGGTATCGCCCGATCCGGCCGCGCCGGCCACCACGGGCCGCACCGGCCTGCCCCAGGCCCTGGCCGACACGCGCACCTACCTGGGGACGGTGGCCTGCACGGACGCATCCGCCTGCCTGGCCCGGCGCCTGGTGCTGACCCTGGCCCCGGACGGCCAATGGCGGGCGCGCAGCACCCCCCTCCAAGGCAACGCCCCGGTCGACACAGCCATGGGCTGCTGGTTCCCGACCCAATCCGCCCCCCCGCGCATCGTGCTGCTGGCGGGCGAACACCCTTATGCCAGCCTGGAACTGGCGCAATCCAATGTGTTCAAGGTGCTGCGCCTGAACGACCAGGCCCCCTTGCTGGAATCCCGCCTGACCCGCCAGGCCGACCTCGACCCCATTGCCGAACTGGCTTCGCGGCCGGCGCAGGCCTGCCCGGCGCAATAAGCCGCCACCCGCCCGGCGGCCTGCGGGCACGCCGGACTGACTTTGCAGACGGGCAATTTCGCCCCGCAGCTCGGCGGCAGCCTGCGGGCACGCCAGGCTGACCGCACACGGGAAAACTGCCCGGTCAGCCCGCGCGCAACGCGGAGCGGACACCGCTGCGCGCATCCATCGGGTCGTCCTGAGCGGGGATTTTCAGGTGGCAGCGCAGGCAACGCCGGGTGAGTTCCACCGCATTGCGCACCCCGACCTTATAAAAGATACGGGCCCGATGGGCCTCGACCGTGCGATGGGACAAGCCGAGTTCCGCGGCAATGACCTTGTTCGAGCGTCCCGCCGTGATGTAGCCGGCCACCTGGCGTTCGCGCAGGGTAAGCCGCTGCCAGGGCGGCGTATCGGGATGATGGCCTCCGGGACGCGGATAAGGGATGGGCATGATGAATCTCCTCTTTTAATATTGCATTTTGTAAAAGGATTCTTTCATGCTTGGTTACCCGAAACAGCTGCCAACGCTGACAGCGCCCGGGACAATAACTACACGGCCGTGAATTCCAGGTTGTCGATCAGGCGGGTGCCGCCCAGACGGGCGGCCGTCAACACCACCAGGGGCTCGCCCGCCTGGATTTCATCCTGGCTGGGTGCCTGGAGATCGCGCTGGCGCCGCACCGCCACATAATCCGGCGCCCAGCCCCGGGCCTGCAGGGACTGCATGGCGCCGGCCTCGACCACGGCCAGATCCGACGGCCCCGCCCGCAGGGTGTCGCGCACCTGTTGCAGCAGGCCATACAAGTAAGGCGCTTCGGCGCGCTCGGCCGCCGACAGATAGCGATTGCGCGACGACAGGGCCAGCCCGTCGGCATCGCGCACGGTTTCGTGGGCAAGGATTTCAACCGGCAACTGGAACTGCCGGCACATGGCCCGCACCACCATCAGTTGCTGGTAGTCTTTCTTGCCGAACACGGCCACGCGCGGCTGCACACAGGAAAACAGCTTCAGCACGACCGTGCTGACGCCCATGAAGAAATCCGGGCGGAACGCGCCTTCCAGGATCTGGCCCAGAGCCTGGCCGGGCTGGATGCGGAAGTTCTGCGGCTCGGGATAGAGCTCGCGCTCGTCGGGCGCAAACAACACGTACACGTCGCGTTCGCCTTCCAGCTTGGCGATGTCGTCCTGCAGGGTGCGCGGATAGCGGTCGAAGTCTTCGTTGGGGCCAAACTGCAGGCGATTGACGAAAATACTGGCCACGACGGGGTCGCCATGCTGGCGCGCCAGGCGCATCAGCGACAAATGCGCCGCATGCAGATTGCCCATGGTGGGCACGAAAGCCACCCGCAACTGGCCGCGCAACTGGTCGCGCAAGGCTTCAATGGAATGAACAACTTTCAAGAGAGGCTCCGGTAACGGCGTCAAGCCGAACGCGTATAGGATAAACGGACATACAGCGGCGCATACGGCGCCGCCTGGGTGATGTCCAGCAGGGATTCGCGGCACAGTTCCAGCAGGGCCAGGAAATGCACCACGATCACGGCGGCCGGCTCGCCCATCTGGATGCGTTCCAGGAAAAGCTCGGTGAATTCCATGTAGCGCACGGCCGACAGGCGCCGCAGGATGTGGCTCATGTGGTCGCGCACGGACAACTGTTCGCGTGTAATGCGGTGGCTGGCATTCAGGCGGGCACGCCGCAGGATGGCGGCCCAGGCCTCGCGCAGATCGGCCACGCCGACTTCAGGCAGCAGGATTTCCGCCGCCAGGTCGGCCTGGGCATGGCCCACCATGAAATCCCGCCCCACCCGCGGCAGGGCATCCAGCTGCTGGGCCGCCAGCTTGATGCGTTCGTATTCCAGCAGGCGGCGCACCAGTTCGGCGCGCGGATCCTCGGCTTCTTCGCCGGTATCCGATTTGCGCACCGGCAGCAGCATGCGCGACTTGATTTCGATCAGCAAGGCGGCCATCAGCAGATATTCGCCGGCCAGTTCCAGATTGGTGCGGCGCACCTGCTCGACGTAGGCCAGATATTGCGCCGTGACTTCCGCCATGGGAATGTCCAGCACGTTGAAATTCTGCTTGCGGATCAGGTAGAGCAGCAAGTCCAGCGGCCCCTCGAAGGCTTCCAGAAAGACTTCGAGCGCATCGGGCGGGATATACAGGTCTTGGGGGATGGCGAACAGGGGCTCGCCATACAAGCGGGCCAAGGCCACGTGGTCGATGACATCGGGCGTGCTGTCCACGGCCGGGGCCATCAGGGCGTCCAGCCCGGGGTCCGCAGACGGCATGGCGGGAAATCAGGCCTTTTGATAATAGACGTAGGGATCCTGGGCGACCTTGGACGCCCGGAAGCCGTCTTGCTGCTCGGGGTTGAGGTCTTTGTCCCACAGGCGAAAGCGACCGGCGCGCTGGCGGGCTTCGGTGTCGGGGTGGTCGGTCTTGTATTGGGTCAGGAACTGGGTGAGTTCGGACGTGTGGTTGTTTGCCATGATGTCTTCAAAGCCAGGAATAATAAAGCGAGTTTACAGCACCTGCGCCACTTGCCGCGATCAGCCCCGCCACACGCGGCACCGCCTGCGGCGCAGCCCCTGCGGCACATGGCGCAGGGGCTACGGCGCGCGCGCCCGCCACACGCGGCGCGGGGGCTACGGCACGGCCCCCCGCAGCAGCATCACCAGCTTGCAATCCGGGCGGATCGCCAGCCTGAAGGTGAATTGGCGAAACCGCAACAAACCGTGCTGGGGATGCTGGAATTCGCGGGTGCCGCCTTCGCGGTCCACCACGGCCTGGCGCGTCCAGCAGTGGGCAAACCAGGGGTTGCCCGCCTGCAGCTCCGCCACCAGGGCGGCCAGGGCGGGATCGCCCGCCACGGCGGCCACATCGGCGCGGAATTCCGCCACCACCCGGCTGGCGCGTTCCTGCCAATCCACCACCAGGGACCGCGCCGCCGGATCCATGAAGATGTAGTGCAGCAAATTGGGCCGTCCCGTGGCGGGCCAGCCATCGAACAGCTGCTGCAAAGGAGGGTTCCAGGCCAGCACGTTCCAGGCCTGATCCAGGATGTAGGCCGGATCGCAGATGCGATCCACGCAATCGCTCAGGCCATCGGGCAGCGGCACGCCCTCCCGGTGCCCGGCCTGCGGATCGGCGCATTCGGCCAGGCTGAACAGGTAGTGGCGCTCGGCCCGATCCAGCCGCAGGACGTCTGCCAGCCGCTGCCAGACGTCGGCCGACACCGAAATCCCGCGGCCCTGTTCGATCCAGGTGTACCAAGTGGCGCTGATATCGCACAACTGGGCGATTTCTTCGCGCCGCAGCCCGGGCGTGCGCCGCCGCACGCCCGCGGGCAAGCCGCAGTCCTGGGGACGGATGCGCCCCCGGGCGCTGCGCAAAAACGCCCCCAAGGCGCGGCGGCGGGTGTCGTCGTCACGCAAGACGGCCCCTAGCGCAAGACGCTGGCCAGGGTGCGGCGCACATCGTCTTCGTCCCGGCCCGTGCGGGCGGCGAAATCGGCCACCTGGTCGGCGCCGATATTGCCCACGTTGTAATACTTGGACGCGGGGTGGCTGAAATAAAAACCCGACACGCTGGACGCGGGCATCATGGCGAAGCCTTCAGTCAGCTGCATGTCGATTTCGTCGCACTTCAGGATATCGAACATGGCCCGCTTGACCAGGTGTTCCGGGCAGGCGGGATAGCCCGGGGCGGGACGGATGCCCTGGTATTTTTCGGCGATGATGTCCTCGTTGGGCAAGGATTCGTCCGGCACGTAGCCCCACAGGTCGCGCCGCACCCGTGCATGCAGGGTCTCGGCAAAGCCTTCGGCCAGGCGGTCGGCCAGAGCCTTCAACATAATCACGGAATAGTCGTCGCCGGCATCCTGAAACTGCTTTTCGTATTTTTCGATGCCCAGCCCGCCCGTCACGGCGAACATGCCGATGTAATCCATGATGCCGGTGGATTTCGGCGCGATGAAATCCGCCAGGCATTTATTGTCCACGCCGTCGCGCTTTTGCGTTTGCTGGCGCACCCCGCGCCAGGTCAGCAGCACTTCGCTGCGGGTTTCGTCGGTGTAGATTTCAATGTCGTCATCGTTGATGCTGTTGGCCGGGTAGAAGGCCACCACGCCATTGGCCGTCAGCCAGCGGCCTTCGACGATGCGCTTCATCATGGCCTGGCCTTCCTCGTACAGCTTGACGGCCTGTTCGCCCACCACCTTGTCCGTCAGAATGGCGGGAAACTGCGCCATCAGGCCCCAGGATTGAAAAAACGGCGTCCAATCCAGGAATTTCAGGATTTCGTGCAGGTCGTAGTGCTTGAACACCCGGCGGCCGATGAACTTGGGGCGCGGCGGGGTGTAGTTGGCCCAGTCGATGGCGGGCTTGGCCGCGCGCGCCTGGGCGATGGTCAGCATGGGGGTGGCTTTGCGGTTGGCATGGCGCTGGCGCACCACCTCGTATTCGTCGGCCACGCTTTGCAGATAAGCGTCGGCCTGGTCGGACATCAGGCTGGTGGCCACCCCCACCGACCGGCTGGCATCGGGCACATAAATGACCGGGCCGTCGTAGTTGGGCGCAATCTTGACGGCGGTATGCACCTTGCTGGTGGTGGCTCCGCCCACCAGCAGCGGCAGATTGCGCTCGCGGAAATACGGGTCGCGCTGCATCTCGGATGCCACATAGGCCATTTCTTCGAGGCTGGGGGTGATCAGGCCGGACAGCCCGACCATGTCCGCGTTCATTTCCTTGGCCATGTCCAGAATCTTGGCGCACGGCACCATCACGCCCATATTGACGACTTCAAAGTTATTGCACTGCAGCACCACGGTGACGATGTTCTTGCCGATGTCATGCACGTCGCCTTTGACGGTGGCGATCACCATCTTGCCCTTGGAGCGCACGTCGCCCCCCGCGTCGGCCAGCTGGCGTTTTTCTTCTTCGATGAAGGGCAGCAAATGGGCCACGGCCTGTTTCATGACGCGGGCGGATTTGACCACCTGCGGCAGAAACATCTTGCCCGCGCCAAACAGGTCGCCCACCACGTTCATGCCGTCCATCAAGGGGCCTTCGATGACTTCGATGGGCCGCCCGCCGCCGGACATGATTTCCTGGCGGACTTCTTCGGTGTCTTCGACGATGAAGGTGGTGATGCCGTGCACCAGCGAATGGGTCAGGCGTTCGCGCACCGTGCCCTCGCGCCAGGTCAGGTCTTCTTCTTTTTTCTTGCCGGACCCGCGCAGGGTGTCGGCCAGCTCTACCAGGCGTTCGGTGGACGTGCGTTCGTCGGCGGGATCGGTCTTGCCCAGGGGCTCGGCCCGGTTGAACACCACATCCTCGATCAGGTCGCGCACTTTAGGGTCGAGTTCGGAATACACGCCCAGCTGGCCCGCATTGACGATGCCCATGGTCAGGCCGCGCTGGGTCGCGTAATACAGCACGACGGCATGGATGGCCTCGCGCATGGCTTCGTTGCCCCGGAACGAGAAGCTGACGTTGGAAATCCCCCCCGAGGTGCGGGCATGGGGCAGGTTGTCCGTGATCCAGCCCACGCCTTCGATGAAGTCCAGGCCATAGCGGTTGTGTTCTTCAAGGCCGGTGGCGATGGCGAACACATTGGGGTCGAAGATGATGTCTTCCGGCGGGAAACCCACCTGATTGACCAGGATGTCGTAGGCTTTGGAACAGATGTCGATGCGCCGCTGCAGATTGTCGGCCTGGCCATCGGTGTCGAAAGCCATCACCACCACCGCCGCGCCGTATTTGCGGCACAGCCGGGCCTGTTCGATGAACGGCCCTTCGCCTTCTTTCATCGAAATCGAATTGACCACGCACTTGCCCTGCACGCAGCGCAGGCCGGCCTCGATGACGGGCCACTTGGAGCTGTCGATCATCACCGGCACGCGGGAAATGTCCGGTTCGGAGGCCAGCAGATTAAGAAAGCGCGGCATGAGGGCCAAAGCATCCAGCATGCCTTCGTCCATATTGACGTCGATGATCTGCGCGCCGTTTTCCACTTGCTGGCGAGCCACCGTCAGAGCCTCGTCGAATTTTTCTTCGCGGATCAGGCGCAGGAACATCTTGCTGCCCGTGACGTTGGTGCGTTCGCCCACGTTGATGAACAGGGTGTCGCGGTCGAAATTCAGGGCTTCCAGGCCCGACAGGCGGGTCTTGACGGGGATGACCGGCGGCTGGCGCAACGGCAGGTCGCGCACTTTGCGGGCGATTTCTCGGATGTGGTCGGGCGTGGTGCCGCAGCATCCCCCCACCACATTGACCAGCCCGGCCTGGGCGAATTCTTCGAGCAGGCCGGAGGTGTCGGCCGGGGTTTCATCGAAGCCGGTTTCGGCCATGGGGTTGGGCAGGCCGGCGTTGGGGTAGACACAGACGTAGGTGTCGCAGATTTTGGAGAGTTCGGCGACGTAGGGGCGCATCAGGGCGGCCCCCAGGGCACAGTTCAGGCCGATGGTGACGGGCCGGGCATGGCGCACGGAATTCCAGAAGGCTTCGACGGTCTGGCCGGAAAGAATCCGCCCGGAGGCGTCGGTGACGGTGCCCGAGATCATCACCGGCAGGCGGACGGCGCGTTCTTCAAAGACGGTTTCGATGGCGAAGATGGCCGCCTTGGCGTTCAGGGTGTCGAAGATGGTTTCGATCAGCAGGATATCCACGCCGCCGTCGATCAGGCCGTTGATCTGTTCGGTATAGGCGACGCGCAGTTCTTCGAAGGTGACGTTGCGCGCGCCGGGGTCGTTGACGTCGGGCGAGAGCGAGGCGGTCTTGGGCTGGGGGCCCAGGGCGCCGGCGACGAATCGCGGGTGGTCGGGCGTGGACACGGCGTCACAGGCTTCGCGGGCCAGGCGGGCGGAGGCCAGGTTGAGTTCGTAGGCGATGTCCGGCAGGCCGTAGTCGCCCTGGGCGACGCGGGTGGCCCCGAAGGTATTGGTTTCGATGACGTCGGCCCCGGCCTGCAGGTAGGCGGTGTGGATTTCGCGGATGACGTCGGGGCGCACCAGGGAAAGCAGTTCGTTGTCGCCTTTGACGTCGTGGTCGTGGTCGGCGAAGCGTTCGCCGCGAAAGTCGGCTTCGGTCAGTTTGTAGCGCTGGATCATGGTTCCCATGGCGCCGTCCAGCACCACGATGCGTCGCCCCAGCAGGCGCACGAAGTCGGCGCCCTGGGTGTAGGTTTCGACGGGGTAGGGTAAGGCGGGGTAGGACACGGCGGGTTCCACGGGCATGAAGGAGGGAGAAGCTTCGATTGTATCGTTATGAAGGAAGGCGGGCGGGAACGGCGGGATTGCTGCTTTGAGGCTGCGCATGGGGGGATCGCTGTGTTGGGGTAGCGCATTGGGAGGATCGCTGTGATTGGGGGGATCGCTGCGTTGGGATAGCTCATCGGGGGGTGGGGCATGCCGGGGGGACAGGTCGCAAATTGGCGGCTTCGCCGATTATGTTGGGGGTGGCTCCAACAGTCCCCCCGGCATGCCCCACCCCTCGATTGACGTAGACAAGCGGCGGTGATGCGGTGTCGTGACCTGTGGCGGTGATGCGGTGTCGTGATCTGCGGCGGTGATGCGGTGTCGTGGCCTGTGGCGGCGGCTGTTCCAATGAGAGGAAGCGGATCGGCGGCGGCTGTTCCAATAAGACGAATCGGATAAGCCCGAGCACACACGAGAACCGCCGATTACGTCACCATGCGGCACGCCGCCATGGAGGATGGCCGTCCGCAGCGCTGCTATCTTTCCGTCTTATCTGTCCATCTTATCTGCCGCCCGAGCGCCTTGGCGGGCCGAAAACCACCGCCTGGGGGTTTTCGGCCCGCCGCTCAAAAACGGGACGGTTGCTTCGTGAACGCCGGGCCGTGAACGCCGGGCGCGGGCATGCGCCTGGGAGGATCAGAACGTCCAGCGGGCGGTCAGGCGGCCGTCAATGGCCTGGTAGCCGCCGCCGGTTTGACCGCCGAGATCCAGGCCGATGGACAGACGGTCGCCGCGCTGCCAGGACAGCCCGGCGCGCAGTCCCAGCAGATTGCGCGGCAGCAGGGCGTTGTCAGTGTCGAAGGACACGGCGGGTTGGGCGGCGAAGCGGGCGGACTGGCTCACGGATCGGGACAGCCAGTCATGATCCCAGCTGAGGCGGGCCTGGGCGGCCCAGGCGCTGCCGTCGGGCTGATCCCAACGGGCCTGGGCGGTCAGGCCCAGGCGGGTACGCAGGGTGTCGGCGTGCTGGCTGTCCAATTGCAGACGGCTGGCACGGGGGCCGGATTCATCCACGGCCGGGCGTTGGCTGCGGGCGTAATCCAGCGCGGCAAACGGCCCGGCGGATACGCTGCCGGACAAGGCGAACAGGTAGCCGCCGGCCAGCTGGGCCGCCGCCTGGTAGCCCGTCCAGCGGGCTTCGTGGCGGGCGCTGTAGTCGGCAAAACCCAGGGTGCGGGTCAAACGGCTACGTTCGACCCCCAGGCGCGCACCGCCCGACAGATATGGCCCGGCCCAGGCGTCGGGCTGGTAGCGCCACTGCCCGCCCAGGCCCAGGGCGGTGGCCTTGGCCTGGCCCGACCAGGGTGCTTTCAGATCCACGGTCTGCTCGGCGGCGTCCAGGCTGAGGCCCACGCGGACATCCGGGGCGCGATCCAGGCGGCGGCTGCCGCCGATGACGACGCCATACAGGGTGTCCCGGCTGGCGACGAGCCCATCCTGCGCCTCCTGGCGCCCCGCCCCGCCAAACAAGGCGGCATATCCTGTCCAGCCCGCCGCTTGCGCGTCGGGGACGTCGGCCACCTGCGCCTGGGCCGTATCCAGCGCCAGACGGTCGCGCCGCAGCGAGGCGGCCAGCGCCGCGTTATAGCCGGCGGCCGACAGCTGCGGCAAGGCACGCCTCACTTGGCTGCCATCGGCCGCCGAGAAATCCAGGCTGGCCAGCAACCCCTGGGCGGCCTGCGGCCCCCGGGCCGCCAACTGCGCCAAGGCCTGGCCCACCCGGCGGTCGTTGCCGTCCGCCCCGTAGCGGCCATAGGCATCGGCCGCGCGGGTCATGCCCAGGCGATATTGCCCCGGCCCGTCGGGCAGCGCGCTGAACGCCAAGGTGGGCGACACCGGGGCGAACCGCACCGCGTCGAATTGCCCGGCGACCTGATCCGCCCGCAGGGGCTGAACGGCGGACAGCCAGCCATCGGCATACCAGCCCGGCAGGGCGTGCAGATCCAACGCGCCTTGCAGGCTGGCCACGCCCTCGACGGCCAGCACGTCGGACTGCCCCTGGGTGTCGAAACGCGCCGACAAGGTCCCGGATGCGGCCTGGATATAGTCGCCCCAAACCGTGATGCGCCCCAGGGCATCCGCGCCGCCAGGCGCCAGCACCCCCTGGTTGAGCAATGCGGTACCGGCGGCGGCCAGATCGTACTGGCCCAGGCCGCCCAGCGCCGCCTGGGGACGGATCACGGCCCCCCGCACCTGGTGGTGGCCGTCCAGCCGGGTCTGCCCGCCGGCGAAAACCAGGGTCAGGTTGTCCCGCCCCTGGATATTGCCGTCATAGACAAAGCGGAAATCCGCATCGGCCCGATCCGTGGCCCAGCCGTCCGCATCCGCTTGCCGGCCAAAGGACAGCGTGGTCAAACGCAGGTCGCCCTGCGCGTCCCGCTGGGCGTAATCCGATACGATGTCGCCCTGAATGCGCGCGCCCCTCAGGATATTGACCTGTTCGACCAGGGCATTGTCCGCCATGTACAGCGCGGCCCCCGCCCCGGCCACCACACCGCTGATGTCCACCTGATCGGCCAGGGCGCCATCCAGTTCGGGCAACAAGGGAATTGCGCCCTCGGTGGACGTGCGGATATAAGACCCCCGGTACTCGACGGCATCGCCGCTGCCCAGGTTGTGGCCAAAATCGAAGCGCAGGCCCACCCCCTGGCTGCCCAGGGCCTGGACATCGCCGCGCACCGCCAGCCGATGCCCCCGGCCATAGGCCAGCAGCACCCCTTGGCCATTCTGCCCTTGCGCATGCACCCGCACGCCGGGGGCGACCACCAGTTGGTTGGCCTCGCCATCCACGCGTATCCCCGTCGCCCCCGCCCCGCTGGTCAACAAGTCCGCCTGCTGGCGGATACGGTTATGACTGCCGTACACATGCAGGCCCACGCCCAGCGCGGTGGGGTTGGCCTGCTGATCCAGATAGGCCGTGCCCGCCGCATTGCGGGCGAAATACCCCCGGGTATTGACAATATCCAAGCCGCTGCCATAGACGGATCGGCCATAGAAGTTGCGCCGGTCGATGTGATAGCCCAGGTCCTGCATGACCGCCAGTTCGGCCTCCATCAGCCGCGTATAGTTGCGGTATTTCTGGTGGCTCATCAGGCTGTTTTTCAGCTCCAGATGGCTCATGGTGTCGGTGTCCAGGGAATAGGCCCCGAACACATCCTGGCGCAGCATCTTGACCGGGATGCCCGGCAAGCCGCCCTCCAGGGCGTCTTGCACGTGCGCGCCGACAAACAGCCCCTGATCCTGGCGCACGTCGAAGCCATCGGGGTCGGTATTGCTGCACAATGCGCACAAAATGGCCTGCCCCGGACGGGCCGGCCGGCCATGATCGTCCACCAAGTGCTCGGCCCACGCGGTGAACGCTTCGTTGAAGAAAGGCTTGGTGGGCGACGCATAGAAATTACTGTTGCTGACCCCCAGGGTATGCGCGAATTCGTGCACCGCCACCGCCGCCATGTTCAGGCCATTCTGGTCGCCGATCGGCATCCAGGGGTTGACCCCGGGCAGCCAATCCATGGTGCCCATGGCGAAAATCCCGTGCGCCCCATAGGGCAGACTGGCCGCCGGGAGGGCTTCGCCCTGCAGCGCAATCTGCAGCGGGACCTTGTACGTCTGCCCGTTGCTCAAGGGCTGACTGGACCCGAATGCCCCGGACTCGTCATAGGTGCCGATATTCAATACCCCGACGGTCCCGCCCGGCAGGGGGCGAATGACCGAGGCCCAATAGTCGGCGGCGTGCAGAATATTGGTTTTCTGATCGGCATCCAGCTGCCAGGTGGCAACAAGGTCGGTGTCCAGCTGGTCGCCGAACCAAAATGCGCCGTCCTGCGGGCCGAAAAACCGCACTTCGAAAACCTGAGCGCCGTCTTCCCGAACGACCGCCTGCGCGTCATAGGCCTGCGCACCGGCGGGGGCAAGCATCAAGGCAAGGCACAACAAGGAAAAAACGCAATGCAATCGGGGCTGGGCCGCCATCGAGGTCTCCGTCGGGTCTGAGGCATGATTTCGGGAATCATACTGGCTATTTCATGCCTCGCTTGTTATACTAGGGTTAACCCTTAGGAGAGCTGCATGTTAGTCCCGTTTTCCGACTATCCAGTCAACAAAGCTTTCGAACGCCTGATGGCCGAAGAACGCGCCGCCCGGGCCGCGCAAGCCCATCAAACCAGCCTGCTGGCCCGTCTTTTCAAAGCCCTGTTCGGGCGCCGCGACACGACCTACGCCTGAGCCGCACACGTTTGAGTCCCCAGTCTCAAGACACGGCCCCTGCCCGCCTGACGCGCACTATAATACCCGCCGAAACAGGTATGCCCGGCCATCGCAATCCGTCGGGCATCTAAACGGGAAACAGACGGTTCACCGAACCCAGCTGTGCTGCCCCCGCAACGGTGTGCGCCTGCCCCGGCTCCGGCCCCCGCAGGCGTCAGCCCGATACCGGCCTGATTCAACCTCCTGATACCCGCATCGCCTCCATTTCGGCCCGCCGCCTTTGCCGGCGGCCCGTCCAAAGGCCTGCGGGCGTTGACCATCATGGTGTGCGGGGACGCGCACCCTCACAGGGCCTGTCATGAATCACCCATTGCCACGGCGCGCATTGCTCGCCGTTTCCTGTCTTTTCCCCCTGGCCGCCACGGCCCAAACCCCCACCCCCGAAATCCAGGCGCTGCACAGCATCGTCGTCACGGCCAGCCGCAGCGCCGAGCCCCTGGCCGATGCGGTGGGCGACGTCACCGTCATCGGCCAGGATCAGCTGGCCGCCGCCCGGGGCGACAGCATCACCGAAATCATCGGCCGCCAGCCCGGCGTGCAGATCATCAGCAACGGCGGCCCGCAAACCGCCAGCGGCATTTTCCTGCGCGGGGCCAATGCCAACCAGACCCTGGTGCTGGTGGATGGCCTGCGCATGTCCGAACTGCTGTCGGGCGGCACCCGCCTGGAAGCCATCGACCCGGCCCTGGTGGAGCGCGTGGAAATCCTGCGCGGGGCGGCCAGCAGCCTGTACGGCTCCGACGCCATCGGCGGGGTGATCAACATCATCACCAAAAAAGGCGTGCAGGATCGTCCGCTGTCGGCCTGGGCCAACGCGGGCTATGGCACATACAACACCCTCAAGTTCAGCGCGGGCCTGTCGGGCGCCAGCCACGGCTGGGACTACAGCCTGGCGGGCAGCATCGGCAGCAGCAGCGGTTTTGACGTGATGCGCGGGCATTTTGCCAATAACAGCAGCACCGACAGCTGGGGCCACTACACCGACAAGGACGGCTACAACAACCACGGCTGGTCCGGCACCCTGGGCTATCAGTGGCAACCCGGCCACCACATCGGGCTGATGGCCTACAGCACCTACCTGCATGCGGATTCCGACGGGGCCCAGGACGATTTCCCCTATGCCACCGAGGACAATGTGCGCAACCTGGTGCGCCAACAGGCCTATGCCATCACCAGCACCGATCAGATCACCCCCATCTGGGAAAGCGTGCTGCGCTTCGGCTGGACCCGGGATTCGCTGGACTACCGCCGCCCGACGGAAGGCTCGTTCGTGCATTCCAGCCTGAAACGCACCTGGTCCTGGCAGAATAATTTCCAGATCCGCCCGGATCACCGCGTGTCGATCCTGGGCGAGCGCGTTGAAGAACGCATCAACAGCGATTTCGATTACGAAGAAAACGGGCGCAATATCAATAGCCTGGCCCTGATCTATAAAGGCAGGGTGGATCGCCTGCACACCCAGGCCAGCCTGCGCAACGACAACTACAGCGACCACGGCAGCCAGGTCACCGGCGGCCTGGGCCTGGATATCGACCTGACAGACCGCTGGCAAGTGGGCGCGGCGGGCAGCACCGGCTTTCGCGCCCCCACCTTCGCCGACCTGTACCAGGGCGGCGGGATGTTCTACCAGGGCAACCCCGACCTGAAACCGGAAAAATCGCGCAATATCGAAGCCCACCTGCAATACCAGGACGACGCCACCCTGATCCGGCTGACCGCCTACCAGAACAAAGTGCGCGACCTGATCATCAATGTGTCCGACCCCGTCACCTGGATGACATCCCCGGCCAACGTGAACCAGGCCACCCTACGCGGCCTGACCCTGGCGGGCGAACACACCCTGGGCAATACCACCCTGCGCGGCAGCGTGGATCTGCTGGATCCGCGCAACGACGATCCCGGCGCGGGCGAGGGTTCGCAACTGCAGCTGCGGGCGCGCCAGGTGTTTTATCTGGCCGTGGAGCACCGCATCCAGGCCTGGAAGCTGGGCGCTGAATACCAATACACCGGCAACCGCTACGCCGATGCCGCCAACCGCACCACCCTGGGCGGCTACAGCCTGGTCAACCTGACCGCCGCATACGACTTCAGCAAATCGCTGGGCATGCAGGTGCGCTGGAACAACGTGCTGGACAAGGACTACGTGCGCGTGGACGGCTACCGCACGCCGGGATCCAATGTGTTCGTGAACCTGTCCTGGCGGATGTAAAGCCATGGCGGGCAGCGGCTGGACGCGGGCGGTCAACCATGGTGTGCCGGCGCGGCTCGCCGCCGCAGTCTGCGCGCTGGCGCTGGCATGGGGCGCGCCGGCCCCCGCCGGGGCCGGCCCGGCGGCGCGGGCCGCAACGGCCCCGCTGACAGCCCCGCACCGGGTGATCACCCTGGCCCCCAGCGTCACCGAGCTGGTCTATGCCGCCGGGGCGGGGGCATCCATCGTGGGCACGGTGCTGCACAGCGACTATCCCCCCGCCGCCCGCGATATTCCCCGCGTCGGCGACGGGGTGCAGCCCAGCGACGAAGCCGTGCTGGCCCTGCGCCCCACCCTGGTGGCGGCCTGGTATCCCACCGAAGCCACCCAGGCGCTGGCCCATCGCCTGCAGCCCCTGGGCATCCCGCTGGTCTATGCCAATCCGCAGTCCCTGGACGACATCCCCCGCCTGGTGCGCCAGTTGGGCCGGCAGCTGGACACCGCCGCTCAGGCCGACAGCCAGGCGCGGGATCTGCAGCGGCGCATCGACGCGCTGGGCCAGACCAGACCGGACGCCATGGGCCAAACGGGCGCAGACGCATCCCGCGCAAGCCCCCCCCGCGCGGCGGCGACGGCGGACGCTCCCCCTGTCTCGGTATTCATTGAAATCAGCGCCGACCCGCTGTACACCCTGGGCAACACCCCGCTGATCAACGACATCCTGACCCGCTGCGGCGGCGTCAACCCTTATGCCGACAGCCCCATCGCCGCCCCCCAGGTCAGTGTGGAAACCGTGCTGCACCTGAACCCCCAGGTGCTGATCGTGTCACCCTACGGGCATGAAACCCTGGCTGCCCGCACCCGCTGGTGGGCCGACCATGGCCTGTCCGCCGCCCGCGCAGGCCGGGTCTACGCCGTCAACCCCGACTGGCTGCACCGTCCCGGCCCCCGGCTGGTGGACGCGGCGGAAGTCATCTGCGAAGACCTGGCGCAAGGGGAAAGCGGGGCCAGGCGCCCAAGCGGCCAGCCATCGGGCTGAAGCACGGCCTGACGGCCGCTTCCATCAATACATCGGCTTGCCGTCATTCAGGTACAGCCAGCCCTTGACGGCGCGGTAGATGGTCCAGACGGCGTTGGCCAGCAGAATCAGGCCGCCGATAGCCACGAACAACAACAGGCCGCCGATGATCGCCCACAGCAGGGAGAACCAGAACGTGCGAATCTGCCAGCGAAAGTGCGACGCCCAAAGCGTGCCCTGGACATCGGCCCGCTTCACATAGTTGATGATGATCCCCACCAGGATGGGGACGCCGCCCAAAAAGAAACCCACAGCCTGCAGGATGTACACCAGCTGGGCGATCTGCTTGCCCGCATCGGGGTTGCGGCCGCCGGCTGCGACCGGGCTTGGGGTGTGGTCAGTCATGCTGGATTCCTCAGCGCAAGATAAACAGGCATTTTAAGCACACCGCGCGATGCGCGCCGGCAGGGGCTGCAGGGGTGGCGCAGGCCCCCTGCAGCCTTGAAGCGCGATGCCCCTCAGTTGTTCAGGAACACATCGCCCCGATCGGGCGGTTGCGGCTGGCTGGCCGCCTTTTTGCGAGGGGCGGGCTTGGCGGCCACCGCAGGCTTTTTATCGGTCTTGCGCACGATATAGGTCGTGCCTTCGGACAAGGCCCCAGTGGACATCCGCAAAAAGGCGAACTTGGGCTTGACCTGGGTGATCTTGCCCAGGCCGATTTCGGTTTCCATCGAGCCCAGGGATTCGCCGCTTTGGGGGTCGATCAGTTCTTCGCCGGCCTCGAAGACGGCATAGGTCTCGCCCACGGCCACCCCGCCCTCGCCCCGGTTGATGATGGCGGTATCCGCCTTGACCACCTTCACCACCTGGATCGGGTAGATGGCGGCCACCATGCGGTCGATCAGCTTGTCCGCCGCCCCGCTGATCAGCCTGGACAGGGTGGCGGACCCGACGCTGGTGGCCCCCGGATAGGTGCCGCCGAACTTTTGCGACCCCGACCACTTGACCTTGCGCGAGGCGAATTCGATGACCTGCAACTGCAGGGTGCCGCTGGCGGCGCTCTTGACCAGGACTTCGCCGGTCATCGCAATGGTTTCGCGCTGGTTGTTGCTCACCCCCAGGCTGGGCAGGCTGGCCACCACCAGGTAATCCGCCCCGCTGGCCTGCGACAGGCGGGCCATTTCGGCGTCGGCGGCATCGTCCCCGGCAATGAACGCTTTTTCGTCCTGAAAGAGTGCGTCGTTTTCACGGTTGAGCACGTCGAAGCGGCGCGATCCCACCAGGGATTCGCCCACCGTCTGGATCAGCAAGGCGCGATAGCGCTTATTGTTGCTGACCACCACGGCACTGCGCCGGTTGGTATCCGCCCCCATGCGTTCAAACTTGGCGTAGCGCAGGGTGACGGTGGCCTCCCAACCGCTGCCCGCTTGAAAAACGTTGTTGACGTCATAGCCGAGAATCGGTGCATTCTGCGGTGTATTCAAGGCCTGTTGCACGCTTTTGTTCAGCACGCTGACCAGTACCGAATGGTCTTCGGCATCGACGGCGGCGTCCACCGCCGTGTTTTGCACCACGGACTGTGACGCCAGGCGCACGCCAAAGGCCTGGCTGGCCGCATTGACCAGGGCGGCCTGGATGGCGTCATCCCGGCTCAATCCCTGGCCATCGGCGGTGACTGTGGCTTCCGTCACCTGGGCAGCGGCGGGCATCAAGCTCCCCAGGCCAAAGACCAGGGCCAAAATCCAGGCGGAAATCAATGCTTTCATGGCGGTATCCGGTAAAAACTAAATCACAGAATCAGGCCGGGGAAACGAGGCCCCATGCCCTGCCGGGCGGGTCGCCTCGAATGTGCCGTCCGGCCCGCCCCTGCGGCGCCTTTGACAAGCGCAGGGGCGGGCCGGCCAGCGCCGGATCAGAAGTCGTCCTTGGTGTTGACGGCCTTGGACTGGCGGGACTGGTCGCTGACGCCGCCTGCGGCGGCCCCCGTTGCCTGCGCGCCTTGGGCCTGGCCGCGTTTCTGCGCGTCAATGGCATTGGCGTTGTCCAGCTGACCATACGTCCAGCCCACCACGGTGCCGACGTGCACCACGCCGTTGTCGTCTTTCTGCTCCCAGCGCTTCAGCACCGAGGTGCCGCGCAAATCCCCGGCGGCGGAGGCTTTGCCGGATTTGAAGAAAGTCTGGGTGGTTTCGCGGATGTTTTCTTTCAGTTGCCGCACATCGCCCGGCTTGCCGTTGGTGATGTCGGTGATCTGCTTGGCCCATTCTTCGCTGATGTCCCCGATCTCGGCCGACGTGGACACCTGGACATTGGTGTTCATGAACTCGATGATATTGGCCTCGGCCATGGCCTGGGCCACGCCCTGGGCATTTTGCTGGGCCCGCAAGGCGCGCGACGCGCTCCAGCCGGGGTCCATCGGCACCGAAGTGCGGCCATAGGCCAACAGCATGGGCCGGCCGGACTCGTCATACACATAGCGCAAGCCGATTTCATTCAAGTAGCCGGCCTGATCCGCGGGCAGGATATCGTTCAGCGACTTGGGATTGCCTTTGACCAGCGTGGGCCGCTTGCGGGCGATGTCCCGGGCGAACTGGCGGGTTTTTTCGGACTGCACGGCAATCACCGCCACGGCCATGGTTTTCTTGCCATTGGCTTCGACAGGAAAAATACGGGTCTTGACCGGCACCAGCCCCTGCATGTTCTGGTAAGCCGACTTGATGACTTTTTTATTGAAATTATCCTTGTACAGGTTTTTTTTCTGTTCCACCGACATCTTCTGGATGTCTTCGGCCGGGACGCCTTCTTCGACCAGGGCGTTATCCAGTTTTTTATCCACCAGCGTCAATGCCTTGTCGAACAAGGCTTCCAGGCGGCCGCCCCCGGCCGCCAAAGCCTGGTTCAGTTCGAGCGGATCGATTGCGTCCTTGTCGCTGGACTGATTCTCGAACACGGTGCGCACGGCTTCGGATCTCAAGCGGCCATAGTTTTGCAGGATGTAATCCGCCTGCAAATCGAACAAAGCGCGTTCGTAGGCCAGGGCCAGTTGGCTGCCGTAATGCGGATCGGCGGCGCTGTCGGCGGAAATCGTGGCCATGCCCGCATAAAACACCTTGCCATCCTTGGCGGTGCTCATGGTCTGGCCAAATTCTTTTTCAAAGGCGGCGACCCAGTCGGCATAGCTTTGTGCGGGGGCGCTGGGCAGGGCATCCGCCGAGGTGGCTTGTTCCAGCAGGGCTTCGGGCGCCTGCGCCACCGGGGCGGAGATGTCGCCCGCCTGCGCCAGGGTCGCCGGCTGCGCCTGGGCGGGGGTATCCGGCGCGGCGTCCTGGGCGAAGCTGGCCTGGGCGGCCAGCAGGCACAGGGCTGCGACGAGCGGACTTGGCTTGAACATATGCGCCCCCTTACCAGGCAAAGTTCTGATTGGACCCCAGCTTTTCGATGGGGACGAACGCCTGGAAGATTTCCAGGCCGGAATCGCGCTCGACCACGCGGAAGTCGAACTCGTATTCCAGCTGCTGTTGCTTGCCGCTGCCATCCACCAGCGTGCGCTGACGGATCGCGCCCAGCATTTCCAGGTCGGGGGCGATCACCGTGCCATTGCGCGCCACGGTGGACTGCTTGAACATCTTGGACTTGCTGAGTTGGCGGGAATCCTGCACAAAACTGGTGCGCTCGGCCCCGGTGGCCCCGGTAAAGATGAACTGCCCGGTCTTGGTCATGTCGCGTTTCATGCGCGACGTCATGCTGGCGGTGTCGATGCGGAACGTGGTGTCGTTCACGACGTCGCCCATCTGCACCACCCAGCGGCTGCCGCCGGGCTTCTGGGCATAGGGGGATTCCAGAAATTCCTGCACGGCCTTTTTGGCGGCGTATTCAAAATCCGTGCTTTGCAGGCCAAACGACACCATGCCGGGCTTGCCCGTGCGGCTGAGTTCGGCGTTGGGGTTGCTGGACACGACCGGCATGGTCTGACAACCGGCCAGGGCCAAGGCCATCACGGCCATCAAAGAAATTTTTTTCATCGGGGTTCCTGAGACTTAATTTTCTACCGTGATCCGCAATACGGCATGGGTGGCGTGGCGATCCATGGCCACGGACTGGACGATTTCCTCGCGGCCGGGATCCAGCATCAGGCCGTCGAGCACCTGTGCGCCCGTCATGATCCGGCGACCGCAATCGTCCGTCCAATGGACGGTGTACCGGACTTGGAGAATGGTATTGAAGGGGTTGGGGCTGCGCGCATTGCGCACGGAAAACTGCACGGCCTTCAGGCCGCTGGCCAGCGTGACCAGGGAGACATCCCGCACCACCGCGCCCTTGGGGGTGGCTTCATCCTGCACTTTCAGCAAGGCCCGCGGGGCGACGGTGGTGTCGCAGGTCACCACCCGGGGGGCGGCGGCCTGGGCGGCGGCACCCGCCGCCATCCCCACGGACAACAGCGCCCCAAGCCAAAAAACGTGTTTCATGTCAAACCTTTTTCGTGGTGATTGCGGGCGGCGCGGCTTTCAGCGGGGGCACGGCGTCCTGCGCGGGCAGCGGCTGAACATACACGGCGGGCTGGCCCAGGGTGCCCGACGCCTTGACCAGCACCAGCGTGTTGACGCCTGGCTCAATGGGGACATCCGCCACCGGTTGGCCCAACGGGCCGGCCAGCAGCAGCCGGCCCGTGGCGGGACGATCCACCACCACCATCTGAATGGTATTGGGCAGGTTGGCCCAGGCGCGCGTATCGGCCTTGGTCAGGGCGAATTGGGCCGCGCCGGTGCCCAGCTTCAGCAAAGTCCCGATCAGGGGATTCATGTTTTGCCGGTCGATCTGGTGATTGACCACGGCTTGCGCGGCAGTCTTGATGGTGGTGGAGATGACCGCCTTGGCGACAACCCCCTTGTAGGCCGTGTCGAATTCCAGGCCGGCCAGTTCGTTGAGGTCGGTCAGTGTGGCGGTTTCCTGTTGGGTCTTGCCCGCCCCCACCATCAGCCCGCCGAACGCGGGGCTGCCGGGCACGAACTGCGGCAACGCGATGCCGGTGTACGTGACCTTGCCGGTCACGATGAACAGGGGCAGATCCAGGCGGAATTCTGTCAGACTGGGGCCGATGCCGTCTTCGTAGACGATGATGACCTTGTTGTCCAGCGCGCCCTTGCCGCGCTTGAGCTCACGCCCCAGATAGGCGATGACGGCATTGCCGCCCCGCGTGGCGCTGGCGGCATTGGCGCTTTTCAGCATGTCGCGCGCCAGGTTCTGGCGCTTGTCGGACTGCGCCGAAGACGTGGCGCGAAACACCGCGCTCATGACATCCCCGGCCGACAGACGGATCTTGGATCGCACCAGGCCGCTGGGCAGATCCTTTATCCCATCCGCGATCTTGGGGCCGACTTCGCCCAGGCTTTCACGCGCCCCAGCGCTCTGATCGTCGCGCAGGCCGTCCTTGACCGTCTTGTCGACCGTCTTGGCATAAGCCTTGAGCTGGGTTTCCGCATTGCCCTGGCGCACCTGCAGGCGGTTGAAATCCACCCGGGCATCGGCCTCGCTGCCCAGCATCAGGTGATTGATGGCCTGGTAGTAATCAATCAGGACGCCCTGGTGGATTTTGCCCTGATAGGCCCCGAAGGCATCGCTGGTCAGGGTGGTGCCCAGCAGGTTGGCGACCTCGGCGGGCGTGTCCACCGTGTCTTCTTTCCAGTTCAGCTGGCTGGCGGCGGCGTCGAAGGCATCGCGGCTCAATGCCCACATCCCGGCATCGTTGAAGGCCTTGCCGGCCTCCAGTGAATCCAGCAGGCTCTTGGGATCGTAGCTGGGTTCGCCGGTGAGGGGGTTGAGATATTGCCCCGCATACGCCCGATAATCGGACTGCGCCAGATAGTCGGCCGCGGACTCCTGGCTGACCGTGCGCGTCCCCGCGCAGCCGGCCAACAGCGCAGCCCCCAGACATACGCCCCCGATACGCACCAAAAATTTTCCGCGCATATACCCTCCGTATTATATTTTTTTACGAATGCGCCATTTTATACAACAAAATCTCACTTTATTACATATATCATCATGACCATTCTTATCATGGCCGCGCCACTGAACAAGGCCCTGCAAATGATTTATTCTTAGGGACTCCTCGAAGCCACCTCGCCACATACCATGACCCCCTCTGATCCGCTCACCATCGCCAACCGCAGTTTCCAGTCCCGCCTGCTGGTGGGCACGGGCAAATACCGCGATTTCGACCAGACCCGCGACGCCATCGAAGCCAGCGGGGCCGAAATCGTCACGGTGGCCATCCGCCGCACCAACATCGGGCAAAATCCGGGCGAACCCAACCTGCTGGATTTCCTCTCCCCCGACCGCTACACCATTCTGCCCAACACGGCGGGCTGCTATACCGCCGACGACGCCGTGCGCACGCTGCGCCTGGCGCGCGAACTGCTGGACGGCCACAAACTGTGCAAGCTCGAAGTCCTGGGCGACGCGGGCAACCTGTTTCCCAATATGCCCGAAACGCTGGCCGCCGCCCGCACCCTGGTGGCCGACGGCTTCGACGTCATGGTGTACTGCAGCGACGACCCCATCCAATGCCGCATGCTCGAAGACATCGGCGTGGCGGCGGTGATGCCGCTGGCGTCGCTGATCGGCTCGGGCATGGGTATTCTCAACCCCTGGAACCTGCGCCTGATCATCGACCAGGCCCAAGTCCCCGTGCTGGTGGACGCCGGGGTCGGCACGGCATCCGACGCCGCCATTGCCATGGAACTCGGCTGCGACGCCATTCTCATGAATACCGCCATCGCCGGCGCGCGCGATCCCATCCGCATGGCCCAGGCCATGCGGATGGCCGTCGAGGCCGGGCGGCACGCCTACCTGGCGGGCCGGGTCAAACGCAAATACTACGACGCCGACCCCAGTTCGCCCACCGAAGGCCTGCTGCCGTCCACGCGCGCGGCCTGAATCCACCGCCCGAATCCGGCACCCCGCCCGCTTGATCCGGCCCGACCGCATCCCGGCCGGCCAAGCGCCCGACACGTCTTTCATGGGCTCTATCGCAATGATTCCCAACACCCTATCCATCGCCGGCGTCGACCCCTCCGGGGGGGCCGGCGTCCTGGCCGACGTCAAGACCATGAGCGCCCTGGGGGCCTACGGCATGGCGGTGATCGCCGCCCTGACCGCCCAGAACACCCAGGCGGTCACGGGGATTTCCCCCGTGCCGCCGGAATTCGTGGCCGCCCAGATCGACACGCTGTTCGCCGACGTGCGGGTGGATGCCGTGAAAATCGGCATGCTGGGTCAGGCCGGCGTCACGCGCACGGTGGCCGACCGCCTGGCCCACTGGCAACCCGCCCACCTGGTGCTGGACCCCGTGATGGTGGCCAAGAGCGGCGACCACTTGCTGGAACGCCAGGCCGTCGACGCCCTGCGCGAAGGCCTGCTGCCCCTGGCCCACGTCATCACGCCCAATCTGCCCGAAGCCGGCGTGCTGCTGGACGAGCGCCCGGTGGAGACCCTGAAGGAAATGCGCCGCGTGGCCGAACGCCTGCGCCGCCTGCTGCCGGACAGCGACCGGCACTGGGTGTTCCTGAAAGGCGGCCACCTGCCGGGCGACGACACGATCGACCTGCTGCACGACGGCGACCGCATGATCGAACTCCCGGGGCGGCGCATCCACACGAAAAACACCCACGGCACCGGCTGCACGCTCTCGGCGGCGCTGGCCGCCCTGCTGCCCCGCACCCAGGACGTGCCCGAGGCCGCGCGCCAGGCCAAGCACTATCTGGAACGCGCCATCGCCGCCGCCGGCCAACTGCGGGTCGGGTCGGGCCACGGGCCGGTGCACCACTACCATGCGCTCTGGGGCGCACCGGCCTAAGTCGCCTATAATCTGTTCACGTTAACCCCAAGGCCACCCGCAAGATGAACGCCAACGATATCCCCGACGCCGAACGTGCCCGCTTCAACATGATCGAGCAGCAGATCCGCCCCTGGAATGTCCAGGACGAACACCTGCTGCAGGCCGTATTCGACATGCCGCGCGAATGTTTTGTGCCGCCGCAGCTGCGCGCGCTGGCCTTCACCGACACCGAGCTCCCGCTCATCATCGACGGGGTGGACAGCCGCGAACACATGCTCTCGCCCAAGGTCGAGACCAAGCTCATCGAAGAACTGCAATTGCAGCCCAGCGACTGCGTGCTGGAAATCGGCACCGGCTCGGGCTATCAGGCGGCCCTGATGTCGCGCCTGTGCCAGCAGGTGACCAGCATCGAAATCGACAGCCGCCTGGCCGCCTTCGCCCAGGCCAACCTGGCCCGCCAGCAAATCGGCAACGTGGTTCTGGAAACCGGCGACGCCCATGCGGGCTGGGGCACGGCCGAATACGACGCCATCCTGGTCACCGGCTCGGTGCCCTGTGTGCCGGACGCCCTGAAATACCAGTTGGCCGTGGGCGGCCGCTTGGTGGCCATCGTGGGCCACAACCCCATCATGACGGCCTGCCGCATCACCCGCACCAGCGCGGCCAACTTTGAAACCACCCAGGTCTTCGACACCTGGACCAAGCCGCTGCGCGGCACGGCGCAGTCGCGCTTCACATTCTGATCCGGCCGGCGGCCGGCCGGGGGATCATGGCCGATGCCCGGGCAGACAGCCGCCGTGCCGCCCGACGGCGCGGCCCGCCGGGTCGTAGCTTTGTTCGCTCAACCACAGCCGGCCGTCGGCACGGATCGACAGCAGCGTCGAACAGCGCGTGCCATACTGCGTATCCACAATGAAAGGGCTGCTGAACAGCTGCTCACGCGCCACATCCAGCCCCGTATCGGGCAGCTGATCCACCGCCGCCTGCGTGGTGTCGCGCAGCGCATCGAAAACCCGCTGCGGATGGCGCACCCAATCCGACGCCGGCAAGGCATCGAGGGCGGCCCGCAAGCGCCTGGATTTCGGCCAGGGGGTATCCAGCAAATGATTGGACAGAACATACCGCCCGGGCGCCAGACGCCGGACGACGCCGGCGGGATCGCGGTTGCTCAGGATCCAGACGCCCGCCCGATCCCCCACGATCAGGTTGAACCCGGCCCAGGCCTGGGCATCCTGGCCGATGCCCAGGCAATACGCCTGCGCCGAGGCCGTCCCCAACAGATAGTCACGCACCAGGACGCCTCGTGAAGGGGCATGGGCGGGCGCCGGGACACCGGGTTCCCGATAGTTGGTCAGCAGGGCGAAGCGCCCCCCTTGGGCCCCGCCCAGCCACGTCCCCCCGGCGCTGAGATCGCGCCCGGCAATCACCCGGGGATGTCCGGGCCAGGGCCCGGCCACCGCACTGGGACGGGCGTGGTATTCATCACGATTGGCCGCGACCCGCACCGGCCACTGCGGGTGCCCCAAAGCAAGATACGCAATGCACATGGACTGGTTTCACCTCATGTCCCGACTGCGGGAATCGGCCGCCGGGGCCTGGCCTACCGACGGATTTTTTCCAGCAAGGCCGTGGTGGAGCGCTGGTGCTCAAAGGCGATGGCGACCGCCTGCCCGCCCCAAGCGCGCACCACGGCGGTTTCCGGCAGCGTGTCCATCTCGTAATCGCCGCCCTTCACGATGATGTCGGGGCGCAGAGCCTGAATCAGCTGCAAGGGGGTATCCTGATCGAACCAGGTCACCACGTCCACGCAGGCCAACGCCGCCAACAACGCGGCGCGATCCGCGCAGGGATTCAAGGGACGGTCGGCCCCCTTGCCCAGGCGGCGCACGGAGGCATCCGTGTTCACCGCCACCACCAGCGTGGCCCCCAGCCGGGCGGCCCGATCCAGATAGGTGACATGGCCCCGGTGCAGAATGTCGAACACCCCATTGGTGAACACCAAGGGGCGCGGCCAGGCGCCACGGCGCACCGCCCGCAGGCAGGCATCGGGCGGCAGGATTTTCGATTCGAAACGGGCCCCGGCAGGCCCGGCCGACGGCGCGGCGCCCGCAAAGCCATCCCGGGGCGCGACGGTGTCCGGCCCGCCCGGCGGCAACGGCGGGATCATGGCCCGATCCCCCGCGTCAAGGCCCAGACGGCCACCCCCAGGCCCACGGCCAGGATGCCGCACAACACCCCCAACAGGCGGTTGGCGTTTTCCTGGGCGCGGCGCAGGCGTTCGAGCTCGGCCCGCATCGCGGGGCCGGGATCGGGATGATTCAGGCGGGCGTAGGCCAGGCGGGGGATTTGCGGCAAAATCTGCGCCCACTGGCTGGCTTCCTGATCCAGCCGCTGGCGCAGGCCGCGCAGGCCCACGCGCTGGTGCATCCAGCGTTCTAGAAAGGGCTTGGCGGTCTGCCAGAGGTCGAGCGCGGGATCCAGTTCGCGGCCCATGCCCTCTACGTTCAGCAGGGTTTTTTGCAGCAGCACCAGTTGGGGCTGGATTTCGACGTTGAAGCGGCGCGAGGTCTGGAACAGGCGCAACAGCACCTGCCCCAGGGAAATTTCAGCCAGGGGGCGGTCGAAATAGGGTTCGCACACCGCGCGCACCGCGCCTTCGAGTTCTTCTTCGCGGGTGGTGGGCGGCACCCAGCCGGATTCGATGTGCAACTGCGCCACGCGGCGGTAATCGCGGCGGAAGAACGCCAGGAAATTCTGCGCCAGATAGTTTTTGTCGAACTCGGACAGCGAACCGACGATGCCGAAATCCAGCGCGATATAGCGCCCCAGGGTTTCGGGCGCATCCGAGACATAAATATTGCCGGGATGCATGTCCGCGTGAAAAAATCCATCGGTGAACACCTGCATGAAAAAGATTTCCACGCCCTGGCGCGCCAGCAGGGGAATATCGACGCCGATTTCGCGCAGATGCGCCACCCGGCTGACCGGCACGCCACGCATGCGCTGCATGGTGAACACCTGGCTGGTGCAGTATTCCCAGACGACTTCGGGCACCATCAGCAGGCTGGCCCGGTCGGTATCCGGGCCGAAATTGCGCCGCAACTGGCTGCAATTGGCCGCCTCGCGGATCAGATCCAGTTCGTCGTGCAGGTATTTATCGAATTCGGCCACGACTTCACGCGGCTTCAGGCGGCGGCCATCGGGCGCCAGGCGTTCGACCAGCCCGGCCAGGGAGCGCAACAGGGTCAGGTCGCGCTCGATGGCCGCCTGCATGCCGGGGCGCAAGACCTTGACCGCGACTTCGCGGCCATCATGCAGCACCGCGAAATGCACCTGGGCGATGGAGGCCGAGGCGACAGGATCGCGCTGGAACTGGGCGAACAGCGTCTGCGGCGCGGCACCCAGCGACGCCTGGATGATGGCGGCCGCCTGATCCGATGGAAACGGCGGCACGCGGTCTTGCAGGCGGGCGAGCTCGTCGGCGATGTCGGCGGGCACCAGATCCCGGCGGGTGGACAGCACCTGGCCGAACTTGACGTAAATGGGGCCCAGGGTTTCCAGCGCCAGGCGCAGGCGCACGCCGCGCGGCTGCCGCGGCACCCGTCCCAGGCGCGCCAAACGCAAGGCATGGTGCGCCCACGGATGCTGCAGGCCGGACAGCACCAGCTCGTCCAGGCGATGGCGCAGGCAGACCCAGAGGATGTAGACGAGGCGAAAGAACGTCAGCATGACGCCCCCGGCAGGCTTTGCAGACGCGCTTCCAGGCGATCCAGGCGCTGGCTCAAGGACTGCGCCTCGGCCCGCCATTGCTGGAAGGGCGCGCTGCGCAGGGCCAGGCCGGATTCTTCGGCGAGGTATTCCGCCAGATTGTCCTGCGCCCGCCCCGCCGACTGGCGCAGGCCCGCCGCCACGCGGCGGACGCCGTCGGTCAGGCGCGCGGCCAGGGGGTCGCCCACCACGCGGGCCAGGTCATCCTCGACGTCCCAGCGCAAATCCCGGGCCAGTTCGGACACCAGATGCGCCAGGCCGGCATCCCCCTGGATGTTGGCCAGCGCGGTCACCCCGGCCAGGCCTTGGCGGCGCCAGGCGCTGGGCAGGTCGCGCAGGCGATCCGCCGCGACGGACAAGGTGACATCGGGCACGATGACGGCTTCGCATCGCCGCAGATCCCCTTGCGCGCCGATGCTGGCTTGCAGCGACCACGCCCCCGCCGACAGACGAATGGACTTGCCCGCATGGGCGGCCAGGCGTTCGGCCGCCCAGGGTTCGCGGCGCAGCAAGGCATTCAGGCCCTGCAGGATCAGGGCGGCGGGATGGGGCGGAAAAAAGGGAATGGGCATAGGCGCGCACAACGATACACGCGGCCCGCACCGGGGCGGGCCAGATATATCCGGTAAACACAGAGGAAAGCCGGCGGCGGCACGCGGGCCGCCGCCAAAACACCAGTTTACTTGGTTTACCCGCCCACGCGGCAAGCCATGGGCCGGGATGGCGGCGCAAAACGCCCCGGACAAGCCGGGGCGAACTGTGCGGTATCGCGGCCCGGGGCCGGCGCCCGGCTTAGTGGGGCGGATTGAGCTGCTGGATACCGGCCAGCAGCCAACCGGCGCCATCGGCCTTGTAAAGGTTCCAGACTTCTTCCAGCCGGGTGGTCTCGGCGCCGGAGGCCTCGCGCAGCATGCCGGAATAACGCACGCTGGCCAGGTGGCCCCCCGCCACGGTTTCGATACCCATGAGTTCCGCATTCAACAGGACGATTTCCGTGCGGTTGCCCTCGGCCGCCTGGGGCAGGCTGGGGGTGATTTCGGCCAGCAGATCGTCGGTCAGGTATTCGCGCAGGGCATCGCGGTTGCCGGCGTCCCAGAGCGACTGGATTTGCGTGAACTGCTGTTTGGCCTGCGCCAGAAAGGCGGGCACGTCGAAATCGGCCGGAATGAACCAGGCGGGATCCTGGGGGGCCGGGGCGACTGCGGGGCTGACCGCCGCAGCAGCCGGCGCGGCCGCCGCGCCACCGCCGGAAGACGCGCCAAAGCCGCCAGGCGCCGCGCCAGGCCCTTGCGCCTGGCGGTAGCTGTTGCCGCCCGGCCCGCCCGCCGCGCCCGCGGCCGCCAGCGGCGAACGCTGGCCCCGCAGACGGCGCACCAGGAACATGACGGCGAACACCACCAGCCCGATCAGCAGCGCGCTGGAGAGGAATTCGAGGAAGGCCCCCGACAGCCCCAGGCTGGAGAGCAAGGCGGCGATGCCCAGGCCGGCGGCGATGCCGGCCAGCGGGCCCAGCCAGCGCGACATGCCGGATTTGGCCGCACCGGCGGCCGCCGCCGTACCCGCCGCCCCCGCAGCGGGCGCGGCGGCCCGCTGGGCGGTATTGGCGGCCGGCGGCGTCACGGCCGAACGCTGCTTGGTGATATTGGTGGACTGGCGGCCAAAGCTCAGGCCCCCTCCCATACGGCGCGCTTCGGCAGTCGAAGTGACCGTCAGCATGACCAGAGCCGCCATCAGCAGCAGGGTCGCCACGATCCAGCGAGGCATTTGAACAAACATGGTGTCTCCGCGAATAGGTCGGTGGTGAAAATAGAAACCAGCAAAAGCCGCCAGCAAAGCTGACAACAAGCTGAACATTCGTAAATTACCATAAAAACGGGGCTGCGCATGCAGCCCCTGGGCAATTCTGGGTAAAAATTTCCCGGCCAAGGTCAATCCAGACGCACCCCTTCGTGCAGGGCCACCACCCCGGCGGTCATGTTGAAATACTGCACCCGCTCGAAGCCCACCGCGCGCATCAGGTCGGCCAGCGTTTCCTGATCCGGGTGCATGCGGATGGATTCGGCCAGATAACGGTAGCTGGCCTCGTCGGCGGCCACGAATTTGCCGATCTTGGGCAGGATATTGAAGGAATACCAGTCGTAGGCCGGGGCCAGCGCGGGCGCCACCCGGGAGAATTCCAGCACCAGCAGCTTGCCGCCGGGCTTCAGCACCCGGCGCATTTCGGCCAGGGCGCGGTCTTTGTGGGTCATGTTGCGCAGCCCGAAGGCCACCGACACCCGGTCGAAATACCGATCCGGGAAAGGCAGGGATTCGGCATCGCACACGGCCACCGGGGTGACCAGTCCGCGATCCAGCAGGCGATCCCGGCCCACCTGCAGCATGGAAGCATTGATGTCCGTCAGCCAGACTTGGCCCGTGGGGCCCGCCCGGCGGGCGAAGGCGCGGGCCAGGTCGCCGGTGCCCCCGGCGATGTCCAGCACCCGCATGCCCGCGCGCACCTGCGCCCGCCCGATAGTGAAGGCTTTCCAGGCGCGGTGCAGGCCGCCGGACATCAGGTCGTTCATGATGTCGTAGCGCTTGGCGACGGAATGAAAGACCTCGGCCACACGCCGGGCCTTGTCGGCCTCGTGCACGGTCTCGAAGCCAAAGTGTGTCTGCGGCCCGGGGCCGGCGGCGTCGGATGGTTCTGTCATGATAGGCGTATCGTACCGCATCCCCAAGCGGTTCGCGGACGCGAAAATCCCGGATATCGTCACAGGAATGAAATAATGTGACGGTATCATGACCTTGCTCAAAGGGGCGCACACGCCCGGACTCTCTATGCTGCCGTCATGCCTGCCACGATACTGATCATTGAAGACGAACCGGCCATCCTGGAACTGCTGTCGGTCAACCTGCGGCACGCGGGCTATGCCATCCGCACCGCCCAGGACACCCGCCAGGCGCAAGACCAGATCCGCGACGTTCTGCCGGATCTGATCCTGCTGGACTGGATGCTGCCCGACCAACCCGGCATCCGCCTGGCAAAACAGCTGCGGACCGCCACGCGCACACGCGAAATCCCCCTCATCATGCTGACTGCCCGGGGGGCGGAACAAGACAAGGTCGACGGCCTGGAGGCCGGCGCCGACGACTACCTGACCAAGCCGTTTTCGGTGCGCGAACTGCTGGCCCGGATCAAATCCCTGCTGCGCCGCCGCGCCCCGCAGCTGACCCCGGATCCGATCCAGGCGGGCGGCCTGATCCTGGATCCCGAGGCCCGCCGGGTGTCCTGCGCCGGTCAGGATCTGCCCATGGGGCCTTCCGAATTCCGCCTGCTGCATTTTCTCATCACGCATCCCCAGCGGGTCTACAGCCGCAGCCAGTTGCTCGACCAGGTCTGGGGCGATCACGTCTTTCTGGAAGAACGCACGGTGGACGTCCACATTCGCCGCCTGCGCAAGGCCCTGACGCCGGCGGGCCAGGAAAACCGGATCGAAACCGTCCGCGGCGCCGGTTACCGCTTCAGCGGCGCGCCCTCATGAGCAAAACGCTGGTTTCCGTTGCGCTGTGGGCCCTGGGCGGCTGGCTGCTGGGGGCCTGGCTGGGCGCCGCCACGGGCTGGGCGGTGTTTGCCCTGGGCTTGCTGGCCATGGTTCTGGTCAGCGGCCTGCAACTATCGCGCATCGCCCGCTGGGTGCGGCGCATCGACGACCCGCCGCCGCCTTCGGTTGGCCCCTGGGATGAAATCCTGGCCCCGATCTACCGGAAACTGAAGCGCAACCGGCTGGATCTGAAAGAAAGCCAGCGCCATTTCCGGCGCGCCTTGCTGGCCGCCGAAGCCCTGCCGGACGGGGCCCTGACCCTGGCCTCGGACAAGTCCCTGCTGTGGTGCAACCAGACCGCCGTCGGCCACCTGGGCCTGGATCTGAGCCGCGACCGCGGCCACAGCATCCTGAACATCATCCGCGCCCCCGAATTCGCCCGCTACGCCCACCGGGATCATTGGGACAAACCGCTGATTCTGCACCTGGGGCACGGGCCTTACACGCGCACGCTGCTGCTGCACATGACCCCCTACGCGGCCGGGCAGTTCCTGCTGGTGACCCGGGACATCACTCAGATCGAGCGGCTGGAAAACACCCGCAAGGATTTCGTCGCCAATGTGTCGCACGAAATGCGCACGCCCCTGACGGTGCTGTCCGGCTTCATCGAAACCCTGCTGGATCTGCCCGACGAGGCCATCCCCGTGGCGCAGCGCCAGCAATACCTGCGCCTGATGGAACAGCAAGCCCGCAACATGCAGGCCCTGGTCTCGGATCTGCTGACGCTCTCCTCCCTGGAAAGCTCGCCCCACGGGCCGGGCGAGCCCGTCGCGCTGGCCCCGGTGATCCGCGACGCCCTGACGCAATGCCAGGCGCTGTCCAACGAGCGGCACCAGTTCGACATCCAGATCAGCGACACGCTGCGCATCGTCGGGCAGGCCTCGGAACTGGCCTCGGCCATCGGCAACCTGCTGACCAATGCCGTGCGCTACACCCCTTCGGGGGGCGTCATCCGCGTGCGCTGGTGCCTGCAACCCGACGGCCAGGCCTGCTACCAGGTGTCGGACACCGGCATCGGCATCGACGAAGCCGTCATCCCGCGCCTGACCGAACGGTTTTTCCGGGTGGATCGGGGCCGATCCCGGGCCACGGGCGGCACCGGCCTGGGGCTGGCCATCACCAAGCACGTGGTGCTGCGCCACCAGGCCAGCCTGGACATCGCCAGCACGCCGGGCGAAGGCAGCACCTTCACGATCCGCTTTCCAGCCAGCCGGGTATGCAGCCGCGCGCCGGACGCGCAGCCGGACGCGGACGCCCCGCGCCGGTAAGCGCGAAGACGCGCCGGCCGTTTACCTTTTCTCGTCTACTGTTTACTGTTCACAGGAACAAGCGATAGGCGGGATTATCGGTTTCGTTCCAGTGGGGATAGCCCAGGGTGGACAGGAATTCCTTGAAGGCTTTCTTGTCTTCGGGCGGCACCTGGATGCCCACCAGGATGCGGCCGTAGTCGTCGCCCTGGCTGCGGTAGTGGAACAGACTGATGTTCCAGTCCGGGTTCATCGCCCCCAGAAATCTCATCAATGCGCCGGGGCGTTCGGGGAACTCAAAACGATACAGCACTTCGTGCTTGGCCAGGCCCGAATGGCCCCCCACCATGTAGCGCAGGTGGGTCTTGGCCATCTCGTTGCCGGTCAGATCCAGCGTGGGAAAATCCAGCTTGCGAAAATGCGCGGCCAGTTTTTCGATCTCGGGCTCGGCGCGGATCTGCAGCCCCACATACACGTGGGCGACCTTGGCGTCCGAGATCCGGTAGTTGAATTCCGTGACGGCCCGCTGGCCCACGGCCTCGCACAGGCGCAGAAAGCTGCCGCGTTTTTCGGGCAGGGTAATGGCGAACAGGGCCTCGCGCGCCTCGCCCACATCGGCCCGCTCGGCCACGAAGCGCAGCCGGTCGAAGTTCATGTTGGCGCCACAGGTGATGGCCACCAGGGTCTTGCCTTTCCATTTGTGCTGGGCGGCATAGCGCTTGGCCCCCGCCAACGCCAGCGCCCCGGCGGGTTCCAGCACGCTGCGCGTGTCCTGGAACACATCCTTGATGCCCGCGCAGATCGCATCGGTGTCCACGGTGACGAAATCGTCCACGTATTCGCGCACCAGGCGGAAGGTCTCCTGCCCGACCTGCTTGACCGCCGTGCCGTCGGAAAACAGCCCGACATCGGCGAGCTTGACCCGCCGCCCAGCCTGGACGCTGCGCACCATGGCGTTGGAGTCCTCGGTCTGCACCCCGATGATCTGGATTTCGGGACGCAACTGCTTGATGTAGGCCGCCACCCCGGAAATCAACCCGCCCCCGCCGATCGCCACGAACACCGCATCAATGGCGCCGGGGCGCTGGCGCAGGATTTCCATGCCCACCGTGCCCTGCCCGGCGATCACATCGGGATCGTCGAAGGGGTGCACGAAGGTCAAGCCGTCGCGCGCCTGGATCTCGGCGGCGTGTTCGGCCGCATCGGTAAAACTGTCGCCGAACAGCACGACCTCGCCGCCCAGGGCGCGCACGGCGTCGATCTTGACCAGGGGCGTGGTGATCGGCATGACGATGACCGCCCGGCATTTCAAGCGGCTGGCCGCCAGGGCGACCCCCTGGGCATGGTTGCCGGCGGACGCGGCAATCACGCCGCGCTTGAGGTCGTCGGGGCTGAGATGGGCCATCTTGTTGTAAGCGCCCCGCAGCTTGAAACTGAAAACGGGCTGGGTGTCTTCGCGCTTCAGCAACACGGTGTTGCCGATGCGCTTGGAAATTCGGGGGGCCAGATCCAGAGCGGTTTCATGGGCGACGTCATACACTTTGGACGTCAGGATGCGCTTGAGATAATCAACGGACATGGCATACGGCAATGGACAAGGGAATTGAAAAGAATATCACAGCCCCGCCGCCCGCCTGCCAGGCGCGGCCCGGCAAAATCACAGTACAGTATGGATATTTCGCCACGCCGCCACACCACCCATGGATGCCCCCGAACCGCGATACGCCTTTGACAAGCCGCTCAGCGCCGCCGTCGGCCTGCTGTTCCTGGCCGTCATCGCCTTCATCTGGTTCGCCGTCATCCACCGCGTCTACACAGAACGCGAGCAGGCCGTCCAGGCCGCCATGCAAGCCAACGCCAACCTGGCCATGGCCTTTGAACAAGAACTCTACCGCACCCTCAAGTCCGCGGAACAAGTTGCCGCCTTCGTGCGCGAGGAAACCGCCCGCCGGCCCGGCGCCTTCAGCCTGAAGGATTGGCTGGACCGCGACGTCATCCGCGAACCCATTTTCACCATCATCAGCATCGTCGATGCAAACGGCGCCATCCTCGACAGCACCCAGTCCGCCACCGGGCCGGTCAACTACGCGGATCGGGATTTCTTTCTGGCCCAACGCGATGCCGCGCACGATACGCTGTACGTCAACCGCCCTGTCCTGGGGCGCATCTCGGGCCAATGGCGCATCCCCCTGTCGCTGCGCATCACCCGGCCCGACGGCGGCTTCGGCGGCGTCGTCGTGGTCGCCATCAACCCGCTCGATCTCAGCGCCTTCTATCGCCAGGCCGCCCTGGGCGGCCAGGATCTCCTGGCGGTCGTCGGCCTGGATGGCCGCGTCCGCATCCGCCAGACGGGCCAGCAGGTCGAGATGGACGAGTCCGCCGACGCGCTGCCCGGGTTCCAGCGCCAGCAGGCCCGGCGCAACGACAACTTCGTCGATGCGGGCGGCGCCGGCGGCGTGCGCCGGCTGATCAGCTACCGCACCCTGGCCGACTACCCCCTCATGGTCGTCGTCGGCACCGCCTACGACGACGCCATCGCCGCGGCACAGCTGCGCCAGGCCCATTATCTCTGGGTAACCGGCGCCGCCACGCTGATTCTGCTGGCCGGCGCACTGGGCATCGTCCTGGGGCTGGCCAGGCAGCGCGCCACCCATCTGGCGCTGCAGGCCAGCGAAACCCGCCTGACGCACGCCGCCACCCACGATCCGCTGACCGGGCTGGCCAACCGGGTGCTGTTCCAGGATCGCTGCCAGCGGGCGCTGGCGTCCGCCCGCCGCCACCGCCGGACGCTGGTGCTGCTGTATCTCGATTTGGACGGGTTCAAGGCGGTCAACGACCAATACGGCCACGCCTGCGGCGACCTGCTGCTGCGGCAGGTTGCCCAGCGCCTGACGGCGCAGGTTCGGGCCGGATCGGACGACACCATCGCGCGGCTCGGCGGCGACGAATTCGCCCTGATCCTCGGCAACCTGCCCGAACACAACGCGGCCGAACGCCTGATCCAGGATATCCTCGCGGCCCTGGCCCGGCCCTACGATCTCGATGGCCGCCCCACCCGCATATCCGCCAGCATCGGCGCCGTGCGGTATCCCCAGCACGGCGATGACCTGGACACCCTGGTCGGCCACGCCGACACCGCCATGTATGCCGCCAAACATACCGGGCGCGGCCAGTTTCTGTGGTGGCGGCCCGGCCTGCGGGCCTGACCCGAGACCGGATACACTGCCTCACCATGGAAGCCTGGCTGCAAACCACCCTCAGCGCCCTGTTGGCCGCCCTGGCGCTGCCCAGCGTCGGCCTGCCCGCGATTTTCCTGATCAGTCTGGTCTCGGCCACCCTGCTGCCGCTGGGTTCGGAACCCGCCGTCTTCGGATACGTCCACTTGGCGCCGCAGATGTTCTGGCCCGCCGTGCTGGTGGCCACCCTGGGCAACACCCTGGGCGGCGCCATCAGCTATGCCATGGGCGCGGGCGCCCAGTCCGCCTGGCAGCGCTGGCGGCGTGCGGCGGACGCCGCCAAAACGCCGCCCGCGCCGGGCGCGGCCGCCCCGGCGGGCGGGCGCTGGCACCGCCTGAGCACCAGTTGGTTCCGGCATTTCGGCCCCCCGGCGCTGCTATTGTCGTGGCTGCCCGGCATCGGCGACCCCCTGTGCGCGGTGGCGGGCTGGCTGCGGCTGCCCTTCTGGCCCTGCGTCCTGTACATGGCCATCGGCAAGCTGTTGCGCTACATCATCATGACCACCGCGCTGCTGCACGCCTGGCCACTGCTGGAAGGCTGGTGGCAGGCGGCCTGATCAGCCGGCGGAGCCGCCGGCTTCTTCCGCCCCGGTGTCGAACGCACAGACGGTATACACGGGCAGGCCGGAATCCCGCACCGCCTTCGACCCGCCCAGGTCGGGCAGGTCGAT
Source organism: Castellaniella hirudinis (assembly GCF_047468865.1). GTDB lineage: Bacteria > Pseudomonadota > Gammaproteobacteria > Burkholderiales > Burkholderiaceae_B > Castellaniella > Castellaniella hirudinis_A. Next base: position 135,958 of record NZ_JBLGTV010000004.1, read on the forward strand.
GATGGCGGCGGCCTCGGCCACATTGGCCCCCAGGCGCTGCAGCAGGCGGGTCGCCGCCATCATGGTGCCGCCGGTGGCGATCAGGTCGTCGATCAGCAGGACGCGCTGGCCGGGACGCACGGAATCCGTATGCATCTCGACGGCGGCATTGCCATATTCAAGCGCATAGGGTTCGGCCACGGTGCGGTAGGGCAGCTTGCCCTGCTTGCGCACCGGCACAAACCCCAGGTTCAGTTCGTAGGCCAGCACGGCCCCCACGATAAAGCCGCGCGCATCTATCCCCGCCACCAGATCCAGGCGCTGGCGCATGTAGCGGTAGACGAACAGGTCAATCAGCACGCGAAAGGAACGCGGATCCTGCAGCACGGGCGTAATGTCCCGGAACTGCACGCCGGGCTTCGGCCAGTCTGGCACCGTGCGGATGGTGTCGCGGATATACTGGGCCGGGTCGGTTTGCATGGCATGATCCTGTCAGAAAAGGCGGGCGGCCACAGTGTAGCGCAGGCCGCCGGATTATTTGCTGTCGTGGTCGTGAACCGCCGCCCAATCGGGCGGCAGGCTTTCCAGCGCCTGGCCCGCGATGCGGCCCAGGTACACCCGGCACAAAGCCGCATCGTCCGGCCAGGCCTGCCGATGGGCGGCAAATGCCCGCCGCGCCGCGTCCCAGCGCCGTGCCCGATAATCGTCCACCGCCTGCTCAAAAACCTGCACACGGCCCCGCAGCGCGGCATCGGCGGCCGCCTGCGCGCCCATGGGCTGGTAGATGTCCAGCGCGGCCTGGCGACCTTTGACGCGCACCCGATCCACCCGGCGATACAGGAACCCGGGGGCCTGCCGGCGAACCGCATCGCTGACCAGAATCGGCACCCCATAATACCGCGTCAGGCTCTCCAGGCGCGCCCCCAGGTTGACCGCATCGCCCAGCACGGTATATGCCCGCCGATAGCGGGAACCCATATCCCCCACATTCATCAAGCCGGTATGCACCCCGATGCCGATATGCAAGGCAGGCAGGCCTTCACGAACGAAATCCGCCCGCAATGCCGTCAGGCGATCCTGCATATCCAGGGCGGCCCGAACCGCATGCGGGGCATGTTCGTCATCGTCCAGCGGGGCATTCCAGAATGCCACCACCATATCGCCCACATATTTGTCCACGGTGCCCTGATGGGCGAAAATGACTTCGGTCACCGCGGTGAGATAACGGTTCAGCCACTGCTTCAGCAAGGTGGGCGACAAGGGTTCGGAAATGGCCGTGAAATCCCGGACGTCGGCAAACAGGACGCTCATGGCGCGCTGCTGCCCATCCAGGCTGGGCGCCCCGGGCTGGGCCAGCATGCGGGCGACGTGCTCCGGCGGCACGTATTCGCCAAACAATGCCTGGATGACGCGCCGCTGGCGGTTGGATAGAAAATACCCGGTCAACAGATTGAGCAGGGACACTGACGCCAGCAGCACCAAGGGAACCGTCAAGGGCAAGGCCCAATGTCCCCAGAACCAGGCCAGCCCATTGAGCCCCACCAGCAACAGCGCCCCGATACCGGATGCCAGCACCATCCACGCGGGGCTGCGCCCCGGCAAAACCAGCGACAGACCGCCGCCGAACAACAGGATCAGCGCCAGTGTGGCGCCCGGCGCCCAGTCGGGCTGAACATACAGGGTCGCCCGCCCCAGGCTGGCCTGCAGCAAAGCATCCAATACATTGGCATGGACTTCAACCCCGGGATACGCAGTCTGCAGCGGCGTGCTGCGCAAATCCCCCAGGCCCAGCGCGGAGGTGCCCACCAGCACCAACGCGCCCCGCAGGCTGGCCCGCTGGGTTGCGGTCAACGCGCCGCGCAGGACATCGCCGGCGGACACGGTGGGGTAGCTCTGGGCAGGCCCCTTGTAGGGCACCAGCAGGCTGCCGGACGGCTGCAGAGGAATCGACAGCGCGGGCCCCAGCTGCACCCCGACCAGAACCCGGCGGCCCGCCCTGTCCTCCTGGCGCAGGCGAATCCAGGGCGCGCCCAGGGCGCGACGGGCCATTTCGAGGGACAAGGCGGGATAAACCCCCTGCCCGTGGCGCAGCAGCAGCGGCACTTGACGCATGACGCCGTCGATGTCCGGCAAGGCCACCACGAAACCGCCCCCCGCCCGGGTGCGCGCAAACTGCGGCAGGCCCGCCGTGTAATCCGGCAGGGCCGCCAGCGTGCTCGCGGCGGCCTGCTGATCGGACCACAACAGGAAAGGGTCGGGCAAAGCCCCCGCGCTGGCGCCGTCCGCATGCAGGAAAAAGCCCAGCACCACATCGGGCCCCAAGGCTTCGGCCAGGCGGGCGTCGCCGTCGAACAGGTCTTGATAACGGGCCAGTTCGGCATCCAGGCCGGCGGACAGCCGCCCCGACGCCACCAGGCGATCCACGGGGTTGGGAACCCGTTCGGAAAACACCACGTCGAAACCGACCAGGCCCGCTCCCGCCCGGCGCAGCGCTTGCAGCAGGTCGGCCACCCGGGCCCGATCCCAGGGCCACCGGCCCTCGGCCTGCAGGGTGCGCTCGTCGATGTCCACCACGACCACGGGCAGCACGGGGTCGCGCTGGGGCGGCAACAGCTGCATGCGCCAGTCGTAGACGACCGCATCCAGGCGCGTGAAAGCCGTATCCGGCAACAGCCCGCGCCACGCCAGCAACTGCCACGCCAACAGCAGCGCCGTCAGCAGCAGGCCCAGCCCGCGCAATCCGGCAACCGGCCCAGGACGCCACATGCCCATGACGGCTCAAGCCCGCGAATCAGAAGGCATAGCGCACATCCAGGGCGATGACGTGCCGATGGTAAGTGCGCATGATCAGATCCGAATCGACGCGGATGTATTCGTAGCGCGGACGAATCGACAAATGGCGGTCGACGGCATAATTGGCCCCCAGCCAAGCGGATACCTGGCGATCCGTGCGCGCCATGGGATATTGCTGGTTGTACGCATAATAAGGCGAGCTGCGCGAAACCACGAACAGTGCATCGTCGCCATCGTAGCGGCGGTGTTCATAGCCCACCCCGGCATCCAGCCGGGTGCGGGCGGACGCTTGCCACAGCACCCCCAGCCGCCCGCCGAAAATATCCTGGCTGAGGGCATCGGGCGCCTGGTCGTCCGGCGCGGACTCGCGCCCCCCATACAGATGGGCATAGGCCAAGGCCCGCTGATCGGCCCAGCGCCAGACCCCGGTCAGCCCCAGGATGCCGCGCTGCGCATTCATCCAGCGCCGGCCCGGGTATTGCATCCAGAAATATTGGCCGAACCACCCCAGCGCCAAGCGATCCGTCAACTGGTAGCTGTAATCCGCGGAGGCCCCTTGCAAATAGCGATAACTGTGCCCGCCCAGGCCCGCGTACTGGCCCAGGGCACGCAGGGTCAGGCGATGGCCATCCCGGGTGTAGCGCACCCCCGCCGAGGCACTGGCCTGGATGGAATCCACATCGTGGGCCGACCCATACTGGCGCGCCCGCACGGTGGCCGAAGCCAAGCCTTGCCAACGCGCATTCAGCGGCGCGCTGTAGTCCAGCCCCAGGGCCGTTTGCTGGAAGAACGAGGCCCGATTCTGGGCAAAAGGATCCAGAACGATCCAGGTGAGCGGGGCCAGGTCGACGCGATCGGCCGTCGTGGCCGCATTGGCGTTGCTGTCGTACCCCACCCCGGCCTGTACCCAGGCGCTGAACCGGGCGCCATCCCCCGGAGCGTCCGCCCGGGGGGACAAGGCGCGGCGGGATTCCGCCGCCAGGGCTTGCGCCTGCGCGCGCAGGCCCGGATCGGTCACCGCCCGCAGGGCCTGGCGGGCCTGGACGAATTCGGACAGCAGCAGATGAGCCCGTGCCAGCCCCAGGCGACAGGCATCCAGATGCGGCTGACGGATCAGGCAGCGCTCGAAGGCCATCAACGCCCGGGTGGGCTCGTCGGCGGCCAGGGCCTGTCGGCCCGCCAGCAAGTCGGCCTGGGCCCTGGCCGTGTCGGCCGCCCAAGCCCCCGGGGCCAGCAGCGCAAGCGCCAGCATGGCCAGCGCCCAGGCATCCCGGAGCGGGCGGCAGACGGCGAAAATGAAACGGGCAGGTCGGTGCATCGTGGCCTCCTTAGTTGCTGCAGATATCGCAGCCGCCGCCGTTATCGCCGTTGTCGCCACCGCCCGGATCGGGATCCGTGATGACGGTGGTGCCACCGCCACCGCCCGGATCGGGATCGGGATCGGTGATGATGACGTCACCGCCACCGCCCAGATCAGGGTCTGTAATGATGACGCCACCGCCGCCCGGATTGGGATCCGTGACGATGGGCGGCTGCGGCACCGGATCGGGGGCGGGCGGCTGCGGAACGGGCTCGGGCGTCGGCGGTTCAGGCGCGGGGGGTTCCGGTGCCGGGGGTTCCGGGGCGGGCGGCTCAGGCGTGGGGAGCGGCGGATTGGGATCCGGCGCCGGGGGTTGCAGCGTCGGCGCCGCCGGATCGGGCGGGGTGTCATTCACAGGCACCCCCCAGTCCTGGGGCGGCGGCAAAGGCAGATCCACCGCGGGCAGGCCAGCCGGCGCGGCGGGATCCGGCGCGTTCGGATCGTCGGCCCCCAGGCTCGCCGGGCCCAGCGAGACCGGCCCGCCGTCCGGCGTGCGGCCCGGTGCCTGGTCGCGCGTCATGAAGCCGCTGGCGCCGGCCGGGAGGTTCAGCTGGCCGTAGCTATTGGTGAGCACCACGCCCCCCCGGCCCACATGCACCTGCAAGATACCGGGCGGATCGAGGCGGGCCGTGAATTCGGTGCCGCGTATCCCCAGCGTGCCCACCGGCGTCTTGAGCGCGTAGGCGGCATGATCGGCCTTGCCGATGGCCCCCGTCATGGTGCGCAGCCCCCCCTGGAGCAGGTTGAAGACCAGCGAACCGCCCGCGCCGTCATCGGCCAGCTGGTATTCCTGGACGGAGAAATCGGTGTCCGGCATCAAAGCCACCAGGCCGCCATCGGTGAACAGCAACTGGGCCCGGCTATCCGGCCCGGTGCGCACCCGATCATGGGCGTAGACCTCGCCCCCGGCCACCAGGGCGCGGGCGGGCTGATCCGCTTGCGCGGCGCTGACTTGGCCCTGGATGAAATCGGCCATGGCGGCGACATCGGCCCAGGCCGGTTCCGTCAGCCCGCCGGCACAGAAAAACAGGGCGGCCAAGACCCAATAACGGCAATGCCGGCGAAAAGGATCGAGCATGATGGGCTCCGGGAATTCGCGGATCGAACCCCATGGACGACGACACCGGGGCGGGTCGCCCCATGTTTGTCGGCTAATGTCAAATTTCCCCACATTTTATGTCCAAATATTAATATAGGCTACCGTGCAGTGCGGGAGTGGCCGCCACGCACCGCGCGGCGTACCCTTAATACGAAGATTCAGGAGACCCCCATGGCCCACACGCCGGCAGTCACCACCGTGCTCCAGCTGACGGACACACACCTGTTCGCCTCGCCCGGCCAGGCCCTGCTGGGCATCAAGCCCTGGCTGTCCCTGCAGGCCGTGCTGCAGCACATCCTGGACACGGGCGTGCGCGCCCAGCATGTTCTGGCCACGGGCGACCTGACCCAGGACGGCCATGCGGACGCCTACGAACACTTCCTGCAGGCGCTTGCCCAACTGCCGTGGCCGCTGCACGGCCTGCCCGGCAACCACGACCAGCCAGACCGGCTTCAGGCGCGGCTGCAGGCCGCCGCCACGCCGGTCGTCGACTGCGGCGCGTGGCGCCTGGTGCTGCTGGACAGCCATGCGCCCGGAACCGAAGGCGGCCACCTGGCGCCTGCCCAGCTGGCCCTGCTGCGCCAGGCCGCCCAGGTCCGGGATGGCCGACACGTCCTGGTCGCCATGCACCATCACCCAGTGCCCATGGGCTGCGCCTGGCTGGACACCATGCGGATCGACAATGCCGCCGAGCTATTCCAGGCGCTGGACACGCTGCCCGCTGTCCGGGCGCTGGTGTGGGGACACGTGCATCAGGCGCACGACAGCCTGCTCGACCGGCCAGGGGGGCGGGCGCCGCTGCGCCTGCTGTCCACGCCATCCACCTGCTTCCAATTCCTGCCCCACAGCCCGCATTTTGCCCTGGACACCCAAATGCCCGGCTACCGCCTGATCCACCTGCACCCGGACGGGCGCCTCGACACCGACCTGATCCGTATCCCCGCCCTGCCGCCCGCCGCAGGCGTGCCGCAGCTGCACAGCGCGGGCTACTGACCGCAGGCCCTTCGCACCGGAGACACTCATGTCCTTCCAGCCCCACGCCGCGGATACCCGGCACGACACCCTGCGCCAACTGATCGACCTGACCCTGGCGCTATCCACCGAGCAGCACTTGCCCCGCCTGTACCGGCGCATCATCGAGGCCGCGCAAAGCGTCACGGGCGCCGACGGAGGGACGCTGTACATCCTTCAGGGTCAGGGCCAGGCGCAAAGCCTGCGCTTCGAGGTCATGCGCACCGCCAGCCTGGACATTTACGCCGGCGGCGATTCCGGCCAGGCCGTCCAACTGCCGCCGATCCCCCTGTGGCGGGACGGCCAGGCCAACCACCACCATGTCTGCGCCCACGTCTGGCACCAGGGCACCCTGGTCAACCTGGCCGACACCTACCAGGTGGAGGATTTCGATTTCTCCGGCACACGCGCCTTCGACCAGGCCATGCAGTATCGCACCCAGTCCCTGCTGACCCTGCCCCTGCCCAACCACAACGGCCAGATCATCGGCGTGCTGCAACTGGTCAATGCGACCGATCCCGCCACCCGCGCAACCCGGCCCTTCGATCCCGACCTGATCCCCCTGATACAAGCCCTGGCCTCGTCAGCCGCCGTGACGCTGGACAAGCAACAGCTGATCCAAAGCCACAAAGACCTGCTGGACGCCTTCATCCGCGTGATTGCGCAAGCCATCGACGCCAAATCCGCCCACACTTCCGGCCATTGCCAGCGCGTGCCCGTGCTGACCGAACTGCTGGCCCGGGCGGCCTGTCGGGCCGCCAGCGGCCCGCTGGCGGATTTCAGCCTGGACGAGGACGGCTGGTACGAATTGCGCGTGGCGGCCTGGCTACACGACTGCGGCAAGCTGGCCACGCCGGATTCCCTGCTGGACAAAGCCACCAAGCTGCATGCGCTGACCGACCGCATCGACACGATACAGGCCCGGTTCGCCGCCCTGATCGCACAGCAGCGTCTGGCGCACCAGCAACAGCCCGGCGCAGACTGGCCCGCCCTGAAAAAACAGCTGGAAGACGAGTGCGCCTTTTTGACGCGCTGCAATATCGGCGGTGAAGCCATGCGCCCGGAAGACCAGCGGCGAGTGCGCGAAATCGCCCAACGCCGCTGGACGGATCACACCGGCGCCCCGCAAGCCCTGCTCACCCCGGAAGAAGCCGACATGCTGTGCATCGAGCGCGGCACCCTGAGCGCCGCCGAACGCCAGCGCATCAACCAGCACATCGACATCACCATCCAGATGCTGGAATCCCTGCCATTTCCCAAAACGCTGGCGCGCGTCCCGGAATACGCTGGCGGCCACCACGAAAAAATCGACGGCAGCGGCTACCCCCGGGGTCTGCGGCGCGAACAGCTATCCTGGCCCGCCCGGATGATGGCCATCGCGGACATCTTCGAGGCGCTGACGGCCCGGGATCGACCCTACAAGCCGCCCATGCCCCTGAGCCAGGCGCTGGCCATTTTGCAGGGCATGCGCGACCGCCGGCACATCGACCCGGATCTGTACGCCCTGTTCCTGGAATCCGGGGTCTGGTCGGACTACGCCAGACAACACCTGCTGGCCGAACAGTTGGACGTCCAGGACCCCGCCCCTTATCGTTGAGCAGCAGGTAAAATCACGGGATGCACACCCATCCCCAGCCCCGGCCCGACGCCCTGCACCACAGCGCGCTGCGCACCTTCGAGATCGAAATCCAGGCCTTGCAGGCCCTGCGCGGGCGCATCGACCAGCATTTCCAGCAGGCCGTGCGCCTGATCCTGGATTGCCCGGGGCGCGTGGTGGTCACCGGCATCGGCAAATCAGGCCATATCGCGCGCAAAACCGCCGCCACGCTGGCCTCCACCGGCACGCCGGCGTTTTTCATGCACGCCGCCGAAGCCATCCACGGCGACCTGGGCATGCTGACCAGCCAGGACGTCGTGCTGGCCATTTCGTATTCCGGCTCGGCTCAAGAACTCATCACCATCATTTCGGTGGCCAAGCGCATGGGGACGCGCATCATCGCCATGACGGGCCACCCGGATTCCGAACTGGCCACCCATGCGGACGTCAGCCTGGATGCCGCCGTGGCCCAGGAAGCCTGCCCCCTGAATCTGGCCCCCACCGCCAGCACCACGGCCGCCCTGGTGCTGGGCGATGCCATCGCCGTGGCCTGCCTTGAAGCCCGGGGCTTCAGCCGCGACGATTTCGCCCGCTCCCACCCCGGCGGCGCGCTGGGCAGGCGGCTGCTGACTACGGTGGCCGACGTCATGCGCAGCGGCGCGGCCCTGCCGCGCGTCGCCCCCGACACGCCCATCCCGGACGCCCTGGCCGAAATGTCCGCCAAAGGCATGGGCATGACCATCGTGCTGGACAGCCAGCGGCATCCCATCGGCATCTTCACCGATGGCGACCTGCGCCGCATGATCGCCCAGCACGGCGACATCCGCGCCCTGCCCGTCGCGGCGGGCATGAGCCATCATCCGCGCACCATTGCCCCGACGGCACCCGCCATCGAGGCCGCCCGCCTCATGGACGACCACAAGCTGAACCAGATGCTGGTGCTGGACGCCGACGGGCTATTATTGGGTGCTTTGCACATGCACGATCTTCTCGCCGCCAAGGTCATCTAATGAACGAACAGCCCGGATTTTCCCACCCCGCCGAAGCCCAGATCCTGGCCCGCATCGACCCCGGCGTGCGCGCGCGCGCCCAGGCAATCCGCCTGATGGTGTTCGACGTGGACGGCATCCTGACCGACGGCAGCCTGTGGTACGGCGAACACGGCGAAGCCATCAAGCCATTCAACGCCCTGGACGGCCACGGCCTGCGCCTGCTGCGCGAGCACGGCATCCGGGTGGCCTGGGTCAGCGGGCGCAAAAGCGCCATCACCGCCCGCCGCGCGGCCGAACTCGGCATCGCCCCGGCCCTGCAGGGCATCCACGACAAAATCACCACCATCGAAGACCTGGCCCGCGAGGCCGGTCTGGCGCTGGACGCCGTGGGCTACATGGGCGACGACATCATCGACCTGCCCGTGCTGCGGCGGGTGGGATTCGCGGTCAGCGTCCCCAATGCCCCGTTCTACGTCAGCCAGGCCGCCCATTGGGTCACCAGCCTGCCCGGCGGGCGCGGGGCCGTGCGCGAATGCTGCGACCTGATCCTGGCCGCCCAGGGCCGCCTGGGGGCCTGTTTCACCGCCTCGCTCTCGACGCTGGGCGGGGCCATTCAATGAAAGACCGCCTGCCCGGGCTGGTGGCCGTCCTGCTGCTGGGGCTGCTGGTGCTGGGCACCTGGTGGGCGGCCGACTACACCCTGCTGTCCATCCAGGTCGACCCGCCCCGGCGCCTGACCCACGAACGCGATTCGTGGGCCAGCGCGTTCGTCATGGTGCGCACCGACCCCCAAGGCCAAGCCATCAACCGCCTGGAAGGCCAGGCCATGGAACATTTCCCGGACACGGACAGCTACGACATCACCCGCCCGCGCGCGGTGGGCCACCAGCCCGATGCCCCGGTCACCGTGGGCACAGCCGATTTCGCCACGCTGGATCAGCACGGCGAACGCATCACCCTGAACGGCAATGCGCACCTGCAGCGCCAGCCGGACGCGGACAACAAGCTGCTGGATGTCCGCAGCGAACAGCTGGTCATCCTGCCCAGCCAGGATCTCATCTACACCGACCGCCCCGCGCTGGTGCTCAACGGCAACTCCACCATGCGCGGACGCGGGATGCGCTACGATAACCGCACCCGACAGCTGACCGTCAATGCCGCCAGCGACGTCAAGATATCCGGCGCAGATCAGGCAGAAAAAAACCCCGCCCCAAATCGGACCCGACAACCATGAAAACCTTGCCCTTTGCCCTGTTGGCGGCTGCCGGCTGCCTGGCCCTGGCGGCCGGATCAATGGCCGCCCCGGCCCCCGAAGCCCCCGAACCCGACACCGTCATCCTGTCGGACACCCTGCACTACGACGACCTCAACAAGACCAGCACCTTCACGGGCAATGTCATCCTGACCCGGGGCGCCATGACCTTGCGCGCCGCCAAGCTGGTCACCCGCGAAGACGCCCAGGGCAACCAATTCGGCACCGCCACGGCGGCCAAGGGCGAATCCGTCACCATCCACCAGGAAAACCCGGAAAAATTCGAAACCCTCGTCGCCACCGGCCTGCAGGCCGACTACGCGGGCCAATCGGGGGACATCACCCTGACCGGCCAAGCCACGGTCACCCGGCAGATCTGCGGGCAGGCCGTCGACAACGTGCGCGGCGCGCGCATCGTGTACCACCAGAAATCCGGCACCTACGAGGCCTTCGGCGGCAAGGACTCGGCCGCGGCGGGCGGCCGCGTGCGATCCCTGGCGCAGCCCCAGTCGCGCATCGACCAGGCCATCGCCCAATGCAAGGCGGGCAAATCGTGACCGCAGCCCCGCCGGCGTCTTCGGGAACACCACGCGCAACGGGCAGCCTGCAGGCCGTCGGCCTGGGCAAAAGCTTTGGCCGCCGCGCCGTGGTGCAGGATGTCTCGCTGTCGGTCGACAGCGGCGAAGTCGTGGGCCTGCTGGGCCCCAACGGGGCGGGCAAGACCACCAGCTTCTACATGATCGTGGGCCTGATCCCGGCCGATACCGGGCGCATCCTGATCGACCACAATGAAGTCACGGGGGTGCCGATGCACCAGCGGGCGCGCCTGGGGCTGTCGTACCTGCCCCAGGATGCGTCGGTGTTCCGGCGTCTGACGGTCGAACAAAACATCCGCGCCGTGCTCGAACTGCAACGATCCCCGGACGGGCAGGCGCTGTCCCGGCACGCCCTGGAAGAACGGCTGGAATCCCTGATCGACGAACTGCAGATCGAACACATCCGGCGCAACATGGCGCTGTCGCTGTCCGGCGGCGAACGCCGCCGCGTGGAAATCGCCCGGGCGCTGGCCACCCACCCGCGCTTCATCCTGCTGGACGAGCCCTTCGCCGGGGTGGATCCCATCGCCGTGATCGAAATCCAGCGGATCGTGCAGTTCTTGCGGGGGCGCAATATCGGGGTGCTGATCACCGACCACAACGTGCGCGAGACCCTGGGCATCTGCGACCGCGCCTACATCATCAGCGAAGGCCGGGTGCTGACCAGCGGCCACCCCAGCGAAATCGTGGACAACGAAGCCGTGCGCCAGGTGTACCTGGGCAAGAACTTTCGGATGTGACCCCGGGGCCGGGCCAATCCCGTCATCTTACCCTTTTTATCCCCCCTTGCTGGAATTCCGCCAATCGGTACACTGAAGCCGTCATCAACAGATATCGGAGGCCATTTTCACCATCTGCTTCGGTTTCCCCGAAAACCCCTCAGTTTCCCTGCAAGGAGCCCGCACTATGAGCCTGACAATCACCGGCCGTCATCTGGAAATCACTCCCGCCATCCGCGAATACGTACACACCAAAACGGCTCGCGTCCTACGGCACTTCGATCAAGTCATTGATACCCAGGTCATGCTCTCCATCGAGCCTCTCAAGCACACCGCCGAGATCACCATGCGCCTGCGCGGCAAAGACCTGCACTGCGAAGCCTCGGATGACAACCTGTACGCGGCCATCGATTTATTGGTCGACAAAGCCGACCGTCAGGTGCTCAAATACAAGTCCAAAGCGCAAACCTACGCCCACGAACCCGCGAAACGGCTGGACATTCACGCCGAGTAACCGCGTGTTCAGCTGCCTGCCCGGTGGCAGGCGGACAATGCCATGGCCTCGCGGCACCGCTTCGGGGCCATGTTGGCGTCCAGGGCACCTATAATGTCCCCCATGAATCTCAGCTCCCGCATCCTGCCCCCCGACAATATCGTCCTGGATTTAGCAGCCACCAGCAAAAAGCGCGCCTTCGAGCACGCCGGCCTGTTGTTCGAAAACAATCAGGGGGTTGCCCGCATGTCGGTCTTCCACAGCCTGCTGGCCCGCGAACGCCTGGGCTCCACCGCGCTGGGCCACGATGTGGCCATTCCGCACGGTCGCCTGAAAGACCTGCGCGAACCCCACGCCGCCTTCATCCGGCTGGCCAACCCCATCCGCTTCGACACCAACGACGGCCGCACGGCGCGCCTGCTGTTTTTTCTGCTGATGCCCGAAGCCGCCACCCAGACCCACCTGGACTTGCTGGCCGGCATTGCCCGCCTGTTGTCCGACGCCCAGGTGCGGCACACCCTGACGCACTGCTCCGACCCCCAGCAAATTCACCAGCTGATCCTCGGCGGCAGTGCCGCCCAGCCCACCGACCATGCTGACCATCCAAGAACTGATCCGCGATAACACCGAGAAAATCACATTCACCTGGCTGGCCGGGCAGGAAGCCGCCGCCGAACGCGCCATCGCCGATTCCCGCGAAGCCGCCGCCGACCTGGTGGGCCACCTGAACCTGATCCACCCAGGCCGCATCCAGGTGTTCGGGGCCGAAGAAATCTCCTACTACGAGCGGCTGGACGCCAAGCGCCGCCGCCATCACCTGGACGACCTGGTCGCCGGCGGCGTGCCGGCCATCGTGCTGGCGGGCGACACCCAGGCGCCCGCCGATCTGCAGGCATTTTGCCAGGATCACGCCATCCCCCTGGTGGGCACCCCCACCGACGCCGCCCACCTGATCGACCTGCTGCGCATCTACCTGGGCAAGCGCATCGCCCCCAAGACCACCGTGCACGGCGTGTTCATGGACGTCCTGGGGCTGGGCGTCCTGATCACCGGAGAATCCGGCCTGGGCAAAAGCGAACTGGCCCTCGAACTGATCTCCCGGGGCCACGGGCTGGTGGCCGACGACGCGGTCGAGCTTTCCCGCACGGCGCCCAACTTCGTCGAAGGCCAATGCCCGGCGCTCTTGCAGAATCTGCTGGAAGTTCGCGGCCTGGGGCTGCTGGACATCCGCACCATCTTCGGCGAAACCTCGGTGCGCCGGAAAATGAAAATCAAACTCATCGTGCATCTGGTGCGGCTGACCCCGGACAATTTCGAACGCCTGCCGATGCAGGATCAATACCAGGACATCCTGGGCATTCCCATCCGACGCGTCATGCTGCAGGTGGCGGCGGGCCGCAACCTCGCGGTGCTGGTCGAAGCCGCCGTGCGCAACACCATCCTCAGCCTGCGCGGGATCGACACCATGAGCGACTTCATCGAACGCCAGGCATTGGCTATCATGGAAAGCACCCGCGACAAACGCCCTTAGGCTCATCATGCTGAACATTGTGCTCATCACCGGCATCTCCGGGTCGGGAAAATCCGTCGCCCTGCGCATGCTGGAAGACACCGGCTACACCTGCATCGACAACCTGCCCGCCCGGTTTCTCCACGAATTCATCGCCAACACCCGGGAAAACGGCCTCGAACGCGTCGCCGTCGCCATCGACGTGCGCACGCCCGGCGACCTGGACGACCTGCCCGGCATCCTGACCAGCCTGCGGGCCATGGGCATCGCCCTGCACGTCATTTTCCTGGATGCCGACGACCACACGCTGATGCAGCGCTATTCCGAATCCCGCCGCCGCCACCCCCTGACCGACCGCCTGCAGGCCGAAGGCCACGCCGCCTCTCTGCAGGACTGCATCGCCCGCGAACGCGAACTGCTGTCCCCTCTGCGCAACCAGGAACACGTCATCGACACATCCGACCTGACCCCGGGCCAGCTGCGCAGCTGGGTGCGCGACCTGGTGCAGGCCAGCCGGGCCTCCGTCATCCTGACCTTCGAATCCTTTGCCTACAAGCGCGGCGTGCCGCACGACGCAGACCTGGTCTTCGACGTCCGCTGCCTGCCCAATCCGCACTACGACCCCCAGTTGCGCCCCCTGACCGGACGCGATGCCCCCGTGGCCGCCTGGCTGGCCCAGTTCGGCAGCGTCGAGGCCATGATCCAGGACATCAGCGGCTTTATCCGCAAATGGCTGCCGCTGTACATGCAGGACACCCGCAATTACCTGACCATCGCCATTGGCTGCACGGGCGGGCAGCACCGCTCGGTATACGTCACCGAGCAGCTGGCCAGCCGCTTCGCGGATCATTCGCCCTTGCTGGTGCGCCACCGCAACCCCCTGCTGCACAGGCCCGGCCCATGACACCGCCCATCACGCCGAAACGCCATGCCCTGCTGGGCTTGTTGTGCGTACTGATGCTGATTCTGGCGGGCTGTGCGTCCCGCTCCGGCGGCTACTACAAAGACGACGGCCCGGGCAGCCGCATCCCCCCGGACATCGCCGCCATCCCCGACGCCCGCCCCCGCATCGAACGCCACGCCCCGGCCAACTTCAGACCCTACGACGTCTTCGGGGTGCGCTATTTCCCCATTGCGGAAAACCAGGCTTACCGCCAGGAAGGCATCGCCTCCTGGTATGGGCGCAAGTTCCACGGCGCCAAGACCGCCAATGGCGAAACCTACGACATGTACGCCATGACCGCCGCCCATCCTACCCTGCCGCTGCCCAGTTACGCGCGCGTCACCAGCCAGGCCAACGGGCGTTCCATCACGGTGCGCATCAACGACCGCGGCCCGTTCCACCCGGGCCGCATCATCGACCTGTCCTATGTCGCCGCGGCCAAGCTGGGCCTGATCGGCCCGGGCAGCGGCCGGGTGATCGTGCAAGCCATCACCAATGCCGACATCCTGGCGGGGCGCGATCCGGGGGCCTCGGGCGCGCCGGCCACCCGCACGGCCGTCAGCGCGCCGCCACCACCACCGCCGCCACTGCCGCCCGCCACCAACGCCCTGCTGGCGGCGGCGCCCGCCGCCCTCCCGGTGCCGGCAGCCGATGCCATCCAGCAGACCATGACCGACAGCGCGCCGGCGAGGGCCGTTGCCGGCCACGCGCTGGCCGGCAACGGCATCTACCTGCAGTTCGGCGCGTTTTCCTCGGCCGACAACGCCCAGGCGCTGGCCCAGCGCATCAACCTGCAAATGGACGACAGCCTGGGCCAGGCGGTGGTCAGCTTCCAGCCCCCCTTGCACAAGGTCTTGCTGGGGCCTTTCGCATCCAGAGAGCACGCCAACCAGGTTGCGGGCAGCGTATCGGCCAGCGTGGGCTATCACCCCATCATCGCCCTGATCCAGGGGCTTTGAACGGACGCCGCAGCGCGGCGGCGACAAGCCCGGTTCGGCCCCCTCGCGGGGGGCGGGCGTCACCCGTTCGCCGGCGGCGCGGCGTCCAGGGCCCATTGATACAGGCGGTCGCGCGGCACGCCCGTCGCGGCGGCGCCGATCCGGGCGGCATCGCGCACGGACAGTTCCGCCAGCAGGGCGCGCATCACCCGCACCTGATCCGCGGACAGCGTATCCGCCGCCTCGGCGGCGGGGGCCGCATGCAGGATCAGGACAAATTCGCCCTGGGTGCGATGGGCATCCTGGGCCAGCCAGCCGGCCACCTCGCCCAGCGGCAGGGTGTGGATTTCCTCGAAGCGCTTGCTGAGTTCCCGGGCCAGGGTCAACGTCCGGCCCGGCCCCGCCAAATCCAGCAGATCGGCCAGGGCCGCCCGCAAGCGGTGCGGCGTTTCGAACAGCACCACGGGAATGGGCCAATCCAGCCAGCGGGACAGCCATTTGCGCCGAGCCTGCGTCTTGGCGGGCAGAAACCCCGCAAAAACGAAACCAGGCTCGTCATCGCGTGTGGCCCCGCTGGCCATCAAGGCGGCCACCACCGCGCTGGGCCCGGGCAAGGGCACGACCCGATAGCCCGCGGCCCGCACCTGGCGCACGATGCGCGCCCCCGGGTCGCTGACGGCGGGCGCGCCCGCATCGGACACCAGGGCGATGCGCTCCCCCGCGGCCAGGCGCTGGACAATCAGGTCGGCGGCCTGCTGCTCGTTGTGGCGGTGCGCCGCCAGCAGCGGCGTGGAAATGCCCCACGCGTCCAGCAGCAAACGGGTCGTGCGCGTGTCTTCCGCGGCAATCGCCGCGCAGCGGCGCAGGGCCTCCCAGGCGCGCAGGCTGAGATCCCCCAGATTGCCGATCGGCGTGGCCACCACGTACAGGCTGGCTTCAGGCCAATGCTGCCCCGCCACCAGGTCCGCGTGACGTTTCCACGTCAGTGCGCTGTCATCCAACGGCGCGTGCGTCATACTGAAATCCTTTTCATCGAATAGAAGCCAAGCCCGATGGCGACCACCCCCCAAGACACGGCCTACGACCGCGCCCAGGCGGCCCAGGCGCAGGCCCACGACCGTCGCCGGCGCGGCGGCCGGCAGGCGACGGCACGCCAATCGCGCCGCCACGCGGGACAGCCGCTGGCCCCGGGCTCACCCAGCCAGCGCCAGGGGCATGCCGCCGAAACCCGGGCCTGCGCCCACCTGGAAAGCCACGGGGCGCGGATCCTGGCCCGCAACCTGCATTGCCGGGCGGGCGAAATCGACATCGTGGCCCGCTGGCGGGACACGCTGCTGTTCATCGAAGTGCGCCAGCGCCGGCACATGCGCTATGGCGGGGCCGTCGCCAGTGTAAACCGGACCAAGCAGGCCCGCCTGATCCGGGCGGCGCAATATTTCCTGCCCTTCATCGCCCGCCACCATTTCGCCGGGCGCATTCCCCCTTGCCGCTTCGACGTCATCGGCCTGCAGGCGGGCGAAATCCAGTGGATCGCCGATGCGTTCCGCACCTGATGCCGGCAGCGGGCCACGCGGCGGGCCACGCGGCGCGGCACACGCCCGCTGACAGCACACGCCCCTGACGGCACACGCCTGCTTACGTTACAGCGGCCCAGTCATGCGATAATTCAGGCATGGACATGACCTCTCGAATGACATCGCACTTCGACGATGCCATTGACACCTTCAAAGCCAGCGCCCGCGAGCTCGCCCCCGCCCTCGCGGCCGGTGCCGAACTGCTGTTCGGCGCCTTGACCAACAACGCCCGCATCCTGGCCTGCGGCAACGGGGGCTCGGCGGCCGACGCCCAGCATTTCGTGGCCGAACTCGTCGGCCGCTTCGAGCGCGACCGCCTGCCCCTGGCCGGCATCGCCCTGAATACCGACACCTCCATCATGACGGCCGTGGGCAACGACTACAGCTTCTCCGCCGTCTTCGAGCGCCAGGTCAACGCCCTGGGCCAGCCCGGCGATGTTCTGGTGGCCATTTCCACCAGCGGCAATTCGCCCAACGTCATCAAGGCCATCGAAGCCGCCCACGACCGCGAAATGCAGGTCATCGCCCTGACCGGCAAGGGCGGCGGCCAGGTCAACACGCTGCTGTACGAAACCGATATTCACCTGTGCGTCCCGCACGATCGCACCATGCGCATCCAGGAAGTCCACATCCTGCTGCTGCACGCCCTGTGCGACGGCATCGACGCCCTGCTCCTCGGAGACCCCCTCTGATGATGCCTTTGTCCCTGCGCCCTCTGTCCCGCATCCTGCTCGCCCTGGCCTGCCTGCTGGCCCTGCCGGGCTGCGGCGTCCTGCTGGTCGGCGGCGCCGCCGCCACCACCGCCTCGGTGGCGACGGATCGCCGCACCACCGGCGAACAGGTCGACGACCAGACCATCGAGCTCCGGGTGGCCAACGACATGACCAAGGCCTTCGGCGACACCGCCAACATCACGGCCATGTCCTATGCGGGCAGGCTGCTGCTGGCGGGCGACGTGGCCACCGACGCCGACCGCCAGAAGGCGGCCGACCTGGCCCGGGTCACGCCCCAGGTCACCAGCGTGGACAACTATCTGCGCGTGGGCCCGCTCACCCCCCTGAGCGCCCGCACCAACGACACCTGGATCACCTCCAAGGTCAAGAGCCAGCTGATCGGCACCAAAAACGTGCCGTTTCGCACCATCAAACTCACCACGCACCGGGGGGTGGTCTACTTGATGGGCAAGGTCACCGCCACCGAAGGCGACCTGGCCGCCGGCGCCGCGGCCAGCGTCAATGGCGTCAACCAGGTTGTAAAATTGTTCCAGATCGTTTCGCGGGAAAGCCTCATCACCGACGAGGGCAAGCCGGCCCCCGTGATCGAACCCAGTGCTTCCAGCGCCACGCCGCCGTCTTCGGCTGACGGCAATGCGGGCGCGCAACCCATGCCCGTGCAATGAAAAAAATCTTTCTTGGCCTGGCCGCCGCCGTCGCCCTGGGCGGGGCGGTCGCGCTCTGGCAAACCCAAGGGGCCGCCCAGGCGGCGCCCAATGTCGCCTTCACCGACCTGAACGGCCATACCGTCACCACCCAAGACCTGCGCGGCAAGGTCGTGCTGGTCAAGTTCTGGGCCACCAGCTGCACCACCTGCATCGCCCAGATGCCCGACACCATCCGCCACTACCAAGCCCTCAAACCCCGGGGTTTCGACACCATCGGCGTGGCCATGGAATACGACCCGCCCAGCTACGTCAAGAACTACGCCGAGTCCCGGCAGCTGCCATTTCCCGTGGTGATCGACGCCCAGGGCACCATCGCCAAGGCCTTCGGCGACATCCGCCTGACCCCCACGGCAATCCTGATCGACAAGCGCGGCAACATCATCAAGCGCTACCTCGGAAACTACGACGAACAGGCCTTCATGGCCACAGTAGAAAAGGCCCTGGCTTCATGACCCACCCCGCAGATACCGCACCGGCCCAGTCGGCCTCCATCCAGGCCGAAGTCCTGTCCGAGGCCCTGCCGTACATTCGCCGCTTCCACGGCAAGACGGTCGTCATCAAATACGGCGGCAACGCCATGACCGACGAGCACCTGCAGCGCACGTTCGCCCACGACGTCGTCCTGCTGAAACTGGTGGGCCTCAACCCCGTGGTCGTGCACGGCGGCGGGCCGCAGATCAACAGCGCCCTGAAGCGCATCGGCAAGGAAGGCACCTTCATCCAGGGCATGCGCGTCACCGACGCCGAGACCATGGAAGTCGTCGAGTGGGTGCTGGGCGGCCAGGTGCAGCAGGACATCGTCATGATGGTCAACGAAGCCGGCGGCAAGGCCGTGGGCCTGACCGGCAAGGACGGCGGCATGATCCTGGCGCGAAAAAAACTGATGCCCGACCCCGAACACCCGGGCGAGACCCTGGACATCGGCTTCGTGGGCGACATCGAGCGTATCGAGCCCGCCGTGGTCAAGGCCCTGCAGGACGACCAGTTCATCCCGATCATCTCGTCCATCGGCTATGGCACGGACGGCCAGGCCTACAACATCAACGCCGATGTGGTGGCCGGCAAGATGGCCGAAGTCCTGGGGGCCGAAAAACTGGTCATGCTCACCAACACCCCGGGCGTGCTGGACAAATCCGGCCAATTGCTGCGCAGCCTGTCGGCCCAGACCATCGACGCCCTGTTTCAGGACGGCACCCTGTCGGGCGGCATGCTGCCAAAAATCTCCTCCGCCCTGGACGCGGCCCGCTACGGCGTCAATTCCGTGCATGTCATCGACGGGCGCGTCCCCCATTGCCTGCTGCTCGAAATCCTCACGGATCGCGGCGTCGGCACCATGATCAGCTCGCACTGATGAGCCCTTTGCGCCCCCTGGGCCCGCTGCGCCGGGGGCGGCCCATCGGCCCGGCGGATCCGGTCTGGCTGTTCGACCTGGACAACACCCTGCACGACGCCTCGCGCGGCATCTTCGGGCAGATCGACCAGCGCATGGGGGCCGCCGTGGCCCAGGCCCTGGGGGTGTCCGCCGACCAGGCCGACCAGTTGCGGCGGCGCTACTGGCAGCGCTACGGCGCCACGGCCATCGGCCTGGCCCGCCATCACGGGGTCAATTTGCAGCAATTCCTGGCCACCTGCCACGATTTCGACGTGCGCCCCCTGGTACATGCCGAAACCGGGCTGAAAGCCCGCCTGCGCAGCCTGCCCGGCCGGCGCATCGTGCTGACCAACGCCCCGGCGCACTATGCCCGCCGGGTGCTGCGGGCGCTGGGGATCGCCCAGGAATTCGACGGCCTGTGGGCCATCGACCACATGATGCCCATGGGCTTGCCCCGCCCCAAGCCGTCGCGGGCGCTGATGCAGCAGATCATCGCCCGCCTCGGGGTGCCCCCCGGGCGCATCATCCTGGTCGAAGACACCCTGACAAACCTGAAACCCGCCCGCCAATCGGGCATGCGCACGGCCTACCTGTACCATCCCGGGTCGCCCTTCGCGCGCCGGCAGCATGGCCGCAATTTATACGTGGACGCGCGGATCAACCGCCTGAGCACCCTGCTGCTGCAGGCGCGCGCCGGGCGCATACCGGGCAGCCCGGATCTCGCTTGAAGCGGATGGTGTGCCATTGCATGCGCAAGGCATCCACCGACAGCAAGCGTCCCACCAGGGGGTCGCCCAGGCCGGCAAGCAGCTTGATGGCCTCAGTGGCCTGCACGCTGCCCACCATGCCCAGCAGCGGCCCCAGTACCCCCGTGGTGGCGCAGCGCAGTTCCTCGACGTCGTCGGCCTCGGGAAACAGGCAGTAATAGCAGGGGGAATCGTCCCGGCGCAAATCGTACACGCTGACCTGGCCGGAGAACTTGATGGCCGCCCCCGATACGAGGGGCGTGCGCGTGGCCACGCACGCCCGATTGATGGCATGCCGGGTGGCGAAGTTATCGCAGCAGTCCAGCACCAGATCGGCCTCGGCGGCCAGCACGCGCAGGCGGGCCTCGTCCAGCCGTTCGACCCGCGCCCGCACCTGGATGTCGGGATTCAGGGCCAGCAGGGCCCGGCGCCCGGACTCGGCCTTGGGCTGGCCCAGCCCGGCCGTGGTGTGCAGGATCTGGCGCTGCAGGTTGCTGAGTTCGACCACATCGTCGTCGACCAGCACCAGCCGGCCCACCCCCGCCGCCGCCAGGTACAAGGCCGCCGGCGAACCCAGCCCGCCGGCGCCCACGATCAGCACCCGGGCGGCCAGCAGGCGTTCCTGGCCCTCGACGCCCAGCTCGTCCAGCAGGATATGCCGGGCATAGCGCATCAAGCGCGCATCATCCAGGGTCGGCGGCGGCATCACTGAACCTTGATCATGCCTTCGGGCGTGATGCGGTAGCGATCCACCGATTCCGGGTAATCGCCCTTATTCAAGGTTTTTTTTTCAGCCTCGGCGGACTGGCCGGCGGCCGCCTCGGCGCGCGCCTGGCGCACCAGGGCGGGATCGGATTTCAGGATCGGCCGCCCCTGCAGGGCATTGATGGCCTGCCGCAGTTGCCAGTCGTCGTCCCCGCCGAATTTGAACATCTTGATTTCGCCCTGGACGAAGTCGTCGTCGGCGTCCGCTTCCGCCGGCGCGGCATCCGCCTGGCCGCCCAGATGGTGCTGCAGGTCGACTTCGCGCTGCATGCGAAACAGGTTGCCGGCGGCGCTGTCGTCCACCGGATAATCGGGCATCACGCCGGTGTTCTGGATCGAGCGCCCGCTGGGCGTGTAGTAGCGCGCCGTCGTGAGCTTGATGCCGGTGTCTTCACTGAGCTGCAGCAAGGACTGCACCGACCCCTTGCCAAAGGTGCGGTTGCCGATGATCTTGGCGCGCTTGTAGTCCTGCAAGGCCCCCGCCACGATTTCCGAGGCCGATGCCGAGCCGATATTGACCAGCACGACCATCGGCACCGTGCGCGTCCAGGGGGGCAGCGCCGTATTGGTTTCGACCCCGTGATCACGGTTGGGGGAGCGGGCGTAGAATTCTTCGTTGGACGAAGGGATGCGGCCCTTGGTGGACACCACCAGCTTGCCCGGTTCGATAAAGACGGACGTGACCCCGATGGCGGCGTTCAGCAGCCCCCCCGGGTCGTTGCGCAAATCCAGGATCAGGCCCTTGGGCGGCTGTTTCTTGGCGAACCCGGCCAGCAGCTTGATCAGGTCGGCCGTGGTGCGTTCCTGAAACTGGCTGATCCGCACATAGGCTATGTCGTGGGCCAGCATTTCACCGCGCACGCTTTGGGTCTTGATGATTTCGCGCACGATATGGAATTTCAGCGGCTTGGCGCTGCCCACGCGCTGGATGGTCAGGTCGATCGGCGTGCCGGGATCGCCGCGCATTTTCTTGACCGCTTCGTTAAGCGGCAGGTCTTTGGTGGGCTGGCCGTCGATGTGCGTAATGAGATCGCCCGTCAGGATGCCGGCCCGCGCCGCGGGCGTGTCTTCGATGGGGGCGATGACCTTGGGCATGTTGTCCTGGGTGCCGATTTCAATGCCCAGGCCGCCAAAACCGCCCCGGGTGATGTCCTGCATCTGCTTGTAGCCTTCTTCGTCCAGGTACAGAGAGTGCGGATCCAAGTCGGTGAACAACCCCCGGATGGCATCGTCGATGAGTTGCTGATCCGCAACGGGTTCGACGTAGCTGGACTTGATGGCGCCGTACACATTGGCGAACTGCTGCAGGGCCTTCAGGGGCAGGGGCTCGGCCTTCTGGGCGGCTGCGGTAATCCCCAGGCTGACCAAGACCCCGGCCAGAAACCCCGCCATAATCCAGCCAAATGATTTTTTGTTTCGGATGCCCATGCGTATCCCTGAACGTGTCACTGAATGTGCGACCATGCCGCCATAAGGCCCGCCATCGGAATCACAGCGCGCCAGACCCAACATAGTACAGAAATTAAGGCTGCAGCCATAGTTGGGGATTGATCGGAGCCCCCTGATGGCGCAGTTCGAAGTACAGGCCGGGATCGACCTGCCCGCCGGTGGCCCCCACCTGCGCCACAATGTCTCCCCGGCGCACGATATCGCCCACCTGCTTCAGCAACGCCTGGTTGTAGCCATACACGCTCAGGTACTGCCGCCCGTGATCGACGATCAGCAGATTACCGAAACCGGCCAGCCAGCCGGCATAGACCACCCGGCCCGGCGCCACTACCCGCACCGGCGTGCCTGCGGCGCTACGCAACACGACGCCGCGCCACAGGCCGCCATCGGGCCGCTGGGTGCCGAAACGGCCCAGCGCCTCGCCCGCCACAGGGCGGGGCAGGCCCTTTTTCAACCCCGGAAACCCTTGTTCCGGCATGACCGGGTCGTCGTCCTCGGCGCGCGACGGATCCGCCGACGCCTCCCGGACACCCGAGGATTTTCCGTCCGCCGCGCCATCGGGCGCCGTGTCCGCCCGCGCAGACGGGGCGGCCTGGGCGGTTTCGGCTTCAGATGCTGCCGTTTGCGCGGCTTCGGCCTGGGCGGCAGCCGCGGCCCGCGACGCTTCAGCCTGAGCGGCCTCGGCCTGGGACGCTTCAGCCTGGGATGCTTCGGCCTGCGCGGCGCGGGCGGCCTGCTCTGCCGCTGCCGCCGCCGCGCGACGCGCCTGCTCGGCCTGGGCGCGGCGCGCAGCCTCGGCCTCGGCGCGTTCCCGGGCGCGACGCTCGGCCTCGGCCTTCAAGGCGGCCTGGCGGCGGGCCTCGGCCCGGGCGATTTCCTTTTCCAGGGAGTCGATCAGCCCCCCCAGACGGGCATCGCGCGCCTTCAAATCCTTTGCCCGCCGCTGCTGATCGTTCAAGCGTGTCTGGATCTCCGCCAAAACCTGGCGGCGCTGAACCTGCTGATCCCGCAGGGCCTGCTGCTGCCGCAACGTTTCGGCCTGCAAGGCCGTGAGTTCGGCCTGGCTTTGATCGGTTTGCCGCTGCAAGTCGGCCAGGCGGTCGACCGTGGCCTGCAGAGACTGCAGCGCCTCGGCGCGGGCCCGGGAGACATAGGCCAGGTAGGCCAGTTCGCGCCCGATGTCCTGCGGGTCGCGCCCGGACAGCAGGGCCGTCCAGGGCGACAGGCCGCTGGCATATTGGGCGCGCAATTGATCCGCCAGGGCCTGGCGCTGGCGATCGAATTCGACCGTCTGCTGCTGCTGCGAGGACTGCAGCTGCAACAGGGTGACATCCAAAGCCTGGCGCCGCTGATCCAGATCGTGCAACTGGCGGCTGATCTCGGAGATGGCCTGCTCGGAATCTTTCAGGGCGGCGCTGGCATCCGCGCGGGCCGATTCGGAGGATTCGATGTTTTTGCGCAGCACGTCGATCTGCTGGCGCAACGCCGCGCGGTCTTGCTGCGCCTGGGATTGCCGCGTCTGCAGGTCGGGCTGCGCCCGGGCGCCCAGCGCCGCCAGGGACAGCACCGGGCCCAGCGCCAGCGCCAGGCCGAAACGGCGCAGCGCAGCGCCCCGCTTGCGGATTTTATGCACGAACAACCGCCTTCTTATGCACGGAGAGCCACCCACAGCACCGGATGGACCAGACAGGACGCCTGGCCTAGACCGCCTTGCCCTGATTGGCCACCGCCTGCATGGCCGCCTGGATCTGATCCTGGTCGCCCAGGTAGTAATGGCGCAGGGGCCGCAGGTCGGCATCGAGCTCGTAGACCAGCGGCTGGCCCGTGGGGATGTTCAGGCCGATGATGTCGGCGTCGGAAATCCCGTCCAGGTGCTTGATCAGCGCCCGCAGGCTGTTGCCATGGGCCGACACCAGCACCCGCTGGCCCGACCGGATCGCGGGGGCGATGGCCGCATCCCAGTACGGCACCACCCGCGAGACCGTATCGCGCAGGCATTCGGTGGCCGGCAGCTGGTCGGCCGGCACCTGCCCATAGCGCGGATCGAAGCGGGGATGGCGCGGGTCGTCCGCCGACAAGGGATCCGGCGCGACGTCGTAGGCGCGGCGCCACTGCAGCACCTGGGCCTCGCCATACCGGGCGGCGGTTTCGGCCTTGTTCAGGCCTTGCAAAGCGCCGTAATGGCGTTCGTTCAGGCGCCAATCCAGGCGCACCGGGGTATGGATGGCATCCAGGGCGTCCAGGGCCAGCCACAGGGTGCGGATGGCGCGCTTCAGCACCGAGGAAAACGCCTGGTCGAAGACATAGCCCTGCTGGCGCAGCAACTGGCCCGCCTGCGTGGCTTGCGCCCGGCCGGTATCGGTCAGATCGACGTCGGTCCAGCCGGTGAAGCGATTTTCGAGATTCCATTGGCTTTCGCCATGGCGCATGAGAACCAGTTTGTGCATGATGAAAACGCCTGCAAAGTTGAAAACTGCGGACCATTTTATAATCCTCCAGCATACAACTCTTTCCGACCTCTGTTACAGGAACGCCCGTGGACTTTTTACTTAGCGAGAACAACCTCTGGATCCTGCTGATCGCCCTGGCATCCGGCGCCATGCTGATGTGGCCCAACCTGGGGCGCGGGCGTTCCGTGCCCCGCCTGGCCGTGGCCGACGCCGTGCAGCAGGTCAACCGCGAACAGGGCCTGTTCATCGACATCCGCCCCGCCGACCAATTCAAGACCGGTCACATCCCCCAGGCGCGCAACATCACCCTGGACACGCTGGAATCCCACCTCGGCACCCTGCCCCAGGACAAACCCATCGTGCTGGTCGACGCCCGTGGGCGCGACAGCGCCCGCGCCCTGACCCAGCTGCGCAAACATGGCTTCAAACAGGTATCCTGCCTGGATGGCGGCCTGGCAGCCTGGGCCGAAGGCGGCATGCCGCTCAAAAAATCCTGATAGGACCCTTTCCCATGGCCCAGATCACCATGTACTGCACCAGCGTGTGCCCTTACTGCACCCGCGCCGAAATGCTGCTGAAACAACGCGGCGTCCAGGATATCCATAAAATATACGTCGACCGCGACCCCGCCCAGCGCACCCTCATGATGGAACGCACCGGGCGGCGCACGGTGCCCCAGATCTACATCGACGAGCGCCACATCGGCGGCTACGACGACCTTTCCGCCCTGGATCGCGCCAATGACCTGCTGCCGCTGCTGCAGGCCTGATCCGTCCTTCGTCCACCCACCCCTTACCCACGGAACCCTCCATGTCTGAAGAAAACCAATCCGGCAACGGCCAGGCCCCCAGCTTCGGCCTGCAACGCACCTACGTCAAAGACCTATCCCTGGAAATGCCCAATGCCCCGGCGATTTTCCTGGAGCAGGAAGGCCCCACCGTCGAAGTCTCCATCCAGGTCGGCGGGCAGCAACTGGCCGAAACCGTGTTCGAATCCACCGTCACCGCCACCGTCACCACGCGCATCGGCGACAAGGTGCTGTACCTGGTCGAACTCAGCCAGGCCGGCATCTTCGAGGCCGCCAACATCCCCGCCGAACAGCTCGACCCCCTACTGGGTATCGTCTGCCCCACCATGCTGTACCCGTACCTGCGCGCCAGCGTGGCCGACGCCATTACCCGCACGTCCCTGCCCCCGCTGCATCTCAGCGAAATGAATTTCCAGGCCCTGTACGAACAGCGCCTGGCGCAGCAGCAAGGCGGCCAGCCCGCCCAAGAGGGCGAGGACTCCGGCCTGATCCTGCCCCCCGGCGCCCGCAACTGACGCACGCCGCCATGCCGTCCGTCCGGCTGTCCGTGCTTGGCGCAGGCAGCTGGGGCACCGCCCTGGCTGCCCTGGCCTGCCCCCAGGCCGATGTCCTGCTGTGGGCGCGCGATCCCGACATCGCCCAGGCCGTGCGGCAAAGCCGGCAAAATCCACGCTACCTGCCCGGCATCCCGCTGCCCGATACCCTGCGGGCCACCGCCGACTGGACCGAGGCCCTGGATCACATGGCCTGGGGGCCGGC
Source organism: Castellaniella hirudinis (assembly GCF_047468865.1). GTDB lineage: Bacteria > Pseudomonadota > Gammaproteobacteria > Burkholderiales > Burkholderiaceae_B > Castellaniella > Castellaniella hirudinis_A. The sequence goes on from NZ_JBLGTV010000004.1 coordinate 162,604, forward strand.
GCAGGCCATCCGCCTGATCGTGCTGGGCGTCCCCATGGCGGGCCTGGCCGATCTCTGCCAGCGCCTGTCCGACAGCCTGCCGGCGACCCTGCCCGGGCCGGTGCATCTGGTGTGGACCTGCAAAGGCATCAGCCCGGATACCCGGCAATGGCCGCATCAGATCGTCGACAGCGCGCTGGCGCAGCGGCCCTGGCTGCATACCGGCGTGCTGTCGGGGCCTTCCTTCGCCCGCGAGGTGGCCCAGGGGCTGCCGGTGGCCCTGAGCCTGGCCAGCGCCTGGGCGGATACCGGCGCCGCCGCGCAAGCCGCATTCCATGGGCGCCAGGCGCGCATCTACACCACCCGCGACACCATCGGCGTCGAAGTGGGCGGCGCACTGAAAAATGTCATGGCCATCGCTTGCGGCATCAGCGACGGCCTGCAGCTGGGCACCAACGCCCGGGCCGCCCTGATCACCCGGGGCCTGGCGGAAATCCAGCGCCTGGGGGTGGCCCTGGGCGGCCATGCCGAAACCTTCATGGGCCTCACCGGCCTGGGCGACCTGGTTCTGACCGCCACGGGCGATCTGTCGCGCAACCGCCAAGTGGGGCTGGCCCTGGGCCAGGGGCAGCGGCTGGAAGCGATTTTGGCGGGCGGCATGACAGCCGAAGGCGTGCGCTGCGCCCAGGCGGCCTGGGCGCTGGGACGACAGCACGGCCTGGATCTCCCCATCACCCAGGCCGTCTGCCAGGTGCTGTTCGACGGGATATCCCCCCGCCACGCCGTGGCCAGCCTGCTGGCGCGCGACGCCCGGCCCGAATGACGGCTGCCCCGGATCAAATGCCCCCGCTGTAGCCGGCCTGCCGCCAGGCCTCGAACACCGTCACCGCCACCGCATTGGATAGATTCAGGCTGCGCTGCTGCGGCCGCATCGGCAGCCGCAGGCGCTGCGCCGGGGGGAAAAGGGCCAGTTGCGCCGCCGACAAACCCGCCGTTTCACGACCGAACACGAACACATCCCCAGGCTGCAACGGGCACTGCCCGATCAACGCCGAACCCTTGGTCGTCAAGGCAAAGCGCCGGACGGGATCGCCGCCAATCGCCGCCAGGGCCTGATCCAGGCTATCATGCACCCGCATGTCGGCCCATTCGTGATAATCCAGCCCGGCGCGGCGCATGCGGGCGTCGTCCAGGGGAAAGCCCAAGGGGCGCACCAGGTGCAGGAACGCGCCCGTGTTGGCCGACAGCCGGATGATATTGCCGGTGTTGGGCGGAATTTCGGGTTCGACAAGCACAATATGAAACATGATGGGCGCACACGCGGTGGATGGAAGCGCGTTCATTGTAAAGCGCGGCCGTCCGGCCCCGGCGGCGCGGCGGCCCGAGCGTCCGAGAACCGGCCGGACACAGTGCGCGCCAGCACCCAGCCCTGGACATGCGCCACGCCGGCGGCCTTCAGGACGCGGGCCACCGCCTGCAGGGTGGCCCCCGTGGTCAGGACATCGTCCACCACCGCCACGCGGGCGCCGGCCCAAGGCCCCGGTGCCCGCCCGCCGCCCCGCGCAGGCGCAGCGGACGGGCCGCAGGCATACACCCCCTGCGGGGCGTGCAGGCGCTGCGCCCGGTTCAAGCCCGCTTGCCGGGCGCCATCGTGCCGCCGATGCACGCGATCCAGCGCATAAACCACCCCCAGGCGCGCCGCCAGCAGCCGCGCCAGTTCCGCCGCCGGGCTGAAACCGCGTGCCCGCACGCCCTGGCGGCGGGCAGGCACAGGCACGATCCAGTCGGGCGGCGGCTGCAACGCCTCGGCCTGCCGCACCGCCGCCGCCAGATGATCCGCCAGCACCGGGGCCAGGGCCAGGCACCGGCGTGTCTTATAGGCCTGAAGCAGATCGCGGCCCAGGCCGGCATAGGCAAACGCCGCCACGACCCGATCGTATGCCGGCCCCCCGGGAGGGCAATCGGGGCACCCCCCGGCCCGTAAAGGATGCCGGCAGACCGGGCAATAGGGCACGGCCCGATCCCAGGCCAGTTGCCCCAGGCAATGGGCGCACAGCCCCTGGCCGGGCTGGCGCCGGCCGCAGCCGGGGCATTCCGCCGGAATCCATCGCCGCCAGTCGCGCCAAGCAGGGAGATGCCGCATAATGTCACCTTCTTCTTTGTCCATCGCAGACGCCATCTCAGCACGGAAAGCGCCGCGTCGGACGCCGTCTTGACTGTTTATGCCACAGCTTCCCCGCCTCCCCATCGACCCCGCCGCCGTGGCGCGCCAGTTCGCCCGGCGCGCGCCCCTGGATGCCCCGCAGTTCCTGTTCGGCGAAATCGCCCAGCGCATGCTGCGCCGCCTCAGCTATATCCGCCTCAAGCCGCACGACATCCTGGACGCCGGGTGCGGGGCGGCGCACGCGCTGGATCCGTTGCGCGCGCAATACCCCGACATGCACTACACCGGCCAGGATCACTGCGCCACGCTGCTGGACACGGCGCGGTCGCGCTACCTCAGCAAACCCGGGTTCTGGCACCGCCTGCGCAACAAGCCCACGCCCCAGCCCGATTTCCTGCAGGCCGACCTGGCCGACACCGGCCTGCCCGACGAAAGCCTGGATCTGGTGTGGTCCAACCTGGCCTTGCATTGGCACCCCGAACCCCATCTGGTGCTGCAGGAATGGCGGCGCATCCTGCGCAACGATGCCCTGGCCATGTATTCCAGCCTGGGGCCGGGGTCGCTGCGCGAACTGCGCGACGCGGTTCAAGAGGCCGGCCTGGAGACCCAAGCCATGGAATTCGTGGACATGCACGATTTCGGCGACCTGATGCTGCAAGTGGGTTTTGCCGACCCCGTCATGGATCAGGAAGTCATCACCCTGACCTACAAGACCGCCGACAAACTGCTGCAGGACGTCCAGGCCCTGGGCGGCAATCCCCACGACCAGCGCCGCCCGGGGCTGGCGGGCCGCGACTGGCGCAAGCGCCTGATCCAGGCTCTGGAACGCCGTCGCCACGCCGACGGCACCCTCCACCTGAGCCTGGAAGTCGCCTACGGCCACGCCTGGCGGGTGGCGGCGCGGCGCGGGGTGTTCGGCGACCTGCCCGTCACGGTGTTCAAGCGCGCCCAGCCCCTGGCGGCCGGCAAGCCGCCGCCCAGGGTCGTCCCGCGCAAACCCGACGACCCCCCATCCGGCACACGCTGACCCGCCGCCCGGTTGACACAGGACACGACCCCCGTGACACATGGTTCCTCATCTTCCCGGCCCGGCGAAGTCGCCCTGTCGCAGCAACTGCTGGCCGCCGCCCAGGCGATCCAGGGAGTGCTGGCGGGGCGCTCCTTGTCCGATACGCTGGAACAAGCCCCCGCCGTCCTGCGCCCGGGCGCCCAGGCCCTGGCCTTTCATGCCATGCGCCAGCTGGGTTTCGCCCAGACAGCCCGCACCATCCTGGCGCCCCGGCGCCCGCCGGATCGCCTGACCGAAGCCCTGCTGCTGCTGGGCCTGAGTCTGCTGGAAGCCAGCCTGCGGCAGGCCGAGGGCGCGGCCCCGGCCCCGGGCACGCCGATCTACACAGCACACACGCTGGTTCACCAGATGGTGCAGGCGGCCCAGTCCCATCGCAAGACGCGGCCCGCCAAGGCGCTGGTCAACGCGGTTCTGCGCCGCTATGGCCGTGAACGCGCCGCCCTGTCCGGGCAAATCCTCAGCCAGCCGCTGGCCCGCTGGAACCACCCGGACTGGTGGGTGGCCGCCCTGCGGCAGGCCTGGCCGCAGCAATGGCAAGCCATCCTGCAGGCCGCCGACCAGCCCCCGCCGCTGACGCTGCGCGTCAACACGCGCCAGCTGTCGCGCGACGACCTGCTGGCGCGCTTGCGGCAGGCGGGCATCGCCGCCCGGCCGGTGGCCGGCGCGGGGCTGATCCTGGCGCGGGCCTGCCCCGTGCGCGACATCCCGGGCTTCGAGCAAGGCTGGTGGTCGGTGCAGGACGCGTCCGCCCAACGGGCGGGCGAACTGCTGCCCCTGCAAGACGGCATGCGCGTGCTGGACGCCTGCGCCGCCCCGGGCGGCAAGACCGCCCACCTGCTGGAGCGCCACACGCTGTCGCTCACCGCCCTGGACAGCGATGCCCGGCGCCTGGCCCGCGTGGCCGACAACCTGCGGCGCCTGCGCCTGACGCCCGCGGCAGACGCCGCGCCATCCCCGCAACCCCGCCCGCCGACCCCGCCACGCCCGCCGCAGCCTACGCCCGGGGCGGACAGCCCGTCGCGTCCGGCCGGCAGCGCGGTGCGGCTGTGCTGCGCCGACGCCGCCGACCCGGCCGGCTGGTGGGACGGCCAGCCGTTCGACGCCATCCTGGCCGACGTGCCCTGCACGGCCTCCGGGGTGGTGCGCCGCCATCCCGACATCCGCTGGCTGCGCCGCGCCGACGACGTGGCCCGCACCGCAGCGCTGCAGGCCCGCATCGTGGATGCCCTGTGGCCCCTGCTGGCCCCGGGCGGCCATCTGCTGTATGCCACCTGCTCGATCTTCCCCCAGGAAGGCGAACAACAGATCCAGGCCTTTCTGCGGCGCCACCCGGATGCCCGGCGGCAGGACGCCCCCGGGCAGATCCTGCCGGGCGGCCCGGATCAGGGCGACGGGTTTTTCTATGCCCTGATGCGGAAGTCCTGACGGCCGGCCCGCCGGGACGGGCCGGCGGCTTGCACTCTGCGGCCGCCTCATCAACAATACTGCCATCCGATGTCCAAGCCGTCCCGCGTATGCCACGCCTTCTGTTCGTCCTGATCCTCTGCCTGTCCAACCTGCTGCCCACGGCCCATGGCCAGGACAACGCGGTCAGCCGCATCGAGCCCGCCGCCCGGCAAGGGCAACTGGTCATCGACGCCGACATCGACTTCACCCTGGGCGGAGAACTGCGCAACGCCGCCCAGAAAGGCGTCCCCCTGTACTTCACCATCGACCTGTCCATCCACGAGCCGCGCTGGTGGTGGTTCGACAAAACCATCGTCCAGGCCGAGCAGACCTGGCGCATCCAGTTCAATGCCCTGACCCGCCAATGGCGCACCAGCCTGGGCGATATCTCGCTGCCCGCGACCACGCTGGACGAAGCCTTGGATCTGGTGCGCCACATCCGCGATTGGCCGGTCGCGCCGGTCGACCGCCTGGCACCCGGCCAGGAATACAAGGGCGCGCTGCGCCTGCGCCTGGACACGGCCCGTCTGGCCCGTCCTTTCCAGGTGGACGCCCTCAACAGCAATGCCTGGTCACTGACCACCCCATGGAAAAATTTCACTTTCACCCTTTCCGACGACACGCCCCGCGACTGATCCGCTGGACCCTGCGCATCGCCCTGCTGGTCGCCGCCGTCAGCGCCCTGGCCCTGCTGGGGTTGCTGGTGTGGTCCACCGGCAACGCGTCGCGCTATGCCCAGCAATACGATTTGCTGCTGCTGCTCAATGGCGTGCTGGCCGTGGCCCTGATGTCCTGGGTGGCCCTGCTGGTGATCCGCCTGGTGCGCCAGGTGCGCAGGCGCCAGTTCGGCGCCCGGCTGACGGCGCGGTTCACCCTGTACTTCACCCTGATCGGCGTGCTGCCCGGCATCATCATCTATGTGTTGTCGGTGCAGTTCATGTCCCGCTCCATCGAGTCCTGGTTCAACGTGCGCGTGGACAGCGCCCTGGAAGCCGGCCTGAACCTGGGGCGCGCGGCGCTGGACGCCCAACTGGCCGAACTCAGCCAGCGCGCGCACGGCATGGCCCTGCGCCTGAACAACATCAGCGACACCGAAACCACCCTGCTGATGACGGCGCTGCGCGAATCCAACCACATCGACGAGACCATGGTCTTTACCGGCAATGGCCGGCTGGTGGCGTTTTCCAGCACGGACTTCAGCCAATTACTGCCCGATCTGCCGCCCAGCAGCGTCATGAACCAGCTGCGCGTCGCCCAGGGCTACGCCGCCGCCGAGGCCGACATCGGCCCGGCCAGCGGCCCGGTCAGCAACGGCCTGCACCTGCGGGTCATCATCCCCCTGACCACCGCCACCGACCGCCTGGGCAACCCCATGGGCCTGGGGGGCGACAGCCGCTGGCTGCAAGTCATCCAGGCCGTGCCCGAAAGCATCGCCCACAACGCCAGCCAGGTGCAGCAAGGCTTCCAGGACTACCAAGAGCTGGCCCTGTCGCGCCTGGGGCTGCGCAAGCTGTACGGCATTACCCTGACCCTGGCCCTGATCCTGGCCATGTTCGCCGCCGTGGTCGCGGCGCTGGCTGTCTCCCGGCGGCTGGTGCATCCCCTGTTGGCACTGGCCTCGGGCACCCAGGCCGTGGGGGTCGGCGACTACCGCCCCCTGCCCGAGCCCCCCGCCCGCGACGAAGTCGGCCAGCTGACCCGGTCCTTCAATGCCATGACCCGCCAACTGGACGAAGCCCGGCGCATGGTCGATCGCCACCGCCATCAGTTGGAACAAAGCAACCTGTACCTGGAAACCGTACTCAGCAACCTGTCGTCGGGCGTCCTGGTGTTCGATGGCGCCTTCAGGCTGACCCTGTTCAACCACGGGGCGCAAGCCATCCTGCACCTGGACTTGCGCACTTGCCAGGGCCGCCCCCTGGAAACCATCGAAGGGGCGCTGGCCTTCGCGGCCCTGATCCGCCAGGCCTTCGCGGCCCACGACGCCGTCGAGTCCACGCGCCCTTACTGGCAGCAGCAATTCGAGATCGAACTGCAAGCCGCCACGGACAACGAACGCAAGAAACACGTGGCCACCCTGCTGGCCCGAGGCTCCCGCCTAGTCATGGAAGACCGCGAAACCGCCTACCTGGTGGTTTTCGACGACATCAGCGAGGTGATCTCCGCCAACCGCACGGTGGCCTGGGGCGAAGTGGCCCGCCGGCTCGCCCATGAAATCAAGAACCCCCTGACACCGATCCAGCTGTCCGCCGAGCGCCTGGCCATGAAGCTGGCCGACCGCCTGGGCGCGGAAGACGCCGCGATGCTGCAACGCAGCACCCAAACCATCGTCAACCAGGTCAGCTCTCTGAAGCGCATGGTCGACGATTTCCGCGAATACGCCCGCACCCCGCCGGCGCAGATGCAGACCATCGACCTGAACACCCTGCTGGCGGACGTCCTGAGCCTGTACGGCTGGGATCCGGCCGACACCGAGCACGGCCGGCAGCCGAACGGCGCGCACATCGACGCCCGGCTGGGCCCGGCGCTGCCGCCGATCCAGGGCGACCCCGCGCAACTGCGCCAGGTCATCCACAACCTGCTGGCCAACGCCCGCGACGCCGCCCAGGCCCATGCCGCGCCGGGCACCGCCGAAATCCGGGTGCAGACCCGCCTGATCGCAGCGGACAGCCCGGCCGCCCAGACACGCGTCTGCCTGACGGTTTCGGACAACGGCCCCGGGTTTTCCCCCGAAGTGCTGCACCGGGTATTCGAGCCCTATGTCACGACCAAGGCCACCGGCACCGGCCTGGGGTTGGCGATCGTCAAGAAAATCGTGGAAGAACATGGCGCCCAGGTGGATATTTCCAACCGCACCGAAGGCGGCGCGCGCATCTCCATCCTGTTCTCCGACCTGGCCGCCCCATCCGCGCGGCTGGACGCAAACGCCCGGGCACAGGATAATACAAGTATTCAACACGAGAGGTGATATGGCCCGAATCCTGGTGGTCGACGATGAAATCGGCATCCGCGAACTACTCTCCGAAATCCTCTACGACGAAGGTCACTCGGTAGAGCTTGCCGAAAATGCCGCCCAGGCTCGCGATTATCGTCTGCGCCAGCGGCCGGATCTGGTTCTGCTGGATATCTGGATGCCGGATATCGACGGGGTCAGCCTGCTGAAAGAATGGTCCAGCCAAGGCCTGCTGAACATGCCCGTCATCATGATGAGCGGCCACGCCACGGTGGACACGGCCGTCGAGGCCACACGCATCGGCGCGGTGGATTTCCTGGAAAAACCCATTACGCTGCAAAAACTGCTCAAGACCGTGGCGGCGGGCTTGGCGCGCCCGGTCATCCCGGCCGCCATGCGCATGCGCACCGAACGCCCGGTCATGCCGCCCGATCCCGTGTTCACGCAGCCGCCGGCGCTGGGCGCGCCGGGCAGCCCCCCCGTCGGGGCGCCGCCCGCAGCCGCCCCGACGGGGGACGACTCCCACCTGGGGTCGATCTCCCTGAACCAGCCCCTGCGCGAAGCACGCGACGAATTCGAGCGCATTTACTTCGAATACCACCTGCTGCACGAAAACCACAGCATGACCCGGGTGTCCGAGCGCACCGGCCTGGAACGCACCCACCTGTACCGCAAGCTGAAGCAGTTGGGGATCGACACCTCGCGCAAGAAATCCTCCAACGGCTGAAAACCCGGGCGGCACGCGGCCCCCGCCGCCCTCCGGGCCTTGGCGGGACGCGAAAGCCGAAAGATCAGCGGCCCGGATACGACTGCATGAACACCGCCGCCGGCTGGCGGCGACCGCCGGCGCGCTGCAGCTGCGTGATGCGCAGCACGCCCGCCGCGGTGGCCACGTCGACCCCCGCCGCCCCCAGGCGCAGAATCGTCCCCGGCACGGCAGACCGCCCCGCCCCGGCGTCGCCCCGCCCCGCATCCTGCGTCCAGTCGTCCCAGGACAAGGCCGTCGCCGCCCAGGCCTTGACGGGCTGGTCGAGGCCCGGCAGGATCAATGTCGTGCCCGGAAAAGGGTCGAACGCCCGTATCCGGCGCGCCAGCACCGCCGCCGGCTGGGAAAAATCCAGCGGGGATTCGGATTTTTGCAGTTTCTCGGCGTAGGTAATGCCATCCAGGGGCTGGGGGACGGCATCCAGGGGGTCGCCCGCATCCAGGCGGCCCAGCACCCGCAGCACCGCCTCGGCCCCCAGCGCGGCCAGCCGGTCGTGCAAGGTGGCGGCGGTGTCTTCGGCGCCGATATCCAGGGGCAGCGCCAACAGCATGGCCCCGGTATCCAGGCCCGCGTCCATTTGCATCATGGTCACGCCCGTGGCGGCGTCGCCCGCCTCGATGGCCCGCTGGATCGGGGCCGCCCCGCGCCAGCGCGGCAGCAGGCTGGCATGGATATTGAGGCAACCCAGCCGAGGCAGATCGAGCACCCATTGAGGCAAGATCAGCCCATAGGCCGCCACCACCATGACCGCCGGGGCCAGGTCCTGCAAAGCCTGCCGGGCGGCCAGGGCGTCTTCGGCAAACCGGCCGTCCAGGCGCAGACTGCGCGGTTGGAACACAGGGATCCGGGCATCCAGCGCCGTTTGTTTCACCGGGCTGGGCTGCAGTTTCATGCCGCGCCCCGAAGGCCGATCCGGCTGGGTCAGCACCCCCACCACCTGGTGGCCGGCCTGCAAAATGGCCTGCAAGGCCTGCTGTGCGAATACCGGCGTCCCGGCAAAGACCAAGCGCATGGGATCAAGCCCCGGCGGCTTCGCGCTGGGCTTCGCGCTGCTGTTTGCGCAGCCGGGTGCGAATCCGGTTTTGTTTCAGCACGGACAGGTATTCGACGAACACCTTGCCCATCAAGTGATCCAGTTCGTGCTGCACGCACACGGCCAGCAGGCCCTCGGCATCGAATTCGTAGGGTTCGCCCTGCGTATCCAGGGCGCGCACGTGGATGCGGGCCGCGCGCTGGACTTCGTCGTATACCCCGGGCACCGACAGGCAGCCTTCTTCGTAGACCTGTTGTTCGTCGCTTTTCCAGGTGATTTCGGGGTTGATCAGCACATGCAGGTCGTTGCCGTCTTCGGAGACATCGATCACCACGACGCGCTCGTGCACGTCGACCTGAGTGGCCGCCAGGCCGACCCCCGGGGCGGCGTACATGGTTTCCGCCATGTCGCGCACCAGCTGGCGGATGCGGTCATCCACCTGCTGCACCGGCTTGGCCACGGTATGCAGGCGGGCATCCGGGTATTTAAGGATGGGAAGCAAAGCCATGATAATTGCCTGACTCTTGGAAAGATAAAGCTCTATGATAAAGCAGCTTGCCCGGCGCCCCCAGCGGGGCGGCCGCGCCGCCGGGGCACGGGCCGCTTTTCCCCGGGCCGCGGGCCGCGACAGGATCGCCACACCCCCCGCCCGCCCGCAACCGAAACATGGCACACTGCCCTCCATGCCCGCACCGATAGACGACACCGAACGACGCGCCTGGATACGCCTGACGCTGGAACCCGGCCTGGGGGCCGCCCGGATACGCCTGCTGTTGTCCGTTTTCGGCTTGCCGCAGGACATCCTCCAGGCCAGCGCCGGCCAATTGATCAAATACCTGGACGGCCCGCTGGCGGCCCGCCTGCGCCAGCCCCCCGACGAGGCCGCCCAGGCCGCCATCGAGGCCACGCTGCACTGGCTCTCCCAGCCGCAGCGCCACCTGCTGACCCTGGCCGATCCGCATTACCCCAAAGCCCTGCTGCAGCTCAACGACCCGCCGCCCGTGCTGTTCGCCCACGGGCTGCTGGATTGCCTGAACCGCCCCCTGCTGGCCATCGTGGGGGCCCGCAGCGCCACCCCGGAAGGCCTGCGCAACGCCCACGACTTCGCCCGACACCTGGCCCGGCAAGGCTGGTGCGTGGTCAGCGGCCTGGCCAGCGGCATCGACGGCGCAGCCCACCACGGGGCCCTGGACGCCGGCCCGGCGGGCGGTGGCACCATCGCCATCCTGGGCACCGGCATCGACCGCGTCTATCCCGCCAGCCACCGCGATCTGGCGCATCGCCTGGTGGCGCACGGCCTGATGCTGTCGGAGTTTCCCCTGGGCGCACAGGGGCTGCCGTTTCATTTCCCGCAGCGCAACCGCATCGTGGCGGCACTCAGCCAGGGCATTCTGGTGGTCGAAGCCGCCGCCCGCAGCGGATCCCTGATCACCGCCCGCCTGGCGGGCGAATTGGGGCGCGAAGTCTTCGCCATCCCCGGATCGATCCATTCGCCCCTGACACGCGGCTGCCACGCCCTGATCCGCCAAGGGGCGAAACTGGTCGAATCCGCCCAGGACATCGTCGAAGAACTGCGCCAAGGCCCGCTGCCCGGGCTGTTGTGCCCGCCGACCCTGCGCCCACCGGCCAGCCAGACGCCCCCGGCCCGCGACACCAGCGGCGGCGATCCCCCGGAAGCCCCCGCCCGCCTGGCCCTGGTCGCCGACCAGCCTGCCCCGGCGCCCGCCCCGCCGACCACGCCCCTCGAAGCCCAGTTGCTGCTGGCCCTGGGGTTCGAGCCCACCGACACGGATACCTTGCAGGCGCGCACGGGCTGGCCGGTGGGGCAACTGACGACCCAGCTCACCCTGCTCGAATTGAACGGCCGCATCGCGCGCCAGCCCGACGGCCGCTACCAGCGCCTGCCCTGACGCGCCGAATCCCGGCATCGGACAGCCCGCGCTTGCCTTGCCGCGAGGGCAGCGCGCTATGATGGCAATCATCCGTCCCAGTGACGGCCGGCGTTCGGGCCCCATCCGGCCGGCCCGCCGCTGCGCCCCCCACCCCATCCTGGAACCCTCATGACCGAACACATCAAAATCGTGGAAGTCGGCCCGCGCGACGGCCTGCAGAACGAAAAACAATTTGTCGATACGGCCACCAAAATCGCCCTGGTCGACCGCCTGACGGCAGCCGGCTTCGCCAATATCGAGGCCGCCTCCTTCGTGTCGCCCAAATGGGTGCCGCAGATGGCCGACGGCGCTCAGGTCATGACGAGCATCCAGCGCCGGCCAGGCACGATCTATTCAGCCCTGACCCCCAACCAGCGCGGGTTGGAAGCCGCCTTGGCGGCCCGGGCCGACGAAGTCGTGATCTTCGCCGCCGCCAGCGAGGCTTTTTCACAGCGCAATATCAACTGTTCCATCGCCGAATCCATCGCCCGCTTCGAGCCCGTGGCGGCGGCCGCCCGGCAAGCCGGCCTGCGGCTGCGCGGCAGCATCAGCTGCGCCCTGGGCTGCCCCTACCAGGGCGAAGTCCCGGTGGCCGCCGTGGTGGACGTGGCCCAGCGCCTGCTGCGCCTGGGTTGCGACGAAATCGACGTGGCCGACACCATAGGCGTGGGCACGGCCGCCCAGGTGCAGCGGGTATTGAACGCCGTGGGAGACATCGCCCGCCTGGACACCCAGGTGTCCGGGCATTTCCACGACACCTACGGCCAGGCCCTGGCCAACATCCTGGCGGCGCTGGACACCGGGGTGCGGATTTTCCATAGCTCGGTGGCCGGCCTGGGCGGCTGCCCCTACGCCAAGGGGGCCACGGGCAATGTGGCCACCGAAGACGTCCTGTACTTGCTGCACGGCCAGGGCCTGCACACCGGGGTCGACCTGGATGCGGTGGTGGGCATCGGCGCCTGGATTTCCGAGCAAATCGGCCGCCCCAGCGCCAGCCGCGCCGGCCGGGCGCTGGCCCTGAAAAACGGCTGCGAGGCGGCCTGACCCTGCCGATCCCGGCGCACGGGATGCGCCGGACGCGCCGCCGCACGGACACGGGCGGGCGGCCGACAAAGCAAGCGGGTGCTTGCCAGCGCGCCCGGCCTGCCCGGGCGCGCACCGGAGCCCGCCGACGCGGGCATCACAGGCGTTAATGAATCGGCAAGGGGTAGATGCGCCCGCCGTCGGTCCACAAGGCGTTCAGCCCGCGCTGGATTTTCAGCGGGCTGTCCAGGCCCACATTGCGTTCAAACGACTGGCCGTAATTGCCCACCTGCTTGATGATGCGATAGGCCCACTGTTCGTCCAGGCCCAGGTTCTTGCCGGCGCTGCCGGTGACCCCCAGCAGGCGCTGCACGTTGGGATTGGCGCTTTTCAGCTGCTCGTCCACGTTGACCGAGGTGACCCCCAGTTCTTCGGCCCCGGTCATGGCCTGGAAAGACCATTTGACGATGTTCAGCCAGGCATCGTCGCCCTGGCGCACAAAGGGCCCCAGGGGCTCTTTGGAAATGATCTCGGGCAGGATCACATAATCATTGGGGTTGGACAGCTTGGCGATGCGGATGGAGGCCAGGCCGGAAGCATCCGTGGTGAAGACATCGCAGCGGCCCGCCGCGAAGGCATTGACGACCTCGTTGAACTGCTCGATCACCACCGGGGTGTATTTGACGTTGTTGGCGCGCGCCCAGTCGGCCATGTTCTGCTCATTGGACGTCCCGGTCTGCATGCAAACGGTGGCCCCGTTCAGGTCGCGGGCGGATTTCACCCCCAGGGACTTGGGCACCATGAAGCCCTGGCCATCGTAGAAGTTGATGGCGGCGTGAATGGCCCCCAGCGAGGTGTCGCGCGACTGCGTGACGGTGGTATTGCGCGCCAGCACGTCGATTTCGCCGGACTGCAGGGCGGTGAAGCGCTGCTGGGCGTTGAGGGGGACGATCTTGACCTTGCCGGCGTCGCCCAGCACGGCGGCGGCCACCGCGCGGCACATGTCCACATCCAGCCCCTGCCATTCGCCCTGGGAGTCCGGCGCGGAAAACCCGGCAAAGCCCGTGGTGACCCCGCACTGCAAGGCCCCGCGATCCTTGACGACGGACAGTGTGTCGGCCTGCGCCGCCGGCACCCCGATACCCAAGGCCATCACCAGGCCCGCGACTGTTTTTAACCCATGCATGGAACGATCTCCCTTTGTCTGTGCACTGTCGGATAGCCACATAGTAACTGAGGAGAACCGCAAACCCATATCACCGGAAAACATAAGCATCTGGCCCGCCGAAACGAGGTTTCGGCGGGCCAGCGGGCGCGCGCGATCCATCGGCGATCACTCGTAGCGCCGCATGTCCTCGATGACCTTGCCATCGTTGGGCAGGCTGCCGACCGCCACCGGTTCGATCACGGCGCGCAGCTTGGTCTGTTCGCGCACGGTGGCGGCCACCGCCGCCACATCCAGGCCGTCGCCGGCCTCGACCCGCAAGGTCATGATGTCGTGGCCGGCCTCGCCCGACACCACCAGCCTGGCCCGCGCCACGTCGGGATGGCGATCCAGCACGCCGGCGATCTGCTCGGGATGGACGAACATGCCGCGGACTTTCGTGGTCTGATCCGCCCGCCCCAGCCACCCCCGGATACGGCCATTGGTGCGGCCGCAGGGCGACTGGCCCGGCACCATCGCCGACAGATCGCCCGTGCCGAAACGCACCAGGGGGTAATCCGGGTTGAACGTGGTGACGACGACTTCGCCGACCTCGCCATCGGGTACCGGCTGATGGGTGCCGGGCCGCACGATTTCGACAATCAGGTCTTCGTTCAACACCAGGCCGTCACGCGCCGGGGTTTCAAAGGCCACCATGCCCAGGTCGGCGCTGCCATAGGCCTGGAAGCCCTGAATCCCACGCGCCTGAAACCAGGTTTGCAAAGAAGGCGGATAGGCCTCGCCGGAAAACAGCGCGCGCCGCAAGGACGGCAGCGCCACCCCCATGTCGTCGGCCTTTTCCAGGATGATGCGCAAGAAACTGGGGGTGCCGGTATAGGCCTGGGGGGCCAGGTCGGCCATGGCCCGGACTTGCTGTTCGGTCTGGCCGACGCCCCCGGGAAACACGGTGCACCCCAGCGCATGGGCGGCGGTCTCCATCATCGAGCCGGCCGGGGTGAAATGGTAGGAAAAGCAGTTGTGCACCAGATCGCCCGCGCGCACGCCCGCCGCGTGCAAGGCGCGGGCAAAGCCCCAATAATCGGGGCGGGCGCTTTCGGGTTCATAGATGGGGCCGGGCGAGGCGAACACCCGCCGCGCCGCGCCCCAACCGATGGTGGATACCCCGCCAAACACCCGGACGCGCTCGGCATCCCCCTGCGCGACCGGCTGCGCGATACGGGCCGCGTGCTGCATTTGCAGCAGCTCGCTTTTGCGCAGCACCGGGATCTGCGCCAGGGCCCGGCGCGACGTCACCCGGGCCGGATCGACCCCCTGCAACTGGCGCGCCATGGCGGGCGCGCCCAGGCGGGCCGCCTGCAAGACGTCCGGCAAGCGCTCGAACAGGGCCTGTTCGCGTTCTGCGGCCGGCGCGGTTTCCCGCACATCATAGTAAGCCTGCATGCCATTTCCCCTGTTTCAAGCCAGCCAGCGCTTGCGCCGGCGATAGAATTTGGTGTCTCTGAAGCTGGTGCGCCCGGCGCCGGACACCCCCAGATAGAATTCCTTGACGTCTTCGTTCTGGGCGAGCTCCCGCGCCGCGCCATCCATCATGACGCGGCCGTTTTCCAGGATGTAGCCATAATTGGCATAGCGCAGCGCCACGTTGGTATTTTGTTCGGCCAGCAAGAAACTGACCCCTTCGCGCTGGTTCAAATCGCGCACGATCTCGAAAATTTCTTCGACGATCTGCGGCGCCAGGCCCATCGAAGGCTCGTCCAGCAAAATCATGCGCGGGTCGGCCATCAGCGCCCGGCCAATGGCCGCCATCTGCTGTTCGCCCCCGGAGGTATAGCCCGCCTGGCTTTTGCGCCGCTGTTTCAGGCGCGGGAAATACTGGTAGACCTTGTCCAGGGCGGCGTCCTGGTCGGCGCGGCCCAGCTTGCGGGTATAGGCCCCCGTCAGCAGGTTTTCCTCGATGCTCAGGTGGGCAAAGCAATGGCGGCCCTCCATCACCTGAATCACGCCGCGCTGCACCAGGTCGGCGGGCGACAAGGATTCGATGCGTTCGCCCCGGTACTGGATATTGCCCTTGGTGACTTCCCCGCGTTCGCCGCGCAACAAGTTGGAAATGGCCCGCAAGGTGGTGGTCTTGCCCGCCCCGTTGGCCCCCAGCAGGGCCACGATATGGCCTTCCGGGACGATGAGCGACACCCCCTTCAACACCAGAATCACATGGTTGTAGATGACCTCGATGCCGTTGACGTCCAACAGGGTGGCGGGTTCGGGGGCTGCTGCGGTTTCCATGGCTTGATCTCCTGTGGGGGCCAGGCGGCGGCCCGGCCCCGAAACGGCTTACTCGGCCGCGCAATCACGCACGGGCAGTTTCTTCTCGGCGGCGTATTTCTCGCCCAGGGACTGCACCAGGGGGGTGATGTAGTCGGGGTTGGACTGATACCAGTCGGACACGACGTCGAACTTCTTGCCGTCCCACTGGATGATGCGCGCCCAATCGGTGCCCATATGGTTCTCGCAACTGGTGGCCACCGGACGCATCAGCTTGGCGAAACCCAGTTCCTCCAGGCGCTTTTCGTCCAAGTTGAGGTTTTCATAGCCCCAGCGCACTTGCTCCGGCGTCATCGCCTTGCCCTTGCCGAATTTTTCCTGGGCCGTGCGGATGGCTTCCACCTGCAGCATGGCAATCATCATGCCGCGCGTATAAGCCAGGGTGCCGAAGGTGCCGCCGTCCTTGTCCGCGCCCTCGCCCTTGTCGTACACATACTTTTTGACGTCATCGTGCACCCGGCCATGCTCGGCGCTGTTCTGGATGGTGATGCCGTGATAGCCCTTGGCGGTATCGCCCAGGTCGGCCACGTCGGTTTCGGACGCCGCCCACCAGATGCCGTACATCTTGTCGCGCGGATAGCCCACGGCCTGGGCCTCGCGGATGGCGGTGGGGGTCATGATGCCGGCGCTTTGCATCAGCACGAAATCGGGCCGGTTCTTGCGGATCTGCAGCCAGGTGGATTTTTGCTCGACGCCGGGGGCGGCCACCGGATACAGCTGCAAGTCGAAGCCCTGGGCCTTGGCGCGGGCTTCCAGCAGCGGGATGGGCTCCTTGCCAAAGGGGGAGTCATGGTAGACCAGGGCGATTTTCTTGCCTTTCAGCTGGTCTTCGCCCCCCAGGTTCTTGGCAATGTCCTGGATCATGACGTCATAGGCCGTCCAGTAGTTGCCCAGCAGCGGGAAATTCCATTTGAACACCCGGCCATCGGCGGATTGCGACAGGCCGTAGCCCACCGACACCACCGAACGCCCATCGACGATGGCCTTGTCCGTGACGGCGAAGGTAATCCCCGTGGACTGCGTGTCGAAGCCGGTGGCGCCGCCGAATTTATCTTTCAGGCGCTCGTAGCATTCCACCCCCTTGTCGGTGGAATAGGCGGTTTCGCATTCTTCGAACACCAGCTTGACGCCATTGACCCCGCCATCGCGGGCGTTGACCATTTTCAGATAGTCCAGCTTGCCGTTGGCCCAGGGAATCCCCAGCGGCGCAAACGAACCCGTGCGGTACACCAGCAGCGGAATGAAATTTTCTTCGGCGGCCTGTGCGCTGCTGGCCACACCCACCAGTCCGGCGGCGGCCATCACGACAGTGGCCGTGGCTTTGGTCAATGCATGCTTCATCTGTAGCTCCTCCTGGTGCTTAAGGCACCTTTGAATATGACGCCTCCGTGCGGATGACGCCGGGACAAACACCCCTGGCCCCGCCTGGGCGGGCACCCTGCCCGCCCGCGCTGCGGGCCTAGCATCCTGTCCGGCCATCCGGCTTCGAGCAGCCGGACGACCCAGCGGGACACTAGTGGGGAAATGGCCAAATCCTGAGTTTTTCCTTGGCAATGCTCCAAAGCCTGGCCAAGCCATGCGGCTCGACAATCAGGAAGAAGACGATCAGGAAGCCAAATACCATGTGTTCGATGTGCGCGGCGATGTCCACCGGAATGGACAGGCCCAGGGCGTGCGGGACGTTGGTCAGCAGCACCGGCACCAGCACCATGAAGGCCGCCCCGAAAAAACTGCCGACGATGGAGCCCAGACCGCCGATGATGATGATGAACAGCAATTGCAAGGATCGGTTGAGGTCGAACGCCAGGGGCTCCCAGGAGCCCAGGTGGACGTAGGCCCACAAGGCCCCGGCCACGCCGATGATGAAAGAGCTGACCGCAAAGGCCGTGAGCTTGGCGTACACCGGGCGGATGCCGATCACGGCGGCGGCCACGTCCATGTCGCGGATGGCCATCCATTGGCGGCCGATCGCGCCGCGCACCAGATTTTTCGCCAGCAGGCCGACCACCGCCACGAAGCACAGCACGAATAGATACTTTTGCACCGGGGAGACCACCGGCAGGCCGAAAAAGTCCAACGCGGGCACGGAGACATTGCCGGAGGTGGAGTAGTTGGTGAAGTACGCGATACGCAAAAAGGCCCAGTCCATGAAAAACTGCGCCGCCAGGGTCGTCACCGCCAGGTACAGGCCGCGAATCCGCAGACTGGGGATGCCGAAGGCCACCCCCGCCACGGCGGCGAACACCCCGCCCAGCAGAATCTGCACCAGCAGCGGCAAGTCCAGGCGCACGCCGAAGTTCCAGGCGGCATACGCGCCCACGGCCATGAAGGCCCCCGAACCAATGGATATCTGGCCGCAATAGCCCACCAGAATGTTCAGGCCGATCGCCGCCAGCGACAGGATCAGGAAGGGAATCAAAATGGCCTGCAGCCAGTAGTCGGACGCCCAGGCGGGCACCAGCACAAAGGCGACGCCCAGCATGGCCAGGACAAACCAGCGATCCTGGCGGATGGGGAAAATCTGCTGATCCGAGCGGTAGGTGCTCTTGAACTGGCCGTTTTCACGATAGAACATGGATGAAGTCTCCTGCGTGCCGCCTGACGGGGTCAGACACGGTCAATGATTTTTTCGCCGAACAGCCCCTGCGGCCGAAACAGCAGGAACACCAGCGCCAGCATGTAGGCAAACCAGATCTCGATGCCGCCGCCCACGAAAGGCCCCAGGTAGACCTCGGACAGTTTCTCGCCCACCCCGATGATCAGCCCCCCCACGATGGCCCCCGGCACGGAAGTCAGCCCGCCCAGGATCACCACCGGCAAAGCCCGCAGGGCCGCCGTGGACAAGGTGAACTGCACGCCGAACTTGGAACCCCAGACGATGCCCGTGACCAGGGCGACCAGGCCGGCGACGGTCCAGACCACCACCCAGATGCGGTTCAGCGGAATGCCCACCGACTGCGCGGCCTGATGGTCGTCGGCCACCGCCCGCAAGGCGCGCCCCACCGTAGTGAACTGGAAGAAGAAGGCCAGCACGGCCACCAGCACGGCGGCCACCAGGGCGGCGGTCAGGTCTTCCAGGCTGACTAGGATGCCGCCCTCGAAGACCGAATCCAGGATGAACAAGGGATCTTTGGGCATGCCCACGTCGATGGAATAGACCGAACTGCCGAACAGAATCTGGCCGATGCCATCCAGGAAGTAGCTGATGCCGATGGTGGCCATCAGCAAGGTCGTGCCTTCCTGGTTGACCAGGTGGCGCAGGACGAATTTCTCGACCAGCACCGCCACCAGCCACATGAACCCGGCACTCAGCACGAAGGCCAGCAGGTTGGCCGCCAGCAAGGCGTCGCCCCCCAGCCAATCGTTGATCCAGCCCGACAGCCGCGCCATGGCCAGGGCGGCGATCAGCACCATGGCGCCCTGGGCGAAATTGAACACCCCGGAGGCCTTGAAGATCAGCACAAAGCCCAGGGCCACCAAGGCATAGAGCATGCCGCTCATCAGGCCGCCGATCACGGTTTCCAGAAAAAATCCCATGTGTTTGTCTCCTGAGTCCGGGCCCGGCCTAGTGGCCGGCCCCGAGATAGGCCTGGATGACCTCGGGGTTGCCGCGCACCGCATCCGGCGTGCCGTCGCCGATTTTGCGGCCGTAATCCAGCACCACCACGCGGTCGGAGATATCCATCACCACACCCATGTCGTGCTCGATCAGCACGATGGTGGTGCCGAATTCGTCGTTCACGTCCAGGATGTAGCGGCTCATGTCCTGCTTTTCTTCGATGTTCATGCCCGCCATGGGTTCGTCCAGCAGCAGGATGCGCGGCTCCATGGCCAGGGCGCGGCCCAGATCGACCCGCTTTTGCAGGCCATAGGGCAGGCGGCCCACAGGGGTCTTGCGGTAGGCCTGGATCTCCAGGAAGTCGATCAGGTTCTCGACGAATTCGCGGTGCGCGATTTCTTCGCGCTCGGCCGACCCCAGCCGCAGGGCCTGGGCCAGCACCCCGCTTTTCATGCGCAGGTTGCGCCCCGTCATGATGTTGTCCAGCACGCTCATGCCCTTGAACAGGGCCAGGTTCTGGAAAGTGCGCGCAATGCCCATTTCGGCGGCCCGGCGCGGGCTCATGCGGTTGAACTGCTGATCCTGCAGCAGGATGCGGCCTTCCTGGGGGGTATAGACGCCATTGATGACGTTGAGCATGGAGCTCTTGCCCGCCCCGTTGGGGCCGATGATGGCGCGGATTTCGTGTTCGCGCACATCGAAAGAGATGTCGGTCAGGGCCTTGACCCCGCCGAATGACAGGGAAATCCGCTGCAGATCCAGGATGACCGGGCCGATCCGGGCGGCGCGGGCATCGACCGGGACGGCATCCGATACGGCGGTATCCGGGCTTGGGTTGGGGTTCATTCAGGCCACCTTCTTCAGGGGTTCGGGCTTCGCCACGGCGGCGGACTCGATGCGCAGGTCTGCCGCGATCCGGCCAATGCGGCCATCCTCGAACTTGACCTCGGTTTCGATATATTGGCTGGACAGGCCGGCAAACAGGGCATCGACCAGCACGCCGTATTTCTGGGCAATGAAGGCCCGGCGCACCTTGCGCGTGCGGGTCAATTCATCATCGTCGGGGTCCAGCTCTTTGTGCAGGATCAAGAAGCGCACCACCTGCGAGGCCGCCATCTTCGGGTCTTGCGCCAGGTCGCGGTTGACCTGCTCAACGCAATCGCGGATCAGGGCGTAGACCTCGTCCTTGGACGCCAGGTCGGTGTACCCGGCGTAAGGCAGGCCCCGGCGCTCGGCCCAGTTGCCCACAGCCTCCAGGTCGATGTTGATGAAAGCGCAGACCTCGGGGCGGTCGGCCCCGAAAGCCACCACTTCCTTGATGAACGGGAAAAATTTCAGCTTGTTTTCGATGTACTTGGGGGCGAACAGGCTGTCGTCGGCCAAGCGCCCCACGTCCTTGGCGCGGTCGATGATCTTCAGTTGGCCATCGGCGTCCAGGTAGCCGGCGTCCCCGGTGTGATACCAGCCATCGTCGGTGTAGGACGCCTCGGTGGCCTCGGGGTTCTGGTAGTAGCCCGTGAACAGCCCGGGGCTGCGCAGCTGGATTTCGCCATTGGCGGCCACGCGGATTTCCACCCCGTCGCACGGCGGGCCCACGGTGTCGTCGCGCACCTGGCCATTGGCCTGCACGCACACGAACACCGAGGTCTCGGTGGAACCATACAGCTGCTTGAGATTGATGCCGATGGATCGATAGAACACGAACAGGTCGGGGCCGATGGCTTCGCCGGCGGTATAAGCCACGCGCACCCGGCTCATGCCCAGGGTGTTGCGCAAGGGGCCATACACCAGCGCATTGCCCAAGGCGTATTTGCAGCGATCCCAGACGCCCACGGTGCCGTCCGCATCCAGGATGCGGGTGCCTACCCGGCGGGCCAGCCGCATGGCGCGGTCGAACAGCCAGCGCTTGACGCGCCCGGCGTCCTCCATGCGGATCATGACGCGGGTCAGCAGGTCTTCCAGCACCCGGGGCGGCGCGAAATAATAGGTGGGGCCGATATCCCGCATGTCGATGGACACGGTGTCGGGGGACTCGGGGTGGTTGACGGTAAAGCCGGTGGTCAGGAACTGCGTGTAGGAAAACATGTTCTGGCCGATCCAGGCGGGCGGCAGATACGCCAGCACGTCTTCGCGGTCGGTCAGGCCCTCGAAGCGCTCGATCACGCGGGCGCGGTCGATCAAGGCTAAGTGACTGAGCACCACGCCCTTGGGCTTGCCCGTCGTGCCCGAGGTATAGAACATGGCGGCGGTGTCTTCGGACCGGATGGCGGCCATGCGGGCATCGACTTCATCCGGCTGCCGGCGCGTCCGCTCGTCCCCCCGCGCCAGCAGCGCGCCCCAGGACAGCAGCCGGGGATCGTCGTAGTGGCGCAGACCGCGCGGGTCGTCGAAAACCAGTGCCCGCAAGGCGGGACAGCGATCCGAGACTTCGAGCATCTTGTCCAGCTGCTCTTGATCTTCGACCACTACCACGCCCACCTGGGCATCCTGCAGCACAAAAGTCATTTCATCGGCCACGGCATCCTGGTACAGCGGCACGGGGATGGCCCCCAGGCACTGGGCGGCCATCATCGCCATGTACAGGCGGGGGCGGTTCTCGCCCACCACCGCCACGTGCTCGCCCGCCGCCACGCCAAGATCCGCCAGGCCGGCGGCGACGCGCCGGACTTCGGCCGCCACCTGCGCCCAGGTGAGGGTTTGCCAGATGCCCAGATCTTTTTCGCGGATCGCCGGACGCGGCCCGCGCGCCTGGGCGTGGTGCATCAACAAAGCCGGAAAAGTCACTGGATCGGTGGATTCCTGTACCATGATGTCTCCTTGGCCGACCAGAAGATCCTGGTTGCGCCGGGTCGGTGCGCCTCTGTCGGGCGGTGTGGTACTTAAGGTACTGCCCCCCGGGGCTTCGGACTGTCGCACATACGACATTCACCCACGATCTAGGGTTATTCCCCATGAACCTGTCCTGGTCTTTACAACCCCACGCCGCCTGGTTTGAGCTGCTGGACGATGCCCAGCAGGCCCGCGTCGTCCAGGACACCACGCTGGCTCAGGTAGAGGCCGGCACCATCATCGAGCACAAGGGCGTGGTAGCCGGGGCCTGGATCGGGGTGCTGGACGGTCTGATCAAGGTGTCGGTGGGCAATGCCGACGGCAAGCTGGCCTCGCTGACCGGCGTGCCTGCGGGCGGCTGGATCGGGGAAGGCTCTTTACTGAAGCGCGAAGCGCGCAAATACGACATCATCGCGCTGCGCCGCAGCGTCATCGCCCGCCTGCGCGGCGATACCTTCAACTGGCTGCTGGACAACAGCATTCCGTTCAACCGCTTCCTGCTGCATCAGCTGAACGAGCGCGTCGCCCAGTTCATCGGCAAAGCCGAATACGACCGCCTGCTGGCCCCCGATGCGCGGGTGGCCCGCTGCCTGGCCGAACTGTTCAACCCCCTGCTGTACCCGGGCAATTCGACCCGGCTGGAAATCACCCAGGAAGAAATCGGCTACCTGGCGCGGATTTCGCGCCAGCGCACCAACCAGGCGCTGCGGGTGCTGGAAGCCGCCCGGCTGCTGAAGATCGAATACGGCGCCGTCCAGGTGCTGGATCTGGACGGCCTGCAGCAATACGGGGTGTAGTCCATGCCCGCCCCGCGTCAATGTCCGCCCAGATATGCCGCCGCCACGGCGGGGTCGCTGCGCAGCTGCGCCGCCGGCCCTTCGACCGCGATCTTGCCGTTTTCCAGGACATAGCCGTAATCCGCCACGGCCAGCGCGGCGGCGGCGAATTGCTCGACCAGCAGCATAGTGACGCCCTCGCGCTTGAGCCGGGAAATAATCCGAAAGACCTCGTCCACCAGAATCGGCGCCAGGCCCATGGACGGTTCGTCCAGCAGGATGACCTCGGGATTGAGCATCACGGCGCGCGCCATGGCCAGCATCTGCTGCTCACCCCCGGAGAGCGTGCCGGCCAGTTGCGTGCGGCGCTCTTGCAAGCGCGGGAAAAGCGCCAGCGCCCGATCCAGATCATGCGGCACATCCCCCTTGGCCCGGCTGCCGGTCAGGCGCGGGAACGCGCCCAACAGCAGATTGTCGGTCACACTGAGCGTGGGGAACACGCGCCGGCCCTCGGGCGAATGCGCCAGGCCCAGGCGGGCGATGCGGTGCGAATCCAGCCCCTGGATTTCGCGCCCGCCCAGGGTGATCACGCCCGCGCTGGGCCGCAGCATCCCGGAGATCGCCTTCATGGTGGTGGTCTTGCCCGCCCCATTCGATCCGATCAGGGTGACGACCTTGCCTGCCGGCACGGCCAGGCTGATGCCGTGCAGGACTTTGACCTTGCCGTAGCCGGCTTCCAGATTTTCGATTTTCAGCATGCTTGGGCTCCTGCTTGTTCACCCCCCAGATAGGCTTCGACCACACGGGGGTCGGCCTGCACGGCCTGCGGCAGGCCTTCGGCGATCTTCTGGCCGAAATCCAGCACCGACACGGCATCGCAAACGCTCATCACCACATCCATGTGGTGCTCGATCAGGATGACGGTCAGGCCGCGATCCTTGATCTTGCGGATGATGGCCAGCAGATCCGCGATATCCGGCGCGGTCAGGCCGGCGGCGGGCTCGTCCAGCAGCAGCAGGTGGGGGTCCAGCGCCAGGGCGCGGGCGATTTCCAGCAGGCGCTGCTTGCCATAGGGCAGATTGCGCGCTTCTTCCTGCGCCAATGACGCCAGGCCCACGAAATCCAGCAAGGCATGGGCCCGCGCCCGCGCTGCGTTTTCTTCCCGGCGCCACAGGGGCAGGCGCAGGGCCACGCTGCTCAGGCGGCTGGTGAAGGTGTGGTGCAGACCCACCAGCACGTTTTCCAGCGCCGTCATTTCGCCGAACAGCTGGACATTCTGGAAGGTGCGGGCCACCCCCCGTGCAGCGATGTCGGACGAGGTCAGGCCGGCCAGATCCTTCCCCGCGAACACGACCGACCCCGAGGTCGGCACATAAATGCCGGTCAGGACATTCATCATCGTGCTTTTGCCCGAGCCATTCGGGCCGATCAGGCCATGCACCGTGCCCCGGCGCACTTCCAGGTCGACCGCGTTCAGCGCCCGCAGCCCGCCGAACTGCATGACGGCCTGGCTGACGGACAGCAACACCCCGTGCGAGGCATCCGGTTCGCGGCCGACCTGGGCCAGATCCGCCCGCGCCGCCGGGATCGGCTCGACAGCATGCCGGCGATGCGACCAGGAACGGAGAACGAAGCCCACGATGCCGTCCGGCAGGTAATACACCACGAACAGAATCATCAGGCCGAAGATCGACAGGCGCCAATCGGTCATCTGATCCAGCATCAGCGAGCCGCCCGCCAACACCAGGACGCCGGCCACGGGGGCGGCCATGCGCCGCCAGGTGGCCCGGCCCTGGCGCACGGCCCAGGCCGACCCCGCCACGACCATGACGGCCAGGCCGATGGCCAGAGGCCTGAAGGTGGACACGTCATCCAGCATCTTGGGCAACAGCACGATGATGGCGGCCCCCAGCAAGGCGCCGGAACGCGTCTTGCGCCCCCCCATGATGATGGCCAGCAGGAACAGCACCATCAGCTCGAAGGTATAGGTATTGGGCGAAATGTACTGCTCGGAATAGGCATGCAACGCCCCGGACAGGCCCGCCAGGCCCGCGCTGATGACGAAGGCCACCACCTTGTAGCGGTACACCGACACCCCCATGCAATCGCAGGCGATCGGGCTGTCGCGCAGGGCCTCGAAGGCGCGGCCATAGTGCGACCGAGCCACCCGCTCGGTAAACAGCACCGACAGCGCCAGCAGCGCCAGCACCATCCAGAAGAACTGCGGGCCGGTCATCATGTGGTCGCCGATCATGGGCTTGTCCAGGCTGATGCCCATCGGGCCATCGGTCAGGAAATCCATTTCGTTGATCAGGATCTGAATGATGGTGCCAAACGCCAGCGTCACCATCGCCAGATAAGGGCCGGTGACCCGCAAAGAAGGCAAGGCGAGAATCGCCCCGAACACCGAGGTGACGGCGATGGCCGCCGGAATGGCCAGCCAGAAAGACACGTCCAGGTGCAGGATCAGTGTGCCCACGGTATAGGCCCCGATGCCGAACAGGCCGGCGTGGCCCAGCGAGACCTGGCCGGTATAACCCACCACAATATCCAGCCCCAGCAGCAGCACGGCATAGATCAGGATGGTTTCGATCAGGTGCAGGTAATACGGGTTGGTCACCACCAGCGGCACGGCGGCCAGCACGGCCACCAGCGCCGCAAACGAGAAAAATGACGATTTGCGCATGACTCAGACCTTCTTGATCGCAGTTTTGCCAAACAGGCCGGCGGGCCGCACGGTCAGAACCAGCAGCAGGAGAATCAGCCCCGGCACGTCCTTGTAGCCGGTGGACAGGTAAAAGCCCGTCATGGTCTCCAGCACCCCCAGCAGCAGGCCGCCGACGATCGCCCCCAGGCCGCTGTTCAGCCCGCCGACGATCGCCACGGCGAAAGCCTTCAGGCCCAGCACCGCCCCCATCGACGCGCCGGTCAGCGTCAGCGGGGCGATCAACACCCCGGCGAACGCCGCCGTCAGGGACGACAGGGCGTAGGAAAACGTGATCACCAGCTTGGTGTTGATGCCCATCAGGCCGGCGGCGTCCCGGTCGCCGGACGTGGCCACCACCGCCTTGCCATAAATGGACGTGCGGTTGAACAGCTCGATGGCCCCCATGATCAGCAAGGCCCCGCCCACCACCATCAGCTCCATGGGCAGAATGCGCGCGCCCAGCACCGTGAACGGGGCTTCGGACACGGGCGAGGGAAAGGGCATGGCGTCGCGGCCCCAGATGTTCTCCGCCATGTTGCGGAAAATAATGCCCAAGGCAATGGTGGCCATGATCCAGCCGAATTCGGATCGGGCCTCGATGGCTGGACGCACGGCCACCCGCTCGACCACCGCCCCTTGGGCCATCCCGAAAATACAGACCAGGGGAATCATCAGCCAGTAGCTGACACCGAAACCCACCAGCGTCAGGCCCACCAGCCCGCCCAGCATCAGGGCGTCGCCCTGGCCGAAGTTCAGGGTTTCGGAGGTGGCATACGTCAATTGGTAGCCAAAGGCAACGACCGCATAGATCATGCCCAGCGCAATGCCGCTATAAGCCAGCTGCAGAAAAATCGTCATGACACATTCCAACGAAACACGCGATCCGGTGCGACAGGGCCGCGCCGGATCACGCGACAAACCACTCCCGACCGCCCGGAACCGGGCGGAGGAAACACAAGACGGGGATATCCGCCGGGCAGGCGCTGCAGCGCCCCGCCCGGCCGGGCCGCCAGACCGGGGTTACTGCCCGGCCTGCCCGGAATTCGCCACGCTGCGCTGTTCGTCCTCGGGGTGGGCAAAGACCACGCGGCCCTTGGAGACCTCACCCATGTAGACCATGTCCGGGCTGTCGATGGTTTCGTGGTCGGTGACGGAAAATGGCTGTTTGTAGGTCATGATGACGCCTTCCACCGGCGCTTTCAGATCTTCCAGGGCGGCCCGGATGTCCGGCCCCTGGGTGTTGCCCGCCTGCTCGATGGCGGCGGCCAGCAGCAGCAGGGAGTCATAGCCCTGGGCGGCGGACACGGCCGATTCGATCACCCCGCCCTTGGGATTGTTCGCCTGGACGTAGGCGTCGATGAAGGCCTTGCGCTTGGGGGTGTTGGGATTCTGGATGAAGGTCTGGGGCATCAGGGCGCCATCCCCATTGACCCGCGCCGTGTCGATGAAATTGGCCATGGCCAGTGTCCAACTGCCGATCATCGGCACTTTCCAGCCCAGCTTGGCCATGCCGTTGGCCAATTGGGCCAATTCCGGCCCGATGCCGTAAGTCAGCAGGGCTTCGGCGCCGGCTTCCTTGGCGCGCAACAGCTGGGCGGTCATGTCCACGTCGCCGATATTGAATTTCTCGACCACGACCGGCTTGACGCCCAGCTTGTCCAGCGCCTTTTCCATGTCCTCGCGGCCCAACTGGCCGTAGTTGGTGGAATCCGCCATGATGGCCACTTTTTTCAGGCCGCGCTTGGTCACGGCTTCGGCGGCGATCATGGGGGCCTGGATGTTGTCGGCGGCCGAGGTGCGGAACACATAGTTGTTTGCGTACTTGGGCGGCTCGAACTGCCTGGACACCACGCTGCCGGTCGCCACATTGACGACCACGGGAATCTCGGCTTTTTGATAAAACCGCGTCCCCGCCAGCGTCACCCCGGTATTGATGAAGCCCACGGTGGCGACGACTTTTTCCCGATTGATCAGTTCTTGGGAAATCTGCACGCCGCGCTCATTCTTGGCCTCGTCGTCGCGCTCGATGAGTTCCAGTTGGCGGCCCAGCACGCCGCCCTGGGCGTTGATGTCCTGGGCCGCCAGGCGCACCCCGGCGCGCATGCTGACCCCCATGGACGACGAGCCGCCCGTGTAGGGGCCGGACACGCCGATCTTGATGGTATCCGCGGCCTGGGCCGTGGCGGCCAGAGAAAGCGCCAGCGCCGCGGCCAGGCAGGTTTTGCTCAGATTCATGATGTCTCCTGTGATCGAGAGGGCCGACTCTGTCCGCCGGCTTTTGGAAGGTTCGGCAGAAAGTCTAGCGATCCGGCCCGGGCGTGGTTGGAAATCGGCGCGGGCCTATGCGGAAAAAAATTCCGTACTCGATCAGCCCCCTGGGGGGATGCGGGGAATGCGGCGGCACAGATCCCTGAGCCATAGGGAAAACGATAGGCGCACGCCGGTCAGCGGCATGGAAGCATCGCGGCACAGATAGTAGTGCGAGTCCGGGGCGGCCGTGATGGAAAACGGGGCGATCAGCTGGCCCGACTGCAAGCTGCGGCTGGCCAGGCTGCGGCGCGTGATCATCACCCCCTGGCCGGCGCACGCCGCCGCCATGGCCATCCCCAGGTCGAAGAAACTGATGCCTTCCTCGGGTTCCGGCCAGTCCAGGCCCGCGGCGTCGAACCAGGGCCGCCAGGGGTCCAGCGGGCTGTGCAGCAAATGGGCGAACTTCAGGTCGGCGGGCTGGCGCAAAGGCCCGTGGCGGCGCAGATAATCGGGCGAGCAGGCCGGGAACACCACGTCGTCGGTCAGCAGTTCGGAGACCGCCCCCGGATAGCGGCCCAAGCCGAAACGTATCCAGAAATCCGCCTGGGACGGCCCGATGTCCAGGTAAGGGATGGACATCACCACGCTCATGTCCAGGTTGGGATGCGTTTGCGTGAACTCGTGCAGATGCGGCCCCAGCACCGAGTGCCCGAAGGACGGTGTCGTGACCAGCCGCAGGCTGTCGCGGGGCTTTTGGCCCCGATGATGCAGGGAGATATCGGACAGCAGGCGCAGGGCGGTCTCGATCTGCTCCAGGTATTCGTGCCCGGCGGTCGTCAGCAGCACGCCCCGGCTGCCGCGCTCGAACAGGGCCTGGCCCAGCCAGGATTCCAGCTGGGTGATGCGCTTGCCCACGGCGCTGGCGGTGATGCAGAGTTCTTCGGCGGCCCGTCCGAAAGAACCCAGGCGCGCGGCGGCCTCAAACGCCCGGATCGAGGCCAGGGACGGCAGACGGATGTTTTGCTGGACGGGAGGCGCCATCGGAGGAAACCGGACACAACGGGGGGAAATGCCCCGATTGTGTCACAGTCGCGCCGCCGGGCCTAGGGTCTGTCATCATGCCTTCTGGCCGCCGCCCATCAAGCGCAAGCCGCGTCGCTTGAGGGGCGGCAGGTCAATGAGGTTCAGTGCGCCGCCAGGCGCCGGGTGCCGGGCGGCGGAAGGCGGGACAGCTCAGGCCAGGCGCACCAGCCCCGCCGCGGCGGTCTGGTTGGTGGCGGTGTCGATCAGGATGAACGACCCCGTGCCGCGCTGCACGGCATAGTCATCCAGGGCCAGGGCATCGCGCGCGCGCAGACTCACGCGGCCAATGTCGTTCATCGCCAGGGTGCCCTGCCAATCGACGGCCCGCAGCTCGTGGATGTCGCGGCGGGCATGCACCGCCTGGATGCGCACCTGGGTCAGGCGCGTGCCCAGTTTCAGCCAGTACAGGCGGGCCGGATTCAGGGCCTGCTGATCCAGCCAGCACAAATCGGCCTCGAAGTCCCGGCGCAGCACGGCATCATCGTCGGCATGAACCAACAAGTCGCCACGCGACACGTCGAGCTCACGATCCAGCACCACGGTGATGCTGTCGCCCGGCAAGGCGGCATCCAGCGATTGGTCGCCGCGCAGCAGGCGGGCGATCGTGGCGGTCTGCCCGCTGGGCAGAACCCGCACGGCATCGCCCACGCGCCAGGCGCCCCCCTGCAACTGGCCGGCATAGCCCCGGAAGGCGTCGGGCCCGCTGCCCTGGTGGCGAATGACCCACTGGACGAAAAAACGGGCCTGGCCGTCGTCCTGGCGCCCGGCCAGCGGCAGGGATTCCAGCAGACTCAGCAGCGGCAGCCCGCGATACCACGGGGTGTGGTCGCTGCCCCGCACCACATTGTCGCCGGCCAGGGCCGAGATCGGCACGATATGGAACGCGGCAATGCCCAGCCGGTCGGCCAGATCCTGGTACGCCTCGCGGATGCGGCTGAACACGGCCTCGTCCCAATCGACCAGATCCATCTTATTGACCGCCACGACGATGTGCTGCAGCCCCAGCAGGCGCGCCAGCGTGCTGTGGCGCTTGGTCTGCGGCAACAGCTGGCCATCGGCCACGCGGCTGGCGTCGATCAGGATGATGGCCGCATCGGCGGTGGAGGCGCCGGTGACCATATTGCGCGTGTACTGTTCATGGCCCGGCGCATCGGCGACGATGAACTTGCGCACCGGCGTTGCAAAATACCGATAGGCCACGTCGATGGTGATGCCTTGTTCGCGCTCGGCCTCCAGGCCGTCGGTCAACAGCGCCAGATCGACCTGCCGGTCGGGCGCGCGCGTGTACTTGGATCCGGCGATCGCGCGCAGCTGATCGGCGAAAACGCCTTTGCTGTCCAGCAGCAGCCGCCCGATCAGCGTGGACTTGCCATCGTCCACAGAACCCGCCGTAATCAGCCGCAGCACCGCGGTATCCTGGCTTGCCGGCGTTTCCGGCCATTGTTCGTTGATTGCATTCATCTGATTCAAATTCCTGGGTTGAACCCCGGCCCTCCCGGGCGGAGTCCGGCCGGAAGGCCGTTCGCGGTTCAGAAATAACCTTGTTTCTTGCGACGCTCCATCGACGCCTCGGAGGTCTGGTCATCCAGACGGGTGGCGCCGCGCTCGGTGAGCGTCGCCACGGCGGTCTCGCGGATGATGTCCGCCGGGCTGGCGGCGTCGGACGCCACCGGGCAAGTGCAGGACACATCCCCCACCGTGCGGAAGCGCACGTCCAGGCGTTCGGCCTGCTCGCCTTCGCGCACGGGCGTGAGCGGCGTCACCGGCACCAGCAGGCCCTGGCGGCGCACCACCTCGCGCGGGTGGGTGTAGTACAGCGAGGGCAGATCCAGCTGTTCGCGCTCGATGTACTGCCAGACATCCAGTTCGGTCCAGTTGGAAATCGGGAAGACGCGGATGTTCTCGCCCGGATGCGTGCGGGTGTTGTACAGGTTCCAGAGCTCCGGCCGCTGGGCCTTGGGATCCCACTGGCCGAATTCGTCGCGGAACGAGCAGATGCGTTCTTTGGCGCGGGCTTTTTCCTCGTCGCGCCGGGCGCCGCCGATGCAGGCATCGAAACCGAACTCGGCGATGGCTTCCAGCAGGGTGACGGCCTGGGCCGCATTGCGCGAGTCCCCCGCCTGGCGCAGCACCACCGTGCCGCGCGCGATAGAGTCCTCGACGCGGCGCACGATCAGCTCTTCGCCCAATCCGGCCACGCGGCGGTCGCGGAATTCGATGACTTCGGGGAAATTATGCCCGGTGTCGATATGCATCAGGGGAAAGGGGAAGCGCCCGGGGCGAAAGGCCTTTTCGGCCAGCCGCAGCAGGACGCAGGAATCTTTGCCGCCGGAGAACAGCAGCACGGGCCGCGCGCATTCGGCGGCCACCTCGCGCAGGATATAAATGGCCTCGGACTCCAACCAGTCCAGATGAGTGCGGGCAGCAGGGGCAATAGCGGTCGTCATGATAAAACCAGGGTCAAGAATCGGAGGAAACCACGTCGGTCGCGCGGGGGCGTACCCGTGGGCGGTCGGCCAGATTGGACGCATGCAGCCCGCACTCGCGGCTGTCGCGCTGCTCCCACCACCAGCGCCCGGCGCGCGGATCTTCGCCGGGGCGCACCGCGCGGGTACAGGGTTCACAGCCGATCGACGGATAGCCCCGGTCGTGCAGCGGGTTGTAGGGCACGGCCAGCGCCCGCACCACGGCCCAGACGTCATCGCCGGCCCAGTCGGCCAACGGGTTGTATTTCCGCAACCCGAAGGTCTCGTCCCATTGCGCTTCGGGCAAATCCACGCGGGTAATGGATTGTTCCCGCCGCTGGCCGGTGATCCAGGCGCTGTGGCCCGCCAGGGCGCGGCGCAGGGGCTCGACCTTGCGGATGCCGCAGCATTCCTTGCGCAGGGCCACGCTTTCATAGAAGGCGAATTCGCCATGGGCGGCCACGTGCGCCTGCACGGCGGCCGGGTCGGGCTGCATGACCCGCACCGGGATGCCATAACGCTGGCGCACGACGTCCACCATGGCCAGGGTTTCGGCATGCAGGCGTCCCGTATCCAGCATGAAGACGCCCAGCCGGGGCGTGCACTGGGCCACCGCGTGGATCAGCAGGCTGTCCTCGACCCCCATGGACGAGGCCAGCAGCGCATCGGGGTGGGCGGCGGCGATGGCCCCGATGCGATCCAGCAGATCGAACCAGCGGCGCGCCACGGCATCGGGCAGGGAAGAATGTTCTGACATGCCGCCAGTGTGACGCGCTATCCGGCGCAACGGAACGATAGAATCGTTGGTTTCATATAACCGGGGCCGGAATTGCTGCAGAATTTTTCCAGCGCACTAAAATGGTGCCAGTTGTTTGTCCTCGTCGATCCGTCATTCATAAAAAAGGCTGCACGTCATGGCTGAACCCCAAGCGCATTCCCTCCCCTCGTATCTGGATTCCTCGCACCCCGGCCCCTGGGGCATCTACCTGCAGCAGGTCGACCGGGTCACCCCCTATCTGGGCAACCTGTCCCGCTGGGTCGAAACCCTGAAACGCCCCAAGCGCATCCTCATCGTGGATGTCCCCGTCGAACTGGACGACGGCACGATCGCCCACTTCGAAGGCTACCGGGTGCAGCACAATAATTCGCGCGGCCCCGGCAAGGGCGGCGTGCGCTACCACCAGGACGTCACGCTGTCCGAAGTCATGGCGCTGTCGGCCTGGATGTCGGTCAAGTCCGCCGCCGTCAACCTGCCGTTCGGCGGGGCCAAGGGCGGCATCCGCATCGACCCGCGCCAGCACTCGCAGGCCGAGATCGAACGCATCACGCGCCGCTACACCAGCGAAATCCACGACATCATCGGCCCCAACAAAGACATCCCCGCCCCGGACGTCAACACCAACGGCCAGATCATGGCCTGGATGATGGACACCTATTCCATGAACGAAGGCGGCACCACCACCGGCGTCGTCACGGGCAAGCCCGTGTCCCTGGGCGGCAGCCTGGGGCGCATCGAAGCCACCGGCCGGGGCGTCTATGTCGTGGCCTGCGAAGCCGCGCGCGAATCCGGCATCGACATCAAGGGCGCCCGCATCGCCATCCAGGGCTTCGGCAACGTGGGCGGCACCGCCGCCCGCCTGTTCCACGAAGCCGGGGCGCACGTCATCGCCGCCTACGACCACACCGGCATCGTCTACAACAGCCGGGGCCTCAACGTGCCGGCCCTGGTCGAGCACGTCAAATCCACCGGCGGGGTGGCGGGCGCCGCCGACACCGAAACCCTCACGCCCAAGGATTTCTGGTCGCTGGAAACCGACATCCTGATCCCGGCCGCTCTCGAAGGCCAGATCACCCGCGACAACGCCGACCTGGTGCGCACCCGCATCCTGGTCGAAGGCGCCAACGGCCCCACCACCCCCGAAGCGGACGACATCATCTCGGCCAAGGGCACGGTCATCGTGCCCGACGTCGTCGCCAACGCCGGCGGGGTCACGGTCAGCTATTTCGAATGGGTGCAGGATTTCTCCAGCTTCTTCTGGACCGAACAAGAAATCAACCACCGCCTGGAAGCCATGATGCGCTCGGCCTACAGCAGCATGTCCGCCGTGGCCCGCCAGCACGGGGTGTCGCTGCGCACAGCGGCCTTCATCGTGGCCTGCTCGCGCATCCTCGAAGCCCGCCAGGTGCGCGGCCTGTACCCCTGATGTCCCGGCTGCTGCTGATCGGCACGGGCGGCACCATCGCCGCCACGGCCAGCGACGCGCAACGCCTGACCGACTACGAGGTCACCCAGGGGATAGACGCCATGCTGGCGGCCATCCCCGGGGCCACAGACATCGCGGACATCCGCTGCGAGCAGCCGCTCAACGTGGATAGCCGGGCGCTGGACACCGGCCAGGTGCTGCGGCTGGCCCGGCGGGTGCGGCAGGCCGCAGACCAGCCCGATATCGACGGCATCGTCATCACGCACGGCACCGACAGCCTGGAAGAAACCGCTTTTTTCCTGCACCTGACCCAGGACACGCCCAAGCCTATCGTGCTGGCGGGGGCCATGCGCCCGGCGTCCGCCCCCAGCGCGGACGGGCCGCTGAACCTGCTGAACGCCCTGCGCGTCGCCGACAGCCCGGACAGCCGCCACCGAGGCGTTCTGGTGGCCATGAACGACCGCATCGTAGCGGGCCGATGGGCCAGCAAGGCCCATACCACCCGGGTGGATGCCTTCGGCGCCGACGGCCTGGGGGTGCTGGGGGAAATCTGCGACGGCGCGGTGCGGTATTACGCCGGGCAGCCCGGCCCGCAGACCCCGCTGCCGGCCGGCCCGCAAGCGGTCTTCCCGCTGGACGCGGCGGACACGCTGCCGGCGACGGACATCATCCACGACTACCAGGACGCCCCCCTGCACGCCTACCAGGCCGCCATCCAGGCGGGCGTGCAAGGCCTTGTGGTGGCGGGCATGGGCAACGGCAGCCTGAGCCCCGCGGCCGAACACGGCTGCGCCCTGGCGGTAAAAGCCGGCCTGGTCTGCGTGCGCGCCAGCCGGGTGCCACGCGGCAGCGTCACGCCCAAGGCATCCGATGACGCCACGGGCCTGCTGGCCGCGCACCAGCTCAATCCGCTGCAAGCGCGTATTTTGCTGCGGCTGGCCCTGGCGCAAGGCATGGGGCGGTCGGAGATCGCTGGGTTGTTGCGCCGGTTGTAGGCGGGGGGGCCGACGGCTTGGATGCGTCTGGGGCTGAATAGTCCTCAAGGGCGATTAAACCCCTCAAAAACCTTTCTCAAGCCCAAGCAGCTCTCCACGTCGCGGCTTGCAAGCCGCTCCGATTCGTCAGGCATAGGACAGTCCGCAGGGGACTGTCCTATGTCCCGACTCATCCACCTCGCGGCTTGCAAGCCGCTCCGATTCGCCCGGCGAAAAATAGTCCTCAAGGACTATTTTTCGTCCGGGTGAATCCAATCCAACACAACCTTGCCGCTTTGGCCGGAGAGCATGGCTTCGAAGCCCTGGCGGTAATCGGCCACGGGGTAGTGGTGCGTCAGGATGGGCGATAGATCCAGGCCGCTTTGCAGCATGGCCACCATCTTGTACCAGGTTTCAAACATCTGGCGGCCATAGATGCCCTTGATTTCCAGCCCCTTGAAAATGATCTGGCTCCAGGCCGCGCCGACGCCGTCGGGCAGGATGCCCAGCATGGCGATCTTGCCGCCGTGGTTCATTTGTTCCAGCATGGCGGCGAAGGCGCTGGGCACCCCGGACATTTCCAGCCCCACGTCGAAGCCTTCGGTCATGCCCAGTTCGCGCATCACGTCGGGCAGGCTTTCGCGCGCCACGTTGACGGTGCGGCTGGCCCCCATCCGGGCGGCCAGATCCAGGCGGTAATCGTTGACATCGGTGATCACGACGTTGCGCGCCCCCACATGGCGGGCAATGGCGGCGGCCATGGCCCCGATGGGGCCCGCGCCGGTAATCAGGACGTCTTCGCCCACCAGGTCGAAGGCCAGCGCCGTGTGGGTCGCGTTGCCATAGGGGTCGAAAATCGCGGCCAGGTCGTCCGGGACATCGTCCGGGATGCGAAACGCATTGAAGGCCGGAATCACCAGGTAGTCGGCAAACGCCCCGGGCCGGTTGACCCCCACCCCCTGGGTGTTGCGGCACAGATGGCGGCGGCCCGCCCGGCAGTTGCGGCAATAGCCGCAGGTGATGTGGCCTTCGCCCGAAACCCGGTCGCCGATCTTGAAGCCCTGGACTTCCTGGCCGAGTTCGACGATTTCGCCCACGTATTCGTGGCCGACGTGCATGGGCACGGGAATGGTGCGGGCCGCCCATTCGTCCCATTTCCAGATATGGATATCCGTGCCGCAGATCGCCGTTTTGCGGATGCGGATCAGAATATCGTTGTGACCGACGGCGGGCTTGGGGACATCCACCAGCTCCAACCCGACGGCGGGCTGCATCTTGGCCAAGGCTCTCATGAAGACTCCATCAAGAAAACAGGCCGCCCTGGTATCGAACGGCCTAAAAGGGTTTGATCAAGCGACCGACCGGGTTCAGCGGATGACGCCCAGGTCGCGCCCGACCCGGGCGAAGGCCTCGACGGCCCGGTCGATGTCCGCCGTGCTGTGGGCGGCGGACATCTGGGTGCGGATGCGGGCCTTGCCCTTGGGCACCACGGGATAGGAAAAGCCGATGACGTAGATGCCCTGCGCCAGCAAGGCATCGGCCATGCGGCCCGCCAGCGCGGCATCGCCCAGCATGACCGGGATGATGGGATGCTGACCCGGCACCAGGGAAAAGCCCAGGGCCTGCATGGCCTGGCGGAAATGCCGGCCATTGGCATGCACGCGGCTGCGCAGCTGATCGCCCTCCGGGCCCTGCAGCAAAGCCAGCACCTGGCGCGAGGCCGCGACGATGGCCGGCGCCAGGGTATTGGAAAACAGATAGGGGCGCGAGCGCTGGCGCAGCATATCGACGACGACGGCATCGGCGGCCACGTAGCCCCCGGATGCGCCGCCCAGGGCCTTGCCCAGCGTGCCGGTGAGAATGTGCACCCGGCCCAGGACGCCGCAGGCTTCGGGCGTGCCCCGGCCCCCGGCCCCCATGAATCCCACCGCGTGGGAATCGTCCACCATGACCAGGGCGTCGAATTCGTCGGCCAGATCGCAGATGGCGGGCAGGTCGGCAATAATGCCGTCCATGGAGAACACGCCGTCCGTGGCGATCATGAGGTGGCGCGCGCCCGCGTCGCGGGCCGCCTGCAGCTGGACGCGCAGATCGGCCATGTCGTTGTTGGCATAGCGATAGCGGCGCGCCTTGCACAGGCGGATGCCGTCGATGATGCTGGCGTGGTTCAGGGCATCGCTGACGATGGCGTCCTGTTCGTCCAGCAGGGCCTCGAAGAGCCCGCCGTTGGCATCGAAGCAGCTGGAATACAAAATGGCGTCGCCCATGCCCAGCCATTGGGCCAGGCTGGCTTCCAGGGCCTTGTGGCCGGATTGCGTGCCGCAAATGAAGCGCACCGACGCCATGCCGAAGCCGTCGGCCGCCAGCCCTTCCTGGGCGGACTGGATCAGGCGCGGGTCGTTGGCCAGGCCCAGGTAATTATTGGCGCAGAAATTCAGCACGGACTGGCCGTCGGCCAGCCGCACCTGGGC
Source organism: Castellaniella hirudinis (assembly GCF_047468865.1). Lineage (GTDB taxonomy): Bacteria > Pseudomonadota > Gammaproteobacteria > Burkholderiales > Burkholderiaceae_B > Castellaniella > Castellaniella hirudinis_A. Next base: position 199,773 of record NZ_JBLGTV010000004.1, read on the forward strand.
GGACTGCTGGCTGGCGATGATGCGTTCGGACTTGTAGTAGCCGTCGTGACGCAACTGCCCGATCCGGGTATCGAGATCGGCGAGAAATGCCTGTGACATGATCGACCTTTTTGGGGAGATATGTGAAGGGCCCTGGACGGGTTCGGATGACTGGAATGCATTGTACGCCGACCGGGAAAGTCTCTCTATAATCTTGCAAACAGCGGGCAAACCGGCGGTCTGTACCGGGCACTGCCTTGCAACGCAATATCCTATGATTGCAACATCAGTTTCATATCGAGACCTATGCGCCGGCCCGTATCCAACCTCCTGGTGGCAATCCAACTGGCCCTGCCGCTGGCCGCGGGGCTGGCCGTCGGCCCTGCGCAAGCCCAGACGCTGCGGATCGGCATCTACAACCAGAAACCGGACGTCTACCTCGGGCCGGACAACCGCCCGGCCGGCATCCTGGGCGAAATCCTGAACGAAATCGCCCGCCGCGAAGGCTGGATCCTGACCGCGCAAACCTGCAGCTGGCAGCAATGCATGCAATGGCTGCGCGACGGCGACATCGACCTGCTGCCCGATGTGTACTACAGCGCGGAACGCGCCAAGACCCTGGGCTTCCATCATGTGCCGGCCCTGCACAGCTGGTCGCAGATGTATACCCGGCCGGGCGGCGCGCTGCGCGCGATCACCGACCTCGAAGGGCTGGTGGTGGCCGTGCTGGCCGGCTCGGCCCAGCAGGACTACCTGCAATCCACGCTGGCCGGCCTGCACATCAACGCCAGCCTGGTGCCCGTGCAAAACCTGGAAGAAGGCTTCCAGATGGTCAGCCGACACCAGGCCGACGCCGTGGCGGCCGATTTCTACATCGGCGAACTGACCGCCCGGGACTACGGCCTGGCGACGACATCCATCGTCTTCCAGCCCACCGAGGCGTTCTATGCCACGCAGAAAGGCAAAAACGCCACGGTGCTGGCCGCGATCGACCAATACCTCAGCCTTTGGCAGGACGATCCCAATTCCTTTTATTTCCACACCCTGGATCACTGGCGCCAGACCCCGGACACCGACGCCGCCACCCCCTACCCCACCCCGCTGCTGGCCGGCCTGTTCGCCGGACTGACGCTGCTGGCGCTGCTGCTGGGCTGGCAGCGCCACCGGCATGGCCGCACACGCCGCCAACTGCAGGCCAAGACCCGCCAGCTGGAAACCATACTGGGCAGCATCGACGCCCTGGTCAGCATCAAGGCCCCGGATGGCCGCTATCTGCTGGGCAACACACACCTCGAACGCTTTCTGGGCGCCGAAACCGGGCAGTTGGCGGGCCAGCGCGACACCGATTTCTACACCGACACCGAAACCCTGGCCAGCATCCAGAAAAGCGATCAGGCCGTGCTGCAAACCGGCCAGCGCAGCTTTGTCCAGCAAACCATCCACCGGCCCCGGGACAACTCGGCCCGCACCCTGATGACCATCAAGGCGCCCCTGCTGGCGGCCGACGGCACCCCGGAAGGCATTTGCGTGATCGATTCCGACATCACCGACCGCCTCCGCGCCGAACAAGCCACGCACCAGCTGACATACTACGACCCCCTGACCCAGCTGCCCAACCGGCGCATGGCCCTGGAACGCCTGCGGCAAATCCTCGATGGCGCGCGGCAAACCAACACCCACGGCGCCCTGATGCAGATGGATCTGGACGGCTTCAAGAAAATCAACGACCGCTACGGCTACAGCGCGGGAGATGCCCTGCTGGCGGCGCTGGCCATCCGCCTGCGCGCCTGCACGCGCGAACACGACCTGGTGGCCCACACCAGCGCGAACGAATTCGTCATGCTGATCGACGACCTGGGCAGCGACTTCCACGAGGCCGCCCGCACCGCTATGTCGATTGCCGAAAACCTGCGGCAAACCATCAGCGGCAGCGCCCTGCCGGTTCAAGACCGAGCCATCTTCACCACGGCCAGCATCGGCCTGACCCTGATCAACGCCGCCAGCCGCGACATGGACACCGTCATGCGCGAGGCCGGCATGGCCACTCAGCTCGCCAAGTCCAAGGGCGGCAACCGCGCCACGTTCTACGAACAAGACCTGCAAGCTGAAGTCGAGCAACGCCTGTGGCTGGAGCAAGACCTGGTTCAGGCCATCGGCACGCCGCAAATCAGCCTGCACCTGCAGCCGCAGTTCGGCCAGGGCGGCAGCGTGACGGGCGCCGAGCTACTGGCCCGCTGGCAACACCCCGCACACGGCCCGGTCTCCCCCGCGCTCTTTATTCCGGTGGCCGAGGAATCCGGCCTGATCAATCTGCTGGGCACCTGGACGCTGGGCGTGGCCTGCGACACCATCCTGACCCTGCAGGCCCTGGGCGAAACCTACCCGCTGTCCATCAATGTCAGCCCCAAGCGCCTGATGGAACCCCGCTTCGTCGACCATGTACGCGAAACCCTGGAACGCAAGGGCGTGCCCGGCAACCGCTTGATCTTCGAAGTCACCGAAGGGGTGCTGATCCAGGACATCCAGGCGGTGGCGCGGCGCATGCAGGCCCTCGCCCGGCTGGGCATCCGCTTTTCCATCGACGATTTCGGCACGGGCTATTCCAACCTGGCCTATCTGAAGCGCCTGCCGCTGTACGAGCTGAAAATCGACAAAAGCCTGATCCAGGATCTGCCCGACGACAACGACAGCACTGCCATCGTGCAGTTGATCCTGGCCATGGCCGATCAGCTCAATCTGCGGGTGGTGGCCGAAGGCGTGGAAACCGACGAGCAGGCCCAGGTGCTGTTCCAGAACCATTGCCACGCCCTGCAAGGCTTTTTGCTGGCCCGGCCCATGCCCATCGACACCTGGGTGCAGCGTGTGCGCGACCGGCTGTCCACCGAAACCCCGCCGTCCGCCGACTGAACGCCGCAAAAAACCGAACCGCCCCTCAAGGGCGGGCACAACGGCCAAGCTTCGAGGGGCGGTTCAAGCCCCCCGGCGCGTCGATCGCCGGGGTGACAGGCCGACGATACGCTACTTGAACATATTGTTGTAGTCCTCGTCGGACGGCGCATCGGCGCCTGCGTCCGCCGCCGGCGCAGCCGCGCCATCCGCCGTGTCGCCGCCGCCGTATCCGGCATCGCCGCCATAGCCGCCATAGCCGGTATCGCCGTAGCCCGTAAAGCCGCCCATGTCGAGCTGGATGTCCTCGACATTGACCACGGGCCGGTCGGCCTTGTAGTGCGTCACCATGCCCGGGTAGGCCAGCACCACCACCACTATGACGATCTGGATGACGATGAAGGGAATGGAGCCCCAGTAGATCTGCCCCGTGGTGACCTTGGCGATGGGCTGCCCGGTGATCTTGTCCTTGTAGTCGTCCTTGGGAGCGACCGACCGCAGATAGAACAAGGCGAAGCCAAAGGGCGGATGCATGAAGGACGTCTGCATGTTGACGGCCAGCAGCACGCCCAGCCAGATCAGGTCGATGCCCATCTTGTCGGCCACGGGCCCGATCAGGGGCACGATGATGAAGGCCAGTTCGAAGAAGTCCAGGAAGAACGCCAGCACGAAGGTCAACAAGCTGACTACGATCAGAAAGCCCATCTCGCCGCCCGGCAGGCTGGTCAGCAGATGCTCGACCCACAAGTCGCCATTGACGCCCCGGAACGTCAGGCTGAAGACCGACGAACCGATCAGGATGAACACCACGAAGCACGTCAGCGTGGTGGTGGTATCCATGGCCTGGCGCAGCAGCTTGAAATTCAGGCGGCGCTTGGCGATGGCCATGATCAAGGCCCCGACCGCCCCCATGGCCCCGCCTTCGGTGGGCGTGGCCACGCCGATGAAGATCGTGCCCAGCACCAGGAAGATCAGCGCCAGCGGCGGAATCATCACAAACGTGACGCGTTCGGCGATCTTGGACAACAGGCCCAGGCGCAGGATTTTATTCAGCAACGCCAGCACGAACGCCGTCAGCCCCCACAACAGGATGCTGGTGACGATCAGCTCATCGACGTGCGGCGCATCGGGCAGCAAATAGCCCACCCCGAAATAAGCCACCCCGACCGACACCGCCATCAAGGCCAGCAGCGATGGAATGCCATGGCCCCCGTTGGGCTCGATGAAGGTGCGGGCCTCGGGGGGAATGGCGGGCGCCGCCTTGGGCCGGATCACGGCGATGGCCACGACGTACAGAATGTACAGGCCCGTCAAGGCAAACCCGGGCAGGAAAGCCCCCTTGTACATATCGCCGATCGAGCGGCCCAATTGATCGGCCAGCACGATCAGCACCAGGGACGGCGGAATGATTTGCGACAAAGTGCCGGATGCCGCGATCACCCCACTGGCCAGACGCCGGTCATAGCCATAGCGCAGCATGATCGGCAGGGAGATCAGGCCCATGGAGATGACTGACGCGGACACCACCCCCGTGGTGGCGGCCAGCATGGCCCCCACCAGGATGACGGCGATCGCCAGCCCCCCGCGCAACGGGCCGAACAGCTGGCCCACGGTTTCCAGCAGGTCTTCGGCCATGCCGGAGCGTTCGAGAATCAGCCCCATGAAGGTAAAGAAGGGCACCGCCAGCAGGGATTCGTTGGACATGATGCCAAACACCCGCTGCGGCAAGGCCTGGAACAGCGCCGGTGAAAGCAGGCCCAACTCGATGCCGATGAGGCCGAACAGAATGCCGTTGGCGGCCAGCGAAAACGCCACCGGGAAACCCAGCAGCAACAGCACCACCAGGGAAACGAACATGATGGGGGCCATATAGGCCAATAGAATCGCTTCCATGCTCAGGCCCCCTTGTGCGAGGCGGCCGCGCGCTGCGCAGCCTGGCGGGCGATTTCCTCGGCCAGTTCTTCCTCGGCCGATTTACCCTTGTGGACATCGCGGGGATCGGCGCACAGGCCCTGCAGAAAGCCGATGCATTTGATCAGGTGCGACACCCCGGCGGCCAGCAGCAGGCCAAAGCCGATGGGCAGCAAGAGTTTGGCCGGCCAGCGGATCAGCCCCCCGGCATTGGAGGATTGTTCCAGGTTGTCGAAGGCATCCATGAAAAACGGCCAGGAATGCCACATGATCAAGGCCGCCATGGGCAACAGGAAAAACACGGTGCCGATGATTTCCAGGTAGACCTGGGTGCGGCGGGAAAAGCGTGAGGCCAACACGTCCACGCGGACGTGTTCGTTTTTCAGCAGGGTATAGCCGGCGGCCAGCAAAAAGACGCCGCCAAACAGATACCACTGCAATTCGAGCCAAGCGTTGGAACTGACGTTAAAGAGCTTGCGGACGGTCGCGTTGGTCGCGCTAACCAAGACCGCAATCAGAATCAGCCAGGTCACCGCCTGACCCACGCGGCGATTGATCGAGTCGATCAGCCGCGACAGGGCGAGGAGTGCATTCATGGTGAGAGCCAATGAAGAAATTGAAACAGCCGGGCACGCGAGAGCCCCCGACAAGCGGGGGCCAGGCTAAGAACCGACGTTAGTGACGCCGGCCCATGCGGGCCGGTGGGGCGCCATGGTGTTTATTTATTGGATACCGTGGTGGCCATGTATTGGTCGAAGCTGCCCTCGGCAATACGGAACCAGGGGATTTCGTGATCCAGGAAGCCCTTGTAGTCTTCGTAGATTTTCTTGAAACCGGGATCCTTGGCGGAGAGTTCGCCGTAGAGTTCCTGGGAGGCCTTGTAGCACGCATCCATCACGGGCTTGGGGAAGACGCGCAGTTTTGCGCCTTCGCCGATCAGGCGCTTGAGGGCGTTGGGGTTCTCGGCGTCATAGGTGGCGATCATGACGTTGCTGGCCAGCGACGTCGCCTGATCCAGGATGGCCTGATAATGTTTCGGCAGGGCCTCGTATTTGTCTTTGTTCACGTACAAGGACACCTGCAGCGTGCCTTCCCACCAGCCCGGGAAATAATAGAACGGGGCCACGCGGTGGAAGCCCAGTTTTTCGTCGTCGTAGGGCCCGATCCATTCGGCGGCGTCGATGGTGCCTTTTTCGAGGGAGGGATAGATATCCCCGCCCGCAATCTGCTGCGGCACCACACCGAGCTTCATCAACACGGCGCCGGCAAACGCGGCGGTACGGAATTTAAGGCCCTGCAGGTCTTCGACGGTTTTGACTTCCTTGCGGAACCAGCCGCCCATCTGGGTGCCCGTGTAGCCGCAGGGGAAGTTGACGATATTGAATTTTGCGAACAGTTCGCGCAGCAGCTTCGTGCCGTTGCCTTTGTGCATCCAGGCGTTGTACTGGCGGGTGTTCAGGCCGAAGGGCACCGCGCCGTCAAAGCACAGGGCCGGGTCTTTGCCATAGTAGTAGTAGGACGCCGTATGGCCGCATTCGACCGTGCCGTTCTGCACGCCATCCAGCACACCCAGGGCGGGCAGCAGTTCACCCCCGGGGAAAACGCGGATCTGGAATTTACCGTCCGTGGCTTCGGACACGTATTTTGCCAGGTGTTCGCCACCCGAATAAATGGCATCGGCACTGCGGGGAAAACTGGACGCCAGGCGCCAGTTCAGGGTGGGAGATTCTTGGGCGAAGGCGGGAGCGGCCAAGGTGGTGCCGCCGGCGGCCACACCAAGGGCGGCCTTTTTTAGAAAGGAACGACGTTGCATGAGAGAGAGCCCCTAAGAGTTGAAAAAACAACGGTTTTGTACCGTTTTGTAATTTATACGAGAGCGCGTCGATTTTGCGCCAACCGTCCTGTCAGGCACAATCGGTAAAAACACCAACGAACCGCTTTGCGCCGCGCGCAGGCATGACGCACGCCACCGGGGCAGCACACAGGGACATGGTGCCCGCAGCGCCGACACGCACTATGCGACAATGGGATCTTCCTCTCATCCTGTCCGCTTGTGTCCAGTTCTCCCGATCATTTCAGCCTGCGCGCCATCGCGCTGCCGGCTTTTGGGCCTTCCCTGCTATTCGGCTTCGGCGAAGGCGCCATTTTCCCCATTCTGGCGCTCAGTGCGCGCGATCTCGGCGCCAGTTCGGCCGCCGCCGGGTTCATCGTGGCCCTGGTGGGGGTGGGCTCCCTGTTGGCCAACCTGCCGGCGGCGGCCCTGGCCACCCGCTACGGCGAACGCCGCGCCATGGTGGGGGCCGCCCTGTTCAGCCTGCTGGGCCTGGCCCTGTGCCTGCTGGCGCGCAGCCCCTGGCTGCTGGGGATGGGGGTATTCATGGTCGGCCTGGCCAGCGCGGTTTTCCTGCTGGCGCGCCAGACCTACCTGGTCGAAGCCGTGCCGCTGCACATGCGCGCCCGGGCCATGTCCACCCTGGGCGGCACGATGCGCATCGGCATGTTCGCCGGGCCGTTCGCCAGCGCGGGCGTCATCCACCTGACGGGCCTGTCCGGGGCCTATTGGGTGTCGGCGCTGGCCATGCTGGGTGCGGGCCTGGTCTCCCTATCGGTCCCCGACCTGGTTCCCAAGGCCAGCGCCGACAAAGCGGCAATCCCTAAAATCAGCATGCTATCCATGGCCCGCATGCACGCGCCCGTCCTGCTGACGCTGGGCATCGGCACGGCGCTGGTGGCGGCCCTGCGGGCCTGCCGACAGATCGTCATTCCCCTGTGGGCCGACCACATCGGCCTGGATCCCGCCACCACCGCCACCATCTACGGCCTGATGGGGGCCGTGGACATGCTGCTGTTCTACCCGGCCGGACGCGTCATGGATCTTTACGGCCGCCTGTGGGTGGCCCTGCCCTGCATGCTGATCATGAGCTGCTGCATGATGGCCATCCCGCTCACCGGAGGCTGGATCAGCCTGCTGCTGGTCTGCATGATTCTGGGCATTGGCAATGGGATCGGATCCGGCATCGTCATGACCATCGGCGCCGACGCCTCGCCGGCGGCGGGGCGCACGGTATTTCTGGGGATCTGGCGCCAGATCACCGATATCGGCGGCAGCGGCGGGCCGCTGCTGATTTCCGGGCTGACGGCGGCGGCCTCTCTGGCCACGGGCATCGCGACAGTGGGCAGCCTGGGCCTGCTGGCCGCCTGGATATTCTGGCGCTGGCTGCCGCGCGGGCGGCCCCGGGCCTGATCCCCCACGGCGCGCCTTGCAAGGCGCGCCGATTCGACCGGCACAGGGCTGTCTCAAGCCGTGGCAGCTCCCCCACGGCGCGCCTTGCAAGGCGCGCCGATTCGACCGGCACAGGGCTGTCTCAAGCCGCGGCAGCTCCCCCACGGCGCGCCTTGCAAGGCGCGCCGATTCGACCGGCACAGGATAGTCCGCAGGGACTATCCTGTGTCCGGTCTCATCCCACAATAGAAGGGACTGGGAGGCCGGACTGGGCCCAATCTACGGGGGAGCGCACCGGCAGCACGCCGCTGCCGCAGTGGGGGTCGGACAGGTCGACCCGCCGCTCGGGGATGGCATGCGCCCAGCGGATGGAATAGAACACCTTCACAACGGGCTGTTCGGGCAGGTCGGGGTTTTGGGCCACCACCAGACCCAGTTCGCTATTGATCAGGCTGATGATGGAGCCCACCGGATAACGCCCCATGGCCCGCACAAAGGCACCCAGCACATCGGGATCGAATTGGCCCTCGGACTGCATCATCTTGTACAGCGCGAAGGCGGGATCCCAACCCTTGCGATACGGCTGGCTGGAGGTCATCTCGTCGTAATAATTGCAGATGGCCGCCATGCGCGACAGCAGGCCGATCTGCTTGCCCGCCAAGCCATCCGGGAACCCCTTGCCATCCATGCGCTCATGGTGATGCAGACAGACCTCGACGACCTCCGGCGGAATGGAGGGATCGGCCCGCAGCACGGTCGCCCCGGCGGTGGGATGCAGTTTCTGGATTTCCTGGGGAGGCTGGACGCGGCTGACCTTGGTGGTATCGACGGGATCGCGGACCTTGCCGATGTCGTGCAGCAGGCCGGCCATCCCGGCCATGCGCACATGGGTCTCGGACAAGCGCATGGCGCGCGCCAACGACGTCATCAAGGCCGCCACGGCCACCGAATGGGCATACAGGTATTGGTCGGCTTTTTTCAAGCGGGACAGGCTGGTGAGCGCGTCGGGGTGGCCGTCGATGGAATCGGACATCTCCTGCACCAGGCCCTGCAGCTGGCCCAGGTCGATGCGCCCGCCCAGGTCGACCTCGCCAAAAAGCTGTTGCACCTGGTCGCGGGATTCTTCGATGATCTCGCGGGCATCGTCGAAGGCCTGTTTTTCGGCTTCGACGGGGCTGACCACCCCGGCGGCGGCCGGCTGCGCGGCCGAAGCCCGGACTTCCTGGATCACGCCCCCATCGTCTTCGACATCCAGGCCCCGGCCCGTGTCGATCAATACCCATTCGAGCTTGGAATCGCGCAGCTTGCGCAGCTTGCGCTCATTGGAAATCAAAAAACGCGAGCGCCAGAAGCCATGGTCGAGGAATGTCCCACTCAGGTTCTGAACATACATGCCGACACGCAGTTGAGCAATCGGAAGCTTTTTGATCATGGCCAACGAGAAAAGAGTACAAGGGGGCTTAGATTGTATTGAAAGCCCGCTCGACTTGCCCATTAGGGGAGTCCATGCCTTCCCAGCGGGGGCCGGGCGCGTGGATATCGAATAAATCCAGCACCCGGATCACGGTATGGTCGATCATCTCGTCCAGGCTGGCGGGCCGCATGTAGAACGCAGGCAGGGGCGGAAAAATCACCCCCCCCATCTCGGTGACGGCCGTCATGTTGCGCAAGTGCGCCAGATTGAAGGGGGTCTCGCGCACCATCAGCACCAGCCGGCGGCGTTCTTTCAGGGTGACATCGGCGGCGCGGGTGATGAGGTTGTCGGACAGCCCATGCGCCACGGCCGCCAGCGTGCGCATGGAGCACGGCACCACCACCATGCCCATGGTGGCAAAACCGCCGCTGGCCAGCGTGGCCCCGACGTCGCGCGGGCTATAGACATGATCCGCCAGCGCGTGGACATCCCGGCGGCCCAGGCCCAGTTCGTGGCGGATGTTGAGCACCCCGGTGGGCGACACCACCAGGTGGGTTTCCACCCCCTGGGCGCGGGCCAGCGCCAGCAGGCGGATGGCGTATTGCGCCCCCGTGGCCCCGCTGATGCCCACCGCCAGCCGACGCGGCGGCTGGGACATTATTCGATGGCCCCGGCGTCCTTCAGCAAGGGGGCGAGTTCGCCGCTGGCGTGCAGTTCGTTCATGATGTCGGTGCCGCCGACGAATTCGCCCTTGACGTACAGTTGGGGGATGGTGGGCCAACTGGCGTAGTCCTTGATGCCTTGGCGGACTTCGGCGTCTTCCAGGACATTGACGGTAACCAGCTTGGTGACGCCGACTTCCTTCAGGACCTGGATGGCGCGCGCGGAAAACCCGCATTGCGGAAACTGCGCCGTGCCTTTCATGAACAGGACGACGGGGTGGCCGGTGACGGTTTCGCGGATGAAATTGTGGACTTCGGATTGCACTGCTTCGCTCATGGTGGGTCTCTTCAAGGGTTAGGCCGGCCAGCGGCCCCAGGTAATGCGCTCGATGCCGGCCAGATCCCGCAGGCTGGCCACCGCATCAAAGCCTGTTTGCTGGAACAAGCCGCGCACCAGGGCGGCCTGATCCCAGCCGTGCTCGACGCACAAGGCCCCGCCCGGCACCAGATGGCCGGGGGCGCCCCGCACGATACAGCGCAAGGCATCCAGGCCATCGGCGCCGTCGGTCAGGGCCAGGGCGGGTTCGAACCGCACATCGCCCTGCCCCAAGTGGGGGTCTTGCGCATCGATATAGGGCGGATTGGACGCAATCAGATGATAACGTCTGGAACCCAACTGACTATCGTACCAATTTCCTTGGGAAAACAATAGCTTTGCCCCTAGACGGCGTGCGTTCATTTGCGCCACGGCCAGCGCGTCCGGGCTGACATCCGTCGCCCGTACCTGGGCATCGGGGCGCTCCAAGGCGATGGAAACCGCCACCGCGCCGCTGCCCGTGCCCAGATCCAGCACCCGGGGACTGTCCACGGCCGCGATCGACTGCAAAGCGCATTCCACCAGGCATTCGGTCTCGGGCCGGGGGATCAGCACGGCGGGCGTCACCTGGAAATCGTGCCCCCAGAATTCCCGCCGCCCCAGAATGTAGGCCATGGGCTCACCCGCCACGCGCCGGGCTTCCAGCGCCTGGTACGCGGCCAGGGCGTCCGGGGAAACCGGATCCTGGTCATGCGCGATCAGCCAGGCGCGCGACACCCCCAGCACCTGCCCCCACAGCAAGTGGGATTCCAGACGCGGCAGGGGACTGGCGGCCAGGCTGGCGCGCAAGGTGGTGCGCATGGCGACTCAGTCCAGCGCCAGGGCGGCCAATTGTTCCGCCTGGTGCTCGGCCAGCAAAGCCTGGGTGACTTCGTCCAGATCGCCATCCATGATCTGCGCCAATTTATACAGGGTCAGGTTGATCCGGTGATCCGTCATCCGCCCCTGGGGAAAATTATAGGTGCGTATGCGCTCGGACCGATCCCCCGACCCCACCAGGCTCTTGCGCTGGGCGGCTTCGCGGTCGTGTGCTTCCTGCTGCTGGCGGTCTTTCAGGCGGGCGGCCAGCACCTGCAGCGCCTTGTCCTTGTTGCGGTGCTGAGAGCGGTCATCCTGGCATTCCACTACCAAGCCCGTGGGCAGGTGCGTGATGCGCACGGCGGAATCGGTCTTGTTGATATGCTGGCCCCCGGCCCCGCTAGCCCGAAAGGTGTCGATGCGCAGATCGTTGGCGTTGATCTGGATATCCCCTTGGGCATCGGCCTCGGGCATCACCGCCACCGTGCAGGCCGACGTATGCACCCGCCCCTGGGATTCGGTTTCCGGCACGCGCTGCACCCGGTGCGCGCCGGATTCGAACTTCAGCCGGCCATAGACGCCATCACCCTCGATGTGCGCAATGACTTCCTTGTAGCCGCCCAACTCGGCCGGGCTCTCGGAGATGAGCGCCACACGCCAGCCTCGGGCCTCGGCATAACGGGCGTACATGCGCAGCAAATCCCCCGCGAACAGCGCGCTTTCGTCCCCCCCCGTGCCTGCGCGGATTTCCAGGAAAACACTGCGGTCATCGTCCGGATCCTTGGGCAACAACAGGATCTGCAGATCGGCCTCCAACTGCTGGATGCGGTCGTCCGCCCCGTCCAATTCTTCCTGGGCCAGGGCTTTCATGTCGGGATCGGACAACAGCTCGCGGGCGGTTTCCCGGTCTGCGCTGGCGCGTTCCCAGGCGGCGAACACAGCCACCACGGGTTCGAGTTCGGCCCGTTCGCGGGTCAGTTTACGGAAGCGGTTCATATCGCCGGCGCTGTCGGGCTCGGCCAACAGGGCATCAATTTCCGCCAGACGGTGACTAAGCTGCTCCAGGCGGCTGCGCATCGAACTTTTCATGGTGTGAATCTGGTGAGGACGTGCAGGCGAGTAAAGTCGGCCAGCACAAGATTAAATAGGTCGGGGGCGGCGCGGACAGGAGGGATTCGGGATGGCCCGACAGCGGCCGACGGAGACAGAATGGCAGGCCGACGCCGGGCGGCGGCCAGCGCGGCGCAAGGGAACGCCGCTAATGGCGGCGGGCGCCCGCCTGCGGCAACAGCCGCGGCAGCAGGGCCATCAACTGATCGCGTTCGGAGCCTTCGCTGCGGTTGAGCGCCGACAGCGGCCCATGCATGTATTTATGCGTCAAACTGTAGGCTAGGTATTCCAGGACCTCCTGCGGGTCGTCCCCGCGCGCGAGCAGGCGGCGGGCGCGGTCGAGTTCGGCCAGGCGCAGGGCGTCGGCGGACTGCTGGTAATCAATGATGGCCGGCACGATAGCGCGGTTGGACAGCCAGTGCATGAAGTGCTGGACGCGGGCCTCGATGATGGCCTCGGCCTGCACGACCGCGGCGCGGCGGGCATCCGTGCCCGACTGCACCATGCGCCCCAGGTCGTCCACGGTGTACAGGTAGACATCCGCCAAGCGGGCGATTTCGGGCTCGATATCGCGCGGGACGGCCAAATCAACCATCACCATGGGCCGGTGGCGACGCAGGCGCGCAGCCCTTTCCACCATCCCCAGGCCAAGGATGGGCAAGGATGAGGCCGTACAGGAGACCACGACGTCGTATTCGGCCAAGTGGTCGGGCAAGGCCGCCAGCTTCAGGGTGCTGGCATCGAACTGCGTGGCCAGCAACTGGGCGCGTTCCAGCGTGCGGTTGGCCACCGCCATCTGGCGGGGCTGCACGGCGGCAAAGTGGGTGGCGCACAGTTGGATCATTTCGCCCGCGCCGATGAACAGCACGTTGGCGTTGGACAAATCGCCCAGCACCCGCTGCGCCAGGCGCACGGCCGCCGCCGCCATGGACACCGACTGCGCCCCAATGGCGGTTTGCGACCGGACTTCCTTGGCCACGGAAAACGTGCGCTGAAACAGCTGGTGCAGCAAGGTGCCCAAGGTGCCGGCCTGTTCGGCCGCCCGCACGGCGTTTTTCATCTGGCCCAGGATCTGGGCCTCGCCCAGCACCATGGAATCCAGCCCGCTGGCCACCCGGAACGCATGGCGCACGGCATCGTTGCGCTGGTATTGATAGAGGTGCGGCACCAGCTGGTTGGTTTCCAGACGGTTGAAATCCGCCAGCCAGGCGGGGATTTGCTCGCCCACGCCAGGATCGGCGGCGCAATAGATCTCGGTGCGGTTGCAGGTGGACAGAATTGCCGCCTCGCGCACGGACGCGCCGAACGCGGTGCGCAGCGCCGACAGGGCGGGCTTCAGGAGATCGACCGGAAACGACACGCGTTCGCGCACGGAAACGGGCGCGGACACATGATTCAGACCGAAGGTGAGGACATCGACGGACATGCCGCAGAAAACTTCTGATAAGGAGATACCCGTATTATAGGGCGTCAGCCAAGTCTTGGGCCATTTTTTAGCCCGCTTGCTGCACAGGATCAAAAAATCGTGTAATATTCGTCGTCTTGGCCCGGTAGCTCAGTCGGTAGAGCAGAGGACTGAAAATCCTTGTGTCGGTGGTTCGATTCCGCCCCGGGCCACCATTCGCCTGTCTCGCACGATCTCACCAAGTCCCATTTTCATCGCAAAATCAAGGGCTTGCGTCAAACTCCCCTCCCATACTGTCTCATCGGATTCCGCTGAATCCCGGGCTTTTAGTACCCTCACGCAGTACCCTAACCTATCGGCTCAAATCCGAGGAACTATTGGGGGTGAGCTATGAAACTGTCCGTAAAGACCGTGGAAGCGGCCAAACCGACCGAAAAAGAGTACATGCTGCCCGATGGGGATAAATTGTATCTCCGCGTCCAGCCAAGAGGCTCAAAAAGCTGGTTATTCCTCTACTACGACATAGCTGGCCGCCGGATCAAGCTAACCATCGGCGCCTACCCTGCCATGTCACTTGCGGCCGCCCGCACCGTAGCTGAGCAGCACCGTCTGGATTTGCAGGAGGGCAAAGACCCTCGCCAGATGAAACGGGAGGCTCGTCACGAAGCGCGGCGCCATGCTTTAGCCACATTCGAGAAAGTGGCTCGGGGGTGGCATGCCCATGCCAAGCATATCCACGAATGGAGTGAAGACTACAGCCAGAAAATCCTGCGCCAACTGGAACTGCATGCTTTCCCGAGACTCGGCCGACACCCCATCGGTTCGCTGAACCGGCTGGACGTTCTGCAGTGTCTGGAGGCCGTCTCTCTGGCCGGCACCCGGGAAACCGCCATCCGGCTGCGGGAAAGCCTGCAACGTGTCTTTGCGCGAGCGGTCACGGTGGGGCTGCTAGAGCCCGGTGAGAATTACATGGCCAAGGGCGTGGCCGACTTCAAGCTGCGCAGCCCGATAGTGAAGCACTACGCCACCATTCTGGAACCCGCCAAGATTGGCCAACTGATGCGTGACATCCGCGGATACACAGGGCATTACATCGTCTGCTGCGCCCTGCGAATCATGCCTTACGTGTTTCAACGTCCAGGACAGATACGCATGATGGAGTGGGAGCAGCTTGATCTGGATGCTGGCATTTGGGTTTGCCCGCCCCGCATGATGAAGATGCGGGAAGCCCACAAAAATAGCGGACAAGCAGCCTCACACGTCGTTCCCCTGCCCACGCAAGTCGTTGACATCCTTCGGCAGCTCCATACGGTCACCGGGCCGACCGGCCCCGTCTTCAAAAGCGTATCGCGCCGACGAGGCAAGAACGGCTACTCACGCTACATCTCGAACAACACCATGAACAGCGCCTTGCGCGCCTTGGGTTATGACACCCAAACGGACATTACCGGCCACGGCTTCAGGGCGATGGCGCGCACGCTCATCCGGGAAAGGCTGGGATGGGACAGGGAAATGATCGAAAAGCACCTGGCCCACGTCTCGGACGAAGAACTGGGGGAAGCCTACGACAGAACCCGCTTCATCGAACAGCGTCATGAAATGGCGCAGGCATGGGCGGACTACCTAGATTCGTTGGCGGCGCAAAAGGCACCGACTGGAACAAGCGAACGAGCAAGGCCAGTCTCCAACGACGATGATCGTGACCTTGCGGAATTTTCCGCCAATCCAGCTCGCAACCGAATCAGTAGCGTACCTGGCGAACCTTCGCACCTTGAGAGGTAGTGCGCGTGGAGCAGGACTCCATCAGCTTGAAACCACCGGGGTTCTGCTCCCATTGTTCCAAATCCCCGCGCCGCCATCCCTTGGCCGCACCGCCCAGGGAAACCGGCGCGGGGAACGTGCCGGCTGCGATGCGGCGATACAAGCTAGATCGACTCAAAGCCGTCATGCGCAGCACATCGCGCATGCGGTAGAACATGGGTGATGCAAGCTCGGTTTTCGCGGCGACGTGTGATGTTTCGTGATCGGACTGAATCATGGGGTTCTCCCGGTGTTTCGTTCAACACCAGATTGCCTCAACGCGTTCCGAACACACACCTGCTCAGGCGTAGTGTGGCGAAGTCAAGTATGGTGACCGTGACAGACGTAAGTGCTTGAATGTCTACAATAGGTCGGTAGCGATCCACCGCCAAAAGGCTGCTAACGGACAAAAGCGGCCCTTCGAAGAGCTGCGGCATAAGAATGCCTTAGGTAGGTCTGAAACACTCGCGGCTTGCAAAGTTAGCAATCATGAGCATTAACGCGGAGCGAAGATGAGCAGCACACCTTATTTTGGAAATACGCCAGCTGCATTCGTACTAACCCTACATTGAGTTCGGTGAGCGCGGCGGAGATCTGCGACACTAGCGGTTGATTTATAACTGGATGGCAGCGCCAAAACTCCGAACGCAATGCGGATATCGGCATTGCGGCGCACGTGGCGACGGAAAAGAAACAGACCTTGGATACCTTCTACAGCGGCCCAGGCTGGAACGCCTGGGGCTGGCATGGCGGATGGGGCATGGGGATGGGCACGGCCAGAACCACGGTGCGTACCTACGAGATCGGCACGCTGGTGATCGATATGTTCGACCTGCAAAGCAAGCGCGCCGTATGGCGAGGCACTGTCAGCGGCACCATTCCCAGCTCTTCGGAAAAACTCAACCAAGGCGTGCAGGAAGGGATCACCAAGCTGTTCGAGGCGTTTCCGTCTGGAAGCGGGGTGAAGTGAGGGTTAGCCGACTAAGGTAAATACGCCTCACTTGCCGTCAGCGACCCAGTTCTCCACCTCAAGCGCGGGCACTCGCGCAAACTCGGACACATTATTCGTCACCAGTACGAGACCCGCGCTACGTGCGTGACCGGCGATATGCAGATCGTTCTTTTCTCCGCACTATGCAGAAGCTCGGCCAGGGTAATGGAGGAAATCGCCATACGGCTTGCATTAGCGTTGAAAGTGGTCAGAACCTCGACGGGTCGCCGCTTCAGGACATAGATGAATATTGGTATCCAGCAGGTAACGCAGCATCAGAGCAATTCCCGCTCTGGCTGATCTTGGCCGGCACGTTCAGACATGAAGTCATCGCTGACAGCGGGACCGTTCAAGAAGAAGCTGTCCCACGTCTGGCCCACAGGCGCGATGATGCATTCATTTCCCCTGACCCGTATCTGCACTTTACGCACCCCTTCCGGCAGACGTACTTCCACAGGAAGCCGAACAGCTTGAGTGCGGTTGTTGATGAAGACGGTACCAATGGACATGGGCTACTCCTTCTGCTTGTCTACTTAGATAGCAATTTGCTTTCAGTCAAGGCTGACACCAGCCCCAGCCCTCATCAAGCGAAACTCGAACACGTTGTCATCGGGCGGAAAACGGCCTTCGCAACAACCCTATCATGCGTTCGCCCACCCGACGACTGCAAATGGAGTGGACGCGCCGGTGACGACAAGCAGCGTATCGGCAACGACAGACACGCTCACGACGAGAGGATTTCCTCATCGAGATCTTTGGACAGGCGCTTGAGCGCCTTGGCCTGACGCTGCCGTTCATCCTCCTGCCATTGCATCACAGCGCTGCGCAGCACGCGGCGCTGGTTGCCTACTTTCTGGTGCAGCGGCACTGTGCCAGCGTCGATCAGCTTGACCATGTAGGGCCGGCTAACATTGGCTAGCTGCGCCGCCTGCTCCGTGGTGAGAACCTGATTGTCTTCACGAACCTCTGCCTTGTGATCTGCGGTCCGCAATTGCACGGTAGCCCGCCCCAGCATTTCAATCAGTTCGTTCGTGATAGCCGCGTCAGCCGCTTTACTGAGCTTGACGTGACGACGCACAACGGACATGACAGGCTCCACGTCAAACGACAACTCGAACATTGGCCGAGCGGCCTGCGCATGTTTCCTGGCTGCCCCACGAGGCGCCGGAGCGGCGCGCCGCTCGCCCGAGGAAGAAGGTATCTGCTTGAAAGTCATGATTAGCACGATAACAAAAACTCGAAACTATCGAAATACTCGAATCGCGAACTAATCGACAGCACTCAGATACGTTTCGATATTCAAGATTCCTGCAACTGGCGTATCGTCGCCATCGGCAGGAATAGTCTCTGGGTATTATTCGGAAAAGCAATAAATCCGTACTTGCGATAGAACTTGGCCGCAGCAGCGTCTTTCGCATCCACAACCATAGCGTGGACGGCCATCACCTGAGTCGCAAGCAACGTACGGTACATCGCATCCATCAACAGGAACTCGCCCAAACCCGATCCCTGAACATCGCGATCAACCGCCAAGCGACCAAGCAGGACAGCAGGAACGGGATAACGCGGCAGTTTTCTGGCTTGCTCCACAGGCAGCTCATCGCGCTGGAAGCTCGTCGCACTTAAGGTGTAATAACCGCAGATCGTCGTAGCCTCGTGCCGCACGGCCACAAAAACACGGGCCACATCCCGCTTGATATCCTGCGACGCATGCTCTCGAAGATAGCGATCAAGCTCGGAAGCACCACAAGAGAAAGCGGTGCGATCATGTGCCTTGCTGTCAAACGCCAAAACCTGCCATGACGATGGCGTGACTGTCATCCGACCGCCTTTTGATACTTGGAAAATGCGTTGCGCAACGCGGCATTGGGCGCAGGCGGATTGCTCAAAGCGTCGTAAAACACCTTCCAATCTGCCGCCGACAGCGCGACGGCTTCGTTCTCGCGGATGACCTTTTCGGCTTCGGCCAACGCTGTCGTCAGCACGAACTGGCTCACTGTCTTATGACGATAGTTAGCCGCGCGTTGAAGCACGGTCTTGGCCTCAGCGTTCAGGCGCACCTGAAGCCGCTCATCTTTTGCTTCTGCTGTGTTGGACATGGCAAGCCTCTCGGGATAGAGCATAAATTGTACTCCCAAACGGAGTACAACCCAAGACCTGCTCCAGTTATTGACGTCCAGGCGCTGGAGCCGCAATATTTGCATCTATCGGGGCTATTCCCTAAACTGGTTCCTGAACACCAACCACTTTTGAAAAGGTTCAATGTCTATGCTGGTTTACGATCATTTTGTGATCGTGCCCCGGCCACCAGTTGCAATTGACCCAACGGTTCTCCGTTGGGTTTTTTGTTGCCTGGAGCGCCAGGGTTGGCGCGGGTTCGCGGGGATGCCTCGCGAGCGCGGGTGGCTTGCTCACCCCCTTTTGGCTCTGTCTGGCCGCTCTGCTCTCTGGTTTTATCTGTTTGCCTCGCGAGCGCGCGCGAGGCCAGGGCTAGTGTTTATGCGGGTTTCGGGGGTACGCGAGTATCTGGTCAAGGGCTTCACCATGGACGACGCCCGCCTAAAGAACTTGGGCGGCGGCAGCTACTGGAAGGAATTGCTGGACCGCATCCGCGACATACGCTCTAGCGAAAAAGTCCTCTACCGACAGGTTCTGGACCTTTACGCCACCAGCGTGGACTACGACTCCAAAGCCCAGGCCAGTACACTGTTTTTCAAAACCGTGCAAAATAAGCTGCACTACGCCGCACACGGCCAAACAGCTGCCGAGGTCATTGCCAAACGGGCCAACGCCGGCAAGCCCTTCATGGGCCTACTGTCCTTCTCAGGCCACCAGCCCACAAAGACAGACGTGGGCAATGCCAAGAACTACTTGGATGCCAACGAGCTCAAACGCCTGAACGCGCTGGTGTCAGCTTATTTCGATGCCGCAGAGTTCAGAGCCATGAATCATGAGCCAACGTACATGAAGGACTGGCTCACACACCTTGAACAGCTATGAAGGACTGGCTCACACACCTTGAACAGCTGATCACGGCCATGGGCGGTAAAACCCTGCAGGGTGCTGGCAAGGTCAGCCACAAGGATGCTCTGACCCACGCCGAGGCTGAATACGCAAAATTTCGAACCCGGCTCGCTGCGCAGCCTTCTGAAGTGGAAGCCGTATTTCTGGACACCATCAAGAAGGCGCAAAAGAAGGTCGAGAGGAAAAAGAGCTAAATCAGATTGAAGAATTGATGGCCGAGCCCATCCAAAGGCAAGTCCGCGGTTCCCCTGACTCTTTAGTTCAAATCATGCCTATTCCGCACGGAGAACAAGTTGTGAACCAGAGGCCAACCCCACCACCATCCCCCTGTCTCGCACGATCTCACCAAGTTCCATTTTCATCGCAAAATCAAGGGCTTGCGTCAAACTCCTCTCCTATACTATCTCATCGGATTCCGCTGAGTCCCGGGCTTTTTGTTCCCCAAGCGGTTCCCCTAAGCTGTCCCTTGAAATTTTGGGGACCACTCAGGAGGGACAGCGATGACACTCTCACGTGTCGGATGAAGAACTGGGCCTGGCCTATGACCGAACCACCTTCATCGCCCAGCGACAGAAGATGGCGCAAGAATGGGCCGACTATCTGGATGAGTTGGCGGCGAAGCGGGCGTAGTGGATAAGGGCGGGGGCTGCGCGTTTTGTCGGGCAGCCCTCGCCTTGCTCGGGGCAGGCATATTGTGGAGCCAATCGCGTCCACACATTAAGTATCATCCGTACCGGACGCGACGCACCTTGGCGCCTTGGCTGGTCGTTTCCACCGAGCAAGACGACATCAACCGGAAGTTCGCCGGGCCCCGCTCCCACTCATCCAGATCACTGTGCCGCCAGCCTTTGGCGGCGCCGCCCAGCGACACGGGCGCGGGAAACGTGCCGGATGCAATACGGCGATAGAGACTGGAACGGCTCAATGCCGTCATCCGAAGCACGTCACGCATGCGGTAGAGCATTGGGGAAGCGAGGTCGGGTTTAGCGGTGGTATAAGAGGTTTCGTGATCGGACTGAGCCATGAGGTTCTCCCGGTGTTTCGTTCAACACCAGATTGCCTCAACCCATTCCGAACACATACCTGCTCGGGCGTAGTGTGGCGAAGTCAAGTATGGTGGCCGTGACAGACGTAAGTGCTTGAATGTCTACAATAGGTCGGTAGCGATCCACTGCGAAAGGCTGCTAACGGCCAAGAGCGGACGGATAAAGGGAGTCAGTTAATGTCTGCTATCCGACATGAGATGATTGGAACATTCACTCTGGCTCCTACGCTAGGTTAGTACGATTCAGCAATAGCATTGCCACCGCACCGAGTTAGGCGCCTCACACCAAAGCGCTCAACTTCGCGGTACGCGAAATGTGAGATACGAGCACTCAAATAATCGCCGAACAAGATCGAAAAACGGTAAGATTGTAGTGATTGTGTGGTTTGAGTCTATTTCTGAAATAAGTAAGGATTTAATATGAATCTGTACATTGAGCCAATATATTTAAATGAAAAAATGGTTCTGAACTGCGCAGCATATCTTTTCAAAGGTGTTGCCATGGAGGCTGAGATATCGCAATCCCAAACCTCCAAAAACAAGGGTAACTTAAATATTGGCCTAAAGTTCCTGAGCGAACTAATTTCCCCCGTTTCGTTTTCGGGCGAGCATAGCGGAGAAAAATCTGAGACAAGCAAAACTGCTCGACGCTATACGATGGGCGGTCTACACATGTCGCTCATTGATGCCTTGATTGAGCAAAAATACATATCCAAAGATCCCGACATCACCAAACCTCCAGTTAGAGATAAATTTGTCGAATTGGATGTTATCCTAAAACCCATTGATTTCTATTCGATAATTGAAGCAATCAAGGTTTCAGCGCCCCTTATAGTTCAGCTTCTACAGAATTTTGGCGATAAATTCAATCCTCAAATTTTCAATAAAAATTTCAAGGCTGATCTTGCAAAGTACGAATCCCTTATATCAAGAGTATTAAACGATCTTGAAGGGGATTATTTGAAGTCCGGGCAACTGGAAATGATAATGATCAATCCGGAAACCCATAGACAGGTTGGGGTGCTTGATGTCGATGTCAACGATTTAGACGCGTTGTCGGTAAAAGCAAAACTAACGGATGGTCGTTTTCGCGTTATTGGCAGGGCATCCAGGCATGTTCCGAGTGGCGAGTCGATTAGCCTAGTTCAGCGTACGATTCTTTCGTCCGTGCTTTCCATCTTGGAGAAATTCATGGGCGCAACGGATGTGGATGGTGTAGAAAAATACAAACGAAGTATGGGTACGGCCCGGGACTTCGCACAGCAAATTTGTCAACTTAGCCTACCTGGACCCGCCTTGCGTGTGATGGCGATGTCCATTTGTATATAACAAGATTGCTGGTCATCACCAAACCAATAGATAGTAAACAGCCGCGGCTTGTCTTGATCGGTAGAGCGAATGTCACGATATCTGAGACAGCCCCGCTTGCTAGCAGAGCGGACACTCGTGGGCTTTGATTGAGTGGTTCTTGTGGGTCGGTCTAAGACCTTGGTGATAGATCTCAATCGGCCAGAAGCGATTATTGAACGCAATATGTCTGCGTAAGTACTTTGCTATGAAAAGCATTTAATAGAGAAATAATAAAATGGTTAAAAAGTTCCAAGTTTTTGTAAGCTCAACATATGAAGATCTAAAAAAGAGCGAGATCAAGTCATAAAAGCCATTCTTGAAATGGGACACATCCCCGTCGAAATGGAGATGTTCAGCGCAGCTGATGAAGAGCAATGGAAAATAACTCAGCGTCAAATTGATGAATCCGATTATTACGTTGTTGTTGCTGCCCATAACTATGGTTCAGTCACAGAAGAAGGCTTGAGCTATACCGAAAAGGAATACGATTATGCAGTTAGCAAAGAGATTCCAGTCCTTGGGTTTGTGATAGACGCAACGGCATCTTGGCCCGCAGATCTTGTTGAACATACTTCGTCAGCCCTGAAATATTCATTTCGACAATCAGGAACCACTTCACGCCGCCAGAAGTGCCGGCGGTATTGAGCTGACA
>NZ_JBLGTV010000033.1:0-736 GCF_047468865.1 Castellaniella hirudinis
TTCACGCCCGCACCTCCAGCAGCTCGTTATAGACCGATAGCGGGTGCTGGAAACTCTCCAGCGGCAACGGCCGCTGATGGGAAGCCGCAGGCATCACAATACCGCCGTGGTTCTGGGGAAGCGGCAGCAAAGTACGTCGCTCCTCTTGCAATCTCTTGGCGGGTCGTTCCTTCGTTGTACCGTGCAATCGCTCATCGGCCACCTCCGTCAGCCATCGACCAATATGGGCATTCGCTGCCGTCGCATCGAACCGCAGTCCTGCCTGTTTAAGGGTGGCGGCCAACGGTACGCAGAAGCTGCCCTTCAGATAACCGTTGAAGCGTTCGACCTTGCCCTTGGTCTGAGCACGATAGGGTTGGCAAACACGTGGGGTGAAGCCAAATTCTTCGGCCACAGCGAGTAGCCCGTTGTGCCAACGATGACGACCGTCGCCGTACGCATCGCGTTCGATGATGATGGCCCCCGCGTTGTCGAACAGCACATGCTGGGGCACGCCACCGAAGTAGATGAAGGCCTCTCGCAAGCAGCCGAACCACGTCTCAGCTCGTTCGTCGGTGGTGAACCGAACCCAACTGGATCGGCTGTATCCCAGCGTAGCGACAAAGGCCAGTAACGGGTCGCGGCCACGCCGGACATGGGTGAAATCCGCCTGCATCTGTCTGCCTGGTGGCGTCTCGAAGCGCACGACCGCCTCTGGTTCCCGATGCTTGCAATCCCTCAGATATTCCTTCAGCTG
>NZ_JBLGTV010000028.1:0-5088 GCF_047468865.1 Castellaniella hirudinis
AGCCCCCGGGATACCTAATCTTCAGACGAGTTTCGCGCTTAGATGCCTTCAGCGCTTATCTCTTCCGCACGTAGCTACTCGGCAATGCCATTGGCATGACAACCGATACACCAGCGGTGCGTCCACTCCGGTCCTCTCGTACTAGGAGCAGGCTCCGTCAAGTATCCAACGCCCACGGCAGATAGGGACCAAACTGTCTCACGACGTTTTAAACCCAGCTCACGTACCTCTTTAAATGGCGAACAGCCATACCCTTGGGACCGGCTACAGCCCCAGGATGAGATGAGCCGACATCGAGGTGCCAAACACCGCCGTCGATATGAACTCTTGGGCGGTATCAGCCTGTTATCCCCAGAGTACCTTTTATCCGTTGAGCGATGGCCCTTCCATACAGAACCACCGGATCACTATGACCTGCTTTCGCACCTGTTCGACTTGTCAGTCTCACAGTCAAGCACGCTTATGCCATTGCACTATCAGCACGATTTCCGACCGTACCTAGCGTACCTTCGTACTCCTCCGTTACACTTTAGGAGGAGACCGCCCCAGTCAAACTGCCCACCATGCACTGTCCCCAACCCGGATAACGGGCCAAGGTTAGAACCGCAAACAGACCAGGGTGGTATTTCAAGGTTGGCTCCACTGCATCTAGCGACACAGTTTCAACGCCTCCCACCTATCCTACACAGGCCGGTTCACAATCCAATGCAAAGCTACAGTAAAGGTTCATGGGGTCTTTCCGTCTAGCCGCGGGTAGATTGCATCATCACAAACATTTCAACTTCGCTGAGTCTCAGGAGGAGACAGTGTGGCCATCGTTACGCCATTCGTGCAGGTCGGAACTTACCCGACAAGGAATTTCGCTACCTTAGGACCGTTATAGTTACGGCCGCCGTTTACCGGGGCTTCGATCAAGAGCTTGCACCCCATCACTTAACCTTCCGGCACCGGGCAGGCGTCACACCCTATACGTCGACTTTCGTCTTAGCAGAGTGCTGTGTTTTTAATAAACAGTCGCAGCCACCGATTCACTGCGGCCCCTTCATGCTCAGTGCGCAGGCACTTCACACTACCAGGGCATACCTTCTCCCGAAGTTACGGTATCAATTTGCCGAGTTCCTTCTCCTGAGTTCTCTCAAGCGCCTTGGAATATTCATCCCGTCCACCTGTGTCGGTTTGCGGTACGGTCTCGTGAGACTGAAGCTTAGAGGCTTTTCCTGGGACAACTTCCGATCAGTTTAGAGACCGAGGTCTCTATCCACCCACACCCTTGAATTACGCGCCCGGATTTACCTAAGCGCCTTCTATGATGCAGCAACGGGGACATCCAACACCCCGATGATCTTGCAGCCATCCGTCCCCCCATCGCATCTCACGACGGTGCTGGAATATTAACCAGCTTCCCATCAGCTACGCATCTCTGCCTCGCCTTAGGGGCCGACTCACCCTGCGCCGATGAACGTTGCGCAGGAAACCTTGGACTTACGGCGAGGGGGCTTTTCACCCCCTTTATCGCTACTCATGTCAGCATTCGCACTTCTGATACCTCCAGCATGCTTTACAACACACCTTCGCAGGCTTACAGAACGCTCTCCTACCGCGTGTGCGCTCATTTAAGTACACCACTTATTTCTTAACTCCACCACTCGATGTGATGGCCGCTTTCGCCCGCCTGGCGGCGTGCGCAAGCCAAGTGATGCGCTTAAAAGAGCGCACACACCCGCAGCTTCGGTAACTGGCTTAGCCCCGTTACATCTTCCGCGCAGGACGACTCGATCAGTGAGCTATTACGCTTTCTTTAAATGATGGCTGCTTCTAAGCCAACATCCTGACTGTCTATGCCTTCCCACTTCGTTTCCCACTTAGCCAATTTTAGGGACCTTAGCTGGCGGTCTGGGTTGTTTCCCTCTTGAGTCCGGACGTTAGCACCCGGTGCTCTGTCTCCCACACTGTACTTGCCGGTATTCGGAGTTTGCCATAGGTTGGTAAGTCGCCATGACCCCCTAGCTATAACAGTGCTCTACCCCCGGCAGTAATCATGTGAGGCACTACCTAAATAGTTTTCGGAGAGAACCAGCTATCTCCAGGCTTGTTTAGCCTTTCACCCCTATCCACAGTTCATCCCCTAATTTTTCAACATTAGTGGGTTCGGTCCTCCAGCACGTGTTACCGTGCCTTCAACCTGACCATGGATAGATCGCCTGGTTTCGGGTCTACACCCAGCGACTGAATCGCCCTATTCGGACTCGCTTTCGCTACGCCTTCCCTATTCGGTTAAGCTTGCCACTGAATGTAAGTCGCTGACCCATTATACAAAAGGTACGCAGTCACCCCCCTTTAAGGACTCTCTGCAAATCCGATCAGGATCTGCTTCAGCCTGTATTCTTTTGACGCGGCTGCGCCGCGCCGAAAGCCCTTAAAGGGGGGCTCCTACTGTTTGTATGCATACGGTTTCAGGATCTATTTCACTCCCCTTCCGGGGTTCTTTTCGCCTTTCCCTCACGGTACTGGTTCACTATCGGTCGATTACGAGTATTTAGCCTTGGAGGATGGTCCCCCCATCTTCAGACAGGATTTCACGTGTCCCGCCCTACTTCTCTGACGCTTAGTCTCACACTCCAAATTTCGTCTACAGGGCTATCACCATGCTGCGGCTGACCTTTCCAGATCATTCGACTATTTGAAGTGCTATCTCGTCACGGCTTTTCCGGTTTCGCTCGCCGCTACTGCCGGAATCTCGGTTGATTTCTTTTCCTCGAGCTACTGAGATGTTTCAGTTCACCCGGTTCGCTCCGCACAGCTATGTATTCACTGTACGGTACGCTATCGCTAGCGTGGGTTTCCCCATTCGGACATCTGCGGATCAAAGCTTGTTTGCCAGCTCCCCGCAGCTTTTCGCAGGCTACAACGTCCTTCGTCGCCTGTAATCGCCAAGGCATCCACCATATGCACTTATTCGCTTGATCCTATAACTTTGCAGGTTATAGGAATTTGAGTTTCGCGTGTTTGTGCCGTTCAATTCCATATAAGGCCAATCAACCTCACACTCCGAAGAATGCGCTGCTGCTTGAATCTTAAGAACTTTTGAACAATTGATTTTGCAATCACAACCCGTAAAATATTTCTTCCTGACAGTTAAGTCAGACAGAACTTTTACATTG
Source organism: Castellaniella hirudinis (assembly GCF_047468865.1). Taxonomy (GTDB): domain Bacteria; phylum Pseudomonadota; class Gammaproteobacteria; order Burkholderiales; family Burkholderiaceae_B; genus Castellaniella; species Castellaniella hirudinis_A. The sequence goes on from NZ_JBLGTV010000028.1 coordinate 3,162, forward strand.
TTGTGCTTCTTCCAGATTGTTAAAGAACATGGTACTTCCACTGAACCCTTGAACCCGATGCCGCTTGAAAGCCGCGCATCGAACAAAGCATCAGTCAGCAACACCCTGATCACGCTATTGGTGACAATAGAACCAGGATATTCTTGACTGAACTGTGTTTGACTGAACTATATTTGACTGATTTCCTGCCAACCGAACAAACAGCCGATGGACAAACAGACGGGTAATTTTGCAAGACCACGATGAACCCAAGTCAATCCAAATCACCGCTACTGCGCTGGTGGTGGAGGATGACGGGATCGAACCGACGACCCCCTGCTTGCAAAGCAGGTGCTCTCCCAGCTGAGCTAATCCCCCGTGCTTTGGGTTGATGACCAAAACCGTGGTGGGTCAAGATGGATTCGAACCATCGACCCCCGCCTTATCAAGACGGTGCTCTAACCGACTGAGCTACTGACCCCCTAGCCCGCATGGCAAACCAGCCATCAAGCAAAACCACTTGAACACTGATTCATACGAGACTGTACAGTGCGCCTGGCTTCACAAAACGCCAGGGCCGGACTTCAGACCATGTCTACTAAACAACAGCCGATAAGCGTGGACGCTGCAATAACAAGCAACAACAGGCTTGCTCTTAAAGGAGGTGATCCAGCCGCACCTTCCGATACGGCTACCTTGTTACGACTTCACCCCAGTCATGAATCTCACCGTGGTAAGCGCCCTCCTTGCGGTTAGGCTACCTACTTCTGGTGAAACCCACTCCCATGGTGTGACGGGCGGTGTGTACAAGACCCGGGAACGTATTCACCGCGACATGCTGATCCGCGATTACTAGCGATTCCGACTTCACGCAGTCGAGTTGCAGACTGCGATCCGGACTACGATCGGGTTTCTGAGATTGGCTCCACCTCGCGGCTTGGCATCCCTCTGTCCCGACCATTGTATGACGTGTGAAGCCCTACCCATAAGGGCCATGAGGACTTGACGTCATCCCCACCTTCCTCCGGTTTGTCACCGGCAGTCTCATTAGAGTGCCCAACCAAATGTAGCAACTAATGACAAGGGTTGCGCTCGTTGCGGGACTTAACCCAACATCTCACGACACGAGCTGACGACAGCCATGCAGCACCTGTGTTCCGGTTCTCTTGCGAGCACAATTCAATCTCTTGAATCTTCCAGACATGTCAAGGGTAGGTAAGGTTTTTCGCGTTGCATCGAATTAATCCACATCATCCACCGCTTGTGCGGGTCCCCGTCAATTCCTTTGAGTTTTAATCTTGCGACCGTACTCCCCAGGCGGTCAACTTCACGCGTTAGCTGCGCTACTAAGGTTAATAAACCCCAACAGCTAGTTGACATCGTTTAGGGCGTGGACTACCAGGGTATCTAATCCTGTTTGCTCCCCACGCTTTCGTGCATGAGCGTCAGTATCATCCCAGGGGGCTGCCTTCGCCATCGGTATTCCTCCACATCTCTACGCATTTCACTGCTACACGTGGAATTCTACCCCCCTCTGACGTACTCTAGCCCGGTAGTTAAAAGTGCAGTTCCGAGGTTAAGCCCCGGGATTTCACACCTTTCTTTCCGAACCGCCTGCGCACGCTTTACGCCCAGTAATTCCGATTAACGCTTGCACCCTACGTATTACCGCGGCTGCTGGCACGTAGTTAGCCGGTGCTTATTCTGCAGGTACCGTCATTAGCCCGAGGTATTATCCCGGGCCGTTTCTTCCCTGCCAAAAGTGCTTTACAACCCGAAGGCCTTCATCGCACACGCGGGATGGCTGGATCAGGGTTGCCCCCATTGTCCAAAATTCCCCACTGCTGCCTCCCGTAGGAGTCTGGGCCGTGTCTCAGTCCCAGTGTGGCTGGTCGTCCTCTCAAACCAGCTACAGATCGTTGCCTTGGTAGGCCTTTACCCCACCAAC
>NZ_JBLGTV010000005.1:0-211292 GCF_047468865.1 Castellaniella hirudinis
CTGCCTGGTGGCGTCTCGAAGCGCACGACCGCCTCTGGTTCCCGATGCTTGCAATCCCTCAGATATTCCTTCAGCTGAGTGACGCCGCCCGGATAACCGAGCTCCTGGATCTCCCGCAACAGCACGGCCGCTGGAATCCAGTGTGGGCGGGCCGCCTCGATGCGCCCGTGCAAATAGTCCTTGTACGGGTCCAACTTCGTTGGCCGCGCTTCACGCGGCTTGTACTGCTGCGCATCAGCCTCACGCAGGTATCGCCTGATTGTGTTGCGCGAGCAGCCTAGCTGCTTAGCCATCTCTCGAATGCTGACGCCACGACGCGCCATTACCTTGATCTCCACTGTTTGCTCCTGAGTCAACATTGTTGGTGGCCAAAAAGCCACCATCATTACCCAGGTGGGTCAGATTTACTCCGACAGGGTGGGTCAGTATTACACCGGCGATGACATGCAGCCACCACTGCGTTTCGCGCCCCGCCGGTCATATGATCTGCGGAGCGTTCGCTTTGGAACGCCTATGTCTGATACCACTCTACTGACAGGTCGAGAACTGGGTCAAGCCATCTGCGCCCGCTTCGGCCTGAATCTCAACCAGGTGCAGTCCGACTACAGGATCAAGACAGAACGCGACGATGTGGTTAGCCGCGCAGGCTCTGCATGCCAATTCGGTTGTTTCAATCCACGCGCCCGCATGAGGCGCGACATCACGCGGGAAATGCTTTTTCATCGGCACCAGGGTTTCAATCCACGCGCCTACATGAGGCGCGACCTGCGTCCGCCAGCGACCGTCCGAGCGTCGTGATTGTTTCAATCCACGCGCCTACATGAGGCGCGACGAGCTGTCGGGCTTGAAACTGGTGGCGCTCGATGTTTCAATCCACGCGCCTACATGAGGCGCGACCACATCCCAGGTGCCAGACTCCAAAAATTCCTGGTTTCAATCCACGCGCCTACATGAGGCGCGACCACCCTGGCCCTGCTGTTTCGGTCGGCACCAACAAAGTTTCAATCCACGCGCCTACATGAGGCGCGACGTTGGATGGGGCCGTATGGGAATTTGACCCACACAGTTTCAATCCACGCGCCTACATGAGGCGCGACATTGTGCGGACCACCGCTGTATGGACGTAGGCACGTTTCAATCCACGCGCCTACATGAGGCGCGACTGTCCGGCGTATCCCAATTTGCGCCACGCGAAACAGTTTCAATCCACGCGCCTACATGAGGCGCGACGCTCCAAGCGCCCGCAGGGCATCCTGCAGGCTGCTGTTTCAATCCACGCGCCTACATGAGGCGCGACGGTCGCCACCGAGTAAAGGATTGCCATGTCATCAGTTTCAATCCACGCGCCTACATGAGGCGCGACCTGAAAATCCAGTAAAAGGCGGCCGCCCATCCAAGGTTTCAATCCACGCGCCTACATGAGGCGCGACGTTGAGCAGTCGGGCGCGTCCTGGCCGACTGACGTTTCAATCCACGCGCCTACATGAGGCGCGACACTGGGCAGAGGCGCAAATCTGCGTGCATGAGGGTTTCAATCCACGCGCCTACATGAGGCGCGACATCGCTGCCAATCCCGGTCCATACGCACAACAATGGGTTTCAATCCACGCGCCTACATGAGGCGCGACCTCATGACGGAGCCGACCGTATCAGCCAGCTGCGAGTTTCAATCCACGCGCCTACATGAGGCGCGACCGAGGTCGATGGCAATGGCTCACTAATCATGGGCGTTTCAATCCACGCGCCTACATGAGGCGCGACTCCACTGATACTCGGGCCCAGCCTGACTCCAGGTGTTTCAATCCACGCGCCTACATGAGGCGCGACGCCCTCCGCGTAAGCACACAACAGCAAAGGGCAAAACATGATAAATGCGCGAACTGCCCTTGTACAGCAGCAAGCGAAAGCAGACCGCAAGCAAGGCCCTGAAAAATCAATTAAAAATCAAGTAAGTATATTTCTGCGAACGCAGTGGGAAATTAACGGGCGCTTAAGGTTCGCATCAAAAAAACCAGCGAACCATTGAGATTGAGGGTAGGTTTTGCGCCAATGTGTTCGATGCGGCGTTCCTACTTGGCACCCAACTGATAGAAACGCAGGCTATCAAGCGCTGGGCTGATCAGGTCGCACAACTGCATCAGGTCGCACAACTGCATCAGGCCGCACAACTGCGCTTCATCCAGAATGACTACCGAATCGACGATGGGGGCATCCCTGTTTTCATAGACTGGGCGCGCAGCCGATGTTTCCTGATCAGGATCGGATTCGGCATTGCTGTGATGCTTAATGACAGCACCGCCAAAGATATCACGGAAGATGTTGGCCGTCTGCTCGATGATGCTGGTGTAGGGGGTGATGTGGATGACGCGGCGCTTGTCGTGGCAGCGCGCATGCGCCCGCGCAAAAGCCATGCTGGAAACGATTCCCTTGGGGGGCGGCAAACGGGCGCAGCCCGTGCAGCATGGAGGCATTTCCTCTCGGGGTTATCCCTTAATCCCGAGAAAAGTACCATGTTCCCTGGCAAATGTGCATTTCCGGTTAATCGCTAACATATTTACTATTTCTCCTGAGCACACCGCCCACCGATCAAGGAGAACATCATGACTAGCCCCAACCCCATGCTGGATCGTATTCTTGCCGTCCTGCCCGAAATCGCTTCGCGCGCCGATCAAGCCGAACAAGAACGCAAGGTGCCAGAAGAAAACATCCGGCTGCTGAAGCAAACCGGCTTGCATCGCGCCTTCCAGCCCCGGCATTATGGCGGCCTGGAAATCACGCTGCCGGAGTTCGCCCAGTGTGTCGTGGCGTTGGCGGGGGCCTGCGGGGGAACCGCCTGGGCATTCAGCCTGCTGTGCACGCACAGCCATCAGCTGGCCATGTTTTCCAAGCAGCTGCAGGACGATGTCTGGGGTGCCGATCCCGATGCCACGGCCAGCAGCAGCATCGCCCCGTTCGGCCGCACCGAAGAAGTGGACGGCGGGATTCTGTTCAGCGGCGAAATGGGTTGGAGCAGCGGTTGCGATCATGCTGACTGGGCCATCGTGGGCTTCAACCGTTTCAAGGACGACGGCGAAAAGGTTTATTGCTTTGCCGTCGTGCCGCGCAAGGACTACACCATCCGCGACGACTGGTACGCCATGGGCATGCGCGGCAGTGGATCCAAGACCTTGTTGCTGGACAAGGTTTTTGTGCCAGAGCACCGCATCCAGGCCGCCAAGGATATGATGGAAGGCCGCTCCGCCGGGTTTGGCCTGTACCCCGACAGCCAGATTTTCTACACTCCGTACCGCCCGTATTTTGCCAGCGGCTTTGCCGCCATCAGCCTGGGTGTGGCCGAACGCATGCTGGAGGCCTTCAAGGAAAAAACCCGCAACCGCGTGCGGGCCTATACGGGCGCCCAGGTGGGGATGGCCACCCCCGCGCTGATGCGCCTGGCTGAATCCACGCACCAGGTGGGCGCGGCGCGCGCTTTCCTGGAAAAGACCTGGGAAGACCACCGGGTGCACGGCGCGGCCAAGCAATATCCCACTCAGGCAACCCTGACCGCCTGGCGCACCAATCAGGCCTACGCCGTGAAAATGTGCATCGAGGCCGTGGATCGCCTGTTCAGCGTGGCGGGCGCCAGCGCCTGGTTCGACGGCAACGAGCTGCAGCGCCTGTTCCGCGACAGCCACATGACGGGCGCCCACGCCTACACCGATTATGATGTGTGCGCGCAAATCCTGGGACGCGAAATCATGGGCCTGGAACCCGACCCCACCATGATCTGAGGCGTTTCGCCCGCAGCCCGAATCGATTCATCGCGTGTTTCCGGCGGGTTTCCGTCCCGGCCACTGGCCGGGGGCGGCAAACGAGTCGCTCGGAACGCGCCCTGACCCATGTTGTCCCAAAGGAGTTGGCATGCCGCACGATGCCCCGCAATCCGATACCACCAAAGTTTTTGATCCGCGCGTGCTGCGTCGCGCGCTGGGTAATTTCGCGACCGGGGTCACGATTGTCACCGCCCATGACGGCGAGACCATGGTCGGCGTCACGGCCAATAGCTTCAGTTCGGTGTCGCTGGATCCTCCCCTGGTGCTCTGGAGCGTGGACAAACGCTCGGGGAGCTTTCCGGTTTTCCAGCGGGCCAGCCATTTCGCCATCAATGTCCTGTCGATGGGGCAAATCGCATTGTCCAACCGCTTTGCCCGTCCGCATGACGACCGTTATGCCGGGGTGGCCTGGCGTGCCGGCCAGGGCGGCTGCATCCTGCTGGAAGACACCAGCGCCAATTTCCAGTGCCGCAAGCAGCAGATCATCGACGGTGGCGATCACTGGATTCTGCTTGGCCAGGTGGTCGAGTTCGAAGACAATGGCCGGCCGCCCCTGGTGTATCACCAGGGCTCGTATTCCATGGTGTTGCCGCATCCGCACCGTGAGCAGGCCAACGCTTCGGCGGTGGACAAGAGCCTGCGCGGGCGGTTGGCCGATCACGCGTATTTCCTGCTGACGCAGGCGGTGCGCAGCTATCAGCAAAGCTACCAGCCCGAACAGATGAAAATCGGCTGGCGGCCCAGCGAGGCCCGCCTGCTGATGATTTTGGACGATGGCCCATGCCGCGACATGGCCGCCTTGTCCCATGACGCCGACATGCCCGTGCACGCCGTGGAACAGACCTTGACGCTATTGGGCAGCCGTGGCCTGGTGCGGCGGACTGAGGGCGGTTACGAACTGACCCCGGAAGGTTGTACCCAGGTATGCGACATTTGGGCGCTGGCCCAGCGCCATGAGGCTCAGGTGCTGTCGCGGTTCGATGCGACCGAAGTAGCGGCATTCAAGCGGGTGCTCAAGGGCATCATGGCAACGTAGCCGCCCGGTCGGCCGCGGGCGCCAGGCGCAGCGCCATGTGGCTGCGGTAGTTGCCGGGGGTCTGGCCCGCGTGCCGCAGGAAGAACCGCCCGAAATAGGCCGGGTCTTCGAAGCCCAACCGGTAGCCCACCTGGCTGACCGGCTGGTTGGTGTACAGCAGCAGGCGGCGGGCTTCCTGCATCAGGCGCTCGTTGATCAGGCGCTTGGGCGGCTTGCCCGCAATCCCGTGACAGATTTCGTTCAGGCGCTGCTCGGATATTCCCAGTTGGCCGGCATAGTGCGGGATGGGCCAGTGGCGGCAAAAGCCGTCTTCCATCAGTGTGCTGAAGCCTAGAAACAGCTGCAGGGTTTCCCGGCAGGCGGGCGGGGATTCCAGTGCCCGGGGAGACAGGCGCAGCAGGCTGATGAAGATCAGTTGGGCCAACAGGGCCAGGCTTTGCGCCCGGCCATGCCGCTGGCCGGTGTATTCCTGTTGCAGTTGGCCAAACAGCCCGTCCATCCGTCGGGCTTCATGGGCGGCTTCCCCGTCCAGGCCCGCGAGGGCCAGGCACAGCGGTGCCACGTGCGCCCCGCCGGACCAGGATGCTGCGTCGTTCAGCAGTGGCCGCAGCAGCTGCTGGCGCACCGTCAGCACATGGCCGTCGGCATGGTCGTCCGTGACGAAGGCGTGCACGAAGGCCGGCGGCGTCAGGAACACCATGGGCCCCTGCAGCCGGTAGACGCGGTCTTCCAGTTGCACCCGCACCGGGCCTTCCAGCACGTAGTGCACCTGGAAATAGCGGTCGTGCCGATGCATGAACATTTGCCGCCCCAACTGGCTGGCCAGGGTGCCCAGGGCCTCGTAGTGCAGATCGTCGTCCGCGTACTGGGGCCCTGCGATGTGGGTAAGCTGAAGATTGGGGATGTCCTGCATGGGTTTTGCATTGGCGTGTGGCCGTTCGGTCGCTTCGCCTATGCTAACGCATCGTCCGGCCGCTTGGCGCACGAAGGTACACTGCACTGATCCGCACCCGGGAATGCAGCCATGTACGAAACGCATACATATAACGACAACACCATCCTGCCAAAAAGCGTGCGGGCTCGTTGGGAATGGCTTGAAACCAGTTCCGCGTGCGCCATACTGAAGGCGGTCTGTCCCGAGGAATGGACGGATATTGTTCATGTCCTCGATACGTTTGAATTGATCCCTGCCCTTTGGTTGAAGAAGGGCGGCAACCGTGGTCTGGTGCCTCAGGTACTGGATGACATGTTCCACAAACGGGGTTGGAAAGAAACCCGCATCGACCTGGAAACCCAAGGCATACTCTACGACAAGGGAGGGCGTGAGCGCGCCCGCCTCGCGCCGGTGCATCAAGAAGGCTATCTGGTGGATAACTTCAAGGGGCGGGTGGTCGTGGATGTCGAATGGAATGCCAAGGATGGGAATATAGACCGTGACTTGTCGGCATACCGGGCGTGGCACGAGGCCGGTGTGATTTCGGCGGCCGTTTTGATTACCCAGGATCGGGAATCCCTGAAGGCGCTTGCGTCGTCGTTGTGGGCTGCTTATCAGGCAACCCTGCCCGCGCACGAGCGCGATGCCAGGTTGCCCATTGATCTGAATACCTCCACGACGACCAATCTGGAAAAAGTGCAGATTCGGGTTCGGCGGGCAGTCATGGGGACTTGTCCGCTGTTGGTCGTTGCGGCAAACGCGGCAACCTGGAACGGGAGACCTTACGTCAGGATGGAATCGGTTTCAGCATGATGGCGGCCTTGTGGCCGCAGGATGGTTCCCGCTGTGATCAGCAATGACCTGATGCGTTGGATGGAATAGCCGGTTGCGGCCGCCAATTCGCGGACGCTTTGTCCGTTTTCGTAGAGTGTGCGCAACTGCCTGCCCATGCTGGCAGCGCGTTCGGCGGAAACCCTTTCGTTGGGGAAAAGGTCGGGCAGCATGGGCCCGCCTTCATAGCCTTTGTGCACAGCGCCCTGTGGCGTGATGCCTGCGGCGGATTCGTCGCCCCATACGGACCATCCCGCCCTGGGGTACCTGGCGAACAGTTCAAGATAGGCGCCGGGAGAGCAGGATTCGATCAGCGTATATTGTTCGTCGGGCTTGCGGGAGTGTTCGCGCTTGCGGGTTTCGAGCATGTTGACTTGAGATCGGCCAGGGGCCAGCGTGCGCATGGAGCCCTTGACACCGAACAGCAGGAGTTCGGTGACGTTTCTGAAGTAGAATCCGACGCCGCGTCCGTCGGGGCCGCCGTCCTTGCGGCGTTTGGCCCAGACGATATTGCTGATATAGCGAAACCCCCAGGCTTGCATGACACCCAGGCCTTCGGGCAACAAGGCGTTGGGAACCCATAAGTAGAGGTGGGCATTTTTTGCCGTGACGTCGGCCACGGGCAAGGCTTTGATCTCATCCAGCTGCATCGTGCCGTAGCGCCCAAGCCGGCGGTGTTCGGGGGCCACTTTGCCAGTGCGGTTGGTGAAGCGCCAGGGCGGGTCGGCCAGGACGGTTGAAAACCCTCCGGCTACCTGGGGGAGCGGGGCGTAGTCGTTGGCGTCTGTCTTGGCGGGTTTTTTCATTTTCAGCTGGTTTGCGGGTAAGATCTAATGACAGATCTAATTATGATGAAACTGGCCAGAAACTGCAAATCGGTGTGGCGGTGCAGCAGGCCAATCGAACCGCTGCATCGCTGTCATGATAGCCTGTGTTTTTATACAGGTAAAGGCATTTTATGCATCCCCCGCCGGCAGTCCGGCCGTCACGGGCCGGGCGCCCAGCGGCCCGGCCAGCACATGGGCGGCGACGCCGATCAGGTAGCCGCGCCGCCCGCCGTTCAGGTAGACGGTGTCATAGTCCAGCAGGCTGCGTTCCACCCAGATCGGCATGCGTTTGCGGGTGGCGAAGGGCGACGTCCCGCCCACCTGGTAGCCCGAGTGGCGCTGGGCGGTTTCGGGGGTGCAGGGCGTGATTTTCTTGGCGCCGGTCTGGCGCGCCAGGTTTTTGGTGGACACCGCGCAGTCGCCGTGCATCAGCACGACCAGGGGGTGGCCGTGTTCATCTTCCATGATCAGGGTCTTGGCCACCTGGTGCAGCGGCACCCCCAGTTGGCGGGCGGCCTCGCGGGCCCCGCCGTGATCCACGTAATCGTAGGGGTATTCGGTAAACGGGATTTTCTGTTGACGCAGCCAATGGGTGGCGGGGGTTTCCGAGGTGTGTCTGGTTTTGCTCATGCCCGGTGTCCTGTTTGGCGAATGATGGCGGGGGGTGGCGCGGCGATAGGGCGTCGTGGATGCTGAGTTCAAGTCGGGCGAATGGCCAGGCGGGGCGCTACGCCCGGGGATGGTGCTGTTGGTATAGGGTTTTCAGACGTTCGCGTGCCACGTGGGTGTAAATCTGGGTGGTGGAAATGTCCGCGTGTCCCAGCAGCAGCTGCACCACGCGCAAATCCGCGCCGTGGTTCAGCAGATGGGTGGCGAATGCATGGCGCAGCACGTGGGGCGACAACGGCACGCGGATGTCCGCCTGGTCGGCGTACTTGCGGATGAGCAGCCAGAACGCCTGGCGGCTCATAGCGGCGGCGCGGGTGGTGACGAACAGGGCATCGGCCACGCGGCGGCCCAGCAGGGCCGGACGGCTGTCGCGCAGGTAGCGGTCTATCCAGTGCAGGGCTTCATCGCCCAGGGGCACCAGCCGATCCTTGGCGCCCTTGCCCATGACCACCCGCACCACGCCTTCGTCCAGGCTGGCGTCCTGCATCCCCAGGTTGACCAGTTCACTGACGCGCAGACCGGTGGCGTACAGGGTTTCCAGCATGGCGCGGTCGCGCAGGCCCAGGGTGCCGTCCGTGTCGGGGGCGTCCAGCAGGGCGTCCACCTGGGCTTCGGACAGCGTCTTGGGAAAGCGCGCGGGTTGTTTGGCGCTGTGCAGGCCCAGGCACGGGTCGTCCGGGCACAGGCCGCGGCGAAGGGCCCACAGGTAATAGCGCCGCAGGGCGGCCAGCCGCCGGTTGGCGGTGCTGGCCTTGGTCTGCAGATATTGGCTGGCCATCCAGGCCTGGATGTGTTCCTGGCGCGCGGCTTCCGGGGCCAGACGGTGGGTTTGCGCCAGCCAGCGCCCAAAGGCGGTCAGGTCGCGCCGGTAGGCCGCCAGCGTATTGGCGGCCAGGCCGTCTTCCAACCACAAGGCATCCAGGAACGCGTCGAGGGAAGGCAAGGCGGAGGGCTGGCTGGGCATGGCGGATCGGCGAGGCGTGAGGCGTGGGTTCTGGCGGGCGGGCGTGGGCTCCTGCCCTTATTCTACTCGCCAGGGAATAATCATTATCACGCCATGGGCTATAGCGAAATATACCTATATATATTACGATCACACGGTTGATTCCGATGGAATCGAATTTTGCCGTTTCACAGGAGACCTCGCATGTTGTTTCGTCGTTTACTCGTCGCCGGCGCCCTGGCCTGCGCCATCACCCCCGCCCTGGCGGGCGAGGTGCTGGTTGCCGGCGCCGCCAGCCTGACCAATGCCTTCAAGGATCTGGCCGCGCAGTACCAGGTCGCCCACCCGGACACCACGGTGTCCACCACCTTCGGCGCATCGGACGTCGTGCTGCGCCAGATTATCGAAGGCGCGCCGGCCGATGTGTTCGCCTCGGCGGATCAGAAAGCAATGGACAAGGCCGTGGATGCCAAGGCCGTCGATCCGGCCACCCGCGCGGATTTTGTGCGCAACCAAGTCGTGCTGATCGTGCCCGCCGACAACCCCGGCAAGATCAAGTCGCTGAAAGACCTGTCGGGCGATGCGGTGCAGCGCATTGCGCTGGGCAACCCGGATTCCGTGCCGGTGGGGCGCTATACCCAGGCCGCCTTGCAGCAGGCCGGAGCCTGGGATCAGGTTCAGGCGCGCCAGATTCTTGGGCAGAACGTGCGCCAGGTGCTGAACTACGTCGAGCGCGGCGAAGTGGATGCCGGCTTCGTTTTTGCCACGGATGCCGCCACGGCCAAGGACAAGGTCACGGTGGTGCAGACCGTGGACACGCCCACGCCCGTGGTCTATCCCATCGCCCTGGTGCAGCGCGATGGCCGGGCGCCGGAAGCCGCCGGCTTCCTGGAATACGTCTTGTCTCCCGAAGGTCAGGCGATTCTGGCGCAATACGGCTTCGCCAAACCCTGATGCCGCATGCCTGAACTTTGGGTTCCCCTGCTGTTGTCCCTGAAGGTGGCCGGTTGGGCCACCCTGCTGGCGACGGCGGGGGGCATCGCCACGGCCTACGGCCTGTCGCGCTGGTCGTCGCGCTGGTGCGATGTGGTCGACGCCTTGTTGACCCTGCCCATGGTTTTGCCGCCCACCGTCACCGGCTATTATCTGCTGGTGGTTTTCGGGCGGCGCGGCTGGCTGGGGGCCTGGCTGCAGTCCCATGGCATCGAATTGGTGTTTACCTGGCAGGGGGCGGTGCTGGCGGCCTCGGTGGTGGCCTATCCCATGGTGCTGAAGGCTGCGCGGGCAGCCTTTCTGGATGTCGATCACCGCTTGGAACAGGCGGCCACTGTGCTGGGCGTGCCCCCGCTGGCGGTGTTCTTCCGGGTCAGCCTGCCGCTGGCCGCGCGCGGGATTCTGGCCGGTGTTCTGCTGGCTTTCGCCCGAGCCTTGGGCGAATTCGGCGCGACCCTGATGGTGGCGGGCAACATCCCCGGCAGAACCCAGACCTTGTCGATCGCCATCTACGAGGCCGTGCAGGCCGGCAACGACGACACCGCCAACATCCTGGTGCTGGTCACGTCGGCCACCTGTGTCGCGGTGCTGTGCCTGGCGGCCTGGCTCATGCCGGGCGGGCGGCGCCAGCGGCGGGGGGGCGCATGAATTGGTTCGCGGATGCGCATCCGGGTAGGCAGGCATGAGTATTTCAGTGGATTTTTCTTGCCAGGTAGGCGGGCCGGAAGGCTTTCTCCTGCAGCCCGCCTGGCGCGCCAGCAGCCGCCGGGTCGCCTTGTTCGGGCCGTCGGGTTCGGGCAAGACTCTCACCATGCAGGCGATTGCCGGCCTGTTGCGGCCGGACGCGGGGCGGATCGAGGTGGATGGCCGCGTGCTGTTCGATTCGGCCGCCGGGGTGGATGTCCCGCCGCGCCAACGTCGCCTGGCCTATTTGTTTCAGGATTACGCCTTGTTTCCGCACCTGACGGTGCGCCAGAACATTGCGTTCGGCTTGCGCAAGGGCTGCCTCAATTGGCACGCCTGGCCCTGGCGGCAGTCCAGGGCGCTGCCCGAGCAGGCTTTGCGCTGGGTGCGCGCCTTTCAGCTGGACGGGCTGCTGGATCGCTATCCCCTGGCCTTGTCCGGCGGGCAGCGCCAGCGGGTGGCCTTGGCCCGAGCCTTGTCCATCGACCCCGGCCTGCTGCTGCTGGATGAACCCTTGTCGGCCCTGGATATCGGGCTACGCACCCAGATGCGCGCCGAACTGGCGCAATTGCAGCGCGACATCGACATCCCCACGGTGCTGATCACCCATGATCCCGCCGATGTGCAGGCCTTGGCGGACGAGGTGTTCCACATCGCCAGGGGGCGCGTGGTCGACGCGTCAGTCCAGGGTGCCGAGCAGCACATCGCTGGCGGCAAACCAGGCTAGGGCCGAGCCGCCGACGGTGCAGGCGGCGTCTTCGTGGCTGAGATCCAGAATCCCCGTGATGTGTATGTGGGGGCTGATTTCCAGGCTGATTTCCTGCAGCCCGGCGCCGGTCACCACCGCCTGGACGCGTCCCGGCCAGGCGGTGCCGTCGGGGCGGGAGGCCGGGCCCGGGCGAGGCGCGATGGCGACCGCCTGCGCCTTGATGAAGGCCAGCGCCCGGCGTCCGGGGGCCAGCCCCAGACGTTCCGTGCTGGCGTGGGTCAGGGTGGCGGTCAGGCAATGGGCGTCGTCCAGCCGCAGGGTCAGGCAGTCGTTGATGGGGCCGCTGTCGATCTGTTGGATGATGCCTTCGAAGCGGTTGCGCGCGGAGGTTTGCAGCGCCATGCTGTGCAGCAGATCCAGGTGCCGCTGGCTGTCCGGCCCGAAGCGGGACAGCACGGCCATGAAGCGCTGGTGCTCGGCCTGCACGGCCTGATACCAGGACACCAGCTGGCGGGCGCGATCCGTCAGGCAGGCCCCCCCGCCTCGCGCGCCCCCGGTGATGCGCTCGACCAGCAGGTCGCCGGCCAGATTGTTCATCATGTCCACGGCGTCCCAGGCGGCCTTGTAGCTGAGGCCGATCTTGCGGGCCGCCGCGCTGATCGAGCCTTCGGTGTCGATGGCCGCCAGCAGCGCCATGCGGCGCTCCGACCCCCAGGCCTGGTCGCCGCTGCGCAGGCCGAGGGTGGCGGTGAATTCCGGGGGGATGGTCTTTGGGGCTGTCATGCGGGCATAATAAGGTAAAAAGTCAGGAGCGCATAAATCATGGATCAATACCTGCAGCTTGCCCTGGAAGAAGCCCGCCTGGGGCTGGCCGAGGGCGGCATTCCCATTGGCTCGGTCATCGTGCACCAGGGGCGCGTGCTGGGGCGCGGCCACAACCGGCGGGTGCAGCAGGGCAGCGCCATACTGCACGGTGAAATGGACGCCTTCGAAAACGCCGGCCGCCAGCCGGCCCACATCTACCAGCAGTCGGTGCTGTACACCACCCTGTCGCCGTGTCCCATGTGCACTGGGGCGATCCTGCTCTATGGCATTCCCCGCGTCGTCATTGGCGAAAACCAGACCTTCCTGGGCGACGAGGCGTTGCTGCGCGCCCGGGGGGTGCAGGTCGAGGTTCTGCAGGACGCGGCCTGCGTGGCCCTGATGCGCGATTTCATCCGCGACCATCCCGATCTCTGGAACGAGGACATCGGCCAGCCATGACCCAGCCTTTTCCCTTGCAACGCCGCCATCCCGACGATCTCCTGGTCGGCCTGGTGTCCGTGTCGGATCGCGCCTCGTCGGGGGTGTACGCCGATCAGGGTGTCCCGGCCCTGGCCGATTGGCTGGAAAAGGCCCTGATCCGGCCGCCGCAGGTCGTCACGCGCCTGATCCCGGATGATCGGGCGACGGTCGCCGCCGCCTTGCGCGAACTGGTGGACGAGGCCCGCTGCGACCTGGTGCTGACCACCGGGGGCACCGGCCCGGCCCGCCGCGACGTCACCCCCGAGGCCACCCTGGATGTCGCCACCCGCCAGATGCCCGGCTTCGGCGAGCAAATGCGCCAGGTCAGCCTGGCCTTCGTGCCCACGGCGATCCTGTCGCGCCAGGTGGCCGTCATCCGCGAATTGTCCGACCATGCCGCGCTGATCATCAATCTGCCGGGGCAGCCCAAGGCCATTGCCGAAACCCTCGAAGGCTTGCGGGGTGACGATGGCCGGGTGCGGGTGCCGGGTATTTTCGCGGCGGTGCCGTATTGTCTGGATTTGATCGGCGGCCCCTATATCGAAACGCATGACGCCGTCGTCCAGGCGTTCCGGCCCAAATCCGCCCGCCGCCCGGCCCATTCAGGCGCCGAAGCCCGATAACCGGGCCGGCCGCTGCGCAGGGGGCTGGGTGTTCGCAGCCGAGCATTGGCGCTGATCTGACCGGCCAGGGGCCGGCCGCCGTGCAAGGATGGGACGACCGCAAGGGGGATGCCGCTGCCGAGCGCCCCGGCGGTTCGTTTGGCGGCCGACCAGCAGTAATTCCCATTCCGCCTTAAAATCCCAGGAATTCGATTTTTTCCACTATTTTATTCTGGAGGTCCAGTCATGGCCCTGGTTTCCATGCGTCAACTCCTGGATCACGCAGCTGAAAACGGCTACGGGATTCCCGCCTTTAACGTCAATAACCTGGAACAGGTTCAGGCCATCATGGAGGCCGCCGACCAGACCAACAGCCCGGTCATCATGCAGGCATCGGCCGGCGCGCGCAAATATGCCGGTGAAGGCTTCCTGAAATACCTGATCCAGGCCGCGGTCGAAACCTATCCGCATATTCCCGTGGTCATGCACCAGGATCACGGTCAGTCGCCCGCCGTGTGCCAGGGGGCCATCGACCTGGGCTTTTCCAGCGTCATGATGGACGGGTCGCTGATGGCCGATGGCAAGACCATTTCCTCCTACGAATACAACCTGGACGTCACCCGGCAGGTGGTGTCCATGGCCCATAAGCTGGGCGTCACCGTCGAAGGCGAACTGGGCTGCCTGGGATCCCTGGAAACCATGAAGGGCGACAAGGAAGACGGCCATGGGGCCGAAGGCACCATGACGCGCGAACAGCTGCTGACCGATCCCGAACAGGCGGCGGACTTCGTCACCCGGACCCAGCTGGACGCCCTGGCCATTGCCGTGGGCACCAGCCACGGCGCTTACAAGTTCACGCGCCAGCCCACCGGCGACATCCTGTCCGTGCAGCGCATCAAGGAAATCCACGCCCGCCTGCCCAACACGCACCTGGTCATGCATGGCAGCTCCAGCGTGCCGCAGGAGCTCCTGGCCGAAATCCGCGCATTCGGCGGCGACATGAAAGAAACCTACGGCGTGCCCGTCGAAGAACTGCAGGAAGCCATCAAGTTCGGCGTGCGCAAGGTCAATATCGACACCGATATCCGCCTGGCCATGACTGGCGCCATCCGCCGCTTCATGGCCGAAAACCCCAGTAAATTCGACCCGCGGGAATACCTCAAGCCCGCCCGCGAAGCCGCCAAGAAAATCTGCCTGGCGCGTTACGAGCAATTCGGCACCGCCGGCAATGCGTCCAAGATCAAGGCCATTCCCTTGACCGACATGGCGGCCCGCTACGCCGCCGGCGAACTCAAGCAATTGGTGAAATAAACTCAGATGAAGGCCCTGCTCCAATCCACCATCCAATCGCTGCCCCTGCTGGGGCGCGGCAAGGTCCGCGACATGTATGCCGTGGGCGAAGATAAATTGCTCATCGTCGCCACCGACCGGATCTCGGCCTTCGACGTCATCCTGGACGATCCGATCCCCGGCAAGGGCAAGGTGCTGACCGCCCTGACCGAATTCTGGCTGCAGCGCCTGGGCCATCTGGTGCCCACGCACGTCACGGGCATTGCGCCCGAAGACGTGGTGGCCCCCGAAGAACGCGACCAGGTCGCGGGCCGCGCCATGGTGGTCAAGCGCCTGCAACCGGTTCTGGTCGAGGCCGTGGCGCGGGGCTATCTGATCGGCTCGGGCTGGAAAGACTACCAGGCCAGCGGCGCGGTCTGCGGCGTGGTCTTGCCCGCCGGTCTGCGCCAGGCCGAAAAACTGCCCGAACCCATTTTCACCCCGGCGGCCAAGGCCGAATTCGGCCAGCACGATGAAAACGTCGATTTCAACTACGTGGTGGCGCAGGTGGGCCAGGATTTGGCCAGCCAGATTCGTCGCCTGACGCTGGCGCTGTATGCGGAAGCCGCCGCCTATGCCAGCCGCCAGGGCATCCTGATTGCGGATACCAAATTTGAATTCGGCCTGGACGCGCGCGGCACGCTGCACCTGATGGACGAAGTCCTCACCCCCGATTCGTCCCGCTTCTGGCCGGCCGATGGCTATGCGGTGGGGATCAGCCCGCCTTCCTTCGACAAGCAGTTCGTGCGCGACTGGCTGGAAACCCAGGCTTGGGACAAAACCCCGCCCGCGCCGCGCTTGCCCGCGGACGTCCTGGAACGCACCGCCGAAAAATACCGCGAGGCCCAGGATCGTCTGACCCAGGGGGCTGCATGATGCGCGGCGGGGGGGTGCCGTCGCCGGGCGGCCCGGCCCACGACCGCCCTGTGGTGGGGGTCATCATGGGGTCTTCCAGCGATTGGGACGTTATGCGCCATGCCATCGGCGTATTGGACGAATTCAACATCCCCTACGAAACCCGCGTGGTGTCGGCGCATCGCATGCCGCTCGACATGGTGGACTACGGCGCCCAGGCGGTGGCCCGGGGCTTGCGCGCCATTATCGCGGGGGCGGGGGGCGCGGCCCATTTGCCCGGCATGATGGCGGCCTTGACCCCGGTGCCCGTCTTCGGCGTGCCGGTGCCTTCGCGCTACCTGCGGGGCGAAGACTCTCTCTTGTCCATCGTGCAGATGCCGCGCGGCGTGCCGGTGGGCACTTTCGCCATCGGCGAGGCCGGCGCGGCCAATGCGGCTTTGCATGTAGTGGCCAACCTGGCCATGACGGATCCCGATCTCTTGCACAAACTGCAGGCCTACCGGGCGCACCAGACCCAAGCTGCCCAGTCCATGGCCGTTCCACCGGAGGCCGGCTGATGGCATCTGAAACCGCACAATCTTCCGGGCTGCCCACGGCCCCCGGCGCCTGGCTCGGGGTATTGGGCGGCGGGCAGCTGGGGCGCATGTTCTGTCAGGCCGCCCAGGCCCTGGGCTATCGCGTCGCCGTGCTCGACCCGGCCGAATCCAGCCCGGCGGGCATGGTGGCCGACCGTCATGTGCGGGCGGCCTACGACGACCCGCAGGCCCTCGATCTGCTGGCCGGCCTGTGCGCGGCGGTCACCACCGAATTCGAGAACGTCCCGGCCGACAGCCTGCGGCGGCTGGCGGCGCACTGCCGCACCGCGCCGTCCGGCGATGCGGTGGCCGTGGCCCAGGATCGCATCGCGGAAAAAGCCTATCTGCAGGCGTCCGGGGTGCCGGTGGCCGCCCACGCGGCCATTCGCCAGGCCGCCGATCTGGACGCCTGCGACGCGGCCTTGTTCCCGGGTATCCTGAAGACTGCGCGCCTGGGATACGACGGCAAGGGGCAGGTTCGGGTCGCCAGCCGCAAGCAGGCCGTGCAAGCCCACGCCCAACTGGGCGGCGTGGCCTGTGTGCTCGAAGCCCTGCAGCCGCTGGATTACGAAATCTCCGTCGTGGTGGTGCGCGGCCTGGATGGCCGCACCGTCAGCTATCCGCCGTCGCGCAATGCGCACCAGGACGGCATCCTGGCCTTGTCGGTGGTGGATGGCTCGGTGCCCGCGGGCGTGGCAGATCAGGCCCGCCGCCATGCCTTGCGCGTGGCGGATCACCTGGATTATCACGGTGTCCTGTGCGTGGAATTTTTCGTCCTGCGGGACGGCGGCGTCATCGCCAACGAAATGGCCCCTCGGCCGCACAACAGCGGCCACTATACCCAGGATGGCTGCCTGGTCAGCCAGTTCGAGCAGCAGGCCCGCGTCATGGCCGGCCTGCCCTTGGGCCTGACCGAAACCTTGTGCCCCACGGCCATGCTGAATGTCCTGGGCGACCTCTGGTTCGATGCCCAGGGCGGGCAGCGCGAGCCCAACTGGGCCGGGGTGCTGGCGGTGCCGGGCACCCGCCTGCACCTGTATGCCAAGACCCAGGCCCGGCCCGGGCGCAAGATGGGCCATATCAATGTGGTTGGCGCAACCGCGCCCGAACTCCTGAAGCGGGTGGCCCGGGTGCGCGCCGTGCTGGGGCTGCCCCATGTCGGATGATGCCCAGGCGCGGATCATCCAGGCGGCCCACCGCCTGATCCAGGGGCGCCTGGTGGCCTTTCCCACCGAAACCGTCTATGGGCTGGGGGCCGATGCCGAAAACCCCCAGGCGGTGGCGCGCATTTATGCCGCCAAGCGGCGCCCGGCCGACCATCCCGTGATCGTGCACTTGGCCCCGGATGCCGACCCGGGCTATTGGGCCGCCCGCGTGCCGCACCTGGCCAGCCGGCTGATAGCCGTGTTCTGGCCCGGGCCGCTGACCCTGATCCTGCCGCGCGCGGCGCATATCCCGGACGCGGTCAGTGGGGGCCAGGACAGC
The DNA here is from genome assembly GCF_047468865.1 of Castellaniella hirudinis. Classification (GTDB taxonomy): domain Bacteria; phylum Pseudomonadota; class Gammaproteobacteria; order Burkholderiales; family Burkholderiaceae_B; genus Castellaniella; species Castellaniella hirudinis_A. The sequence goes on from NZ_JBLGTV010000005.1 coordinate 17,569, forward strand.
ATCGGCCTGCGCTGTCCGTCGCATCCGGTGGCGCAGGCCATGCTGCACGTGTTTTCCGCCCTGAAGCCGCATGGCGGCGGCGGGGTGGCGGCCCCGTCGGCCAACCAGTTCGGCCGGGTTTCCCCCACGCGCGCCGATCATGTGCGGGCCGAATTCCCAGACCTGGACGACCAGGCCTTGATGATCCTGGAAGGGGGGGCGTCTGCGGTGGGCATTGAATCCACCATCCTCGATCTCTCCCGCCTGGATCAGGGGATGCCGCCGGTTTTGCTGCGTCCCGGACACATCAGCCGGGTACAGTTGGCCGAGGTGCTGGGCGAACTGCCCGCCCTGCCCGATGCCGCCGCGCCCCGGGTGTCGGGATCCCTGAAGGCGCACTATGCCCCGCGCACCCCGGTCATCCTGGCCGACGCCGGGTCGCTGGCGGACTGGGCCGGCCTGCTGCGCCGCCTGCGCGCCGGCCTGCCGGACAGGCGTTCGGCCCCAGGACGCGATGTTCCGGCGCCCCCGCCTGCGGGGGAAGCCGGGTCGCGGTTCGCCGCGGTCGTCCTGGGCGCCGCGCCCGGCGCGGCCCCGGCGGGGCTGGATTGGGTCGTGCTGCCCGAGGATCCCGTCCGCTATGCGCATCGCCTGTATGCCGTGCTGCGCGACCTGGATGCGTCGGGCTATGATGGCATCGTTTTGCAGCGTCCCCCCGCCGACCCCGCCTGGCAAGGGGTGGGCGACCGCATTGCCCGGGCGGCCGCCGCTTTTTCCAGCGCGCCCGGCGTTTAGCCGCCGGGCTGCGTTTCCGTTGCCCCCCGCCGGGTCGAAACCATCGTCCCGCGCGTAGAAACCGTACCCCCGCGACAGCGGGAATCCACATGGGAAGCCATCATGAAATTCAAGGAATTCGAACCTGGCCAGGTCATCACGCATGGCCCGGTGACCGTCGATCAGGCCGAGATGCTGGCCTTTGCCAAAGCCTATGACCCGCAGTGGTTTCACCTGGATGCCCAGCGGGCCGAGGAAAGCCGCTGGGGGGGGCTGATCGCCAGCGGCTGGATGACTTGCGGGCTGGCTATGCGCCTGGCGGCGGAGGCCGCCCTGTCGGGGTCGGAGTCCTTTGGTTCGCCCGGGCTGGAACGCCTGCGCTGGATGGTGCCGGTGCGGCCAGGCGACCAACTGCGTCTGGAGGCCACGGTGGATTCCAAGCGCATTTCGTCTTCGCGGGATGACCTGGGCATCTTGCGCTGGACTTGGCGCCTGTTCAATCAGGATGACCAGCAGGTGCTGGAGCTGGAAGTCACCAGCCTGTTCGACCTGGATGCGTCCCCGGCGGGCTGAGTCCGTTTCAGTTGCGCGACAGCGGTTCGCTGCCCTGAGTCAGGTCGAAATCCCCCGCGTGGTAGATCAGCGGCGACAGCAGCTGGCGGTGGCAGTGTTCTACCTGGCCCACGAACACGGTGTGGTCGCCCGCCTGGTGCTGCTGGGTGTTGTGGCACTCGAACCAGGCCGCGCTGCGGTCGTCGCCCAGCATCAGCGTGCCGTTGGGCGCGCGATCCAGCGGCACCTCGGCGAAGCGCTCGGCCTGGGCACCCTTGGCAAAGCGCCGCGCCAGGTCGATCTGGCTGGCCGACAGCACATGGATCACATAACGATCCAGGGCCATGAAGGCGGGCAGGGAAGACGCGGTATGGGTCAGGGACCACAGCACCATGGGCGGATCCAGCGAAACCGAGCTGAACGAGCTGATGGTCAGGCCGATCGGCTGCCCGTTGTCGGGGTGTTCCGCCGTGATGATGGTGACCCCGGTGGGGAAGCGGCCCAGGGCGGAGCGGAAATACAAGGATGGGAAATCGGCGGGTTTGGGGGAAACCGTCATGGCTTGCGCACCAATAGAGTGGGGAAACCCGCCCGGGCGCCTGAGCGGATCGGGCTGGCGACGTGCCCGGCGGCGCCGGGAAGGCGGATGGCGGCCATCAGGGGGCCAGGCGCGATAGACCCCAATGGCCGTTGGCGTCCAGTGTGTAGATCAGGCGGTCGTGCAGCCGCGAGGGGCGGCCTTGCCAGAATTCGATGCGTTGGGCATGCACCCGGTAGCCGCCCCAGTGGGGGGGGCGGCTGGGCTGGTCGCCCAGTTTTTCAGCCAGTTCGCGGGCGCGCTGGGCCAGGGCGTCGTGGCTGATGGGCTGGCTTTGGGGCGACGCCCAGGCGCCGATGCGCGAGCCCAGCGGCCGGCTGTGGTAATAGGCGTCGGATTCGGCGGCCGAGACCGCGGCCACGGGGCCTTCGATGCGAACCTGGCGTTCGAGTTCGGGCCAGAAAAACAACAGGCTGGCGTGCGGGTTGGCGGTGATGTCCTGGCCTTTGCGCGACTGGTAATTGGTATAGAACACGAAGCCGTCCGCGTCGGCGCCCTTCAGCAGCACGATGCGCGCCGATGGGCGGCCCTGGGGATCGGCCGTGGCCAGGGTCATGGCCGTGGGTTCGGCCACCTGGCTGTGCAGGGCCTGCTGGAACCAGGTGTCGAACTGGTCGTAGGGATTGGCCGCGGCGGCGGATTCCAGGAGCTCGTACTTCTGGTAGGTCTGGCGGATATCGGCGATGGACATGGTGCCTGTCATAGGGTGGAGGGTTCTGTGGAGGACAGCGCCCGGGTAATGGGACGCAGGGCGCGGTCCGGGATGCCGGCCTGTTCAAGCGCCCGGGCGGTTTGCAAAACGTATTCGGTGCAGGCCCCGTAGCGGCCGTGGCCCTGGCGCACCGCCGCCACGGTCTGTTCGAGCGATAGGCCGCTGGCGTAGCTGGAATCCTGGCGGTTCATGACGAACACCAGGCCCGAGACCGTGCCCTGGCCGGTGCGGCAGGCCAGCCAGCGGGGGTGGTAGGCCGCGCTGGGCATTTCGCGGCGCCACAGGGCCAGCAGGGTCTGGGGGGCGTCCCGGCCGGCAATCCGGTATACCCGCCCGGTACAGGCGCCGCCCAGATCCAGGCCGAACACCAGGCCGGGCCGCTCGGGGGTGCCGCGATTGATGCGCGACCACAGGCACAGGGCGCGGTGGTAGCCGTGGATGCGGGCGCGGCGGGCTTCCAGGAAATCGAATTCGGGCCGCCAGATCAGGGAGCCGTAACCAAACACCCAGAGATCGCTGCGGCCGTCCCAGTGGGCCAGGGATTGCTGGATGGAGGCGCGGTGCCAGTCGTCGTCACGCAGGGTGAAGGACTGGGGCGGCGGCGGGTGGCCAGGGCGGGATCGGGTGGGCGGCACGGGCAAGTGGACGGCAAAAAACAGGGATGCCACACATTGTAGAGGACTTGACGGCCCAGGCGGTGGCGCGGGGGCGGTGCGTCTGGGGTCATCGCCTCGGCCCTGGGCCGCGGGCCGGGTAAAATGCCAAGCACCTTGGCCGTTTGGCGTAATGCCCGTTTCCGATCATATGATGCCCATGACTTCATCGCCGTCCGATCCGGCGGCTTTCGATCCCGCCCGCCGCTTTGGCGGCCTGGATCGCTTGTATGGCCCCGGGGCCGCCCAGGCCCTGAATGGCCTGCATGTGGTGGTGGCGGGCCTGGGCGGCGTGGGCACCTGGTGCGCCGAAGCGCTGGCCCGCTCCGGGGTGGGCGCCTTGACGCTGGCCGACATGGATCACATTGCCGAATCCAATATCAATCGCCAGGCGCATGCGCTGGGCAGCACCCTGGGCATGGCCAAGATTCGCGCCATGGCGGCGCGCGTCCGGGACATCAACCCCGCTTGCCGGGTGACCGAAGTCGATGATTTCGTGGGGCCGGACAACATCGCCGCGCTGCTGGCGGCCGGCCCGGCCGGGGTGCTGCTGGATTGCACGGATCAAGTGCCCGCCAAGACCGCCATGGTGCTGCAGGCCAGGGTTCAGGCATGGCCGGTGCTGGTGTGTGGCGGGGCGGGGGGCAAGACCGATCCCCTGGCGCTGCGGCTGGGCGATCTTTCCCTGGCCGGCAACGATGCCTTGCTGGGCCGCCTGCGCCAGGGTTTGCGCCAGCGTCACGGCTACCCCAAAGGCGGGGCCGCCGGGGGCCGGCCCAAGCGCCGCGTGCCGCGCATGGGGGTGCCCTGCCTGTGGTTCGACCAGCCCGTGATCCTGCCCGCCGCCTGGGCGGCGGGCAGGGCCGAAGCCGCCGGGGGGCAGGCCCCCCAGGGCCTGTCCTGTGCGGGGTACGGGTCGGTGGTCACCGTCACGGCGGCCATGGGGCTGGCGGCGGCCGACTGGGCGTTGCGGCAGGGTCTGGCGGGACGGGGCGGGGCGGGATAAGCCCCCGGGGGCCGTCCGGTTCATGGCGCTTGTCAGTTTCATGTCAGCCTTGCCCTGTACGTTGGCTGCTGGTGTAGCATGTCGGCACCAGAATAATTCAGGATACATCCGCACTTCGGGTGTCTGACACCAGGCCGGGGCTGCAGGATGACAGGAGACCACATCATGCAGAAAATCCGCGAATTCCATCGCCAGTCCATACAGGATCGGGATGCCTTCTGGGCACGCGAAGCCCAGCGCATCCACTGGGAAACCCCCTTTACCCAGGTGCTGGATTATTCCAATCCGCCCTTTGCCCGCTGGTTCGTGGGGGGGCGCACCAACCTGTGCTACAACGCGGTGGATCGCTGGCTCGATACGCAGGCCGACCAGCCCGCCCTGATCTGGGTCTCCACCGAGGTCGACCAGGAAATCGTCTACACCCGGGCGCAGCTGGCCCACGAAGTCAATGCGGCGGCGGCCATTTTGCAAAGCCTGGGGGTGGCCCAGGGCGACCGTGTCCTGATCTATCTGCCCATGATTCCTCAGGCGGCTTTCTTCATGCTGGCCTGCGCCCGCCTGGGGGCCATCCATTCGGTGGTGTTCGGCGGTTTTGCGGCGCACAATCTGGCGCAGCGCATCGACGACGCCCAGCCCAAGGTCATTGTCTCCACCGATGCCGGATCGCGCGGCGGCCGGCCCATCGCCTACAAGCCCCTGCTGGATCAGGCCATCGCCCAGTGCGGCCACGCGCCCGAGCACGTCGTCCTGGTGGATCGCGGGCTGGTGCCCATGGATCGGGTCGCGGGCCGCGACCTGGACTACGCCACCTTGCGGGCGCGGCACCTGGATGTCCAGGTGCCCGTGGTCTGGCTGGAATCCAGCAGCCCCAGCTACGTCCTGTATACCTCGGGCACCACCGGCAATCCCAAGGGCGTCCAGCGCGACGTGGGCGGCTATGCCGTGGCCCTGTGCGCGTCGATGGAATACATCTTCGGCGGCAAGCCGGGCGATGTCTATTTCTCCAGCAGCGACGTGGGCTGGGTGGTGGGGCATTCCTATGTGGTCTATGGGCCGCTGCTCAACGGCCAGGCCACCGTCATGTATGAAGGCACCCCGGTGCGCCCGGACGCCGCCATTCTGTGGCGCATCATCGAAGCCCATCGGGTCAATGCCCTGTTCTCTGCCCCCACGGCTATCCGGGTGCTCAAAAAGCACGATCCCGCCTTGCTCCAGCGCCACGATCTCTCCAGCCTGGATCGTATCTACCTGGCGGGCGAGCCGCTGGACGAACTCACCGGCCAGTGGTTGTCCGAAGCCCTGGGCAAGCCCGTGGTGGACAACTACTGGCAAACCGAAACCGGCTGGCCGATCCTGTCCGCCCAGCCGGGGGTCGAGGAAATCCCGCCGCGCTTCGGCAGTCCCACCGTCCCTGTGTTCGGTTTCGACGTGCGCGTGGTGGACGAAGCCACCGGCCAGGACAGCGGCCCCAACCGCAAGGGGGTCGTGGCCATCGAACCGCCTCTGCCGCCGGGCGCCATGAGCACGATCTGGGGCAACGACGAGCGCTTCGTGCAGACGTACTTCCAGTCTTTCCCCGGGCGGCTGACTTACTCCACGTCCGACTGGGGCCTGGTGGACGACGACGGCTATTGGTTCATCTTGGGACGCACGGATGACGTCATCAATGTCGCCGGTCACCGGCTGGGCACCCGCGAAATCGAAGAATCCGTCAACACCCATCCGGCAGTGGCCGAATCCGCCGTGGTGGGGGTGGCCGACGAACTCAAAGGCCAGGCGGCCGTGGCCTTTGCGGTGCTGCGCAATCCCGCCTTGCTGGACGACGCCGATGGCGCCCAGCGGCTGGCGGCCGAAATCAAACACGTGATCGAGCAGCGCAATGGCGCGGTGGCGCGGCCGGCGCGCATCCTGTTCGTCAATACCCTGCCCAAGACCCGTTCCGGCAAGGTGCTGCGGCGGGCCATCGTGGCGCTGTGCGAAGGCCGCGACCCCGGGGATCTCACCACCATCGAAGATCCCACGGCCCTGGATCAGATTCGTGCCGTTTTGTGAAGCCGTCCAAGTCCGCCGTCCCGCCCGCCGCCGCCTCCGGCGGGCCGCCGCCCGCGCCTGCTGAAGGGCCGGACGCGCCCCCGTCGTCGTGGGGGCCCCGCGATGCCGTTCTGCTGCCCGGCGTGCGGCGGCGCGAGGTCTGGTCGTGGGCCTTGTATGATTTCGCCAATTCAGGCTACACCACGGTGGTTCTGACCACCGTCTTCAATGCGTATTTCGTGGGGGTGGTGGCGGCGGGACGACATTGGGGCACCCTGGCGCTGACCGTCACGCTGTCGCTGTCCTACCTCATTGTCATGCTGGCCATGCCCGGCCTGGGCGCGCGGGCGGATGCGCGGGGGCGTCACCGGCGGCTGCTGTTCACCAGCACGCTGGGCTGCGTCGCGGCCACCGCGCTGCTGGCCGGCGCCGGGCCGGGCGACATCGCCTGGGGCCTGGGGTGGCTGCTGGTGTCCAATGTGTTCTACTGCGTGGGTGAATCCACCGTGGCGTCGTTTTTGCCCAGTCTGGCCCGCCCCGAGGCCATGGGCCGGGTCTCGGGCTGGGGCTGGGGGTTTGGCTATTTCGGCGGCATGCTGGCACTGGGCCTGGCTTTGTGGGTAGCCAGCGATGCCGAAGCCGCCGGCCGGGCGGCGGCGGATTACGTCCCCGGGATCATGCTGCTGACCGCCGCCGTGTTCATGCTGGCGGCGCTGCCGTCCTTTCTGTGGCTGCGCGAACCTTCCGGCGGGGCGGCCCCGCGCGCGCTGCCCTTGATGGCCCAGCTGCGGCGCGCCTGGGCCGAAACGCGCCGCGATTTTCCCGACTTCCGCCGCCTGTTGCTGTGCATTGCCTGCTACCAGGCGGGTATTACCGTGGTGATCACGCTGTCGGCGGTCTATGCCACTCAGGTCATGGGGTTCGACATGCGCCAGACCATGCTGCTGGTGTTCCTGGTCAATATCGCGGCGGCGGCGGGGGCGCTTGGTTTTGGCTATCTGCAGGATCGCATCGGCCACAAGCGGGCTTTGGCGCTGACCCTGCTGGGCTGGCTGGCGATGGTGGCGCTGGCGGCGTCCGCGCAGTCCGTGCCCGCATTCTGGCTGGCGGCTGGCCTGGCCGGGCTGTGCATGGGCAGCAGCCAAAGCGCGGGCCGCGCCATGGTGGGGGTGCTGGCCCCGGCCCATCGGCCCGCCGAATTCTTCGCCTTGTGGACTTTCGCCGTGCAGCTGGCCGCCGTGGTGGGGCCGCTGACCTACGGGCTGCTGGTCTGGTTCACCCAGGGCAATCACCGCCTGGCCCTGCTGGTCACTGGCGGCTTCTTCCTGGCGGGGCTATGGGTGCTGGCCCGGCTGGATTTTGCCCGGGGACAACAGGCGCGGCGGGATGCCGCATCAGGGTAATCAAGGAGGCCGGGCCGATTTGTTGCATTTGTCAGGGTCAAGTAAGTCTTCTGCAGTACGGTGGTAGCAAGACAATTCAAACATGATGTCAGTCACATCAAGCAAAAGGAGCGAGCGATATGCCTACGGAGATTGAATCCATACTGGTCGAAAACCGGGTTTTCCCGCCGCCGGCCGACTTGGTCAAGCAGGCCAATGTATCCGGGATGGACGCCTATCAGGCCCTGTGCGACGAGGCCAATCTCGACCCGGATGCCTTTTGGGCGCGCCTGGGCCGGGAAAATCTGGTCTGGCAAAAGCCCTTTACCCAGGTTGTCGATGAATCCAACAAGCCGTTTTACCGTTTCTACCCGGATGGCCAGCTGAACATCTCGGCCAATTGCCTGGACAAACATCTGGGCACGCCGGTGGAAAACCGCGTCGCCCTGATCTTTGAAGCGGACGACGGCAAAGTCACCCAGGTCACCTACAAAGCACTGCACGCCCGCGTGTCGCAGTTTGCCAATGCGATCAAGGCGTTGGGCTTCAAGACCGGCGAACGCGCCGTCATCTATCTGCCCATGTCCATCGAGGCCGTGGTGGCGATGCAGGCCTGCGCCCGCCTGGGCATCATCCATTCGGTGGTGTTCGGCGGCTTTTCGGCCAAGAGCATCCATGAGCGGGTCGTGGACGTCGGCGCCACCCTGGTCATCACGGCGGACGCCCAACTGCGCGGCGGCAAGGCCATCGCCCTGAAAAACGCCGTGGACGACGCCCTGGCCATGGGCGGTTGCGACGCGGTGCGCCAGGTCATCACCTACAAGCGCGCGGGCACCGAAGTCCAATGGGATGCCCGCCGCGACCTTTGGTGGCACGAGGCCATCGAAGGCCAATCCACCGACTGCCCGCCCGTGGCCGTGGATGCCGACCACCCCCTGTTCATCCTGTATACCTCGGGCTCCACCGGCAAGCCCAAGGGCGTGCAGCATTCCAGCGCGGGCTATCTGCTGTGGTCGCTGATGACCATGAAATGGACCTTCGACGCCAAGCCCGACGATGTGTTCTGGTGCACGGCCGACGTGGGCTGGGTCACGGGCCACTCATATGTCACCTATGGCCCGCTGGCCGCCGGCGTCACCCAGGTGGTTTTCGAAGGCGTGCCCACCTATCCCGATGCCGGCCGCTTCTGGAAAATGATCCAGGCGCACAAGGTCACCGTGTTCTATACGGCGCCCACGGCCATCCGCTCACTGACCAAGGCGTCCGAGGCGGACGAAAAAGTCCATCCGAAGTCCTTCGACCTCAGCAGCCTGCGCATCATCGGCTCGGTGGGCGAACCCATCAATCCCGAAGCCTGGGTCTGGTACTACAACAACGTCGGCCAGCAGCGCTGCCCGGTGATCGACACCTGGTGGCAGACCGAAACCGGCGCGCACATGATTACCCCGCTGCCGGGTGTCACCCCGCTGAAGCCCGGCTCCTGCACGTTGCCGCTGCCCGGCATCGACGCTGCCATCGTGGACGAAACCGGCGAGGAAGTCGAACGCGGCAAGGGCGGGTTTCTGGTGGTGCGCCGGCCGTGGCCTTCCATGATCCGCACCGTCTGGGGCGACCCCGAGCGCTTCAAGAAAACCTACTTCCCCGAAGAGCTCAAGGGCTATTACCTGGCGGGCGACGGCGCGCAGCGCGACAAGGACGGCTATTTCTGGATCATGGGCCGCATCGACGACGTCCTGAATGTCTCCGGGCATCGCCTGGGCACCATGGAGGTCGAATCCGCCCTGGTGGCCCACGAACTGGTGGCCGAAGCCGCCGTGGTGGGCCGCCCGGACGCCACCACCGGCGAAGCCGTGGTGGCCTTCGTGGTGCTCAACGGGACTTTGCCGCAGGGGGCCGACGCCGACGCCATGGCCAAGCAGCTGCGCGATTGGGTCGCCAAGGAAATCGGCCCCATCGCCAAGCCGCGTGAAATCCGCTTTGGCGAGAACCTGCCCAAGACGCGCTCTGGCAAGATCATGCGCCGCCTGTTGCGCGTGGTGGCCAAGGGTGAACCTATCACTCAGGATGTTTCCACGCTGGAAAATCCGGGCATTCTGGATCAGTTGGCGGAAGTCCGGTAACGTGTGTTGTTTCGGCCGCCTGTGATCCAGGCGGTCGGGCACAGCCCAAGGGCGGGGGATTCCCCGCCCTTTTCAATGGGCCCATGGGACGGCCGCCCGGCTGGGCGCTTGGCCCGGGTCACGTATAATTCAGTCTTGTGATGACCGCGCCGCTTTCAGGGCCGGATCGGCTTTTTCCTTCAGCAAGGACACACAATGGGTTCGGTTTGGCGCAAAAGCTTCTGGATCATGGCGGGCAGCGCCCTGATCCTGTTCCTGTCGCTGGGGATTCGCCATGGGTTTGGCTTGTTTCTTGCGCCGATCAGCACAGAACTCGGCTGGGGCCGCGAAGTCTTTGCCTTTGCCCTGGCCTTGCAGAATCTGGTCTGGGGGCTGGCCCAACCTTTTGCCGGGGCCTTGGCCGACCGCGTGGGGGCGGCCCGCACCATCCTGATCGGCGGCCTGTTGTATGCGCTGGGCTTGGTGCTGATGGGGTATGCCGATTCTCCGCTGTCCCTGTCCGTCAGTGCCGGCCTGTTGATTGGCGTGGGGCTGTCCGGCACCTCGTTTTCTGTCTTGTTGGGGGTGGTCGGGCGGGCCGTGCCCCCGGAAAAACGCAGCGTGGCCATGGGGATTGCCGCCGCGGCGGGCTCCCTGGGCCAGTTTGCCATGCTGCCGGGGTCGCTGGGGCTGATCCAGTGGCTGGGCTGGGCCGCCGCGCTGGTTGTACTGGGCGCCGTGGCCGCCCTGATCATGCCCTTGGCCGCCTTCATCAAAGATCGCCCGCAGGCGACACACGAGCCCGCGCAAACCCTGGGCGACGCCTTGCGCGAAGCCTTCGGCCATGCCGGTTTTCGCTTGCTGGCTTTCGGTTTTTTTGTTTGCGGCTTCCAGGTGGTGTTTATTGGCGTGCACTTGCCCGCTTATCTGGTCGATCAGCATCTGCCGGTCATGGTCGGCACCACCGTGTTGGCCTTGGTCGGCCTGTTCAACGTGTTCGGCACGTATATTGCCGGCTGGCTGGGCGGGCGCTATGCCAAGCCGCGCCTGCTCAGTGGGCTGTATCTGATCCGCGCCGCAGTCATTGCGCTGTTCATCGCTTTCCCCGTCACCGCCTGGACGGCGTATGCCTTTGGTGTCGCCATGGGGCTGTTGTGGCTGTCCACGGTTCCGCTGACCAATGGGGCGGTGGCCACGATGTTTGGCGTGCGCAATTTATCCATGCTGGGCGGCATTGTGTTTCTGATGCACCAGGTGGGGTCGTTCCTGGGCGGTTGGCTGGGGGGATACCTGTTCGATCGCACCGGCAGCTATGATCTGGTCTGGTATCTTTGCATTGCCCTCAGCTTTTTGGCCGCCGCCCTGAACTGGCCGATCCAGGAACGCCCCGTGGCGCGCCTGCAAAAGGCCCTGGCATGAAGCCCCGGATCAAAACCCGGCTGCTTGCGGCGCTGGGGGTGGTTTTGGCCGGGGGGGCGGTCTGGCTGCTCTTTCGGGCTTGGCGGGGGGCGGGCCTGGATTTGCTGTTATCGGGTCTGCCGGGTTGCGGTTAGCGGGTTTTAATCCATCACGATAGGGGCCAGCAGCCCCGCCAGCCAGTCGTTGAACAGCTGCAGCCGCCGGGGCCGGTAGTGGCCATAAGGGTGCACCAGTTGGACGTTCATCGGCGGGGCTTTCCAGGCGGGCAGCACTTCCACCAGTTCGCCCGCGTCCAGGTGTTCCTGGACGTCGAAAGCCGGGATCTGGATCAGACCCAGCCCGGCCAGACAGCAGGCGATGTAGTTTTCCACGTTGTTGACGGCCACCGGGCCGCCCAGGTTCAGGGTGTGGTGGTTCGGCCCGTCCATCCATTCCCAGAGGGCGGCGGCTTCGCCCGGCGCCATGGGCTGGTAGCGCACCACCTGGTGCTGGCCCAGATCCGCGGGGGATGCCGGCACGCCGAAGCGCGCCAGGTAGCGGGGGCTGGCGCAGTTGACCATGGACAGCGTCCCCAGGTGCCGGGCCGTCAGGTTGCTGGGCCCGGGCGCCCCCACCCGCAGTGCGCAGTCCAGGCCCTCGCGCGCCAGGTCGATGTGGCGGTCGCTGGAACTCAGCAGAATGTCCAGCTGGGGATAGCGGGTATGGAAGTCCGGCAAGGCCGGGGCGATCAAGCGTCTGGCGATGCGGCTGGGAGCGTCCACCCGCAGCGGGCCCAGCAGTTCGGCGTCTTGCTGTTGAAAAATGTTTTCCAGGCCGTCAGCCTCGTCCAGGAACATCCGCGCGCGTTCAAACAGGACTTCGCCGTCCGCTGTCAGCCGGACTTGCCGGGTAGTGCGGATGAACAGTCTGGCCCCCAGCCTTTTTTCCAGTTTCTGGATCGCCAGCGTGGCGGTGGGCCTGGGGATGCCCAGGTTGGCGGCGGTCGCGGTGAAGCTGCCGCTGTGTACCAGGCCGATGAAGACACGAAGCTCGTTCAGCAGGCTCATCGCATTGTTAGTTAAAATTGTATGGTGAATTAGTTATTTTTATATTTATTACAAAATAAATAATGAATATACTGCCTTGTGGTTCGGATTCCAAGAAAAGTCCCTTTGTATAAAAGGGATAGATAAGAATTATTACATAAGTGATGGATAGCGTAATGTTTAACAAAGGTAGCAGTACGGGCTTGATTACCGATGCACTGGAAAAAAACTCAGCCCTGATCGAAATGGACGATCAGGGGCTGGTGATCCGAGCCAACGACAGGTTTGCCCACCTGTTCGGCTACCGCCCGGACGAACTCAAGGGTCAGTACCATGCCGCCTTGTGCTTTCCCGCTTTTGCGGACAGTCCAGACTACCCGCGGTTCTGGCAGCGTCTGCGTTCGGGGGAATCCTTCCAGGGGCAGTTCGACCGCCGCCACCGGGATGGCCGCCTGATCTGGCTGGAGGCCACGTACTATCCCATTCTCGATCGCAAGGGGCGCGTGGTTCGGGTGCTGAAACTGGCCCGGGATGCCACGGCGGACATCGTGGCCACCAACCGGGCGCGTGCGGTGCTGGATGCCGTGGGCCGCTCGATGGCGGTGATCGAATTCGACCTGCAGGGCAAAATCCTGAATGCCAACCAGAATTTTCTGCAGACCATGGGCTACCGGGCCGAGGATCTGATCGGACGGGATCACCGCATCCTGTGCCAGCTGGAATATGCCGACAGCCCGGCATACGGCCAGTTCTGGGATACCCTGCGCCAGGGCAAGTTCTTTCGCGGCCAGGTGCTGCGCCGCACCCGGGCCGGCCAGCCCATCTGGCTGGAAGCCACGTACAACCCGGTGCTGGATTGCAATGGCCACCTGGTGTCGGTGGCCAAGTTCGCCACCGACATCACCGAACGCATCCACCAGCACGAGGCCGCCCGGCAGGGCGCGCTGACCGCCTACGAGGTGTCCTGTGAAACCCGCGAAGTCTCCAAGCGGGGCGCCAACATCATCCTGGATACCGTCGAGCATATCCACGCGCTGGAGGTCATGTTCGACGAATCCACCCAGGCGGTCGTGGGGTTGGGCAAGAAAACCCAGACTATCAATGCCATTGTCGGCACCATCCAGAAAATCGCCAGCCAGACCAACCTCCTGGCCTTGAATGCGGCGGTCGAGGCCGTGCGCGCCGGGGAGGTCGGGCGGGGCTTTGCCGTGGTGGCCGACGAAGTCCGCAAGCTGGCCGAGCAAAGCCGCGTCGCCACGGACGACATCAACAAAATGGTCAAGGACATCCAGGCGGAATCCACGGCGGTGATCAATCGCATGGAATCCGGGAAAACCGAGGTGGCCGCAAGCGTCGCGCTGGCGACGCAGGCCGGCGTGATCATCGAACAAGTGCAGCGGGACGCCGACCGGGCCGTCGACGCCACCGAGGCGCTGTCCGCCAGCACTCGGCAAGACGCTGCCTGATATCTGATATCTGATGCCTGATGCCTGATGCCTGATGCCTGATGCCTGATGCCTGATTTTCCGCTGTTTCCTGCCTGACCTGTACTGACTCATCATGCGCAAAAACCTGCCTGTTACCCAGAACAACTATCTTTATCCCGCCCACCAGACGCTGATTTCCATCACCGATCTCAAGGGCCGGATCACATACTGCAATAAAGACTTCATCGACGTCAGCGGCTATACCGAGGCGGAGCTTATCGGCCAGCCGCACAATATTCTGCGCCACCCGGACATGCCTGAAGAAGCCTTTCGGGATTTCTGGGCCAGCATCCAGTCGGGGAAACTCTGGAGCGCCTTGATCAAGAACCGCCGTAAAAACGGCGATTCCTATTGGGTGCGGGCCAATGCCACTCCCATGCGCAATGGTGACCAGGTCGTGGGCTACCTGTCCGTGCGCACGCTGCCCAGCCCACGGGAAATCGAAAAAGCCGAAGCCCTGTACGCCCAGCTCCGGGCGGAAGAACAGCAGGGGCGCCTCAAGCATGTTTTCAAGGGGGGGATTCCCCGGCGTGCGGGTTTTCTGGGCCGCCTCAATCGGGTGCTGCGGCCCGGCCGGGGCGCCCGGGCGGCGTATTGGCTGGCCCTGGCTGTGGCGGCTCCGGTGTTGGCCGTCGCCGCGGGCAGCCCGGTCTGGGGCGTGGCGTTGGCTGCGGCGCTGGCGGGCCTGGCGGCCTGGATGGGTATCCGCGCCAACCTGATCAGTCCGCAAGACAGGGCGGCGCTGGTGGCCAAGCGGCTGGCCGGCGGCGATCTGGCGGATTTTGTCGATATCGAGAACATCCAGGCCACGCGCCAGATTCTGCTGCCGGTCAGCCAACTGGCCTTGGCCACGCGCACGGTCATGGTCGATGTGCGCCATGATCTGCAGGGCCTGGGCGAGAAGGCCGGTGAAATCGCCGCCCGCAGCAATGGGCTGGAAGAACGCACGCAGGTTCAGGCGACCAGCCTGGTTCAGACCGCGTCCGCCATGGAAGAAATCAGCGGCACGGTCGAGCAGACCTCGCAGACCACGACCCAGGGGGTGCAGACGGTGCGTGAGGCTTCGCAGGCGGTGGCGCACAGCCAGGCAATCGTCCAGGACGTCGCCGGGCTGATGCAGGAAATCGCCCAATCATCCAGCGATATCGGCGAGTTCATCCAGGTGATCGAAGGGGTGGCGTTCCAGACCAATATCCTGGCCCTGAACGCCTCGGTCGAGGCGGCGCGGGCCGGCGAGCATGGCCGGGGTTTTGCCGTGGTGGCCTCGGAGGTCCGGGCACTGTCCCAGCGCACCACGACCGCCGCCAAAGAGATCAAGGCCCTGATCGACGAGTCCGAGGCCCGCGTCAAGCAGGGCAATACGCGTGTTCAGGCGGCCAAGGCGCAGATGGAGGACGTCGTCCGCATGGTCGATCAGGTGAAGCTGATGCTGGAAGAAATCAACCTGGCGTCTTCCGAGCAGGCCAGCGGGGTGCAAGAGGTCAATCAGGCTTTGCATCGGCTGGACGAAATCACCCAGCAAAACGCCGAGATGGTGGCGGGCCTGGCGCTGCTGTGCGACGACATGAACCTGGCCACACAAAAGGCGCAGAACAACATCCGGGTGTTCCGCCTGTCCAGCCAGGACGTCACGCATGCGGAAGCCGATGCGGTCGGTTTGCGCAAAAGCTGGAAAGCCCGGCAAGCCTTGCCGTCCGACGCCCCGCCGCGGCTGCCGGCGTGACGCCACGCGCCTGGGCGGGTCGCCGGCGCGGCCAGCCCGGGGGCGCGGCCGGCCTGGGCTGGCCGCTTAACTGAAAAACCTGGGCAGAGTGATGGTGACGCTTTGGGCGGCGCGCAGCACCATGGTGGTGCTTTGGTCGCACAGATCGTCATAGGGGAACGCATAGGACAAGCCGTTGCCGCTGATGTCGTGAAACAGCTTGGCCCAGGGGTTGTATGGGGCGGTTTGATAAAAACGGCTGGCGTCGTTGACGCAGGTGTCGGTATTGAGCGTGTATGACATGACGCCGCGCTGGAAGGCCGCGGCGATGGCTTTCTGCACGTTCTTGGCGCTGTCCGATCCTTGGGCCAGGGCCCCGGCGCAGGCCCAGATATCGTGCGATGAAATCCGGCCGTCCGGGCCGTCTGCGCTGCGGATCGTGAATTCCGGCGCGCCGGCCGGCGTTTCGCCTTTGTAGAAGGTCAGGACGCCGGACTCGACGCGCCCGCAGTAATACCCGTTGGAAGGTTCGTAGGTCAGCAAAGGCTGTGTTTGCCAGTGCTGATACCACGCCTGGACTTCCGCATCGAAATAGTCGTTGATGACGCCTTCGTTGAGGGCTTTTTCCAGATCGGTGTAGATCACCGGCGAGAGGGCCCGCAGTCTGACGAAGCCGTTTTCGTCCGACAAGGCGGCGGGAAACGCCGAAGGCGCCTGAACCCCGATGAAGTGTGAAAAATTACTGGGCAGGCTCTTGATTTTTTTGAATATCTCGGCACGGGGGGAAAGCTGTTTGCCCTGTGTCGCCCCGCCGGGGTCGCCATCCAGGATCACGGAAAATCCATATTGATCCACTTGGGTCGTGTTGCCGTAGAACAGCCGGTTTGTATCGTAGGAAAATTCGATCCAATCGAACAAGGTGGCCATGCCGGGGTATCCGCTGACCGAGGGGGCGGAATAGGTGATGGGTTCCAACGAGTCCGGGTCGCTGGACTGCAGCACCACGAAGGGCAGCCTGGGCACGCCGATGGACAGATAAATGCGCCCGCTGAAGGCGTCCAGCCCCGTGCCCAGGCCCGGGATGTTTTGGGGTGAGATCGTTCCCAGGTCGATGTAGTTCTGACAGCCCATGGTCAAGGGGATGCTGAAGTCGGCCCAATCCATGGGATAGTTGTTGGCGATGACGGCCTGGTCGGCGGCGGTCAGTTGCTCGGCGCCCGGGAAAGTCCGCGCGGCTTGCCGATTGTCGGCAACCGCCATGGGCTTGGGCAGGCCGTCCTTGGGATCCAGCCAGTATTTGGGTAGCAGGCCGTCCTTGACCAGCCCCACGATATAGGCATAGACCGGCGTATCCGTGGGCAGGTCGGATTTCGTCAGGTCGATGCACAAGGGAAAATCCATGCCGGCGGGGCCCTGGGCGCAGGCGTTTGGGTTGCCCGTTCCCAGGGTGGGGGGTTGCTGCGGCCCCGCAGGCCCCGGGCCGGCATCGGCCAGGCCGCCGGCGCCCCCGTCGCCGTCGCAGCCGCCGCAGGCGGCCAGAATGGCGGACGCCCCCGCCGTCGACAAAAATTTTCGTCGGTTCATGGTGTGCATGGTGCGGGTCTCCCTCTGGGCAACAGGCGGCCGGGAATGGCCTGATGTGCGGTCTGACCAGTTTGGGGGGCTTGACTTCGGCGCCCGGGTTCGCCATGCCTCTAAATGCAAGTGGTCGAACCAACCCTCTCGCGCACTGGCTGGAATATTGAACCTGTTGCCAAAACGGTGTCAAGGGCGTGGAAACCCGTGGACGCCGGGGAGGAGGGGGGTCAAGCCAGCCCGGGCAGCAGGGCGCGTATCCCGGCGAACAGCATTTCGATGGCGATGGAGGCCAGGATGATCCCCATGACGCGCGCCATGATGACGCGCATCTTGGTGGACATCAGCCGGCCAATGGCGGTTGCGAAATACAGCACGACGAACAAGGCGGCCAGCACTGCCGCCAGCACGATGCCGAAACTGAAGATGCGGGCCGAATCCCGCGCCTGGGCGCTGTAGATGATCAGCGTGGCGATGGTGCCCGGCCCCACGATCATGGGGAAGGTCAGCGGATAGAAGGCGGGGTTGTCGTCCGAGCCTTCGGCGACCGCCGCCGCCGTATTGGCGGATTTTTCCTGGGTGGCGCGCTCGTGCGAGGTGATCGGCTTGCCGTTCAGCATGGACATGGCGATGCCGATCAGCACTGCGCCGCCCGCCACGCGGAAAGAATCCAGGCTGACCCCGAAAAAGCCGATGATGTGGCTGCCCGCCAGGGCGATCACCAGGCACATGACGGCGGTGTAGCCGATGATGGCCACCGCCAGGCTGCGCTGTTCGGCCACGGTTTTCTGGGCCGTCAGCGCCAGGAACAGCGGCAGGGTGATGAACGGGTTCATGATGGCGAACAGGGCGCCCAGAAATTTGGTGGCGTAGGCGATATCCATAATATGTGGGTCTGAGTGGGGCGGAACGGGATGTTTGGCCGATTGGAACCCGCCGTCCGGCGGATCGCGGCGGATCGAAAAAAGGCGCTGCGAACCGCAGCGCCTTTTGGGGATCGCCCTGTCGCGGCAGCGACGCCCGAATCGTATTTTACATGCCGTTGTAGACCGGGCCCTCGCCGCCCTGGGGCGTGACCCAGACGATGTTCTGGGTGGGGTCTTTGATGTCGCAGGTTTTGCAGTGAATGCAGTTTTGCGCGTTGATCTGCAGCTTGTCTTCGCCGGTTTCGGTTTTGACGAATTCGTACACGCCGGCGGGGCAGAAGCGGGCCTCGGGGCCGCCGAACTTGGCCAGGTTGACCTGCACCGGCACGGCGGCGTCCTTGAGCGTCAGGTGGCAGGGCTCGTTTTCTTCGTGGTTGGTGTTGGAAATGAACACCGAACTGAGCCGGTCGAAGGTGAGCTTGCCGTCGGGCTTGGGGTAGTCGATGCGGGCGCACTGGGCCGCCGGCTGCAGACAGGCGTGGTCGGGCTTGGTGCGGTGGATGGTCCAGGGGATGTTGCCCTTGAGCAGCCATTGCTCCACCCCGGTCATGAGGGTGCCGATGGTGCGGCCTTTTTTGAACCACTGTTTGAAGTTGCGCGATTTGTTGAGCTCGGCATGCAGCCAGGAGGCTTCGAACGCGGCCGGGTAGGCGGTGAGTTCGTCGTGGCTGCGCCCGGCGGCCAGGGCGTCGAAGGCGGCTTCGGCGGCCAGCGCGCCGGTCTTGATGGCCGAATGGCTGCCCTTGATGCGCGAGGCATTGAGCACCCCGGCCTCACAGCCCACCAGCACCCCTCCGGGGAACACCATTTTGGGCAGGGACAGCAAGCCGCCGGCCGTCAGCGAGCGCGCGCCGTAGGCCACGCGCTTGCCGCCTTCGAAGGTGGGGCGGATGGCGGGATGGGTTTTGTAGCGCTGGAATTCTTCAAAGGGCGACAGCCAGGGGTTGGCGTAGTCCAGGCCCACCACCAGGCCCACGGCCACCAGATTGTCCTGCAAGTGATACAGGAAAGAGCCCCCGTAGGTATCGGAATCCAGTGGCCAGCCGGCGGTGTGCATGACCATGCCGGGGCGCGCCTGGGCGGGGTCGACTTCCCAGAGTTCTTTGACCCCGATGGCATAGCTTTGTGGATCGCGTCCGGCGTCCAGGCGATATTTTTCGATCAGCTGGCGGCCCAGGTGCCCGCGCGAACCTTCGGCGAAAATGGTGTAGCGCGCCAGCAGTTCCATGCCCGGCTGGTAGGCGTCGGTGTGGCTGCCGTCGCGCGCCACGCCCATGTCGCCGGTAAGCACCCCGCGCACCGCGCCGGATTCGGTGGTCAGCAGGTGGGCGGCGGCAAAGCCGGGGAAGACGTCCACCCCCAGGGCCTCGGCCTGTTCGCCCAGCCAGCGGGTCACATGCCCCAGGCGCACGATGTAGTTGCCGTGATTTTTGAAGCAGTCGGGCAGCAGCCAGGCGGGCGTGCCGCGGGCGCTGTTTTCGGACAGGAACAGGAAGCGGTCTTCCTGGACGGCGAGATCCAGCGGCGCGCCTTTTTCTTTCCAGTCGGGGATGAGTTCCGTGATGGCGCGCGGATCCATGACACAGCCCGACAGGATGTGCGCGCCGATCTCGGCGGCCTTTTCCAGAACACAGACGCTGACGTCGTGGCCGCGTTCGGCGGCCAGTTGTTTCAATCGGATGGCGGCGGCCAGGCCCGCAGGCCCGCCGCCCACGATCAGGACGTCGTATTCCATGGATTCGCGTTCAGTCATGTGCTTGGCTCCCCGTTTTATGATGCATGGACTGGGGCTCATTGTATTGCAGATCGGTATACTGCACTTTTGATTGGCTGCTTGCCAGCCGCTGACCCGAGGGCAATGATGTCTGCCGAACCTCTTGATATTCAAACGACTTCTGGGACGTTTGAAATCACCATGCCGGTGCGCTGGGGCGAAATGGATGCCCTGCGCCATGTCAACAACGCTGCGTATTTTCGTTTTTTCGAAGAGGCCCGGGTACGTTTGCTATTGGCCCTGGGCCTGGGGCCGGGCGGCGCCCGCAACTGGGTGCTGGCCCATGCCTCGTGTGATTTTCTCAAACCGCTGTTGTATCCTGCGGATATTGTCGTGGGCCTGAAGCTGCTGCGCGTGGGCCGTTCCAGCGCGGAATTCGACTGTTGGGTCGCCGATGCCAAGGACCCGGCCGTCCGCCACGCCCGCGGCCGCAATGTGCTGGTCTGCGTCGACAGCGCCACCGGGCAGTCCATCCCTTGGCCGGATACCGACCGCCAGGCTTTGTTGCGGTTTTTTTCAGTCTAAGCCTTATAAAGGAAACGTCGTATGGATAAAGTCTATGAAAGCGCTGCCGCTGCGTTGCAGGGCATCGTGGCCGACAATCAGATGATTGCGGTCGGCGGCTTCGGCCTGTGTGGTATCCCCGAAGCCCTGATCGCGGCGCTGCGCGATTCCGGTGTCCAGGGGCTTACCTGCGTCAGCAACAACGCCGGGGTGGATGATTTCGGCCTGGGCCAACTGCTGACCACCCGTCAGATCAAGAAAATGATTGCGTCCTACGTCGGTGAAAACAAGGAATTCGCCCGCCAGTTCATGGCCAAAGAGCTTGAGCTGGAATTCACCCCCCAGGGCACCCTGGCCGAAAAACTGCGCGCCGGCGGCGCCGGTATCCCGGCCTTCTTCACGCCCACCGGGGTGGGCACCGTGGTGGCCGAGGGCAAGGAAACCCGCGAATTCAACGGCCGCACCTACATCATGGAAGAATCCCTCACGCCGGATGTGTCCCTGGTCAAGGCCTGGAAGGCCGACCGCAGCGGCAATCTTGTGTTTCGCCGCACGGCGCGCAACTTCAATCCCAATGTGGCCCAGGCGGGCAAGATCACCGTGGTCGAAGTCGAAGAAATTGTGCCCACCGGCACGTTCGATCCCGACGAAGTCCATTTGCCGGGTATTTTCGTGCACCGCATCGTCCTGAACGCGCAGCCTGAAAAGCGCATCGAACAACGCACCATTCGTCAATAAGGGGGCATACGCCATGGCTTGGGATCGTGAACAAATGGCAGCGCGCGCTGCCCAGGAACTGCAAGACGGCTTTTACGTCAATCTGGGTATCGGCCTGCCCACCAAGGTCGCCAATTACGTGCCGGAGGGCATGGAAGTCTGGCTGCAATCCGAGAACGGCCTGCTGGGCATCGGCCCGTTTCCCACCGACGACGAGGTCGACGCCGACCTGATCAACGCCGGCAAGCAGACCGTGACCACCCTGCCGGGCTCGTCCATTTTCGCTTCGGCCGATTCCTTCGGCATGATCCGGGGCGGCAAGATCAACCTCGCCATCCTGGGCGCCATGCAGGTGTCCGAAAAAGGCGATCTGGCCAACTGGATGATTCCCGGCAAGATGATCAAGGGGATGGGCGGCGCCATGGATCTGGTGGCCGGGGTGGGCAAGGTCGTGGTTCTGATGGAACACGTCGCCCGGGGCAAGGACGGCAGCGAATCCCTGAAACTGCTGCCCGAATGCACCCTGCCCCTGACCGGCGTGGGGGTGGTCAATCTCATCATTACCGATCTCGGGGTGATGGCGGTCACCGAGGACGGCCTGCGTCTTACCGAACTCGCCCCGGGGGTCAGCGTGGACGAAATCCGCGCCAAGACCACGGCCAAGCTCGATACTTCCGCCGTCGCCTGAAAGGACGCATCCGTGACCCTGTCGTCTACTTTGGCGGCCCCTGCGGGCCGCATTGCCGCGTTGCGCGGCCAATTGGCCCAGGCGGGCCTGCAGGCCTGCCTGGTGCCGACCGCCGATCCCCATTTGTCCGAATACCCGCCCGGCCACTGGCTGGCCCGGGCCTGGCTGTCCGGCTTCGACGGGTCGGCGGGCAGCCTGCTGGTGACGGCCGATTTCGCCGGCTTGTGGACCGATAGCCGCTATTGGGTGCAGGCCGAGGCGCAACTGCGGGATTCCGGCATTGTCCTGATGCGGGCCGGGGCGGCGGACGTCCCCGAAATGCCGGCGTGGGTCGCCGCGCATCTGCGGCCAGGCGATGCCCTGGCGGTGGATGGCCGTGTGCTGGATCGCGCATCGGCCGAACGCTGGCAGCGGGGCCTGCGGGCGGCGGGCATCCGCCTGGTGCTGGATCAAGACCCCGTCGGTGCCGTCTGGGCCGATCGCCCGGGCCTGCCCGATGCGGCGGTGTTCGAACATCTGCCGCCCCAGGCCTGCCGCGCGCGCGGCGACAATCTGGCGGCAGTGCGCCAGGCCATGCGAGAGCAGGGGGCGGATTATCATCTGCTGTCCACCCTGGACGATATCGCCTGGCTGCTGAACCTGCGCGGGGCGGATGTCGATTACAACCCGGTTTTCCTGGCGCATGCCCTGCTGGACGACCAGCAGGCGCGCCTGTATGTGGCGGCGGGCAAGATCGCCGCCGATCTGGCGGCCCGCCTGGCGGCCGACGGCGTGGTCTTGCGGGACTACGCCGACCTGGCGGTTGACCTGGCCGGCCTGCCCGCCGAGGCCGCCGTGCTGGTGGATCCCGCCCGGGTGACGGCGGGCATGCTGGCGCCTGCTCCCCAGGTGCGCCTGATCGAGTCCATCAACCCTTCGCAGCTGCTGAAAGCCGCCAAGAACGCCGCCGAGGCCGACAATATCCGGCAGGCCATGGCCCAGGACGGCGCGGCGCTGTGCGAATTCTTCGCCTGGTTCGAGGCCGCCCTGGCCGATGGCCGGCGCTTGAGCGAAATCGACGTCGATACGCATCTGTCGGCGGCGCGGGCGCGTCGTCCGGGCTTCGTCAGCCTCAGTTTCGCCACCATTGCGGGCTTCAATGCCAATGGGGCCATGCCGCACTACCGGGCCACCGAATCCGCCCATGCGGTCATCCAGGGCGACGGTCTGCTGCTGATCGATTCCGGCGGCCAATACCTGGGGGGCACCACCGACATCACCCGCGTGGTGCCCATCGGCACGCCTTCGGCCGCCCAGCGGGATGATTACACCGCCGTGCTGCAGGCGCATATCGCCCTGGCCCGGGCGCAGTTTCCGGTGGATACCCCGTCCTCGGCGCTGGATGTCCTGGCGCGCCAGCCCTTGTGGCGGCTGGGTCTGGACTACGGCCATGGCACCGGCCACGGCGTCGGCTATTTCCTGAACGTTCACGAGGGCCCGCAGGTGATTGCCGTGCGCGCCCACGCCCGGCCCCATCAGGGGATGCGGGCCGGCATGCTCACCTCCAACGAGCCCGGTCTGTACCGTGCCGGCCTGTGGGGCGTCCGCATCGAAAACCTGGTGCTGGCCGTGCCCGCGCAGCGCACGGATTTCGGCGATTTCCTGCAGTTCGAGACCGTCACCCTGTGCCCCATCGACACCCGTTGCGTGGTGCGCGAGCGTCTGTCGGCCGACGAACTGGCGTGGCTGAACCACTACCACCAGCAGGTGCGCGAACGTCTGCTGCCCCTGGTGGATGGCGCCGCCCGCGACTGGCTGCTGGCCCGCACGCAGGCGTTGTAACCCGGGGCCAAGGGCGGGCGCACTGCGGTTATAATCTCAATTTCCCGCTGCGCCCGTTCACACCGGGCTCTTACCAAATGACCAAATACGTATTCGTCACGGGGGGGGTTGTCTCCTCCCTGGGCAAAGGCATTGCCGCGGCTTCGCTGGCCGCGATTCTGGAATCCCGCGGGCTGCGGGTCACGATGCTGAAGCTGGATCCCTACATCAACGTGGATCCGGGCACCATGAGCCCCTTCCAGCACGGCGAAGTCTTCGTCACCGAAGACGGCGCCGAAACCGACCTGGATCTGGGCCACTACGAGCGCTTCGTGTCGGCCCGCATGCACAAGGTCAATAACTTCACCACTGGCCAGATCTACGAATCCGTGCTGCGCAAAGAGCGCCGGGGCGATTACCTGGGCAAGACCGTGCAGGTCATCCCGCACATCACCAACGAAATCCAGGACTTCATCGCCCGGGGCGCGAAGGCCGCCTTCGACGGCCAGGCCGATATCGCCATCGTCGAGATCGGCGGCACCATCGGCGATATCGAATCCCTGCCGTTCCTCGAAGCCGTGCGCCAAATGAGCCTGCGCCTGGGCCGCAACCAATGCGCCTTCGTGCATTTGACGCTGGTGCCGTTCATCGCTTCGGCGGGCGAACTCAAAACCAAGCCCACGCAGCATTCCGTGCAAAAACTGCGCGAAATCGGCATTTATCCCAATGCCCTACTGTGCCGCGCCGACCGCCCGGTGCCCGAGGACGAGCGCGCCAAGATTTCCCTGTTTTCCAACGTGCCGCTGGACGCCGTCATTTCCGTTTGGGATGCGGACTCCATCTACAAGATTCCCGCCATGCTGCACCAGCAGGGCCTGGACAACCTGATCTGCGACGCCCTGGCGATCACGCCGCCGCCGGCCGACCTCACCGTCTGGGATCGTCTGGTGCATGACCTCGAAAACCCCCGGGGGTCGGTCACCATCGGCATGGTGGGCAAGTACGTCGATCTCACCGAATCCTACAAATCCCTGTCCGAGGCCCTGGTGCACGCGGGGATACACACCCATTCCCAGGTGCACATCGAATACCTCGACTCCGAAGAAATCGAAACCCAGGGCACGGCTTGCCTGGCCGGGCTGGACGCCATCCTGGTGCCCGGCGGCTTTGGCAAGCGCGGCACCGAAGGCAAGATCCGCGCCATCCAGTACGCCCGCGAGAAAGGCATCCCCTATCTGGGCATCTGCCTGGGCATGCAACTGGCCGTGGTCGAATTCGCCCGCCACGTGGCGGGCCTGGGCGGCGCCAACAGCACCGAATTCGACCCGTCCGCCGCTCACCCGGTGGTGGCCCTCATCACCGAATGGCAAGACCGCGAGGGCAAGATCGAAAAGCGCGACCAGTCGTCCGATCTGGGCGGCACCATGCGCAAGGGCGCGCAGCGCTGCCCGGTCAAGCCCGGCACCCGGGCCTTCGACATCTACGGGGCTGAAGTCAACGAACGCCACCGCCACCGCTACGAAGTCAACAACGTCTACGTCAATCGCCTGGAAGAAGCCGGCCTGGTCATCAGTGCCCGCACGCCCACCGAGAGCCTGCCGGAGATCATGGAAATCCCCGGCCATCCGTGGTTCATGGGGGTGCAGTTCCATCCCGAATTCACCTCCACGCCGCGCGACGGCCATCCATTGTTCACCAGCTACATCCGGGCGGCGCTGGCGCATCAGCAAAACCAGGTCAAGACGGCCTGATCGCCAAGGGGAACCCATGCAACTCTGTCATTTTCAGGCGGGACTGGATCAGCCGTTGTTCTTGATCGCCGGGCCCTGCGTCATCGAATCGCGTGAACTCGCCTTTGAAACCGCCGGTGTCCTGCAGGAAATCACCCGGGCACTGGGCATCCCTTTCATTTACAAAAGCTCTTTCGACAAGGCCAATCGCAGTTCCGGGGCATCGTTTCGCGGCCCCGGCATGGACGAAGGCCTGAAGATCCTGGCCGATGTGCGCGACCAGCTGGGCGTGCCCATCCTGACGGATGTCCACGAAACCGGCCAGGCCCGCGAAGTCGCCACGGTGGTCGATGTGCTGCAGACGCCGGCCTTCCTGTGCCGCCAGACCGACTTCATCCAGGCGTGCGCCGCCACCCTGAAGCCCGTCAATATCAAGAAGGGCCAGTTCCTGGCCCCCGAGGATATGATCCAGGTCGTGGCCAAGGCCCGCGATGCCGCCATCCAGGCGGGCGGGGACGGGCAGAACATCCTGGTATGCGAACGCGGCGCGTCGTTTGGCTACCATAATCTGGTGTCGGACATGCGGTCGCTGGCCATCATGCGCGGCACGCACTGCCCGGTGGTGTTCGATGCCACGCATTCGGTGCAGTTGCCCGGCGGCCAGGGCACCCGCTCGGGCGGCCAGCGCGAATTCGTCCCGGTGCTGGCGCGTGCCGCCGTGGCCGTGGGGGTCGCCGGCATCTTCATGGAAACCCATCCCAACCCCGCCCAGGCGCTGTCCGACGGCCCCAATGCCGTCCCGCTGGACAAGATGCGCGCCTTGCTGCAAACCCTGGTCGCGCTGGATCGCAGCGTCAAGCAGGGCGGGGCGCTGGATCTGGCCCTTTGATTTGTCCAGTAGATACCCCAGGTATCTGCCGCCGCCCCCACAGGGCCGGCTTTCCGAAGTAGACTAAACCATGCCCCGCTACAATAGTGGGGCTTGGTTTTCCACCCCCTCACCCACCCAAATAAGGCAGGACGGTCATACATGAGTGCAATCGTAGACATCATCGGGCGCGAAATTCTGGATTCGCGCGGCAACCCCACTGTAGAATGCGACGTCTTGCTCGAATCCGGTGCCATGGGCCGCGCCGCCGTGCCCTCGGGGGCGTCCACCGGCTCGCGCGAGGCCATCGAACTGCGCGACGGCGACAAGGCCCGCTACCTGGGCAAGGGCGTGCTGCGGGCCGTCGAGCACATCAATACTGAAATCTCCGAAGCCCTGATGGGCCTGGACGCCCAGGAACAAACCTTCATCGACCGCACCCTGATCGACCTGGACGGCACCGACGATAAAAGCCGCCTGGGCGCCAATGCCATCCTGGCGGCCAGCATGGCGGTGGCCAAGGCCGCGGCCGACGATGCCGGCTTGTCGCTGTACCGCTATTTCGGCGGCAGCGGCCCCATGCAGATGCCGGTGCCCATGATGAACGTCATCAACGGCGGGGCGCACGCCAACAACACGCTCGATCTGCAGGAATTCATGATCCTGCCGGTGGGGGCGTCCAGCTTCCGCGAAGCCCTGCGCATGGGGGCCGAGATCTTCCACGCGCTCAAGAAAATCATCGCCGCCCAGGGCATGTCCACCGCCGTGGGCGATGAAGGCGGCTTCGCCCCCAACGTGGCCAACCACGAAGCCGCGATCGAACTCATCCTGCAGGCCATCGCCGAGGCCGGCTACGAGGCCGGCTCTCAGGTGGTGCTGGGTCTGGATTGCGCCAGCTCAGAGTTCTACCGTGATGGCAAGTACCACCTGGCGGGCGAAGGCGGCATTGCCCTGGGCTCCCAGGATTTCGCCAACCTGCTGGCGTCGTGGTGCGACAAATACCCCATTGTCTCCATCGAAGACGGCATGGCCGAAGACGACTGGGAAGGCTGGCGCATCCTGACCGAACAACTGGGCCGCAAGGTGCAGCTGGTGGGCGATGATCTGTTCGTCACCAACACCAAGATCCTCAAGCAGGGCATCGACCAGGGCATCGCCAATTCCATCCTGATCAAGATCAACCAGATCGGCACCCTGACCGAAACCTTCGCCGCGATTGAAATGGCCAAGCGCGCAGGCTATACGGCGGTCATCTCGCACCGTTCGGGCGAAACCGAAGACGCCACCATTGCCGATATCGCCGTGGCCACCAATGCCATGCAGATCAAGACCGGCTCGCTGTCGCGTTCCGACCGCATGGCCAAATACAACCAGTTGCTGCGCATCGAGGAAGAACTCGCCGAGGTTGCCGCTTATCCCGGGATTTCGGCCTTCTACAACCTGCGCTAGGCCGCGTCGCGCCCATGCGGCTGCTTGCCCTGGCCTTGCTGGCCCTGACCCTGGCTACCCAGTATCCGCTGTGGTGGGGCAAGGGCGGCTGGCTGCGCCTGCGCAGCCTGCAGGCCCAGGTGCAGGCCGAAACCGCCACGAACCAGGCGCTGACCGCCCGCAACAACGCCCTGCTGGCCGAAGTCCAGGACTTGAAGACCGGGATTTCCGCCGTCGAGGAGCGCGCCCGCCAGGAACTCAATATGATCCGCGAAGGCGAATACCTGGTGCAGATTCTGCCGGATCAGCCCTGATCATTGCCGGGTTTCCCGGCGTGTG
The DNA here is from genome assembly GCF_047468865.1 of Castellaniella hirudinis. Lineage (GTDB taxonomy): Bacteria > Pseudomonadota > Gammaproteobacteria > Burkholderiales > Burkholderiaceae_B > Castellaniella > Castellaniella hirudinis_A. The sequence goes on from NZ_JBLGTV010000005.1 coordinate 45,337, forward strand.
GCCTGCCGATCCCCGGCCCCCGGCGACCTGACCGGCGGGATGTTGTCCGGGTTCAGGGCCCGCACAGCGGCGGCTCGTCCGCCTGGCCGCCGCCTTCCGCCGACGCGTCGCCGTGTCCCGTTGCGACATCGGCGGCGCTGGTGACGGCGGTGCGGTTCTCGTCTTCCCCGTCCAGGTTGTTCACGTCCCCCGCGCCGGCGTGGCCCGGCGCGGCATAGCGGATGCGGCCGTCGGCCAGATCGGACCAGTCCGCAGGATGGGACTGCATGACCATGCGCACTTGACGGCGCATGGGCAGGTAGCCCCGGGCCATCATGCGCCGTCCGATGGGATCGCTGCTCAAAGGCGCCAGTCCGCGGATGAGGGCCGCGATGCCGGGGATCATGGGCAGTTGTGGCCACCACAGGTCGATCACCAGAGTATTGGCTTCGTGGATGGTCAGACCCGATTGCGGACCCCGGCCCGCCGGCCAGCCCTGGGCGATGCGCCGGGCGTGCTGCCGGGCCTGATAGTCGTTGCGGATCAAAGCCTGCCCCGGGTGCTGGCGGGGCCCCTTGACGTCCGGGTCGGCGTGATCCCTGAAGGCGGCGGGGGTGGGCTGCAGGATGCGCATGGTCCACGGCGTGCCCAGCGCCTGGCGGCGCGTCCGCAAAGCGCGCTCGATCAGTTGCGGCTGGATGTACAGTTGCCGCAGGCCCGTTTCAAACGCCCTGGCGATATCCTGTGGGCGGGCCTGGCGGGTGGCGCCTGCGCGGGCGGCATCGGCCAGGATCAGGCTGATGGCCTGGCGCTGGTGCATCCAGTGGGCCAGTTCCACCCCGCCCAGACCGACGCCCAGCAGGGGCGGCAGGGCCAGCAGGAACCCGACCATGCCGGCGCCGCCTTGACGCGTGGTGTCCGTGTGCATTCAGAAGCCCCCGTGAATATGCCGCGATTAGGGATAGCGGCCAGTATGTCCGGGCGCGGAGGGGATTGCCATGGGGGCAAGCCCCCTGGGGCGAAAAAAGCTTTTGGGCTTGATTTTTCCGGGGGCGGGTGAAACCCGGTGAGTGGGCCGATGCCGGAGCGGCTGGCGCAACCGGCTCAGTGCACCGAATCGGATCCGGGGGCGGGCTGCTGCTCGGCCTGATCCAGGAACAGCGCGGTACAGTCGATGGCGTCGAATTCGTAGGGTTTGCCGCAGAAATTGCAATCGATGTGGACATGCCCCTGTTCGGCCAGTATGGATTGGATTTCCGCCTGGCCCAGGGTACGCAGCATGTCGGCCACGCGTTCGCGGGTGCAGGGGCAATGCCATTGCACGTGCTGGGCCGGGAATGCCAACAGCTCGTCTTGCCAGAACAGTTTGCGCATCAGGGTGTCGGGGCTGTCCGCCAGCAGTTCTTCGGGCTTCAGGGTGTCGGCCAGCGCCAGGCAGTGCGCCCAGGTGTCCGCGCCGCCGTCGGGCCGGTCATCCGGCGCGGTGGCGCCGGGCATGCGCTGTAGCAGCAGCCCGGCGCAGTGCCGGCCGTCGGCGGCCAACCACAGGCGGGTTTCCAACTGCTCGGAATGACGCATGTAGTATTCCAGTGCCTGAGCGACGCGTTCGCCTTCCAGCGGCACGATGCCCTGGTAGGCCGGTGTGCCTTCCGGGCGGTTGCTGGGGTCGAGCAGCACGGTGAACCGGCCTTGGCCATCCGGGTTCAGCAGGGTCTGCAGGCTGCTGGTGTCGGGCACATGGGCGTCTTCATCCAGATGCGCCGTGGCGCGCAGCCGCAGCTCGGATGTGCATTCCACCATGATCAGGCGCACGGGCCCGTTGCCCTGCAGCTGCAGCACGATGGATCCGTCGAATTTGATATTGCCCGCCAGCAGGACGGCGGCCGCCGAGAGTTCGCCCAGCAGGCTGACGACCTGGGGCGGCAGGTGCTGGTGGGCCAGGCCGGCCTGCCAGGATTCGGCCAGGTGCAGCGTCTGCAACCGCGTGCTGTGGTCGGGGGTGAGGTATTTTTTCAGTGTGTCAGTCATGGGTGCGGCGCCCTAGGTCGTGCAGTTCGGTGCCCAGCAGGCGGTCGTGCAAAAACTGGCCTTGGGGATCGAACCAGGTCCAGATGAAATGAAAAAACGGCGCGGTGATGATCAGGAGATCGAGCGAGGCCCAGCCGCTGAGATGCGACAGGCCCGCCACCAGTAGGGCCGCCGCCAGGGGGATGGGCCACAACAGCAGGTAGCGCAGCGCCAGGCGCCCGCCCGCCAGGGGCCTGCCGCCCCGGTCGGTCAGCCGGATGTTCCAGGTTTTCATGGGCAGGGTCTGGCCGCCCCGACGCCAGCAGGCCAGGAAATACACGCCGATGGCGCAGAACAAAAAGGCCTGGCGGCCGTGGCGCAGCATCAGGCCGTCGCGGCTTTGGGTCAGGGTATCGAATAAATAGCCGGCCAGGAAAACCACGCCGAACAACAGCACGCTTTCGTACATCATGCAGGCGAATCGGCGCCAGCGGGAGGGTGCCACAGGGGCGGTGGGGTTGGTATCCAGCATGTTTGTGTCTGGGCCCGCGCCGACCCGGCCGCTGTGCGCGCCGGGGCTGGCCGGGGCCAAGTGGGTATCCCGTGGTGGCCCCGGCGCATCGCGCCCGGGCATTGAAACAAGGCATTATCCCACAATGAAAAAGCCGCCCCGGAGGGCGGCCTTGCGAGTCGGCCGACTGAGGTGAAAATCAGTTGGCGGTGCGCACGGTGTGGTGCATGCGGCCTTCGGGGGTCTTGAAGAAGCCGGCAACCTTCTTGAAAAGATTTTTCAGCGTCACGTCCAACGCATAGCTTTGGTTGGCCTCGATGGCTTCCGCCAGCAGCTGGCGTTCCAGGGCGTCGGTCATACGGATGTCGGTGTTCAGGAAGGTTTTCATGGCAAGCCTCTTTGCTAGAAAAAGAGCGTTTCGCTCGGGTTAACCCTATTATAGGGTTTTCCCTAGATAAAAAGCAAGCTATGCCGGCAAGCGCCGTGGGGGCCTGTGGCGTATCGGCTACGGCCGATCACGATACTGGGCGGACACCAGGTCGAACTGGAACAGGCGGCAGTCCAGCGCGCCGTTGTGCAGGGGATGGCGGCGCTTGGCCTTCAGGCGCAATTGTCCCGGCAGATCCAGATCGCTGGTGATGAGGTTCAACTGCCAGCCGCCGTATTGCTGTTTCAGCTGAGTGGCCCATTGCGGCCACAGGTCGCTGTCGTGATCGCCCAGGCGCTCGCCGTAAGGGGGGTTGGTGACGATCCAGCCGGATTCGGCGGGCGGCGGCATGCGCCGGGCATCGCAGATTTCAAACCGGATCGTTCCCGGGCTGAGGTGAGCGCGCTCGACGTTGGCGCGTGCCGCTTCGATGGCGGCGGGGTGGATGTCGCTGCCCACCAGCGGGGCGTCCAGCTGCGGGGCGATACGGGCGCGGGCGTCTTCTTTCAGGTCGCGCCACCGCCGCATCTCGTGGGTGCGCAGGCGCTCGAAGCCGAAGGGCCGCCAGATGCCCGGCGGCACCCCCAGGGCGATCCAGGCCGCTTCGATCAGGATCGTGCCGCTGCCGCAAAACGGATCCAGCAGGGCGGCGTCGGGTGTCCAGTCGGACAGCGCCAGCAGGCCCGCCGCCAGGTTTTCGCGCAGGGGGGCCTCGCCTTTGTCCAGGCGCCAGCCGCGCTTGAACAGGGATTCGCCCGAGACATCCAGGTATAGCGTGGCCTGCCGCGCATCCAGGAACAGGTGTACGCGGGCGTCCGGGCGCACCGTGTCGATGCTGGGGCGTTCGCCTTCGCGTTCGCGCAGGCGGTCGCAGATGCCATCCTTGGCCCGCAGGTTGCAGTATTGCAGGCTGCGCATGGGGCTGTGGATGGCCGACGTATCCACCCGCAGCGTGTGTTCGGGGCCGAACCAGCGCTCCCACTCGGTCTGGCGGGCCAGCGCCAGGATGTCGTCTTCTGTGCGCACGTCGGCCTGCGCAACCTGCACCAGGATGCGCGTGGCCAGCCGGGAATACAGGTTGGCCCGCATGACGCCCATCCAGTCGGCCTGGAAATGGCAGCCGGCCCGGCCCGCCTGGACGCCGGCGTAGCCCAGGGCCTGCAGCTCCAGCGCCAGGGCGTCCTCCAGGCCGTGGGGGCAGGGGGCGAAAACGGCATGGGTTTCCGCGCCCTGCGGGCTGCGCGGCTGGCGCGGCCGCTCTTGTTTCCGCGCCGGGTGGCCGGGGTGGCGGGAACCGTCCGATGGCTGGCGCGGCCGGGCGGAATGATCGCGGGGTGTGTCGCCCCGGCGCTTGTCCGCGCTGTCCGCCCGCTGGGCGGGGGCGTTGGGGACGTCGGGGGCTTCCCCGCGTGCTTGCTGGGCGCGCTCTTGCAGGGCGGCCTGGCGCGCACGCGCGCCCGAGCGCTTCGGGCGCTGATCATCCTCGGGTGGCGTGCGCCTGGCCTGGGGCTTCAGGCGCAGGGTCTTGCGGGCAGGGGGGGTATCGCTCATGGGCTTAAAAGGGTTTGACGACGACCAGGATCAGGATCAGCAGCAACAGCAGAACTGGGATTTCATTGAACCAGCGGAAATAGCCGTGGCTGTGCGGGTTGGCGCCCCGGATGAACGCCTGCAGGTGGCGTCGACAGGACAGGTGGAAGGCCAGCAGGGCCAGCACCCCCAGCAGTTTGGCGTGCATCCAGGCCTGGCCCTGGCCGATGCCGTAGTGCAGCCACAGCACCAGGCCGAGGATCAGGGCGAACAGCCCCAGCGGCGTCATGAACCGGTACAGGCGGCCCGCCATGCCCAGCAGGGTGGCCCGGGTTTCCGGGTTGGTTTCACTGGCCAGGTTGACGTAGATGCGCGGCAGGTAGAACAGCCCGGCGAACCAGGACACCACGAACAGGATATGGAAGACTTTGACCCACAGCATGCCTAGCCCCGCAGCTGGCCTTCGCCGGTCAGCACCCATTTCTGGATGGTCAGGCCTTCCAGGCCCACGGGCCCGCGAGCATGCAGGCGGTTGGTGGAAATTCCGATTTCCGCCCCCAGGCCGTACTCGAAGCCGTCGGCAAAGCAGGTGGGCAGGTTGACGTAGACCGAGCTGGAATCCACCTCGCGCTGGAAGCGCTGGGCCGCGGCCAGGTCTTCGGTCACGATGGATTCGGTATGCTCGGAACTGTAGCGGGCGATGTGATCCATGGCGTCGTCCAGCGTGTCCACGACGCGAACCGCCAGGATCGGCGCCAGGAATTCGGTCGCCCAGTCGTCTTCGGTGGCCGGGACGGCCTGGGGCAGCCAGGCGGCGGCCCGGGGGCAGGCGCGCAGTTCGACCCCCAGCTGGGCGAAGCGCCGGCCGGCGGCGGGCAGCCACTGCGCGGCGATGTCGGCGTGCACCAGCAGGGTTTCCATGGCGCCGCAAATGCCGCAGCGGTAGGTCTTGGCGTTGACGGCGATGTCCAGGGCGCGATCCAGGTCGGCGGCCCGGTCGACGTACAGATGGCAGTTGCCGTCCAGGTGCTTGATCAGGGGGATGCGGGATTCGGCGGACAGGCGGGCGATCAGGCCCTTGCCGCCGCGTGGGATGATGACGTCGATGTAGTCCGTCAGGGTGATCATGCGGCCCACGGCGGCCCGGTCGGGGGTGTCGACGACCTGCACGGCCTGGGGCGGCAGGCCGGCGGCCTGTAATCCCGCCTGGATGATGCCGCCCAGCGCCTGGTTGGAATGAAACGCTTCGCTGCCGCCGCGCAGGATGGTGGCGTTGCCGGTTTTCAGGCACAGGGCGGCGGCGTCGATGGTGACGTTGGGCCGGGATTCGTAGATGATGCCGATCACGCCCAGCGGCACGCGCATGCGGGCCACGCGCATCCCATTGGGCCGGATCGCGGTTTCGCTGAGGCTGCCGATGGGGTCGCCCATGGCGGCGATCTGTTCCAGCCCGGCGGCCATGGTGTCCAGCGCCTTGTCGCTGAGGCGCAGGCGATCCACCAGGGGGGCCGCCAGCCCGCGTTTTTCCGCGGCGTCCAGGTCGCGGGCGTTTTCGGCCTGCAGCCAGGCGCGTTGCGCGGAGAGCTGCCGGGCCATTTCCCTCAGCGCCTGTGATTTGGCGGCGCTGGCGGCGGTGCGCATGTGCCGTGCGGCTTGCCGGGCCTGTCGGCCCAGGGTTTCCAAAGTGCTTGAAAGGGTGTCGGAGGTCATGGCTATCGGGGATTAGTGGCGCGGCGTGCCGGCAGTGGCGACCCGCAGCGTCAGGCGGGCGAGTTCGTCCCAGGGATCCGTCAGTTGTCCCGCGGCCGGGATGCCTTTGATCAGGCGGTCGATTTCGTGGGCATGGCGCAGAGCCAGGGGCCAGACCCGTGCCGGGACGCGCTGCAGGGCCTGGCGCATCAAGCGTTCGCGCGGGCCGAACACGCGCTGGCTGCGCATGGCCGCGTCCGGGTTGGGATCGGCGCCGATGCGGTTGATCAGGCGGATTTCCTCGCCCACCGCCCACAGAACCAGCGTCAGGGCTTCGCCTTCGGCCTGCAGGCCGCGCAGGACGGTCAGCGCCCGGTCGGCCTGGCCGGCCAGCATGGCATCGCGCAGGTCATACAGATTGTAGCGGGCCACATTCAACACCGCCGCCTGGACTTGTTCGAGGGAGAGCGCGCCCGTCGGGTACAGCAGGGCCAGCTTCTGGATTTCCTGGTGGGCGGCCAGCAGGTTGCCTTCGACCTTGTCACTGAGCCACGCCAGCGCTTCGGGGGCCGTGTCTTGCTGCTGTCTGGCCAGGCGTGTGGCGATCCAGTCCGGCAGCGCGGTGCGCGGGATGGTGGGGATGTCCTGCCAGACCGCTGTTTTTTTCAGGGCCTGCACCCACTTGCCCTGCTGGGTGGTGCGATCCAGGGCGGGCAGGCGGATCAGAACCTTGAGATCGGGCAGATGATCCTGGGCGCACAGGGCGGCCAGCTGTTGCAGCGCGTCGGCGCCGGGTCTGCCGGGCTTGCCGGTGGGCAGGCTGATTTCCAGCAGGCGCAGATCGCCGAACAGCGAGGTGTTGCGGGCGCTGGCCAGGGCCTGGCTCCAGTCGCTGCGGGCGTCCATCACCAGATGCGTGCGCTCACTGCACCCCTGGCGGACGGCCGCTGCGCGGAAGGCGTCGGAGACTTCGGTCAGCAGCAGGATTTCGTCGCCGGACAGCACCGTGCACGGCGCCAGCGGCTGATCCGCGGCCAGTGCGTGGATCAGTTGCTCGGCGTCCGGGGCGCGGCGGTTCATGACTTAGTGCGCCAGCCGGCTGGGGTCGGCCAGGCGCTCGGCGCGGGCCTGTTCGGCGGGGCCGTCGTCCGGCACGACCGCCATGGGCAGGTCGGCGGCATTGAGATACGCGTGGATGACGTCCGGGGCGCTGATGCGCCGCAGGATCTGCGTGCTGAGGCTGTCGCGCATGTCGGCGAATGTGCGGGCGATTTCGGTTTCCTTGGCCTGGACGATGCGTTCGTTGTAGGGGAGTTCGCGCAAGCGCTGCAAGGTGGTGGGCGGCAGCAGGATATGGCCGGCCCGATCCAGCAGCTCGAAGGTGAATTCCAGGCTGAGTTCGTATTCTTCGACGCGGCCTTCGGCGTCGATGGACAGTTGGCGCAGGGTCTGCGTTTCTGCAATCTGGTGCAGGTAGACGTCGGCCTGGCTGCGCTGGGAAACGAACCGGGTATCCGGCGAATTGGCCAGGATGGTGCGCTGCAGGCGGGCCCCCGCCGCCGTGTCCAGGTTGATGTTGGTATAGATGCTGTGATAAGGCAGGGGGGTGGCCTGCTTCAGGTGGAAACCGCAGGCGCCCAGGGCCAGCAGGCCCAGCAGCGCCGCGGCCCAGCGCAGGATTCGGATCGGGGCTGTCGCGCGCATGGCTTATCCGACCACGTTGACCAGGCGCCCGGGCACCACGATGACACGCTTGGGCGGGCGGCCTTCCAGAAACCGTCCGACGGCCTCGTGCGCGTGCGCCAGGGTTTCGATGGCGGCTTTGTCGGCGGCCTGCGGCACACTGAGTTGGCCGCGTGTCTTGCCGTTGACCTGCAGCACCAGCTCGATCGTGTCGGCCAGCAGGGCGGCTTCGTCCACGGCCGGCCAGGCGGCGTCCAGCAGGTCGCCGAAGACGCCGGCCAGGCCCAGGTCGCGCCACAGCTGCCAGGTGATGTGCGGCACCACGGGATACAGCACGCGCAGCAGGATGGATGTGGTTTCGGTCAGCGCGGCCCCGCCCACCCCGGCCTGGGCCGCGGTTTCCAGGGTGTTGAGCATTTTCATGGCGGTGGAGACCACCGTGTTGTATTGAATGCGCTGATAGTCGTAGTCGGCCTGCCGCAGCAGACTGTGGATGCTGCGGCGCAAGGCGGCCTGGGCATCGTCCAGGCCGTCCCATTGCGCGAGCGGCTGCGCGTGCCGGCGCAGGGCGTCGTGGTGGGTATGGCAAAAGGCCCATAGACGGCGCAGGAACCGGTGCGCGCCGTCCACCCCGGAGTCCGACCATTCCAGGGTTTGTTCCGGGGGGCTGGCGAACATCACGAACAGCCGGGCGGTGTCGGCCCCCAGGCTGTCGATCAGCGATTGCGGATCGACGCCGTTGTTCTTGGATTTGGACATGGTGCCGATCCCGCCGTAGTCGACGGGAGAACCGTCGGCCTTGAGGCGGGCGCCGATGATGGCCCCTTTGTCGTCGGTGAGGTTGTCGACCTGGTCGGGCCAGAAGTATTCGATGCCGCCGCGCGCGTTCTTGCGCGAATAGATATGGTTGAGCACCATGCCCTGGCACAGCAGCCGGGTGAAGGGCTCGGAAAATTTCAGCATGCCCAGGTCGCGCATCACGCGTGTCCAGAAGCGCGCGTACAGCAGATGCAGCACGGCGTGCTCGATGCCGCCGATGTACTGGTCCATGGGCATCCAGTAGTCGTTGCGGGCATCGACCATGGCCTGGTCGTTGCCCGGCGACGTATAGCGCATGAAATACCAGGACGAGTCGATGAAGGTGTCCATGGTGTCGGTTTCGCGCCGGGCCGGTTTGCCGCAGGACGGACAGTGGCAGGACAGGAAGGCTTCGTTTTTGGCCAGGGGGTTGCCGCTGCCATCGGGAACCAGGTCGTCGGGCAGAACCACGGGCAGGTCTTGTTCGGGCACCGGCACCGGGCCGCAATCGGCGCAGTGGATGATGGGGATCGGGGTGCCCCAGTAGCGCTGGCGGGAAATCCCCCAGTCGCGCAGGCGCCAGGTGGTGCGCAGCTGGCCCAGGCCCAGGGCGGCCAGGTCGGCGGCGATGGCCGGGATGGCTTGGGCCGTGGTCAGGCCGTCGTATTTTCCGGAGTTGACGGTATGGCCGACCTGTTTGTCGCCGTACCAGTCCTGCCAGGCGGTGTCGGACCAGGCTTGGCCCTGGGCGTCGATGACCTGCTTGATGGGCAGGCCGTATTTGCGCGCAAAGGCGAAATCGCGCTCGTCGTGAGCGGGCACGCCCATGACCGCGCCGTCGCCGTAGCTCATCAGCACGTAATTGCCCACCCAGACCGGGATGGCGTCGCCCGTGAGGGGGTGCGTGACGAATAGCCCGGTGGGCAGGCCTTCTTTTTCGCGTGTGGCCATTTCGGCTTCGGTGGTGCCGCCCTGGCGGCAGGCGTCGATGAAGGCGGCCAGGGCCGGGTTGTCCTGGGCCGCCCGGGCGGCCAGCGGGTGTTCGGGGGCCACGGCGCAGAAGGTGACGCCCATGATGGTGTCGGCCCGGGTGGTGAACACGTGCATCAGGCCATCCTGGATCAGTTGGCCGTCCGGGTCGCGGATGTCGTGGCGAAAGGCGAAACGCACCCCTTCGCTGCGGCCGATCCAGTTTTCCTGCATCAGGCGCACGCGCTCGGGCCAACCGGGCAGGCCGTCTTCCAGGGTGTCCAGCAGTTCGTCGGCGTAATCGGTGATGCGCAGATAATAGCCGGGGATTTCGCGTTTTTCGACCAGCGCGCCCGAGCGCCAGCCGCGCCCGTCGATGACTTGTTCATTGGCCAGCACGGTCTGATCGACCGGATCCCAGTTGACCACCTGCGTCTTGCGGTAGGCGATGCCTTTTTCCAGCATTTTCAGGAACAGCCACTGGTTCCATTTGTAGTAGGCCGGGTCGCAGGCGCACATTTCGCGCGACCAGTCGATGGCCAGACCCATTGCCTGCATTTGCTTCTTCATGTAGGCGATGTTGTCGTAGGTCCATTTTGCCGGGGGCACGCCGGATTTCATGGCGGCGTTCTCGGCGGGCATGCCGAAGGCATCCCAGCCCATGGGCATCAGCACGTTGTAGCCGCGCATGCGCAATTGCCGGGTCATCATGTCGTTGATGGTGTAATTGCGCACATGCCCCATGTGCAGCTTGCCGCTGGGGTAGGGCAGCATCGAGCAGGCGTAGAACTTGGGCTTGGGCGTGCCATCGGCCTGAACGGCGTGCTCGGTGACGCGATAGACGTCCTCTGTGCGCCAGTGGGCCTGGGCGTCGGTTTCGACCTGATTCGGTGTATAGCGTTGCTGCATGGAAATGTCTGGGATGATTGAAAGATATGGGCCAAGCTGCCCATTATAAGGGGTCAATCCCATAAAAATACCCCACGCGGCGCAGGCCGCGCCTGCTGGCTGTCCACCGCGAGGCTTGCAGGCCGCTGGGATGCGGCAGGCGCGGGTCAGCCCGCAGGGGGCTGACCCGCGCCTGGCCTTATCTCCCCACGGGGGGTGTTTTTACCTTGGGGCGGCCCGGCGGTAAAAAAAATCCCCGCTCCAAGGCGGGGATTTGGGGAACCGGTGAGACAGTCCGGGAGAGGCATCCCGGATTATTTCAGCTTGGTTTCCTTGTATTCGACATGCTTGCGCGCAACCGGATCAAATTTTTTGATCAGCATTTTTTCCGGCATGTTGCGTTTGTTTTTGGTGGTCGTGTAGAAATGACCCGTGCCAGCGGTGGATTCGAGCTTGATTTTCTCGCGGATACCTTTTGCCATGATGTGCTCCTAGGCCGGTCAGGCCAGTTCGCCACGGGCACGCAGGTCGGCCAGGACGGCGTCGATGCCGTTCTTGTCGATGGTGCGCAGGGCTTTGGTGGATACGCGAAGGCGCACCCAGCGGTTTTCGGATTCAACCCAGAACCGGCGCGATTGCAGGTTGGGCAGGAAACGACGCTTGGTTTTGTTGTTTGCGTGCGAAACGTTGTTGCCCACCATCGGGCCTTTGCCGGTTACTTGGCATACGCGTGCCATGGTCTCACCTCTGTGTCTATATCAGGAAAGCCTGTCATTCTATACTGAAACCCTGGCTTTAATCAAGTCGGTCGGCCGCATCCGCCGCTTGGGTGCGCCGCCGGTCGTGGCGCATGCCGAACCGGCCCGATAGCCAGGACAACAGGGCGCAGGCGGCCAGCACCGCAGTCAGCGGCAGCGGGCTGTCGGTGTGCCACAGGCTGATGGCCAGGCCGGCCGCCGCCCCGCAAAACATCTGCATCGACCCCATGAGGGCGGATGCGGTTCCCAGGCGGGGACCTTGTTCGGCCAGCGCCAGGGCGGCGGAATTGGGCCCGACAAAGCCTTGGCTGGCCATGAAGCCCATCAGGCACAGCATCAGCAAGGGCAGATTGATCCAGCCCAGCAGCGTCAGGGCCAGGGCGGCCAGGGTCATCAGAACCAGCGTGAACTGGGCGCGCATCAAGAGCGCCAGCGGGCGGTGGCGGTTCAGCAGGCGGGCGCTGAACTGCGCCGCCACGATCAGGCACAGCGCGTTCAGGCCGAACAGCAGGCCGAACCAGCGGGGGTCGATGCCGTACAGGTCGATGAACACCAGGGGCGAGCCGGCAATATAGGCGAACATGCCCGCCGTGCCCAGACCGCCCGCCAGCGAATAGCCCATGAAGCCGCGGTGCGCCAGCAGGTGGCCGAAATTGTGCAGGATCGTGCGCACGGCCAGCGGGGTGCGGCGCTCCGGCGCCAGGGATTCTTCCATGCGCAGCAAGACGGCCAGCCCCAGCAGCGCGCCGGCCCCGGCCATCAGGTAGAACACCAGCCGCCAGGAGCCCAGCATCACCGCCTGCCCGCCCAGCAGCGGCGCCAGGATCGGCATCACGCCCATGACCAGCATGAGCAGGGACAGGGCCTGGGCGGCCTGCCGGGTGTCCAGGTGGTCGCGGATCACCGCCCGGGGCACCACCATGCCCGCCGCCCCGCCGAAGGCCTGCACCACGCGCCAGGCGGTCAGGTGGCCGATGTCCTGGCTGGTGGCGCAGGCCAGCGACGCCACCGTGAACAGGGCCAGGCCGCCCAGCAGCGGCAGGCGGCGTCCGTAGCGGTCGGCCAGCGGGCCGTAGAGCAGCTGCGCCAGCGCCAGGCCCAGGAGATAGCTCGCCAGGGTGCGTTCGACCAGGCCTTGGGGCACCTGCAGTTCATCGGCCATGTGGCCGAAGGCGGGCAGGTACATGTCGATGGCCAGTGGCCCCAGGGCGGCCAGCGCCCCCATGAGGACGAGCCATCCGGGCATCAGGGAGGGGAAAAAACGGAGCATAAAGAAGGGGTGGCGCAGGTGTGGTGGCGCGACAACGCCAGTCATGGTTTTGGCGCTACTATAACAAGGACCTGATTTGAATTGAGGGAGGCTCTGTTGACTGCAATTGCATCCATCATCGAAAACAAACTGGGGGCTTTACCCTTTCCAGTCTCCATGCGACTGCCGGATGGCGAGAAAATCGGCCCGCCCGATGCGCGCCTGCACTTCGATATCCGGGATCACACGGTGTTGGGCCATTTCGCCGCGGGCGAGGTCGGGGCACTGGGCGAAGACTACGTCGATGGCAAATTTGAATTCAGCGGCGCCATGCGCGATCTCATGCGCCTGGCCGCCGGGATTCTGCCGGGATCGCCCGTGGCCGCCGCCCAGCTGGGGTGGTTCACCAGCCTGGTGCAGCGCCTGGTGTCGGTCTGGCGGCATTCGGTCGACCGCGATGCGCGCCAGATCGAATTCCACTACGATCTATCGGACGAGTTCTACGCCCTTTGGCTCGATCCGCGCCGGGTGTATTCCTGCGCCTACTACCGGCGGCCCGACATGACGGTGGCCGAAGCCCAGGAAGCCAAGCTGGATCACATCTGCCGCAAGCTGGCCCTGAAATCCGGCGAACGTTTTCTGGATGTGGGCGGGGGCTGGGGGGGCTTGATGCTGTGGGCCGCCGAACACTATGACATCGACGTCACCGGCATCACGCTGTCGCACCACCAGCATGCCTATGTCAACCAGATCATCCAGGAAAAAGGCCTGGCGGGCCGCGTGCGCATGCAGTTGCTGGACTACCGCAAGCTGGATGAATCCAGGCCCTACGACAAAATTTCTTCGGTGGGGATGTTCGAGCACGTCGGCCGATCCCAACTGACGGGCTATTTTGCCAAGCTCTACCGCCTGGTGCGCCCGGGGGGGCTGATTCTCAACCACGGCATCACCGCGGGCGGCATCAGCAACGCCGAACTCGGCGCCGGGATGGGCGATTTCATCGAAAAATTCATTTTCCCCGGGGGCGAGCTGTCCCACATCCATTATGTGCTGCAGTCCATGGCCGAGGCCGGCCTGGAAGACCTGGACGTCGAGAACATCCGGCCGCATTATGCGCGCACCCTGTGGGCCTGGAGCGACGCCCTGGAAAGCCGCCTGGATCAGGCCCGCGCCATCCTGAATACCCCCGAGGGCGAACGGTCCTTGCGGGCTTATCGCATGTACCTGGCGGGGTGCGCCATGGGCTTTGAATATGGCTGGATCGCCTTGCACCAGATCATCGCCCAGCGCCAGCCCTCGGGGCGCGCCGACGAGCTCGATTACCCCGCCGATCAGGCCTACCCCTGGCGCCGCGACTACATCTATCGGCGAGCATAAGGCCGGCCATGAAATCGTCCGCCGGGATGATTTCATGGCGGTCGAATCCAACCCCCGATGCCGGTTTTCCGGCATCGGGAAAGCCTGCCGATTCAGGCGTCCGGGCTGGGCGTTTCTTTGGGGGTTTCTTCTTGCATTTCGATAAAGGTCTTTATTTTCTGTGATTTAGCGTGTAAAATAGCGCTTCTGTTGTATCTCTGTTGTTCAATTCTGTTCGCGACAATGCCCCTTTTGGGGTTTGTCTTCGACTGTCTACGGTGCTTCGCACCGACAGTGTCGGTATGTATTGGCGGTTTTTCACTGTCTTCCGCACACCCTCCCCTAAGCTATGGCGTTTGGCACAATGGCTCCAGGCGTCTCCGTAACCCAAAGGAGGCTTTATGTCTATTTCTTCCTATTTGCCGCATCAGGCGGCTTCGTCTTCCCGTTGGTCCAAGCCGTTGCTGGGGCTGGCCCTGGCGGCCACCTTGTCCGGCCTGTCGATGGCGCCCACGGCGGCCCTGGCCGCCGATGCGCCGCAGTGCGAGCTGGATCGCCCCATGCGCTTTGGCGGGATGAACTGGGAATCCAATCTGGTTCTGGTGGAAATCGAGCGTTTCATCGTCAAAAACGGCTATGGCTGCGAATCCGAAGTCCTGCCCACCGAAACCCTCCCGGCCCTGGCCGCCTTGCAGCGCGGCGATCTCGACATCAACAGCGAAATCTGGCTGAACAGCACGCTCGAACCCTGGACCCAGGCCGAGGCCTCCGGCAAGGTCAAGCGCATCGGCGACATCTACATGGGCGGCGAAGCCTGGTTCATCCCCAAATACACGGCTGAACGCCTGCCCGATCTGAAAAAAGCCGCCGATCTGCCCAAATACTGGGAGAGCTTCAAAGACCCCGAAGAACCCTCCAAGGGCCGCTTCTACGGATGCCCGGCCGGCTGGGGCTGCGAAGTCGTCAGCACCAACCTGTTCAAGGCGCTGGGCCTGGGCGATACCTTCACCCTGTTTTCCCCGGGCACGGGCGCCACACAGAAGGCCGCTCTGACCGCGGCCTACAACCGCAAGGAAAACGTCGTCTTTTACTACTGGTATCCCACCCCGCTGGTGGGCTCTATGGATTTGGTCAAGCTCGAACTGCCCCCCTATAACGCCGAGCAGCAAAAGTGCCTGACCGACCCCAACTGCGAAAACCCGCAGGCCACGGATTACCCGGAAAATCCGGTTTTCACGGCGGTCACCACGCAGTTCACCCAGGACGCGCCCAAGCTGACCGAATTCCTCGCCAAGGTCAGCGTCCCGCTGGACGACATGAACGAAGCCATGGCCTACATGGAAAAAAACGAAGCCGAGCCTGAGCCCACCGCCATGTGGTTCCTGAAGAACAAGCAGGACGTCTGGACCCAATGGCTGCCCGCCGACGTGACAGAACGGGTCAAGGCCGCCTTGTAAGGGGGGCATATGTTTCCTGAACTGATCTCGGCTCGGGATCTGCAGCGGCCCATTGACGATTTCGTCAATGGGCTGGTCATGCAGTATTCCGATATCCTGCGCGCCATTACCCAGCCTTTGCTGGATCTGCTCATCTGGGCCGACAACCTGCTGCGTCATTCGCCCTGGTGGGCCATCGTGCTGGTGGTGGTGGGCATCGCCTGGCTGGGCAGCCGCAAGTGGCGCTTCAGCCTGGCCATGGGCGGGTTGCTGTGCCTGCTGGGGGCCATCGGCCTCTGGGAGGCCTCCATGCAGACGCTGTCGCTGATGCTGGTCGCCGTCGTGTTTTCCGTGGTGATCGGCATTCCGGTGGGCATCGCCATGGCCAGCTTCCGCTGGGTGCGCACCGTCATGCTGCCGGTGCTGGACGTCATGCAGACCATGCCCAGCTTCGTCTACCTGATTCCCGTGGTGATGTTGTTCAACCTGGGCAAGCTGGCGGCGCTTTTCGCCACTGTCATCTATGCCGTGCCGCCGGTCATCCGCCTGACCGACCTCGGCATCCGCCTGGTCGATGCCGAAGTCCTCGAAGCCTCGCGTTCGTTCGGCGCCAGCCGCACGCGCCAGCTGTTCGGCGTGCAGCTGCCGCTGGCCATGCCCAACATCATGGCGGGCATCAACCAGACCACCATGATGGCGCTGGCCATGGTGGTGATCGCCTCCATGATCGGGGTGCGCGGCCTGGGCTACGAAGTCCTGCAGGGCATCAATCGCCTGCAGGTGGGGCGTGGCCTGCTGGCGGGCCTGGGCATTGTGGTGCTGGCCATCATCTTCGATCGCATCACGCAGCAATTCGGCCAACGGCAACAAGCCCGGGGGGCCTGACATGAACAAAATCGAAGTCCGCAATATTTATAAAATCTTCGGCCCGCACCCGGATCGCTGGCTGCAGGCCGCCCGCGACGGCCTGTCCAAAGAAGCCCTGCTCGACCGCAGCGGCCATACGCTGGGGTTGCGGGATATCAGCCTGTCCATCAAAGAAGGCGACATCCATGTCATCATGGGCCTGTCGGGCTCGGGCAAATCGACGCTGATCCGGCATTTCAATCGCTTGATCGAACCCAGCGCGGGCCAGATCCTGGTGGATGGCGTGGATGTGGTGGGCCTGAAGCCCAAAGAACTGGAGCAATTCCGCCAGCAGAAAATGAGCATGGTGTTCCAGCGCTTCGGGCTGCTGCCGCATCGCACCGTGCTGGACAATGCCGCCTATGGCCTGGCGGTGCAGGGGGTGGGGCGCGCCCAGCGCAACGAACGCGCGAAACACTGGCTCGACCAGGTCGGCCTGTCCGGGTTCGAGGCGCAGTATCCGCATCAGTTGTCGGGCGGCATGCAGCAGCGCGTGGGCCTGGCCCGGGCGCTGGCCACCGATGCGGAGATCCTGCTGATGGACGAGGCGTTTTCCGCGCTCGACCCTTTGATTCGCCACGAGATGCAGGATCAGCTGCTGGCCCTGCAGGCGCGCCTGAACAAGACCATCGTCTTCATCACCCACGATCTGGACGAAGCCTTGCGCCTGGGCAACCGCATCGCCATTTTGAAAGACGGCGAACTCATCCAGGAAGGCACGCCCGAAGACATTCTCCTGTCGCCCGCCAATGACTACATCGAATCTTTCCTGCAGGACGTCAACCGGGGCAAGGTGCTCAATGCGTCGCATGCCGTCAACGAGCGTCCGCTCAACCTGACGATGCGCACAAAGCCCGCGCATGCCCTCGAACGTCTGCAGGCGCGCGGTTACGATTATGCCGCCGTCCTGGACGGCAAGCGCCTGGCGGGCGTCCTGATGCGCGACGATGCCCAGCGGGCGGTGCGGGACGGCGCGCGCGATATTGCGCGCTATCTTTCCGATATGGCGTCCGTGCCGGCGTCCGCCGGCCTGGACGAAGTCCTGGCGCGTTTGCTGCGCACCCCGGCACCCCTGGCCGTCACCGGCGAACAAGGGGAGTTCATCGGGGTGTTGTCACGCAGCAAAGTCGTCGAGCTGGTCACGCCCGCCGGCACGCCGTCCAATGACGCGGATGACGCCGGCACGCAGGCCGGGAAACCGGGGCTGGTTGCGGACGACACCTGCGCGGCCTGACGGGGCGCCACGGGCGGCCCTTCAGCGGGCCGGCCGTTGGCGCCGCAGCGTGTGGCCGTACCAGGCGAACAGCAGCAGGGAAGTCAGCGCCAGGCCAGCCATGGCCATGACCCACATGGTGCCCGCCCCCACCGGCGCGCCCGGCATGAACCAGGCCACCACGGGGGCCAGCCGGCCCGCCCCGGGGCCGTACCCCAGCCACCAGCCGCCGATCAGGCCCAGCCCGGTCAGGATGATGATCTGCAGCATCAGCGGCACGATTGCGATTTTGTAGGCGCGCAGGATATAGGCGCTGATGCAGTGCATGGCATCCCAGAAATGGAACCAGGGCGCGATCTGCAGCAGGGCCAGGGCGATGACGGCCACTTGGGCTTCATCGGTATACAGCGCCACGATCTGGGTCTGGGCGAAGATCAGAACCAGGTTGGTGAGCAGCGCCCCGATGATCACCAGGGCGATTCCGTGCAGGCCGTTGCGGCGCGCCTCGGCCAGCTGACGGGCCCCCACGGCCTGGGCGGTCAGAGAGGCCGTCGACAGACTGAGCGACATGGGCAGCATATAGCACAGGGCCACCAGGTTGGCCAGTATTTGCTGGGCGCCGCTGGCGTACAGGCCGTCGCGGGCCACCAGCAGGGCCATGAAGCTGAAGGCGCAGACTTCGATCAGGTACGAGCCGCCCATGGGCAGCCCCAAGCGCAGCAACGCTTTCTGGTCGGCCCAGCGCGGTCGGCCGATGCGCAGCCCCAGTGCCGTGAAGGCCGGATGCCGTCCGACCATCCACCAGCCAGCGGCCAGCATCATCCAGTTGACCACCAGGGTGGCGGCCCCGGCGCCCACCGCCCCCATGGGGGCCAGCCCCAGGCCGCCGAAAATAAACCAAAGGTTGAACAGGAGCTTGAAGGCGACGCTGCCCACGTTGATGAGCATGACGCCCCGGGTTTGCGAAATCGCGGTGGCCGTGGCGTAGATGGTGCGAAACAGCAGGGCCGAGGGCAAGGCGAGGGCCAGGGCGGCCAAGTAGCCCGCCACGCGCTCACGCACCGCGGGCTGGATGTCGCCGGACAGGGCCAGCCAGAAATCGGGGAACAGCAGGCTGGCCGCCCCCACCCCCGACAGGGCCAGGGCGAGCCAGATGCCCTGTCCCCAGGCGTGGCCCGCCAGGGCCGGCTGCCGGGCGCCGAAATGCTGGGCCACGATGGGAATCAGGGCGTGGATCACCCCCATCAGACCGACGAACACCGTGATGTAGATCGAGGCCCCCAAGGACATGGCCTGCAGGTCGATGGCGTCGGTGTGGCCCACCATGGCGGTGTCCATGACGGCAAAGACGATGCCGGCCCAGGAACTGATCAGGATGGGCCAGGATTGCTGCAGAATCGTGCGCCAGGGCGCGGTGGCCGGCAATCGGGATGCGGACATGTGCTGGGAAGCCCGGAATGGATGAATCAGAAATCAGGGATCAAGAATCAAGAATCAAGAATCAAGGATCAAGGATCGGGAAATCGGGGATCGGCGGGTCAGGCGCCGGGCTGCGCGCGCAGCAGCCGGAACATCTCGTGGCGGTCGGGCCCGCGACGGCCTTCCCAGAGCATGCGGTAGCCTGCGGGCGGCTGCCGCCGGGCCTCGGGGCTGCGCATGTCCAGCTGCTGCAGCAGCAGCGGGCACTGCGCGTCGAACTGGAATTCGAGCTGGTTGAAGACCAGGAACGACGCCCGCTGCCCGCTGCCCAGGCCCTGGGTGCGGATGCACTCGCCAGGGCCTTGCGCCCGGGCCAGCGCCTGGGCCAGGGAGGCGGAAACGCCGCGATAGCTGCGCACGTAGTCGAGCGCCGGCATCCAGAGGGTGGCCAGCAGCAGCCAGGTGATCAGCAGGCCGCCGGCCGACAGGGCAGTCCCGCGCCACAGGCCGGCGGGGTGGTTGTGCAGGCGCCAGCGCACCAGAACGACCCAGGCGCCCGTGCCCAGGAGAGCGATCAGGAAGGCGGGCCAGACGATCTGCGCATCGAAGCCATGCGTCTGGCGCGCGATATTGGCGGCGATCTGGCCGGGCCAGCCGGTTTGCAGCGCCACCCAGCCCAGCCATACGGTGGCCGCCGTCAGTGAAAAGCACATCACGGCGAACCAATCCAGCGTGTTGACCACGCCACGGCGCAAAGTCGGCAGCGCGAAGGCGGCCAGGACGGCGCAGGGAATGGCCAGCATGCTGTATTCGGGCTCGAAGGGGTCGCTGTTGGCCAGCAGCGCCAGCGCCGCCCCCAGGGCCAGGCCCAGCGGGATGCGGATGTGCGGCGCGCCGAACCAGCCGCGCCAGCGCCACAGCGCCAGCAGGGCCAGGGGCCAGGTGGGCCACAGAAACCAGGGCAGGTCGCGGGCGATGCTGAACCAGGCGCGGGTGCTGGGCCAACTGAAGGCATGGGCCGACCACAGCTGCCACTGCAAGGCCCAGTAGGGGCTGGCGGCCTGCGCGGGCAGCCACCACGCCAGGCCCAGGGCGATCCCGATCAGCGCACTGAGCGCCAGCCACTTGCGCGCGTGGGCCAGCGGGCGGTGGGCCGGGAAAACCAGCAGGCAGGCCAGGAGCACGGGCAGGCAGCCCAGCCAGCCGCGGGCCAGGAAGGCCGCCCCGATGGCAATCCCCAAGGTGACCGCCCCGGAGACCGGGTGATCCAGCATGCGGGCGATGGCGTAGAAAGCCAGGGCCTGGCAGGCGATGACCGCGGGCACTTCGGAGGTTTCGTGCATGCGCCAGATGATGCCGACGGTGGCGACGATCAGCAGCAGGGCGGCGTCGGCCAGCATGCGTCCGTAGTCGCGCTCGGTGGGTTCGCCGCCAAAGGGCAGGGCCAGCGGCTGGGCCTCGGGGCGCCGCCCCAGGAGGTACGTGCCATACCAGAGCGCGCTGGTCAGGATGGCGAACCACAGGATATTGGGCAGCCGCGAGGCAATGATGGCGGCGTTCAGCGGGCCGAAGCCGTATTCCAGAACGGGGCGGAATGCCCAGATGAAGGCCGCCCCCGTCCAGGTGACCAGCGGCCCGTCCTGCGCCTGGGCCAGGTGGCCCACCCGCGGCAGCAGCCAGGCGTGATCCTGGCCGGACAGGGCCGTCAGCATGGTGGCCAGGCTGACCACGTCGTCGGTTTTCCAGGGATCTCGATAGAACAATCCGGCCAGAATGTAGACCAGGCCCACCGTCACCAGGAACAGGCGCGGAAGTTTCGCCGCTGCGGTGGCGGTCAGCCGGGCAGGCGTGGATCGCAGGGATTCTGTGTTCACGGATAGATCGACAGAGACAGGGACAGGGCCATGTTAAATGAAAAAGGCAGCCGACTGGCTGCCTTTTATCCAGTACATACCGGGGGGTGCCCAGGCATGCGTGGCGCGGATTATTTCTTGATGGTGCCGGCCGTGCGGGCGAAACGGGCGCGGAATTTCTCGACGCGGCCGGTTTCCACGATGCGCGTCTGGGCGCCGGTGTAGAAGGGGTGCGATTCGGAGGTGACGTCGCATTTGAACAGCGGGTAGGTCTTGCCGTCGATCTCGGTGGTTTCGCGCGAGTTCAGCGACGAACGCGAGATGAACTTATTGCCGGTTTGCAGGTCCAGAAACACGACCTCGCGGTATTCGGGGTGGATGCCTTCTTTCATGATGAAGTCCGTAAATTGTAATAAAAGGGTCGCCAGCCAGATGGGCAAGACGGGTTTTTCTTGTTGCAAAAACCAAAAACCCCGTGTCTTGTCAAAAATCCCAGCAACGTATCCGAGTCAAGCTGCTCATTCTAGCATAGTTGTCGGTGCGCTATACCTGCCCGCGTTCGGCCAGCGAAGTCACCTCGGTGGCCCCGACGATCAGGTGATCCAGCAGGCGCACGTCCACCAGCGCCAGGGCCTGCTTCAGTTGGCGCGTCAGGGCAATGTCCGCCGCGCTGGGCTCCGCCAGGCCGGAAGGATGGTTGTGCGCCAGGATCAGGGCGGCGGCGTGGTGGCCGAGCGCGGCCCGCACCACTTCGCGGGGGTAGATCGACGCGTGCGACAGCGTGCCCCGGGCGATTTCCGCGCAGTCGATCAGCTGCAGCTGGGTATCCAGAAACAGCGCGATGCAGTGTTCCACCCGCAGGTGCGCCAGGCGCATGGCGCAGTAGGCCTTGACCCGGTCCGGCTGGTTCAGCGTGCGGCCCAGGCGCAGCGGTTCTTCGAGGGCGCGGCGGCCGAGCTCCTGCACCGCCAGCAGTTCGCAGGTCTTGGCATGGCCCATGCCGGGAAAAGACAGCAAGGCGCCGGCCTCGGCCGACAGCAGGCGGCGCAGGCCGCCGAAATGTTCGAGCAGGTCGTGCCCCATGCGCACGGCATTGCGCCCGCGCGTGCCGGTGCGCAACAGGATGGCCAGCAATTCGGCCGAGGTCAGTGCCGTCGCGCCGTGGCGCAGCAGGCGCTCGCGGGGACGTTCACTGCAGGGGGATTGGCTGGATTGTGGCATGATAGGCCCTAAAATACGCAGGTTTGTCTGATTCTTTGATGGGTGATCCATTTTGACCTCTTCCAACGACGTTGCACACGTCCGCGCGGACTCTTATGTCACGCTGCATTACCGCATCGAACCGCTCACCGGGCCTGCGGCGGGGACGGCTTTTGTGGATACTTTCCTGGATCGTCCCGCCACCTTGCAGCTGGGCATGGGCCAGTGGGCGCCCGGGCTGGAGGCCCTGCTGCTCGACCAGCCCGAGGGCGCGCATTTCACGACGGATGTCCCGGCCGCCCAGGCCTATGGCAACCGCAATCCCGACCTTCTGCGTTGGATTTCCCGCGAGGAAATGGTCAATAACGCGCCGCCCGACACCGAATTCAATCCCGGCGAGATGATTGAATTCGTGGCGCCCAATGGCGGGCGCTATGCGGGCGTCCTCAAGGCCATCCAGGACGACGCCGCCCTGTTCGATTTCAATCACCCGCTGGCCGGCATCGACCTGCAGCTCGAAGTCCGCATCCTGGGGGTGTTGTAATGGCCGACGACAAGACGCCGCCCGTGGCGCAGGACGGCACCGAGATCGTGCTGGCGCAGCCGCGCGGGTTCTGCGCCGGCGTGGATCGCGCCATCGACATCGTCGAGCGCGCCCTGGAAATCCACGGCGCCCCGATTTACGTGCGCCACGAGATCGTCCACAACCGTTATGTGGTCGAAGACCTGCGCGCCAAAGGGGCCATTTTCATCGACGAGCTCGAAGACGCGCCCGCCGGGGCCATCGTGATTTTCTCCGCCCACGGCGTGTCGCGGGCGGTGCGGGCCGAGGCCCAGCAGCGCGCGCAGCGCATCTTCGATGCCACCTGTCCTCTGGTCACCAAGGTTCACGTCGAGGTCGCCCGCATGCGCAAGGAAGGCCGCGAGGTCATCATGATCGGCCACCGGGGCCACCCCGAAGTCGAAGGCACGCTGGGGCAGGCCGACGACGGCATGTATCTGGTCGAAACCGTCCAGGACGTCCAGGCCCTGCGGGTGCGCGATCCGGCCCATCTGGCCTTTGTCACCCAGACCACGCTGTCCATCGACGATGCCGCCCAGGTGGCGGAGGCCTTGCGCGTCCGGTTCCCCGGTATTGCCGAGCCCAAGAAAAGCGACATCTGTTATGCCACCCAGAACCGCCAGGACGCCGTGCGCATCATGGCGCCGCAGTGCGACCTGGTGCTGGTGGTGGGCAGCCCCAACAGCTCCAATTCCAATCGGTTGCGCGAGGTGGCCGAGCGCAAGGGCGTCACCGCGTATCTGCTGGATCATCCCGACATGATCCAGCCCGAATGGCTGGCCAAGGCCAAGCGCATCGGGGTGACGGCAGGCGCTTCCGCCCCCGAAGCCCTGGTGCGGCAGGTGCTGGATCGCCTGCGCGAACTGGGCGTGCGTTCGGTGCGTCCCCTGGATGGGGTGCGCGAACAGGTTTCCTTTCCGCTGCCGCGCGAACTCTCCCGCAAAAAACAGGATCAGGCATGAACATCGGGTTTTGCGGCCTGGGGCGCATGGGCGTCCCCATGGTGCGCCGTCTTTTGCAAGCCGGCCACCAGGTCAGCGTCTGGAACCGCTCTCCCGGGCCGGCGCAGCAGCTCGCGGCCGAAGGCGCCCGCGTTTGCGCCAGCCCCCGTGAGCTCGGCCAGGCATGCTCGGTGGCGGCGCTGTGCCTGTTCGATGCCGCCGCGGTCGAAGCCGTGGTGTTTGGCCCGGATGGCCTGGCCACCGCCCCGGGCCTGGCGCTTCTGGTGGATCATTCTTCGATTCCGCCGGCCGAAACCCGCCAGTTCGCCGCCCGCCTGCAACAGGCCAACGGCGCGGCCTGGCTCGACGCCCCGGTGTCCGGCGGGGTGGGCGGGGCCGCGGCGGGCACCTTGGCGATCATGGCGGGCGGGCCCGCCGATGCCTGCGAGGCCATCACGCCGGTGCTGCTGGCCTATGCCCAGCGGGTGACGCACATGGGGCCCGTGGGATCCGGGCAGGTCGCCAAACTCTGCAACCAGACCATCGTCACCACCACCCTTGCCGCCATCGCCGAGGCGGTCTGCCTGGCCCGGGATGCCGGGGTCGACGCCGCCAAGCTGCCGCAGGCCCTGGCGGGCGGATGGGCGGATTCGACCCTGCTGCCGCTGTTCGTGCCGCGCATGCTGCAGACCGACGTGCCGGTGCAGGCCAGCCTGGACACGCTGCTGAAAGACACCGACACCGTGGCGGCGCTGGCACGCCAGCAGGGCACCGCCATGCCGGTGGCCGCCGCCGTGGGGCAGGGGTTGCGGCTGGCCAGCCGCCGGGGCCTGGGCGGGCAGGATGCGTCCCGCCTGATCCGTCTGTATGATTCTGATTCTGAGACAGGGAAAACCACCGGCCGCTGATGCCGCCAATCTCTGATGGGGCTGCCGGAATACCCGGCGCCGGTCACGGGTTGCACCGGCAGGGGTCGCCATTGGCGCCCGATTCCATCCACTTCGGAGACCATGCATGAGTTCACGCCTTAAATTCGCGACACTGGGAGCGGCCGTCGTCGTGCTGGCCTATGGCGCGGCCTCCTGGTACGCCGGGCGGCTGGCCCAGCAATCCATCCAGTCCTGGGTGGATCGGGCCAACCAGGAAATTCAATCGCGCTGGGACGATCCGGCGGCGCCCGGGCCGAAACTCGCGCTGGATGACTACCAGCGGGGTATTTTTACGTCCCAGGTGCGCTACGTCTTTGAATACCGGGATGCCGACGGGGCGGCCCAGCGCCTGGTCGTGCAGGACGCGTTGCAGCATGGGCCGTGGCCGGCGGCGGCGGTGCAAGCCGGCATCTGGCGGCCCCTGGCGGCGTACAGCCGCCTGCAGCCCGTGGCCGACGGCCCCTGGAAGCCCTGGTTCGACCGCATGCCGGACGCCCAGGCGCCCTGGCATGCCGTGACGCAAGTGGGCTTCGATGGCCGGGTCGATTCCCTGGTCACGGTCTTGCCGGTGCGCATCCAGGACGATGGCCTGCTGGATTTCAGCGGCGGCACGCTCGCCATCCACCACGAACCCGGGGCGCGCCTGACCCAGGTCTCCGGGCAGGCGCAAGCCCTGTCGCTGGAAACGGACGACGCGTCCAAGGTTCAGCTGCGGGATATCCAGTTCCAGGGGCGTTCCACCCGCAGTGGCGAGGACGGTTTCCAATCCACCCAGGAAATCCAGCTGGCCAGTGTGCAGCTCGACGGCACCGACATGCCCGGCGTGCGGCTCGACCAGCCCTCGGCCCGGGTCGATGTGGCCCGCACCGGCAGCCTGATGGATGCCCAGGTGCAGTACGATTTCGGGAAACTGCTGATCGACCGGCAGGACATGGGCGTCATCCAGCTGAAGGCCTCCAGCCAGCAACTGGATGTGGATGCCGTGCAGGCCCTGGGGCTGGCGCTGGGCCAGTTGCCGGACGACTTCGATTACGACCAGCTCGGCAGCGCGGAGCAGCAGGCGCTGAAAACCCGGGTGCTGTCCGTGCTGGCCACCTCGCCGGTGCTGTCGCTGGATTCACTGAGCTGGGCCACGCCCAAAGGCAAGACCGATCTGCGCCTGCGGGTGCAGCTGCGGCCCGTGGCCGACCCGGTTCCCGATGATCCGGGGGCCTTGATCGAGCGCGGCATCCAGCAGGTCAAGTTCGGCGCGGGGGTATCCAAGCCCATGCTGGTGTCGCTGCTGGCGCAGCTGCAGTCCTCCAACGAAGGGGCTTTCGGGGCGGCTTTGTTCAGCATGCTGTTCGACCAGTATGCCGATCGCCTGCAGCGGGCCGGCCTGGCGCAGGCGCAAGACGGCCAGATGCGCACAGAGGCCACCTATGCCGATGGCCTGGTATCGGTCAATGGCCAGGCCGCCGTCACCCCCGAGGATCTCAGCCAGCAACTGGCGGCTGTCCTGGGTCTGGAGGATTGATGGAAACCGTCTTTACCCGGATTTTGGCGGGTGAAATCCCCGCCGCCCTGGTGTACCGGGGCCCCGAAGTGTTCGCCTTCATGGATGCCGGCCAACTGAACCCCGGGCATGTGCTGGTGGCTCCCTGCCATCCGTATCCGACCTTGCTGGATATGCCCGAAGACCTGGCCGCCACGATGATGCGTCTGGCCTGGCGGGTGGGTCAGGCGGTGCAGTCCGCCTTTCAGCCCGACGGCCTGACCCTGTTGCAGGCCAACCGGCCAGCAGGCTGGCAGACCGTGGCGCATGCCCATATCCACGTGCTGCCGCGCTACGAAAACGATGGCGTGGGCCTGGTCTGGCCGCGCAAAGACCCCGATCTCGCCGTTTTGCAGGCATACGCGGCCCGCATCATCCTGCCATGATTCCCCGGGTGCGGCGGGGGGAGAAAATTTTATTTCTTGCTTGAATCATAGAGGCCTATCCGGCCTCTTTTTCGTTGTGCGGCGCAATATTAGGGGTTAATCCGTCCCTGATGATTTCCCTTAAGCATAAACCCTTATTTTTTGCATTGCAGCATAATAAATAAGGGATAAAAATACTGATATATCAAAAGCTTGAATCCTTCTTTTGCCTGGCCCGCCAAGACGGGTAGGCATCGGATTCACGGCGGGTCGCCCGTCTTTTTCACCTGCGTAAGTTTTGCGTAAGTTTCAAAACTCTTAATAGCATTACGCGGAAATCTAGTCGTCTATTTTTCTGTTCGACCATAAAAACAAAGCTGTTGGATACATAAAAACAAAACCAGGCGAGTTGCCGAAACGCAGTACCTCCAGCCCGGGAGCCGTGGGCACCCGGGGTCAACCAAATCAGGAGACAAGACAATGAAAGATCAAGACACGTTGGGCCAAGCCATGCAGACGCCGGTCAAGCGCCGTTCCGTGCTGAAAGCCGGCGCCGCCGGCATTGCCGGCGGCATGCTGCTGCCGGGGGCCGCGAAGCTGGCCATGGCGCAAGACAAAAAGCCGCTGGGGGCCTGGCCCGCCGGCGCCGAAGCCAATGAAATCTTTGTCGGCCTGACCGTCGATCTGACCGGCCCGTACTCGGCCCAGGGCGCCGCCCAGCAGCGCGGCTATGAGCTCGCCGCCGAGCACATCAACAGCGGCGACCCCGTGCTGAAGCAGATTTCCGCCGACCTGAAAAAAGGCGTGCTGGGCAAATCCATCAAGCTGGGCGCGGCCGATGCCGAAACCAAGCCCAATACCGGGGTGCAGGCCGCCACGCGTTTCATCCACGACAACAAAGCCATGATGGTGTCGGGCAGCACCAGCAGCTCGGTGGCCATCGCCCTGGAAAAAGTCTGCAACCGTGAGCACACCCCGTATTTCACGGCGATTTCCGGGTCCAACGAAACCACCGGGGTCGATTGCCAGCGCTACGGCTTCCGCCCCTGCTATTTCGCCTACATGGCCACCAAGGCCATTGCGCCCGTGGCCGCCAAGGAATTCGGCAAGGACCGCAAGGCCGCCTACCTGACGCCGGACTACACCTATGGCCACACCACCACCCAGTCCATGAAGGAATTCACCGAAAAAGAAGGCTGGACCACGGTCACCAACCAGGTTCACCCGTTGGGCGCCAAGGACTACAGCTCGTATCTCATCAACATCGCCAACACCGATGCCGATGTGCTGGTGCTGGTGGCGTATGGGGCGGATGCCGCCAACGCGCTCAAGCAGGCCAAGCAATTTGGCCTGCTCGACAAGATGAAAGTGGTCATTCCGTACAGCTCGGCCTATATCGAGGAAGAAGTCGGCGCCGACCTGATGGATGGCGTGCTGCTGGCCCAGGGCTTCTGGTGGACCATGGAAGACACCTACCCGGTGGCCAAGGAATTCGTCGCCGCCTATGAAAAGAAATTCGGCGGCAAGCCGCGTGATTCGGCGTTCTACGGCTACCTGGCCATCATGTTGTGGGCCGCTGCGGCCGAACGCGCCGGCGGTCTGTATCCGCCTGATTTGGTCAAGGCCCTGGAAGACGGCGCGGTGCTGGAAACCGCCGTCGGTCCCGTGTCGATCCGCGCCGAGGATCACCAGGGTGTCGTCAACTTCCCGATCATGCGCGGCAAGAAGAAAGCCGACATGAAGAACCCCAACGACTACTACGACATCGTCCACATCGTCCAGGGCAAGGACGTCGTTCCCGAACTGGGCGTCCTGGGTTGCAAGATGGGTGGCTACATCTAAGCAGGGGGACAAGTCCGGTGCCGGTGTTCTGACCGGCGCCGGACTGTCCATCGTCCGGGACTTTCAAGGAGGCACCCGAGCATGTCATTATTTCTATCACAGTTATTCAATGGGCTGACGACCGGCCTGTTGCTGGCGCTCATCAGTACCGGCTTGACCATCATCTACGGCACGCTCGGTGTCATCAATTTTGCCCACGGCGCGCTGTTCGTCGTGGGGGGGTACGCCGGCTATACCGTCTATGGCCTGACGGATTCTTTCGTGCTGGCCATCGCGGGCGGCTCGGCGGTGGCGCTGGTCTGCGGCCTGGTCATCGAGCGCGGCCTGATGCGCAAATTCTACAATCGGCCGCCCGAGGATCAGATTCTGGTGACGTTCGGCCTGAGCATCATTCTGGTTGAAATCATCCGGGGCATCTACGGGGGCGTCAGCATGTCGGTGACGCCGCCCGAGTGGGGCATCGGCATCGCCAAGATCGGTTCGCTGATCTACCCGATGTACCGGCTGGAGACCCTGGCCATTTCGGCGGGCACGCTGCTGGTTCTGTACTGGGTGCTGTATCGCACCAGCCTCGGCCTGGTGGTGCGCGCGGGGATCGAGGATTCGCAGATGGTCGATGCCCTGGGGATCAACATCAAGCGCGCTTTCCTGCTGGTGTTCGGCCTGGGCGCCATGGCGGCCGGGTTTGCGGGCGTGGTCAATTCGCCCATCGTGGCGCTGACGCCCGACATGGGGTTCCGCTATCTGGTCGAATCCTTCGTGGTGGTGGTGATCGGCGGGGTCGGGTCCTTTCCGGGGGCCATCGTGGGCGGCATCATCGCCGGCGAAATCCTCAGTCTCACGGCCATGGTCAATCCGCAGTATTCCGATGTGATGCTTTTCGTAGCAATGGCCCTGGTGCTGGTGTTCCGTCCCCAAGGGCTGATGGGTCAGGAGGGTCGAGAATGAGCTCGTCACAAACAACGACGGCCGGCAAAGCGGTTACCGCGCGGCCTGCCAATCAAACCGGGGGCGGCATCATGCATGGCCGGCTGCCTGAAATGTGGGTGGGTATCTGTCTGATCGTGGCGCCGTTCGTCCTGCCCGCGATCGGGATGAGTCCCGACCTGCTCACCCGAATCCTCATTTTCGGCATCTTTGGCCTGGGCTTCGACCTGCTGTTCGGCTATACCGGCCTGCTGTCCTTCGGCCAGGCGGCGTTCTATGGCACGGGCGGGTTCGTCACGGCTTACCTGATGACCGACGGCATCGTGCCCAACATGCTGCTGGCGCTGCTGATCGGCACGGTCGTCGCGGCGGCCACGGGCTTGCTGATCGGCTACCTGACCCTGCGGCGCACCGGCATCTATTTCGCCATGAGCACGCTGGCCTTTGGCGAGATGTTCTTCTTCATGGAGAACTCCGTGTTCAAAGAATACACCGGCGGCGAGAACGGCATTGCCGGCGTGCCGGTGCCGTCGATCGACCTCGGGTTCATCCACTTCGAGATCAGCAGCGGCTGGCCCATGTACTGGTTTGTCGCCCTGATCTTCTTCGTCGGCTATTTCATTGCGCGCCGCATCGTGCGTTCGCCGTTCGGCGCGGTGCTGAAGGCCATTCGCGGCAATCCGAAGCGCGCCATGGCCCTGGGCCACTCCATCCAGTCCTACAAACTGATGGTGTTCGTGGTGGCCGCCGCCTATGGCGGCCTGGCCGGCGGCCTGCTGGGCCTGTTCCAGTCGTACATGCCGCCGGACGCCTTCGCGCTGGGCACGTCGGCTGAAATCGTCATCCAGACGGTGATGGGCGGCGCCGGCACGCTGCTGGGCCCGTTGCTGGGCGCCACCATCTGGCTGTATCTGTACGAAGGCCTGCAGCAGGTCGGCGGCCTGGGGCCCTACTGGAAGCTGATCCTGGGCATCGTGTTCGTGGTATTGGTGACGGTGTTCCGCCACGGGGTGGCCGGCTTCATCATCCAGCTGTGGCAGCGCAGCCGCAAGCTGCCCGCCGGCGTCGATGCCGAGGCCAGCACCAAGGTCGGGCGCAGCCTGGATATCGTTCCGCCGCTGTCTTCCAGCCGCGCGGGCGCTCCGGTGCTGGAAGCGCGCGGCATCAGCAAGCACTACGGCGGCCTGAAAGCCAATAGCGACATCGACTTCACCCTGCGCGAGGGCGAGCTGCACGGCGTGATCGGGCCCAACGGGGCGGGCAAGTCCACCTTCTTCGCCATGCTGGCCGGCGAACTGCCCACGACGTCCGGCAAGGTCTTCTTCCGGGGGCAGGAAATCACCGGCATCGGTGTCACCGCCGTCTGCCAGCTGGGGATGAGCAAGAGTTACCAGATCAACCAGCTTTTCGAGCACCTGACCGTCCGCCAGAACGTCATGATCCCGGTGCTGGCCCGGCTGCGCGGCAAGTATCGCGGCGACATGCTCAATCGCCTGCACTCCGACAAGCTCGATGAGCAGGTCAACGCGGCCATCGCCATGGTCGACCTCAGCCACCATGCCGATACCTTGGTGTCCGACATGTCCTACGGCGAGAAGCGCCGCCTGGAAATCGGCCTGGCGCTGGCCACGGGCGCCAACGTGCTGCTCTTTGACGAGCCGCTGGCCGGACTGGGCCCCGAGGAGCGCGTGCTGGTGGTGTCCTTGCTGAAGTCGATCCGCGAGGGCCGCAGCATGGTCATTGTCGAGCACGATATGGATGCCATGTTCGAGCTGGCCGAACGGATCACGGTTTTGTGCGAAGGCCGCAAGCTGGCCGAAGGGACGGCGGAAGACATCCGCCACGATCCCAGCGTACAGTCTGCCTACCTGGGAGGGATGGACGATGAGTCTGCTTGAAGTCGATAAGATCAACAGTTATTACGGGGACTCCCACATCCTGTTCGATGTCTCGATGAACATCGAGGAACACGAAGTCGTGGCCCTGCTGGGGCGCAACGGGGCCGGCAAGAGCACCACGCTGAAGTCCCTGATGGGGATGGTTCAGGTGAAATCCGGCGCCATCCGCCACCGGGGGGTCGAAATCCAGCACCTGCCGCCCCATGGGCGGGCCGCGTTGGGCATTCAACTGGTGCCCGAGGAACGCCGCGTGTTCGGCTCCATCACGGTGCAGGAAAACCTGCAACTGGCCGCGATGACGGCCGAGAATCCGCGCACCCTGGAAGAAATCTACGAGACCTTCCCGCGCCTGGCCGAGCGCAAGCGCAACCGGGGCAAACAGCTGTCCGGGGGCGAGCAGCAGATGGTGGCCATCGCCCGGGCCATGATCCGCAATGCGGACATCATCCTCCTGGACGAGCCTTTCGAGGGTCTGGCGCCCCTGATCGTGCGGGATCTCATGGGGGTTTGCCGCAAGCTGGCCGACGCGGGCCAGACCATCGTCATCGTCGAACAAAACGTGCGCGCGGCCCTGTCGCTGGCCGACCGCGCCTACATCGTCAACAACGGTCATGTGGTGTACGAGGGCACGCCCAAGGACCTGAATGAAAACGGCGAAATCATCGAGCGTTATCTCGGGGTGAAAGCCTAGTTTTCAGCCAGTCCTGCCATGGGCGATTTGGGGGAGCCACAACGGTGTGGCGCCCCCTTTTTTTATTGTGTCTGCGCGGGTGTTACTCTATAGTCCGTCTAGTCTCCTCTCTGCCTGTCATTCCCATGTTCACCACACCTGCTGCCGCCCCGGCTGCGGACAGCGACCTGCTGCACTATATTGCCTCCAGCCAGTTGCCCATGCCCTGGGCGGTATTTCATATCCATGCGTTCGCCGAGCCCGCCACGGGCAAAGAGCACGTTGCCCTGACCCTGGGGGACGTGGGGGGCGACGCGCCCGTGCTGGCCCGCATCCATTCCGAATGCCTGACCGGCGACGCCCTGTTCAGCCAGCGCTGCGACTGCGGCGCCCAGTTGCAGGCGGCCCTGCAGCGCATCGCCGAAGAAGGCCGGGGTATCCTGATGTACCTGCGCCAGGAGGGCCGGGGCATCGGGCTGCTGAATAAAATCCGGGCGTACCAGCTGCAGGATCAGGGCGCCGACACCGTAGAGGCCAACGAGCGCCTGGGGTTTCCCGCCGACCTGCGGCGCTACGATCTGTGCCGCCCCATGCTGGCGCATTTCGGCATTCACAGCGTGCGTCTGATGACCAACAACCCCCGCAAGGAAAAAGTCCTGGCCGACCTGGGCATCACCATCGCCGAGCACATCCCCCTGCAGGTCAATCGCAATCCCTATAACGAGCAATACCTGCGCACCAAGGCGCGCAAACTGGGGCACCAGTTCAAGGAATACTTCGGCGAGGCTCCTTGATGCCCGGATCAGCGTGATCTCTGAAGGCGAGGGGTTCCTTTATTTGACTCAAGTGATGTCAAGTCATGGATATTACGGATGTCTCCCGCTATCTGCGCATGCTACAAAGGAGAGCGTTGCTGGTTGCTTTGGCTTCGATTCACGCCCCTTTTCGCACCCGCTCAGTCTAGCTTGATGGTCCCCTTGACGACACCTCCCCCCTTGGAAACCCAGGACTCCGTTCCGCTCGATTTGGCCCTGCTGCCAATGGGGTCTTCCGACAGGTCTCACATTCTGGCTTTACTGCGCCTGGGCGATTTCGCCCAGGATGCCTTTCTGGCCACCGATGTCAATGGCTCGATTGTTTATCTCAATCGCAGCGCCGAGCGCCTGTTCGGCTATCGCAACGGCAGCGCCGTCGGCCTGTCTGTCCAGACCCTGCTGCCGGATGTGACCGACGTCAATCATCGTCTGGGTCAGGAAAACGACCGCCACACGCTGCTGTGGCGCGGCCAGGGCCGCAGCCGCCAGTCCCAGGTCTTGTCGCTGGCCGGGGCGGTGACCCATATCCCCTCGTTGTCGGGGCGCAGCTATTTGTATGTCATGCGCCTGCGCCGCACCGGGTTCAGCGATGCCGATCGCCAGGCGGAAATCGCCGCCCTGGTGTATCGCAACACCAGCGAGGGCATGCTGGTCCTGGATCCCAAGGGCTTCATCCTGGATGTCAATCCGGCGTTCGTCAGCCTGCGGGGGCGGGCGCAGTCCGATGTGGTGGGGCGGCATGTGCGCTGCCTGAATTCCCCCTGCCACGACCGCGAGTTCTACCGAACCATGTGGCGCAGTGTCATGGAAACCGGCAGCTGGCAGGGTGAGCACTGGGGCCAGCACGCCAACGGCGAACTCTACCCCGAATGGCTCAGTATCAATACCTCGTTCGGCGAAGACGGCGAGCCCCATCGGCGGGTCATGATTTTTTCCAATATCGCCGAAATCAAGCAGGCCGAGGCCATCATCTGGAAACAGGCCAACTTCGATCGCCTGACCGATCTGCCCAATCGCCAGATGTTCCATGACCGTCTGGAACAAAGCATCCGCAAGGCGCGCCGCGTCGGGGGGCGCGTGGGCCTGCTGTTCCTGGATCTCGACCGCTTCAAGGAAATCAACGACACCCTGGGCCATGCCATGGGGGACGACCTCCTGAAAGAAGCGGCGCGTCGCATCAGCGGCTGTGTGCGCCAGAGCGACACCGTGGCCCGCCTGGGGGGCGACGAATTCACCGTGCTGCTGGACGATATCCACGAAAACCGCGACATCCAGCGTCTGACGGACGCCATCCTGAAAACGTTGTCCCAGCCTTTCGAGCTGGGCGTCGAGACCGTGTTCATCTCGACCAGCATCGGGGTCACGTTCTACCCGGACGACGCCAACGACGCTGAAACGCTGCTGAACAATGCGGATCAGGCCATGTATTCGGCCAAGGCCGACGGCCGCAACCGCGCCCATTACTTCACGCTGTCCATGCAGGAGCGTGCCCAGACCCGCATGCGGCTGGTCAACGACCTGCACCTGGCCTTGGATCAGCAACAGTTTTCCCTGGATTACCAACCCATTGTCGATTTGTCCAATGGCAGCGTGGTCAAGGCCGAAACCCTGCTGCGCTGGCACCATCCCGTGCGCGGACTGGTCTCGCCCGCCGAATTCATCCCCTTGGCCGAAGAAACCGGCATCATCCGCGCTCTGGGCGATTGGGTGTTCCGCGAGGCCACCCGCCAGGTGGCCAACTGGCGCCGCGTCTTTGGCCGGGACATCCAGATCAGCGTCAACATCTCGCCCGCCCAGCTGCGTCACGAAGGCCTGGATCTGCCCGCGTGGGCGGATCATCTGGCCAATCTTGGCCTGCTGCCGCAGCATGTCATCGTTGAGATCACCGAGGGGCTGCTGATGGACTCGGACGACGATCGCATCCGCCAGCAGCTGGAATCCTTTCGCCAGGCCGGGGTGCGGGTGGCTCTGGACGATTTCGGCACCGGATATTCCTCGCTGTCCTACCTGCGCAAGTTCAATATCGACTTCCTGAAAATCGACCAGTCTTTCGTGGCTAACCTGCATCCGGGCAGCGCCGATCACGCCCTGTGCGAAGCCATCATTCTGCTGGCCCACAAGCTGGGCCTCCGGGTGGTGGCCGAAGGTATCGAGACCGCCGACCAGTACGACTTGCTGGCCCGCGCAGGCTGCGATTACGGCCAGGGCTACCTGTTTGCCCGGCCGCTGTCCGCGGATGGCTTCGAGACCCTGCTGGACAGCCAGGCCGATTTGCGTCCTTAGCGCGCCCCGGGCGGCGCTGCCGCCCTCTCCGTTGTTTGATGCCGCCGCGTGGCGGCCCGTCGTCGGTTCGTGCTATTGACCTTGAGCGGGCTTCAGGCAGTGCGGGGTGGCGGGCAGCACCGCCCAATGGAAGTCGATGGCGACGCCCTTGGGGCCGGACCATTGCACGGTATCCACGCCTTTCCAGGGGGCCGCGTCGTACAGGGCCTGCACGGCGGCGGCGGGGGCGGCCCGGCCTTGACGGCTGAAAGCCACCAGCGCCCCGCAGTCGAGGGCGCTGCCGGGCGCGAACCAGGGCGATTGCGCGTCGTCGGCATCAATATAGACCTGGGTGGCCGGCCCCGCGTGAACCGCGATATTGCCCCCCAGCCAGGTATTGGCCGCCACCACCCGCAAAGGACGCCCGGGTTGGTGCTGCCGCCAGTGCTGCAGGGCGAGTTCGGACAGCGCGGGCCCCGGGTAGGTGGATCGCGAGGCGTGCCCCGCCCAGTGGGCCAGCGGGCCACGGCCCGCGGCGTAGCCCAGCGCCAGCGCCAGGTGCATGGCGGCCGCCAGGATCAGGATGCGGCGCAGTTGGACGCCCTCGTCGCCGCGCAGGCCGCGCAGGGCGTAAAACCCGAACAGCACAAAAAAGGTGCTGCCCCAGGAAGCTTCCAGGCGCGAGCCCAGCAGCGCGGAAACCAGCAGGGTCGAGATCAGGGGGGCAAGGCCCACCCACAACAGGAACTGGCGGGTTTCAGGCGAGAGATCGGCCCAGAAACTGGCGGAGCGGGCGGACTGCGCCGCAAACCAGGCGTCATTGGCCGCGTAGCCGGGCGCCCGGTCGCCCTGGCGGCGGCGCCACAGGGCCCAGACCCCCAGCACGGCCAGCATGGGCGACAGGCGGCCGAGCTGATCCAATGTGAAAGCCAGCAGGGTGCCCAGCGCGGCCAGGCGGCCGCTGGTCTGCAGCGAGGCGTCGGCGTAGCGCAGGGGCTGGAACTGATGCTGCGCCAGCCACCAGAGGTGCGGGCTGACGACAAGAACGAAGGCCAGACCGGCCCAGGCCAGACCCTGCCAAGTGCGGCGCGCGCGCCAGGCGCCGCTGCGCAGCAGATAAAGGAAAAACGCGGCAAACAGGATCACGGCGCTGTATTTGGTCAGCATGGCCAGGCCGCTCACGATCCCCAGCCAGATCCAGTCGCG
Organism: Castellaniella hirudinis; assembly: GCF_047468865.1. Taxonomy (GTDB): domain Bacteria; phylum Pseudomonadota; class Gammaproteobacteria; order Burkholderiales; family Burkholderiaceae_B; genus Castellaniella; species Castellaniella hirudinis_A. The sequence goes on from NZ_JBLGTV010000005.1 coordinate 81,159, forward strand.
CCGGTGCTGGTCGCGCAGGGCGCGGTAGAACAGCCAGATGGCGGCCGCAATCGACCACAGTTGGGCCGTGTTGTGATTGTAGATGGTGCCGCGCATGGAAAAATACGCGGTCACGGAGACCAGCAGGGTCGCCATCAGGGCGCGCCGGGGCGTGGTGATCTCGCGGCCCAGCTTCCAGACAAACCACAGGCCCAGCGCGGAAAACAGCTGGCCCATCAGGAAAGGCAGCCAGACCGGACGGCCGAAAACCTGCGTGGCGAAGTGCATGAACCAGGACGGCAGCGGTGGATGTTTGGTGTAGCCCAGTTCTAGGCTGGTGGCCCAGACCAGTTCTTCCATGCCGTCCAGATCGGGCGCGGTGTGGCTGAACCCGGTCAGTGCCGTCCACAGGGCGACCATGGCCAGCAGGCACAGCGCCAGCAGGCCGGCCCGGGGCGGGCGGGCCAAGAGCGGGATTTTCGGGGGGGATGCCTGTAACATGGGCGCCAGTATAACGGGACGAATAAGGAATATATCGCGTGTGGAAATCCGGGGCCGGGGCCTGGCCGCATGGTACTATCGCCGCAGGCACGCGCCGGGGCCGACGCGCGCCGGTTTTTCTTTTAGCACAGGTTTTTCCATGACAACAGAAGTCCGTATCATCCGCGCCCGTTCCGGCTCTAAATTCGTCAGCCCGCAGGGCACCCGTGCGGTCAAGGACGGCATGCGGCCCAGCGCACTCACCGAGATTCCCGATTCGGCCCCCAAGCCCGCCTGGCTGCGGGTGCGCGTGCCCGCCGGCGCGCGCTACCAGGAAGTGCGCAACATCGTCGAGACACACAAGCTCAACACCGTCTGCGCCGAATCCAAATGCCCCAATATCGCCGAATGCTGGGGCCGGGGCACGGCCACCCTGATGCTGATGGGGTCGGTGTGCACCCGGGCCTGTAAGTTCTGTGCCGTCAGCACGGGCAACCCGCACGGCTGGCTGGATCACAACGAGCCCGCCAGCGTGGCCGATGCCGTGGCGTTGATGCAGCTGAAATACGTGGTGCTGACCTCCGTCGACCGCGACGACCTGCTCGATGGGGGCGCGGGCCACTACGCCGCCTGCATCCGGGCCATCCACCAGCGTTCGCCGGAAACCGCCGTCGAGGCGCTGACGCCGGATTTCCAGGGCAGCCAGGCCAGCCTGCGCACCATCCTGGACGCCGGGCTGACCACGTTCGCGCAAAACCTGGAAACCGTCGAGCGCCTGACCCACGTGGTGCGCGACGTGCGGGCCGGCTACCGGCAGACCCTGGACGTTCTGGCCTACGCCAAGCAGTACGCCCCGCATACGCTGACCAAGACCAGCATCATGCTGGGCCTGGGCGAGACCGACGAGGAAGTCGAACAGGCCATGGACGACATCCGCGCGGCCAACGTCGATATCCTGACCTTCGGCCAGTACATGCGCCCCACGGCCAACCACCTGCCGGTCAAGCGTTTCGTCACGCCCGAACAGTTCCGCGCGTTCCGCGACCTGGGGTTGTCCAAGGGCTTTCGTGAAGTCGTTTCCGGGGCGCTGGTGCGTTCCAGCTACCGGGCCGAACAAGTCCTGCAAAAAGAAAACGTCGGGCTTTAATCGCTGGCGGCGGGCAGGGTCGCGGGGCTCAGGCCGGCGGCCTGCACGCGCTGGGTCAGGGCCTGCGCCAGGCGCTGGCAGGCCGGGCCGGGAAAATCCGGCCGGGCGAACACCCGGTACAGCATGGCATAGCGGTGGCGGCCTTCGGCCAGGGGCAGGGGCTTCAGGCGGCCGTCGGCCAGTTCCTGCCGGATGCGCAGTTCGGGATACCAGGCAAAGCCCAGACCCGCGCAGGCGGCCTGGATGGACGTGACCGGATGGCTGAAGGTCCAGCGCTGCTTGGCGTCCAGCCAGCCGGCATTTTGCCGCCCCGATCCCGAATCCCGCACCACCAGTTGCCGGTGCTGGCGCAGGTCGGCCCACTCCAGTGTGCGCCCCAGGCCGTGCAGGGCGTGGGTCGGGGCGGCCACCGCCACGAAGCGGATCTGTAGCAGGGCCTCGCCGCTGAACCCCTGGGGGATGCGGGGCGTGATGGCCAGGTCGGCCTCGCGGCGCAGCAGGGCATCGTCCGTACCGCTCAACACGGTTTCCAGCACTTCGATCCGAGTATTGGGGCAGTCCGGGCTGAGTGCGGCCAGCGCCTGCAGCAGCAGCCAGTCGGGAAACAAGCCGTCCACGGCCAGCCGCAGCAAGGCTTCCTGCCCTTGGGCCATGTGCCGGGCGGCGGCTTCCAGGCCCTGGGCGTGTTCCACCAGCTGGCGGGCGCGCTGCAGCAGGATCTGCCCGGCCGGGGTGAGGACGGCCCGGCGGCCTTCCTGGCGGAATACACGCAGGCCCAATTGATCTTCCAGGCGCTGAATGGCGTAGCTGACGGCGGACTGGCTTTTGCCCAGGGCTTCAGCCGCCTGCGCGTAGCCGCCCTGATCCACCACCGCCATCAGGGACTGCCAGTAATGCAAGGGGATGATTTCAGACATATTCATAAATTAGATTGAATTGCCCTATTTTATCCGGTTGTTCATCTAATTAAACGATTTCATAATGGAACCCATCGAAAACAGCGATTCAAACGGCCGGCCCGGCCAAGCATCGACAGGAGTCCATCCATGAGCATTCGTTCCATTACTCAGGTTTTGCCCGCCCAAGCGACCCAGGACGGCGCCGGTGTGCGCCTGCTGCGGGCGTTGGGCTATCAGCGCCAGGTTCGCATGGATCCTTTCCTGATGCTGGATGCCTTTTCGTCGGACGACCCGGACGACTATATCGCGGGGTTCCCGCCGCACCCGCATCGCGGCTTTGAAACCATTACGTATATCGTGGACGGCCACATGCGCCACCGCGACCACCTGGGCAACGAAGGCGATCTGAAGGCCGGCGGCGTCCAATGGATGACGGCGGGACGGGGCATCATCCACGAGGAAATGCCGCAGCAGGAAAACGGCCTGCTGCGCGGTTTCCAGATCTGGCTGAACCTGCCGGCGGCCGAAAAAATGCAGCCCGCCCATTACCGTGACATCCCGGCCGCGCAGATCGCCACCGCGCCCCTGCCCGAGGGCGGCTTCATCAAGCTGATCGCGGGCACCATTCCCTGGGCCACTTGCCCTCTGAAAGGCCCGGGCCAGGGGGCGGTGGCGTCGGTCACCCAGCCGCTGATCGCCGATATCTGCGTGATGGCCGGACAGTCTGTGGACATCCCCGTGCCCGCCACGCATCAGGCCTTGCTGTATGTGTTTGAAGGCCGGCTGGATGGGGGCGCGCACGCCATCCCCGCCGGGCATTCGGTCTGGTATGGCCCGCAAGGCGATGTGATCCGGGTCGCCCCCGCGGCGGACGCCCCCGATGGGGTGCGTGTTCTGTTGCTGGCGGGCAAGCCGCTCAACGAGCCCATCGCCCAGTATGGCCCGTTCGTCATGAACACCCAGCAGGAAATCGAGCAAGCCCTGCAGGACTACCGCGACGGCGTCTTGACCGAAGCCGCCTGATTGCGCTTCCGGCTTGCCGCACCCCGATCCGTGCCGGATTTCGGGCGGGTCGCCGCTGTCTTTTTTTCCTGCCCCGTTTTGGGCGCAGATCATCTTATCCGCCCGTTGGGCGTGTGTTATGGAGTTGTTGTATGTCTATTCGTGTTCTCGCCATCGGCGGCAGCCTGCGCCAGGGTTCTTATAATCACCTGCTGTTGCAGCAGGCCCAGCGCCAAGCCCCCCAGGGCATGCACATCGAGATTGCCGACCTGTCCGATGTTCCCCTGTACAACGGCGACATCCAGGCCCAGGGTTTTCCGGCCTCGGTGCAGCGCATTGCCGAGCAGGCCGCCCAGGCCGATGCCTTTTTGATCGCCACCCCGGAATACAACTATTCCATCCCCGGCGTCCTGAAAAACGCCATTGATTGGCTGTCTCGCGTGCCCAGCGCGCCGTTTCAGGGCAAGCCGATCGCCATCGCCAGCGCGTCGATGGGTGGCTTGGGCGGCGCCCGGGCCCAGTACCATCTGCGCCAAGTGCTGATCTACCTGGACGTGCACCCGCTGAACAAGCCCGAGCTGTTTGTTTCGGCGGCCCACGAAAAATTCGACGCCAACGGTCAATTGACCGATCTGCTGTCGCGCGAAGGCCTGGATCAGCTGCTGGCCGCGCTGGCGGCCCAGACCCGGCGCCTGCAAGGGCGCGTGGCCGAGGCCGCCTGACCGGGACGGTCAGCGGTGGTGGACGGGGAAAATGCCCCCACGCTGCGTGGGCTATGCCCCCTTGCTGCCCCCCAAGGGGGCGTTTTTGCCTTGGGACTGCCCGGCGGCAAAAAACGTCAGGGTACGATCCCAGGCTTGCTGGGCGGATTGCGCCCGGTAGGCCGGGGTGCCGATGCGCCCGAAGGCATGCCCGGCGTCCGCATACACATGGATGTCCACCTGGGGCTGCGCCGCCCGGATTTGTTCCACATCCGATAGCGGAATGGCGTGATCCTGTGCCCCGAAATGCATTTGCACCGGGATGCGCGGGGTGTCCCCGCAGTGCTTGGCGATCCCCCCGCCGTGCCAGCAAGCGGCGGCGGCAAAGGTGTGGCTGAGGCATGCGGCGCGCCAGGCCAGGTAGCCGCCCCAGCAGTATCCCGTCAGCAGTTTGGTGGTTTGCCCGGTGAGGGCCGCCGCCGTGGCCTCGATGTCCAGCAGCGCGGCGTCGTCGGCGATGGCTTTTCTGTAGCCCAGCCCGCGCTGCACGTCTTCTGGGCTGTAGGTCAGCTGCAGGCCGCGCTGGGGGGCCGTTTCACGGTCGAACAACGAAGGGCAGATGGCCCGGTAGCCTTGTTCGGCATAGCGGTCGACGACACTGCGGATGTACGCGTTGATACCGAAGATTTCCGGCAGTACCACGACGCCCGCCGGCGCGTCTTCCGGCCCGGCCAAGTAGGCGTCCAAGACGTGGCCGTCACTGGCCGTGATGGTGATGTCCATGCGAATCCCCTTGAAAACGTTTCATTTTCGAGCGAATGCGTATTTAAGGCAAGACGCCGGGGATCAGTCATTCCGACCGTGGCCGCGATGCCCCCGGTTGTGCTTCCAGTTTTCCTTTCGGTATTGATGCGGATGGCGGTCGTAGTGGCCGCGATCCGCCCAGCCTGGGCGGTAGCCGGGCCCGGCCACGTAGGCGGGCCCCGGCACCACGACCACACGCGGTCGGTCGTGGTGGTGCCTGCGGCGTGGCGGTGGTGGCGGCGCATAGTAGTAGGTCGGGCCGCCCCGGGTGACGCCGGGGATGCCGATGGAAATACCGATGTCCACATCACCCGCATGGGCGGCTGGCCCCGCCATCAGCGCGCCGGCGAATACGGCGGCCGCAACGATACTCTTTTTCATGGGATTGTCCTGCAAGATCGAGTCCCCCATTGTGGCCCGGCCCGGTGGCCGGATTGTGAATACTCGGAGGATAGTCGCATCGAAAAGCTACAGCCAGGTGGCTTTATTGCGCGACGGGAACAATGCCGCACGTTTGTTACCCATGCCTGGGCGTGCCGTTCGGGAAGCACCGATCCGGGTGTTGGCTGTCGGCGGCTTCCAGGCGGCGCAGCGGATCCTGCCGGTAATATTGCGCCAGCAACTGATACCAGTCGGGCCAGGCCGTCGCCATGGCCCAGGGCTCGATGAAGAAGCTTTCCGAACTGACCGCGAAGAATTCCGCCGGATCCTGTGCCGCATAGGGATCCAGCGGCAGTTCCGCATACCAGGGGGCGGCGGCGTCGGATTCCGGGTCCACGTCGGACGGGATGCGCGCCTCGATGTCGTCCACCCAGTCGTTGAAATCATCGAAAACCAGATCCAGCACCTCGCGCCAGCGGCGCGGATCCAGCGACCGGTGCGCGCGCAGCCCCGGCATGCCGTCCGCGCCGCCATCGCGCTGATCGAGCTTATGGGCGAATTCATGGATCACCACGTTCGCCTGCGCGTCCATCCCGGCACGCGCATCTTCCCAGGACAGAATGATCGGGCCGCCTTCCCAGGATTCCCCGGAGGTTTCCTGCTCATATTCGTGCACTACGCCCGCTTCGTCGGTTTCAGTGCGTCGCACCAGAAAACCGCCCGGGTAGACCACGATCTGCGTCCAGCCCCGGTACAGCGAAGTGTCCAGCCCGAGGATCGGCAGGGCGGCCTGAACCGCGATCGAGTGGCGCATGTCCGGCGTCACCCGCAGGCCGTGCGCGCCGTGGAAGGCCTTATTCGCCAGAATCCAGGCCGTGTGGCGGCGCAGCGTTTCGGTTTCCTGCGCATCCAGGCCCCGCAGGAATGCGTGCCGCGCCAGCAGGGGCGGCCAGACCCGCGCATCCAGCGCGGCCAGGGCTTGTTCAAATTCCCGATCCCGGGCATCGCGCCCCGTCAGCCAGCGCAGCATGGCGATATCCTGGGTAGGGCGGCCGACAGGGCGACGAAAGTGTAGCGTAGCATCCTCATGACCCCCGATTGTAATTTCATTATCCGAAAAATGCCGGTATAATGAACAAGTCTGGGGCCGACATGGCTTCGACGTGGGTCACAAAACAAGATAGTGCATACCGAGCACCAGTTCGCTCGTAAATCCACTGGAAAACTATAAACGCCAACGACGAGCGTTTCGCTCTGGCCGCTTAAGCGGTGAGCCGCTGCACCGATCTGTCCCTGGGTCGGGTGGGGTAAAACCCACAGCAGCGTCATCTACAGGGAATCGGGTTCGGCCAGGCCACTGGGTTGGACTTTAAATCAGTGTGAATCGCTGCGGAAGGGCCTGTTGTCCGGCATGATCCAAGGCTAAAACTCAAAATAGGCCAACTAAGTATGTAGAGCTACTTGCAGAGGGCTTGCGGACGGGGGTTCAATTCCCCCCGGCTCCACCAGTTTTATCTTTAAAATCAATAACTTGCAATTCTGGCGTGTCATTATTTCGGGGTTATTTGGGGTGGTTTCAGCCTCAGAATGACACGATAAATGACACGCTTTTTATTTGGCCACAGCAAATTTTTCCTCGGCTCTGCTGCCCGCCTGGTCGTCGGCGGACGGCATCCATTTCCCATAAACCCGGATGATCATGGCCCAGTTGCTGTGGCCCATCTGCCGTGCCACCCACATGGGGTGTTCACCAGCCGATAGCATCATGGATGCGTAGGTGTGGCGTGTCTGATAGGGGCGCCGGTATCGTACCTGGGCCAGGCGCAACAGCCTCACCCAGTACTTCCGGATTTCCTGGTCTCCGTTCCATCGTGTTCCCTTCACGGGATGGACGAAGACGGGGCCGCTGGCCAAGCGTGTGTGTGCTTTCTGAGCCTGCAAAGCGGCACGCGCGGGGCCCAGCATCTTGACCTCGCGCCGACCGGCACGGGTCTTGGTGTCCTCAATCGTTCCTTTCGCTGCTTGTGTCAGGGCCTTATCGACGATGATGACACCTCGATGGAAGTCAATGTCGTCCCAGGTCAAGGCGACCAGTTCGCTGGTGCGTAGTCCTGACCACAGTGCAAATTGCACCTGGTTGGCCATGGGCGGCAGGCATTTCTCAATGATGGCTCGCTGCTCTGCTGGTGTGAAGGGATCGACCGTGTCACGCTTGATCGGTGGCTGGGTCTTTCGGTAGGTATATCGTGTCAGCGGGTTGTCGTCCAACAGCTCGTCTTCAACGGCATCGGACAAGGCCTTGCGCAGCACGCTCTGGATGTTTGCCAAGCGTTTGTTGCTGGCGTCCATCTCATCCATCCAGTCGCGGAGATCGCGCCGTTTGATGTCAGCCAGCTTGATCTGGCCCAGGCGCGGGATCAGCTGGTAATCCACGATCTTTCGGTAGCCCTCGTAGGTGGATGCCTTGAGATGCTTCTCCTGCCCACGCAGCCAGTCGGTCAGATACTTCTCTGTCGTGAGCACCTGGCCCGGGAGGTCGGCAAACCGAGCGGCATTGGAGCTGTCGGGGAAGGTGGCGGCGTAGTCAAAGGTGCCCGCCTCGATGGCCACCAGAATTGCTGCGCGGTGGCGTTCTGCACGTTTCAGATTAGCGGGCGTGGGCTTGAGCCGAATCTTTTCCCTGCAGCGGCGGCCCCGGTACTGGAACGTGATTTGAATACTGCTTTCCGAGGCGGCGGCAACACCCCTTCCGTCCCTACCCATGCGTCGTAACCCTCCGTGTCGATCAGAATCCGCCCGTCGGGTGCTTTGACCCATTCGTGGCCCTCGCGCCAAACGCCGTCGCGCAGCTTCGTTCGGATGGCGTTTTCTGTATAGCCTGAGAGCTTGGCAAATTGAATGATTGTGATGTAGCGAATGGTCATCTTACTGCCTCGGGTATAAGCTGCCAGTCTCTCAGCGAAATGACTGGCTGGTGCCTGTTTCAGATAAGTGATGTGCAGCTCGTGCGACGTGGGTGGGTTCAGTCAGGCGAGCCCTTTGCTGCGCTCAATCAAGGCATGTACGCTGGCCGCCGTGATGCGACTGGATCGGCTGCCGATCTTGATCAGTTCCAGCTGGCCCTCGTTGACCAGCCGATAGATGGTGGAGCGTGAGACGCCCAGTTTGTTCTCTGCAACGCGAATACGGTAGAGCAGGGGGCTGCTTGTGGGAGGTTGCGCTGCGTGGATGGTCAGAGTGCTTGCCATTGTCATGCGTCGATCCTTCGAGGTGGCCGGGTGAAAACAGTCAGGCCGATGTCGTCAAATGCTTGGTGCCGCTTGGGTAGGCGCCCGATGGACGTCTGCCAAAGCGGGCTCGCTGGAGCCCTGGGGCCGACCCGCCAAGATGCCACGATGGGGGTCGGGTGCTTTGATCGCCCCTGGCAGCGCCAGGTGCTGGTCCGGTCGTCCGGGTCACCTGGGTGCCGAGGGCTGCAGTCTTTCCTGCCGTCGTCATGAAATTACGTCGCCATTTCTGATGGTGAGCATCCTGATGAACGCTTCGGGCGCTTCCGCTCGGGGAAGTCCCCGCAGCCTGCAGCCATCCACGCCCCACGCGAGGGGCCGGCTGCAGATCGCGGATTTCATCGGTTTTACTTCAACCCCGATGCCTTACAGGTTGCTGCGCAATCGCGTGCCGAGTAATCGGGCAGGGCGCAGTATTCATCGCTTGCGGTTTGTTAAAGAGCAGATCTGCGTGAGGCAGATGACTAGATTCTTACCAATAGCATAAGTCTTGTCAATAGCAAATTTGTTGGTTGTTTTTACAATCAATTCAAGGCTCTACTAAGGTGTAAATGAGCTTAGCTGATCCCTCTATGCGTGAGCGCTACGCGTGAAGGGCAATTTGTTTGGGCTTGTGACCACGGTCGGCCGTACTTGTAATCTGCCCTTGCCCTATGGGCTGGATACCGTGTCATGGTTCAGGTTGGTTCAGCTTGTTTCATGCTGGCTGTAGGGGTATTTGACCGGTCGTTACAAGTTCGGCCAGTGGTGCTGAACTTTCCGACGATGGATAGGTACAAATTACTAGTTTCCGCAGTCTCTCTGTAGCGGATTTATCTTATAGAATCCATGTACTTAACATGGTTATAGGTGCATATGCCCGATTTTCAACCAGTCCGTGACGCCTGTGCTGTGATGGGCGGAATGACCAAGCTCGCCAATAAGCTAGGCGTACCCGTGCCTGTCGTCAGCGGCTGGGCGGCCGGTAGTCGCCCGGTGCCGATCATTCGCTGCGTGGAGATCGAGGAGCTGACGGGGGGAGAGGTCACCCGGAAGCAGTTGCGCCCGGATGACTGGTGGAAGATCTGGCCAGAGTTGCGGGGCGAGGGCTGACGATCCGGTTAAGTGACTATAAGCCGCTGCGTATGGCGTGGAACTCTGTTCGATATAACTACGAGAAATCGTCTTGTGTGTGATTCGGGGAGGGTGGCGATATTGAGACTCGGCGTGCGACAGGCTGCTTCGTTTAGGCGGGGATAGTGCTCCGTCTTATTTAGCCACTTGGTCCTTTGAAAGTTCAGATCGCTGCCTGCTGCATGCGTTGGCTCAGAGCGTCGGCGCTTTCCTTGCGTTCGCTGTAGCGGTCCACCAGATACGGTGCCACGTCGCGCGTGAGCAGCGTGAATTTCATCAGTTCTTCCATCACGTCCACGATGCGGTTGTAATAGGCGGACGGTTTCATGCGACCGGCTTCGTCGAACTCCTGGTAGGCCTTGGCAACCGAGGACTGGTTGGGAATGGTCAGCATGCGCATCCAGCGGCCCAATATGCGCATCTGGTTGAGCGCGTTGAAGGATTGCGAACCGCCTGAGACCTCCATGATCGCCAGGGTCTTGCCCTGGGTCGGGCGCACGGCGCCCACGGACAGCGGAATCCAGTCGATCTGGGTTTTCATCAGGCCGGTCATTGCGCCGTGGCGCTCGGGCGAGCTCCATACCATACCCTCAGACCATTGCACCAGTTCGCGCAGCTCCTGGACCTTGGGGTGGTCTGCCGGTGCATCGTCCACCAACGGTAGCCCCGAAGGATTGAACATTCGCGTTTCACCGCCCAGCGCGCGCAGGGTGCGTGCCGCCTCTTCAGCGGCCAGACGGCTGAACGAACGCTCCCGTAGCGAACCGTAGAGCAACAAGAAGCGTGGCGCGTGCGTCGCCCGCCGTTCTGGCGTCAGCAGTTGCTGCTTGTCCGGCTGTTGGAACAATGTGGTATCAACGTTGGGCAGATCCAGTCGAAACTCAGACACGCCGACCCTCCGCGTCCACAACTGCTACGCCGTCTTCCTTGTTGAACGCACCGCGCTGCGGCTGCGGCAAGATGTCCAGCACGGCTTCCGAAGGACGGCACAGGCGTGTACCCAGCGGCGTGACCACGATGGGCCGGTTCATCAGAATGGGGTACTGAAGCATGAAGTCGATCAACTGCTCATCGCTCCACTTTGGGTCTCCCAGGCCCAGTTCTGCATAGGGTGTGCCCTTTTCGCGCAGCACCGAGCGTACCGATACGCTCATCTCTGCAATCAGCTTGGTGAGCGTAGCTCGATCGGGGGGTGTCTTCAGATACTCGACGATGGTGGGCTCTTCGCCACTATTGCGAATCAGCGCCAGCACGTTGCGCGACGTGCCGCAGGCAGGGTTGTGGTAAATGGTGATGGAACTCATAAAGCCTCCAGAAACAAAACTCAAAATTTAGCTTGGCTGATGGACCTGAGATGGCACCGGCGACATTCGCAGCAGCATCAAGGCGCCAAACGCCGCCACACTGATGGCGCCGGACAACCACAAGGCATTCGCTCCCCAAGCGTTGAGGGCCAGCCCAAATAGAAACGGAGCGAGGGCTTGAGCTATCCGCGCCGGCAGCATCAGCCAGCCTTGGCGGGCGCCATAGCCCTGGGCGCCGAACAGCGCAAGCGGCAAGGTGCCCTTGGCGATGGTCAGAATGCCGTTGCCTGCGCCATGCAGGATGGCGAACACCGAGGCTAACGCAGGCCCTGTAGCCAGTAGAACCACGGCGCCGATCGGATGGGCCAGCGTTGCCAGGCGCGCCGACAGCAGCGGGTGGACGTTGCGCAGAAAGCCGAACTCAAGCATCCGAGCGGCCACCTGCGCCGGCCCGATCAGCGCACCGATGCCGACCGCCGCTGTCAGTGTCATGCCGGTCGCCTCCAGCATACGGGGCAAGTGCGTAGCAATGGCCGTGCTGATGAACCAGGTCGCGGCAAAGACGAAGGCCAGGACGACAGTGACCATCCTGGAGCGGTTTTGCTCTGCTGGTTCAGCGGAAATCACGGCAGACTGGTCTTCTTCTTGCGACCCATCGGCCTTGGCCACAGCCGATGCGCGCGGCAGCCAGGCATTCAACGGCAGTCCCAGCGATAGATGGATGGCGGCCCAGCCGAAGCAGGCTCCCCGCCAGCCGAATTGGGCCTCCATCCAGGCGGATAACGGCCACCCCACCGTGCTGGCAAAACCGGCGATCAGCGTGATGCCGGTGATCGCGCTGCGGGCATCGCGGCCATAGAGCCGCACCAGGCTGGAGAACGCCGCCTCGTACAAACCCGAACCCATCGCAACGCCAATCACCATCCAGGCGGCGACCATCACCCAGAGTCCCGGAGCGAGGCCCAGCATGGCAAGCCCCAAGGCGAATAGAAGATTGGTGCCAACCAAGACGATACGACCGCCCCAGCGATCAATCGCGTGGCCAGCCACAGGCCCGACCAGTGCCGAGGCGACCAAGGCGCCCGAGAATGCCGCGTAGACCGTCGGCGTAGTTATGGCCAACTCCTGAGCCATGGGCACCGCCAACATAGCCGGCAGGTAGTACGAAGACCCCCAGGCCAGCGTTTGAGCAACACCCAGTGATCCTACGACGCGGACTGGCGCTCCCGCCATGGCCTACCCCTGCCGGGCGCCGGCTTCGTACCAGCCCTTGCTTTGATTGACGATCCGCACGACCAGCAGCATCACCGGCACCTCGATCAGCACGCCGACCACCGTGGCCAGCGCCGCGCCGGACTCGAAGCCAAACAGGCTGATGGCCGCAGCCACGGCCAGCTCGAAGAAATTACTCGCACCGATCAGCGCGGAGGGGCAGGCAACGCGATGCTGCTCACCCGCGCGGCGATTGAGCCAATAGGCCAGGCCGGAATTGAAAAGCACCTGGATCAGGATGGGCACGGCCAGCATGGCGATCACCAGCGGCTGGCGCAAGATGGCCTCGCCCTGGAACGCGAAGAGCAGCACCAGCGTCAGCAGCAGCGCCGCCATCGACAGCGGCCCGATGCGGGCCAGCGCAGCATCGAAGGTCGCTTGCCCTCGGGCCAGCAGGGCGTGGCGCCAGAGCTGGGCCAGGATGACCGGGATCACGATGTACAGGCCGACCGACACCAGCAGGGTGTCCCAGGGCACGGAGATGGCCGACAGGCCCAGCAGCAGGCCGACGATGGGAGCGAAGGCAAACACCATGATGGTGTCGTTCAAGGCCACCTGCGACAGCGTGAACGCTGGATCACCATCGGTAAGCCGGCTCCAGACGAATACCATGGCCGTGCAGGGGGCGGCCGCCAGCAGGATCAGGCCGGCGATGTAGCTGTCCAATTGATCGGCGGGCAGCCACGCGGCGAAGACATGCCGGATGAACAACCACCCCAGCAGAGCCATGGAAAACGGTTTGACCGCCCAATTGATGAACAGCGTCACGCCGATACCGCGCCAGTGTTGCTTGACCTGCCCCAGTGCACCGAAATCCACCCTGAGCAGCATGGGAATGATCATCACCCAGATCAGGATGCCAACCGGAAGATTGACCTGAGCGATCTCCAGGCGTCCCACGGCCTGGAACACACCAGGTGCAGACTGGCCCAGGGTGACGCCCAGCACGATGCAGAAGAAAACCCACAGCGTCAGGTAACGCTCGAAGAGACTCATGGGTGCGGGAGTATTCCGATTCATGGTGCTTTCCATTTTGCCAAGGCTAGCAGACGCTTCACCCCGACAGGTTCTTCGGTGAGGAGGGGCACCACAGCGTGGCGCCGCGCGTGCTTTTTAGCGACGGCATCAATTTCCTGCAGTTCGTTGTGCGCACGCCGACGCAACAGCGCAGACTGCGGGTGCGCGGCCGCCACGCTATTGTTGATGACCCATGCCCACGGCTCGATGCCGGCACGGCGCAGATCATCCTGTAAGTCGGCCGCCTCCAGCACAGGAGTGGTTTCAGCAAGCGTCGCAATGATCACCTTGGTCTGCTTGGGGTTCTGCAGTTGCATCATCGGCGTCGTGAAGTTGACGCCGGTTTCCCCCATCTGCCGGGCTATGTCGCGGTGGTACGCGCCAGTAGCATCGAGCAGCAGCAAGGTGTGGCCAGTGGGGGCGGTATCCATCACCACGAACTTCCTGCCCCCTTCGCGGATGGCGCGGGAGAACGCTTGGAACACCGCAATCTCCTCGGTGCAGGGGGAGCGCAGATCTTCTTCCAACAGAGTGCGGCCCTCGGCGTCGAGCTTCGCGCCTTTGGTCTCCATCACATGCTGGCGATAGCGAGTCGTGGCTTCTTCGGGGTCGATGCGGCTGAGCACCAGATTGGGGAGAGAGCCTTCCAAGGTATCAGTGAGGTGCGCGGCAGGGTCGGATGTCGTCAGATGCACGGGTAGTCCCCGATCTGCAAGCTCCACGGCAATGGCGGCGGCCAGTGTGGTCTTGCCCACCCCTCCCTTGCCCATCACCATGATGAGTCCGTGCCCGTCAGCAGCGATCTCATCGACCAGACCGGACAGGCTTGGCGCGTCTAGATGGACAGGTGGATCGGAGCACTCGGCGTACTGGGCCGGGTTCGTATCAATCAGCAGATGGCGCAGGGCATCGAGACCCACGAGATTGAACGGTTTGAGTGCAATCCGATCCTGGGGAAGACCTTGAAGCGCCCGCGGAATAGTGGTCAGCGCGGCCTGTTCTCGACCGTAGATAGCAGCGGCCAGCGCATCGTTTTTGGTCTCATCAGCGGGAAAAATGCCGTTGATGACCAGATACTGCTGCGACAGGCCGATGGCGTTCAATTCTTCGTGGGTGCGCGCGGCCTCTTGCAACGCAGTACGTTGCGCGCGAGCCACCAGAACCAGACGGGTCCGCAGGGGATCGGCCAGGGCTTCCACGGCGGCCTTGTATTGGCTGCGCTGCTTCTCCAGCCCTGCCAGAGGGCCAAGACACGAGGCATCGCCTTTGCCCGCTTCCAGGAACCCGCTCCACGCCGACGGCAGTTGCAGCAGGCGGATGGTATGGCCCGTGGGAGCCGTGTCAAAAATCACATGCTCGTAGTCCCGCGTCAGCGCCGTATCGATCAGCAAGGACGTGAACTCATCGAAGGCCGCAATTTCCGTGGTGCAGGCGCCTGACAATGATTCCTCGATACCTTTGACCACATCATCGGGCAAAACACCACGCGCAGGTCCAGCGATGCGATCACGGTAGGCTTGCGCCGCCGCTTGCGGGTCGATCTCCAGCGCCCACAAGTTCGGCACGGCGCCAATTGCCGTGATGTGGTTCCCGATCAGCTCGCCAAACACTTGCCCCACGTTGGAGGCCGGATCTGTGCTGACGAGCAGTACGCGCTTGCCTTCGGCGGCCAGTTGCGCCGCCGTCGCGCAGGCGATGGAGGTTTTGCCGACGCCTCCCTTTCCCGTGAAGAAAAGGAAACGCGGCGGTTGAGTCAGAAAATGCATGTGTGGTCCTTCCTACCGCTGACCGATGGTGCGCAGTTCACGTTGCAGAGACATGGCGTCCAGTCGTTGCAGCGGGAGCGACAGGAACAACTCGATGCGCCGACGCAAGATCAGCGCCGCATCCTTGAATGATTTAAGCCGTTCTTCTTCGCTGCCTTCGACCGCCGCCGGGTCGGGCACGCCCCAGTGGGCCGAGACCGGCTTGCCTGGCCAGAATGGGCATGCCTCACCGGCGGCGTTATCGCAGACCGTAAAAATGAAGTCAAAAACCGGCGCCCCAGGCGCCACGAATTCATCCCAACTCTTGCTGCGATAGCCGGTCGTCTTCATGTGCAGCCGCTCCAAGGTAGCGAGTGCAAGCGGATGCACTGCGCCCTTGGGATGGCTGCCTGCGGAATATGCGCGGAAGCGGCCTTCACCCAGCTCGTTCAGGAGACCCTCAGCCAGGATGGATCGGGCGGAGTTGCCCGTGCAGATGAACAGCACGTTGTACGGGGCATCCGTAGTCATGGGGCGCCCTCTCAATTGCAGCAGGAATGGGAGTTTGGAGCACAGCAAACCGGAGTGTCCGCCGATGTGGTGGCCGGGGTTGCTTCGTGGAACACCGGAATGTTGCCCAGCGTGTGGAAGTGCTCCCAAGCAATCCCTTGCGGGTCGGTAACCCAGTGCTTCTCACTGCGCGCATAGCAACAGGTTGTGGTGCCCTCGTCGAGCAATGCCATGTCGGCTGCCTGTGCGCGGGCTTTCAGGGTGGCTAGTTCTTCAGCATCGTCGGTCTGGAATCCCAGGTGGTCGATGCCCGGCTGGTCTCCGCGCGTGGAAATAGCGAAGTTCACCGGAGGGTCTTCGAGCATCCATTTGGCGTAGTCGTCCTCGACTCGCGTGGGTTGGGCGGCAAAAAGCTGGGAGTAAAAGTGGATGCTGCGCGTCAAGTCATCAACGTGCAGGTGGACGTGAAAGCGCTTCATGGTGAGTTCCTTTTAGCAGGACGTGTTGCAGGAGGAAGAAGAATCGGTGACTTCGCATGTACCGCCTTGGCAGCAGTGCTCCGTCATGTAACCCAACAGGTCGTTCATCTGGGCGAAGTCGGCGCGATAGATCAGGTTGCGGCCCTGTTGTTCGATGGTGACCAGACCAGCATGAGACAGCTCCTTCAGGTGGAAGGACAGCGTGTTGCGCGCGACATCAAGCTGCTCAGCCAGGACGCTGGGCGTCAGACCCATGGGGCCGGCGACAACCAGAGCACGGAACGTGCGTAGTCGCTGGGTGTGGGCCAGCGCACCGAGGGCAGAGATGATTTGAGCTTCGTTCATGATTCGATAATACAGCATTTATCGAATCAATGTGAATCCTTGCGAGGATGAACCGCCTGCCGCTTCCGAAACGCACGGCTACGTTCGGGGGAAATGAGCCAGTTGTAGCAGTCGAAAATAGCGACGTTTTCAAAGTGTGTCCCGGAGATGTTTCTTCATGACGGATTAACGAAATGACCCTATCGGCTTCTCCTCCCGGCGCGATTAGTTGCGGGTTGCGCCAGGGCGGGGCGAAGCAATCTTTAGAAAGTGGCGAATACCTTGGGTGCTGGGCCGGTCCCCAGCGTGTAGACGCTCAGTGGCCCGGCGGCGGTGCCTGGCATGCCGGGGGCACCCACGGGCATCCCCGGGATGGAGAGTCCTTTGATGGGGAGATGGTCGGCCAGCATCTGCTTGATGTACTTGGCGGGCACGAGACCTTCCACTACATACCCCTCTACCAGCGCAGTGTGACAACCCGCCAGATTGGTCGGTATGTGGTACTTCTCCTTGACCGAAGCGAGAGCTGTCGTGTTAATGGTCTCCACCGTAAAACCGTTAGCTTCAAGGTGCTCAGCCCATCGGTCGCAGCAGCCACAGTTAGGGCTTTTGTACATTTTGACCGGAATGCCGGCAGCCATCGCCGAGAGTGGAAAGCCCAGGGCGAGTGCGAGAACCAATGTTTTGAGATGACGCATGGTGATGCTCCTGTAGAGAGATTGTTGTAAAGATGCAAAGAGGGGCGTGTCATGGGAACAACCCCCGTTGCGGTTGGATCGGGTGGCCCAGGCGCTTCAAGTCTGATCGCCTGAAACAGCAATCGTCGCAGGCGCGAGGCAGATGCCTTGCGTGTTGCAGGCCTGGACGCGCACCAGCATATGGTCGCCTGGCGTACTGTCCAGGTTTTTCACAGGGATGACCGTACCGTCTTCGTAGACCAGGATGTCCGTGCCATCGATCGTGATGTCGCTGCTCTTTCCGGGCGGGTAGGTGGCCTGCGCCGCACGTTGCGAGCCGTTATGTTCGATCATGATCGTCGAGGCGATCAGATTCTCAAGCGAGGCGGGGTTGGCGTTGACGTGCCAATCCTTGCCAATATGCAAGGTCACGACGCCATCCGCTCCAGTCCTGGTGAGAGAGGCGGTCACATGTGTCGATGAATCCATGAAACCGCTGCTGGCTGCTGTTGCGTAGTCAGCAGCAGACCCGGTGGGTGGTGCAAAGAGCTGGCGCCAACCGAAGAGCACGCCCACTGTTGCGAGAATGAGGGCCACCCCTAGGGTTGCCGCCCTGCGTTTGCTGCTTTTCATTCAAGATCCTCCTGAGGTCCTACTGCTTTCAATGCCTTCACCAGACTTGCGCTCGTGAACAAGCCGGAAAAATCCCGCACTTTGCGCCCCTCGCGATCAAGAACAGCAAGAAACGGCAAACCCACGCCGCCATAGGAAGCGAGCAGGTGCTCGAGTGCCAGATCGGGGTGCGTCAGGTCTGCCTGAAACGCAACAACGCCCGAGCGGGCAACGGCCTGAACCACGGTGCTGTCCTCGTAAGTGGTTTTCTCGAGCACCTTGCAATTGATGCACCACTGCGCTGTGAATTCCACGATGGCGGGGCGCCCGAGCGTAGGCAGTGCGGAAACATCGGCCGCCCGTAGCGGTTGCCAGGCGATCATGTGGCCGGGGGACTTCTCGGGGCCTGCCCCGGCGTAGGCGGAAGCCAGGGCGATGACGCTCACGGAGAGCGCCACGGCGCGTGAGCCACGATCGGCCGCGCGCCAGAAGCGGTAGGCCGCCCAGGCGAGCACCCCTGCGAACAAGGCGGCCCAGAGAGGCGCCACCCACGAGGCCGGGAGGACGCTTTGGAGGTAGAAAAGCGCCGCCGCAAGCAAGAGCCACCCAAAGCTCTGACGAATGACTTCCGTCCAGGCGCCTGCACGCGGCAGGTGCTTCAAAAGGCCGGGGCGAAGGAGTAGCACGACATAGGGGAGTGCAAGCCCGAGGCCGATCGACACGAAGAGGGCGACGATATTGGCCGCTGGCTGGGCAAGCGCAAATACCAGGACACCGCCCAAGAGGGGACCCGTGCAGGGCGTCGAAAGTAGCGCTGAAATGAGGCCGGAGAAAAAAGGTTCAAGGAATTTTCCCCCGCGTAAAGTGGCGACGGCGTTTGGGACAGGTAGGCCGCGCCCGAGAAAGTTCATCGCAGCAAACGCCGTCAACACAGTACCGAGAACGATCAACAGGGCGCGCGATTGAAACAGCACTCCCCATTGCCACTGCAATAGGGCGGTGGCAATGCCCAGTGCAGCGAAGAACAGCACCGATCCTGCCGTGAAGAGCGCGGCGGATGCGATACGGACCTTCAGGTGGTCGCCCGTGGCGTTCAGCACCGCGCGAACCTTGAGCGGGACGGCTGGTAGCACGCAGGGCGTCAGATTCAAGAGGAGCCCTGCGCCTATGGCGAGCAGAATCTGGGTGAAAAGCCAGGAAGACATTTCAGGGCCTCACGCTGGCGTTTGCGCTGGCTGGACCTCGTAATCACGCATGAGGCCCATCGCCGCGTGCTCCAGCATGTGGCACTGGTAGGCATAGCTTCCGGTGAAGTCTGCAAAACGCATGAGAAGCTTCACCCGCTCGTTGGGCATCAAAAGCACGGTGTCTTCCCAACCGTCGTCGACACAGCCCTCGACCACGCCCACACCCTGCGGGCTATTGCGCCGCTCCAGCACTTGGAACTGCAGGCCGTGCAGGTGAATGGCGTGCGCCATCATCATGTTGTTGACGAACTCCCAGACCTCGGTCGTGCCAAGTTTCACGATTTCGTCGGGCGTGACCTCGTTCATCTGGAAGCTGCGGCCATTGAAGCCCCACCGCATGTGGCCCATGGTCACCCGGAAGATCCGGGGGTGATCACGATTCACCGCGTCTTCAGCCCGCAGCCGCGTGAGTGTGGAAAGGTGCTGCGGCAGCTCGAGTACTTCGTCTGCCTTTTGTGTCACGGCCACTTTGAGGATCACAAAGCGCGCGCCGTCGGCCAGGGATGAACCACTCATCATGCGGCTCATCATGTTTCCCATCATGCCGCCACCCATCATCCCCTCGCCCATCGTGCTTTCCATCATGCCCGACATGCCATCGAAGGCGAGACTCATGAGCGCGAGCTGTGTGCCCACTGCGTCCTGGCTGAAGTCCGCCCAGAGCTCGATGCGCTGGCCGGGGGTGAGCATCACGTAGTCTTTCTGTACGGGGCGTTCAAGCAGGCCGCCACCGGTGGCGATCACCGTCAGTGGCCGGCCGTCTTCCCAGCCGAGCTTGTAGGTGCGAGCGTTCGATGCGTTGAGCACGCGCAGGCGGTAGGCGTGCGTGGCGACTTTGAGCGTGGCATCGGGCTTGCCATTCACCAGGATGGTGTCGCCAAAGAACCCCATCATGCGGGTCATCATGCCGCTCATGCCGCCCGACATCATGCCACCCATCATGCCATCGCTCGTCCCGTCCCCTGACATCATGCCCTGGCCGCCCATCATGCCTGAGCCGCCCCTCGTGCTGCTCCCCATTCCGGGCGCCTGGGGTGGGGAGCCGTGCGCGGGCGCAGCTTCGGGGCCCGTGCCAGCCAGGTAGTGCAGGTGGTTGTTGTCCCCAAAGATTCGGTCCTGGATGACGAGCGGCACATCGTATTCGCCACGGGGCAACGCCAGGGCCTGCTCTTCATCGTCCGTCACGAGCAGGAGCCCGGCAAGCCCGAAGTACACCTGCTCGGGTGTGTGGCCGGCGGCCATCGCGTGATACCAGTAGGTGCCTGCGCGGTCACGCACCTCGAATTCGTAGCGGTAGTGCTCGCCTGGTTTCACCTCGTAGCGCGGCAGCCCCATCATGTCGGCCGGCACATGCAGCCCATGCCAGTTGACGATGCTGGGCTGGTCGGTGTGGTTCACGAAGTCGACGCGCAGCTTCTGGCCGCGTCGCACGCGCAGGGTGGGCCCGAGGTACCCGCCGGGGGATGCATGCACGCTTGCCGGGTCGCCTTTTACCACTTGCGCCTCGTAGGTCCACACGGGCGTCGCGGGCCCCGAGCGCAGTGCAACGCTTTGAGGGCTGGCCGTCAACTCCAGCGCGACGTCGGGTTCAAAGGCATTGCCTCCCTCTTTCGTGACAGGAGTTGCTTCAACCGGCGGCAAGCCGGCGAGAAGCGCTGCGGCGCTTGTGCCGGCATAGCCCAGAAAGGTGCGGCGGGTGATGAAGTGATGTGTTGTCATGCTGACCTCTATATCGATGCCTGTTGCTACCAGACGATGCGGGGAATCCGAGCGTCACAGCCGTCCGCACCCGCCTACTTCTTGAATAGGTATTTGATGAGTGCCGCGATCAGAAGGATGAGGAGGACGAGCACTAGCAGCCCGCCGATACCCATCAACCCCATCATGCCGCCGCACGTCACGCTGCCGCCCATCATCGATTCGCTCCAGGTTCAGCCAGGGTAGTTGGAGCTTTCATGGGCGCATGGTCCTGTTCCAAAACTCGCGCCGGTGAGAATTCTATTTGCGGTGCCTGGAGGGCAGTTTGGTCAGGACTGGCGGGCTCAGCCGTCCGATCTGGTTGAGTGCCAGAGCACGATGCGCCGTTCGAGTCCGTGTGCTTCATCATCTTCATGCAGAGGCCCATCATGAGTGCGCAGGGCAGCACCGCGAGAAGTGTGGAGAGCGCTCCAAGGGTTGCCAGCCGGTCCCAGCCAGCCGTCAGGCCCACTGCGACAAATGCGCCGGATGCGGCACCCAGCCAAAACTTGTGGCGAGCGGCCCAGTTGCCGAAGGCAACCCGTTGGGGTGTGTCGAAGATAGTTGTCGAAGATGTTTTCATCATGTGTTCCTCTTGTGATCTGGAGATCCGGGAGCGCCAGCCGAAACGGGCCCTCGGGGTCTGTTGTCTGATTGCAGCCCGCTGCGGCCCGCGCATGGACGGGCGCAGCCGATTAGGCTGGCACGCGCGCAGCAGGAGACGGACTACGGGTGACCGCTTACCGATTAGGTGTTGCGGCGGATTGTCAGATCAGAAAACGACAGTCGCGGATAGACAGCGGCGGCGAAATGGCCCTGAACAGGCCGGGGGGAGGCTGAACGGATGGCGTTGCAGCGAAGGCGCCAGAAGGGGCACCAAGAAGGCCAATGCTCCACAAGCCTGCGGCGTGCGGGAAGGCCTTGAGTTTGTGAACGAGAGGGACGTTGCTGCTGGCACTCACCTGCACTGCGCACAGACTTGGCAGTGCCGCATCAATCTGTGTGCAGTCTGCGTACGCCGTCTGCATGTTGGGCATTGACCCAGCGTCACCCGTGAACGTCGGCGGACATCCGTACGCTGCTGAAGCCAGCTGCACGAACAGCAGGCTCAGCATTGCCGCGAGGGCAATAAGAAGGCGCTTCGTATGACTTGTTCTCGTGAGCATGTGGGTGACCCTTTGAGGCTGGGTTATTGCAAGAAAATCACCTTGACCCCAACCTCGTCACTTTAAACCTTTTCACAATGGGAAGGTCAACAAGGGCCTGCGAGTCCTGCGTTCTTTCCAGTGGCTGTGATTCTTCCGCCAGCGCGTCGATAATCGGACACTCGGCTCCGCCACCTCCCGCATCGCACTGCTGCACCAGATCGTCCAGCACTCGCCGCATAGCGGCGAGGTCCGCCATCTTCTGCTCGATCGACGTGAGCTTGTGAGCGGCGAGTGCGCGCGTGTCGTGGCAAACGCGGGCTGCGTCCAGCGCAAGCAGTGTGCCAATCTCCGATAGCGTGAACCCCAGCGCCTGTGCGCGCTTGATGAAACGCACCCGCTTGACCTGCTCGGCCGGGTAGCGTCGCTGGCCACCGGGTGGTTTCGGAGGCTCATCCAGCAGGCCACGCCGCTGGTAGTAGCGGATCGTCTCCACGTTCACCTCAGCCGCCTTTGCCAGCTTGCCGATTGTCAGTGCTGCCGCCATCCGTTTCTCCCTCGCTTGACTTCGTACCTCGGTACGGGATTTAGAGTAGCACCTGAGCAGATAGGTGCAAGGAAATGGCATGGCACGATTCACTGGCAGAGGTTCTCTGATGGCAGGTACTTTGGCGGCCGTTGGCGCGTCGGTGTGCTGCGTGGGCCCGCTCATACTGCTTGCACTTGGCGCAGGGGGAGCCTGGGTGGGAAACCTTACGGCGATGGAGCCGTACCGGCCCGTCTTCATTGGCCTCACGCTGCTGTTTCTCGCGCTTGCGTTTTGCAGACTCTATCTGCTGCCGGCGGTTTGCTCACCGGGCGCCTCCTGCTGCAGTCCGAACGTGCGCTTGCGGCAGCGGCGAGTGTTCTGGCTTGTCACCGCGTTGCTGCTTGGCCTATTGGCCGTTCCGTGGTTCGCTCCACTGTTCTACTGAAAGGAGATTCCTATGCGCAAGTTGCTGCTGGTCGCGCTCTTGGCTCTGTCTGCGACGACACTCGCCGCTACCCCCGAAACGGTAACACTTGATGTGCAGCGCATGACCTGCGAGACCTGCCCGATCACGGTCAAGGCGGCGTTGAAAAAGGTGCCGGGGGTGAGTGTTGTCAAAGTCGACTATGCGAAGAAAACCGCTACCGTCACCTACGACCCGGACAAGGCGCAACTCACGGCGCTGACTACTGCCACGACCAACGTGGGCTACCCGTCCACAGTGCAGAAGAAGTGATCTCACCATGAATAACGTGATCCTCGAATCCGTCCTTGCCTGTCCGCGTTGCGGCCACCGTCAGAAGGAAACTATGCCTACCGATGCGTGCCTCTTCTTCTACCGGTGCAGTCAATGCGAGGCGTTGCTGCGGCCCAAGCCGGGCGACTGCTGTGTGTTCTGTTCTTGGGGGGATGTGCCTTGTCCGCCCATACAGGCGAGTCGCAATAGTTGTAGTTGCGCGCAAACGTAAGGCAGCTTTACTCTCATCGTCAGCCGTCGTCGGTTTTCTCGCTCGTGTCTTGCTTGGCCTTCCTACGGAGATGCCAGGTGAGCGGCGGGACACATATCACAGCGCATTAAGTCGGACCGTCCTTCGTCCGGTAGCAGCGCTCGCCGCGCGGCCGGCATCCGCAGTCCATTCCCACGGGCGCGGGCAGCCATTGCCCTGATCTCGCCGCCCAAAACGCCGACTGTATCACTGTGCTCCTTTCTGCAAGGGGTGCGCGTTGTCGGGTACTCACCCGGTCCCTTCGTTTCTCTTCGTTCTCCTTCGGGCTGCGGCTTGCGTGCCCGCCCCTTTCCGGTCGTCCCTTCGTAATCCAGCGCGGCAAGGCGACGAACTCACGGCAACGGTGGCACTCCGGGCCAGAGGTAGGTCTGCGGACACCGCAAAACCTACGAAAGGCTCGGAATCTTCGGCCCCGGTAGCCGGTTAACCCCGAAAGGAGAAAGCACTCATGAACACGAACAGCACCGCCGCGCTGAGCTATGACAACATGAACGACGCACACCCCTTGTATGTGCGCAGCCCCAGCGGACGCTACAAGCCTGCCACGGATAGCCAGATTCTGGCGGCAGGCCGCGAAGCCGCCGTTAGCCTGATTTCCATGGACAATGCACTGGGTAACCCCCAGCGGGTAAGGTCATTTTTTCAGTCCAAACTGGCCGGGCTTGGCCACGAATGCGCCGCTTTCCTATACCTGGATGCACAGCTGCGGCCTATCCGCTACATCGAACAGGCCATGGGGACGCTGAGCCAGGCGAACATCTACCCGCGCGAGATCGTCAAAACGGCACTCCGCCTGAATGCGGCTGCGCTTTTCATGGCACATAACCATCCATCAGGGATCGCGGAACCCAGCGCTGCCGACGTGCATCTGACACGGCAACTGAAACAGGCGCTGGCTCTGATCGATGTCCGGATACTGGACCATATCGTGGTGAGTGCAACAGAGACCACATCGCTGGCCGAACGCGGGCAAGTGTAGGAGGAACCAGGGCAGGGCGGGGGATCCGCCCCGCCCGACTGCAGGCGGGGATGTGAGCATGATCGGCTGATCATGAAGCAGGAGCCGGGAGAAGTCGGTTTTGCCAGATACGGATGAAGCAACAAGGCCGACCGGGTCAGGGTGCCCCAGTCGGCCTTGTCGTCTGGTGCCGCTGGCAAAGGTCACTGCTGGAATGCGGGCCATGGCCCAGTCAGAGCCCCGAGGGTGCGGGGCTAGTGGCGCTCGCCGCGCGGCTGCCGCGTGGGGTCATCGTCTGGATCGGGCCGTGATCCCATCTTCCGTGACTCCCGCCGCCTGAAACGCCGACGTGTACCACTTTCGCTTCTCGCTGCAAGGGGTGCGCGTTGCCAGGTACTCACCCGGTCCCTGCGCCTTCGGCTTCGGGCTGCGGCTTGCGTGCCTGCCCCTTTCCGCTCGGCGCTGCGTGGTCCAGATCGGCACGGCGACGGAACTCACGGAAGACGGCGGCAAGACCGGGAAACCAGCGTCAACCCCACACGGCGGATTGACGTTCCGGCTCAAGAATCTTCGGATCCGGTCAGCTGAAAAAGCAGTTCAACTTTTGTTTTGGAGAATCAGACCATGAACACCTATGAAGCCAAACAGGCAGCCCGCAAGGCCCGCTATGAAGAACGTGCGGGGCAGGCACACGCACAGTCGGATGCGGTCGCATCCCAGGCCAGCCGCATGGCTGATGCCATCCCCATGGGCCAGCCCATCCTGGTGGGGCACTATTCCGAAGGCCGCGACCGCCGCTATCGGGAACGGATCAGCCGAGGTTTTGAACAGTCCGTCGAGTTGCAGAAGAAGGCCGAGCACTACGCCAGAAAGGCCGCATCGGTAGGCAAGGGCGGGATTTCCAGCGACGACCCGGCTGCCATCGAGAAACTGCAGGCCAAGCTCGCCAGCCTGCAGGCCATTCAGGAAACGATGAAGGCGATCAACGCCATTTTGCGCCGCCACGCGAAGGCTGGGGCTGATGCGCAGGTGGCCGCCCTGGTGGAATCCGGCCTGACCTATGCGGAACGCGCCCGCGAGCTGGTGACGCCTGACTATGCCGGTCGGGTCGGCTTTGCGCCGTATCAGCTGCAGAACAACAACGCCAACATCCACCGCATCATGGCCCGTATCAAGGAGCTGGAAGACGCCACCGAGCGCACCGAGACCGAGCAGGCAGGAGACGGCTACACCTACCGCGAGGATCCGCAGGAAAACCGCGCCATGTTCCTGTTTGACAGCAAACCGGCCAAGGACACCCGCGACGTGCTCAAACGCTGCGGCTTTCGCTGGAGCCCGATGCGCAGCGCCTGGGTCCGCCAGCTGACCGGTAACGCCCAATGGGCCGCCAAGGACGTGATCCGCCACTTGGACGCATTGAACCAGGCCTGATCAGCTTATTCGCCCTGGGCCGGATTTCGGCCTGGGGGCATCAACCCAGACTTTAATCATAGGAGAATCACCATGGCATCACTGAACCGCGCCACCCTCATCGGCAACCTGGGCAAGGATCCAGAGATCCGCTACACCCCGGACGGCGCCGCCGTCTGCAACGTGTCGATTGCCACCACCAGCACCTGGCGCGACAAGGCCAGCGGCGAGCGCCGCGAAGAAACCGAATGGCACCGCATCGTGTTTTACGGCCGCCTGGCCGAGATCGCAGGCGAATACCTGAAGAAGGGCCGCACCGTGTTTGTGGAAGGGCGCCTGAAGACCCGCAAATGGCAGGACAAGGAGAGCGGCACCGACCGCTACAGCACCGAGATCATCGCCGACCAGATGCAGATGCTGGGCGGACGGGATGACGGCCAGGCGGGAGAAGCGAAGGCAGCGACTGCGGCAGGCCGGGCGAAGGGACGTAGCGGGCAGGTTCCGGCTTCGGCCCCTACGGCTGGATCCGCCGCGCTGGAGGAGTCGGATATTCCGTTTTGAGAGACTGCATGACCTCGGCTGGATGATCCCGGCCGGTCCTGCATGGCATCTTGGCCCGGCTTTGCCCGGGCCTTGTTGCGTTCTGGCTGTTGGTTTTTGTGGGCTGCTGCTGGTGGGCCTGGTGGTGGCCATCCTGGATCCGCCTGTGCATCCTGTGGCCTGCCTGGTGCTGATATGTATGGCCCCGTTCCCCGGCTTCGCCTGGGGCCCTGTGCCGTGACGCTGCCTGTCCGGTTCCCGGCCAGGCTGGGCCGTTCAGTCCCCAAATTCGCTGCGCTCATTTGTGGCCTTAAACGTCCCACACATGACGCACCCCTGGCGGGGTGGGGAAAGGCTTTGTGGATCAATGGCTTGCTGGAAACGGGCCTGTGTTGGCGATGTAGGACAGATAGGGCACTGGAATGGCGCAAGCCATTGATCCAGCGGGAAGAACGGCGGCCACGACTGTGGCCGAATGGCGCGTAGACATTTCGGCCGAGACAAGAAGTTTCATTTCAGAGCCATGCTGGATACGCTGCGGATACAGGTGGGAGGCAAGAGCGAGACGGCAGGGTGACAGGCGCAGGGCATGGCGAAGGCAAGCAGAATACGTCCTAAAAGCGTTATAAGGGCATCCGGCAGACAGTCTGAATACGGATGGTCGGTATTTCATCCCCCTACGGTTAGTTCTGATGGTTTCGCTGAATTCTGGATCCCGATGGCCGTCTTGGAAATGGCGGCAAGGCTTGGTTGGTGGGTATCCGGATTGAGCGCAAGTCTGTATCCTTTGCGCCTGGTCCACAGCACAGAATTGGTCAGTCTACGTGTCAGTCAATTGGAACGCGGGAGTCATGCGATGGAAGCCTCATGTGGATGGGGCAGGCCAGGTATTCGGGCTGAGTCATCTGCATCCCTTCAGATATGAAGTCACTCTGGAGGCCAAGGCGGGTTTACCGGCGCGGGTGGTTCTGGTTCATGTGGGATTTGGCATGCACTGCTTCACCCGCAAGAGCGAGAGCGATGATGACCCAGGCAACCGTTATGCCGACGACCGCGAGACCCGCACATTTTCACTGGAGCGCTATCAGCTTTCCAGAGAACTGCCCAAGATTGTTCGAACGCTGGGTGTACGGCGCTGTGGCTTTGCCAAGGACGACAACTATGTGACCGTGGACCTGCCCACGGTAGATGGCCAGTCCATCCGGTATGCAGTGTTCTTCAATGTGAAAGCCTGGAGGGAGCAGGGAATCGATAGCGTCCTGCTGGTCGTGCAGAGCGCGTATGTACTCAGTACCGGAAAGCCGGATCCGGGCAAAGGCAAGGTGGGATTCAATGTGCTTCTGGGCAGTGTGCTTCGAGGGCAGAGGCCCAGAAAGCCCAGATAGGTGCAGCGGAGCCCACAAAAGCGAAGGCCCCAACAAGTGGGGCCCCGTAGTCTGGCGTCTGTTACCTCCGCACTGGGCGGAACCACTTGCGTGGCAGTCAACGCTTTTGCCCTATGGGCTCACCAGCTATTGCGTTGGTCGTATTGTCTCAAGTTGCTGCCTGGCTGTCAATGAGTATGGCGACATGAGTATGGCGGCTTGCTGGGATTGGGCAGCAAGTACAAGTTTACTGCCACGCCAATTCCTGATCCGGTTCTGCTGGCTGGATCTCTGCTTCAGCTGTGCCATGAATCGGTAGATCGTGGTGTAGCCCGCCGATGTCATGCGCCAGCCCCTTGACCCCCAGCCGATCCACCCGTTCTGGCAGTTTGTCGGCATCATCCGTGAACACCACAACCTCATGCCGCTCGCGCGAGATGCTGACGTAGTAGGTATCCTGGGCCGTGGTGCGGCTGAAACTTTCCGCGTTGTACAGCACCCGGTCGCAGGTCAGACCCTGGGCGCTATGCGCCGTGGTGGTGTAGGCATAGTCCAGATGCAGCGGTTGATCGGTGGGCAGCGTGATGCTTCTGCTGCCAGTTTCAATGGTGACGGTGCTGGCCTCGATGGCGACGACCCGCGCCAGCTGGCCGTTGACCAGGTCGTGTTGGGCATAGTTGCGCGTGATGCGCACCTGGTCGCCCATGGACAGTTCCGATTCGTTCAGGTGATAGACCGAGAGCTTGCTCATGGTGCGGGGGATGATCTCGATGGGCTCAGGTTTTGATGCGCCAGGGTTCACCGCCTGCACCGTGATGCGGTCATGACGTGGGCTACCGGTTACCCAGTACAGCTCGCCGCGTTTCAGGCCGCACTGGTAATCGCGTTCGGGCACGACGATATCACCCACGGTGTAGTACCGGGAGACACTGCGCTCAGCCCGAGTGGTGTCGTGGCGGGCCAGCAGCTGGCAGCGCTGGCCCTTGCCTTCCAGGCCGCGCAGGGCGTGGATGCGGGCATTGATCGCCTGGCGCGAGGCATTGGTGCCGGTCACGACGATCGTGCTGGCTTGTTGATCGGCGGGCAGCTCCATATAGGCCTGGGCGATGGCTTCATACCGCGCAGAACAATCGCGCGTTTTCTGACCATGCTCATCGATGCTGAACTGATCCGGGATGGTCAGCACCCGATCCAGCAAGGGCAGGGAGCGGCTGGCCTGGCCATGGGCGGCCAGCTGCACAGCATGGCGCAGCCGTTCGGATCGTTGGCGCTGGATGTCGCCCATGAGTACGGTCTTCATGCCGTGTTCCTGCAGCATGGCAAAGGCGCGGCCGGCCTCGATGGCCTTGGTCTGGGCTGTGTCACCCAGCAGCACCACCTTCGCGCCGGTAGGCTGGATGAGCGCCAGGAGCTTGTCCATCTGGCGCACGGGCACGACCCCGGCCTCGTCGATCACCACCACGGTCTGCGGGCCCAGCTGGCTGGTGAAGGGCCGCTTGTCGCGGGCGGAGAGCACCGAGGCCACGGTATTGGCCGGGACGCCGTCCTTGCGCAGATTGCGAACCATGCCGCCATAGGGTGCAAGTGCCACCAGACTGTGGCCCTGTTGCTGCAGGATGGTCTGGGCGTTTTGCAGCGCGAAAGACTTGCCGGTCCCGGCCAAGCCCTGGATGCCGCTGATCTGATCGGTGTCGCTGGCAATCAGCATCACGGCTTCGCGCTGCCCTGGGGTCAGGCGCTCATCCAACCCGGCTTCGGCTGCGGTGCTGGCGATGGGAGCCTGCCAGGCGCGGCGGCCGCTGGCTTCAGCTGTCAGGATCCGGGATTCGGCCTCATAGGCCTTGCGCGTGGCGTAGCGGGGGCTTTCCATCAAGAGCCGCCCTTGGGTGATGGCCTGATCGACCAACTGCAGGGCGGATTCATGCGAAGTCCCGCGCAGGTGCACGACTTCGGCGGCCCAGCCGTCTCGGGTCATGGGCGCATCCTTCATGTCCTGCGTGCTGCGGTAGTGTGGGGCTTCCTGGATCAGTGTCCCTGCCCGTACGTGGGTCTGGATGGCCGACTGGATGGCGGTGATATCCGTATGACCGCCCGCGTGGCGCACGGCGCTTTGCAGCAGATCAGCCAGCGGCATGACGGATTCGCGCTCGGCCAGGTGCTGGATCGCCCAGTCCAGCGATGCCTGGGCCACCAGATTAGAGGCCTTGCTGGTGTCCTGCCGTGGCTGGATGGTCGCCTGCAGGCCTGTCGGGTCAAACCGCATGCCGATGGCGCGGGCAGTTGCCTGCCATTCCTGCTGCAGCTCGGCTCGGCTGTAAGCCTGGGTCTTCTCCTGCCGGTGGGCGAGGGTGATGCCCTGGCGCAGGGCGTGTGGGGCCTGGTCGCGGCTGGTGCCGCGTGCGGCCAGCTCCGCCGTGATGCCCGCGCTGCGCTTGCTGAAGAATTCGATCTGCTCCCGGTTGATATGGGCAAGCTCGATATGGTTCTTCTCGTGGCGCACGTCATAGCCCAGCGCCCGGACATTGCGCTCCAGCGTCGCCTGGTAGATAGAGTCCGTGACGCGCAGGAGTTGGAAAATCTGTTCGTTGGACAGTGCCACCCACTGACCGTCGGCCCGCTGCGTCAGGTTCATGAGCAGCGCGTGGACGTGCAGATGCGGGTCCGGTGCAGCGTCTTCCGTGGGCCGGGCCGTTTCGTGGCGAAACTTGGCAATGATGAGATTGCCCGTATGCTCCACCCGCGACTTGCCGTTTTCCTTCCTGCGGCCCATGGCCAAGTGCTGTTCGACGTAAGTCAGGGCCGTGGCCACGGCATCATCGTTCGCCCGGATCAGGCGCTCGTCGCCACCGATGAGTGCCTGCAACGTGATGCTTTTGGGGGCACCGAAGGTCAGATCCAGCGCCGCGCGGGCCTTGGCGTCCTTGCGCACGGATTGACTGGCCGTGATGCCGTGGCCAAAATCACCCTGCAGCATAGCTTTGAACCGGGCGGGATCGATGACACCGACTGCGCCCAGGCGCCGGGCACCTTCGCCTTGCCAGGTCGCAGCGCTGCCGTCTCGGCTGTAATAGTCGTCGGCCTGATCGGCATAGTAGTGGGTCGCAAGGGCCGCACGGGCCCGATAGATCTGGCTATGCGAGATCATGGGTGCTCCGGAAAGTGGGGGTGGTAAAAGATTAGCCAGCAGACGCGAAAGGTGCGCCGATGCTGGCTGTTGGCGGGAAGGGCAAGGGGATTACACAGGGTTTTCCACAGGAGCTGTGGATTAACACGGTCAGCTATCGGCCAGGAGCAGACACAGCCTCCTCAGCTGAGGTATGTTTCTTTAGAGACTCTATAGATAACAAAACTTTGCATATTGGCCCAGAAGTGAGCAACTTTACTAGCGCAAATTAGGATAATGAAGACCAATGATTTATAGAGTTCAAAAATGAGTATGCAGAGTTTTTTGAAACGTCGTCGATCGCCCGAGCATAGATACAACGGCAATATTTGTTTCCTCTACTCTTCGAAGATTTCCGAACGCGTTGACTTAGAACGTGCATGCCGCATACTGGTCCAATCCGATGCGTTCAACTTTGCGCTCTGCAGTCGAGGTGCGCTCTATTACCGGTCGGAGCGTTCGGTCACCTGCGACAAGCTGCTGATAGAGCAATCATTAGATGGACAAGGAAGTTCAATTATTGGCCTTGAGAAATTCTTGGCATGCCATCCAACTGACGCAGCAACAATGGGTGTATGGAAGGCGCTCCACCTTCTGAACTCTGATAGCAAGTTTTCGAATGGCGCATCCTCGTTTCCGGTGGATAGTGTGAGAATCCAGGTCAGCCCTGTAGCAATCCGCTTAGATGGTGATGACGCGTACTCTCTTTGTACTCCAATGATCCGGCTTTACGAGGATGGAACCATTAGCGTGCTTTTTGAACTATTGCCTGGGTTCGAAAAGCGGTCAGTCTCCGAAATTGTGAGTGATAAAGTCAATGCCGCGATGCGTGAAACTAAGTCATTGCAGGTAAGCGTACCATTATATCGGGCGGCTCTTGAACAACAATTTTCGTCCATGCCGCTAGCTACCAGGTGGCGCCAATTTTCCGCGTTCAAGAGGTTAATGCAGAATGCCCCTTTAACTCAGGAATCATTCGAGCTCGGTGGTGACAAGTACAACCTAGTCGAGCTAATGCTAACGAATCATCTCAGCCTTTCCGATATAGCGAGAAATATAATTTCGATTATTGAGCGCTCATTGGACATTGGAAAGGTCCCTCAGCGACCACAAAGACTGGCAAAACAGTGGATGTCAAGAAACTTGAGCGGATGGTTTGGAAAGCCGATTTTGATAGTTTCGTCACACGACGGGCAATGTTTGCGGTTCACTTCGTGGCCCCCACGCTGCAGAAATACCACCATGCGGCGGCTGCCGTAGAACGGGTGGCGGGTGTACTCCTCGTCGATCAGCCGCATGTACAGCAAGTCTTCATCACTGGCCAGATTGGCGGGCCTGCGGCCATAGAAAGTTGCCCGGGGCACCTGCGCGAGCTCTCACTGGCGAGTAATCGACAGGGACGTGTCCTGCATGACCCAGTTCATCCGTACGTCTGCGTTCATAGTCCGGACTTTTTTTTGAGCCAATCCAATTCCATCTTCAGGCGCCCGATCTCGCTGTACAAGCGGTCCTCGTCGGCGTGCTCTGCAGGCTTTGGGCCACGCTTGCTGGCAAACAGCGTGGCTGCCTGTTCCTGGATTGCCTTCTTCCACTGGCTGACCACCACGGGATGCACACCGTACTGTTGTCCTATTTCGTTGAGCGTCTTCTCCCCGCGGATCGCTTCCATGCCCACCTTCGCCTTGAATTCTGCGCTGTGAACCTTGCGTTTCTTAACCTCTGTCACGCTGCTTTCCTCCTCGGATTACAGCTTAAACCGCTGTCTCGATTTCGGGGTCCACTTTAAACTCCCTAATTGTTCGAGACAAGGGGGATTGCTCAATATGCAATCGTTCTGCAGCACGCCCAAAGTGCAATTCCTCTGCTACCGCTATAAAGCAGCGTAGGTGTCGAAATTCCATCGAACCTCACTTAGAACCTTAACACTGGCGGAAGCTATCAACATGACGCAATCAATGCACCAAAGCCTGTGCAACATCATGCGGAGTGCGTCATGATAGGTCAGTGGCATCGTCAAGCGCTCCTCTTACATCCATTTGAAATTGAAAATAATGGCATAAATAATATTGATTCAACCCAATACTACGTAAGCTATCAGAAGGACAACCATTTATCCGAAAATGACAAAAATGTAATTGATGAGTAATCGAATTGTCAGGGCAAATCAAGTTTCATATGGCATGATGTAATGAGTATACGTACATCATGGGGCGCTGTCGGCTTCGTGACTCCGTCGTCCAGTCTTGCAGCAGAGGCCATTGTGACAAATACAAGCTCACCTTCGGGACATAAGCACCACCACGCAGAATCATCCGGCCATGCCTCCGGGCTGACGGATCCCGTATGTGGCATGCACGTCACAAAAGATTCGCCCAATCACCTTGAGCATGCAGGCAGGCATTTCCATTTTTGCAGCACGAAGTGTCTGGAAAAATTCAAGCACGATCCTGAAAAGTTCATCGCCCCGCAAAGGAAGGACGAAGCCACTTCTCAAGAAGCCGCGCCCGGCACGATCTATACCTGCCCCATGCATCCAGAAATCCGGCAAGACCATCCCGGAAGCTGTCCGAAATGCGGCATGGCGCTAGAACCACTGATGCCCACCCTGGAAGACGACAACCCAGAGCTGAAGGATTTTTCGCGGCGCTTCTGGTGGACCTTGCCCTTCACGGTCGTCGTGACAGTACTGGCCATGTTCGGCCCCCAACTCGGCTGGTTCAGCATGGCCACCCAAACATGGATTGAGCTGGTGTTGTCGATTCCAGTGGTACTGTGGGCCGGCCAGCCATTTTTTATAAGGGGCTGGCAATCGGTCATCAACCGCAGCCCCAATATGTGGACGCTGATTGGTCTAGGTACAGCCGCAGCCTTCATCTACAGCGTTGTTGCTACGGTAACACCGGAAGTCTTCCCGGAAACCTTCATGTCCATGGGCCGGATCGCCGTCTACTTCGAAGCGGCGGTGGTCATCATCTCGCTCACGTTATTTGGCCAGATGCTCGAACTGCGCGCGCGCTCCCAGACCTCCGCGGCCATCAAATCGTTGCTGGGACTCGCTCCGAAAACAGCCCGCCGAATCAACGCGGACGGTACGGAAGAAGACATCCCCCTTGCCCATGTCCACGAAGGCGACCGCTTGCGGGTGCGTCCCGGTGAGAAAGTGCCTGTCGATGGAATGGTGGAAGAAGGCGCCAGTTCCCTGGATGAATCCATGCTCACCGGCGAACCGTTGCCGGTCAGCAAACGCCCCGGCGACAAGGTGATTGGTGCGACCATGAATACCTCCGGCGCCCTAGTGATCAGGGCTGAAAAAGTCGGCTCGGCCACCGTGCTTTCGCAAATTGTTCAGCTCGTCGCTCAGGCGCAGCGCTCTCGTGCGCCAATGCAGCGCATGGCGGATCAGGTGGCCGGCTACTTCGTGATGGCGGTTGTGGCGATTGCCATTCTTACCCTGATTGTCTGGGGACTGGTGGGCCCGCAACCCAGCTGGGTGTATGGCTTGATCAACGCCGTCGCCGTGCTCATTATCGCTTGCCCCTGCGCCCTGGGACTGGCTACGCCCATGTCCATCATGGTGGCCACCGGCCGTGGCGCCACGCAAGGCGTGCTGTTTCGCGACGCGGCAGCCATCGAGAACCTCCGCAAGGTCGATACCCTGATCGTCGACAAGACAGGCACCCTGACCGAGGGGCGCCCGGCATTCGAGCAAGCTGTTCCCGCCGGCGACCTGCCCGCCGACGAAGTGCTGCGACTGGCGGCAAGCCTGGACCAGGGCAGCGAGCATCCGCTCGCCGACGCGATCGTCGACGCCGCGCGCGGGCGCGGGCTGCGCCTCAGCGCCGTCAACGACTTCGAATCCGGCAGCGGCATCGGCGTGCGCGGGAAGGTGGACGGCAAACGCCTCATCCTGGGCAACACCGCGCTGATGGATCAGGAAGGGGTGGATGCCGGCGTCATGGCCGATACCGCCGAATCATTACGCACCCAAGGCGCGAGCGTCATGTACTTGGCGGCGGACAGTCGCTTGCTCGGCTTGCTGGCCGTCTCGGATCCGATCAAACAAAGCACACCAGAAGCCGTGCGAGAACTGCAGAACGCTGGCATTCGCGTCATCATGGCCACGGGTGACGGTGTCGCCACCGCCAACGCTGTGGCGCAACAGTTGGGTATCGATGAGGTGCACGGTGAAGTCAAGCCGGCTGACAAGCTGGAGCTTGTCAGCAAGCTTCAGACGCAAGGCCGGATTGTTGCCATGGCGGGCGACGGCATCAATGATGCTCCTGCCCTGGCCAAGGCGGATGTAGGCATTGCCATGGGCACCGGCACTGACGTCGCCATGAATAGCGCCCAAGTCACGCTCGTCAAAGGCGACTTGCGCGGCATCTCCATTGCCCGCCACTTGTCCGAAAAAACGATTGGCAATATGAAGCAGAACCTGGGTTTTGCGTTCATTTATAACGCGCTGGGTGTGCCGCTGGCCGCCGGGGTCCTGTATCCGTTCGTAGGCCTGCTGCTTTCCCCGATGTTCGCCGCCCTGGCGATGAGTTTGAGTTCGGCATCGGTGGTGTTTAACGCTCTCAGGCTGCGAAAATCGGTATAAGAGGCCTCCGGTAAGCGCTAATCCCTGGAAAAGGGTTTACCGGAAAAATCGACGGTAACGAGGTTGCCGTCGAGCATACCCATTCCAGGAGAGTTCAAAGGCATGCCAGGGGCGGAAACGCCCTTGACCGAGGAGTCCGCCAAGAGCTTATGCACGGCGCGGGCAGGCACATGCCCCTCAATGATCTGCCCTGTACTGTCCACGACGCCCGTGTGACACGAACTAAGGTTCATCGGCACGCCAAGTTTTTGCTTGATCGAAACCATGCCGGTCGTCTTGATGGCCTTTACCTCAAAGCCAGCGTCCCGCATATGCTCGACCCAGCCCGAACAGCAGCCACAGTTGGGATCCTGATAAACGGTGATGACGTTCTGACTCGCATGTGCAAAAGTAGAAGCTGCCGCCAAAGCGGCAGCGGTTAGCCAGATTCTCATGAGCAAAGCTCCGTGATCGAATAGGTTGATTGGATGGTCGCAAGCACCGCAATGGCGGGTACTGCTCTAATCGCGCCGTTGCATAGTCACTTCTTTTTGGGCCTGCAAGACCTTGGGTGGCCAAGTGCTCTTGATATAAGCCAACACTGCAATGATTTCCTCATCGGTCAGCACCGCACCATACGCGGGCATATCACTCTGGTAACCAGGTGGTGCCGTCTTGCCTGGAACCAAACCGTTTTTCACCATATCGATCAACATCACATCGGGATGATGCCAAGTATGGCCTGTCTTATCGTGCGGCGGCGCGGGCAACCGGCCATTGGCCATGCGCTCGCGCCAGCTGGGCTGCCCTTGCAGCGACTCGCCATGGCAAGCCGCGCAATTTTTCGCATAGATCGCCTTACCTTGAATCACCAGAGACTGATCCGCAGGGTCAATGAATGCCGAGCCTGTTGGCCGCATCGTACTGTAAAGGATGGCAGCCGCGCCGATGATGACGACGACGACGCCCGCCACCCCAAAGATCAACTTCTTCTGGGACATTGGATCAACTGACCTTTACCTTGCCGAGCATCCCGGCCTCCATATGGCCCGGTATCAGGCAGGCAAAATCCACAGTGCCCGCCTGATCGAACTGCCATACCAGGCCGCCGATTTTGCCGGGGCCCAATGTAATCATATTCGGCTCGGTATGCTGCATCCCCGACATTTTTTTCATTTCAGCCGCATGAGCCTTCAGTTCGGCAAGGGATCCGATCACCATTTCATGGGGAATCTTGCCGGTATTTTTGATAAAGAAACGAACGGTCTCCCCGGCACTTACCTGGATCTCATCAGGCGTAAACCGCATGGTGTCGTCCATCGTCAACTCAACGGTTCGGGTGACTTTGGCTGGGTCGCCCGGTTGGCCTGTTGGCGAAGATGCCTTGGACATCGTAGACATGTCGTGACCAGGCATACCATGCGCCGGTGCGCCATGCCCGCCAGCATGGTTGCCCGCTGCAAGTGCGAAGGCAGGAAGTATGCTCAAAACCAAAATAGAAAGGGGTTTTTTCATGTGAGTAGTCTATTGAAGAGATTGTTTTGGCAGGCAGCCGTTTTAAGCCGCCCATGTGAAAAGGTATAAGGCGGCATCAAAATCGAAAGCTCAAGCCGGCCACAAAACGGGTTTCCTGCTTGGAGTCGCCTGCTGCTCGCGCATAATCCGCTGTTTTCCCGAATTTACTGGACCATTCAACGCCAATGTACGGGACAAACTGACGCGTGACTTCGTACTTAAGGCGCAAGCCCGCCGTGCCGTCTGTCAAGCCGCTGCCAATGCCCCAGCGCTCATCGTCCTTGCCATAAAAATTCATTTCCACGCTCGGTTGAATGTAGAGCTTTTGAGTCAGCAAGATGTCGTATTCCGCCTTTAACCCCAGAGCAGTGCGGCCGCTCGGGCCAACATAAGCGGTAGCATCAACTTCAAACCAGTAAGGCGCCAGTCCTTTGAAGCCGAATGCCAACCATTCCCGGTTTGGCGCTCCTTGACCATGATCGAAACGCACACCCAGCTCTGTGTCCCAGAATGTTGACACCGCATGACGCCACAGTAATTGCGTCTTGGACTCTTGCAGCTTGCCGCTCGCCACTTCGCCTTCAGCCTTGATCACGGCACGGTTATAGGTACTGCCATACCACGCCTCACCTTCATAGGCAGCCCATTCCTCGCCTCGTGCCCTGACGTACTCCAGCCGGTCGAAACTCACCGAACCGAAGTTGTGCATGTCGGACATGACCAACTTTTCTGAGGGTGGCAACGCATACTTGCCCGCATTGCGCACGTAACCATCGGAATACGCATTCGGGTCACGGGCATCCGGCGGTGCCGAACCGCCTTGCATTTGCATATCGCCGTGATCCATGGCGTCCATATTGTGGACGGAGGCTGGTGCACTGGAGCTCGGCTGGCCGTGCGTCATCCCCGACATGGCGGAAGAACCTTTGCTTGTTTCAGCCTGCTTCGTCGGCGCCTTCATAGCGTCATGACCTTGTGCTGGAGCTTGCTCTGCACCATGGTTCATGCCGGGCATGCCCATCGAACCGTGATTCATGCCCGACATATCCATCGAACCATGATCCATGCCGGGCATGTTCATCGAACCGTGATTCATGCCTGGAGCCGTCACCGGCGTATTGGTAGCCTTTGAGGATTCCGACGCGTGGCCGGTATGACCCCCATCTGCCTGCGCGTAGGCAAGCATGGGCGTCATCCCCGCTGTAATGATGGTCGCCGCAAGAAACTTCTTCTTCAATTGACTATTCATAACCAGAATGCCTAACGGATTGTTCATATTCTTCATGCCACCACCACTTCGCGGAACATCCCCGCGTCCATGTGCAACATCAGATGGCAATGCCATGCCCAGCGCCCAAGGGCATCCGCCGTCACCAAGAAGCTGATCCGCTGAGCCGGCTGCACCGGAATCGTGTGCCGCCTGGCCTGGAACTGTCCGTCCGGTGTCTCTAACTCACTCCACATACCGTGCAAGTGCATGGGGTGCGTCATCATGGTGTCGTTGTGCAATATGACTCTGACCCGTTCGCCATAGCTGAAATGAACCGGCGTCGATTTTCCGTACTCCACCCCGTCGAATGACCAGGCGTAGCGCTCCATATTTCCAGTCAGGTGCAGCTCGATTTCACGCTCTGCGCCGCGCGAATCCATTGGCCCACCCACGGTATGCAGATCGGACAGTGTCAATACGCGTCGGCCACTACTGCGCAAGCCGATGCCTGGGTCGTCCAGGTTGGTGCGCGGCATGTCTACCCGCATATCGATGCTCGGCCCGTATTCCGTTCTGGCATGGCGCACCTGGGCGCTGGCGCCGGCCACCGGCATGGCGCCGTGCTTCATGCCGGCCATGCCTGCATGACTCATTCCCTGCATGCCCTGCATCCCGCCATGGTTCATCGCAGCCATATTGCCGTGGTCCATTGCGGCCATGCCGCCGTGGTTCATGCCACCCATCGAAGGCTGGCCAGCCACACCATGACTCATACCCGCCATGCCGCCAGCTCCCATAGCGCCCATCATGTCCGCCATGGTCAGCCATTCAACGGGGTCAAGGCCTGGTACGGGTGCTTCCAGGCCTGCGCGGGCGGCCAACGTCCCGCGGGCGTAGCCTGTACGGTCCATGGCTTGTGCAAAAACCGTGTAGGCATCATCTTTCGGTTGCACCAGCACATCGTAGGTTTCCCCCGGACCGAACCGGAACTCATCGACGGTAACCGGCTCGACATTGACGCCGTCGGCTTGCACCACAGTCAATTGAAGACCGGGAATGCGCACATCGTAGAAGGTGTTGGCGGCTCCATTGATGAAACGCAACCGCACACGCTCTCCTGGCTGAAACAGACCCGTCCAGTTGCCCGCGGGCGTCGTGCCGTTCATCAGATAGGTCAACACATTGGCAGACAGGTCGGCCAAATCCGTTGGGCTCATGCGCATCTCATTCCACATCTTGCGCTTGTCGATGGCAGCCTTCAGGCCCATCTGCGAGGCGTCCCGGAAGAAATCCACGGCAGTGGGTTGGCTGTAGTTGTAGTAGTCGCCTTGCATCTTGAGCTTGGCCAACACCCGCATGGGATCCTCGTCGGTCCAGTCAGATAGCTGAACCACGTACTCACGATCGGCCCGTATAGGGTCTCTGTCCACCGGATCGATAATGATCGCCCCATAGACTCCGGTGGCCTCCTGCATGCCCGAGTGGGAGTGGTACCAGTAGGTGCCACTTTGTTGCACTTTGAACCGATACGTGAAGGTTTCGCCCGGCGGGATCCCCGCAAAGCTGATCCCTGGCACGCCGTCCATCTGATACGGCAGGATGATGCCATGCCAATGGATGGAGGTGGCTTCCTTCAGACGATTTTTCACCCGGATAGTGACCGTATCGCCCTCGCGCCAACGCAAGGTGGGCGCCGGTAGCGAACCATTCACCGTCGTGGCGATTCTTGGATTACCGGTAAAGTTGACGGGCGACTCGCCAATTTCCAAATTAAATTCGGTTCCGACCAGTATCTGTGCGGAACCCGTGCTAGTGCGAGTTGACTGCGCACCAACTGCTCGGGCATAAGGCGACAGGCCAAGAAGTACACCTCCCGCTGCCAACCCTTGGACAAAGCGGCGGCGAGGCATGAACGGTACGGGAACAGCTAGCGTAGGCAGACGTTTCACGCGTGAGAATCCTGTGTATTGATTTTTTGTTGACATTTGCCTGTCGAAGATTGAAACGACAGACGCCATTACTTAACTTTAATCAAGTGCGGCTGTCAGGCTAATGACAGGTTGATTACTTTTTTGTAATCAATGGATCAGCCCTATCCCAAGTCAAAGAAGAAAGAGCCAAAACCTCACTTTCATTTCCACCTTCATACCGCACAAACATAGCTTCATCTTTGGACATGTGAGACCAGTTGTTGTTTTTCTTGGATGGGATCTACTGGCCGATTATTGACGCGCAGTTCGTAATGCAAATGAGGACCACTGGATATTCCGGTCGAACCAACATACCCAATGATTTGTCCTTTTTCTATCCCAACCCCTTTTCTTAGGCCATTCTTAAAACGACTTTGATGCGCATAGACCGTTGAATAACCATAATTATGCTCGACGAAGATCACTTTTCCATATCCGCTTTGAGTTCCAATAAAGGAGATCTTCCCCCGAGCAGTTGCACGGATAGGCGTACCTTTAGGGGCTGGAAAATCAAGACCTTGATGGCCTGCCCACTCGCCCGATAAGGGATGAAGCCGGTAGCCAAAACCTGAATTGATACGCAGGTGTTCGATAAGTGGCGTATCAAGAAACATCTTTTGCAAGCCCTCAAGTCGAGGAGTTTGGTTATGAGAGTGTTTACCCAACATGTAAACAGGGCCTTCAGCGATAGATGTCTGCCTAACTTCCGATGCCATAACGGCATTCGTCACAAGGTAACCAAAAATGAGAAGAAAGCTTTTTAATTTAGGATGCATGTCATATAGAAAATAACTGAATTGAAATAGTGTGGCTCACCTTTTGTAGCTCGGAGCAGGCGTGAATCATGCCGGGGTTGTCCGTCAAATGACCGTTCTATTGCTTATCGCTTTTCCGCCATCGAAAGAACAGAAATCAAAGTGGAATCGCCGCCCTCAAAGAATTTAGAAATTTTCTTGAGGATTGGAACCCAACAACTTGAAAGTTGATTTCTTTTCCTTGTCGATCGAAAAAGATAATTCCGGGCGGGCCAAAGAGCCCAAAACGCTTAAGCAATGCCTGGTCGTCCGCATTGTTCGCAGTCACGTCCGCCTTAAGTAAAACGACATCCTTGAGACGATTTCTCACCTGAATATCCGTAAACGTGAAGCGCTCCATTTCCTTGCACGATATGCACCAGTCGGCCCAGAAGTCGAGCATGACGTAATGCCCCGAAGCTGCCTTTACCTGCGAATCCAGATCAGCCAGACTCGTGATTTTCTTAAACTGGAGCTCGGGTGAACCATTCGTCTGTGCGACTGCAACGCTACCCGTCCGTAAGCCTGCTAACGGCTGCAATACATCGCTGCCCCCTGATAACACCCCGATGAGCATGGCGAGGCCAGAAACTAAAGCAATGAATCCTACCCCTTTGCCAAACCTCGCAAATCCGGGCGAATCATCAGGCAGCGGCTCCAACGTCTTCAGGTACATCGCGCTTATGATGAGCAAAGCGGCCCATAAGCTCATATGGA
Organism: Castellaniella hirudinis; assembly: GCF_047468865.1. Classification (GTDB taxonomy): domain Bacteria; phylum Pseudomonadota; class Gammaproteobacteria; order Burkholderiales; family Burkholderiaceae_B; genus Castellaniella; species Castellaniella hirudinis_A. Next base: position 122,777 of record NZ_JBLGTV010000005.1, read on the forward strand.
CAACGGAAGGTATGACTGGCGAAATCATGTAAATGGCAACAGCAAGCATCGTGACGCCAAAAAAGTGCTGCACGGATTTCATCCACCGACCAGCCTTAGGTAAAAGCGCACCCGCTGTCGTGCCAAAGATCAGAAGCGGAACCCCCATTCCTATAGCTAGCGAGAACAGCGCAACGCCGCCCAACACGACATCCCCGGTCTGCCCAATGTAAAGCAGCGCACCGGCTAACGGCGCCGCAACGCAAGGCCCGACGATGATGGCGGACAATACGCCCATCACGAATACACTCAGAACTTTTCCACCTGCAGATTGGTTGGCTGCGCTTGTCAGACGACTTTGAATGGAAGTTGGTATCTGGAGCTGATAAAAGTCGAACATTGACAGGGCGAGCAGCACGAAGATGGCGGCGAAGGCTCCCAATACCCATGGATTTTGCAAATAGGCCGCGAGCATCGTGCCTGCCAGCCCCGCGGCCACACCCGCAATCGCATAGGTGACGGCCATCGACAGCACGTAGACCGAGGAAAGACCGAAGGCATGGCGGCGGCTCATGGAGCGCCCTTGTCCAATAATCAGTCCCGACAAGATCGGTATCATGGGCAGCATGCAGGGAGTAAACGCTAATACCAGCCCAAAGCCAAAGAATGCAGCAATGAGAGCCCATGCATTATCTTTGGCGAACAGTTCTCCTACAAGGCTTGTCTCCGATACAGGAGCCTTGATGGCACTCTGCTGAATGCTGTTGCTCGTCCCACTTTGCTCTGACGCAACAACAATAGCGCTATCTGGAGCGGCAGGGAGTTGGCTGGTGTCCACGAGCGCCACAGACAGTGTTTTCTCTATCGGGGGGTAGCAAACGCCGGTCGGATCGTTACAGCCCTGATAAGAAGCTCGTAGATCCAGCGAGTTGACTGCCGACCCACTGCTTCTATTCAACGTAATTGGAATCTGGACGGATCCGTAATACACCTCGACCTGCCCGAAAGTGGGGTCGTCCTTGATCTGCCCGGGAAGTAGCGCAACGCCCTTGATCGAGACGTCCGGCGACGAGTCTTGCAGATCGAAGGTAATTCGATCCCTATAAAGATAGTAGCCCTCGGCTGCTACCAACGTGACGACCAGCGTATTGGGATCGCTTGCGCTTGCGAACGATTTGAACGCTTCGTCCGGCGGCAACAACTCCTGGTCGGAATTCTCGCCACCAAACCAGCCTCGTAGCGAATCGAAGACGCCTCTGGCTGAAGAGGTAGGCACCGATGCCACAACACTCGTGGAACCCGCCGACATTTCAAAGGACTGTGCGGCACCAACGCCAAGCAACCATGCCAGTGTCAGCACCAGCATGGTTAATAAAAAACGGATCGATGTCACTTCAACTACTCATCATCCGAAATGTTTAGTTTTAGTAGTCGATTCACGAACCGGCGTAGGCGCGGGTTCGTTTTTCTTTCCGCTATGCTCGGAATGACATGATTGCATTCCCTTCATCATGAAGAGCATCATCAACGGACAGATCAAGAAGAATAAAAAGGGGCTTGCGGCGACAATCCACTCACGCGCGGTCGGTAACGTCGCGTAAACCAACGCAACCAGCACAGCCAGCCCTAGGCCACCTTTCAACATGGTCTTCATATCGCATTTCATTTCTCGAAACTCCTGTTGCCTGAATGCTCGCCAGAGCTAATTTACATATCCAACGATGACACCACTATAGCGATCCATACCTGTCAGGCGGATTGCTTCAACATTACATCTTTGTCATCTTCATATTGCACTCCTGACTTTCTTGAAATTCCATTGAAAACCCAGGCAATGCAGCACCTTGCATACATTGCAGGGACATGTATTACAAACATGTAATCTCAGGGTAATAGTTACGTCAGAAGCGAAACCATATAGTTTCGACTATCGGCCCTGTTGTGAAGAGCTCCGACCCGTCGGTCGAAGTTTCTTCGCCACGATGCAAGGGCATCGCCGGTGTCGCATTGATATTGCTTCGCTTGATCTCGTCCGAAAGGTGAGACTTTCGCTCTGGCACTTGGTCAGCAAGCAGGTTCTCTTTTCCTGTCTATATTGGAGGCATCATGCTCAAACTTCGTCCCATTCTTCTGGCTGTCACCCTCGCTTTTTCCGCCAGCATGGTCCATGCATCATCCCTTCCTAACGGAGTCGTGTATAGCGCTAATGAAGGAGACGGATCCATTAGCAAAATCACGCTAAACACAGGCGATGTAAAAACGACTCAGATCAGCGTCATACCCCACAATGTGCAGATTGCTCCTGACGGAAAAACATTGCTCGCTGTCGGCACAGCAAAAGCGGAAGGAGGCGGGCATGGTAATGGGCATGGTGTTGACATCGACAGCCATGGGGATGCTGGCCTGCTGATCCTGGATGTAGATCAACTTGATAAAGTGCTGAAAACGCTGCCTTCAGGCGACCATCCTGCTCATGTCGTCACCAGCCCGGATGGCCGCTACGCCTATATCACGAACGCGGATGCAAACCAATTGTCCGTCGTGGACACCCAAGCAGGGAAACTTACCGCTGAAGTTGCCACCGGCGCTTATCCTCACGGCCTGCGGTTAAGCCCGGATGGACGCGAACTTTACGTCGCGAATCTCAGCGATAACTCTGTGTCCGTCATTGATCCTAAAACCATCAAGGAAACAGCCAGAATTTCTGTTGGGCAAGCGCCCGTGCAAGTGGCATTCACAAAGGACGGCAAGCAGGTATATGTCTCATTGCGAGATGAGAACAGCGTCGCAGTCATCGATATTGCTACAAGAAAAGTCATCAACCAGATCAATGTCGGCCGTGGCCCAATCCAGCTATATGCCGGCGCCGGCGATACGATGTTTGTGGCCAACCAGGGAAGCGACACTAAGCCGGATAATACGGTATCGGTTATCGACACCCGAAACCAGAGCGTGATCGAGACGGTGGTGACGGGCAAAGGCGCCCATGGGGTAGTCGCGAGCGGAGACGGAAAATATGTCTTCGTCACCAATACCCTTGACAATAGCGTGAGCGCGATCGATGTCGGCACCAAAAAAGTGGTTGCCACCTACCAGGTCGGACCCAATCCCAACGGGATCACATATCGTAGCCTCCCTTAACCGAGGGAGGGTATGCGGGCAAGCTTATCGCGCAGTCAATGCGGATTGCAAACCGACCCCCGTTCTACAAAAAAACAAATATTGCGACTTCGAAATGGTGGATCCATTTCATCAGAATGACATAAGCATTACATAAATGTAATGCTTATGTCATGTCCACGACAGTACGGTAGGATTACAGTCATCCACATAATGTTGATGAAGAGAGGTGTCCAGCCATGAAGCTGCTCGTGGTCGAAGACGAGGTCAAAACAGGAGACTATGTCCGTCAAGGCTTGACAGAAGCCGGATTTATTGTGGATCTGGCTCGTACCGGCCTTGATGGACATCACTTGGCGCTTACAGGTGCGTACGATCTGATCATTCTGGATGTCATGTTGCCGGATGTGGACGGCTGGCGAATCGTGCAGGCGCTTCGGGATGCGAAGTCCTCTACACCCGTGCTCTTTCTGACGGCAAGAGACAGCGTGGAAGATCGCGTAAAAGGGCTGGAGCTTGGCGCTGATGACTACTTGGTCAAGCCATTCGCTTTTTCGGAACTGCTGGCGCGCGTACGTACCTTGCTGCGTCGCGGTGCCGCCTCCGCTTTTCAAGACAAGCTGCAGGTCGCTGACCTTGTCCTTGATATCCCACGCCGTCGTGCCGAACGCCAGGAGAGACGCATCACCCTTACCAACAAAGAGTTCGCACTGCTGGAGCTTATGGTTCGTCGTCAGGGTGAGGTATTGCCCCGGTCGCTCATTGCGTCCCAGGTATGGGATATGAATTTTGACAGCGATACGAATGTCATTGATGTCGCAATAAGACGCCTGCGCGCAAAAATCGACGACGACTTCGAGCCCAAGCTTATCCATACGGTACGCGGCATGGGCTACATGCTGGATGTCACTCTCCCGGACTGACAGATGGCTCGACGCCCCGCTTCCTTGGCAGTACGGCTCACCGTCTCAATAGGGGCTGTGATTACATTCGTGCTCCTCACCTTCGGCTGGATGATTGAGCGGTCCATTAATGAGCATTTCGTCCAGCAGGATGTCGATGAACTCAATGCTGTTGTTCAGGTTCTACAGCATACCTTGGCCACGTTACCTTCAAATGCCACGCCTGACGACTTGAAAGAGCGGTTTGCCACTGCGGTATCCGGACACCACAATGCGCAATACTATATTTCCTCTGAAACCGGTGTGCAGATTTATGCCTCACCTGGATCAGATCTGGGTCGTTTCGCGAAAGTTTCCCGACCCGTCCAGAAGATTTCCATCGAAACTGTCGGGACATGGCAAGATCATGGGGAAACATTCCGAGGAGCCGTTCTACGCACCATCTCAGACAGCACTCCTGGAGCGAAAATATTCACTATCGCAGTTGCAACTGGCATCAACTTCCATTTGCACTATCTGGAAAGCTTTCGCACCTATCTTCGCATCATCACGACTGTTGCCTGCCTGATCGCGATTCTGGCCACTTGGTTGGCCGTCTATCAAGGGCATGCCCCCATTCGGCGAATCAGCCGGGAAATACGAAACATCAAATCCGATCAATTGCATATCCGGCTGGAACCTCACACCGTGCCAGCGGAATTGGTGGAACTGTCCATTTCATTCAATGACATGATCGAACGACTGGAGGATGTGTTCCGACGTTTATCTGGTTTTTCTGCGGATATTGCGCATGAATTACGGACGCCGATTACAAATCTGAAAACACAGACTGAAGTCGCTCTTTCTCAGTCACGCAGCATCGAGCAATATCGCGAGGTTCTGTACTCCAACCTCGAAGAGTACGAACGTATGGCAAAAATGGTTGGCGACATGCTATTTTTAGCGCAAGCAGATAACAATTTGCTCAAGCCCGAACTCGTCAAGGTTGACTTGGAGGCCGAAATGCGCAATCTCTTCGATTACTTTGGCGCATGGGCTGAAGAGCGTGAGGTGGAGCTGAAACTCTCCGGCAAACAGATATGCGTGCAAGGGGATAGGCTGATGATTCGCCGAGCGCTGAGCAACGTACTATCCAATGCCATTCGCTATACACCGGCAGGACACATCATCAACGTGATCCTGGAGTCGAGCGAGAAAGTCGCGACGATACGCGTCAAGAATCCGGGCCCCGTCATTCCCGCGGAGCACATTGACCGAATTTTCGAAAGGTTTTACCGGATGGATGCTTCACGTCAACGCAGCATAGAAGGAGCGGGTCTAGGGCTGGCGATAGCCAAATCTATTGTGGAGGCCCATGGCGGCAAGATCCGGGCAAGCTCCACCTCTGAAGCCACGGAATTCAAAATCAGTCTGCCATTGATCAGCTATTGAGAATCAATGCCTATCCATCACTGGATAGTAACGTTCAGAAAGTGACTATTCACTGAGGTTGACAGCTAATGGCAAAGCAAATCTCAAACAACAAGGCTACGCTGCCTCCCCATCTCCCACGACACGCTCCCGCCACGCACCGTCACGGCGATCTGCTGTCCCAGTTTCTTCTCAATCACCGGCTTCCACGGCACCAAGCTGAACCCCATGCCGTCATCGAGCATCGCGTAGCGCCCGCTGGCGAGCATGACAGAGCGCCGGTAAATGCCGGCCACGCGCTGCCCGTCGGCTACCGGTCGATGCTCCAGTCCGATATCGGCGGCAATGTCCTTCGCGGCCTGCGTCAGTTCCCGATCGCGCAGTGTGCCTAGCAGGTTGCGCACCAGAATCACGCGCTGCCCGCGCCGCTGGGCCAGTCCCTGTTCTTCGAGAAAGTCGGCACGCCGCTGCAAAGCTAACTTGGCCTCACCGCCGGTAAGCGGTGCATCTCCCCCATTATTCCCAGGCGGCGAGATTCATGGCTAAATCTTGGTCATGAGTATTCCACGGCAACAGCGCCTCGATTTCGTCCACTGTTTGGGCCATCGGCAGGTGTTCCAGCACAAAGCGCAGCCACGCATAGGGCTCGCGCCCGTTGGCCTTGGCCGTTTCCAGCAGCGAATACAGTACCGCGCTGGCGTGTGCACCCGCCGGGGTATCCGCAAAAAGCCACGCTTTTCTGCCAATCACAAACGGCCTGATGGCGTTTTCTGCGGGGTTGTTATCGATGGGCAAATCGCCGCACTCGGTATAGCGGATCAGGCGCGGCCAGACCTTGTGCAGATATCCCAACGCGCCCAGCTTGCTCCTGGGCGTGACCCCCGGCAGGGTTTCATCCAACCATGCACGCAGCTTTTGCAGGATCGGCAGGCTGTGGGTCTGGCGCGCCTCGAAGCGCTGCGCATCGCTCGCTGTTTTCAGCTTGGCCTCGATACGATACAGCCGGGCGAACAGATCCAGCGCGTGGTCTGCGCGGGCACTCTTGCCTTTGGGGCTGACCCGTTTGGCTTCGACGAACTTGCGCCGAGCATGGGCTGCGCACGCCAGGTGCTCCACACCGGGCAGGCGCGCCACCGGCGCGTAGCCTTCGTACCCGTCGGTCATCAGGTAACCCTGCCAGCCTTCGAGCAGGCGTACCGGTATCTGCCCCGAACGGCTCGCCTCGTAATCAAACAACACCACCGTGCGCCCCGGCGGCCCGCCGCGCTGCACCCACATATAACTTTTAGAGGTCGGACTTCGCCCTGGTTCTTTCAACACTTGAACCGTGGTTTCATCCATGTGGATGACGGGCGCATCCAGCAAGGTGTCGCGGGCCAGATTGTGCAGCGGCTGCAAGGCCTGGGCGAGCCTGATCATGGCCCGCGTCATGCTCTGGCGTGGGACGTCCACCTGGTGGCGGGCCATCACCTTCTCGAAGCGCGCCAGAGGCAGGCCGTCGACATACTTCACCACCGCCATCATCGCCAGGAACCCGGCGCTGAAGTTGCTGCGCGGCAGGACCTGCGCCGGTGCCGGCTGCTGTACCGGTGCCTGATCGCCCTTGGGGCAGGCGTAGCGCGGGCGCACCGTGCGGATCACGCGGATTTGCATCGGCACGATGTCCAGCTGTTCACTCACGTCTTCGCCGATACGCACCATGGGGGTGCCGCAGGCGCATTGGCGTTCTGCTTCGGGGACATCGACCAGGAACTCGACGCGGGGCAGCTCGGGCGGCAAAGCGCGGCGATGACCGCGCTTGGGGCGAGGCGTGTTGTGCGCGGGCGCGCCCTCGTGTGCGTCTTCGAGATCAGCGGCCTGCTCGGCCAAGGCTTCCACTTCGTTAAACAGCTCGCCCTGGTGCGACTCGCTACTGGGGCCGAACACCTGATGCCGGGCCAAGCGCCATTGCTCAAGGATGCGTTGCACCGCCTCGGCGACCCCTGTGGCGACGCCGGCGGCAATCCCTTCTTGCAGCTTCCTCTCGAACTCGGATTGCATCGCCGAACGCAAGGCGTGAAGGTGGGTTTCGTTCTGCGCCTGCAGCGTGGCCCGTAACTCGGCCAGCGTCTTTTCGCGCTCGGCTTTCAATGCCGCCTGGAAGGCTTCAACCGAGGTCGGCACAGCGCCGATTTCGGGGCTGAGCTCAGGGGGGAAGGATGGGGTGGCTGCAGGGCGATCAGACATGCATAATTATACCAGAATTATCACATAACTGACTGATATTTCAGTGTTTTATGAGGATAATTCGCCCATAAATCAAACCCTTCCAACAGCCACTCCAACTCTTTGGGGGTGAGTGTCACGGTCGCTTGCGCGCCTGGCGCGGGCCAGGCAAAGCGCTCTTTCTCCAGCCGCTTCTGCCAAAGGCAAAAGCCGTTGCGATGCCAATACAGAATCTTGATGCGGTTGCGCTGGCGATTCACGAACACGAATAACGTATCGCCGAAGACATCCAGTTCCAGCTCGCTTTGCACCAGCGCGGCCAGCCCGTCGATCTGCTTGCGAAAGTCCACCGGCACGCAGCACAAGTAGACCTGCCCAATCGCCACTCCCGGGTGCATCAATGCACCTGCTCAGTCAGCGCCTGACGCACCTGCGCCAGCCACTGCGGGCTGGGCAAGCCGGGCAGCTCCAGACGCAGGCCAGCGCCCAGCACCAGTACATGGCGATCCGCCGCGACAGGGTGATCGACAGCGGCGAGCGGACCCACGCTGACCGGCACAAACTGGCGCGCAACCGGCGCAGCCACCGCCTTGACGGGCACCTGAGCCTTCCGCTCCAGGGCTTTGAGGCGCCGGCGCCAATAATACAGGCTTGAGACCGGCAACCCCTCACGCTGCGCGTAGGCCGTGGCGCCAATGCCCTCGCGCGCTATCGCGTCAAGGTGCATTTCCCACCAGGCCTGCCCTGGTCCTCGACTCGTCGACATCCTCGGTTCTCCTGTTTGCTTGCAGAACCGATACGATGCCCCACAGAGCGGGCGCGAACAATCATGGGAAAAATGGAGCGTTTACCAGGGAGGTGCCACCAAGCAGCCTGCAGTGACCTTCCGCAATCAACCTATTTCTGCCGTTCAGCCAAGGAATTCGAGCGACGGGTCGTGGCCGATTGCAGTCATTTTCCACTCTGGAATGGCGCAACGTGTCCATTGAACCGCTGGAACGGCATTCGCACCCTCGCCACCGGAAAATCCCCCGCCAACGCCACATACCCCTCCAGCACCGGCAGCGCCTGAATCTGTGCCGCTGTCACGATGTCCTCAATCGTCCGATCCATATTATCCGACGTGTTCCGATGATCGACGCTGCGGCTGACGCTGTATTTTGGCCGCTCGACCTCATGTTTGCCAAGGCTTTCGCTCATGTCTCTGGCAGTCTGCGGGTCGGTACGGGATCCACCCAGCACGACCAGGTTGCGGAAGCTCGCCCGGATGGTGGTGGCCATAGTGCGCCCGTACAGATGTTCCAGCTGCGATGTGCTCTGCAGGCCCGCGATGATGCGCAGCCCATTCTTGCGGCCTTTGGTCAAGCCTGCTTCCAGTGACGGCAAGGCCTCCAGGCTCGCCAGTTCGTCAATGAACAGCCACCAGCGTCTGTCGGTGCCCTCGGGCATGGACAGAATTGAGGTGATGAAAACATCCGCCCAGGACGACACCAGGGGCCGCATGGAGCTCATCATGTCTTCGCGCCAGTTGATATACAGGTCGCCGCCGTCGGGCTGATCCAGCCAGTCGCGGATGGAGAAGGGGCCAGGCTTCATGCTGGTGTGTTCCGACAACTTGTTGGACAGCACGAACCGGGCCGACGACAGGGCCTTGCTGGCTTCGCTGGATCCGACAAACAGGGATTCGGCCAAGGTGCCGTCCAGGAACTGCTTCAGCACCTTGGGATCCTCGATGGTGCACAGCCGGAACAGATCCATGATGCTGGCCTCCGTCCCTTGCAACTGGTGCAGCTTCTTCGCCGTTTCGCGCAGCAGCAGCCGCCCGAAATCGTTCCATTCCTCGGCGTTCTTGTCCTGGCTCATGGGCACCAGGGAATGCGCGAGGCGCTTCCAGTCGTAGTCGGCACGAACTTCGTTGAAGAAGGACCAGCCTTCGCTTCTGACATCATAGGGGTTGAGAATCACGTCGCCGGGTTGCCAGAATTTGCTGAGCAGATCGCCGTTCGGGTCGATGACGATCATGCGGTCGTTGCGCACGGGTGCCTGGCCGGGCAGCTGGTACCGGCGGCTGCGAGATCGCGCGAGCACAGACGCCGCCATATTGCGCAGCAGCACCGACTTACCGGACCCCGTGGCACCGCTCACCAACAGGTGCAGGTTTTCGTTCGCCGTGGGCATGGGGATGCCTGCCACGTCGATCTGTTGTTTGCCAGGTTCTGTGCAGAGCTTTGCCAGGTGTTTGGCCGTGGTCATCCGGGTGCCGCGCACGAATCGCTTGTAGGCGGCCCCCTCGAAACCTTCGGTCTTCGCGGTGCGACCGATAAAGAGGATCAAGGCCAGGGCCAGTACCAGGCCCACACCCAGCGCTCCATAGAGCAAGGGATAGCTGGGGGTGAGTTTCACGAAATGCCAGGCCATCTGGCGATTCCAGTCGCGCCAGGCGATGCCGCTGCCGTAGGTGGCAGCGGTCGTCCAGGTCCCGATGGGAAAGAGCGCCAGGGAAAAGGCGGCGATACGCCGCCGGGTGATGGGGGAGACCAAGGTAGACATGATGGCCTTTGCAGAATCAGAGGATCAGCCACTGGCCCAGCGCCAGGCCAGCGAGCAGCCCGCCCAGCACCCCGGCGGTACCGCCAACAACCACGGCGATGAGCGCCATGCGCCGGGCGGCTTGGTGCGTGACGCGGGCGCACTGGGCTGCCTCCTGGGCCAGGCGATCCAGCCGGGTGCCGGTCGCATCCAGCATGGCCTGGATGGCCTGCCGGTGCTGCAGGTGGATGGGCCTGGCGGTGGCTTCCAGGGTGGTGGCGAGATGCCGGGCCAGTTGCTGGGGCAGGATCTGTTGGGTGTCGGCCACGGCCTGGATCTGCTGCTGGGCGGCATCCAGGCTTGCGCTGACCGCTTCGAGCCGATCCACGAGGCTGGCGACTTCGCCCAGCACATCGTGGTACAGCAGATCGAGCTTCGTGCGGGCGTGGCCCGGGGCCGGGCCTGGGGGCTGGGGCGCGTCCATGGCGGGATCAGGCAAAGAGCGCTGCAAAGGCTGCATTCATCTGCCGATCCACGGGCTGGGCCAGGGCGCGCAAGGCGTGCCGATTGCTCAGCTGCGAAATCCGCGCATGGTCGCTGCGGTCAGCGGCCTTCAAGAGCGCCCGGTAGTCCGTCTGATCGGCCAACACGTCGGCGAGCGTGGTGCGCAGATCGGCCAGCAGCTCGAAGACTTCGTTTTCATAGACGGCGGCCTTGGGGTTAGCCTGCACTTCGCCAGTCTTCGCTGCATAGGCGAGGATTGAGGGGAATTCATCCTCGACACTGGACTCGACTCGGTTGAACAGGATGCGCACCCGATCGGGATCCACACCCAGCTCGGCCAGGGCGGCCACGGTCTTAATGGTTTCGCGCTGGGCCTTGCCGGTGTTGATGACGGGCAGCACAAAGCAGCTCATTTCCTCGTGCGCGCCTTCGTAGCGCATCATGTGGTTCAGGAAATCCTCGATGTTGCTGGCCCCGACGTCCACGATGGCATCGTCACGGGTGAGCAGTTCTCGAAAGAGCCTGCCGAAGTGTTCGCCGCGCAGTTGATCGACTTCCAGGCCCAGGTCCGCGCCGGTTTCGTTGGTGGACTCCACGGCAAAGATCTGGGCGCCGTTCATGCGGGGCGCGAGCAGGTGCGAGGCGACGACGGTCTTGCCGACCGATCCGGTGTAGTTCAGGACTGCGACTTTCATGGGTTTATTCCTTGTCGTGTTGGGTTTCGGTGTTTTGGGAGGTCTTGGCCCGGTTGGCCAGGCCTTCGCGGCGCAGGGCATCGAGGTCGATGCGCATGTCGCGGATCTTGCGTAGATCCCCTGGGGTCTGGATGCGGCTCGGTCTCCCCTGGATGGCATCCAGTGGTGGTGCAGTGGGTTTGGAGTCGGGTGTCGTGTCAGGCTCGACTGCGGGTGTGGCGGTCGCCTGACTTGCTTCTTCAGCGGCCTGCCGCCTGGCTTTGCGCCAGCGGCGCAGCGTGGTGATGTAGGTGTTATGCCGCACCGGCAGGCCTGCGGCGGCCAGATCCTCCATGATGGCGGCGTGAGGCACGCCTGCAGCCACCTGGGGTTCGATGATCGGGTACAGGGCCCGCAGCTTCGCGGCCTGGCGCAGGCGCGGATCCAGACTCTCCAGCACGGCACGATAACGGGCGATGGGATCGGGTTTGAGCGGGTTGTCAGTCATGAAAGGCCTTGAGTGAGGATTCAGTGATGCAGGGCGGGCAGCACGGCGGCTTGTTTGCCGTCCAGCCAGGCCAGGCCAGCGGCGTGGGCTTCGTCGTAGGCGCATTGATCGTCGGCAAAGCGCACGGACTGGCCACGGGCGGGGAAGTACCCGCAGCCGACTTCCTGGTTGTGATCGAGCAGACGCAGCAGGTAGCCTTCGCCGTCGCCTTCACGCGGCACGATCTCGAACGAGAAGCGCAGCCGGGCCTGGGCCAGCTCCATCTGGAACTGCCGGGCAACCGTCGGGATGCGGGCGGCCCAGTCGCAGCCGATGCGATCCAGCGCGTCAGCGATGCTGTAGCCGCGTTCCTGCAGCCAGTCGCCGCGATCCAGCACCAGGGCGGCAGTTAGCGCTTCGCCCAGGCTCAGTGCGCCGATGCCCTCACGGGCGGCCCGATGGGCGATGGCGAGCAGCCGGGTGTCGAGATTTGCGTGTGGGTTCTGGGACATGAGAACTCCTTGGCCCTGCGGGTTCAGGGCGGTGATGGGGGAATGGGTGGGGTGTGGCCCGAGCGGGCCGATGTCGATCACTTGCTGACCGATGCAGCCGCCAAAGCGGCTGTGCAGCGTGGCAGGCTGAGATGGACTGGGGATGAGGTGATCAGGCTGGACGGCAGACGGACTTATCCACAGACCGCTTCTGATAGAGATAAGGTAGAAGAAAGGTAGAGCATGATTTCGATGGCTGGAAACCCGCATGAATGCTGCGTTTCAGCACTTGTTCCCGCCTTCTTATTACGACGAAAACGCCTTCTTATTACGATAAAGCGCCTTCTTATTACGATGCGCCCGCCTTCTTATTACGATGGTCGTGGTCGCTTATCCACAGGCTGATTTCAGCCGGTTTTTTGGTCCTGGTTTCAGGCTTTCGAGCGCCTTGTTATTACGATGCCGACCGGCCGTTATTTCGGACCCAGCTGGCCACCTCCCGGCCTTTTTCCAGTCCGATCTGGGGGCTGGCAATCAGGTTCAGGTCTGTCAGTTCTTCCAGGGCCTTGAGCAGGGCAGCACGGAAATTTCTCAGGTGTCCGGTGTGATGCGCCCGATCCTTCAGCCACTGCAGGCTGTAGCGCTGCTGCGTGTCGGCGGAGGTGGCGATCAGTCGCTGCAGGCTGCGGGCGAGATTGCCGCGCAGTTTCTGGCGCGTCTCCCAGTCAATCAGGGCATATTCCCGATTGCCGAAAATCTGTGCCCAGCGTGGGTCGATGACCAAGATGTAGATGCCGTCCGCGTAGTCGAAGCCGCCCATCATGGGCAGTACCCGGCAGGCCGGGTGCATGCCAAAGCTGTATTTGGCTGATCCGTCTGGCCTCCTGGCTTCGATGCACAGGGAAAAACGGGCCAGATCCTTCATGCCTTCGTGCAGCCATTGGTAGCTGGCCCCACTGGTATTGCGCCCGATTCCGCGCAGGAAATCTGCGCGGTTCACGATGGGCTGTTGGCCTGCGGGGCTGGTGGCTTGCAGGTACATGGCGTGCATCCAGATATCGGCATGGTCTTCGGATAACTGCTCGCCGCTGCCCGTGATCTGAATGTTGCGGGCGGACAGAAAGATGGTTTCCTTGTGCATGATGCTGGCCCCGCGTCGGATGGGCGCGAAGATGCCAGAGCGAGCGATGTGGTTGGGGATGGCCCGGGAGGTCTCGGAAATACCGGGTACAACGAAGGGCCGGATATCGAGCCCTGCGGTGGGTGACTGGGTTTTGGCCTCTGCGGCCTTACGGTGGGCAAAGCGCATGGCGTCTTCCAGGCGCTTGGCTGCGGCAGCAGGGGATCGGGTCAGGTGGCTGGTGTGGGTCAGCATGAAAAATACTCCAGACAGGCCCGCACAAGGCCTGCCTGGTCGTGTGCAGCGCCTCACACGGGTACAGGGGGTATGGCCAGCAGAACAGGCTGCGTGGCCGTGGATGATGAAAGGGACGGATTGCTTACGCAGGCCCAAGCCGTCGCGGCTCGAACCACAGTTCCTTTAGCCGGAACCGCTCGAAATACAGCACGATGTCCACGATCTGGCGCAGAAAGGCCTGGATGGTGGCCAGGTCCAGATTGCCGCCCGTAGGCGACTGTTTGATGAGCACAGCCAGCCGGTCGAAGGTATCGGCCGCACTGTTGGCGTGGGTGGTCGTGACCGACCCCGGATGGCCGGTATTCAGGGCCGCCAGGTAATCCCAGGTCTCGGGGCCGCGCAGTTCGGCCAGAAAGATTCGATCCGGGGACAGGCGCATGCAGGCGGCCAGGCTGTCGGTGGCCGAGACCCGGCCGCGCGTGCCGCCATACATGAGATGGATGCAGTTGCGGTGGCGCGGCAGGATCAGCTCGTGCACGTCCTCGATGGTGATGAGCCGTTCATCGACGGGTACCCGATCGATGAGCGAGCGGGCAAAGGTGGTCTTGCCCGATCCCGTGGCCCCGGCCACGACCAGGTTCTTGCGTGCCTGAATGGCCGCGTGCAGGAAGGCGGGGATGTCGCCTGCTGATTTCAGCGCCATGAGCTGCTGGTCTATGGCTGAAAGGCTACCCGCTTCGCGTTGCGCAGCGATGTCCTCGACCGTATCGAATGCCCCTTGGGCCTGCAGTTCATCGAGCGTGAAGGCCGCCTGGGTGTGCTTGCGGATGTTGATGGCCATCGTCCCATCCAGGCAGGCCGGGGGCTGCACGATCTGGCCGCGTTCGCCGCCCGGCAGCAGCACCGACAGAATTGGTGCTTTGGCCATGTGGTTGTAGGCCGCCAGGGCCGTGGCCAGGGCTTCCAGATGCGGGTAGGTCAGCATCTCGCACTCGTGCAGCAGCCAGGTCCCACGGATGCGGGTGTAGAGCTCACCTGCCCGCACGATGGCGATCTCGGTGACTGCGGGATCGGCCAGGTGGGGGGCGAGCGGCCGCAAAAAGGTCTTGACCGCAATCGCCCGGTCAAAGGGCAGCGGCTCAGGGGATGGGTTCAAGGTCATAGACTTGGCTGAAGTCCAGGTCACGCGCGACCATGATGCCGATGCGTGTGCCCTGGTTCTTGTAGAGGGTGGGAGGGATGTCGAGCGACTTTTCCAGGATCTTGGCCACGACTTCCTGGCCGCCTTCGCTGGTGTTGTCAAAGCGAATGTTGTTGCTGCCAGACTGCCCTTGGTTGGCCGCCCAGCTGCCGAAGTCTCCGACCAGCGACAGCAGGATGGCGTTGCCAAAACGCTGCCAGAAATGATTGTCGATATGGCCATCCAGGCCCGCTTCACCCAAGGGGCCGGTGCCCGGTGACCCCAGATTGACGATGACGCCAGCGGGTGTCTCCAGCCGGTTCCAGGTGACAAAGGCGCGGGCCTGGCCCTGCACGATGCCGCCGGACTGATAGCCCGTGAACTTGGTTCCGGCATCGATCAGTTTCACCTTGCCGTTAGCGCTCATCACGTCGTGGGTGGCCAGACACGTCAACAGCCCCGCCTGGGTGCTGACCAATTTGGTCTGCAGCGTGCAGTCGATCATCGTGCCCTGCGTGAGCAGAAAATTGCGGTCGCCCAGTTGGCCCGCGACCGATGGGGCGAGCTCCAGCGGCCGCAGCTTGTCGGCCAGCGGCCCGGCATCGGCCAGTGGCCCACTGGGCCCCGTGGGGTGGCTGGCTGCAGCGCCGCCATCGGCCGCACCCGCGTTCAAGGGGCTGGCGAGCCTGCGCTGGGCGACTTCATCCACGGGTGGCGGAGCGGCAGGCATGGGCGGGGGGACATAGTAGGAGCGGCTTGGTTCTGTGGCTGGAGGCGGTGCTTCTGGCTTGGTTGCTGGGGCTGGGCGCTCGACCTTGGGGGCTGTCAGGCGGTTGGTGATGCCGCTCTGGTCAGATTCCAGGCCTGTGGTACTGGTCTTCTCCGAATCGCGGCTCCAGGCCTTCACCAGTACGCCCGCAGCGACTGCAAAGGCCACGAGGATGGTCAGCCACAGAAAGGCCCGGGCTCCGCGCGGGGCACTGCGGCCGGTGTCGCCCAGGTCCAGGGGTTCGCGCTCCAGCGGCGCGCGCTCTAGCTTCGGGTGGGGTTGTTCATCGTTCATAGGATATTCCTTGCTGGGGCTTTCTTCACCCGGCGCTGCACGGCAGGCGATGTCGTCCCGGTATGCGCCGGTGGCGGCGTTGCACCAAAGGTCTCGTTATGGATGGCCAGCACCAGATCACCCAAGCGCAGATGCCACAGGGCGGACGTGCGGTGCAGCACCAGGGTGCGGTCGTCTGCCATGTGGAAGTTGGTGATGACTTCCTGGCCGTCGGGTGTGACCCGATAGACCGCCGGGATATCCGCGCCCGGTGCGAATTGCAGCCAGGTCTGGCGGCCATCGTCCCAGGCATGGACCGGGGCAATCGCGGCGTCGCCACTGCGGGTGTAGGCGAGCCAATTCACGCGGGTGGGGGTGGCCTGCAGGGATCTCTCGATGGCGGCTTGCTGTGCGGCCTGGTCGCGCTTGCGGGCTTCTGCATCTGGATACCGGATAACCAGTTTGTAGAGGGCCGGTGCGCTGCGGCTGTCGCTGTAGGACAGCCGAAAACTGTAATCGCGCTGGTCGGTCACCACGATCAGGTTGGTATTCGCGTCCTCGGCCGTGGGCTTGAAGAACAAGTGATTGTCTTTATAGGTAAAGGCGTAGGCCTGGCTGTCACCAAAGACGTGATAGACGTAGCGTTCGTCGGGGGCCAGCACGATATGGGTGGCCACACCGATCACGGCATCCAGCTGGATCACGTCGGCCGCGTTGTAGTTCACAGTGCGCACACGATGGTCCAGGCGCGAGGATCTGGGGGTTTCCAGGGCCAGGGCGGGTCCTGCAAGCGCCAGGCTCAGCATCAGGGCCAGCGCCTGACGACTGGGGAGGTGGTCAAACATGGGATTTCCTTCTGATGCGGTTCGACATCAACGCGAGAGATCGGCCGCCAGGTCGTAGCGCGTCACCTGAAAGCCCAGCGGATTGCGCCGGGCCACGGCTTCGGTGAGCGGCACATCGGCGTATTGGTAGGCCATGGTGGCAATGAGGTGGCGCACCTTGGTGGTCTCGCTCGTGGTCACATCGCGCTCGGTCTTGGAAAAACGCACGATCGCGGCCTGGTTGGCCCCCAGGGTGATGGAATGCACCTGCACATCCACCGTGCCCTGGGTGCCCAGGCGGGTAGTGACGGCCTCGGGGCCCTCAAAGCGCTTGCCGTAGACCGTCTGGATGGGTGGCGACGACAGCAGGGCGCAGGTATCGAACTGCTCCTGGATGGTCTGCCAGCTGTAGCCTTCGCAGTTCAGCACATAGCTGTTCAGGAAATACTTGGCGATGCGCTGACCGTAGTCCTCCAGCGGCTGGCCCAGACGGCTGACGTGCTCGATGCCGCCCGTGGCGTCGTCCACGCGCACCACATACATTTCCGGAGGCTGCTTCAGGGGCGTGAGGCCCAGTACCGCGCCCACGGCGGCCAGGGCCAGGATGCCAGCGGCGAGCGCCACCTGCCAGGCCCGTTTGCGACTGGCGATGAGTTCGCCCAGATGGTCGCGCTCCAGGCCTCGGGAGCGCTCCAAGTAGGCCGCGATGTCTTCGGATTTCAATGTGTCGGCCATGGCTCAGGCTCCGTCAAACGAGGGGGGCGTGGCATTGACCGGCACACGGGGGGAATCGGCAGGCTGCGGGGGCTGGGGCGCGTGAAAGGCGCAGCCAGCCAGAAAGCCAGCCAGCATCAGGGCGGTAATGAGGGATTTCATGGGGAATGGGCTCCTGGCCTGCCGGACGCGCGTGCCGGGCAGGCAGATGAGAGAAGGGGAATTCCGATTGCTGGGTCTGAGAAGGCCAGAGGGTCGGCAGATGGGTTACTTGGCGCGGGGGCGCAACATGCTGCGCAGGCGCAACACCGAGAAGGCACCGTGGGCGGCCGCACCGATGCCCAGGCGGGCCCCAAAACCATTGGATAGGCCTGCAGCCAGGCCGGGGAGCATGATCATGACGACCAGGCTGGCGATGCCGACCAAGAGTTGGGCACCGTACAGACCCAGGATATCCTTGGCACCGCCGTTGATCTGATCGACGATCATGCGGATCAGCTGGATATTCAACTGCAGCAGCAGGCCAAAGATGAGTCCAGCCAGGAGTGCCAGGAATACGAAGTTCAGGGCCTGGGAGACCCAGCTGTTGAACAGGGGCTTGGTGGGTTCAAACAGGGTGGCCGCAATAAAGATGGGCCCTGCGGCCACGACAAGTGCCATGCCTACCTTGCAGACGACGACAATCACCATGATGATGCTGCCGACGACGGCGGCATTGATGCGTACCAGCGTGGCGAGGATGCTGACCAAGACTTCTTTGGTGGATGGCAACACGTTGTACCAGGCTCCGTTGCCACCCTTGCCGATCATGGTGTTGGAGGCCTTGCTGGTCTCTGTCTGCAGCTTGTCCACTTCCTCGGCCACACTGCCGGTGCCCAGAGCAATCTGGGTGACATCGTCCGGTAAAGCGATCATGGTCTGAGCGATATCGGCCTGATACAGGCCACCGGCTCCGAAGAAGATCGAAATGATGGCGACCATGATGGCCTTGCGAAAGAACTCAGTGACGGTCATGCCGCCCTGACCGTGCATCAAGGCGAAGGCGTAGACCACGAACTGCAGTGTGAGGCCCACGACGATGACCGGCATCAGGGCTTCGAACAGGGCTTGCATGGGGCCTGTGACGGCATCGTTCAGGGTGTTTTGGGTCTGGGTCATGACCCACTGGGCAATATCGCTGGGTGCGGTCGGCTGAGTAATGGGGGGAGTCAGGCCAGACATGATGCGGCCTTACTCAGTCGTCCCGGCACCATCGCCGGTAGTCTCGCTGTCCCCAAACCAGCCTCCATACACTCGCTCGGCACGGGCCTGCAGCAGGTTGCGTTCGGCCTCCAGTTGCTGGGAGGCCAGCTGGATCCGGACCTGTTCGGCCTGGATATTGGCCTGTTCGATCTGGATGCGTGCCTGCAATTCTGCAATTTCCTTGGGGTTGGTGGTCTGATTGATCTTGTCTTGCAGGGTATCTACATTGGCCAGGCGTCGAGTCATGGAATCGTAGGCACGTTGGCTCATGGCCTTGGAGGTTGCTTCGATATTCAGGGCGCGTTGGGACAGCTTGGCTCGGTCGGTCTGAAAGTCTACTGGTGCGGTCACTGAATCAGTGATCCGGCTGACATCGTTATCCAGACTGGATCCGCCAGACCGGTCCAGCAGATCCTGAGCACTGGCGGGCAGAGCAGCGCGTAGCTGGTGGCGGATGTCAGGGTTGCCCACGACGTTGCCATAGCCGCTCGATTGGGTGAAGGCGGCCAGCTGGCTTTTGGCGGTGGCCAGCTGTTCGGTCAGGTTCTGCAGTTGGTCTCGGGCGGTGAGCAGCTGTTCCTGCAGCTGGGCGATAGTGGCGGCGTCGATGGTGGGGATGCCGCTGGCGTGGGCAGGGTTCATGAAAGCAGCGGACAGGGCGATGCCCGCCGCGAATTGCTTGCAGCGTGTCATGGAAAATCTCCGGAGAATGCGCCCGTAGGCGCTGGCGTCAGGGCTGAGTGGTGGCCGGTTTGGCGATGGCCTGATATTCGGCTTCGGTGGCGCGGCGTGCCTTCATCTGGCCCGAGACAATCATGTCGGCCTTCTCGTCATAGGCGATGCGGTTTTCGCCCACGATCAGGATGTTGTTCGACCCATCCAGCTTGGCGGGCAGCTTGTGTGCCTGATAATCGCCACCCAGCGGCCCTTTTGCGACCACCGTGAACAGGAAACTGTCGCCGTTGCGGGCAATGTGGATCACGTCGGGATCATATTTGCTGTCCGATTTCCAATACCCGATGAACTTCTCCCCATCCGGCTCCGTCTTGCATCCGGCCAGGATGGTCAGCAGGGTGGCGCCGGTGGCAGCAATGAAATGTCGTCGGTTCATGGGGTGTCCTGTGGTGATGGGTTGGTGTGGGTCGCCTGGTGCCGTTTGAAGGCGGCCCAGGCATCAGCCACGCTGCAGGCGGGCCCAGCTTTTGTAAGCCAGGTCGCGCGTTCCGATGGTTTCAGGATGTTCCACCAGGCCATGCCCATCGCTTCGTCGGCGGTGGGCGGCCGGTCAAGGTTTGCAGGGGTCACAGACATAGGTCGGGGCCCTCCTTTTCATGCGTCGGTGCCTGCAGCTGCAGAGGGTGATCGAAGCGCACACCGATGACATCGGCAATCCGCTGGATGTCTGCCGGTTCTGGCCGATGGCCATTCACTTCGTGGATGTGCAGGCTGTAATACTTGTGTACACCTTGCCCGAAATACTCCTGATCCTCGCGCGGGGTGCTGGATGAAAACCAGAGATACGGCGTGTGGCGGGGATCGGAGGCAGAAGGCAGGTCCAGGCCGTAGTCCTGGCCGATGCGCTTCAGCTCGTCGGTATCGACTGTTTCACGTTCGATTTCGGCTGTGCCTTCGCTGAATTGGCCTGCTTCCCGGTCTTCAAGTGTCCAGCGTTCGCCATAGATCGAAATCAGGAAGCGTTCTTCAGGAGGATCGGGTTCCGGTTCGGGGTCAGCCAGGCCCAGGCGGTCGTAAAAGGCGGGGTCGTGGTGGTGATCCTGTCGGGCTTGCCCCAGATCCTGGCGGCGCGATTCGTCCGCGCGTAGCTGATCCTGAGCATGGGGTTCATGCTTCATGGTGTAGTTCCTTGTGAGGGTGGCCAGCTGACTTAGCAGGCGGAACAGGTGATTACAGATGCGGCTGTCGGACAGCAGCCAGATACACCGGCAACCAGACGGCGGGATCTGGGCCCGCCTGGGTTACCGCCTGTTCGGCAATCTCGGCCATGTCGGGGCTGCCGGAGAACACCAGCAGCTCGTCTTCGCAGCCGGACAGATCCAGCTGGGCGACCGTCACGCTGACGCCCTGTTTGACCAGGAATTTGCGGCTGGCTTCACCCAGGCTTTGCAGCAGGGCGAATTCCGCAGGCGTCAGGCCAAAGCCTTCGATGTAATCGCGGGCGCGAGCCTTGGGGTTGGGCAAGAGGATGAGCGTCGCGGTCTGCTGCACGAGCGACGGCCCCACGGGGTTCTCAGTGATGGCTCCCGGTTCCTGGGTGGCAAAGGCCAGCACTCCATTCTTTTTCCGAATGGTGCGGCTCGCGTCCTGCATGGATTCCTGAAAATGTGCATCCTTCAGGGGATGTTGGCACTCGTCGTACAGATTGATGATGCGCCGCCCGTCGTGCAGGGCGTCGATCCGATGCTTCAGATACAGGGTGGCGGCCCCGCGCACGTCATCATCGTCCAGCAGTTCGGTCAGGTCGAACCCGAAGATCGCAGGCTTGCCGCTCGTGGTCTCCAGGTCCAGGTGATCGCCAGGATTGTCGAACACCCAGCCGTATTCGCCGCCCTGACACCAGGGGGCAAGCCGCGCGTGGATGGTGCTGTGCGACTCGTCCTCGCTGTAGGGATTGGGCAGCAGCGTGTTCAGGGTGGACAGGGTCCTGGCAGATCGGTCGATGAGCGTCACCAGCTGCTGCATGGCCTGGGTGATGTCGGCCCGCTGACGGGTGCTGACTGCTTCGCCCCGACGTTCGGCCAGGAACACCACCAGGCGTACCATGAAGGCGACGTTGCCCTTGGTGGGCTCCATCTGAAATGGGTTCCAGCCGGTCGCTTCACCCAGACGGATGTTGAAGTAGCGCCCGCCCAGCGCCATGATGAGCACCTGCATGCCCTGGTCCTTGTCCCAGACCACGCAGGTCGCGCCAAACTTCTGGGCTTGCGTGAGCAACATGCCCTGCAGCACGGTCTTGCCGGTGCCGGTCATGCCGATGATCATGGTGTTGCCGGGGCGCCGCTTGCCCGTCTCATCCAGGTCTTCGGTAGAGGCATGAAAGTTGAAGAAAAAGGGCGATCCAGTCTGAGTCTTCAGCATGGTGACCGCCGGCCCCCAGGGGTTGCCTGCAGGCTTGCCGGTCAGCTGATTGTGCAGGCTGGAAAAGCATAGGAAGTTGAGCGACGTGACCGGTACCGGCCGGGGCCGCCAGTGCCAGTTGCCCGGCAGTTGCGCCCAGAAGCCTGCTTCCAGAGCCCGATCCAGTGGCCGAAAGCCCACCGCGTCTTCGGCGAGCGTTGTGGCCGTCTGGGCGAGCGCCTGGCGCACGCCTTCGGCCGTGTTGCCGTAGATGAGGATCGTGGCGTGATGGTCGCCCAGCCCCAGACGGGCTGAGGTCAGGTCGTCCATCACGTCCGCGAGCTGGGCCACTTGGCTGGCCGAATCGTCACCCGAATCGACCAGCAGCTTGTGGTGTTTTTTCACGAGTTTCTTGGCGGCGGCTCCCGTGTGGCTACCCCAGGACTGGGTCAGCACGAATTCATGAGGCAGGCCCAGGAGCCGGTCCAGGTGGCCAGGCTTGGTAGCTTCCGGATAGTCGCGTAATTCCATCATGCCAAAGATCCGGGATCCGACCACGGTGCGCAGTTCGCCAAGTTCCCCGTGCCGCCCGAAGATGGGCCGTGCATGGGGCAGGGTCTCGCGCAGGCGCTCCCGGCTGATCGCCACGGGCCGGTGGGTACCTGAGAGCAGGAAGCCCAGGAATTCGGCGGTTTCGCTGAAGGCCAGGCCGCTGCGGTCTACGATGCCGAGGATCTGTGGATCGTAGCGATACAGGCCGGCCGTGAGCGCCCGCAGGGTGCTGGTCAAGCGTTCGATGGACTCGGCTTGCCAGTGCGCCAGCCGCTGCCCGTTGGCCTTCTCCAGACTGGCAAAGGTGCCCAGCACCGGGTCTTCGACCGGATGAATCAGCACGGTCAGATACAGGTCGTTCACCATGAGGCCCGAGGCGTCGAACGTGGCCCGATAGGCCGCGTCGAACTGCGCGGCAAAGGGCTGCGCAAAGGTGCTGTCCGGGTATTCGGTCACGCGCCTGCGGATGATGTGTGAATAGAGGCCCAGCGAGCCCATGGGCAGGCCGCGCAGCACATTGTGCAGGGCTTCGATCCATTCTTTCAGTTCCGCCTGGGCATAGGCGTCCGGGGCCCGCCCAGCCACTTTGATGACCGCCAGGTATTCATGGTTGTCGCAGGCGATGATGTGGTCTGTGACATGGTGGGAATAGGGCAGGTAGCGGGAAACCAGCCGTTCATCGACGGCGAGAGCTGCGGCTGCTGTCATGGGTGATTCCTTCGGTGAATAAGGCTGTGCCAGGGGCGATGCCGGTGGTAGCCCTGGGTCGCGTAGCTGGATCCGCACCAAAAGCGCTGGTTACGGTTCATGCGGCGGGTCTTGAGCTCCAGCCACAGGACATCGAGCGCCTTGTCGTCGTCACGGGTGGCAATCGCCAGCGCTGGCATCACCACAAAGAGCAGCCCCCACCAGGCAAGGCCCGCCGTCATGGCGATGACTGCCACGCAGACAAAGGCCCCGAGCATGAGCGTCGTGGGAATGCCCATGAAGGTCGCCTTGCGCCCCAGGCCTTTGAAGACGGGATAGGTGTTGGGGTTCTGGTGGGTGGCGTGTGTCTGGCCGGTGGAGTCCTGGTGTCCTGGCCGTGTGTCGCTGGTGTGTGTGGCCATGGCTTACTTCCAGAGCAGCACGACCAGTTCAGCAGCGGAACCCGCCAGCAGCACGCCAATGCCCCAGCGGATGGCGTCGTCCTTCCTCATGACTTCAGCGGAATACAGCACGAAGATGATGACGCCAATGATGACGGCGGCAATCGGCAGGATCACATCCAGATTGTCCTTCAAGGTCTGCAGCGTCGTCTGGGCGCGTGAAAGGCCACCCATGGATTGGGCAAACGCCCCCTGATGAACCCCGACCAGTATCCAGAGTGTCGCCAGGGTGCGGGCGAATCGTCCTTGAAGGGTCTTGTTCTTGATGTGGTTCAGTATTTGCATGGTGTGGCTCCTGCCCCAGGGCACGGTGGTGCGCTGGGGTGATGAGAAAAGGAATGGGAAGTGACCGGGTCAGGTCTAGCGCAGGTTTGATGGCCTGATCAGCGTTCTGGGTCAGGGGGCTGAATCAGCGGTGTGAATCAGCGGGTAGGCTGCGTGAAGCCGTCGGCTGTGGGATGGGCTGTGAAACCGTCAGGAGTGCCCTGCTGGCTGGCGTCAGGGGATCCGTCCTGCTGATTGGGTGAACGATCCGGAATTTCCGGATTGTTGCCAGTCCCGGTGATGGCTGGGCGTGGTGTGGTGGTGCCCGGTTCCAGAGAGGCTGTGGGATCCACAGATGAGCTGCCAGGACGAGCGATGGGTTTCAACGCCGGTACCTGGATCCCGGCCTGGGCCAGGACCTTGCCCACATAGCCATTGACAAAGCCCTTGGTGAAATTCCCGGTGTTGTAGCAGGACAGGGCCGCCCGTAGAGCTTGTTGCTGATCGCGGTGGGTGTCGAGCGCTCGCGCATAACAGGCCGACAGAATGGCCTGCGCAGCCGCCAGATTCTGGCAGGGATCGAAGACTGTGGTGCTATCGAGCCCCAGCCAAGCCCAGTTGCGCACATTGATCTGGCCAAGGCCCGCATCGAAGTCGATGCCCTCAGCGATCAGATCTTCGGCTGCCTGGCTGGCTGCTTTCAGATCATGCGGTTGCTGGGGCAAGGCCTTGCCCTTGCGGTTCACGCCAATGGCGTACTGTCGCGCACCGGACTCATGCTGGATCAGGGCTTTCAGGGTGACCGAGTGGATATTGGGTGCGCAGGTCAGGGCCAGGGCGGCCAGTTCGGCAAGCATGGATGGCCGCCTTCAAAGGTTGTCACGCTGCCTGGGGTCAGACATCGAGAAGTTCCAGCCCTTGGCCCATTGGCCGCCATGCTCTGCATCCCAGCGAGCCTGGGCGGCCTCGTAGTCTTCGGCCTTGATCCAGCGGCCGCCCATCGTGGGTCTGCCCACATAGCGCACGGACAGTTCATAGGTCCAGTCGTGATCGTTGTAGGCCACGCACCAGGTCGGCAGCTGGGTGAGTGTCACCGTCTCCAGCGTCTGAACTTCATAGACGGGCTCCCGATTGCCGGTCGCCGCATCGTAGCGATAGCCACGCTTGCGCCATTTGTAGGCGGTGTCGGCATAGCTGCGGTTTAGGTAATCGGCATCGCATTTGCCCGCGCCGTGCGAGATAGCCTCCACCCGTTCGGGCATGCCGGGATCGGCTGCTGCAGGGCACTGGCTCAGAAAGGACCGGCGGGCAGCAACGGTGGCGTCCCAGTCCAGACCATGGCGGTTGAATCGCTTGATGCTGAAATAGTGCTCCAGCGATGGACTGCATTCGCCAGGCCGCAGGCTGGAGGACAGGCACAGCGTGGCTTCGCAGGCCAGGCGCGGAATGCCGGTCAGCAGATCGGTGGTGTCGGCAGCCTGGGCGATAGGGGCCAGAGCGCAGGCGAACGCCAGCGCCCCAGCCCGCAGGGCGGGAAGGGTTTGCATGGGGGATGTCTCCAGGGGAAGGGAGAAGAGATCAGACCGCGCAGGTGGGTCAGGAAAGAAAGAGAGCGTCAGGACAGGTAAATTGCGACCCTATCGCTGGTCCAGGTTGCGACGCCGGTACCAAAGAAATCGGCATCTTCGGTCCATATTGGGCAGTCCAGGGCCATAGCACATGCCAGGATAGGCCAATCGTTGGCATCCCGCGTGGCGATGCGGTCAAGTGCTCGGTCTCTGTAAGGTGCGTAGATTTCTGCTGTCAGCGGGCGGACGACTGCTTCCAGCCTGTCCAGCACCTCCATCAGCGGGCCCTCTGGGATGCCGCGCCTTTGGAGTAGTGCAGGCAGGTAGGTTCTTGCATCCGCGTATGCCACATCGGGCGCGAAGAACCGGGCGGCCATCGCGTGGTCCAGAATCAATTGGCGCGCCCGTGTGCCCAGGATGGTGCGAATCAGGATGTTGGCATCCAGAACAATCGTCCTTGCCTGCATCACCGAGAGCCTTTTCGGCGCGCCTTTTTGTAGTCGGCGATGATGTCGTCGGCGGCAACTTTGTGCTGGGCCAGCATGGTGTCCAGGGCCTCGCTGGCTTGCCTGAGTGCTTCAACCTCGGCAGCATCCTGGCTGCGTGTCGGGATGAAGTAGCCAACCGTTTGCCCGTGGCGGGTGACGACGATAGGGTTGCCTGATGAAATGAGTTCAGCCAGGTCCGTCCGGAACTCCCGAATGCCTACTTTGGTCGCTTCCATGATGGAGTCCTCCTGCATTATTTGTGAATCTGTGCGTACACATTCTATCGGTTCGGACTCATTTTGCATAGCGTGAGGGGGTGGAGTGGGAGCGGATGACAGAGCTGCCGGTGTCGGCCCTGTCAGAATGAGCCGATCAGGCGTTTCTCGGCGATTGCAATCTGCTCTGGCTTGGCCATGGCTCGCACCAGATGGACGGTCTCGACTGCCGCCATCCGCGTATCCCGCAGCTGCCCTAGGTCGGCCACAATCTGGCGCAGCAACGTTAGTTCTTCCTGCAGGGTGTCGTCAGCCATCAGTCGGCGACGGACATAGTTGGATAGCGACAATCCGGACAGGGCCGCTGCGTCGCCCAGACGAGCAGCATGGGACGAAGTCACCCGGATGCGGATGACCTCGGAGAGAGGTTCGTTCATGAAGGTTCCTTGCGGGATCGGCCGTCCGGCGGCCAGAAGGCTTCGTGATGATGGCGCAGCGTCAGCAGTAGGATTTCGGAAAGAATGGCACGATTACGCCACGCAATTCCTGGAAAGCCGCATGAATACAGTGAAGAGCGGGGGTTCAATTCCCCCGGCTCCACCAGATCACACCACGCCGCACTATGTGTCACTGTGGAGTTAAGCATAAGTTGGCACTATTGCCACCTTATGCTTTATTTCACGAAGTGCCACATTATGCTTTATCGCAAAAGTGTGGTAGGAAACCAGAGATTGGGTTCATAAAAAAGGGGGGTGCTTCCCGAAAGAAGCACCCCCCTTTTTTATGGTGTTGGTGCGGGCGGTTTTCAGGCGGTTGATTGACATATCCACCTATGCCGGCGGATGTGACTTCAGCCAGTCCTTCAGGGCAGCGTTCATGCGCGTTTGCCAGCCCTTGCCCGTGGATTTGAAGGCTTCGATGACCTCGTCGTCGAAGCGGATGGTCGTGGCGGTCTTGTGGCTGCCCGCCGGACGGCCACGTCGGATGAGCTTTTCGCCGACATATTCGTCTGCCTGTTCGAAGAACTCGTCGGTCAGTTCAGGAGCGTCGTCCGGGTCAGTCCAAGCGGTGGGCGTACCGCGTTTGCTCGCGTTCATTTGCTTTCCTCATGCTGATGATGCGGCGGGCCCCGTCGCGAGGCGTCCAAACCGTGACGACCATCCGGTCGTCAAGCTTGCCGACCGAGATGTAGCGCGGCTCGCTGTAGTCCTCGCGGGTGTCTTCCAGGGTGAAGTGACGGCCCGCGAACACCTCGTCGGCTCTAGCGAAATCCAGCCCGCGTTCGGTCAGCGTCTTATCGCGTTTCTCGGGGTCGAACTCGATTTCCATAAGGATAATTGTACTAACAAAAAATTCCATGAGCAAGGAATTTTTGTTAGTACATTGCTCCGATTTCAGCCGCCATGAGGTTCTTGAACGAAGACGAACTTTGATGGCGCGTAAGCCGGGCATTCAGGGTACTCAAAAGTTTGAGCGTTCTCGCGGTCGCGAGGTCGGCTACCTTGATCGCTGCAGAGCGGTCGCCCATGCCAAGTTTCATCAACGGTGCCGTGGCGTATGGCGACCGCGATGCCCTCCCGATAGCGGGCGGGCATGGACGCAAAGCCTCACTGCTTGATGGCCTCGATCTGGATGACCAGGCGGACGGTGTCCGGGATGCCCGGGAGGCCGAACCCCATGCCCCATTGGCTGCGCTGGATGGTGGCTTCAAAATCGCCGCCGCAGACGTCGCGCTGGATGCGCTTGTTCTGGTAGCAGTTGAAATGGCTGGCTTGGAGGGTGACGGGGTTTTGCACGCCCAACAGCGTCAGGGTGCCGGTCACGCTGCTGACCCGGCCGTTCTCGAAAACAAAACCGTTGCCTTGGAAGCGGGCTTCGGGGAAGGCCGTGACATCGAAGAAGTCCTTGCCGCGCAGGTGCTCGTCAAATCCCTTGGAGCCGCTGTTGATCGAGGCGGTATCGATCTGGATGGCCGCCTGTCCGGTCTTGGCGTCCGGGTTCAGCTGGATGGTTCCGGTCAGGGTATCGAACCGTCCGCGGGTGGTCGAAGTGCCGCTGTGCACGACCTCAAAGGTCACGAAGCTGTGATCCGGTTCGACATCGTAGGTGGCGTTTTGCGCCAGGGCCGGGCCGGCAAGGGCCAGGGCGGGGATGCCCAGCAGGGCGGTGATCAGTCGTTTCGACATGGCGATCCTCATCGTCAAGTGCGCCGCTGGCCGGCGGATGAAAGACAAGCCAGCATGCAACGAGTCTACGGGGTCTGGGCCGGCCTGGGCCGCGCGGCGGCCGCCGGTGTCTGATGTGCATCAAAGACCGCCCGGATAATGGCGTTGCTTAGAATGAAATCGCCATCAGGGGGTCGTCCGCCGGAAACCGGGGCGTGCCGTTGTCCAGTGGCTGGGGGATGCTGCCGTCGGCCAGGTGCATGTGGACGTCCAGGTGCCGTTCGGAGGGTTCGGCGAGGCGGCGGTAGAGTTCGCGGCATACCATGCGGGCGGTCTGCCCCGGCCAGTCGGCGGGCAGCAGAACTTCGGGCAGTTCGGGGTCGCGCAGCAGCAGGCGGCGGTAGTCGTGGATCAGCAGGATGCGCAGCAGAAAGGATTCTTCGGGCTCCAGGCGCGTGTGGCGATCGCGCCGCAGCTCGGCCAGGATCGGCAGGTAGTCCGATACGAAGCCGGCATAGGATTCGGCCAGGCGCTCCAGGTTCCAGGCGCGGGAGACCAGGTCGGCGTCCGATGCCGTCAGGGCGATGCGGGCATCCGCCGCCAGCAGCGGCAGCAGGTGGCCCAGGAACTCGCCCAGGCCATCGGCCATCAGGGTGTCATAGGTGGCGTCCAACTGGGTGGAGGGGTGCACGAAGCAGTCGTTGCCCAAAGACCCGAACCCCTGCCATTGCAGGGCCTGGTGCAGACGCTCGCGCTGGCGGGCATCCAGCTCGCCCACCACCAGAATCAGGCGCCAGCGGCGATCCCAGATGGGGGCGTGCGACGAGTAGATGTGCCGCGAGGCTTCTTCGAAGCGCAGGCGGCCGGAGTCCGTCAGCACATAATCGGCCCGGCGGCCATGGCTGTCGGCGCGCAGCCATTGTTCTTTGCTGAGGCGGTAGACCGAGGTGCGGATCAGCCTTTCGTTCAGCCCCAGGGGCTGCAGCAGCTGGATCAGGCTGCCCAGCCAGATGCGCCCCCCGCGGGGCAGCACCGCATCACCGAAAAACGACATGATCAGCGAACCCGCACGGACGCGCTGTTGTTGACGGAAGGTATCGATGCGGTGCTGGATGGAGGCTATCAACGGACTGGAAAGGGCTGGGATGCCCCTTGGATTTAAGGTTAGCGGCCTTGTATGGCCGTATTCTGGATGGGGAAGAAGCCTTCCTTGTGGATGAGTTCTTCCTGGGCACCCAGGGCTTTGACCGCGGCCAGGCAATCGTCGACGAATTCCGGGCTGCCGGCGATGAAAATGCTGTGGCTGGAGAGATCGGGATACAGCCCGCCCAGCAAGGTATTGATGCGGCCGTGCAGGAAGCCTTCTTTTTCTTCGCGGGTCAGCGTGATTTTATAGTCAAAATTGCGGTGTTTGGTGCGCCACCAGGCCATCAGGCCCTGGCCATAGATGTCTGCCTCGGTGCGGGCCGAGAAAATCAGATCCACCCGCTTGCGGTATCCGCGCGCCAGCGCGGCTTCGGCGAGGTCCATGATCGGGGCCAGGCCGGTGCCCGCGGCCAGGCACAAAACCGGGGTGTCGGCGGATGGATCGCCGATGAACGTGCCATAGGCGCCATTGAGCTTGACGCTGTCGCCCACTTTCAGGGTGTCGTGCACCCAGGCGCTGGTGGTGCCGCCTTCGGCCCGCGCCACCTGCAGGGTGATTTCGCCATCGGGGCGCGGGGCATTGGCGATGGAATAGGCCCGGCGGGGCACGCCGTTGCGGTCGTCGCCCAGCGTGACGTACTGGCCCGGCCAGTAGCGGATGGCCTTGCCCACGGGCCGCAGGCGGATTTCCAGCGTGCGCGAGGCCACTTCGCGGCGGTCGACCAGCACATACATGGCGTTTTCCCGGGGGGGGAACAGTTTGGGACGGGCGTCGGCCGTACCCCATTCGATCACCATTTCCTCGGAAATCTGTTTGCACATGCACATCAGGCCATAGCCCTGGCGGCGTTCTTCGGCGGTCAGGGCCATGTCCATGACCATGCCCTGGTCGTATTGGCCCTCCAGAACCTTGACCTTGCACTCGCCACAGGCGCCTGCCCGGCAATTGTTCGGCAGGGCGTAGCCTGCGCGTTCGAGGGCCATGAGGGCGGTGTCGCTTTCTTTCCAGTCGACGACCTTGCCGGAGGGTTGGATGACGATGCGTGCCATAGTGCTTCCGTAATGATGCAAAACTTTGAAAGGCAGGCCCGGTCGAGCGTTGTGCACAGCGACCGGGCCGGGGTTTTGAATGGGGATCAGCCGGTTAGAACACCGGGATGATGTCTTCCATTGCGACGTCCGAGATTTCCTCGCCGGAGATGCCGACTTCGGGAATGGCGGGGAAGGGGATGTTGTAGTGATCCAGCACACCCTTCAGGTTGATGATGGCGTTGCGCCAGTTTTCGCGCTTGGCTTCGTAGGTGGGGATGCCGAAGCCCGCATTGCGGGCGACTTCTTCGCCGGCACGCTGGTTTTCGATGAAATCGGGCGGCAGATCCCAGAAGTCTGCGGGCGGTTCGAACAGCACGGCCGACAGGAACAGGTAGCCTGCGCGGATCTGCTTGGTGACGATGGAGCGGTTTTCTTCGGACAGGCCGGGGTAGTCGCGTTCCATCACCGCCATACAGATGGCCATGTGGCGGCCTTCGTCGCGGCCAACGTTCTTGAAGGCTTCTTTGAAGACGGGCTCGCGGGTGTTGTCGTGCATTTGCTTGAAGATGGTGGCCGCGGCGATTTCACCCATCAGGAACGAACTGAACAATACCGCCAAATCGTATTTGGGTGCGGCGCTCTTGAAGCCGTTCCAGTAGCGCGCGCCGTTGAAGTACAGCCATTTGGCGTTTTTCTGCAGGCGGCGGCCCAGGTCGGTCTTGGGTTCGTAGGTGAGTGGATCGGGATGGTCGAGCAGCTTGGTGATGGACAGGCCGCACATGATTTCATGGTTCTGCTCGTCGCTGGTGACCGAGAAGAAGCATTTGCGAACGGGGTCTTCTTCGTGATCCTCGTAGGTCTTGATGAGGGCCGCGGCAAACACCGGCGGCGCGGAGGCGTCGAAGACGGACAGCAGCGTCCACCAGTAGGCGATGGCTTCGCGTTCTTCCCAGGTGTAGCTTTCGACGTCGAAAGTATCCCAGGGGAGTTCCTCCGGTTTCCAGTATTCGCGCAACGAGGCTTCCCAGATCTCTTGCAGCTTGGTGGTCTTGCGCACCCAGGACAGGGGGTAGACGTTGGGTTGTTCGATTTCGGGCGGGAACTCCATCTTGTCCGCGAAACGTTCCTTGCTGGACATAAATAATCTCCTTGAGTGGGGTGGGGCAATGTGGTTTCAGGCTGATTCGAATCATGTACACCCGGCGAATGCCTGGCGTATCGACATCATGTTACGTAATAGGCCTGTTTGTCAATTTATTTGTATCGCTTATTACCTAGGGTTTTCCTTAATCATTAAGGAAAGCCACGGTTTCCCCCCTTGATCCTCGCGGGAATGCAAGCAAATACGCAGATATAGGCTGTGCTAATGTATTCATTAGATATTCAGATAAATAAACCAAAATTGAAAAACATCGCTTGAAAAGTGATACATTGTCCAAGACAAATCTGTTTGTTTTGGTATTTTGACGTCACAGGCCGGGGGCTTGCCCGGCACCGGAGGACTCATGTCTCACCCCTTGCTGGATCAGCACCGCGCGCTGCTGGACGGTGCGCTCGACACCATCGCCACCCGCGGCTATTGGTCCGCTTTTGCCGAATCCCCCAGCCCCAAGGCGTATGGCGAAACCGCGCCGGCGGAAGGCCGGGCCGCCTTTGAAGCCCATCTGGACAAGGCGTTCGAACTCGACCAGCCCGGCCAAGTGGGCTGGCACGACCAGGAAACCTCGCCTTATGGGCAGGCCTTGGGCATCCGCTACCCCGTGTCCGATCCCGACGCGCTGGTTCGGGCTGCGCTGGCCGCCATGCCGGCCTGGCAGGCGCTGGGGGCAGAGGGCCGCGTGGGGGTGTGCCTCGAAATCCTGCAGCGCCTGAACCGCCAAAGCTTCGAAATCGCCCATGCCGTCATGATGACCAGCGGCCAGGGGTGGATGATGGCTTTCCAGGCGGGCGGCCCGCACGCCCAGGATCGCGGGCTCGAAGCCGTGGCCTACGCCTGGCGCGAGATGTCTTTCATCCCGGCGCAGGCCACCTGGGAAAAGCCCCAGGGCAAGCACCCCGCCTTGGTCATGCAGAAACACTACGAAATCGTCGGGCGCGGGGTGGGGGTCGTCATCGGCTGCGCGACGTTCCCCACCTGGAACACCTATCCGGGCCTGTTCGCCGCCTTGGCCACGGGCAACCCGGTCATCATGAAGCCGCACGGCAACGTGGTGCTGCCCGCCGCCATCACCGTGCGCACCATCCGCGCGGTGTTGGCCGAAAACGGCCTGGATCCCAACCTCGTCAGCCTGTGCCTGACGCAGGATCGCAAGACGGCGCAGGCGCTGTATCAGCATCCCGACGTGCACTCTATCGACTACACCGGCAGCAACGTCTTTGGCCAGTGGCTGGTCGATCACTGCCGCCAGGCCCAGGTCTATGCCGAACTGGCCGGGGTCAACAGCATCGTCATCGATTCCACGGACGATTACGCCGGCATGCTGCGCAATCTGGCCTTCACGCTGTCCCTGTATTCGGGGCAGATGTGCACGACGTCCCAGGCGCTGGTCGTGCCCGCCGGGGGCATCGAGACCAACGACGGCCACAAGTCCTATGACCAGGTGTGCCAGGATCTGGCCGGGGCCATCGACAAATTCCTGTCCAAGCCGGAAACCGCCCAGGCGGTGCTGGGCGCGGTGCAGTCCGATGCCACGCTGCAGCGCATCGAACAGGCCGGCCAGGGTGGGATGGGCCGGGTGGTGTTGGCGCCCCGCGCTTTGCGCTACGAAGACTTTCCCCAGGCCCGGGTGCGCACGCCCGTCCTGGTCGCCTGCGATGCGGCGGATGCGCAACACTATGCCCAGGAACAATTCGGCCCCATCAGCTTTCTGGTGAAAGCGGCCGACACCGCCGCCGCCCTCGAACTGGTCGAATCCCTGACCCGCCAGCATGGCGCGCTCACCCTGGGCGTGTACAGTCAAAACGAAGCCGTGATCGACGCCGCCATCCAGGCGTCCTGGCGCGCCAAGGTCGCCTTGTCCATCAACCTCACCGGCGGGGTATTCGTCAACCAGTCCGCCGCGTTCTCGGATTTTCACGGCACGGGGGGCAATCCGGCGGCCAACGCTTCGTATGCCGATTCGGCGTTCGTGGCCAACCGCTTCCGCGTCGTCCAACGCCGCCGCCACGCCTGACTACTTGTATTCGACATGACTTATCAGCATATTCAGTTCACTGTTCAACAGGGCGTCGCGCGCGTCACGCTGGCGCGCCCCGACAAGCTCAACAGCTTCACCGAGGCCATGCACCTCGAACTGCGCGACGCCTTGGCCCGGGTGCAGGATGACGCCGACGCGCGGGTTCTGGTGCTGACGGGCGCGGGGCGGGGGTTTTGCGCCGGCCAGGATCTGGGCGATCGCGGCATGCAAATGGCCGCCGGCCAGGCGCCCGACCTGGGCGCCACGGTCGAGCGATTCTACAAGCCCCTGATCCTGTCCCTGCAAAACCTGCGGGTGCCCACGCTGGCGGCGGTCAATGGCATCGCGGCCGGTGCCGGGGCCTCGCTGGCCCTGGCCTGCGACCTGGTGGTGGCCGCCGAATCCGCCTATTTCCTGCAGGCTTTCAGCAAGGTCGGCCTGATTCCCGATACCGGGGGGACATGGCTGCTGCCCCAGCGCATCGGCCTGGCCCGCGCCATGGGGCTGGCCTTGCTGGCTGAAAAACTGCCGGCCCAGCGGGCGGCCGACTGGGGCCTGATCTGGTCCTGTGTGCCGGATGCCGCGTTCCCGGATGAAATCGACCGCCTGGCCGGTCTGTTGGCCCAGGCGCCCACCCGGGCGCTGGTGCGCACCCGCCAGGCCATGCAGGCCGCCGCCTCGCACACGCTGGAACAACAGCTGTCCATGGAAGCCGGCTTCATGCGCGAACTGGGCTGGCGCCACGATTACGCCGAAGGGGTGGCCGCCTTTCTCGAAAAGCGCCCGGCGCGCTTTACGGGGGAATAAGCCATGGCCACACTGGATTCTCAGCGCGCCGTGGCCGTCATCGGTGCGGGCACCATGGGCGCCGGGATTGCCCAGGTGGCGGCCATGGCGGGCCACCCGGTCATTTTGTACGACACCCGCGAAGGCGCGGCGGCCCAGGCCATTGCGGGCATCGGCAAAACCCTGCAAACCCTGGCGTCCAGGCAGAAAGTCGATTCGGCCCAGGCGGCACGGGCCGTGGCGGCGCTGAAACCGGCGCAAACCCTGGCGGATCTGGCCGATTGCGGGCTGGTGGTCGAGGCGATCGTCGAGCGCCTGGATGCCAAGGCGCAGCTGTTTGCCGCGCTGGAAGACATCGTGTCGCCCGCCTGTCTGCTGGCCACCAACACCTCGTCCATTCCCGTGACCGCCATTGGCGCCGCGCTGAAGCATCCCGGGCGCCTGGGCGGGATGCATTTCTTCAATCCCGCGCCGCGCCTGCCGCTGGTGGAGATCATTTCCGGGTTGGATACCCGCCCGGACACGGCGCAGTGCCTGTTCGACACGGCCTTCGCCTGGGGCAAATCCCCGGTGCGGGCTCGATCCACCCCCGGCTTCATCGTCAATCGGGTGGCGCGCCCTTTTTACGGCGAAGGCCTGCGCCTGCTGCAGGAACAGGCGGTCGATGCCGCCACGCTGGATTACATTGCGCGGGCTTGCGGCGGTTTTCGCATGGGGCCGTGCGAACTCACCGATCTGATCGGCCAGGACGTCAATGCGGCGGTCAGCCGCAGCGTCTGGGCCGCGTTTCATCATGCCCCTCGCTTCGAGCCGTCGCTGGTGCAGCAGGAACTGGTGGACGGGGGGCGCCTGGGGCGCAAGGCCGGGCGGGGTTTCTTTGATTATGCCGACGGGGCGCCCGCGCCGGCGCCGTCCCTGGCTGCGTCCCAGCCGCGCCCGGACGTCATCGCGCTGTTCGGCGGCAGTCCCCTGGCCCAGGCCCTGGGCAGCCGCCTGCGGGCGGCGGGCGTACCTTTCCAGGCCTGTGCCGAACGGGGCGACGGGCGTGTCGCCCAGGCGGACGAAGCCCTGCTGTACCTGACCGATGGCCGTTCGGCCACCCAGCGGGCGCACGATCTCGGCCAGCCCGCCACGCTTTTGCTGGATCTGTCCCTGGATCCCGCGACGGCGCGCTGCATGCCGCTGGCGGCCGCCCGCCAGTGCCCGCCGGCCGCCGTGGCCGCTGCCACGGGGCTGCTGCAGGCGGCGGGCCTGGACGTCGCCCCCATCCGCGACGTGCCGGGCATGGTGGTCATGCGCACGGTGGCCATGCTGGCCAACGAAGCCCTGGACACCGTCAGCCAGGGGGTCTGCAGCGCGGCGGACGTGGATCAGGCCATGCGGCTGGGGGTCAATTACCCGCTGGGGCCGCTGGCCTGGTGCGCCCGCATCGGCGCGGACACCGTCGGCACGGTCTTGACGCACCTGCACGCCGCCTATGGCGAACGCTACCTGCCCTGCGCAGCCTTGAAATCCTCTATCTATTCAGGAATCCCTCTCCATGTCGCATGAAGCCCTAGATCCTCAAACCCTGGCCGAAACCGTGGCGACGGCCATGTGGTCGCGCGACCACGCCGCCCATGCCCTGGACATGCGACTGGATTCCATCGCCCCCGGCAGTGCGCGCCTCTCCATGAGCGTGCGTCCCGATATGCTCAACGGCCATGCCATTTGCCATGGCGGCATGCTGTTCACGCTGGCGGATACGGCCTTTGCCTATGCCTGCAACAGCGATAACCACAACACCGTGGCCTCGGCGGCCTATATCGATTTCCTGGCGCCCTCGCGCCTGGGCGACCGCCTGCAGGCGCATGCCCAGGTGCGCACCCAGGGGGGGCGCACCGGGGTGTACGACATTACCGTGCACAACCTGACGTCTGGGCGCGATGTGGCGCTGTTCCGGGGGAAATCGCATCGCATCCAGGGCCTAGTCACCGAGTCCCTGACGGCCGAAGCCAGCTGATACCAGAATTTAAATGTAGTAGGAGACAATCCATGCCTGTGAAAACAGCCCAGCCGGGGGATTTGGCCCCCATCGAAACCGCCAGCCGCGACGAGATCGCCGCGCTGCAGCTGCAGCGCCTGCGGCAGACCTTGCATCACGTGTACGACAATGTGCCGCATTACCGCCAGGCGTTCGACGCCAAAGGCGTGCATCCCGACGACCTGAAGACCCTGGCGGACATCAGCAAGTTTCCCTTCACCACCAAGGAAGACCTGCGGCGCAACTACCCCATGGGGATGTTTGCCGTGCCGCGCGACCGCATCGCCCGCCTGCATGCGTCGTCGGGCACGACCGGCAAGCCCACGGTGGTGGGCTATACCCTGAAGGACATCGACACCTGGGCCGACCTGGTGGCGCGTTCCATTCGCGCAGCGGGCGGGCGGCCCGGCGATACGGTGCATGTGGCCTATGGTTATGGCCTGTTCACCGGCGGGCTGGGGGCCCATTACGGGGCCGAGCGCGCCGGCTGTACCGTGGTGCCGATGTCGGGCGGCCAGACCGAAAAGCAAGTCCAGCTGATCATGGACTTCAAGCCCGACATCATCAT
This sequence comes from Castellaniella hirudinis, assembly GCF_047468865.1. Classification (GTDB taxonomy): domain Bacteria; phylum Pseudomonadota; class Gammaproteobacteria; order Burkholderiales; family Burkholderiaceae_B; genus Castellaniella; species Castellaniella hirudinis_A. Next base: position 159,643 of record NZ_JBLGTV010000005.1, read on the forward strand.
GGTCACGCCGTCGTATTCCCTGGTGATCGCCGAGGAATTCGACCGCCAGGGCATCGCCCCCGAAGACATCTCGCTGAAGGTCGGCATTTTCGGCGCCGAGCCCTGGGGCGAGGGCATGCGCAACGAGATCGAGCACAAGCTGGGCCTGGATGCCGTGGATATCTATGGCTTGTCCGAAGTCATGGGGCCGGGGGTGGCGTCCGAGTGCATCGAATCCAAGGATGGGCCGGTGATCTGGGAAGACCACTTCTATCCCGAGATCATCAACCCCGAGACCGGCGAACCCGTGGCCGACGGCGAGGAAGGCGAACTGGTCTTCACCACCCTGACCAAGGAAGCGCTGCCGGTGATCCGCTATCGCACCCGCGACCTGACGCGCCTGCTGCCGCCCACGGCGCGCAGCTTCCGGCGCATGGGGCACATCACGGGCCGGTCGGACGACATGCTGATCATCCGGGGCGTCAATGTCTTCCCCACCCAGATCGAAGAACAGATCATGCGTGACCCGATGCTCAGTTGCAACTACCAGATCGTCGTGTCCAAGGCCAGCCACCTGGACAATGTCGAGATCCGCTGCGAACTGCAGCACGAGGCCAACGCGGCGTCGGCCGAGGCGGTGGCGCGCTGCGCGAAGCAGCTGCAGCATTACATCAAGACCAACGTCGGCATCAGCACCCAGGTCACGGTAATGCGCTATGGCGAATTGCCGCGTTCGCAGACCGGCAAGGCGCGGCGCGTGTTCGACCAGCGTCCTCGCCAGGAATAACGCCATGCATGCTTATCTTTGCGATGCGGTGCGCACCCCGATCGGCCGTTACGGCGGCGCCCTGGCGGCCGTGCGGGCCGATGACCTGGCGGCGCTGCCGCTCAAGGCGCTGGCCGAGCGCCACCCCGGCCTGGACTGGTCGGCGGTTGACGATGTGATCATGGGCTGCGCCAACCAGGCGGGCGAGGACAACCGCAACGTGGCGCGCATGGCGGTGCTTCTGGCGGGACTGCCCGAAACCGTGCCGGGCACCACGATCAACCGCCTGTGCGGCTCGGGCATGGATGCCATCGGCATGGCGGCACGGGCCATCCGGGCGGGCGAGGCCCACCTGATGCTGGCGGGCGGGGTCGAGTCCATGTCGCGGGCGCCATTCGTGGTGGGCAAGGCAGACAAGGCCTGGTCGCGCCAGGCCGCGATGTACGACACCACCATCGGCTGGCGCTTCGTCAATCCACTGCTGCAAAAAGCCTACGGCACCCATTCCATGCCGCAGACGGCCGATAACGTCGCGCACGACTATCACATCTCGCGCGCGGATCAGGACGCCTTTGCCGCGCGCAGCCAACAGCGCTGGGCGCAGGCCCAGGCGGCCGGGTTCTTCGCCGACGAAATCATTCCGGTGCGGATTCCCCGCCGCAAGGCCGAGGATCTGGTCATCGACACCGACGAGCACCCGCGCCCGGACAGCACCGTCCAGGCCCTGGCGGGCCTGAAGGCCATCAATGGGCCCGATCTGACCGTCACCGCGGGCAACGCCTCCGGGGTCAACGACGGGGCCTGTGCCGTGCTGCTGGCCTCCGAGCAGGCGGTTCGGCAGTATGGGCTGTCGCCCCGGGCCCGGATACTGGGGATGGCCGCCGCCGGGGTGGCCCCGCGCGTCATGGGCATGGGGCCCGCGCCCGCGGTGCGAAAAGTCCTGGCCCAGACGGGCCTGCGCCTGGAACAGATGGATGTGATCGAACTCAACGAGGCCTTTGCGGCCCAATCGCTGGCGGTCTTGCGCGATCTGGGTTTGCCGGACGATGCGCCTCACGTCAACCCCAATGGCGGCGCCATCGCCATTGGCCACCCGCTGGGCATGAGCGGTGCCCGGCTGGTGACCACCGCCAGCGCGCAATTGCGGCGCATTGGCGGCCGTTATGCCCTGTGCACCATGTGTATCGGCGTGGGCCAGGGCATTGCCATGATTATCGAAAACCTTACCCCCACCCAAGGAGACAACTGATGAAAACCACAACATGGCGTTGGATGGCCGGGATTGCCCTGGTCTCGTTCGGGATGACTGCCCAGGCGGCCGATCCCATCAAGATCGGCTCGGTGCTGTCGGTCACGGGGCCGGCCGCTTTCCTGGGCGACCCGGAAGCCAAGACCCTGCAGATGTATGTTGAAAAAATCAACAAGGACGGCGGTGTGCTGGATCGCCCGCTGGAACTCGTGTCCTACGACGACGGCACGGATGCCAGCAAGGCCAACAGCTTCACCAAGCGCCTGATTTATGACGACAAGGTGGATGTGATCATCGGCGGGACCACCACCGGGGCCACCATGTCGATGGTGCCGCTGGTCGAACAGGCCGAGATCCCCTTCATCTCGCTGGCCGGGGCCGTCGTGGTCATCGACCCGGTCAAGAAGTGGGTCTTCAAGACGCCGCACACGGATCGCATGGCGGCCGAAAAAGTCTTTGAAGACATGAAGAAGCAGGGGTTGACCAAAATCGCCCTGATCAGCGAAACCAGCGGGTTCGGCCAATCCGGCAAGAAGGAATCCGAGATTGTCGCGCCTCAGTACGGTATTGATATCGTGGCCCAGGAAACTTACGGCCCCAAGGATACCGACATGACGCCGCAGCTGACCAACATCAAGAACAACCCCAATGTCCAGGCCGTCCTGATCTTCGGCCTGGGGCAGGGGCCAGCCTTGGTGCAGCGCAACTACAAACAGCTGGGCATCAAGCTGCCGGTCTATGAATCGCACGGCGTGTGTTCCGATGAATTCATCAAGCTGGCCCGCGATGCCGCCGAAGGCACCCGCCTGCCCTGCGCCGCGCTGATCGTGGCCAAGGATCTGCCGGATTCCGATCTGCAGAAGCCGGTGGTCACGGCTTACGCCCATGACTACCAGCAGCGCTGGAAATCCGACGTGTCGACGTTCGGCGGCCACGCGTATGACGCGCTGATGATCTATGTCGACGCCGTCAAGCGCGCCGGCTCGACCGACAAGGCCAAGGTGCTGGATGCCTTGAACACCACCCAGGGGGTGATGGGCACCGGCGGCGAATTCAACCTTTCGCCCACCGACCACATGGGCCTGGACTTGACTGCTTTCCGCCTGTTGGAGATCAAGGACGGCAAGTGGACGTTGGTGGACTGACGCCGGACTGAACCCCCTCTCGGCAAAAGACGCCCCCCGCGGCACGAGCTGCGGGGGGCGTTTTCGCCTTGAGGCGGCCCAAGGCAAAAAACGGCACGGTGCTGAAGCAGCCTGTGCCGTTTTTCGGTGCGCGGGGTGGGGGAGGGGGATGTCTTGCGGGTCAGGGGTCTTGCCGGGCGATGGCCATGGCTTCGCGCAGGATGCCGAGATCGCCGATATGATTGGCCAGCAGCAGGATCAGGCGGGCGTTGACCTGGGCGCTTTGCTCGTCGTTCAGGTCGTGGTGCAACTGCATCAACGCCTCGTAGAAATCGTCGCCGGGCGTGTAGGGGCGCAGGTACTGCCGCCCCGGTTCGTGGAAATTCAGATCCAGGTTCAGGCCCATGCCGCTATGCCTGCGCCGTCGCCTGGCTGATGGCTTCGCGCACCAGGGCCACATCCAGGTGATCCCAGCGGGCCGCGATGTGCTGGTCGGGCCGGATCAGCCAGACCGCGCCCGGCTGCGCGTCGTAGCGCTCGGCGAAGCGCCCGGTGTAGTCTTCGATCACCAGCAGGCCGTGCGGCGAGCGCCCGCCCTTCGGGGTGACCAGCATGACGTCGACCGACAGGCGGCCGCCGTGCAGGCTTTGCAGGGCGGTGCCCTGCTCGACATTGGCCGGGTCTTCGACGTAGACCAGCAGCTTGAAATCGCCGCCCAGGCGACTGAGCAGCCAGAAGTGATCGACCTGGGCGCGCATGGGGCAGTCGTCGCAGGGGGCGCCGGGCACCATGTCGCCGGTGTATTGGGTGGTATCGGGGGTATTCAAGGTGGACTCCTTTAGTACGGTGGGAACGGAAAGTCGCCCGGCATTCACCAGCGCCCGGGCAAAGGGGTAATGCCGCGCCAAGCCCAGGACGGCATTGCGAAAGGCCAGCGTGGTCCGGGTTTTCGGCGTGATGAAGTCCATCGACCGGGCCGAGTTCTGCATGTTTTCCTGGGCCGCCGCCAGGCGCTCGGCCGAATAGCTGTCGAGCAGCGTTTCGGGGGCCAGCCCCTGCACCACCAGGCGCAGTTTCCAGCCCAGGTTGTCCGCGTCCTGGATGCCGGCATTGCTGCCGCGCGCCCCGAAGGGCGAGACCTGGTGCGCCGCGTCGCCGGCGAACAGCACCCGGCCATGGCGCAGGTGCGGCATGCGGCGGCACTGGAAGGTATAGACTTCGACCCATTTCAGTTCGAAGTCGTGGTCTTCGCCCAGCATGGCCCGGATTCGGGGGATGACGTGGTCGGCTTGTTTTTCGAGTTCGGGGTCGGCGTCCCAGCCCAGCTGGAAATCGACCCGCCAGGCGTTGTCGGCCTGATGGTGCAGCAGCACGGACTGGCCGGGGTGGAACGGGGGGTCGAACCAGAACCAGCGTTCGGAGGGAAAATCGGTTTTGATGAGGATGTCGGCCACCAGGAAGCGATCCATGAACGGCGTGCTCTCGATGTCCAGACCCAGCGAACGGCGCACAGTGCTGCGCGCGCCGTCGCAGGCCACAAGCCAGTCGGCGGCGAGGGTATGCGCGCCGTCGGGGGCGTCGATCCGCAGGACGGCGCCGTCCGGGCCGGCCTGCGCGGAGACCACGCGGTGCTGGCGGCGGATGTCCAGCAGCGGCAGCGACTGCGCCCGCCGCAGCAGGAAGTCTTCCAGGTAATACTGCTGCAGGTTGACGATACCCGCGCGGTGGTGATCCGGCTGGGGCTGCAGGTTGAAGCAGTAGATTTCCTCGTTGCGGAAAAAAGTGCGCCCGATGTCCCAGCCGACGCCTTTGTCCACGCATTCGTCGCCCACCCCCAGGCGATCCAGGATTTCCAGCGTGCGCTTGGCCAGGCAGGTGCCGCGCGACCCCATGGTTCGGGTGTCGTCCTCGTCCAGCAGGACGACCGGCACGCCGTGCTGGGCCAGGTCGATGGCGCAGGCCAGGCCGACGGGCCCGGCCCCGACGATCGCCACGGGGTGGCGGGCCGGGGCGCCGGTGGATGCTTCGGCGGCGGCGCGGGCCTGGAGCCGGTAGGTGTTCATCATGGCGCTACATGCCCAGGTAGGCGGCCCGGACCTGCTCATTGCTGATCATTTCCTTGCCCGTGCCCGACAGCACGATGTTGCCGGTCTCCAGCACATAGGCGCGGTCGGCGATCCCGAGGGCGGCGAACGCGTTCTGCTCGACCAGCAGGATCGTGATGCCCTGGGATTTCAGGGTGCGGATGACGTTGAAGACTTCGTCGACCAGCAAAGGCGCCAGGCCCATGGAGGGCTCGTCCAGCAGCAGCAGCTTGGGCCCGCCCATGAGCGCCCGGCTGATGGCCAGCATCTGCTGCTGCCCCCCGGACAAGGTGCCGGCGGGCAGGTGGCGTTTCTCGTGCAGGATCGGGAACATCTCGTAGACGCGATCCAGGTCGCGCGGGATTTTGTCCTTGGCCCGCAGGTAGGCGCCCAGCAGCAGGTTGTCTTCGATCGACAGGGGGCCGAATACCTGGCGGCCTTCGGGGCTGTGGCAGATGCCCGCCTGGACGCGACGGTCGGCCCGCAGGCGGGAGATGTCGCGCCCGGCGAACTGGACGATCCCGCCGCTCATGGGCTGGATGCCCGAGAGCGTGCGCAGGAACGTGGTCTTGCCGGCGCCGTTGGCCCCGACCAGGGACACGAGTTCGCCTTTGTAGACTTCGAGGCTGATGCCTTTGAGGGCCTGGATGCGGCCATAACAGGATTCGAGGTCGGTGACCTGAAGCAATGGTTTTTGGCTGGGCGCGCTGGCCGACAGGTGCCGGAACCCGCCCGCCTGGGTGGCGCCCAGGCCGACGGAGTCCGGCGCCAGCGACACGATGCGGTGGTGCAGCTCGCGGTATTCGGCGCGGGCGTCTTCGCCGAACAGGGGGTCGTGGTTGTCGGAGAATGCCGCCAGGATCTCGGCCCAGTCTTCCGGCAGCAGGTGTTTTTTGGCCAGGGGGATGGCCTGGGTTTCTTCGGTGGTGATGTGCTGCTTCAGGCCGTCGATGTAGCGCCGCAGGGCGGCGATGAATTCGGGCTGGGTGGTCGGCTGGCCGGATGCCAGCTGTTGGCGCAGGGCCTGCAGATGGCCCGGGCCGCTTTGGTGTTCGGCCTCCAGGGCGTCGAGCACCCCGGCGACTTCGTCGGGCGCGCGCAGGCGCATGGCCTTGAACAGGTGCTGGTCTTCTTTGGCGTGGTGGCAGCCATCCATGAATTCCTGGATGTAGTCGAACAGCGCGTGGAAGAAATCGGCGTCCACCGGGGTGCCGGCCTGCAGTTCGTCGATGACCAGATCAATGGTCCGGGCAATGCGCCAGAGGTTGCGGTGTTCTTCCTGGATGATTTCGAGTGCGTGCATCTGTGATCCCTGGTCAGGCGTGACCGCCCAGATAGGCGGCGATAACATCTGGATTGCGTCGGACTTCGGCCCCGGTGCCTTCGGCTAGGCGCTTGCCGTAGTCTAGAACCAGAATGCGGTCGGATAGGTTCATGACCATTTTCATGTCGTGCTCGACCAGCACCACGGTGACCCCGGTGTTGGCGATGCGGCGCACCAGGGCGTCGACTTCCTGGGTTTCCTTGGGGTTCAGGCCGGCGGCCGGTTCGTCCAGGAACAGCAGGCGCGGCTTCATGGCCAGGGCGCGGGCGATTTCCAGGCGCTTCAGGGCGCCGTAAGGCATGCTGTCGGCGCGCGCGCCGACATAGGCGTCCAGCCCCACGAAACCCATCAGATCGGCGGCCTGGCGGCGCAGTTCGGCTTCGCCCCGGCTGAGTGAGCGCACCCGCAGCAGGGCCTTGAACAAGCTGGTGTCCAGGTGCTGGTGGGCGCCCACCATGACGTTTTCGATGGCGCTCATGTTCATCCAGATCTGCAGGTTCTGGAAGGTGCGCGCCATGCCGCGCCAGGCGAGATCACAGGGATTGCGGCCCTGGATTTCCTGGCCGTTCAGGCGGATGCTGCCGGACGTGGGGGTGTAGAGGCCCGTGATCAGGTTGAACAGCGTGGTCTTGCCCGCGCCGTTGGGGCCGATGACGGAATACACGATGCCTTCGTCCACCGAGAAGCTGACGTCCTGCACGGCGCGGACGCTGCCGAAATGGATGGATAGGCTGTTGACTTCGAGCAATGGCATGGTGTCAGTTCTCCAGGCGCAGGCGGGCGGCCAGGGTGGGGACGATGCCGCGGGGCAGGAAGATCATGCACAGGATCAGGATGGCCCCGTAGATGACGATTTCCCAGCCTTCGAAGGTGGCCAGCAGCTGGGGCAGGGCGGTCAGCAGCACCGCGCCCAGCACCGAGCCGAACACCGAGGCCATGCCCCCGACCACCACCATGGTGATGAGTTCGATCGAGTGGAAGAAATTGGCCACGTCGGGCGTAATGAAGCCGATGTAGTGCGCGAAGATGCTGCCCATGATGCTCGCCACCACGGCCGACAGGACGAAGATCACGGTTTTGTAGCGGGGGACGTCGATGCCCACCACCTGGGACGCGACCTCGGAACCGTGCAGGCCGCGCAAGGCCCGGCCAAAGGGCGAATTGATCAGGTTCAGGGCGCCCCAGACGCTGCACACCAGCAAAATCGCCACGACCCAATACCACTGCTGGTCGCGCATGAAGGAAAAGCCCAGGACGTCCATGGACGGCACCGGCATACCGTCCGGCCCGCCGGTGTAGGCGGCTTCGTTGGTGATCACGATATGGATGATGATGCCCAGCCCCAGTGTGGCCATGGCCAGATAGTGGCCTTTCAGGCGCAGGATGGGCCGGGCCACCAGCAGCGCCAGCACCCCCGAACCCGCCGCGCCCGCCAGCAGCGCCAGCAGCGGATGCACGTCGAAGTGCGAGGGCAGCACAGCGCTGGCGTAGGCCCCCAGGCCCACGAAGCCCGCATGCCCCAGGCTGATCTGGCCGGCATAGCCCACCAGCAGGTTCAGGCTGAGGACGATGATGGCGTTGATGGCCATGCGGATGACGATGTCGAGATAGAAGCTGTTGGGCACCAGGAAGGGCACCACACAGAGCACGGCGGCCAGCAGGGCCAAGCCAATAGTGGAACGACGGTTCATGTGCTTACACCCGATCGGTTGAACGACCGCCGAACAGGCCGCGCGGCATGAAGAAAAGAATCAGCAGGATCAGCACGAAGGGGATGGCGTCTTTGTAGGCCGACGAGATGTAGCCCGCCCCCATGGCTTCGAGGATGCCCACCAGCAGCCCGCCGACCACGGCCCCCAGGCCGTTGCCCAACCCGCCGACCACGGCGGCGACAAAGCCTTTCAGCCCCAGCATGATGCCGACGTCATAGGACGTCAGGGTGATGGGCGTGATCAGGATGCCGCCCAGCGCGCCCAGGGCGGCCGCCAGGGCGAAGCTCATGAGCAGAACCCAGCCCGTGCTGATGCCCACCAGCTGCGCGGCGACCTGGTTGATGGCCGTGGCCAGCATGGCCTTGCCCGCCAGCGTGCGGGTGAAGAAATACCAGAGCAGCACCACGACGATGGCCGTCACCCCGAACACCCACAGGCTTTGGGGCAGCAGGGTGGCCCCCAGGATGTTCAGGGGCGGTTGGTCGGAGAAGGGCGGCAGGCTGTGGGCGTTTTTGCCGAACCAGACCTGGGCGAGCCCGCGGATCACCAGCGAGGCCCCGATGGTGATGATGATGAGCGTGACCGTATCGGCGTGCTTGACGGGTTCGATGGTGAGTTTTTCCATCAGCATGCCCACGATCGCCGGCAGGAAGACCGCCAGGGCGAACGCCGGCGCCCAGTGCAGGCCCGATTGGGTGAAGTAGACGGCCAGCATGCCGCCGAGCATGATGAACTCGCCCTGGGCGAAGTTGATGACGTTGCTGGCGTTGTAGATCAGATTGAAGCCCAGGGCGGCCAGGGCATAGGTTGCCCCGACGGTAAGCCCTGAAAACAGGAACTGCAGAAATTCTGCTTGCACGAAGAGTCTCCTACGGGGGTCGGTTGGTACGGACTTTGATCCGCCCGCTGCTTGCTTGTATTACAAATACCCTAATAAAAAAATGGCATTTGGTATCGCTTAAAACATAGTGGAATTGATCCATCAGATCAATAGAAATTCGCTAATATCTGACAAATATCCGGGTAAACCAGCAAATAATTATCAGCTGGGCAAATCCATTCATTTGACTAACAAATATATAATCCAGGTTTTAATCACTACGAAAAAAAATCTTTTCAAAACAAATCGGTATCATGTCTTGTGCGGTCTCTGTGTTCATGGCTATCATCGCAGTAAACAGGGAGATCAAAGATGAACTACACCCCGCTTGCCTTGTATATCGACGGCGAGCTCCTGGCCGGCGACGGCCGCCGGCACCAGGACGTCGTCAACCCGGCGACCGGCGAAATCCTGGGGCGCCTGCCGCATGCCGACGCCGCCGACCTGGATCGGGCCCTGCGGGCCGCCCAGCGTGCCTTCGAGGGCTGGCGCCTCAGTTCGCCCATGGATCGCGCGGCCATTCTGCGCCAGGTGGCGGCGTTCACCCGCGAGCGGGCGGACGCGATTGCGCGCCACATGACGCTGGATCAGGGCAAGCCGCTGGCCGAGGCCCGCAACGAACTGCTGTCCTGTGCGGATCACGCCGACTGGCATGCCGAGGAATGTCGCCGCATCTATGGACGCGTCATCCCCGCCCGCAAGCCAGAAATCCGCCAGATGGTGCTGCGCGAGCCCGTCGGGGTCTGCGCCGCGTTCACCCCCTGGAACTTCCCCTACAACCAGGCCATCCGTAAAATCTGCGCCGCCGTGGGCGCGGGCTGCGCGATCATCCTCAAAGGCCCGGAAGACGCGCCCAGCGCCGTGCTGGCCATTGCGCGGATGTTCCACGATGCCGGCCTGCCGCCCGGGGTGCTCAATGTCGTCTGGGGCGTGCCGTCCGAAATATCCGATACATTGATCCGTTCGCCCATCGTGCGCAAAGTATCGTTTACCGGCTCGGTGGCCGTGGGCAAGCAGCTGGCGGCCCTGGCCGGGGCCCACATGAAGCGCGTCACGATGGAATTGGGCGGCCATTCGCCCGTCATCGTCCACGAAGACGCGGACGTCGCCCGCGCAGCGCGGCATCTGGCCCGGTTCAAGGTTCACAATGCCGGCCAGGTCTGTATTTCGCCCACCCGGTTTTATGTTCACGATCGCATCCATGACGCCTTTGTCGAGGCCTTCGTGGCCGAAATGCGCAAGGTGCGGGTGGGCGACGGCCTGGACGAACACACCGACATGGGGCCTTTGGCCCATGCGCGCCGCGTGCCCGCGATGACGCGCTTCGTCGAAGACGCCCGGGCGCGGGGCGCCCGGGTTCTGCTGGGGGGCAATCCGCTGGATCGGCCCGGCTTTTTCTTCGAGCCGACCGTGGTGGGCGATGTCCCCGACGACGCCTTGCTGATGACCGAAGAACCCTTCGGGCCGATTGCGCCCATTGCGCGCTTCAGCGACGAGGACGACGTGCTGCGCCGGGCGAATGCGCTGCCTTACGGCCTGTCGGCGTATGTGTTCACTTGCAGCCTGCGGCGGGCCCACCGGGCGGCGCAGGAACTCCAGGCGGGCATGGTCAACATCAACCACTTCGGCAGTGCCTTGCCCGAAACCCCTTTCGGCGGCGTCAAAGACAGCGGCATCGGCAGCGAGGGCGGCAGTGAAACCTTCGACGGCTATCTTGTCACTAAATTCGTTACCCAGATCTGATCCAAAGTAAAACCATGCGAAACTTGAAAATTGGCACCAAACTGCTGCTGGGTTTCAGCCTGGCCGTGCTGCTCATCGTCCTGATTTCCGGCATCGGGGTCTGGCGCATCGTCAGCGCCGAGAACACCAACACCGAGCTGCTGTACCGGCAGGACGTCCATACCCTGAGCCTGCAGTGGCTGCGCCTGACCCAGGTCAACCGCGAACGCGACCGCGCCATCGGGGTCATGACCAACCGCGACCAGATCGCCACCCTGAAAGACCTGATCGGCCAGACCAGCCAGCGGATCAACCAGGTCGAGCAGCAGGTCAAGGGCCTGATCCACGACGCCGGGGACGAGGCCCTGTACCAGGATATCCTGTCGGCCAGGCAGGCCTTCCTGGCGACGCGGGATGAGGCCCGGGCCGCGCAGGACAAGGGCGATATCATCCGCGCCACCAACCTGTACGAAACCGAAGTCCCGCAGCGGCTGGATCACTACGTCGAGCGGATTTCCGCCTTTGCCGATCAGCAGGCCCGCCTGGTGCGCGAAACCAGCGAGACCGCCGTGCGCGATGGCCAGGCCAGCCTGCCGATCCTGCTGCTGGCCGCCCTGGTTGCGGTCATCCTGATGCCTCTGTTCGCCTGGCTGATCACGCGCAGCCTGAAAAACCAGCTGGGCGGCGAGCCCGGGCATGCGGCGCTGGTGGCCGAACGCATCTCCAAGGGCCACCTGGACGTGGATATCCAGGTGCAGTCCAAGGATAAATCCAGCCTGCTGTATGCCATGAAGCGCATGCGCGCCAACCTGGCCCGGCTGGTGGGCGACATGCAGCTGGGATCCAGCTCCATCGCGGGGGCGGTGGGGCAGATCACTGCGGGCAGCATGGAGCTGTCCTCGCGCACCGACACCCAGGCCAGTTCCCTGGCCCAGACGGCGGCCACCATGGAAGAACTGACCGCCACGGTGCGCCAGAATGCGGACAACGCCCAGCAGGCCAACGACCTGGCCAGCGCCGCCGCGCAGACCGCCACAGAAGGCGGGGCCATCGTCACCGAACTGGTCGACACCATGGGGGAAATCCATGGCCGGGCGCAGCAGGTGGCCGATATCGTCAGCGTGATCGACAGCATCGCCTTTCAAACCAACATCCTGGCGCTGAATGCCGCAGTAGAGGCCGCCCGCGCGGGTGAACAGGGCCGTGGCTTCGCGGTGGTGGCGGCCGAAGTCCGGGCGCTGGCGCAGCGCAGCGCCGGGGCCGCCAAGGAAATCAAAACCCTGATCGACGCCTCGGTCGAGTCCGCCGCCAAGGGCAACCAGCAGGCGGGGCGGGCGGGCAGCACCATGGGCGACATCGTCGAGGGTATCCGGCGCGTCACCGGGATCATGGGGGAAATCAGCGCCGCCAGCCGCGAACAGGCCACCGGCATCGAAGAAATCCGTTCCGCCATCAGCCAGATGGACAGCGTCACTCAGCAAAACGCCAGCCTGGTCGAACAATCCGCCGCCGCGGCCGCCGCCCTGCAGGCGCAGGCCGATGCCCTGTCCCAACTGGCTTCGGCGTTCCATCTGTCCGGCCCGGTGGATACCGAGATGATCGAAGGCAACGATACCCTGTCGTATTCGCGCACTTTGCTGCAGGCGCCCAAGACCGACGGGTCGGCCTTTTACCCCTGGACGCGCGAACTCGAAGTGGACATTGCGGTCATCGACAAGGATCACCAGAAGCTCGTCAGCCTGATCAATGCCCTGCACGAATCCATGGCGAAAGGCCACAGCAAGACGGCAATTGGGAAAATCCTGGACGAACTGATCTTCTACACCCAGGATCACTTCACGCGTGAAGAACAGATGATGCTGGACGCGGGCTATACCGGCTACGAGCAGCACAAGAAAATCCACGACAATCTGGTCAAGAAAGTGGTGGAATTCCGCGAAAGCTATCGGGCGGGGCATTCCATGGTGTCGGTGGAGCTGTCCAATTTTCTGCGCAACTGGCTCAGTACCCACATCATGAAGACCGACAAGGACTACGCCCCGGTGATGAAGGCCTCGCTGCGGTAGCCGCCGGGGCGGTCGCGCCACATGCGCCGCAGCCGCTTCGCGGCGCATGTGGCGCGGGGCGATCGGTGTTATTCTGACAAGCTGTATTTCCGAGTGTTTGTCTGGTGCGTATCCGATCATTGGCATTTGCCGTGCTGGGGGGCTTGCCCCTGATGTTGTCCGCCTGCTCCTGGGGCGGGGCGGCGGATCCCGCCGCGCCCTGCCGGGCCGATCCGACCCGCTGCCTGTTCGAGGGCGCCTACGAGCCGGGCGAGCGCGGCTACGCCGAAGCCGAGGCCCAGCGCCTGAACCGCGCCGAGGCCGAACGCCTGCGCCGGATTGAATTCTGATCGGGCGCCGGCGCGACGACATGGCTGCCGACTATCACGATCATCCGGGCCGTCTGCTGCGCCTGACCATGGTGCTGGTGGGGGTGTTTGCCTTCATCCAGGTGTATTCCATTCAGTCCATCCTGCCGCAGCTGCAGCAAGACCTCGGCGCCAGTGTGGTCGAAATCGGCAACGCGGTGGGCATGACGGTTCTGGCGGTTGCCCTGGTTTCCCCCTTCGTGGGGATGCTGTCCGACGCCGTGGGCCGCAAGCGCTTGATCGTCGGGTCGGTTTTTCTGCTGGCGGTGCCCACCGCCTTGATGCCCTGGGTCGAAAGCGTGCAGGGCCTGCTGGTTCTGCGCTTCTGGCAGGGCCTGGCGGTTCCCGGGGTTTCTGTGGTGGCCGTGGCCTACATCGGCGAGGAGTTCCGCGGCTCCACCATGATCCGCATCGTGACCCTCTATGTGTCGGGTTGCGTGCTCGGCGGCTTCGCCGGGCGGTTCCTGATGGGCCACCTGACGGAATACATGCCCTGGCGGTCGGCGTTCCTGCTGATGGCGGTGCTGAATCTGCTGGGGGCCGTGGTGGTCTGGCGCGGCTTGCCGGCGTCGCGCCATTTTGTGGCCAACACCCGCGTCCGATCCAGCCTGCTGACACTGGGCCAGTTGCTGCGCAACCCGCACCTGCAGGCAGCCTGCGCCCTGGGCTTCACCGTGCTGTTCATGCTGGTGGCGCTGTTTACCTTCGTCAACCTGCATCTGGCGGCGGCGCCTTTCCATTTCAGCTCGGGCCAATTGGCCAACATCTTCACGGTGTACCTGTTGGGGGTGGTCGTCACCCCGCTGGCGGGGCGCCTGATTCCGCGCCTGGGGGCGCGGCGCACCATTCTGTCCATGCTGCTGCTGTCGGCCCTGGGGGTGGCGCTGACCCTGACGACGTCCTCCTGGCTGATCGTGACGGCCCTGGCCATGGCGGCCTGCGGCGTTTTCGTCACCCAATCGGCCACCATGAGCTTCATTGCCTCGCGCATCAATTACGGCCGTTCGCTGGCCAGCGGGATGTATTACTCGATTTACTACTGCGGCGGTTTTACCGGGGCTTGGCTGTGCGGCATCGCTTATGCGCGCTATGGCTGGCTCGGGACGGTCGTCGTGCTGCTGGCGGTGCAGGCCGTGGGGGGGCTGATTGCCTGGCGCTTCATCCCGGCGCCGCCGGCCCCGGCCGCCCGCTCGGCTGAAACCCGGCCGGTGGATTGAAACCACCTGAAACCGCCTGCGGCGGCGGGGCGGGTTTCGCGTATAATCCGCAACTCAAGGGGAGTAGCTCCTTCGCCGCCACATCGTCATGACGGTGCCTGCTTGCAGGCACCCGGTGTTCGGGCGGTCGGCCCACGCCGACCGTGAGCAAGACCTTGCCATCTCGTGCTTTCAATCCGCATATTGCGTTGCCTCGGGCGCCGCGATACCCGGGTCGGGGGTACAGGGGCAAGGCGCGTCTTCTTTCAAAAACGGCCTGGCCCGCAGATGGGTTTCCAGGCCGTTTTTTCAAGGAAGACCATGATCGAATTTTTTCAAACCCTCAGCTGGGCCGCTGTATTCCAGATTATCCTGATCGATATCCTGCTGGGAGGGGACAATGCCGTGGTGATCGCGCTGGCGTGCCGCAACTTGCAGCCCAGGCAGCGTCTGCAGGGTATTTTGTGGGGCACCGCGGGGGCGATTGGCCTGCGGGTGTTGCTGATCGCCTTCGCCCTGACGCTGCTGAGCGTGCCGTACCTGAAGATCGCGGGGGCTTTGCTGCTGCTGTGGATCGGCGTCAAGCTCCTGATCCCGGAAGACGGCGCGCATGGCGACGTCCGCGGCGGCGCATCCATCTGGGCCGCGGTCAAGACCATCCTGATCGCGGATTTCGTCATGAGCCTGGACAATGTCATCGCCATCGCCGGGGCGGCGCAAAACGCGCATGCCGACCACCAGATCGGCCTGGTGGCCTTTGGCCTGGTGGTCAGTGTGCCCATCATCATCTGGGGCAGCACGCTGGTGCTGAAATTGATTGACCGCTTCCCCGCAGTGGTGACCTTTGGCGCGGCGCTGCTGGGTTGGATCGCCGGGGGCATGCTGGTCACCGACGTCGTGGTGGCGGAACACTTCGGGACGCCCGCCGCCGGCGTGAAAATCGGCATCGAACTGGCGGTCGCCCTGCTGGTCGTGGCGCTGGGCAAGCTGTTGGCGCGCCGCAAGACCGCCCCGGCTTCGGCCTGACCCGGGGCACGGCCCCGGCGGCGCTTTCGCGGGCCGGCGCTGGGGTGCGGGGTTGGCGGCCGGCGGTCGGCGCTTGACGTGTTTTGTCTGGTGCCTGGGCTAAAGTACTTTATCGTCGGCGGCCATGCCGCCTTCGTCTTCCATGGTGGCCACCTGCCGGGCTTCGGCCGCGCCGAACTTGAGGCGCACCCCGATGCCGCCGTCGCTTTCGTGGATGAACGTGGCGCCCAGGGATTCCAGCGCCTGTTCCAGGGTATCCAACTGATCCGGGCTGGGCTGGGCCAGTTGGCGCTCGAAGCGGGTGATGGTGTCTTTGTCCAGGCCGGACAGGGTGGCCAGCTGTTCCCGGGTCAGGTCGACCAGGGCGCGGGCGGCGTGGCATTGCGGTCCAGTCATCATGGCGGCGCTCCTGAATTAAGCATTGCGACAGCCTCATGATAGGCCGTCGGCCCGGCGCTGTCACGAAAGCGCGGGTCGTCGGCGGGGGTTCTCCCCGCTCCTGGATTTTGCCTCTTGTTTCAGGCGATTGGGTTTGCCGCCCCGTTTTGCGGCCGCAAAAAAGCAGCCGGCCAGCGGTTACACTGGGTGGTCTTTGTTTGCGGGTTTGCTTGCTATGCTGATGGTTCTGTCTCCGGCTAAAAAACTGGATTTCGATTCGCCGGTGCGCACGGCGCTGCACACGGCGCCCGTGTTCCCGGCCGATACCCGGGCGCTGGTGTCGGTGCTGCAAGGCCTGTCCCCCGGGGACTTGGCCGGGTTGATGCATTTATCGGATGCCCTGTCCCAGCTGAATGCCGATCGCTACCGCGCCTGGGTCGACCAGCCGGATACGGCCGCCGCCCGGCCCGCCGTGCTGGCGTTCAATGGAGATGTCTACGAGGGTCTGCGGGCGGCGCAGCTGTCCGATGCCCAGTTGTCCTGGGCGCAAGACCACTTGGCCATACTCAGCGGCCTGTACGGGGTGCTGCGCCCGCTGGATTTGATCCAGCCGCACCGGCTGGAAATGGGCACCCGGCTGAAAACCGGCCGTGGCCACAGCCTGTACGAATTCTGGGGCGACCGGATCGCCCGGACGCTCAACCAGCGCCTGGCCGCCCAGGCCGGCCCGGCCGTTTTGCTGAATCTGGCCTCCCAGGAATACTTCAAGTCGGTGGATCGCAAGACGCTCACGGCCCAGGTCGTCGATTGCGTGTTCCAGGACGAAAAAAACGGTGTCTGGAAAGTCATCAGTTTCCACGCCAAGCGGGCACGCGGGCTGATGGCGCGTTTCGTCATCGACCAGCGGCTGGACCGCACCGAAGGCTTGAAAGAGTTCGCCGCCGAAGGTTATGCCTTCGATGCGGGTCAATCCACCCCCTCGCGGCTGGTTTTTCGGCGCCCGGAGCGGTTTATCCCGTGACGGGCCGGACGGTCCCGGTCGGGGTGGCCGGGGCGGCCGGGGCCGCCAGCGCCCGCATGTCTTCGCCGATCTGTTGCGCGGCCTTGATCATCTGGCGCAGCGGGTAGGCCAGGCCGGCGTGGCGGCCATCGGCGTCGATCACGTTGGGGATGTCCGCCGGGTGGCCCGCCAGCAGGTTCTTGGCGGCCGTGACCGCCTGCTGGATGCCGTCGGGCTCGGTGTCCAGTTTTTCCAGGGCGGGGATGACGGCCGCGATTTGCGAGGCCAGCGTGTGGTGCTGGATCATCAGGCGGTTCAGTTCGGGCACGTGCCGCTGGCGGCGCGCGGGTTCGTCCATCATGCGGTAGAACGCGCTGGCGAAATTGCTGAAGGCGATATGCACGTTTTTGCGCGCCAGCCGCCACTGGGTGTCGGCTTCGTTTTGCGCCGGCGAGGCCGCCCGCCCCGCCGCCCGGTCTTGGCGGCCGATGTCCACCCAGGCCAGGCCGCTTTGCAAAAAGGCCTGGTTGGCCTGCAGCAGGGCCTGCGCCATGGCGTCCAGGCTGTTGCGTTCCCAGGCGGGCAGGATGTAGCTGCAGCTCAGGGCCAGGACGCAGCCGATGACGGTGTCGATCAGCCGTTCGCCCACCATGGTGTCGGATCCCGGCATCAGGAAATGAAACACCAGCAGCACGAACAGGGTGTTGAACATGGCCGACAGGGTGTAGTTGACCTGAACCAGGCCGTAGCCCAGGATGCTGCAGCTGACCAGGATCAGCAGGTACAGCCGGGCGTCCAGCGCCAGCGAAAACAGCAGCAGCGCCCCGCCGCAGCCGATCAGGGTGCCCATCAGCCGCCAGCCGTTGCGCTGGCGCGTCAGGGCGAAGCCGGGCTTCATGATGATCAGCACGGTCAGCACGATCCAGTAGCTGTGGCCCGCGATGCCGGGATCCAGGGTGTTCACCAGAGGGATGGTCGCCAGCAGGGTGCCCGCCACCATGGCCAGCAGGGCGGCAATCGCCACCCGCACGGCGTAGCGAAATGGCGCCGAGCGCGCATGCAGGTTGTGGGTCAGCAGCCCGATGCGCCATTTCTGGCGGGTCAGGAAGCGGTTCAGCGTGCGGTTGGCCTGCGCCAGGTTGCTGGCGTCCCGGGGCATGGGATTGACCGAGTGATCGGCCATGCGGGCGACCTGCCGGGTCATGTTGCGCAGGCGGCGCAGCACTTGCACCAGCAGGGCGTAGATTTCCGGCTGCCGGGCGGCCAGGCCGGTTTCGCGCAGATGCTGCAGCTCGAATTCCAGGGCGCGCAGTTCGGCCTTGACGCTGTTGCGCACCCGGGCATGGCGGTTGCGGGCCACGTTGAGCGCCAAGCTGGAAACATTGTCGGACAGCTTGCGCATGGCGTCGCGTACAAACAACAGGGCATCGCTGTCGGGCAGGGCCTGGCGCAGCATGGCGTAATCGGTGTGGGTGGCCACCGTGCTGTCCAGCAGGTTGATCATGTCCACGAATAAATTCAGCAGACCCTGGCGCAGGCGGTCGGGGCGGCGGGTGGTGCCGCGCGGCAGCTCGCGCAGCACCATGTCCCGGGCGGCCTGGTGGGCGTCCGTCATAGTGGCCTGGTGATGGATCAGCTGGCGGTAGACGGCGTCCAGATCCTGGTGGATGTCGTAGAAGCGGGCGCGGCTGGCGATGTAGTCGGCGGTGGCGAACAGGGCGGCCGACAGCACCTGCTGTTCTTCGCGATACCACAGCAGCCGGTGGGCCGCGACGCTGTATACCAGGTAGAAGGCGCCCCCCAGGAAAGACACCAGGGTGTGGTGCAGCACGTCGTGCGAGGTCAGCGGGGTGCGCAGGGTGAGGGTCATGATCAGCAGGCAGGCGAAGCCCAACAGGCCGCCGTGTTTGCCGTACACCGTCAGCATCGAGAAGCCGAAGCACAGGGCTGGCACCGCCAGCCAGATGAGCAGTGTGTGGCTGGCCGCCAGCCCGGTGACGGCCGTGGTCAGCGAACCCAGGCACAGGGCGGCGAACATGCCGTTGATGCCGTAGCGGCGCGGCCCGCCCGGCTGATCCAGGATGGCGACGCAGGCGGCCCCCACCGCCGCCACGAAGCCGTCGGCCATCCAGCCCAGTAGCCCGGACAGCACCAGGGCGGGCAGCAGGACGCCCACGGCCTGCCGCAGGCCGCCGAAAAAGTGATGGCTGTAAAAAAAGCGCTGCCATTGCGGCGTCAGTGTCGTCATGCAGCCAAAACCCGGGGGAAGGCCAAGATGTTCGCAGTATAAAGGAAGGCAAAATCGCATTTGCGCTTGCAGCCTATGTTGCAACGCGGTAAATTAGCTCATCGTCGCGCCCCATCGCGGTGCGCCGATGTGGCGAAACCCCCGGGTTACACACCCGGTTTTTTTCGCCTTCCGATTTTATGTCCCCGGATGCGCCAAAAGCGTGATCCAGGACGTCCATTCCCACCACAATGCGCCGGATGGCGCGCGTGTTCCACATCAAGGGGTGCAGGCTGGCCCCGCAGGGTGTCCGGGCACAGCGGTTCCGTGAACCGCCTAGCGTCGGATATGTTGCGGCCTCCGGTACTGGCCCGGGCGACTTTACGGCCGCTTGGTGTGAGGCACAGGTTACGAAAGGAATCCATCATGGAACTCAATGGCGCCGATATCGTCGTGCGTTGTCTGATCGAGGAAGGCGTAGACCACGTGTTTGGCTACCCCGGCGGCGCAGTCCTCTACATCTACGACGCGATCTACAAACAAGACAAATTCCAGCACGTCCTCGTGCGGCACGAACAGGCCGCCGTCCACGCGGCCGATGCGTACTCCCGATCCTCCGATAAAGTCGGGGTCTGCCTGGTGACCAGCGGCCCGGGCGTCACCAATGCGATCACCGGCATTGCCACGGCTTACATGGATTCCATTCCGATGGTCATCCTCAGCGGCCAGGTGCCCACCCATGCCATCGGCCAGGATGCCTTCCAGGAATGCGATACCGTGGGCATTACCCGGCCGTGCGTGAAACACAACTTCCTGGTGCGCGACGTCAAAGACTTGGCCGAAACCATGCGCCGCGCGTTCTACATCGCGCGCTCCGGCCGTCCGGGCCCGGTGCTGGTGGACATCCCCAAGGACGTGTCCGTGGCCACCTGCAAGTACACCCCCAAGCGCGGGCCCACGCAGATGCGCTCCTATGCGCCGGTCACCAAGGGCCACCAGGGGCAGATCAAAAAAGCCGTGCAGATGCTGCTGGCCGCGGAACGCCCCATGATCTACGCCGGCGGCGGAGTGGTGCTGGCCAATGCCGCCGACGAACTGCGCAAGCTGGTGCGCATGACGGGCGCGCCCTGCACCACCACCCTGATGGGCCTGGGCGCCTTGCCGGGCACCGACGAAAAATTCGTCGGCATGCCGGGCATGCACGGCACCTACGAAGCCAATATGTCCATGCAGAACTGCGATGTCCTGCTGGCCATCGGGGCGCGCTTCGACGACCGCGTGATCGGCAACCCCAAACACTTTGCCCAGGTGGCCCACAAGATCATCCACGTGGATATCGACCCGTCCTCGATTTCCAAGCGGGTGCGGGTGGACGTCCCCATCGTGGGCGACGTGCGCGAAGTCCTGCAGGATCTGATCGGCCTGTATGCGCAGACCCTGGCCGAACAAAACGTCAACGAGCAGCGGCTGGCCGCTTGGTGGCAGCAGATCGACACCTGGCGCGCGCGCAAGTGCCTGGACTACGAAAACTCCGACACCGTCATCAAGCCCCAGTTCGTGGTGCAGAAGCTGTGGGAAGTCACCCGCGGGCAGGCGTTCGTCACGTCGGACGTCGGCCAGCACCAGATGTGGGCCGCGCAGTATTATCCTTTCCCCGAACCCCGCCGCTGGGTCAATTCCGGCGGGCTGGGCACCATGGGGGTGGGCCTGCCCTTCGCCATGGGCGTGCAGATGGCCAACCCGGATCGGGACGTCGCCGTCATCACGGGCGAGGGTTCCATCCAGATGAACATCCAGGAGCTCTCCACCTGCAGCCAGTATCGCCTGACGCCCAAGGTGCTGTGCCTCAATAACCGCTATCTGGGCATGGTGCGCCAGTGGCAGGAAATCGAATACGGTTCGCGCTATTCCGAATCCTATGTCGATGCCCTGCCGGATTTCGTCAAGCTGGCCGAAAGTTATGGCCATATCGGCATGCGTATCGACAAGCCCGCGGATGTCGAGCCGGCCATCCGCGAAGCCTTCACAAAATACAAGGATCGCCTGGTATTCATGGATTTCATCACCGACCAGACCGAAAACGTCTGGCCCATGGTGAAGGCAGGCCGCGGCCTGACCGAAATGCTGTTGGGCGCCGAGGATCTGTGAGGGAATAAACCATGAAACACGTCATTTCTGTTTTGCTGGAAAACGAACCCGGGGCCTTGTCGCGGGTGGTGGGGCTGTTTTCGGCGCGCGGCTACAACATCGAGACCCTCACCGTGGCGCCCACGGAAGACGCCACGTTGTCGCGCATGACCATCGTCACAGTGGGCTCGGATGAAATCATCGAGCAAATCACCAAGCACCTGAACCGCCTGGTGGATGTCGTCAAGGTGGTGGATTTGTCCGAGGGCCCGCACGTCGAGCGCGAACTCATGCTGATCAAGGTGCGCGCCGTGGGCAAGGAACGCGACGAAATGAAGCGCATGGCGGAAATCTTTCGCGGGCGCATCATCGACGTCACGGATAAAACCTACACCATCGAACTCACCGGCGTGCAAGACAAGATCGCCGCTTTCATCGGCGCGCTGGACCGCAGCGCCATTCTGGAAACCGTCCGCACCGGCGTGTCCGGGGTGGGCCGCGGCGAACGCGTCCTGAAACTCTAACCTCCGGGCTGTGCCCAACCCTCTATTACCTATTCAAAGAATACTGGAGCTTTACATGAACGTTTTCTACGACAAAGATTGCGACCTGTCCCTGATCAAAGGCAAGCAGGTGGCCATCATCGGTTATGGTTCCCAGGGCCATGCCCATGCGCTGAACCTGCATGATTCCGGCGTGCACGTCACGGTGGGCCTGCGCAAGGGCGGGGCCTCCTGGAAAAAGGCCGAGAACGCCGGGCTGGCCGTCAAGGAAGTGGCCGAGGCCGTGAAAATCGCCGACGTCGTGATGATGCTGCTGCCCGATGAAAACATCGGCGAAGTCTACCGCAGCCAGGTGGCCGACAATCTGAAGCCCGGCGCCGCCCTGGCCTTTGCCCACGGCTTCAACGTGCACTACGGCCAGGTCGTGCCGCGCGCCGACGTCGATGTCATCATGATCGCCCCGAAGGCCCCGGGCCACACCGTGCGCAGCACGTATGCCCAGGGCGGCGGCGTGCCGCACCTCATCGCCGTGCACCAGGATGTGTCGGGCAAGGCCCGCGATCTGGCCCTGTCCTATGCCATGGGCAACGGCGGCGGGCGGGCCGGCATCATCGAGACCAATTTCCGCGAAGAAACCGAGACCGACCTGTTCGGCGAACAGGCCGTGCTGTGCGGCGGCACGGTCGAACTCATCAAGGCTGGTTTTGAAACCCTGGTGGAAGCCGGCTACGCCCCGGAAATGGCCTACTTCGAATGCCTGCACGAACTGAAGCTGATCGTTGACCTGATCTATGAAGGCGGCATCGCCAACATGAACTACTCGATCTCCAACAACGCGGAATACGGCGAATACGTCACCGGCCCGCGGGTGGTCACCGACGCCACCCGCGCCGCCATGCGCCAGTGCCTGGCCGACATCCAGTCGGGCGTGTATGCCAAGAACTTCATCCTGGAAAACGCCGCCGGCGCGCCGGAACTCACCTCGCGCCGCCGCATCAACGCCGAATCCCAGATCGAACAGGTGGGCGGCAAGCTGCGCGCCATGATGCCCTGGATCACGGCCAACAAGCTGGTGGATCAGACCAAGAACTAAGCCCCCAGGCGCGTGCCCGGGATCATTCGGCTCCGATGATCCCGGGTACGCGCCGATTCAATGGGTCGGGGGCGGGCTGCTTGCGCGCCCCCGCGTCCGTGTTCCAGCAGCCGCAGTCCGCTGTGGCCGCAATGCTCAAAGCACGAGACTTGCACGAAGGTTTGTGGCAATTGAACACCGGGTTGTCGATGATGGGCGCCGGCTTAGTCCATAAAAACTTAGCCCATAAGAAGCAAGCAGCCACCGGGTTGCCGCGAAAATTCCAGGGATCGTGAAGCGAGACATCCGTTTCTTTTTCCCCGAGATACTGTATGACCACGTTGTTTGATTCCTTTCAGCTGTCGGGCCTGACACTGGCCAATCGAATCGTCATGGCGCCGCTGACGCGTAACCGTTCGCCACGCGCCGTGCCGCTGCCCATCACCGCCACGTATTACGCGCAGCGCGCCAGCGCCGGGCTGCTGATCACCGAAGCCACGGCCATTTCCCCGCAGGGGCAAGGTTATGCGGACGTGCCTGGCTTGTATTCCGACGAAGCCCTGGCGGGCTGGCGCGCCGTGACCGACGCGGTGCATGCCCAAGGCGGGAAAATCGTCGTGCAACTCTGGCATGTCGGCCGCGTTTCGCACACGCTGCTGCAGCCCGGCGGCCAAGCGCCGGTTGCGCCTTCCGCCATCCAGGCCAAGGCGAAAACCTATGTGCTCGATGCCGGGGGCGGCGGTCAATTCATCCCGACCTCGCCGCCGCGCGCCCTGGATGCCGGCGAACTGCCCGGTATCGTCGAAGACTATCGGCGCGCCGCGCGCGCGGCGATGGACGCGGGTTTCGACGGTGTCGAAATCCACGCGGCCAACGGCTATCTGATCGACCAGTTCTTGCGCCGTGGATCCAATCAGCGTACCGACGCCTATGGCGGCGCCATTGAAAACCGCGCCCGCTTTTTGTTCGAGGTGGTTGCCGCCATCGCCGCCGAGATCGGCGGCGCGCGCACCGGCATCCGCCTGTCGCCCGTCACCCCGGCCAACGACAGCATCGACGCTGATCCGCAGCCGCTGTTTGAATACGTGGCGCGTGGCCTGGCCGCGCATGCGCTGTCCTATGTGCACGTCATCGAAGGCGCGACCGGCGGGCCGCGCGATCATCAGCAAGGCGATGCGCCGTTCGACTATGCCGCGTTCAAACAAGCCTACCGCCAGGCTGGCGGACAAGGCGCCTGGATGGTGAACAACGGCTACGACCTGGCGCTTGCGGAACAAGCGGTCGCCAGCGGCGCCGCCGATCTGGTGGCTTTTGGGCGGCCTTTCATCAGCAATCCCGATCTGGTCGAGCGGCTGCGCCAAGGCGCCGCGCTGAATCCAGGAGACCGCGACACCTACTACGGCGGCGGCGAACACGGATATACCGACTATCCGACCCGGGGCGGATAACGGCGGCGCGCGCCCTGCCGTTCGTCGTGGGCGCTGCGGCTGAGGGCGGGGCCAGGGCATGCTCAGGCAGCGCCGGGCCATCCCCTTGTCAAAATTGGGTTATTCTTGCGCCTATCATGAAAATCCCTCCTTATCCGCATCCCCGCATCGCCCGCGAAGGCTGGGGCATCCTGGCCGGCAGCCTGGCGGCCTCGGTGCTGGTCAGCTTCTGGTCCTGCTGGGCAGCCATTCCGTTTTGGCTTTTTACGCTGTTCGCCCTGCAGTTTTTCCGCGACCCCGCGCGTTCCGCCCCCGAGGGCGATGGGCTGGTACTCAGCCCCGCCGATGGCCGGATCGTCTGCGTCGAGGATGCGCCCGACCCCTATGCCGGGGGGCGCCGAGCCCTGAAGATCAGCGTGTTCATGAATGTCTTCAACGTGCATTCCAACCGTGCCCCGGTCGATGGCAAAGTCCAGTCGATCACGTATTTTCCGGGCAAGTTCTTCAATGCCGCCCTGGACAAGGCGTCGCTGGAAAATGAACGCAACGCCCTGGTGCTGCGCACCCTGCAGGGCCACACGGTGACGGCCGTGCAGGTGGCCGGGCTGGTGGCCAAGCGCATTCTGTGTCACGCCCAGGTGGCCCAGACCCTGTATGCGGGCCAGCGCTACGGTTTTATCCGCTTCGGTTCGCGGGTGGACGTATACTTGCCCCTGGGCGCGCGCCCCCGGGTGGCCATCGGCGACAAGGTTCAGGCCACCAGCACCGTGCTGGCCGTGCTGCCCGATGCCCCCGACGATGAACATTCCCCCGCCTGATTCCCCTTCCATGCCAGACGAAAGACAGCGCCGCCGCAGCATTTACCTGCTGCCCAACGCATTTACCACCGCGAACCTGTTCGCCGGCTTCTATGCCGTGGTGCAGTCCATGAACCAGCACTTCGAGATCGCCGCCATCGCCATCTTCCTGGCCATGGTCTTCGACAGCATGGACGGGCGGGTGGCGCGCCTGACGAACACCCAGTCCGTTTTCGGCGAGCAGTACGATTCCCTGGCCGACATGCTGTCGTTCGGCATGGCGCCCGCGCTGGTCATGTACCAGTGGTCGCTTCAGGGCCTGGGGCGCTGGGGCTGGCTGGCCGCTTTCATCTATGTGGTGGGCGCGGCCCTGCGCCTGGCGCGCTTCAATGCCAACATCGGCAAGGTCGACAAGCAGTATTTCCAGGGCTTGCCCAGCCCGGCGGCGGCGGCCCTGGTGGCCGGCTTCATCTGGCTGTCGGTGGATAACAAATTATCCATGGCCGATGGGCTGGTGCCCTGGGCGGCCCTGGCCATGACCATCTACGCCGGGGTGGCCATGGTGTCGAACGCGCCGTTTTTCAGCGGCAAGTCCTTTGCCCTGGGGCGCAGCGTGCCTTTTTGGGTCATGCTGCTGCTGGTGGCCGTGTTCGTGTTTGTCTCCAGCGACCCGCCCGTGGTTCTGTTTGCCTTGTTCGTGCTGTATAGCTTGTCGGGCTGGGTGGTATTGCTGTGGCGCGTGCGCCGGGCGCGCCGCCTGGGTCAGCGCATGCGGGCCGAAGCCGAGGCCGAAGATCACCCTTGACCCTCCCTCCACGTGCGCCCGGCGTGTGCGCCGCAGCGGCAGCATCCCGTCATGCGCGCCTGGCGGAATCCGTTATATAATTCAAGACGCGCCACGTTTTGCGTGGCGTTTTTTCATCCCACGGCAGCGCGCCTCGGTGCTGCCGCCTGTTTTCGAGGTTAAAACACAATGTCTGTTGCAGAAATCGTCAAATCCGACATCGTGGCGCAATTTCAACGCGCCGCCGGCGACACGGGGTCTCCCGAAGTCCAGGTGGCCCTGTTGACCGCCCGCATCAATGAACTCACCGGCCACTTCAAGGCCCACAAGAAAGACCATCACTCGCGCCGTGGCCTGCTGCGCATGGTCAGCCGCCGCCGCAAGCTCCTGGATTACCTCAAGGGCCGCAACCCCGACGCCTATCGCGCCCTGATCGAAAAGCTCGGTCTGCGCAAATAATGCCCGGGGGCTTCGATCCCCTAGCTTTAGCCGTGCACGCTGCCGCCTTGTCCGCAGTGTGCGCGGCTTTTTGTCATGGGCTGTCCACAGCGTTTTCCATCCGTCGTGGATGGAGTGCGGGCGCGTGCCCGCAGACAGCCCTTTTATAGGATAAAAAAATGTTCAACAAAGTCAGCAAGTCTTTCCAGTACGGCCAGCATACCGTCGTCCTGGAAACCGGCGAAATGGCCCGCCAGGCATCTGGCGCCGTGCTGGTTTCGGTGGATGATACCGTCGTCCTGGCCACCGTCGTGGCCGCCCGCACCGCCAAGCCCGGCCAGGATTTCTTTCCCCTGACCGTCGATTACGTCGAGAAAACCTATGCCGCCGGCAAGATCCCCGGCGGTTTTTTCAAGCGTGAAGGCAAACCCTCCGAAAAAGAAACCCTGACCTCGCGCCTGATCGACCGGCCCCTGCGCCCGCTGTTTCCCGAAGGTTTCTACAACGACGTCCAGGTCATCATCCACACCGTTTCGGTCAATCCTGAAATCGATCCCGACATCCCGGCGATGATCGGCGCGTCGGCGGCGCTGGCGATCTCCGGCATTCCTTTCGGCGGCCCGGTGGGCGCGGCGCGTGTGGGGTATGTGGACGGCCAGTATGTGCTCAATCCCAGCACCACGCAGCTGCGCGAACAGTCCCAGTTGGATCTCGTGGTGGCCGGCACCGAAGCCGCCGTGCTGATGGTCGAATCCGAGGCCCGGCAACTGCCCGAAGACGTGATGCTGGGCGCCGTGGTGTTCGGCCACGAACAAATGCAGGCTTGCATCAACGCCATTCACGATCTGGTGGCCGAGGCCGGCAAGCCCGAATGGGACTGGCGGCCCGCTCCGCGCAACGAAGTCCTGGCCACGGCGGTGCGCAGCGCCGCCTTCGACGCCCTGAAAGCGGTCTATCAGGTGCGCAACAAGCAAGAACGCACCGTCCAGCTGCGTCAGGTGTATGCCGATGTCAAGGCCAAGCTGGCCGAGCACGCGGCGGCGCGGGGCGACGAAGCCCCCGATCACGTCGAAGTCGAGAACATGCTGTTCGCGCTTGAATCCGAGATCGTGCGCGGCCAGGTTCTGAACGGCGAACCGCGCATCGACGGGCGCGACACGCGCACCGTGCGCCCCATCAGCATCCGCCTGGGCGTGCTGCCGCGCGCCCATGGCTCGGCCCTGTTCACCCGGGGCGAGACCCAGGCCCTGGTGGCTACCACGCTGGGCACCAAGCAAGACGAGCAAATCATTGACTCCATCATGGGCGAGTACCGCGACCGCTTCATGCTGCACTACAATATGCCGCCGTTCGCCACGGGCGAAACCGGCCGCTTCGGGGTGCCCAAGCGCCGCGAGATCGGCCATGGCCGCCTGGCCAAGCGTGCGTTGCTGCCCCTGCTGCCCGATCCCGAAGACTTCCAATACACGCTGCGCCTGGTGTCCGAAATCCTCGAATCCAATGGGTCGTCCTCGATGGCCTCGGTGTGCGGCGGCAGCCTGTCCATGATGGACGCCGGCGTGCCGGTCAAGGATCATGTGGCCGGGGTGGCCATGGGCCTGATCAAGGAAGGCGGCAAGTTCGCCGTGCTGACCGACATTCTGGGCGACGAAGACCACCTGGGCGATATGGATTTCAAGGTCACCGGCACCGTCACGGGGATCACGGCCTTGCAGATGGACATCAAGATCCAGGGCATCACCAAGGAAATCATGCAGGTCGCCCTGGCCCAGGCCCGCGAAGGCCGCTTGCACATTCTGGAAAAAATGCGCGCCGCCATCGACGGCTCCCGCCAGGAACTCTCCGATTTCGCGCCGCGCATGCTGCGCGTGAAGATCAACCCGGAAAAAATCCGTGACGTGATCGGCAAGGGCGGCGCCACCATCCGCGCTCTGACGGAAGAAACCGGCTGCCAGATCGACATCGGCGACGATGGCAACATCACCATCGCCAGCGCCGACCTGGATCGCGCCCACGAAGCCGAGCGGCGCATCAAGGAACTGACCGCCGACGTGGAAGTGGGCCAGGAATACCAGGGCACGGTGCAGCGCCTGCTGGATTTCGGCGCCATCGTCCAGGTGCTGCCCGGGCGCGACGGCCTGCTGCACATCTCCGAGATCGCCAACTACCGCATCGCCGACATCAACGACGTGCTGAAGGTCGGCCAGTCGGTGCGCGTGAAGATCCTGGAAGCCGACGACCGTGGCCGCTTGCGTCTGTCGGTCAAGGCCATTGGCGGGATCGAGGCCCAAGGCGGCCCCGCGGCGCCCGGGTCGGCCCCGGCAGCCGAGTAAGCAAGCGGAGCCGCGCGGTCCCCTTTGCGTTGTTGCCGCGCCGCCGGCCGGCGACGCGGCGAAGTGGGGGCTGCGGCTCAAACGCTTGTTGCAAGACAACGAAACGCCCCGATCCGAGTATCGGGGCGTTTTCGATTGTCCGGGGCCACCCCCTGGCGTTGGGTGAGGCCGTCCGCTTGTCCTGACGGCTTGTCTGTGTGCCGCCGATGGCGCGTCCGGGCGACCGATGGCGGCAGCATGGGCCGATGCGCCTGACAGTGATGCCTGTTCAGGTGTCCAGGGTCAGGACGATTTTCCCGATCTGCTCGCCCGCGTCCATCATGGCATGAGCCTTGGAGGCTTCGTTCAAGGGGAAAGTGGCGTAGATTTTGGGCTGGATGGCGCCCGACGACAGCAGTGGCCAGACCCGCTGCTGCAGGGCCTGGGCAATGGCCGCCTTGAACGCCACGGGCCGCGCCCGCAAGGTGGAACCGGTGATTGTCAGGCGGCGCGCCATCACTTGCCAGCAGTTCATGTTGCCGTGGGCGCCGCCCAGTTGGGCGATCATCACCAGCCGGCCATCATCGGCCAGGGCTTTCAGGTTGCGCGGCAGGTAGTCGCCCGCGACCATGTCCAGGATGACGTCCACGCCCCGGTGATTGGTCAGCCGGTGGATTTCCTCGACGAAGTCCTGGGTGCGGTAATTGATGCCTGTGGCGCAGCCCATGGCCTCGATGGCCTGCACCCTTTCGGCGCTGCCCGCCGTGGCGTACACCGTGTGGCCGAAAGCGTGCGCCAGCGTAATGGCGGTGGTGCCGATGCCGCTGGCCCCGCCGTGCACCAGCAGGGTCTCGCCGGGCGCCAGGCGGCCCCGGTCGAAAACGTTGCTCCAGACGGTGAAATAGGTTTCCGGCAGGGCGGCGGCCTCGATCATGGACAGGCCTTGCGGCACCGGCAGGCATTGGGCGGCGGGCGCCACGCAGTATTGCGCATACCCGCCGCCGGCCACCAGGGCGCAGACTTCGTCGCCCAGGGACAGCCCGGCGGCTTCCGGCTCTCCGCCGACGATGCGGCCCGCGATTTCCAGGCCGGGCAGATCGGACGCCCCCGCGGGCGGAGGATAGCTGCCTTGACGCTGGAACACGTCGGGGCGGTTGACCCCGGCGGCGATCACCTGGATCAGAACCTCGCCCGGCCCGGGCACCGGGGTAGGGCGATCCGTCAGGCACAGGACTTCGGGGCCGCCGGGGCGGGTGATTTCAATGGCTTGCATGGCAGGACTCCTAACACAGGCTTAATTATGCGTTAAACTTGCGGTCTTCACCGGGGAAGCGTGCCAGAGCGGTTGAATGGACCGGTCTTGAAAACCGGCGATGGGGCAACTCATCCGTGAGTTCGAATCTCACCGCTTCCGCCAGAATCCCCCTTTTTTTCACAGGTTGGTCGCATGACATCGCTCCGGGTGGCCGGCTGCGGCCTGATGCTGTTTGTCGCCTGCCATGCGTCGGCGGCGGGCCCCCTGGTGGTGCTTGATCCCGGGCATGGCCCGTCCAGCCCGGGGGCGACGGGGGTCTGCGGCGCGCGGGAAGTCGTCTACAACGACCGCTTCGCCGGCGAATTGGCGCTGGCGCTGGAAAGCGCGGGCTGGCGGGTCGTGCTGACGCGTCGCCCGGGTCAGGACATCGGGCTGCTCGACCGTGCCCAACTGGCGAACCTGCTGTCCGCCACCCTGCTGTTGTCCATCCACCACGATTCGGTTCAGCCGGACGACCTGAAGGCGGTGCGCTGCCAGGGCCGGACAGGCTATGAAACCCGGCAGCCCGTGCAGGGGTATGCGCTTTTCGTGTCGGCTGAAAATGGCGACTATGCCGGGTCGTTGCGACTGGCAACCCTGCTGGGCGACCAATTGAATGCCATGGGTCGTTCACCCAACCCCTACCATGCGCGCGAGATTCCCGGTGAAAACCGGCGTTTTCTGGATGCGCGGCGGGGGGTGTATCAATACGATGGCCTGGCGGTGCTGCGTCATAGCCGAGTGCCCGCCGTGCTGTTGGAGATCGGGGTGATGACCGACCGGCAGGACGCGGCCTGGCTTGATCGGGCCGATGCGCGCCGGGCGATGGTGGCGCGGGTGGCGGCGGCCATCCGCCAATACGGTGGCCAGCCGGGGCGGCGCTGAAAGCATCCGCTTATTCCGGGGGGAAGGAAAACTGCTCGTCCGGGTCTTCCGCAGCATGGATCGCGTCGCTGTCCAGGGGAAAATCCGAATACGCGCAGCGTGATGCCATGATGACCTTGTCGGCTTTGTAGACGATCAGCCCGGTGAATTCCCAGCCCTTGCCGATGCCGCTGTACGCGACATAGCTATACGGCCCGTTGGTGAAACGCAGGTAGGTGGCCCCGCCTCCCGAAAACATGGCGCGGCCTTTGTAGACCTGCTGCTTGGCCTTGCCGGCGGGCAGCGCGAGTTCGGGCTGACCCGGTTTGCCATAGGTATAGCGCGGCTGGGTGCCCAGCTCGGACAGCGCCAGGGTCTTCCCGTTTTCCAGCCGGCAGCTGATGGCGTCGTCGGCGTGGGCCGGCAAGCCGGTGGCCGCCAGTGCGCCGGCCAGGGCGATGCGCAAAGCCGTTGTGTTCATGATGCCTCCGTGGGTTGGCGGATGTTGGGCAGGCTGAAGATAATGTCATGCCCGGCGTGCCGGGAGCAAGCGATTCCGCTTTCGCTTTCGCGTTCGCCTCGGGCTCCTGGCTTCTTATGGCCGACGACGTGGGAAAATTTTAGTCATGGCAAAGAAGCCTTGGCTGATTTAAAGAAATCTGTATCGGCTTGAGCCGGACGGCGGTGTCGAGCCTTGCTTACCATTCCGGTCTTTTTCATTTGAAAGAGCTGTTTAGAGTGCTAATATGAGGGTATCTAACAATACTCTTATAGAGGCTCTCCACATGGCTCACACTGTTCTTGCCGAAACGACGGCCAGCGTTTCTGAGCTCAAACGCAACCCCATGGGTACTGTGGCGGCGGGCGAGGGGGCGCCCGTCGCCATCCTCAACCGCAACGAGCCCGCGTTCTATTGCGTCCCTGCAAAGGCCTATGAAGCCTTGCTGAACCGCCTGGAAGACCTTGAGTTGAACGCTATCGCCAATGCCCGCCAAGGCCAAGCGGAAATCGAGGTCTCCCTGGATGACCTATAGGCTGAAGTTCAAAGACGAGGCCTTGAAAGAGTGGCACAAGCTCGACAACACGCTGCGCGAACAATTCAAGAAAAAACTCACTGAACGTGTGCAAGACCCGCATGTGCCTGCCGCCAAGCTGTCCGGCCACGCCGACCGCTACAAAATCAAGCTGAAATCCAGTGGCTATCGGCTGGTCTGTGAGGTACGCGATGCCGAAGTGGTCGTCGTTGTTGTCATCGGCAAGCGCGAACGCAATGCAGTCTATGCGGTGGCGGACAAGCGCTGATTCTTCGCAACGAAGGCAGGTAGCAAAGTACGGAATGCGCGTCGATTGAGGTTCATCACTTTGTATTATTTTTGTATGAGCAGTGTGCTGTTACGCATGGCAGCGGCGAAAGCGCCTACATGAAGGAGTGGACGAACATGCTCGCATGCTTGGTTACTTGGCCAATTTTTCAGCCGCTGCCTGCAACCCGCTGAGGATGCTGTCCGCCACGTGCGCGGGGAATCCGTCAGGCAACTGCGCACGAATCGTATGCACGACCTCCGGGGTTTGGGCGACCATTTCGTCGAGCACCGCTTCGACGCCCCGACCGTCCGGCGCCATGATGCCGTGCACTGTCCCTACTGTCACCCAATGCCGTCGTGCAATGTCACGCATGACCCAATGTGCATTCTTGGAGCGTACCGCCATGGCCATCTTCGCTTTGAATGGGGATAGCTGGTTTGCTCCCGAGCCGATGACCGGGTAGGCGGAAAGTACATCGTATAGCGGCGCAAGTTCGTAGGCGCCCCTGGCGCGCAGGAAAATGCTGAAGTTCTTCGCATGGCCATCGGTGGCCCGCAGCATCCAGAACAGGACTTGGGCCTGGAAGAATGTGCGCTTGTCATGGACAGATTTGCTGGATGTGGCCAGCAATTCCATGATGGTGCGGATGCCAGGCCCGCCGTCGGATTCGTACTTCAGGTGCGGCGGCGTCCCTGTTGCCTGGCACATGTCTTCTTGTGGCAGCCGCAGAAGCCACCGATTGCCTTGTTTACCCTCCCACCACCTGCGGTCGAAGCGCTCGACGGCAAGCGCCTTCATATCCTCGAACTCGACAACCTGTGTTTGTGCCGCTGGCAGACCATAGGCGTGCAAAATTCTGGAACATAGCCATTCGTTTTCCACTGACTCGCTCATGTCAAACCTGAAATTGCCGACCAAGCCCAGCGGCAACTTGAGGATGTGCGAAGTTGGCGTTGCCCCGCGGGGTAGATGCCATTGGCCGTTGAACCAAAGCAGTCCGGTCTTTTCCTGCGCACCCGCGATGGAAATTCGGAAATCATCTGCATCGAGGTCTCGGCCGTCCAGTGGTGCTGGCGTCAGGGCGCCGCGCAGCACACGAGCCACGCCCGTATTGTCCAACGGCGTGGCGTTTACCGCTTCAACGCCTTGGGGTGGGGCGTCATCGGGAAGTATTTGTAATGCGCCTGCGCAGTCCCGCCCGACTTCGGCCAGCAACGCGAAGGCCTGCGTCGAGCCCGCCTGAAACCGGCGCGCAATGCGTTCGCGAATGGTCTTGCTGTCTGGGAGCAGGTTTTCAAAGTAGGCTCGTACAGCATCGCCGCGGTGCGGCTGGTTGCCTGGAGTAAACGGCAGGGATAGAGATAGCGGTCGGCCTTGTTCGGAGGCCACCCAGCCGTCGTCATACTGCAGCATCTCGCTCGTATGGGGATGCACGCGCCAAGTGCCGACGAAAGCGTTGTTCATCCAAAGATACAGAGTCCGTGTGTGTGAGCGCCTTCCCATGTCACACTCACCAGTCGGGAGCGGTTGATGGCGGTTTGGGTGTGTGTGGGGCACCGCTTTGACGCAGCACGATTTCTACCCCGAGTGCGCTCAACAGCGTCAGTAGTCGGCCAGCACTGACTTTTTCTGCATTGCGCTCCAGAGAGGAAAGCGTCTGCTGTGTGACGCCCAGTCGGCTTGCGAGGTCAGCTTGCGTGAAACCGGCTTGCTTTCGGAATGCTTGCAACAGCAGGGGAAGCTGCTCCGCGGTGCGGATTGTGAAGTCTGACATACAAACCTCTCTTTGTATTTCCAGTATACAAATTTTACTTTGTAAAACGACGATATGCAACTGGCGAGATAAGAAAAATACAGTCCATAAATTGTATTTTATATTTACAGTCTATGGTTTGTGGAAGGGTGAATCAGCAGAAAGTGGGCATTTATCTTTGGCTGTTCTTCGTGGGTTTTAGAAAGAGGTGAAGTCGCTCTAACCGTGGCGCAGCGGATGGTGCGAGGCCAGCAGGATGCGCACCCGGCGGGTATTGCGCACGATCGCCGCACCGATTTTCAGCAAACGCACCCGGATGGTCGCGGCGCTGGCACGTTCCAGCTCGGTGCCTTTGAGTGCCACCTCGCGCAGACGCTGCATCAGCGTATAAGCCAGCGCGGCCAGCAGCAGCCGGAACTGATTGGCGAGGAACCGGTGGCAGCTGGCACGCGTGCCAAACAGATCGAACTGGGCTTCCTTGATGCGGTTCTCGGCTTCGCCTCGGGCACAGTACAGTCGCTCGTACAACTGCATGGCATCCGAGCCCGCAATGTTGGTGACCACGAAGCGCGGATTGGCGCCCTGGGCGCCGTATTCCAGGCGATGACAATGATGTACTGCACGTCGCTGCGTTCGCACCAGCGGATCAGCCGCTGGCGGCAAAAGCCCGAGTCGCCCCGGATGATGATCCGCATGCATCAGCAAGTCGGCGCGCAAGGTATCGTGATCGTTCAGGTCTTCGTAGCCGCAGCACAGGCCGTACAGGCGTTGGGCCAGCATGTCGTGCAGGCGATGCTGAATACGACCGGCTGCTCGGCGCTCGGTCAGCGCTCGGTCAGCGCACGGGCCGCCATGCGCGACAGGCCCGTGCGGGCGTCAATCTGGCGCAGCGGCATCAGCCCGCCGTCTGAACTGAGGTCTCCACCCTCGAAATTCGCTTCCAGATGGCGCCGCCCGAGGCGCCCAAAATCCAGTTGTTCAGTGGTACGATTTGGTATCGGCGATTCTTTTTGGTTGTGTGGCGTGAGAACCAATAACCATAAGCCCTCGGGCAAGAATTGCCTATCCCTTTTTATGGGCTTGACGAAATTTCCAGGTTGGCGAAGCCGGGCTACTCGTACGCAAAAGCGTCGCAACCAAGCTGCCCTTTCTGTGCACCGGTCCAAACGCAGGCCCCGCCAAACTCACCGCAGCGTTAGCCATGGGTGTCGTGCTGATGGATCAAGAAGCGTTTGGCTGGATGCTGGCGACGGGGGAAATTCCAGTTTGAGAAAAAAATTCCATGTCGTATTCCTAGCGCTCCCTTTGCTTGTTTTCTCAGCTCAAACCTGGGCGGCCAATCAACCCTGCTCTGGGAAAAAGGGTGGCATCTCGCACTGCCAGGGAAAGACGTTCGTTTGTAACGACGGGTCGGTCAGCGCATCCAAACGAAGCTGTTCCGCAGGCAATGCCGGGGGTAATGGTTTTGCGCCGGTCAGCAAGGGCAAAGAGGGCCAGGCTACTGGCCACTGCACTTGCAATAGCGGGTCTTACTGTACTGGCCCCAGAGGCGGGCAGTTTTGCTATTCAGCCAGCGGCGCAAAAAGCTATTTAAGGAAATGATGGTGATAAGCGAAAAATCCAGGCGGGTGATTTAATCAGCATTTTTTGACAGTATTCTGCCGCCAAAAAATTACAAACAAGGTGCCGGGAATGCGGCGCAGAAGGCTGGGACGTATACACCAGGGGGGATGGTCAGCACCAGGTGCTGCCTTCTGGCACCGATGGCGCGATTCACTTGAGCCGGTACGGGGTGGACATCATCAGCATGCGTTGCAGAAACTGCGGCAACATCCGCTTGTTCGATTTGGGAATGGTTCTGCAATGGGCTGAAAATCAATTGCAAACAGGTGGCCTCGATGGCAAATAACGTTGTTTCTTTGTTCGGCCAAGCCGATCCGCTGCAAGTTGTTGCGCCAGGGGGTGGCGGCGGCGATAATGGGCACATGGAAGCTCGTGTCGCAAAACTTGAAGCCGCTGTCGAACACATCCAGCGCGATATATCAGACATCCGGGTAGACATCCGTCAGATGCGCGGGGACATGCGCACCCAATTTTACTGGATCATTGGCGGTTTCGCAGCGATGCTGGCGGTCATGGCCAAGGGCTTTGGCTGGCTTTAATCTTCGGCCTGCCCGTTTTCTTCAGCCGCCCCCTCATCATCCCCCCCCATTCGCCCCAACTCCAGGGCCGTTGTCAGGCCCTGATCGTTGATCGTGTGGCGCAGGCTTTTGATCAGCCACTGGATATCGTTGATGACCGCGTGGGTGCGCGGCAATTCCAGCAGCCCATCGTGATCCGACAGGGTCAAATACCCCGACGACTACGCCGAGGCCAACCGTGGATCGTTTCTGATGCACGGCGCGTCCGACCAGGTGCACCGCGAGC
Organism: Castellaniella hirudinis; assembly: GCF_047468865.1. GTDB lineage: Bacteria > Pseudomonadota > Gammaproteobacteria > Burkholderiales > Burkholderiaceae_B > Castellaniella > Castellaniella hirudinis_A. The sequence continues at coordinate 195,826 of NZ_JBLGTV010000005.1, forward strand.
ACATTGGCAACGCCGTGCCACGCTGCACCGCCCGGGCCATCGGTAAGGAGATCGGCCGCACCATCCTGCTGGCCCGCACGGGCAAGACCTTTCAGCTGTCCTGCACGCCGATCTGGGTGCGGCCCGTGGCCGAGGCTATCGCGGTGCGCGGTTGGGGGCCTCATGACGGTCGTGCAGAATAGAATGGGGGCCATCTATAAGAAGATGCTGTTGCGCCTCAGAAGGATCCTGGCGGCAGATACGAAGCAAGCCCGAGTGGTGCTGGGCGACATGCTGGTGCCGGTGTGCCCGGATTTGGCCGCCGATGGTCACGTGTGGGCAGAAATGCAAATGGGCCGGCACGTTTTAGTGACCGACCCATCTCTAAAGGTGGTTGCGGGAATAGGATTTGAACCTATGACCTTCGGGTTATGAGCCCGACGAGCTACCAGACTGCTCCATCCCGCGTCTGAAGAACTAAACTATAACATAGTCTGCAAAAATAATGCAAGCAAAGCTTTGGAGTTCACGATAAAATGATGGCAACGGAAATCTTGCGGGTATTAGAAACCGCCTTGTTGTGTGCGGATGCACCGTTATCCATTGTGCAGATGCGCAGTCTCTTTGAAGACACCGTTTCCGGGGACGACCTGCGTCGCCATCTGGCTGCCCTGCAGCTCGATTGGCAAGAACGCGGCTTGCAGCTGGTGCAGTTGGCCGGCGGCTGGCGGTTCCAAAGCCGTCCCGATATGCAGCGTTATCTTGGGCGCCTTCATCCAGAAAAGCCCCCTCGTTATTCCCGTGCACTGCTCGAAACCCTGGCCATTGTCGCGTGGCGCCAGCCCGTTACCCGGGGCGACATCGAGGACATTCGCGGGGTGACCGTTTCGGCGCAGATCATCCGCACCCTCGAAGACCGGGGCTGGGTTGAAACCCTGGGATACCGGGATGCGCCGGGGCGGCCCGCTTTGCTGGGCACGACACGCCGTTTTCTGGATGACCTGGGCCTGCGGGCGCTGGACGAACTGCCCGCCCTGGACGATCAGTCCGCGGAGCGCGCCCTGGGGGCACTGCCCCTGGATGAACCCTCGATCTCACAATTAGAACCTCAAGGAATCACCGAACTCCATGACAGCAGAACACGAAGTGACGCCTCAGGCGACCCCGGAGACCGCCGCTAAGTCATCGGCCCCGTCCGAAGATCGCCCCGCAGCGGCGCGATCCCGCGGCGGGCGCAAGTTGCGCACCCCCTTCCGGCGCCGGCGCGGCGATGCCCCGGCGGACGCCGCCGGTGCCGAACGCAGTCCCGAGCCGGATGCGGGCACCGCCGAAGAAGCCGACCGCGCCTTGGCTTACCTGAACGATCATCAGACTGCCCAGCGGCTGGATGCGTATCTGCATAATGATGCCTTGATGCCCAAGCTGCACAAGGTGCTGGCCGAGGCCGGGGTGGGGTCGCGCCGCGACATGGAAGACCTTATCGTGGCGGGCCGGGTGTCGGTCAACGGCGAGCCCGCTCACGTGGGGCAGCGGGTGGGCCCCAACGACAAGGTGCGGGTCAATGGCCGGCTGGTGTCGCGCCCCAAGGCGGGCAAGCTGCCGCGCGTCATCCTGTACCACAAGCCGGCGGGCGAGATCGTCAGCCACGACGATCCCGGTGGCCGCGCCACCGTCTTTGCCCGCTTGCCGCGCATCCGCAGCGGCAAGTGGCTCTCGGTGGGGCGGCTGGATCTCAATACCGAGGGTCTGCTGATTTTCACCACCTCGGGTGAACTCGCCAACCGTTTGTCGCATCCCCGGTACGGGGCCGAACGCGAATACGCGGTGCGCGTGCTGGGCGAGCTCACCGACGAAAAGCAAACCGAGCTCACCCACGGCATCCAGCTCGAAGATGGCCCGGCGCAGTTCAATTCCCTGGAATACCTGGGCGGAGAAGGCAGCAACCGCTGGTATCGCGTCACCCTGTCCGAGGGTCGCAACCGCGAGGTTCGCCGCATGTTCCAGGCGGCCGGCGTGACCGTCAGCCGCTTGATTCGCACCCGCTTCGGCGAGGTCATCCTGCCCAGCAATTTGCGCCGTGGCCGCTGGGACGAGCTCGATGACCAACTGGTGGGCGGCCTGATGGTGCACCTGGGCCTGATCCGGGCCGTGGACGACGATGCCGACGAGCAGTCCGAGCGCCAGCCCTTGTCGCATGCCAGCGCCTTGCCGCCCGGCTTCGGCACGCCCGGCCAGAATGGCCAGAACGGCGCCCGATTCAACCGCCGGGGCCGTTTGTCGGGCGGGCGCCAGCAGGCCATCGACCCCTTCACCACGGGCTTGCTGATCAGCGGCGGGCTGGCCAATGGTCATCCCGATGCGGGTCGGGGCATGGACGTCGACGGCCACAAGCCGCGCGGCAATAAAAAGCCGCAGGGCGCGCGTCCGGCTAAGCCGGCCCGGGCGGCAGGGTCGGCGGCGAAAAAATCCGCGCCGCCCAAGGCTGCGGCGGCGCAGGCGGCAAAGCCGCACAAAGCCAAGGGACACAAGGCCAAGGCTGTGGCGCGGCAAGACGGGGCCGCCACCCAGCCGCCGGCGCCGAAGGCGGTCAAGCCCCCCAAGCCTCAGGCCAAAAAGCCTGGCCGCCGGCCCGGCAAGCCTCGGGGTCAGGGGGGCGGCGAGCACCAGCCACAGGGGGCGCACGCGCACGAGTCCCAACTGGCCCGCCTGGGGCGTGGACGTTGAAATTAAAAAAACCTGATGTCCACAACAAATGCTGTTATAATCTAAGGCTTTACAGCATTTTGTGCTGTGCCCAAGGAAACCTGCGGTGCATTGTGGCGGCTTTTGGTGTTGCCCGGTGCTGTGCGCAGGTTTTCGGCGATTCTTCAGACCGTCTTGCGGCACAGGCCGCAGGGCCTACCAAGGGCTGCTGGACAGCCCCTTTTTTTTGGATTTTATGGCGGATATCTTTGCAGTCACCCAGCAGGCTTTGCTGGGGTTCGATGTGGAACTGGTCGATGTGGAACGCGCGCCTCTGGGGCTTTTGCGTGTCACGATTGATCGTCCCGGCGGGGTGCGCATCGAGGATTGCGAACAGGTTTCGCACCAGCTGTCGCACGCCTTCGAGGTCGAGAACATCGACTACAAACGCCTGGAAGTCAGTTCCCCCGGGGTGGATCGGCCGTTGCGCCGCCTGGCGGATTACGTCCGCTTTGCCGGCCAGCGCGTCCAGATCCGCCTGCGCGAACCCGTCCAGTCGCGTAAGGCCTTCACCGGCATTTTGCAGGTTGAAGGCACCGAAACCCCCGTCCTCAGTCTGGCATACGAAGATCAGGCAGGGCAGCCCCAGACGCTGCCGTTTTCTTTTGACGATGTGGACCGGGCCAACCTGGACCCCGTCCTCGATTTCAAAGGTAAGAAGCGATGAGTCGCGAAATTCTTCTATTGGTCGACGCCTTGGCGCGTGAAAAAAACGTCGAACGCGAAGTCGTTTTCGGGGCGCTCGAAGGCGCGCTGGCTTCGGCCATGAAAAAACGCTTCAAGGAAGACGTCGATATCCGCGTGGCGATCGACCGCCAGACCGGCGAACACGAAGGTTTTCGTCGTTGGCTGGTGGTGCCCGACGAGGCCGGGCTGCAAGAACCCGACGCGCAGGAACTCCTGACCGACGCGCAGGATATCGTGCCGGGCATCGAGATCGGCGAGTATATCGAGCAGCCTCTCGAACCCATCGAGTTCGGCCGGATCGGGGCGCAGGCGGCCAAGCAGGCCATCCTGCAGAAAATCCGCGATGCCGAGCGCGAACAAGTGCTCAACGACTTCCTCGACCGGGGGGAAACCATTGTCGCGGGCACGGTCAAGCGCCTGGACAAGGGCGATGCCATCATTGAAATCGGCCGGGTCGAGGCCCGCTTGCCGCGTGCGGAAATGATCCCCAAGGAAAACATCCGCGCGGGCGACCGCGTGCGCGCCTGGGTGCTTAAAATTGACCATGCCGCGCGCGGCCAACAGGTCATCCTGTCGCGCACCGCCCCCGATTTCATCCGCGAACTCTTCGAGAACGAAGTCCCGGAAATCGAACAGGGCCTGCTTGAAATCAAAGCCGCCGCCCGCGATCCCGGCGTGCGTGCCAAAATCGCCGTGGTGGCTTACGATAAGCGTATCGACCCGATCGGCACTTGCGTGGGCATGCGTGGTTCGCGTGTTACCGCCGTGCGCAACGAACTCGGCGGCGAACAGGTCGACATTGTCCTCTGGGCCGACGATCCCGCCGAATTCGTCATTGGCGCGCTGGCCCCCGCCCATGTCGAATCCATCCTGGTGGACGAGGAAAAACATGCCATGGACGTCGTGGTCGACGAAGAAAACCTGCCCAAGGCCATTGGTGCCCGGGGGCAGAACGTGCGCCTGGCATCCGAGCTCACCGGCTGGCAGATCAACATCATGACGCCCGAGGAAAGCCAGGATCGCCAGGATGCCGAGCGCACGGCCTTGCGCCATGCGTTCGTCACCCGCCTGGACGTGGACGAGGAAGTCGCCGACATCCTGATCGACGAAGGCTTTACGGGGCTGGAAGAAGTGGCCTATGTGCCCCTGCAAGAATTGCTGGATATCGAAGCCTTCGACGAGGAAACGGTCAACGAACTGCGCACCCGCGCGCGCAACGCCCTGCTGACCGAAGCCATCGCCCAGGAGGAGCGCGTCCAGACCGCCCAGGATCTCCTCGAAATCCAGGGCATGGATGCCGCACTGGTGGCCAAGCTGGCGGAAAACCATATCGTCACCCTGGACGATCTGGCCGAACTGGCCGCGGACGAACTGGCCGAGATCACGGGGCTGCCGGAAGACGCCGCCAGCGACATGATCATGCAGGCGCGGGCCCACTGGTTTGAAGACGACGAGGCCTAGCCTCCGGTCTCATCAGCCCCGCCGCCCCATTAACGAAGTCAAAGAGAGAGTCGAATGCCGAGTAACACTGTCGCCCAATTCGCCGAAGAACTGAATATGCCCGCCAACGTTCTGCTGGATCATTTCCGCGCGGCCGGCGTCCAGCTCGACTCGGTGAACGCGGACGTGACCGAGGCGGATAAAGGCGCCTTGCTGGAATCCCTGCGGCGTTCGCACGGCACCGACTCCGGCAAGAAGGTCATCCTCACCCGGCGCAAGACGTCCGAGATCCATCAGGCCGATGGTTCCGGGCGGTCGCGCACCATCCAGGTCGAAGTCCGCAAGAAGCGTGTCTTGGTCAAGCGCGACCGCACCGAACTCCTGGATGCCGCGCGCGCCGAGGCGGCCCAACTGGCGGCGGCGCAGGCCAAAGCCGGATCGCAATCGCAGGCCGCGCCTGCCGCTGCGGCCCCCGAGGCGGCCACGCCGCAAGCGCCGGCCTCCGCGCCCCAGGCGCCCGCCGCCCCCGTGCCCGCTGAAAATCCGCACGCCTCGGCTGGCGTCGTCGCGCCCACCGCCGCGCCGCAAGCCGAAGCCCCGGCCCAGCCGGCGACGCTCGCCGCGGCGGACACCCCGCCGGCCGGCGCGCCCCAGGATGCGCCCGCCGCACCCGCCCAGGCCGTCACGGCGGCTTCGGGCGACGCGGCGCAAACGCCCGCACCGCAATCCGCCCCACCGGCAGCGCCCGCCACTGCTCCCATCGAAACCAAGGAAACCAAGCAGGAAATCGTGATCGACACCCCTGTTGCCAAGCCGCAGTCCGCTGCCGGCCAGGCGTCTTCTAGCCATACTCCCCGCACGCAGCCCGACTCCCGGCAGAATCACAAGCCCGGCAGCGCGCGCCCCGAATCCTCGACTGCGCCTGTGGCCGCCCCCGCCGCCACGCCGGGCAAGGCCCGCCGCGCCCCGGCGGATTCCGACCGCGAACGCGCCCGCAAGGCCGCCGAGGCCGAAGCCGCCGCCCTGCGCGAGATGATGCGCCAGCCGCGCAAGGTGCTGCGCGCGCCCGAGCCCGACGAGGCCGCCAAGACCCTGCACAAGCCGGCGGGCAAAGCGGCCGTCAAGAAAGAATCCGAAGGCAAGAAGGTCATCAAGACGGCGGACGTGTCTTCCAGCTGGTCCAACGACGGCCGCAAGAAACCTTCCAAGGCCGATACCTTGTCCGCCGGGGCGGGCAAGGATGCCTGGCGCTCGGGCAGCAAATCCGGCCGGGGCAAATCCGGCCGGGGCAAGGGCCGCCGCCAGGCCGAACACCACCCGGAACCTCAACAGGCCGAATTCATCGCCCGCGAGGTGCACGTCCCCGAGACCATTTCCGTGGCCGATCTGGCCCACAAGATGGCCGTCAAGGCCGCCGAGGTCATCAAGCACCTCATGAAGCTGGGCCAGATGGTCACCATCAACCAGATTCTGGATCAGGAAACCGCCATGATCGTGGTGGAAGAACTGGGCCACACGGCCATCGCGGCCAAGCTGGACGACCCGGAAGCCTTCCTGGCCGATACCGAAGCCACCGAGGCCGATGCCCTGCCGCGTGCGCCGGTGGTCACGGTCATGGGCCACGTCGATCACGGCAAGACCTCGCTGCTGGACTACATCCGCCGCACCAAGGTCGCCACGGGCGAGGCCGGGGGGATTACCCAGCATATCGGCGCCTATCGCGTCAAGACCGACCGTGGCGTGGTGGCCTTTCTGGATACCCCGGGCCACGAAGCCTTTACCGCCATGCGCGCCCGCGGCGCCCAGGCCACGGACATCGTGATCCTGGTCGTGGCGGCGGACGACGGCGTCATGCCGCAGACCCGCGAGGCCATCCACCATGCCAAGGCGGCCAATGTGCCGCTGGTGGTCGCCATCAACAAAATCGACAAGCCCGAAGCCAACCCCGAGCGCGTCAAGCAGGAATTGGTGGCCGAAGAAGTCGTGCCCGAAGAATACGGCGGCGACGTGCCCTTCATTCCCGTGTCGGCGAAAACCGGCCAGGGCATCGACGACCTGCTGGAAAACGTCCTGCTGCAGGCCGAAATCCTCGAACTCAAGGCCCCGGTGGATGCGCCGGCCAAGGGCATCGTCATCGAAGCCCGCCTGGACAAGGGCCGTGGCCCGGTGGCCACCATTCTGGTGCAAAGCGGCACTCTGCATCGCGGGGATGCCGTCCTGGCCGGGGTGGCGTTCGGCAAGATCCGCGCCATGCTCAACGACACCGGCAAGTCCACCGCCGAGGCCGGGCCATCCACGCCGGTCGAAATCCAGGGCTTGGCCGAAGTCCCCGCGGCGGGCGACGAGGTTCTGGTGTTGGCCGACGAGCGCAAGGCCCGCGAAATCGCCTTGTTCCGCCAGGGCAAGTTCCGCGATGTCAAGCTTGCCCGCCAGCAGGCCGCCAAACTCGAATCCATGTTCGACAACCTGGGCGAGGGCGTGCGCACCCTGCCGCTGATCGTCAAGACCGACGTGCAGGGGTCCCAGGAAGCGCTGGTGCAGTCGCTGCTCAAGCTGTCCACGGACGAAGTCCGGGTGCAGGTGGTGCATGCGGCGGTCGGGGGCATTTCCGAAAGCGACGTCAATCTGGCCATCGCCTCCGGCGCCGTGATCATCGGCTTCAATGTGCGCGCCGACCAGTCCGCCAAGAAGCTGGCCGAGACCAACGACATCGACCTGCGCTACTACAACATCATCTACGACGCCATCGACGATGTGAAAAACGCGCTCTCCGGCATGTTGGCGCCCGAAAAGCGCGAGGAAGTCATCGGCATGGTCGAAATCCGCGAGATCTTCACTGTCTCCAAGGTCGGCAACATCGCCGGCTGCATGGTGCTGGAAGGTCTGGTGCGCCGCGATTCGCAGGTTCGCCTGCTGCGCAACCACGTGGTTCAATGGACCGGCACGCTGGATTCCCTGCGCCGCTTCAAGGACGATGTCAAGGAAGTCAAGTCCGGCTTCGATTGCGGGATTACCCTCAGGGGCAATAACGACATCGAGATCGGCGACCAGCTCGAAGTCTTTGAAATCAAGGAAATCGCCCGCTCGCTGTAAGGGCAGGGATCATCATGGGCCGTCATCAATCCAAACCCAATCCCAGTCGCAATACGCGCCTGGCCGATCAAATCCAAAAGGATCTGGCCGGCCTGGTGCAACGCGAACTGGACATCGCGCAGGCCGGGCTCATCACCCTGACCGGGGTGGAGCTGTCTGCCGATTATGCCCACGCCAAGGTGTATTTCACCGTGCTGGGGGCCGAGCCCGATACCGCTGCCAAGGCCCTGAACGACAAGGCCGGCTGGCTGCATTCGCAGTTGTTCAAGCTGCTGCACATCCACACGGTTCCCACCCTGCGCTTCTTCCACGATGCGCACCTGGCACGCGGGATCGAACTCTCCCAGCTCATCGACCGGGCCAATCGTCCCCAGGCAGGCGCCTCGGACATCCCCGAACTCGAACACCCGGACGACCAGCCCTGATCGGGCGGTCGTCACTCATCTTTTTAAAACGGATAGAACGATGGCTTCCCGACGTGGGCAGTTGCTCGACGGCGTCCTGCTGTTGGACAAACCCGAAGGCCTTTCCAGCAATCACGCGCTGCAGCGCGCCAAGCGCGCGGTGGACGCCCGCAAGGCGGGCCACACGGGCACGCTGGATCCGTTTGCCACGGGGCTGCTGATCTGCTGCTTTGGCCGGGCCACGAAGATTTCCGCCGCCATGCTGGAAGCCGACAAAATCTACGAGGCCACCATCACGTTCGGCGAAGAAACCGACAGTGGCGACCTGACCGGCCATATCGTCGCCCGTGCCGGCGCGGATTTTTCCGGGGTGCGGGCCGATGCCCTGGAATCCGCGCTGGAGGGCTTTCGCGGGGAAATCGAACAGATTCCTCCCATGGTGTCGGCCCTGAAACGCGACGGCAAGCCTTTGTACGAATACGCCCGCCAGGGCATCGAACTGGAACGTCCGCCCCGGCGGATCACCATCCATGCCTTGGATTTATTGGCGTGCGACGGCCAGACCGCCCGCGTGCGCGTGCATTGCAGCAAAGGCACCTATGTCCGCACCCTGGCCCAGGACATCGGCCGCGCCCTGGGCTGCCTGGGGCATTTGTCGGCCTTGCGGCGCACCGCGGCGGGGCCGTTCTCCATTGAACAGGCCATCGGCCTGGAAGCCTTGCAGGCCCTCGAAGCGCCGGCATCGGCGCTGATCCCTTTACATGCCTTGCCGGACGGACTGCGTCCAGCAAGTGTTTCTACCGAGGAAAACATCCTATGAAGCGAGCTTTGCGCAACGTGGCCATCATTGCCCACGTGGACCATGGCAAAACCACTCTCGTCGACCAACTGCTGCGGCAGTCCGGCACGTTTCGCGACAACCAGCAGGTGTCCGAGCGCGTCATGGATTCGGGCGATATCGAACGCGAGCGCGGCATCACGATCCTGGCCAAGAACTGCGCGGTCGAATACGAAGGCACACACATCAACATCATCGACACCCCGGGCCACGCCGATTTCGGCGGCGAAGTCGAGCGCGTGCTGTCCATGGTGGACGGCGTGCTGCTGCTGGTCGATGCCGTCGAGGGCCCGATGCCGCAGACCCGTTTCGTGACGCGCAAGGCGCTGGCCCTGGGCCTGAAGCCCATCGTCGTGGTCAATAAGGTCGACCGCCCGGGCGCGCGCCCGGATTTCGTGGTGAATGCCACGTTCGACCTGTTCGACAAGCTGGGGGCTACCGAGGAACAACTGGATTTCCCGGTGATCTACGCCTCGGGCCTGTCCGGCTACGCCGGCCTGACCGACGAGGTGCGTTCGGGCGACATGCGCCCCTTGTTCGATGCCATTCTGCAGTACGTGCCGCAGCGCGAAGACGACGCCGACGGCCCCCTGCAGCTGCAGATCATTTCGCTGGACTACAGCAGCTACGTGGGCAAGATCGGCGTGGGCCGCATCAACCGGGGCCGCTTGCACGCGGGCCAGGACGTGGTCGGCAAGTTCGGCCCGGACGGCCAGTCCTTCAAGGGCCGCGTCAATCAGGTGCTGAAATTCCATGGCCTGGATCGCGTGCTGGTGGATTCCGCCGAGGCGGGCGACATCGTGCTGATCAACGGCATTGAGGATATCGGCATCGGCTGCACGCTGACGGACCCGGAAACGCCCGAAGCCCTGCCCATGCTGCGCATCGACGAACCCACCCTGACCATGAACTTCATGGTCAACACCTCGCCGCTGGCCGGGCGCGAAGGCAAGTTCGTCACCAGCCGCCAACTGCGCGAACGCCTGGATCGAGAACTGAAATCCAATGTGGCGCTGCGGGTCAACGACACCGACGACGACACCGTTTTCGAGGTCTGTGGCCGGGGCGAACTGCACCTGACGATCCTGCTGGAAAACATGCGTCGCGAAGGCTACGAGCTGGCCGTGTCGCGCCCGCGCGTGATGTACAAGGATATCGACGGGGTGCGCTGCGAACCCTACGAACTGCTGACCGTGGACGTGGAGGATTCGCACCAGGGCGGCGTGATGGAAGAACTGGGCCGCCGCAAGGGCGACTTGCAGGATATGCAGCCCGATGGCCGGGGCCGCACCCGCCTGGAATACCGCATCCCCGCCCGTGGCCTGATCGGCTTCCAAAGCGAATTCATGACGCTGACGCGGGGCACGGGCCTGATGAGCCATATCTTCGACGACTACGCGCCGATGCGCGAAGGCGGCGTGGGCGAACGCCGCAATGGCGTGCTGATCAGCCAGGACGACGGCACGGCGGTGGCCTATGCCCTGTGGAAGCTGCAGGAACGCGGCCGCATGTTTGTCTCGCCCCAGGATCCGGTGTACGAAGGCATGATCATCGGCATCCACTCGCGCGACAACGACCTGGTGGTCAACCCCATCAAGGAAAAGAAACTGACCAACGTGCGGGCGTCCGGCAAGGACGAGCACATCGACCTGGTGCCGCCCGTGGCGCTCAATCTGGAATACGCGGTGGAATTCATCGCCGATGACGAACTGGTCGAAGTCACGCCGAAATCCATCCGCTTGCGCAAGCGCTACCTGCAGGAACACGAACGCCGCCGCAGCCTGCGCGAATCCGCCTGATCCGCCGGCGTCTGCCCTCGCGTCAGGCGCGGGTGCAGACCCGCATCGGGGCGCATTCGGCCGCTGGTGCGTGACCGCCCGCGTGAGGCGCGGTGGCCGCCGCCGGCCTGTGCACCGAGCGATGCGGGCGCGCATGCCTGGCGGGCAGATGGCGCGCTGAACACTGAACCACCGCTTGTTGGATTGCAGGCGGTGGTTTTTATTTGGTGCGCCCGGCATGGACTGCCTCCCGAAATGGGATGCCGATTCCATCGCCAGGATGTTTTGATGATTGTCCGCCGCGTGCGGGATCGCGCCTGAAACTTTGCAACAGCGGGTGGCTTGCCTGTGCTGGGCGGCCGGGGGTACGCTGAGGGCGCCGGCCAGGCGGTTGACATTGGCGGCCGGTCGGCAATCCATAGATTAAAGCTAATGATTTATAAGAAATAATTAATTTTATTTAAATCATTGGCTTGGTTAGACTGAATGCCATGCCGATGTCCCGGCTATTGCAGTGCCGCGGGCACTGCTGGACTCTACAGGAGAACATCCATGAAAAAACTGACCACTGCCGCAGGGGCCCCTGTTGTCGATAACCAGAACATCATGACGGCCGGCCCGCGGGGCCCCGCCTTGCTGCAGGACGTCTGGCTGCTCGAAAAACTGGCCCACTTCGACCGCGAAGTCATCCCCGAGCGCCGCATGCACGCCAAGGGGGCCGGGGCCCATGGCACGTTTACCGTCACCCACGACATCACCCGCTATACACGGGCGGCCATTTTTTCCGAGGTGGGCAAACAGACCCCGATGTTCATCCGTTTTTCCACGGTGGCCGGCGAACGCGGCGCCGCCGATGCCGAGCGCGACATCCGGGGCGTGGCCATGAAGTTCTACACCGAAGAAGGCAACTGGGATCTGGTGGGCAACAATACGCCGGTGTTCTTTTTCCGCGACCCGCTGAAATTCCCCGACCTGAACCACGCGGTCAAACGCGATCCCGGCACGGGCTTGCGCAGCGCCCAGAACAACTGGGAATTCTGGACTGGCCTGCCCGAGGCCCTGCACCAGATCACCATCGTCATGAGCGACCGGGGGATTCCGTCCGATTACCGCCACATGCATTTGTTCGGCAGCCATACCTTCAGCTTCATCAATGCCGATCAGGAACGCTTCTGGGTGAAATTCCATTTCCAGTCCCAGCAGGGCATCCGCAACCTGAGCGATGCCCAGGCCGGCGAGATCATCGGCCGCGACCGTGAAAGTTCGCAGCGCGACCTGCACGAACACATCGCCCAGGGCGATTTCCCGCGCTGGACGCTGTCGGTGCAGATCATGCCGGAAAAAGACGCCGGCAGCTACCACCTGAATCCCTTTGATCTCACCAAGGTCTGGCCGCACGGCGATTATCCCTTGATCCCGGTGGGGGTGCTGGAACTCAACCGCAATCCCGACAATTTCTTCGCCGAAGTCGAACAGGCCGCGTTCACGCCGGCCAATGTGGTGCCGGGCATCGGCTTTTCGCCCGACCGCATGCTGCAGGCCCGCCTGTTTTCCTACGGCGATGCCCAGCGCTACCGTCTGGGGGTCAATCACCACCAGATTCCGGTCAATGCGCCGCGTTGTCCTTATCACAGCTTTCACCGCGATGGGGCCATGCGGGTGGACGGCAATCACGGCGGCTTGACGGGCAACCAGCCCAACCGCGCCGGCGAATGGGCCGAGCAACCCGAATTCCGCGAACCGCCCCTCAGCCTGGAAGGCGCGGCGGATCACTGGAACCACCGCGAGGACACCGATTATTTTTCGCAGCCGGGCAATTTGTTCCGCCTGATGTCGCCCGCCCAGCAGCAGGCGCTGTTCGACAATACCGCGCGGGCCATTGCGGGGGTCACGCCCGATGTGCATGCGCTGCACATCCAGCACTGTACCCAGGCCGATCCGGCCTATGGGGCCGGGGTGGCGGCCGCGATTCAGGCTTTGCAGGGGTAAGCCAGTGATCCTGTATTTGCACGGCTTCCGGTCTTCGCCCGAATCGTACAAATCGCGTCTGATGGCGGCCGAGCTGGCCCGGCGCGGCCTGGCGGCGCGCTGGTGCTGTCCGCAGTTGCCCGCCAGCCCGGCCGCCGCCTTGCGCCTGGCGCTGGATTTGGCGGCGGCGCGGGGGTATGTGCCGGCGTCGGCCCGCGGCACCGGGGCGGCGGGCACTTTGCCGCCCGGGCCGGTTGGGGTCGATACCTTGTCGCCGACGCAGATCGGGGCGACCGGGGCCGATATCTTGTCGCCGGGGCAGGTCAGGGCGACCGGGGCTGATAGCTTGTCGTCGGGGCAGATCGGGGCGACGACCGGGGCTGATATTTTGTTGCCGCCGGCGCCGCCCCTGGTCGTCATCGGGTCTTCGCTGGGGGGCTTTTATGCCACTTGGCTGGCCGAACGCCTGGGCTGCCGCGCCGTGCTGTTGAATCCCGTGGTGCGGGCCGCCCGCGATCTGGCTACCCAGGTGGGCTCACACCGCACGTTTCACGGGGATGAACCCTTTGAATTCCTGCCCGTTCATGTCGATGAACTGGCCCGCGCCGAAGCGGATATTCCCGCGCTGACGCAGCCAGACCGCTATTTCCTGCTGGCCGCCACGGGCGACGAAGTTCTGGATTGGCGCGAGATGCAGGCGCGCTTCGCGGGTGCCCGGCAGCGCATCATCCAGGGCAGCGACCACGGGATTGCGGATTTTGACGCCTATCTGCCCGAAGTCCTGGACTTCGTGCTGGCCGGTTCGTCGCGGCGTCCGTCCGGTGCGCCGGATGCGCCGGATGCCGATGCGAACCGTTTGGTGCTGGGCGATTGGGCTTTGCTGGGCGACCAGGCATCCGCCATTCGCCTGGAAGTCTTCGTGCAGGAGCAGCATGTTCCGCCTGAAGAAGAGATGGACGCCATGGACGCCGAGTGCCTGCACGCCCTGGTCTTTGATGCAGCCGGCATCCCCCTGGGCACGGGGCGCTTGCTGCCCGACGGGCACATCGGCCGCATGGCCGTGCGCCAGCCTGGGCGGGGCAAGGGGGTGGGATCCCGATTATTGATGGCTTTGGTGCGGGCGGCCCGCGAACGGGGCGACACCCAGGTGGTGCTGGCCGCCCAATTGCATGCCCGGCCCTTTTATGCCCGTCATGGCTTTGTCGAAGAAGGCGACACTTTCATGGACGCCGGCATCCCCCATCGGCTGATGCGCCTGGTGTTTTGATCGGGATGTGCGCCGGGCCCGGGCTGTTCAGGACGGCTCGGTCTGGCGCGGGTGGCGCTGCCAGGCAAGCAGCGCCTGCGTGGCATGGGCCATGATGCGCTGGTAGTCGTCCAGCGGCATGGCTTGGCGCAGCGCGGCCAGCAGCTGCTGCGTGCCCGCCTGGCTTTGCCCGGAAGCCTGGGCGTCCCGCAGCAGGCGGATTTGCATATGGGCCAGGGCGTCGGCCACCAGACGCCAGCCCAGGTCGGGCATCTGCCGGTTCAGCGCCAGCAATTGGCTGCCCAGCGCCTGCAGGATCGGCTGGGCTTCATCCGCCGTGGCGGCGCTGCCCATGGCATGCCATAACGCCAGATGGATTTGCCGCCGCAGATTGATTTTGAAATCAATCCCGCTGCCTGGCTGGGTTTGGGTTTGCTCGAATTTCTGCAAGAACCTGGCTTCGGCCTGGGGGGACAGGCCCGTGCGCAGCTGGCTGATCAGGGCGCTCAGGCCAGGCATGGCCGTAATCTGGAACGCCTGGCTGAATGCCAGCCCCCATTGATCCAGCCCCATCAACAGCAACTCCAGCCGTGCCGCCTGAGCGTCCAGGTCACCGGCCCGGTGCACCCAGCCCAGGGCGGCTTCCAACTGGGATTGGATGGCGGGCGACAGGGTTTTGCCCTGGGTGGCCTCACGAAAAACCTGGGTAAACAGGTTTTGAGCCAGCAGGGCCCCCTGGGCCTGATCCTGGGCGGATACCTGGTCGGCCAGGGGGTCGGTAAGCAGAAAAGCTGTTTTGTTGGAATCCATGGCGCTATTGTACCGGGCGGCATGCTGCAATTGCCTAAGCGAAAAACAGGGGACAGGTTTCGGTTTCATGACGTGTGAAGATTTTTTGTCGTGAGAAATCGGGTATGCCCTTTCTGTCCCCTTGCCCGCCTGGGGCCGGGTGATCCCCGGAATAATGAGGCATCCATGCCCTCGGATGCCCGCCATGCCCAAACGCCCGCCCCCGTCCACTGCCGACGACCACGACAGCCCCTGGAAGCTGGCGCTGGAACTGTACTTCTCACAGGCCCTGGCCCTGCTGACCCCCGCACTGTACCAGGCCATCGACTGGGCCATCCCCCCGGAATTCCTCGATAAGGAACTGCAAGCTATCGTCTTGCCAGGCAAAAAAGGCCGCCGCCTGGTCGATAAGCTGGCGCAAGTGCACCTGCGCGACGGCACGCGTGCCTGGCTGCTGATCCATGTGGAAGTCGAACACCGCCTGGACGGCCCGCAAGCCCTGC
>NZ_JBLGTV010000006.1:0-203600 GCF_047468865.1 Castellaniella hirudinis
GGCGACCCAGTGGCCGAACTAACCGCCGTGTCAGCTCAATACCGCCGGCACTTCTGGCGGCGTGAAGTGGTTCCTGATTGTCGAAATGAATATTTCAGGGCTGACTAATTCCTTCTTCCTCGATGTGGTCATTCAGCGTCAGGGCACTTATACTGATCTGGATTCTTGCCGATTGCGCGATGTTGGCGCCCACCGGATTTTTTTGGGATGGGTTTGATCCAGATCATCGTCCCTGTTCTCCGTGGGGTTTATCGTCTGGGATCACCACCACAGGAGCCCCAGCATGAACAACGTGTCTGATGCCGCTTCATCCAAACGACGCGGCCGCCTGCTGACCGTCTGGACCCCCGAAGACCGGGCGTTCTGGGCCCGCGAAGGCAGCGCCATCGCCAACGTCAATCTCTGGATTTCCATCCCCGCCCTGTTCCTGGCCTTTGCCGTCTGGCAAATGTGGAGCGTGGTGGCGGTCAACCTGCCCAACCTGGGTTTCCAGTACACCGAGAACCAGCTGTTCTGGCTGGCGGCCTTGCCGGCCCTGTCCGGGGCGACGCTGCGTATTTTCTATTCGTTCATGGTGCCGG
The DNA here is from genome assembly GCF_047468865.1 of Castellaniella hirudinis. Classification (GTDB taxonomy): domain Bacteria; phylum Pseudomonadota; class Gammaproteobacteria; order Burkholderiales; family Burkholderiaceae_B; genus Castellaniella; species Castellaniella hirudinis_A. The sequence goes on from NZ_JBLGTV010000006.1 coordinate 582, forward strand.
TGTTCGGCGGCCGCCGCTGGACCGCCCTGACCACGGCCAGCCTGCTGCTGCCCACCATCGGCGTGGGGCTGGCGGTGCAAAACCCCGCCACCCCGTATTCCACGATGCTGATGCTGGCCTTGCTGTGCGGCCTGGGCGGGGGGAATTTCTCCTCCTCGATGGCCAATATCAGCTTCTTTTTTCCCAAAGAACGCAAAGGTTCGGCCTTGGGGCTGAATGCGGGGCTGGGCAATCTCGGGGTGTCCTCCGTGCAGTTCCTGGCGCCCCTGGTCATCACCATGGGCATCCTGGGGCCCTGGGCGGGCGACCCACAGGTGGCCAGCCTGTCCGGCACGCATGGCGGCCCCACAGAAATCTGGGCGCAGAACGCCGCCTTCATCTGGGCGCCCTTCATCATCATCGTTTCGATGCTGGCCTGGGTGGGCATGCACGACATCGCCGATGCCAGGGCTTCGTTTCGTGAACAGGCGGTGATTTTCCAGCGCAAGCACAACTGGATCATGTGCTTCCTGTACCTGGGCACCTTTGGCTCGTTCATCGGGTTCTCAGCCGGCTTCCCCTTGCTGATCAAATACCTCTATCCCGATATCCGGCCCCTGCAGTATGCCTGGCTGGGGCCCCTGGTGGGCGCGATGGCCCGTCCGTTCGGCGGCTGGCTGTCCGACCGCCTGGGCGGCGCCCGCGTCACGTTCTGGACCTTTTTCTGGATGGTGCTGGGCGTGCTGGGGGTCATGGCGTCGCTGCCGGGCCAGGGATCCGCAGGCAGCTTCCTGGGCTTTCTGCTGGCTTTCCTGTTCCTCTTTTTTCTCACCGGCATCGGCAATGGGTCTACCTTTGCCATGATCCCGGTCATCTTCAACACCCTGGCGCAGCGCCGGCACGCGGCCGCCGGCACGACGGCCAAGGCCGAAACCGAAGGCGCCAAAGAGTCCGCCGCCGTGCTGGGGTTCAGCGGGGCCATGGGGGCTTATGGCGGCTTCTTCATCCCCAAGAGCTTCGGGACATCCTTCGATCTGACCGGCGGCGCGGACGCGGCCCTGATGTTCTTCGTGGTGTTTTATGCCGTTTCGATTGCCGTGACCTGGTGGTATTACGCGCGCGGCAAGGCCGAAATCCCATGCTGAGGCCCGTGCCGACCGCCCCTGTGCCGGGGGCCCGCCAGGCGGGGGTGGCGGGCCCTTGGCCGTGCGCGTCCAGCCGGCATTTATCCGAACCCTTTCTTACGGAGCAACCATCGTGAGCCACTTCATCGACAGACTGAAATATTTCTCTCGCCCGAAAGAACCTTTTTCCAATGGCCATGGCGAAGTCGTCCGCGAAGACCGCACCTGGGAGGAAGGCTATCGCAATCGCTGGCAGCACGACAAGATCGTGCGCTCCACGCACGGGGTCAACTGCACGGGGTCCTGTTCCTGGAAAATCTACGTCAAGGGGGGCATCGTCACCTGGGAAACCCAGCAGACCGACTACCCCCGCACCCGGCCGGACATGCCCAACCACGAGCCGCGCGGCTGTCCCCGCGGGGCTTCGTTTTCCTGGTATCTGTACAGCGCCAACCGGGTCAAATACCCCATGCTGCGCGGTCGTCTGGCGCGCCTGTGGCGCGAACACCGCAAGACCCTGGGGCCGGTGCAGGCCTGGGCCGCGATCGTATCCGACCCCGACAAGGCAAAATCCTACAAGTCCATGCGGGGCCTGGGCGGCTTCGTGCGCGCCAGCTGGGACGAGGTCAACGAGATCATCGCGGCGGCCAACATCCACACCATCAAGCGCCACGGCCCCGACCGCATCGCCGGCTTTTCGCCGATCCCGGCCATGTCCATGGTTTCCTATGCCTCGGGCAGCCGGTATCTGTCCCTGCTGGGCGGCTCCCTGCTCAGTTTCTACGACTGGTACTGCGATTTGCCCCCCTCCAGCCCGCAGACCTGGGGCGAGCAAACCGACGTCAGCGAGTCCGCCGACTGGTACAACTCAACCTTCATCATGCTGTGGGGCTCCAACGTGCCCCAGACCCGCACGCCCGATGCGCACTTCATGGTCGAGGCCCGCTATCGCGGGGCCAAGGTCATTTCGGTCTTCCCGGACTACGCCGAGGGCGCCAAGTTTGGTGACCTCTGGCTGCATCCGAAGCAAGGCACCGATGCCGCCCTGGCGCTGGCCATGGGCCACGTGGTGCTTAAAGAATTTCACCTGGCGGGCAAGAGCGCCTACTTCGACCGTTATTGCCGCCAGTACACCGATATGCCGTTCCTGGTGCGTCTGGTGCGCCAGGGCGACCGCTATGTGCCCGACCGCAAGCTGCGGGCGGCGGATTTCCCCGACCGCCTGGGTCAGCAGAACAACCCCGAATGGAAAACCGTGGCCTGTGACGAGGCCTCGGGCGAACTCGTCGTGCCACGGGGATCCATCGGCTTTCGCTGGGGCCAGAAAGACGGCGAGGATGCCGGCAAGTGGAACCTGGAACTGAAAGACGCCGACGGCCGCGACGTCAAGCCGCGTCTTAGCCTGATCGACGCCCACGACGAAGTCGTGCCGGTGGCCTTCCCGTATTTTGGCGGCGTGCACCACGATTATTTCAAGGGCACGGATCACGACGAAGTCCTGCTGCGCAACCTGCCCGTCAAGCGCGTGCAGACCGCCGAAGGCGAAGTCCTGGTGGCCACCGTGTTCGACCTGTTCGTGGCCAACTACGGGATCGACCGGGGCCTGGGCGGCGACAACGTGGCGGCCTCCTTCGACGACGACGTGCCCTACACCCCGGCCTGGCAGGAACGCATCACGGGCGTGCCGCGCGAACAGGTCATCACCGTGGCGCGCCAGTTCGCCGGCAATGCCGACAAGACCGAAGGCAAGTCCATGGTCATCCTGGGGGCCGGGCTGAACCACTGGTATCACATGGACATGTCGTATCGCGGCATCATCAACCTGGTGTCGATGTGCGGCTGCGTGGGCCAGTCCGGCGGCGGCTGGTGCCACTATGTGGGGCAGGAAAAACTGCGTCCGCAGACTGGCTGGACCATGCTGACCTTCGCCCTCGACTGGCTGCGCCCGCCGCGCCACATGAACGGCACGTCGTTCTTCTACGCGCATACCGACCAATGGCGCTACGAAAAGCTGCAGGTGTCCGAACTGCTGTCGCCCCTGGCTGATGCGTCCAAATACGAAGGCAGCCTGATCGACATGAACGTGCGCGCCGAGCGCATGGGCTGGCTGCCCACGGCGCCGCAGCTGCAGACCAACCCGCTGCAGGTGGTGCGCGAGGCCCAGGCGGCGGGCCTGGATCCGAAAGACTATGCCATCCAGAAACTGCGCGACGGCCAGCTCAAATTTGCCTGCGAAGACCCGGACAACCCCGACAACTTTCCACGCAACCTGTTCATCTGGCGCTCCAATATCCTGGGCTCGTCGGGCAAGGGCCACGAATATTTTCTGAAGCACCTGCTGGGCACCCAGCATGGCGTTCAGGGCAAGGACTTGGGCGAAATGGACGCGGGCAAGCCCCTGGAGGTCAATTGGCGCGACGACGCGCCCCAGGGCAAGCTCGATCTCCTGGTGACGCTGGATTTCCGCATGTCCACCACCTGCGTGTACTCCGACGTCGTCTTGCCCACGGCCACCTGGTACGAGAAAAACGACCTCAATACCTCGGATATGCATCCTTTCATCCACCCGCTGTCGGCGGCGGTGGATCCCATCTGGGAATCGCGCAGCGATTGGGAAATCTACAAGCACCTGGCCGAGAAATTTTCCGAGCTGGCGGCCGATGCCGACCTGCCGGATCATGATCTGGTCTTGCAGCCCATGCAGCACGACACCCCGGGCGAACTCACCGATCCCTACGACGTGCGCGAGTGGCACAAGGGCGAATGCGACCTGATTCCGGGCAAGACCATGCCCAATATGATGGTGGTCGATCGGGATTACAAAAATGTCTATCAACGCTTCATCACCCTGGGCCCCCTGGCCGAAAAACTGGGCAATGGCGGCAAGGGCATTGCCTGGGACACCAAGGAGGAAGTCGATTTCCTGCGTCAACTGAACCGGGTCGAGCGCGATCCCGGGGTGGGGCAGGGCCAGCCGCGCATCTTCACGGACATCGACGCCTGCGAAACCGTGCTGACCCTGGCGCCGGAAACCAATGGCCACGTGGCGTTGAAAGCCTGGGAGGCCCTGTCGAAGATCACCGGGCGCGACCATACGCACCTGGTGCGTTCCAGCGAGCACGAGAAAATCCGCTTCCGCGACATCCAGGCCCAGCCGCGCAAGATTCTCACCTCGCCCACCTGGTCGGGGATCGAATCCGACAAGGTCAGCTATAGCGCGGGCTATACCAATGTGCACGAATGCATCCCCTGGCGCACCCTGACGGGCCGCCAGGAACTGTATCAGGATCACCCCTGGATGCGCGATTTCGGCGAATCCCTGTGCGTGTACCGCCCGCCGGTGGATACCAAGACGATCAAGCCCATGCTGGACAAGCAGTTCAGCAATGGCGAACCGCACGTGGTGCTGAACTTCATCACCCCGCACCAGAAATGGGGCATCCATTCCACCTATACCGACAATCTGATCATGCTGACGCTCTCGCGCGGCGGGCCGATTGTCTGGATATCGGAAATCGACGCGGCCAAGGCCGGCATCGTGGACAACGACTGGATCGAGGTCTTCAATGTCAACGGCGCCCTGGTGGCCCGGGCCGTGGTCAGCCAGCGCGTGCCCGAGGGCATGACCATGATGTATCACGCCCAGGAAAAAATCGTCAATGTGCCCGGCTCCGAGATCACTGGCAAGCGCGGCGGCATCCACAATTCCGTCACGCGCACGGTGGTCAAGCCCACCCACATGATCGGCGGTTACGCGCAGCTGTCCTACGGTTTCAACTACTACGGGACAGTCGGTTCCAACCGCGACGAATTCGTGGTGGTCCGCAAACTGAAGAAAGTCGATTGGATGGACGAAACCCATGAACTGTCCACCCAGACGCAGGCATAAGGAGCAGCTCTCATGAAAATCCGCGCACAAGTCGCCATGGTCCTCAACCTGGACAAATGCATCGGTTGCCATACCTGTTCCGTGACCTGCAAGAACGTCTGGACGTCCCGCGAGGGCATGGAATACGCCTGGTTCAACAACGTGGAAACCAAGCCGGGGGTGGGCTACCCCAAGGATTGGGAAAACCAGGATCGCTGGAACGGCGGGTGGCGGCGCAAGGCCAATGGCCGCATCGAGCCGCGCCAGGGCGGGCGGCTGAAGCTGTTGTCCCGCATTTTTTCCAACCCCAACCTGCCCCTGATCGACGACTACTACGAGCCCTTTACCTACGATTACGACTACCTGCAAAAGGCCCCGGAACGCACCACGCCGCCGGTGGCGCGGCCGCGTTCGCTGATCACCGGCCAGCGTATGGAAAAAATCGAATGGGGCCCCAACTGGGAGGAAATCCTGGGCGGCGAATTCTCCAAGCGCTCCAAGGACTACAACTTCGAGGCCGTGCAAAAAGACATCTACGGGCAGTTTGAAAACACCTTCATGATGTATCTGCCGCGCCTGTGCGAACACTGCCTGAACCCCACCTGCGTGGCCAGCTGTCCGTCCGGGTCGATCTACAAGCGCGCCGAAGACGGCATCGTGCTGATCGACCAGGACAAGTGCCGGGGCTGGCGCATGTGCATCTCCGGCTGCCCGTACAAGAAAATCTACTACAACTGGAAATCCGGCAAGTCCGAGAAATGTATTTTCTGCTACCCCCGCATCGAAGCCGGCATGCCCACGGTCTGCTCTGAAACCTGTGTCGGGCGCATCCGCTACCTGGGGGTTCTGCTGTACGACGCCGACGGCATCGAGGCCGCCGCCAGCGTGCCCAACGAAAAAGACCTGTATCAGGCCCAGCTCGATCTGTTCCTGGATCCCTTCGATCCCGAAGTCCGCCGTCAGGCGCTGGCCGACGGCATCCCGGAAAACTGGCTGGATGCGGCCTGTAATTCGCCGGTCTACAAAATGGCCGTCGAATGGAAAATCGCCTTCCCGCTGCACCCGGAATACCGCACGCTGCCCATGGTCTGGTACGTGCCGCCGCTCTCGCCCATCCAGTCGGCGGCCAACAGCGGCCACATCGGGTCTTTCGGCGAGATCCCCGACGTTGGTTCGCTGCGCATTCCCTTGCGCTACCTGGCCAATCTGCTGACCGCGGGCGACGAGGCTCCGGTGGCTTTGGCGCTGGAACGCATGCTGGCCATGCGCGCCTTCATGCGGGCGCGCTCCGTGGATCGCCAGGAAAGGCCGGATATTCTCGAACAGGTCGGCCTGTCCCTGCACCAGGTCGAGGACATGCACCGCTACCTGGCCATCGCCAACTACGAAGACCGCTTTGTCATCCCCACGGCGCACCGCGAAAACGCCGAAAACGCCTTTGAAATCCGGGGGGGCTGCGGTTTTACCTTTGGCAATGGCTGCTCGGAAGGCACCTCCGAAGGTTCGCTGTTCGGCAAGCCGCGCAACAAGCGCAAGCCCACCGTGGTGTTTCTCGACCCGGCCAAGACCGCATAAGGGGGACACATGAGCATCACACTGACCACTCAGGACTCGCCGATCTTTTCCGTGCTGTCGGTCTTGCTGGGCTACCCCGAGCAAGACTGGCTGGATGCCCTGCCGGATCTGGCGGATACCTTGCCCGCCCCGGTGCGGCCGGTCATCCAGCCGCTGCTGGACTACCTGCGGGGCTTTGACGATCTGATCGACCTGCAGGAACAATACGTCGCCACCTTCGACCGGCGCGCGGCGCATTCCCTGCATCTGTTCGAGCACGTGCACGGCGAATCCCGCGACCGGGGACAGGCCATGGTGGATCTGCTGCACGAATACCAGAAGCACGGCCTGGAACCCGCCACCACCGAGCTGCCGGACTACGTCCCGCTGTTTCTTGAATTCCTGGGGCAGATTCCCCCCGAGGCGGCCCAGGCCTTGCTGGGCGATGCCATCCATGTGCTGGCGCGCCTGGGCGACAAGCTGGCCGAGGCCGACAGTCCATACGCCTGTCTCTTTGCCCAGTTGCGCGCCATGACGGACGTGCAACCCGAGGTTCTGCCCGATCCGCCCGAGGGCGACATGGAGGAAACCATGGTGACCTTCGGTCCCCAGGCCGATGGCACCGAGCCTTTGCTCATGCGCCGGCCCGGCCAGGGCCAGCCCATCGTCATCCACCCGCCGCGGGTGCGCGCCCGGCATCCGAGCGGCAGCCAGGCCTAAGGAGACCATCATGAAAGATGCACTGAATCTGTTTTTCTTCGGGGTGTATCCCTACATCGCCCTGGCGATTTTTTTCCTGGGCAGTCTGATCCGCTTCGAGCGCGAGCAGTACACCTGGAAAAGCGATTCCAGCCAGATGCTGCGCCAGGGCAGCCTGCGCTGGGGCAGCAACTTGTTCCACATCGGGATCATTGCGCTGTTCTTCACCCATTTGGTGGGTTTGCTCACGCCGCCCGCCGTCTACCATGCCTTCGGGGTCACCACGCATTTCAAACAGCTCCTGGCGATCATCGTCGGGGCCATCCTGGGGGTGGTCTGTCTGATCGGGCTGGTTCTGCTGATCCATCGCCGCTGGTCCGACGTCCGGCTGGCGCACAACACCCATGCGTCCGATTGGGTGACTGTGCTGTGGATACTGGCTACGCTGCTGATGGGGCTGGCCACGCTGTTCACCTCGGTGCACCACACCGATGGCGCGGTCATGGTGCTGCTGGGCGACTGGGCCCAGGCGATCGTGACGCTGCGCCCGGGCGCGGCGGTGGCCGCCATGGAAACAGTGCCGCTGGTCTATCACGTGCACATGGTTCTGGGCATGACGCTGTTCGTGATCTTTCCCTTTACCCGCTTGGTTCACGTGTGGTCCGGCTTCGGCTCGGTCACTTTTCTGGTGCGTCCTTGGCAACTGGTGCGTCCGCGTCGCTGATCGTCCGGCCGGCTGTCCGTTTGCGGGCACCGGCCGTCCCCAGGCCTTTTTCCAGGAGACCCCATGATTACCGTCAATGACGCGACCATTACCGAAGCCGATATCCTGGCCGAAGTCCCCCGGCACGAACAGGAATCCAACCCGCGCCTGGCGGCCGGCCAGGAACTCGTGCTGCGCGAACTCATCCACCAGCGCGCCGCCGATCTGGATATCCGCGCCGACACCGACGAGGCCCTGCTGGCCGCCGTCCTGGCCGCGGACGTCCATACCCCCCGGGCCGATGAGGCCAGCTGCCGGCGTTATTACCAGCAGCACCAGGAAGAATTCCGCGAGGGCGACCTGATCGAGGTCTGGCATATTTTGTTCCAGGTGACCCCCGGGCTGGATGTGCAAAAGCTGCGTTCGCACGCCAACCAGCATCTGGCCGAACTCCACCGCCAGGGTCTGGGGCAGTTCGTGCATTTCGCCCGTCAGTTCTCCAATTGTCCGACCGGGGCTGGCGGCGGCGCGCTGGGTGAACTCACTCGCGGCGATATGGTGCCTGAATTTGAAAAAGCCGTGTTCGCCATGCCCGAATACACGCTGTGGGGCGAACTCATCGAAACCCGGTTCGGTTTCCATATCGTGCGCACGGGGCGCAAGGTCGAAGGCCATGTGCTGCCCTTCGAGGCCGTCCATGAACGCCTGGCCGCCTGGCTGGAAGAATCCAGCTATCGGCGCGCCGTCCATCAGTATCTGCAGCAGTTGGTGGGAGGGGCCCAGATCCAGGGCATCCCCATGCAGGGGGCCGACTCTCCGCTGGTGCAATAGCCGGCTATCGCCGGCCGGCCGTTGCCGCGGCCTTGACGGTCGCCGGGCCGGGCCGGCCGCGCAAGGCGGGCGGGGCCTGGGCGGCCAGGCCGCGCGGCGGCAGCACGTCGGCCAGGCTGCGGGCGTCCAGGTAGTCCATGAAGGCTTTCAGGGCGCCGGCGATGACGGGCTTCAGACCGCAATGGCTGGCCAGGATGCATTGGTTGTCGGCGCCCATGCATTCGACCAGGGCCAAGTCGTTTTCCATGTCGCGGATCAAGGCCCCCAAGGGGATATCGGCCGGGTCGTGGGCCAGTTCCATGCCGCCGTTCTTTCCGCGCACCGTGCGTATCCAGCCATGCTGGGCCAGACGGTGCGTGATTTTCATCAGGTGCGGCTCGGATATCCCGTAGTAGCCGGCGATTTCAGCGATGGTGCACAAGCGGTCCCGGTGGCTGCTGAGATACATCAGCAGCCGCACCGCGTAGTCGCTCATGTTGGTCAGGCGCATGGCGGGCCTGCTTCAACGGGCCTGCGCCGGCTGCTGGGCCGTGGCGGGCTGTTTGGGCGCGGCCACCGGGGCGGGGCGGTCGGGGCGCGGGCGGATCAGCATGGGGACGAAGCGCCACAGATACAGGCCCAGCGACAGAATCCAGGCCAGGGCCGCCAGGTGCAGCAAATGCACGCTGGCCGGCGAGGGCCACAGGGCGGCCAGGCGCAGGACGACCGCTGCCACCATCAGCCAATGGCCGGCCAGCATGCTGCGGTCCAGCGCCAGGGGGCGGCCCAGGTGGCCCAGCGCCGTGCGCGTCAACATGCCGATGATCAGGATACAGAAACCGGCCAAGCCGATGAGGTGGACGTGGGTGGCGGAGCGGATCAGCACGCCGTTCAGGATCGCGGGATCGAACAGGTTGCTGAACTGCCAGGCGGCCGCCAGCAGGCCGATGCCCAGGAAGGCATAGCCCAGGTAGAGTATCCAGAGCATGGGCTTGCGCAGCACGGCCAGCGGTTTCCAGTACAGCAGCTGGCCCAGGCTGATCAGGCCGGTGACGGCCAGGCTGGCCGCCATGACCAGGGGCAGCGGATGGGGGCCGCTGCCCGGCGTCATGGGCGTGCCGGTGATCTGCACCAGGACGCCCGCCACCAGGGCCAGGGCGCTGAAGATCATCTGCGCCTGGCCGGATTTGGTCAGCATGGGGATTTTCAGACCCTGCACCATGCGCATGGCGAAGAACGGCACCACCCGGCGGGCGATCAGCAGGGCGACGATCGCCATGCCGATCAGGCCCAGATCGAAGCGCTCCATCAGGATGATGTGGTTGCCGTCCAGCGCGGCCAGCAGGAACAGCAGGTCGGCGATGCCCAGGGCCAGGATCAGTATCGGCAGGCCGTAGTTGCGGCGGCTGCGGCCCTTGACCATGACCCGTCCCAGCGCGATGGCCGCCCCCAGGAAGAACAGCAGCTCGGCCGCCGTGGCGACCCAGAAGCCGTCGATGCCGCCCAGCAGGAACCCCGCGCGCGCAATACACCACAGCACGCAGAGGGCGGCCAGGGGCTTGCCCTGGAGCGGGTTGAAGCCCGTCCAGGTGGCGCTGGCAGTCAGCAGGAAGCCGATGGCGATCGTGATGATGAAGCCCCACAGCATTTCGTGGGCGTGCCAGGCGACCAGGGACAGGGGCTCACCCAGCAACTGGGGGGTGAAAATCCAGAGCGCGATGGAAATGACCGCCCAGCCGGCGCCGGCGATGTACAGGGGGCGAAAGCCCAGGGCCAGGAAGGCCGCCATCGAGGGCCCGGCGGGCGGGGCGGCGGCAGGTTCTTCAACGTTCAGCAGACGAGACATTTTCGTCGAACTCCGTGACGGGTTGGGTGGGCTGGCGGCTGATTTGATAGCCGTACCAGAGGCTGCGGGCAATGCGCTGGGCGAAATCCTGCGCCTGGGCCGCGAAGGCGGGGTTGTCGAATTCGGCCAGGGTCTGGCGGAACAGATCCAGCCAGCGCACGAACATGGGGCCGTCCAGGCCGGGCAGGGCGACGTGGCGCGGCATGGGCGTGCCGCTGTAGGTGCCCGCGCGGCGCAGCAGCGAGGACCAGAACCGGACCATGCGTTCCAGGTGTTCGTCCCAATCGTGGATGTGGGCGTCGAACACGGGCCCCAGGATGTCGTCCTGGCGCACGCGGCGGTAAAAATGATGGACGAGGGTGGTGATCTCGTCTTCGGTGCAGACAAAGGGGTCGTCCATGTTGGTGCGCGATCCGTATTTGAAGATGCCTATTATAGGTATCTTTATGCTTGAAGGTAAAGCGCCCAGCGCCATAAGCATCCGCCGCCGCCGGGCAGGCGTCCGTCGTCCACCGCCGCACCACAGCCATGGTTTTGCCGGGGCTTCAGGTTATCATCATGAACTTGCCGGGGCTGGCCCCGATTGTCGATCCTCCTCCATCCGATGCTCATGTCCAAGCCTGTTTTTTTGTCTTGCGTCGTGCCCTGCCTGAATGAGCAGGCCAACCTGGGTATTTTGCTGCCCGACCTGCTGGCGACACTGGCGTCCCAGGTGGATCGGCTGGAAATCATTGTGGTCGATGACGGCAGCACGGATGGCACGCCCGACTTGCTGCGGCATTGGTGCGGCCTGCATCCTCAGATCCAGTACATCCGCCTGTCGCGCAACTTCGGCAAAGAAGCCGCCTTGACGGCGGGCCTGGAAGCCGCGCGCGGCAATGTCGTCGCCTGCCTGGATGCCGATCTGCAGCATCCGCCCCGGCTGATCCTGGACATGCTGGCGCGGTGGCGCGACGGGATCCAGATGGTCTATGCCGTGCGGGCCACCCGGCAGGACGAAAGCGCGTTCAAGCGCATCGGCACCCGCCTGTTCTATTTTCTGATGCGCACGTCCGGGGGCTTGACCGTCCCGCCCAATGCGGGCGATTTCCGCCTGATGGATCGCGTGGTGGTCGATGCCCTGCTGCGCTTGCCCGAACGTGACCGCTTCATGAAAGGCTTGTTCGCCTGGGTGGGTTTCGAGGCCGAGCCCATGCCCTACACGCCGGCGCAGCGGCGCCATGGGCGCACCACGTTTCGGCCCCTGAAGCTGCTGCGCTTCGCCGTCGATGGCCTGACGGCGTTCACCACCTGGCCCCTGCGGCTCTTGAGCCTGCTGGGGGCCTGCCTGTCGCTGGCGGCCTTTGCGTATGGCCTGTATATCATCGTGACCTACCTGATCTTCGGCGACCCTGTCCGGGGCTGGCCCACCTTGATCACCGTGGTGCTGTTCTTTTCCGGGGTCAACCTGATGTCCCTGGGGGTGGTGGGTGAATACATTGCGCGCATTTTCACCGAGGTGAAGGCCCGGCCCGTCTATCTGGTACGCGAAAAAATCCAGGCGGACGGCGCCGCGCCCGCCGCCGGCCATGGAGAAAAGACATGATGCTGTCCGCGCTGCGCCAGACCGGCGTCCGCCTGGTCGATTGCGCCCAGGCCGTCTGGCTCGGCCTGCAGGCCCGCGCCGCCTGGGGCTGGGTGGCCTTGGGCACTTTCCTGTGGCTGGCCGCCACCACCTGGGTCTATCCCCTGCTGCTGCCCGACGAAGGCCGTTATGTGGGGGTGGCCTGGTCGATGCTGGCCAGCGGCGACTACCTGACCCCCATGCTGGACGGCATGCCCTTTTTTCATAAGCCGCCCCTGTTCTACTGGCTGACCGCGGGCGCGCTGGCCGTGTTTGGCGACAATGCCTGGGCCGGGCGGCTGGTGTCGGTGCTGTCGGCGACGGTGCTCGTGACGGTGTTCTATGTGTTTCTGCGCCGCTATGCGCGCCACAGCGCCGCCCGCCGGGCGGCGTTCATCCTAGCCGTGCAGCCGTTCTTGTTCGGCGCGGCGCACTATGCCAACCTGGACATGCTGGTGGCGGCCTTGATCAGCCTGACGGTGATGGCCGGGGCCGATGCGGTGTTCCGCCGCGCTCAACAGCGCCCGGATCGCTGGTCCCTGGGGGCGATGTATGCCTTGGCGGCCGCCGGGTTCATGGCCAAGGGCCTGATCGGCGTGGTGCTGCCGGGCGGCGTGCTGTTTTTCTGGCTGCTGGGGCGGCGCCAGTACCGCGCCCTGGGCCGCCTGCTGTGGTGGCCCGGCCTGCTGCTGTTCCTGGCCCTGACCTTGCCCTGGATGGTGGCGATGCAGCTGCGCTATCCCGGGTTCTTCGATTACTACATCGTCTACCAGCATTTCCAGCGTTTCCTGGAAACCGGCTTCAACAACCCGCATCCGTTCTGGTTCTATCTGCCGGTCGTGCTGGGCCTGACCCTGCCCTGGTCCATCCAGCTGTGGCGCTGGCTGACTTTGCACGGGCCGCTGCAGGCCGATTTCGTTCCGCCTGCGCGGCGTGTCGAGCAGGTCGACCGAGGCGTGCTGCGCGGGCTGATGCTTTCCTGGCTGGCGGTCGTCCTGGTGTTCTTCTCCATCCCCAGCTCCAAGCTGGTGGGTTATGTGATTGCGGTATTGCCCCCTCTGGCCTGGTTCATCCAGGAAACCTTCGAGCAGCGCCAGGCCGAAACCGCGCCCGGTGTGACGCGCAGCCTGGCGCGGCATGCCCTGGTGGCGGTCTTGATCTGCCTGATGGCCGTGGCGGTGCTGCTGGCTTTCCCGCAGCGCAGCAGCAAGCCGCTGGCGCAGGCCCTGGCGCGCGCGGCGGCGCCGGGCGAACAACTGGTGATGTTCAATCAGTACGCCTACGATGTCCCGCTGTATGCCGGCTGGCGGCAGCCCGTGGTGGCGGTGACCCAATGGGATGCCCCCGGCGTGATGCAGGGGGACGACTGGCGGCGCGAGCTGGCCGATGCCGCCCTGTTCGACCCCGAGGCGGGCCGCGAGCGGCTGTGGCTGCCGGCCCGCCTGCAGGCGGAACTCTGCCACCCCGGCCAGCCCGGCACCTGGCTGCTGGCCTGGCTGGACGAAGCCGACCGCCTGCCCGCCCTCGCCGGCCTGGCTCCCGTGGCGCAAACCCGGAAAATGGGCTTGTGGCACATCGAGACCGGCCAGGTTCTCAGCGGTTGTGCCGAAACGCCCAGCAGCGCCCCAGAATGAACGTCATCCCCGCGATGCCGATCAGCACCAGCGCCAGCAGGATGTCGTAGGGGATCGAGGTCAGGCGCAGCAGGGTGGCATAGGCGGTCTCGTTGATGGCGAAGCCCAGGGCCGAGACCAGGAAAAACCGCCCGGCGGCCCGGCGCAGCGGGGCGTGCTGGTGCCGGAACGTCAAGCGGTAGTGCCCGGCGAAAGAGACCCCGAAGGCGACCAGCCAGCCCGCGACGTTGGCCACCAGGGGTGCCATGCCGGCCCAGGCCACGCAGGCCACGGCCACGGCCCAATGGGTGGCGGCGGCGGCGCAGCCTACAATGACGAACCAGCCGATCTGGGTAGCGAGTTTTCCGAACATGGAACCTGATTGCAAAAACGACCGTCGCATTGTAGTGTGCGCCGACGACTATGGGATGAGCCCCGCGGTGGATGCGGGCATCCTGGCCCTGGCCGCCCAGGGGCGCCTGTCGGCCACCAGCGTGCTGGTGGACGGCCCGACCGCGGTGTCGGGGATGGCGGCCCTGCGCGAGACCCGCTTGCAGCTGGGCCTGCACCTGAACTTCACCGAGTATTTCGGCCAGGACGGTTTGTGCCTGCCTCTGCGCCAGCTGATCGTCCGGGCCTATACGCAGCGCCTGCCTGCCGAACTGATCCGCCAGGGGGTGACGCGCCAGCTGCAGCGTTTCCAGGCACTGGTCGGCCGTCCGCCGGACTACGTCGATGGCCATCAGCATGTCCACCAACTGCCCGGGATACGCGCGCCCCTGCTGCAGGCCCTGGGCCAACTGCCCGGCCCCCAGCCCTGGATCCGCTATACCGGGCGGCCCCGGATGGCCGGTTTGCCTTGGCGCCTGCGGGCCAAGGCGCTGGTGATTGCCGGCTTGGGGGCCGCCCGTCTGGGCCGGCAGGCACGGGCGGCAGGGTTTTTCCATAACCCGGGCTTTTTGGGCGTGTATGATTTTACCGGCGGCACCCAGGCTTATGCGGCGTGGCTGTCGCGCTGGCTGGCGCAGGCCCGGGACAACGATGTCCTGATGTGTCATCCCGCCCTGGGCGCGGATGCCCAAGACCCGCTGTCATCGCAGCGCCAGGCCGAATATGCCGTGCTGGCCGGCGCGCCGATGGCGGACGGGCTGGCCCGCCACCAACTGTCCATCGTGCAAGGCATTACCCGCAAAGGATTTCCCATGACCCATCTTCCCATCCAGACCCTGACCCCGGATTTTTCCGTCGCGCCCCAGCTGCAGGCCGCCGATATGCAGGCCGTGGCCGATGCGGGCTTTCGCTCCGTCATCATCAATCGGCCCGACGGCGAGGGCGGCCCCGACCAGCCCCTTTCCGACGACGTCCTGCGGGCTGCCCAGGCCGCCGGTCTGCAGGCGCGCTATCAGCCGGTCAACGGGGCGGCGATCAGTCTGGCCGACGTGGCCGATTTCGCCCAGTTGCTGCGCGCACTGCCCGCCCCGGTGCTGGCCTATTGCCGTTCGGGCGCGCGCTGCACCAAGCTCTTTCAGGCGGCGCAAGACCCTGCGCCACGTCAACCTCAGGGCTGATCCCGCTGTCATTTCTGCGGCGCAGCAGGTATGCTGAAGTTTCCTGAAACGCTCTCGGATGCTCTCTATGTTCAAGAAAATCCTCATTCCCACCGATGGCTCCAAGCTATCGGCCCAGGCTGCCAATAAAGGCGTTTGCTTCGCCCGCACCATCGGGGCGGAAATCGTCGCGCTGCATGTTTCGCAGCCGTTTGCCGCCACCGTGGGTTTCGATGGCATGGCCGCCGCGTATGCCATTACCGACGAAGACTACGACCGCACCGCCGCCGAACAGGCCCAGAAATATCTGCAGCAGGTGCTCGACCGCGCCGCGACCGCGGGGGTGAAGGCCTCCGCCAAGGCCGTGTCCAACTTCAATGTGGCGGACGGCATCGTGCACGCCGCCAAAGAAGAAAACTGCGACCTGATCTTCATCGGCAGCCATGGGCGCAGCGGTCTGTCGCGCCTGCTGCTGGGCAGCGTCACGGTCAAGGTTCTGGGCCTGGCCAAGGTCGCCACACTGGTCTACCGGGTAAAGGAAAACGAATAATCCTTTGCCGTCCACTTCTTTTTGACACCTGGCCGGCCCGCAAGCCGGCCAGGGTATCCGATGAGCCGCGTTATCTACCATCACCCCGAAGACCAGCCCGCCCCGGCGCCCGATCTCGCCGCCGGCGAGGCGGTGCGCGATACCCGAGGACGGCCGTTGCGCGATTTGCGCATTTCCGTCACCGACCGCTGCAATTTCCGCTGCACCTATTGCATGCCCCGGGAAGTCTTCGGCGCGAACCATGTCTTTTTGCCGCACAGCGCCCTGCTGACCTTCGAGGAGATTGCCCGGGTGGCGGCCGTGGCCTTGTCCCAGGGGGTGCGTAAAATCCGCCTGACCGGCGGCGAGCCCCTGTTGCGCAAGCAGATCGAAACCCTGGTCGCCCTGCTGGCCGGCTTGCGCACGCCGGATGGCCATCCCCCGGAAATCACGCTGACCACCAATGGCACCCTGCTGGCGCGCAAGGCCCGGGCGCTGGCCCAGGCCGGGCTGACGCGGGTTACGGTCAGCCTGGACGCCCTGGACGATGCCCTGTTCGAGCGCATGAGCGACAGCGGGGTGCCGGTGGCCACGGTGCTGTCGGGCATCCAGGCGGCGGCCGATGCCGGCCTGGCGCCGGTCAAGGTCAACATGGTGGTGCGCAAGGGCATGAACGATGCCCAGATCCTGCCCATGGCGCGGTATTTCCGTCACAGCGGCCATGTCCTGCGCTTCATCGAATACATGGATGTCGGCAACAGCAACGGCTGGCGCATGGACGAAGTCGTCACCGGGGCCGACATCGTGCGCCTGATCGGCGCCGAATTTCCGCTGCGGCCTGTGCAGGCCCACTACCGGGGCGAGGTCGCCAGCCGCTGGGCCTACGCCGACGGCGCGGGTGAAATCGGCCTCATCACCAGCGTGTCCCAGCCGTTCTGCGGCGACTGTACGCGCTTGCGCCTGTCCCCCGAAGGTCGGCTGTTTACCTGTCTGTTCGCCGAACAAGGCCACGATCTGCGGGCTTTATTGCGTTCCGGCGCCGGCGATCAGGTCTTGCGCGACCGTCTGGCGGGCATTTGGCAAGCCCGGGGCGACCGCTATTCCGAACTGCGCGGCCAGGCGCATCGAGACCACAAGATCGAGATGAGCTATATCGGTGGCTGAACCGCCGCGCGCCATCGAAGCCCTGGTGCTGGCGGGGGGGCAGTCGCGGCGCATGCGCCGCGATGGCCTGCCGCATGCCGACAAGGGCCTGATGTATCGGCAAGGGCGTCCCCAGGTGCGGCATGTCTGCGATTATCTGGTGTCTCAGGGCGTGGCGCGCATTTGGATCAGCACCAACCGCCACCCCCAGGACTATGCCTTGTATGGCGATGTATTGGCCGATGCGCCCGATTTCCTGGACTGCGGGCCGCTGGCCGGGGTGCTGGCCGGCTTGCAGCATGCGCGCAGCCCGTGGCTGTTTGTGCTGCCTGTGGACGTGGTGCGCTGGCCGGCTCACTTGCTGCCGCGGCTGGCCGAGGCCGCGACGCCGTCCCGGCCCGCCTATGCGCGCACGCCGGACGGCCCGCACCCCTTGTGCTTGATGCTGCACCGCGACATGCAGCCGTCCCTGGACGCTTTCCTGCGCGCGGGACAGCGGCAGGCCCAGGCCTGGCTGCGGGGTTGCCAGGCCCGGGCGGTGGATTTCCCCGATGCGGGTGATTTGCTGAACCTGAATACGCCGGACGACTGGCTGCGCCTCGATGGCGCGTCGTCGTAGGTTGCCATGCCGCTGCCGCGCTGGCCGGCCCGCGCGGCAGCGGCGCGGACTGTCCGCAGGGAATAGGCGGGGGCCGGCATCGCCCCGGCCTGTGCGCCTTGGTGGCGGGTCAGGCCAGCCAGTCGCTCAAGGCGTACCAGTCGACCTCGGCCCCCGGCGGCACCGGCGTTCCGGCCGGGATGCGGGCCAGGCCGTCGGCCCAGGCCAGGCTGCTCAGTGCCCCGGAGCTTTGCTGGGTGTGGGGCGTGAGCGTGGGCAGGCCCGAGGCGGGCTGGCGAGCCTGGATGCGGATGAAGTCGTCCCGGTCGCCGCCCAGGGGGCGGTCGGCGGCCAGGATGCCGCGCCGGACGGGCGGCCGGATCAGGCGGCGGCCCTGCAGGCCCCGGATCAGCGGGCTGACCAGCAAGGTGAATACGGCGAAGGCCGAGACCGGGTTGCCGGGCAGGCAGACCAGGGGGCGTTCGCGCAGGGTGGCCAGGGCCACGGGTTTGCCGGGCTTCATGCGCACGCGCCATAAATCCAGGGTGCCGCCCAGCGCGTCGATGGCGGGTTTGACCAAGTCTTTTTCGCCCACCGAAGCCCCGCCGACGCTTAGAACCAGGTCGCAGCAATCGGCGAGTTCGGCCAGGGCGCGCTGGATGGCGGCCTCGTCGTCGCGGGCATGGCGCAGTTGCGCGGGGGCGGTGCGCAGGCCCCGGCACAGGCTGGCCAGCATGGGCGCGTTGGAGTTGTAGATCGCGGCGGGCGGCAGCGGCTGGCCCGGTGTGATGAGTTCGTCGCCGGTGGTCAGGATGCCGACCTTCAGCAGGGGGAAGACGGGGGCCTGGGCGATGCCCTGGGCGGCCAGTACGGCGATTTCGCCCGCGCCCAGGAGCGTGCCCGCCGCCAGGATGCGGGCCCCCGCGCGCATGTCCTCGCCTCGGCGGCGGATGTGGCGATCCGCCTGCGCCGGGGCATCGAAGGTGACGCCCGTGTCGTCTTCGCGGCAGTCTTCCTGCATGACGATGGTGTCCGCTCCGGTGGGCAGGACGCTGCCGGTGAACAGCCGGATGGCCTGGCCGGGCAGCAGGGCCTGGGGGGCCTGGCCCGCGAAGCAGCGCTGCTGCACAGGCAGGGTGACGGGCGTGCGCAGCGTGTCGGCCGCCCGCAGGGCATAGCCGTCCATGGCGCTGTTGTCGGCGGGGGGGAGATCCAGGGTGGCGAAGGTGTCCGTGGCCAGGACGCGTCCGAACAGATCGGCCAGGGGCAGGGTTTCGTGGTGGCGGGGCGGGTGTGCGCGGTCGGCCAGGCGGGTTTGCGCGTCGTCGAAATTCAACAGCATCAGGGGTGCTTCCGGTATGCGGTGGCGAAGTTGCAGGGGGGCTGGCGGCTGTCCAGCTGCGGCTGCAGGATTTTTTCCCAGGCCAGGCGGCAGGCCCCGGTGGCGCCCGGCAGGCAGAACACCAGGGTTTGGTTGGCCGTGCCGCCCAGCGCGTCCGATTGCAGGGCTGACGACCCGATGTCCAGCCAGGAAAGGTGGCGGAACAGTTCGCCGAACCCGGGGATGGCCTGATCCAGCAGCGGGGTGACGGCGGCGATGGTGGATTTTTCGTGGGTGAAGCCCGTGCCGCCGTTGCACAGAATCACCTGGATGGCGGGGTCGGCGATCCAGGCGCTCAGGATTTTACGGATCTGGTAAGGGTTGTCGACGCACAAGTCGCGGGCTTCGAGGCCGTGGCCGGCGTCTTTCAGGGCGGCGCACAGGTAGTCGCCGCTGGTGTCCTCGGCGGCCGTGCGGCGGCTGGAGATCGTCAGGACTGCGCAGCGCAGGCTGACGGGCGGCAGGGTGGGGTCGGCTTTCATGGTGTTTCTCGCGGGGTTTCCCATTGGGCGGTTTTTTGGGCGTCGGCTTCCTGCTGCCGCACCCAGAAGGCCCGCCCGTCGGCCAGGGTTTCGCGTTTCCAGAAGGGCGCCTTGGTTTTCAGGGTGTCGATGATGTATTCGCAGGCGCGGAATGCCTCGCCCCGGTGGGCGCTGGCCACCCCGACGAAGACGATGGGGTCGCCCAGGGGCAGTTCGCCCACGCGGTGCACCACCAGCGTGTCCAGAATGTCCCAGCGCTGCATGGCGCGGTCGCAAAGCGCCTGGATTTCGCGTTCGCACATGCCGGGGTAGTGTTCGAGGAACAGGCTGCGGGACTGGGCGTCCGGGCCGTAGTCGCGCACCGTGCCCAGAAAATGCACGAAAGCGCCCGCCTGCCCGGTGCTGCGCGCCTGCAGCTGGCCGATGAGCGCGGCCGCGTCGAAGCGTTCGGTTTGAATGACAACCATGGTGAATCCTGGGAATCGTGGGGGCGGGAATCAGCCCCCGGTCACGGGCTCGAAGACGGCGACCTCGTCGCCCGGGGAAATCAGGGCGTCGCGGCCGGCGTGTTCTTGGTTGATGGCGATTTTCAGGCGTCCCGCCCCGCCCAGCGCCGGACAGCGATCCGCCAGGGCGTCCAGCCAGTCTCCGGCCGGCATGGGGGCCGCCAACGGCAGGGTTTCCTGGCGGCGGCCCAGGTGTTCGGCCACCTGGGCGAAATACAGAACCTTAATCGTGGCGCCATTCACCGCTTTTACCTCCCGATTTGTACACCAGCCGCACCTGGTCGATCACAATGCCTTTGTCGGCCGCCTTGCACATGTCGTAGACGGTCAGGGCGGCCACGGTGCAGGCCGTCATGGCTTCCATTTCGACGCCGGTCTGGTGGGTGGTGCGGCAGGTGCTGCGGATGGTCAGGACATGCCGGGCGTCGTCCGCGCTGAATTCGACCCCCACGAAGCTGAGTGGCAGGCTGTGGCACAAGGGGATCAGCTCGGCGCAGCGTTTCGCCGCCAGGATGCCCGCCACGCGGGCGGTGTTCAGGACTTCGCCCTTGGCGTTGTCCCGGGCCGACAGCAGACGCCAGGCATGGGGGCTGAGATGCACCTGGCCCTGGGCGATGGCGCAACGCGCCGTGGCGGCTTTATCGCCGACGTCCACCATGCGCACCTGGCCGTTTTCGTCCAGATGGGTCAGCGTGGGGGAGACAGAAGGCACTTTAGTTTCGTTCATCGTTCTATCATATCGGATAATTCACCCTGGCTGCCGCGGACCATGCCGCGCAGCGCTCACCGGATTTGTTCATGGCCAAGACCATCGGCGCCTTCTTTTCCCTGTATCTCGCAACCCTGATCCTGCTGCTCAGTTCAGGGTTGTTCAACACCTACCTGGGCCTGCGCCTGACGGCGGAATCCGTTTCCGAGGTCTGGGTGGGGGCCATGATTGCGTCCTATTACCTGGGGCTGGTTCTGGGCGCGCGCTTCGGGCATCGCCTGATCATCCAGGTGGGGCACATCCGGGCCTATGCCGCCTGTGGCGCCATCACCACGATCAGCATCCTGGTCATGATCATGGTGCATGATCTCTGGTTCTGGCTGGCCTCGCGCTTCATTGCCGGCCTGTCCATGGTGTGCCTGTTCGTGGCCATCGAAAGCTGGCTCAACGAGCAGACCGAAAACGCCTCGCGCGGGACGGTGTTTGCCTTCTATATGGTGGCCACGGGGCTGGGCACGGTGTTCGGCCAGCTGACGCTGGGGTTGTTCCCCGACCTGGACTACCAGCCGCTGGTGTTTGCCGCCATTTGCTGCGTGCTCAGTCTGCTGCCCATCACGCTGACCCGGCGCATGCATCCGGCGCTGCAGGTGCCCGCCCCCCTGGCCGTGCGCTATTACCTGGCGCGCGTGCCCTTGTCGCTGACCGTGCTGTTCATCGCGGGCCTGCTCAATGGGGCGTTCTATGGCCTGGCCCCGGTGTATGGCTTGCAGCAGGGCATGGACAATCACCAAGTGGGGATGTTCCTGGCGGCCTCGCTGGCGGCGGGGCTGATCTGCCAGTGGCCCATCGGCTGGCTGGCCGATCGCGTCAGCCGGGTGACCTTGATCCGGCTGGGGGCGCTGATCCTGGTGGTGCTGGGGGTGCCGCTATGGGGCTGGCTGCAGTTTTCCTATCTGGCCCTGGTCGGTTTTGCGGTGGTGCTCGGGGTCGTGCAGTTCACGCTGTATCCCATGGGCACGTCGTTTGCCAATGACCACGTCGAGCCCGAACGCCGGGTGGGGTTGAGCGCCTTGCTGTATATGGTGTACGGCGTCGGGGCCTGTCTGGGGCCGCTGGCGGCGGGGCTGCTCATGCGCGTCTGGGGGGGCGGGATGTATTTTGTCTTTGTCTCGGCCTGTTCCGCCGTGCTGGTCATCGTCATCCGCGAACAGCGCGTCAAGGGCGACCACGTCAGCCCCGATGCGCCCACGCAGTTCGTGCCCATGGCCGATACCCTGCAAAACGCGCACGTCATGGCCGTGCTGGATCCCCGGGTCGATATCGAGCGCGATATTTCTCACGATCCGATCCCGGAGGAAGACATCGCCTTGCCCGACCCGGCGGGTGCCGGCCCGGAGGCAGCCATTGATCCCGAGGCGGCAACGGGCTCGGGCGCGAACCTGGATCACGCCCCCGCGTCAGCGGGGGAACAGCAGGACGATGGCGACAAGGGCCAGGGCGATGCCGCCCAGGTTCGTCCGGCTAAGCTTTTCCCTGAATAAGCCGGCCCCCACCAGGGCGCCCACGGAAATCACGCCGATGTTCATGGCGGCGAAGACCAGGGTGGGGTTCTCTGGGTAGCTTTGGTGGGCGCGGATGTAAAAATAGATATTGCCGAAGTTCAGCGCCCCCAGCAGCAGGCCCGAGGCCAGGCTGCGCCCGTCCCAGGTGGTGCGGCGCAGCGCCAGCCACAGGCCCAGCAAGACCCCGGCCAGGGCGAAACTCAATAACAAGGTGCCGGTAAAGCCGGCCCCCATGCGGGCCATTTGCTTGAACAGGATGTCGATCACCCCGTAGCCGGCCCAGACGCCCAGCAAGGACAGCCAGACGATCCGCCCGCCGCCCGCGGGGGCGGCGGCGTCCTGGCCAGCGTCGGGGGCGGCCGCGCCGGGGCGGCGCAGCAGGCAGGCCAGGGCGCCCAGGGCCAGGGCGATGCCGATCGCCTTCTGGCCGGACAGCGCTTCATGGAAAACCAGGAATGCCGCCGCAATCGGGATGATGAGCGACAGCCGCTGGGCGGTGTCGCTCAACACGATCCCGGCCTGGCGCACAGCGGCGGCCATGATCAGGAACACCGAGGGCAGCAGCAGGCCCAGCAGGATCAGGATGGCCCAGGCCGCCGGGCTTTGGTCGCCCAGGGTGTCCAGCGGGGGGCGCAGCAGCCACAGGCACAGTATGCAGGCCATGACGTAGTTGGTCAGGATCGCCTGCCCGATCTGCAGCCGACAGCGCTTGGCCAGCTTCAGGAAGACGGACACCAGAACGCTGAAGCTGATGCTGAGAATGAGTGTGTGCATGATCGGGATTGCCTTCAGTTCAGGGGGGGGCGGGCCGGCGCGGGCATGGCAACCAGGCCCAGGCGCTGGAACAGGCGAGCGTCGGCCTCGGCCTTGGGGTTGGCTGTGGTCAGCAGGGCTTCGCCATGGAAAATCGAATTGGCCCCCGCCATGAAACACAGGGCCTGGGTGCTGTCGTGCATGGATTCCCGGCCCGCCGACAGGCGCACCACGGTCTTGGGCATCACGATGCGGGTCACGGCAATGGTGCGCACGAATTCCAGCGGATCCAGATCGGGCGTGTCGGCTAGCGGAGTGCCGGGGACTTTGACCAGCTGGTTGATGGGGACGGATTCGGGATAGGGGGCGAGGCTGGCCAGGGCGGCGATCAGCCCGGCGCGGATCTCCCGGGATTCGCCCAGGCCCACGATGCCGCCGCAGCAGACCTTCAGGCCCGCATCGCGCACCCGCTGCAGGGTCTGCAGCCGGTCGTCGTAGGTGCGGGTGCGGATGATTTCACCGTAGTATTCCGGCGCGGTATCCAGGTTGTGGTTGTAGTAGTCCAGCCCGGCCGCTTTCAGGCGCTCGGCCTGTCCGGGTTTCAACATCCCCAGCGTGACGCAGGTTTCCAATCCCAGGGATTTGACCGCCTGGACGTGTTCGATCACGCCGTCCAGTTGTTTTTCCGTTGGCGAGCGCCAGGCGGCCCCCATGCAAAAGCGCTGGGCGCCGGCGGCCTGGGCTTGTTTGGCCGCGGCCAGCACTTGGGGCAGCGGCATCAGCGGGGCCGCTTCGACGGCGGTGGCGTAGCGCGAGGATTGCGGACAATAGGCGCAGTCTTCCGGGCAGGCCCCCGTCTTGATGGAGAGCAGGCTGGATTGCTGCACGGCATTGGCCGGGTGATGTTGCCGGTGCACGGTTTGCGCCTGCAGCAGCAAATCCGTGAAGGGCAGGGCGAACAGATCGAGAATCGCCTGGACGGGCCAGACGGCGTCCAGGGTTTCGTGACGAAGACAGTCTGGCATGGAGTTTGACCATCGAAAGAATGAAGACAGCGGCGATAGTAGGCTTGGGATGCTTGCAATGGCAAACGCTTAACTTCCATGAAATCCATTCATTGCATTGCTAAATTCTTTTAATTTCATTTAATTTACATATTAATATCCTGGCCTGATATGAAATCGGCGCCATCTCGACGCCTGGGCGAAGTTGTTAATGCTTGTAATTTTTACGGGGCTTCGGGATAGGGCGGCCGCTGCGCCCTCCTGTTGTTGTGGCCGCGCGCCAGGGTCGCGGGCTTGGGTCGGGCATGAAAAACCGTGCAAAACTGGGTTTTTAAACAGTTTAATTACACTTTGTTGCTATCTCATGGGCATAAAACCTTGGCCAGCTTGCACAGGCTAAAAAAAACGTGCATAATCTCGTTTCTTCGTTAACGGAGACCTGTTTGGGGGTATAGCTCAGCTGGGAGAGCGCTTGCATGGCATGCAAGAGGTCAGCGGTTCGATCCCGCTTACCTCCACCAAACTTCCTTAACGATGATGCTGTTCGATGTACTGTCCCCTTCGTCTAGAGGCCTAGGACACCACCCTTTCACGGTGGGTACAGGGGTTCGAATCCCCTAGGGGACGCCAGCTTCTGGCGGTACAAGGAGTGGTAGTTCAGTTGGTTAGAATACCGGCCTGTCACGCCGGGGGTCGCGGGTTCGAGTCCCGTCCACTCCGCCAACATTCAAAAGCCCGACGATCCTGGTGATCGTCGGGCTTTTTCAATGGTGCGCGCAAGCTTTTTTATCCGCTAAGATAGCTGTTGGCAGCAGGCGGGCCGTCTTCATGTCCGCATCCATAGGCTTGCGCCTGTTGCTGCGCGGTTCTCAGCCAATACGGATCACTTCAATAAACGCATGCGCCCATTTTCATCCCGTCGCTCAGGGTCTTCCGCCGCCAGGCTTCCTGGGCTCAGGGTATTGTCGGTGTTGTTCAATGTCGTCATGCTGGTGTTTGTCCTGGGCAATACGGCAGCCATGGTGACGGTTCTGGCGCGCTACGACACCGCGCAGGATCAAATCCAGACCCTCGACAACCTGCGCGTACTCAGCCAGCGGCTGGCCGTGCGTGCCATGCAGATGTCCGATGGAGGCTGGCTGCACACCAGCCAGACCACCCAGGAAATCCATGATTTCGATCAGGCCCTCCAGGCCCTTGCGCGTGGCGGCGTGGTCGATGGCCGGGAAATCGCCGCCCTGCGGTTTTCCCAGGCGGATCAATTGCTGCCCAAGGTCAATCGGGCTTGGGCGGTTCTCAAGGGGCGGCTGCGCACGGTCATGCTGTCTTCTTACGCCCACGCCGAAACCCGGACGGGCGAGTCCCGCGATCCGGCTTCCGGCATACAGCGGCAGTGGATCGCCGATGATGCGGCGGCGCTGCTGGCGACGCTGGATGCGGCATCCGGTGTCTTGCTGCCCTTGATGCAGGCCGAGGAAAACCGGGCTTTGGCCTGGCTGGGCGGCTTGCTGTTGGCCACTTTGTTGCTGCTGTTGCTGGTGTTCGTGCTGGTGCGTCGCAGCATCGTGCTGCCCCTGGCGGGCCTGGGCCATGCGGTGCGGGCCCTTGTGCAGGGCAATTACACCACCCGCGTGCCGCCCTCGGGGGTGACCGAGCTCGTCCAGATCGCCCAGGGGTATAACCAGGGCATGCAGCAGATCCACGACTTGATCACGCAGATGCGCGACAAGCAGGTCGAGCTCGAACGCGCCGAGATTATTTTCCAGGGCTTGGCCTCCAACGCCATCGTGGGGATTTTCCTGCTGGCGCAGGGCCGCTTCAGTTTCGTCAGCCAGAAAATGGCGGATATCTTCGGCTATGCCCCCGACGAAATGCGCAATCACCAGACCTTGCTGTCCGTGATCGCGCCGCGCGAACGCTACCTGGTCGACGAAGCCCTGAAATCCTGCGGCGGCCGCTCCACCACGCTGCGCTTCGAGCGCCATGGCCGGCGCAAGGACGGCAGCCAGCTCGACATCGAGGTTTTCATCACGCGGGTCGGCGCGGGCCCGGATTCCCCCCTGATCGGCCTGGTGCAGGACATCACCGAGAGCAAGCAGGCCGAATCCTCCGCCCAATTGGCGGCAATCGCCTACGAAAACAGCAGCGAAGCCATCGTCATCACGGATGCTTCGGGGGTCATCATCGACGTCAATCCGGCCTATTCGCAGATGACGGGCTACTGGCCCGACGAAGTCGCCGGCGAGCAACTGCACCTGCTGCGCCCAGGGCGGCACAACCGCGATTTCTACGATGCGATGTGGCATGCCATCAACACCAAGGGCCGCTGGGAAGGCGAATACTGGCTGCAGCGCAAGTCCGGCGAGGAATACGCCCAGCGGGTGGTGCTCGATACCGCCTGGAACCACGACGGTTCGGTCAATTGCCGGGTCGTGATGTTGAGCGACGTCACGCAAAAAAAACAGGTCGAGGCCGCCATCTGGAACCAGGCCCATCATGATCCGCTGACCGCTTTGCCCAACCGCCAGTTTTTCAATGAAAAACTGGCCACCTTGGTGGCCGAGTCCAATAAAACCCGGTCGCCGCTGGCCTTGCTGTTTCTGGATCTGGATCTGTTCAAAGAGGTCAACGACACGCTGGGCCACGGCATCGGCGACCAGTTGCTGATCCAGGTGGCCCAGCGTTTGCGGGACGCCACCCAGGCCGAGCAGCATTTCGTGGCCCGGCTCGGGGGGGACGAATTCGTCATCATCACCACCGGCGAAACGGCGACGCCCGCCCTGGAAGGGCTGTGCCAGCGAATACTGGATTCCATCACCCAGCCCTATCAGCTGGCGGGCAACCGGGTGCGGGTCTCGGCCAGCCTGGGGGGGGCGCTGTATCCCCGGGATGCCGCGACCGCCGAAGATCTCATGCGGCATGTCGATCTTGCCATGTACGCGGCCAAGGCGGCGGGCCGGGACACCTATTATTTCTTCGACCAAGCCATGCGCGACCGCGCCAATATGCAGCACGATCTGCTGGTGACTTTGCCGCGGGCCTTGAAGGCGGGGCAGTTCTTCCTGTTGTATCAGCCTGTGTATTCCTTTGACACCGGGAAAATCCTGAAGGCCGAGGTTCTGCTGCGCTGGCGGCATCCCGGCCTGGGGGTGATCGCCCCCATGGACTTCATTCCTTTCGCCGAAGAACGCCAGTTGATCAAGCCCCTGGGCGAGTGGGTGTTCCGGCAGGCCATCACGCAGCTTGGGGTGTGGCGCGACACCCTGGCCCCCGAGCTGCGCCTGACGATCAATATTTCTCCGGGCCAGTTCGGCCTGGCCCAGTCGGCCCTGGATATGGTGCTGTCGCAGCTGGATTCCCTGGGCATTCCCAACAGCAGCCTGTCGCTGGAATTCAATGCCCATATGCTGCAAAATCTGTCCCCGCTGACCCTGGAGCGTCTGCGCGCCTTGCATGATTCGGGCATGCGGTTCAGCATCGGCGCGATTGCAGGCGGCTTGTCGGCCTTGCTGGCCTCGCAGCGGGTCGATTTCGACGTCATCAAGCTGGAGCCCGAAATCGCGGAAAACCTCTGCGCCAGCGAGACAGCCCGGATGGTCTGCGAGGCGACCATCTCGCTGGCTCACCGGCTGGGCATGCAGGTGGTGGCCGAGGGCATTGCCGACGAGGACCAATACGCCTGTCTGCAAGCCATGGGCTGCGATGCGGGGCAGGGCTATTGGCTGGACGAGCCGCTGGATCAGGCCGCCTTCGAGCAGCGCTTGCGCGACCTGAATGCCAGCAACAGCCCCAGCGCCAGCCACAGCAGCACCGGGCCGTTGCCCCAGCGCACGTAGGGCGTCAGGCCCGTGGTGCCCTGTATCTCCACATCCAGCACGCCGGGCCTGCCGGGGTCGAGCATGCCGCGTATCTCCCCGTGGGGGTCGATGGCGGCCGTCATGCCGGTATTGGTGGCGCGGATGATCGGCCGGGCGGTTTCCAGCGCCCGCAGGCGCGAAATCCACAAATGCTGGCGCAAGGCCCAGGTGTCGCCGAACCAGGCCAGGTTGCTGAGATTGACCAGAATGCCCGCGCTGTCTTCCGGCCGGGCGACCGCCGTGGCGATTTCCTCGCCAAAGGCGTCTTCGTAGCAGATATTGATGGCGAAGCGCTGGCCGCCTAGCCGAAACGGGGCCTGGCCCAGGCCGCCGGCGTCGAAATCCCCCAGCGGAATGCGCATGGCCTGGACGAACCAGCGGAAGCCGGGAGGGATGAATTCGCCGAAGGGCACCAGGTGGTGTTTGTCGTAGTGCCAGCGGCCCGGCGCCAGGGGCGGTTGCTGGTCTCCGGGCAGGATGAGGGTGGCGCTGTTGGTATAGCGGTCCCGTCCGTCGCGCCGGGTGTGCAGGGGCAGGCCCAGCAAGATGCCGGCCTGGGTCTGCCGGGCCAGATCCAGCCAGGGCTGCCAGATTTCCGGGGGGAGGCGATCCTGCATGGCGGGCATGACAGTCTCGGGCAGGACGATCAGGGCGGGCGGATTCGCGGGCGATTTCGCCGCCAGCCCGGCCAACTGCAGCAGGTGCCGCTGGGTGGCCGCCAGGGCGGCGGGATCGAACTTGCTGTCCTGGGGGGTGGCGGGCTGCACCAGCCGCACCAGCAGGGGGTCGCCCTGGGGGCGGCTCCATTCGATGTGCGCCATGGCGATGCCTATCAGTCCCGTCGCCAGAGTCAGGGCGATGGTGCTGGCCGCGCTGCGGTCATAGGCGGTGTCCTTGGCGCGGATCATCAGCGCGATGGATCCCGCCGCGAAGGCGGACAGCCAGGCCACGCCGTACACGCCGATCAGGGGCGCCCAGGCGGCGAACATGCCTTCGGCGTGCGCGTATCCCGCGTTCAGCCAGGGAAACCCCGTCCAGAGCGTGCCGCGCAGCCATTCAAACAGCGTCCAGGCGCCCGCCCACGCCAGGGCGTTCAGGATCTGGCGGCCCGCGCGCTGCTCGGGCTGGGCGCAGCCGGCGCACAGCCAGGCGCACAGGGCGCAGGCGGCGGCGGCATACAGGGCCATGGCGGCGGCAAACAGCAGCAGCGCCCCGATGGCCAGGGCCAGGGGCAGGCCGCCGTACTGGTGCATGCTGATCGTCAGCCAGTACACGCCGACGGTGAACTGCGCCAAGCCGAACAGCCAGCCGCGCCCCGCCGCCTGGCGCGCGTTCCGGGCCTTGAACGTGTGCGCGGCCAGCACGGACAGGCTGGCGATCTGGACGAAGGGCAGGCTCCAGGCCGGCAGCGGGCCGGGCGCAAAACAAAGGGCCTGCAAGGCCCCGGCGAGCAAAACGGCGATCATGCGGATGCGGGCGTCGGTGCCGTGCCGGCATCTTCGGGCGGGCCCAGGCGCTGGATGTGCAGCCAGCGGGCGCGCTTGCCGTCGGCGCCCACCACGGTGAAGGCCAGCCCGTGGGCTTCGTGGCGTTCGCCTCGGCGCGGAATGTGGCCGAGCTCGGCGGCCAGCCAGCCGTTCAGGGTGTCGCAGTCCTGGTCGGGCAGCGATACGTCGAAGGCGGCGTTGAAGTCTTCGATTTCGGTGATCCCCATGGCGCGCCAGCTGTTGTCGCCCGTGCGGAAGATGGTTTTTTCGTCCTCGTCGTCGAATTCGTCCTCGATGTCGCCGACGATTTGTTCCAGCACGTCTTCCATGGTGACCAGGCCGCAGATGCCGCCGTGCTCGTCGATCACGATGGCCAGGTGGTTGCGGCTCATGCGGAATTCGTGCAGCAGTTCGTTCAGGCGCTTGGTTTCGGGGATGAAGACCGGCGGGCGCACCAGCGCCCGGATGTCCAGGGCGTGGTCGGACAGGGTGAGCAGCAGGTCTTTGGCCAGCAGCACGCCGATGATGTTGTCGCGGTCGCCTTCGTAGACCGGAAAGCGGGAATGGCCGGTCTCGGTGATGAAGGGCATCAGGTCGGCCAGCGGCTGGCTGACGTCCAGCAAATCCATGCGGGATCGGGACACCATGATATCGGCGACGGTTTTGTCCGCGACTTCGAGCGCCCCGGAAATCATGGCATACGATTCGCCATCCAGGATGGAGTGATCGTGGGCGGCCTCCAGGACGGCGCGGATGCCTTCGCGGTCAGCGGGCGGCGCGGGCCGCAGCAAGGCCTTGAGGCGGGAAAAAAAGGAGTTCGTCGGCGACGCAGGTCGGGGGTCGGGGTCTGGAGCGTGAGGGTCTGGCATTGTCCGAAGGACGAGTGGGGAATGTTCTAGCATAACCGAAAATCCGCGGGCGACAAGCAAATCGCGGCGGCCGGCCGGCGGCATCCGCCGGCGAACCGGCAGGGTATCTTCGGTCAGGTTTGATCAAAGGTGCCGTAGGGGTCGGGGATGCCCTGGGCCGTCAGGATGGCGGTTTCCAGGGCTTCCATGCGCGTCGCGTCGTCTGGTTCGATGTGGTCGTAGCCCAGGGCGTGCAGCACCCCGTGGGTCACCAGGTGGGCGGCGTGCTGCCGCAGGGTCTTGCCGTGTTCCGCGGCTTCTTGCCGCAAGACCGGGACGCACAGCACGATGTCGCCGCTGATCAGGCCGGATGGATCCGCGCCGTATTCGAAGGTGAGGACATTGGTGGCGTAGTCGCGTTGCCGCCAGGCGGCGTTCAGGCTTTTGCCTTCGTCGGCATCCACCAGGCGCAAGGTCAGGGCGACCGGCTGGCCCGCGCGCGGATCCGGGGCGGCCAGCGCCGCGCCCAGCGCCCGGCCCACCCAGCGGCGCAGGCGCCAGCGGGGCAGTTCGGGCGCGGGGGCGGCATACTGGATGCCGAGCGAAAAATCAGGATACATGGTCGCCCGCCTTTTCGTAGGCGTCCACGATTTTCGCCACCAGCGGGTGGCGCACCACGTCGTGGCTGGTGAAGCGGGTCTGGGCGATGCCCGGCACGCCGTCCAGCACGTCCAGCGCGTGCAGCAGGCCGCTTTGGTGGTTCTTGGGCAAATCCACCTGGGAAGGGTCGCCGTTGATGACGGCCTTGCTGCCGAAACCGATGCGCGTCAGGAACATTTTCATTTGTTCCGGCGTGGTGTTCTGGGCTTCGTCCAGGATGATGAAAGCGTGGTTCAGGGTGCGCCCGCGCATATAGGCCAGCGGGGCGATCTCGATGGTCTGTTTTTCAAACAGCCGCTGGGTTTTTTCAAAGCCCAGCAGATCGTACAGGGCGTCGTACAGCGGCCGCAGGTAGGGATCGACCTTCTGAACCAGATCGCCCGGCAGAAAGCCCAGACGTTCGCCGGCTTCGACGGCCGGCCGGGTCAGCACCAGGCGGGCCACGGATTCGCGTTCCAGCGCGTCGATGGCGCAGGCCACGGCCAGCCAGGTCTTGCCGGTGCCTGCGGGCCCCACGCCGAAGGTCACGTCGTGGCTCAGGATGGCTTTCAGATAGTCGCGCTGGCGTGGCGTGCGCGGGCGCAGGTCGGACTTCCGGGTGCGCAGGGCGAAGCCGTCTTCGTCGTCCACCGGGGGCAGATCCGGCAACGGCCTGGCCTCTGCGGCCGGGGGGGCGGCGTCCCGGTTGCCCAGTTCGATCAGCCCCAGTTGCAGATCGTCCAGCGACAGGGGCTGCCGGGTGGCCTGTTCGTGGAACCAGCGCAGGGCCTGGCGGGTTTCGGCGGCCCGGGCGCCGCGGATGCTGAAGCGGTTGCCCCGGCGGCTGATGGTGACGTCGTGGGCCTGTTCGATCTGGCGCAGGTTTTCGTCCAGCGGGCCGCATAGATTGGCCAGTTGGGCGTTGCCGCCCATCAGTTGAAGGGCCAGCGGGCGATTGCCCGTGGCGTTGGGACGCGGGGCGCTCATGCGCGGATACCGTTGGTTTCGGCGGTGACGATTTCGCCGCGCAGGGTGTTGGTCAGCGCCTGCGTGATGCGCACGTCCACCATCTGGCCGATCAGGCGCGCCTGCCCGGCGAAGTTGACGATGCGGTTGTTTTCGGTGCGGCCTTTCATGTCGGCCGGGTCTTTCTTGGATGGGCCTTCGACCAGCAGGCGCTGGATGCCGCCCACCATGGCCTGGCTGTAGGCCGCCGCCTGTTCATTGATGAGCGCCTGCAGGCGGTGCAGGCGATCCAGTTTCTCGGCCTGGGGAACGGGGTCGTCGAGGTCGGCGGCCGGGGTGCCGGGGCGCTTGGAGTAGACGAACGAAAAGGACTGGTCGAAGCCCACGTGGCGCACGAGATCCATGGTTTTCTGGAAGTCTTCCTCGGTTTCGCCGGGAAAGCCGATGATGAAATCGGACGACAGGGTGATGTCGGGACGGGCGGCCTTCAGGCGGCGGATGATGGATTTGTATTCCAGGGCGGTATAGCCGCGTTTCATGGCGGCCAGCACGCGGTCGCTGCCCGCCTGCACCGGCAGATGCAGAAACGGCACCAGCTTGGGCAGGCGGCCATGCGCCTCGATGAGCCGGGCGGTCATTTCCTTGGGGTGCGATGTCGTGTAGCGGATACGCTCGATGCCGGGGATGTCGTGCACGTAGTCCAGCAGCATGGCGAAGTCGGCGATTTCGCCGGTTTCCCCCAGGGGGCCCCGGTAGGCGTTGACATTTTGTCCCAGCAGGGTGACTTCGCGCACGCCCTGGTCGGCCAGGTCGGCGATCTCGGTCAGCACGTCGTCGAAGGGGCGCGAGACCTCGGCCCCCCGCGTGTAGGGCACCACGCAGAAGCTGCAGTATTTGCTACAGCCTTCCATGATGGACACATAGGCGGCGGGGCCTTCCACCCGGGCGGGGGGCAGGGCGTCGAATTTTTCGATCAGGGGGAAGGAAATGTCCACCTGGGATTGGCCCGTGGCGCGGCGGCGGTCGATGAGTTCGGGCAGGCGGTGCAGCGTCTGCGGGCCGAAGACGACGTCCACATAGGGGGCGCGGCGCACGATGGCCTCGCCTTCCTGGCTGGCCACGCAGCCGCCCACACCGATCACCAGGCCGGGTTTGGCCTGTTTCAGGTGCTGCACGCGGCCCAGATCGGAAAAGACTTTTTCCTGGGCCTTTTCGCGCACCGAACAGGTGTTGAACAAGATGATGTCGGCGTCGTCGGGCGTATCGGTGAGTTCGACCCCTTGGGCGGCGCGCAGGATGTCCACCATTTTTTCGGAGTCGTATTCGTTCATCTGGCAGCCGAAGGTGCGGATGAACAATTTTTTGTGCTGGCCCGGCTGCATGGGCTGCAGCAGGCCGGCCAGAGTTTCGTCCTGGGCCTGGCGCCAGGCCTGGTCTTTCAGGTGTTCGGCGGATTCGCGGGAAGCGGGGATGACGCCGGGACGGCGCACGGGGGTGTCTTGCATGATGGGCGTGCCGGGGCGGGTTTATATCCCGAGGGCGTAAAGATGGACAATCTGGCATTTTACGCCATGTTTGCGGTTAACCGTTGTTTCGGTAGAGTCGTCCATTGCAGTGGTTGCAGATAAAAATTCTTTTGGTGCTGGTTGCATTATCCCAACCGAAGTTCCGAATGCTTTTTGATCCACATCGCACGCATTTAATGCCATTTCCGGTGTTGCAATGCGGGTATTTTTCTAAATACTCTTTAATCGTTAAAGTGTTTCGCCATATTTTTCCTTTTTTGAAAATTTTGTGCAGAAAATAGCAAACTATAAAAACAGCGATTATGGGTAAAAATGCTGTTAATGCTGTTGGTTCTTTCATGGATAAAATTATCGGTTGGGCTTTTTGCTACTCGATGATGATGCCGGGCTTTGCTGATGTCCTCGCATGATTCCTGCGGAAAACAGCCCGCAGGGGAGAGGATGGGAATTGCTTAGAATCGCAGCGCCCCCCACGGAGTGCCCTGCAGGGCACTCCGATTCGATCGGCACGGGACAGTCCATTGGGACTGTCCCGTGTCCGATCTCATCCCAATTCCACTTCGGCGCCTTCTTTTTTGACCGGCTTGACCAGATCTTCGCGGCGGATGCCCATCCACATGGCCAGGGCGGCGGCGACGAACACCGAGGAATAGATCCCGAACCAGATCCCGATGGTCAGGGCCAGCGAGAAGTTGTGCAGGGTGGGGCCGCCGAAGAAGAACATGGACAGCACCATCATCTGGGTGGAGCCGTGGGTGATGATGGTGCGGGAGATATTCTGCGTGATGGAATTATTGATGATCTCGCGCACCGAGGCTTTGCGCTGCTTGCGGAAATTTTCGCGGATACGGTCCATCACCACCACGGACTCGTTGACCGAATACCCCAGCACGGCCAGCACCCCGGCCAGCACGGGCAGCGAGAACTCCCACTGGAAAAAGGCGAAAAACCCCAGGATGATCACCACGTCGTGCAGGTTGGCGATAGCGCACGAGGCTGCCAGCTTCCATTCGAAGCGCACCGCCAAATACAGCATGATGCCCACGACCACGAACAGCAGCGCCATCAAGCCGTTGTGCAGCAGTTCTTCGCCCACCTGCGGGCCGACGAATTCCACCCGGCGCAGTTGGACGTCCGCTTGCTGGGCCTGCAGGGCCTGCATGACGGCCTGGCTTTGCGCGGCGGTGTCCTCGCCAGCGCGCACGGGCAGGCGGATCATGACGTCTTGCGAGGTGCCGAAGTTCTGCACCTGGAAATCGGTGTAGCCCAGGGCGTCGAGGGCGGTGCGGATGTCGGCCACCGGCGCCGTCTGGCTGTAGTGAACCTCCATTACCGTGCCGCCGGTGAACTCAATCGACAGGTGAAAGCCCCGGGTGGCGATGAAAAAGACGGCGGCCAGGAAAGTCAGCAGGCTGATGATGTTCAGGATCAGCGCATGCCGCATGAACGGGATGGTGCGATGGATGCGGAAAAATTCCATGATGAATCCTGATTAGTCCTGATTGGGTTTCCAGATTTGGCCGATGGAAATCGACTTGAGCTTGCGCTTGCGCCCGTAATACAGGTTGGCCAGGGCGCGCACCCCCACCACGGACGAGAACATCGAGGTCAGGATACCGATGCAGTGCACCACGGCAAAGCCGCGCACCGGCCCGGTGCCGAACGTCAGCAGGGCGATCCCCACGATCAGGCTGGTCAGGTTGGAGTCGAAAATCGTGGCCCAGGCGCGGTCGAAGCCCAGGTGGATGGCTTGCTGCGGCGACAGGCCCGCCCGCAGTTCTTCGCGGATGCGCTCGTTGATCAGCACGTTGGCGTCGATGGCCATGCCCAGGGTCAGCGCGATGGCGGCGATGCCGGGCAGGGTGAGGGTGGCCTGCAGCATGGACAGCACGGCCAGCAGCAGCAGCACGTTGAAGGACAGGCCCAGCGTGGAGAACAGGCCGAACAGATGGTAGTAGGCGATGATGAAGATGGCGATGGCGGTGAAGCCGTACAGGGTGGAGTCGAAGCCCTGCTTGATGTTGGCCGCGCCCAGGCTGGGGCCGATGGTGCGTTCTTCGATGATGTGCATGGGGGCGGCCAGCGACCCGGCGCGCAGCAGCAGGGACACGTCGGCGGCTTCCTGGGCCGTCATGCTGCCGGATATCTGCACCTGCCCGCCCGGGATTTCGGAGCGGATCACCGGCGCGGTGACGACTTCGCCCTTGCCGTTTTCAAACAGCACGATGGCCATGCGCTTGCCGATGTTGTCGCGGGTGACGTCCCGGAAAATGCGCGCGCCCTTGGAATCCAGGGTCAGGTTGACGGTGGGTTCCTGGGTTTGCTGGTCGCGCCCCGGCTGGGCGTCCTGCAGGTTTTCGCCGGTCAGGATGACCTGGCGGCGCAACAGCAGGGGACGGCCGTCGCGGTCGGTGTAGCGCACCAGGCCGAAGGGCACGCGCCCCGATTGCAGGGCGGCCGTGGCGGCGGGGGAGTCGTCCACCATGTGGATTTCCAGGGTGGCGGTGCGCCCCAGGATTTCCTTGGCCTTGGCCACGTCCTGTACGCCGGGCAACTGCACCACGATGCGGTCGCCGCCCTGCTGCTGGATGACGGGCTCGGCCACGCCCAGTTCGTTGATGCGGTTGTGCAGGGTCTGGATGTTTTGCTTCAGGGCGTTGTTCTGCACCTGGGTGATGGCGGTGGCATTCAGCTTGCCGTCCAGCAGCCAGGCGTTGCCGGATTGCCCGGTGGTGAAATCCATCTCGGGCATGGTGCGGCGCAGCGCATCGAGGGCGGCGTCGCGGGCATCCTGGGCGGCGAAGCTGGCGCGCACGGATTGCTGGTTGCGCTCGACGTCTTCAAAGGACAGCTTGTTGTCGCGCAGGGTGGTGCGGACTTCGCCCGCCATGGAATCGTAGCGGCTGGTCAGCGCGCCTTCCAGATCCACCTGCAGCAGAAAATGCACCCCGCCGCGTAGATCCAGCCCCAGGT
This sequence comes from Castellaniella hirudinis, assembly GCF_047468865.1. Lineage (GTDB taxonomy): Bacteria > Pseudomonadota > Gammaproteobacteria > Burkholderiales > Burkholderiaceae_B > Castellaniella > Castellaniella hirudinis_A. The sequence continues at coordinate 36,891 of NZ_JBLGTV010000006.1, forward strand.
ACATGGGGTGGGCGCCGATGGCCGTCAGCCAATTGGGCGAGGCCGACATCAGGTTCAGGGCCACCGTGTAGTCCGGGTTCTTGGGGTCGGTGTTGAGCGCGCTTTCCAGGGTGTCCTTGGCCTTGAGCTGCGTGTCCGTGGAATCGAAGCGCAGGCGCACCGTGCCGACGGGGCCGTTCATCTCGAAGGTGCCCGCGGTGGGCTGGATGCCGGCCTGGTCGAGAATGCCGTTGGCCTTGGCCAGCGTGTCCTGGTCGATCTTGACCGACGTCTTCGCGCCCGCGATTTGCACGGCGGGGGATTCCCCGTAAAGATTGGGCAGCGTGTACAGCACGCCGATCAGGACGGCGGCCAGCACGATGAGGTACTTCCAGAGGGGATAGCGATTCATGGTCGGTCGTGAGGAAAAGCGGAAAAGACCGGGCGCCGCGCGTGCTGGGGCTGCGTGTACAGCGGGGCACGCCGCCGCGCCGGATGGGGCGAATCAGAGCGACTTGATGGTGCCCTTGGGCAGGACGGAAGTCACGGCATTGCGCTGCACGATGGATTCGATGGCCTTGTCGCCGGATTGGGCGATTTCGACGGTCAGGTAGTTGTCGTGCACTTTGCTGATCTTGCCCAGCAGGCCGCCGGACATGATGATCTCGTCGCCTTTGGCCAGGGCTTCGACCATTTTTTTCTGCTCTTTCTGGCGTTTCATTTGCGGCCGGATCATCAGGAAATACAAGATGACGAACATCAGGATGATGGGCAGCATGCCCATCAGGCCGCCGGCGGCGTCGGCGCCGGCGGCCTGGGCCGGCAACAGAGTCAGGGTGTCGACTAGGGACATGAAATCTCCTGGGGAACGGGGGTTGGTTAAGCGGATAATCAAAGATTAACTCTTGATTGTAGCGGTATCCACCGTATCGGTGTAAGAAAACCTAGTCGATGCCGCGCGCGCGATCCTGGTTGAAGGCGGCCCGCCAGGCTTCAAAACGGTTTTCTTCGATGGCGCCGCGCATCTCGGCCATCAGGTTCAGGTAGTAGTGCAGGTTGTGCAGGGTATTCAGGCGGGCCCCGGTGATTTCGCCCACGCGCTGCAGGTGGTGCAGGTACGATCGAGAGAAATGCCGGCAGGTGTGGCAGTGGCAGCCAGGGTCCAGCGGGCGGGTGTCGTCGCGGTAGCGCGCATTGCGGATCTTGATGTCGCCGTAGCGGGTGAACAGCCAGCCGTTGCGGGCGTTGCGGGTGGGCATGACGCAGTCGAACATGTCCACCCCCTGGCGCACGCCTTCGACCAGGTCTTCGGGCGTGCCGACCCCCATCAGGTAGCGCGGGGCCTGGGCGGGCATGCGCGGGGCCACATGGGCCAGCACGCGCATCATGTCGGCCTTGGGTTCGCCCACGGACAGACCGCCGATGGCGTAGCCCTCGAAGCCGATGTCGGCCAGACCGGCCAGGGATTCGTCGCGCAGGTCTTCGTACATGCCGCCCTGGATGATGCCGAACAGGGCATTGGGGTTTTGCAGGTCGTCGAAGGCCTGGCGCGAGCGCCTGGCCCAGCGCAGCGACATGCGCATGGAGGCGGCGGCTTCTTCGTGGGTGGCCGGCCGCCCGTCGATCTGGTAGGGCGTGCACTCGTCCAGCACCATCACGATGTCGGAATTCAGGCTGCGCTGGATGCGCATGGATTCCTCGGGCGACAGGAACTGGCGCGAACCGTCGATGGGCGAGGCGAAACGCACGCCGTCTTCGGTGATCTTGCGCATGCTGTCCAGGCTGAATACCTGGAATCCGCCGGAATCCGTCAGGATGGGCTTGTCCCATTGCATGAAGCCGTGCAGGCCGCCGTGCCGATCCAGGATATCGGTGCCGGGACGCAGCCACAGGTGAAAGGTGTTGCCCAGCACGATCTGGGCGCCGATGTCGGTGAGTTCGTGCGGCAGCATGGCCTTGACGCTGCCATAAGTGCCCACGGGCATGAAGATGGGGGTTTGCACGACCCCGTGGTTCAGGGTGATGCGGCCGCGTCGGGCAAGGCCGTCGGTGCGCAGCAGTTGGAATTGCAGTCCGGTCATGGGATGGGGGCGGCCTCGATGAACATGGCGTCGCCATAGCTGAAGAAACGATAGCGCGATTGTACGGCGTGCGCGTAGGCCCGCTGGATGGGCTGCATGCCGGCCAAGGCCGAGACAAGCATCAGCAGGGTGGATTGCGGCAGGTGGAAGTTGGTGATCAGTGCGTCGATGCTGGCGAAGCGGTAGCCCGGCGTGATGAACAGGCGCGTGTCGCCCTGGGTGCGGTGCAGCCCATCGCCGTCCAGGGCGGCGGCTTCCAGCGAGCGCACGCTGGTGGTGCCCACGGCAATCACGCGGCCGCCCCGGGCGCGGGTGGCGTGGATTTTTCGCAGCGTTTCGGCGGGCACATCATAGCGTTCGGCGTGCATGACGTGGTCGCGGAGGTGTGCCGCGCGCACGGGCTGGAAGGTGCCGGCCCCGACGTGCAGGGTCACGAAAGCCTGATCCACCCCCATGGCCCGCAGCCGCGCCAGCATGGCCTGATCGAAGTGCAGCCCGGCGGTCGGGGCGGCGACCGCGCCGGGTTTTTCGGCATACACGGTCTGGTAGCGGGCTTCGTCCTCGTCGTCCGCGCGGTGGCTGATATAGGGGGGCAGGGGGACACTGCCGTACTGCGCCAGCAAATCCAGCACGGCGGCCGGGAAGGCCAGTTCAAAGAGTTCATCCCGACGGCCCAGGACTTCGACGTCGAAGCCGTCCGGTGCGGCTGTTGCCGCCGCCGCCGCGTCGGCGTCCGTTTCAGGGGCGTGCGGCGGGCGGGCGGGCGCCCCCGCGTTGCCGTCCGTTGCGCCAGGCATCGTCGGGCCGCCGCTTGCGGCCCCCAGGCGCAGGCGGGTGCCGGGCCGGGGCGATTTGCTGGCGCGCACGTGCGCCAGGGCGCGCCGGGCATCCAGGATGCGTTCGACCAGCACTTCCACCTGCCCGCCGCTGGCCTTGTGGCCGCGCAGGCGCGCCTTGATGACCCGTGTGTCGTTGAACACCAGCAGGTCGCCCGCCCGCAGCAGGCTGGGCAGATCGGTGAATTGCCGGTCGTGCAGGCCGCCTGCCGCGTCCAGGTGCAGCAGGCGGCTGGCGTCGCGGCGCTCGGCGGGGTGCTGGGCGATCAATTCGGGGGGCAGGGGGTAGTCGAAGTCGGCCAGGTCGAGGTCGGCGATGGGGGGCAGGGTGGGCACGGTCGGGGGTGTTCGAGAAAAAGGGTGGGTGCATGGAGAGCCCGTCGGGCGTCCGCATCCGGCGTCGGCGGCGCGTGTGCGGGGCGCAAGGGCGCGCTTATTTTAGACTGCCGCCAAAAGCATGCCCGAAGTTTGGCGGATCGCCCAAAGCCAGGCAGAGGCGGGGAGGGAACCCGTTCTTGGATTATGCTGATGATTTTTCGCCGACAGGGATGAGTCTCACCGTGCAACCGAACCCCGCACCCGGCCCGCGCCGGACCCCATTCGCGTTTTTTGCCCAGTCGGTGCGCCGGTGGCTGGCCGTCTGCGGGCTGTCCGCCGTGGCGGCCGCCGCCGTGTCGGCCCAGGCCCTGCCGCCCGAATTGCAAAAAGTCTGGAAAGCCACCAAGTTGCCGGATTCCGCCTTGTCTCTGGAAATCCGCGAGGCCGGCGGCCCGGTGGTGGCCAGCATCAATGCCGGCCAGCCGCGCAATCCGGCCTCGGTCATGAAGACCGTCACCACCTGGGCCGCCCTGTCGGCCCTGGGGCCGGACTACACCTGGCAGACCCGTTTCCTGGCCAATGACGGGGCGAAGATCGACGCCCAGGGCAGCCTGCAGGGGCCGCTGTACGTGCAGGCTTCGGGCGACCCTTTATTCACGATCGAAGACCTCTGGAACGGACTGCGCGAATTGCGCCTGCGCGGGGTCAAGAACCTGTCCGAGGTCATCGTGGACCGCAGCATTTTTGGCCAGGTGGAAATCGACCCCGGCGATTTCGACGATTCGCCCGATCGGCCCTACAACGCCAGCCCGGACGCCATGATGGTGGGCTTCGGGGCGACCCGGATTCTGTTCCAGGCGGATGCGGAGCACCGCCAATGGGTGCCGGTCACCGATCCACCCACGCGCAATGTGCGCATTGAAGGCCGCCTGGAATGGCTGGACGGACGCTGCAAACCGGCCCGCAATTTCGCCGCCGATACCCAAATCCAGGGGGCGACGGCCACCATCCGCGTCAGCGGCCAGGCCTATGGGGCGTGCGGCGACTTCAGCCTGTACCGGCTGGCGGCGTCGCAGGCCGATCATTTCGAGACCTTGTTTCGCCTGCTGTGGCGCGAATTGGGCGGAACCTTGTCGCGCGGGTTCTCTCAGGGCAAGGCGCCCGCCCGGGCCGAAGTCCTGGCGGCCCTGGATTCCGAATCCCTGGCCGAGGTCATCCGTCTGATCAACAAGCGCAGCAACAATGTCATGGCGCGCATGCTGCTGCTGACCCTGGGGGCTGAACTCAACGGGCCGGGGGCGACCGTGGCCAGCGGCGGCCAGGCCGTTGCGCAGGTGCTGAGAAACCAGCAGGTGGATACGGCGGGCTGGGTGCTGGACAATGGCTCGGGCCTGTCGCGCCAGGGGCGGGTCACCGCCCACGGGCTGGCGCAGATGCTGGATGTGGCCTGGCGCTCGGCCATGATGCCCGAATTTGTCTCGTCCCTGGCGATTGCCGGGATGGACGGCACCATGCGCCGCCGCCTGCGCAGCGACGATACCCGGGGCCAGGCGCACGTCAAGACCGGCACTTTGCGCGATGCCAAGGCCCTGGCGGGCTACGTCCGGGGAGCCAGCGGCAAGCGCTATATCCTGGTCAGCCTGGTCAACCACCCCCAGGCCGGGGCCGTGCAGCCGTTCGACGATGCCCTGGTGCGCTGGCTGGCCAGCCGGTAGTGTCCTGTTGGGTTAGTTCGTGTATTCAGATTGAATTAGCCAAACAGCACACTAAGGCCGCCGGACGCGTTGCGGCCCCGGTTTGCCCGGCCGCCGCCGGCCCGGCAAGCCGGGGGTTAAACTACTTTCTGGTATCCATTGATTACTTTCCCCCCCTGCCCACCATGCCTATCCATGAAATCCGCCACCCCCTGATCCGCCACAAGCTGGGGCTCATGCGCCGCGCCGACCTGAGTACCAAGAATTTCCGCGAAATGGCCCAGGAGATCGGTTCGCTGCTGACCTACGAGGCCACCAAGGATCTGCCGCTGGAACCCGCCCGCATCACCGGCTGGGCGGGCGACCTGGACGTCGAAAAGCTGGCGGGCAAGAAAGTTACGGTTGTGCCCATTTTGCGCGCCGGGATCGGCATGCTGGATGGCGTGCTCAACCTGATTCCCGGGGCCAAAGTCAGCGCCGTGGGCATCGCCCGCAACGAAGAAACCCTGCAGGCTCAACCCTATCTGGAAAAGCTGGTGGGGCAGCTGGATCAGCGCCTGGCCTTGATTGTGGACCCCATGCTGGCCACGGGCGGGTCGATGGTGGCGGCCATCGACATGCTCAAGCAGGCGGGTAGCCGCAATGTCCGCGCGCTGGTGCTGGTGGCGGCCCCCGAAGGCATCGCCGCCGTTGAAAAGGCCCACCCGGACGTGCACATTTATACGGCCTCCATCGACAGCCATCTGAATGACGACGGCTATATCATTCCGGGCCTGGGCGACGCGGGCGACCGCATCTTCGGCACGCGGCAAAAACCGGATTGATCCGCCGCCGGCCGCCAATCGGCTGTAGGCACGGGCGTCTGCCCGGCCAAGGCCAGCGGCTGTCCAGGCCGCTTTTTCACGGCACGCTGTCCGCTGCGGATGCGGATGCGGATGCGGATGCGGATGCGGATGCGGATGCGAGTAGCGAATGCGGGTGCGGGCACCCTGTCCGTCGTACTTTTTAACTTTTTCCTGGCGGGGATCGGTTAGGATAAACCCTGTCGATACTTAACCAAGGAGTCCTTCATGGCCACTCGCAAACCCATTGCCACACAAACCACTGGCGACGCCCTGATCGAAGACCTGAAATCCAGTCTGGATCAGGCCGAACGCCTGTTGCGCGAAGCCGCCGACGCCACCGGCGACAAGGCCGCCGATCTGCGCGCCCGCGCGTTGGATGCCCTGGACAAGAGCCGCGCCGCTTTGTCCGATACCCAGGCCTCCCTGGTCGAGCATGGGCGCAAGGTCGTCCACGACACCGACGAGTACGTTCAGGAAAACCCCTGGAAGGCGGTGGGGGTGGCCGGGGTGGCGGGCTTGCTGCTGGGCGCTTTGCTGTCGCGCCGCTAGTCGCGTCCATGGCCATCAAGCACGCTTTGCAGGATCTCGCCGGCCAGACGCTGGATCTGGCGGCCACCCGGCTGGAACTCGCCGGCCTCGAAGCCCTGCAGGCCCGTGACCGCCTGTTGTGCCGTCTGGCGGTGCTGTTTCTGGCCGGCATTTTCATTTTGCTGGCCCTGCTGGTGGCCAGCCTGGCCCTGGCGCTGTGGGCCTGGCCCACCGAACAGCGCTATCTGGCGCTGGTCGGCTTGGCGGGCGTGTATGCGGTGCTGGGGGCGGGCCTGGCTTTCTGGCTGGTGCGCCGGCTGCGGCGCGACGCGCCGCTGTTCGCCGTCACCCTGGATGTTCTGCGCCAGGATGCGCAGGCCCTGCGGCCCGCGGCCTCCGCCGTCGCGCCCCGGCCCGCGGCCGCCCCGGGCGCCGCCACGGCCCCCACAACCGAGGATATCCCATGAAACCTGCCGATGCGGACGCCACCCCGCGCCAGCTGGCCATCGAAGTCCTGCGCTTGCGGGCGGCCTACCAGCGCCAGGCCTGGGCGCGCAGCGCCTGCCGGGTAGCGGGCCACCTGCAGCCCGCGACCTGGCTGGGCCAGGCCCAGGATCATCTCGGGGCCGCCGGCCTGGGATGGGTGCGCGCGGGCGTGGGCCTGCTGCGCCGTTACCCCATGGTGCTGTCTTTGCTGGGATCCGTCGCGGGCACCCCGGGCCGTCGCCGCGTGGCGCTTAAAGCCGCCCTCATCGCCGGTCTGGTCTGGCTGGGCAAGCGCAAGCCGCCCGCCGGGACGCGTTGATCCCGCCTGCGGGCAGCGCCGCGCCCGTGCCCGCCTGCCGCGTAGCCGGGATGACGCCCGGCCCGTCTACAGGCCCAGCTGGCCCCACATCGCGTCCACCCGCTGCTTGACCTCGGCGGACATCTCGATGGGCCGGCCCCATTCGCGCTGGGTTTCGCCCGGCCATTTGTTGGTGGCGTCCAGCCCCATCTTGCCGCCCAGGCCGGAGACCGGCGAGGCGAAGTCCAGATAGTCGATGGGGGTGTTTTCCACCAGCAGGGTGTCGCGCACCGGATCCATGCGGGTGGTCATCGCCCAGATGACCTCGGGCCAATCGCGCGGGTTGATGTCTTCGTCCACCACGACGATGAACTTGGTATACATGAACTGCCGCAAAACACTCCAGAGGCCGAACAGGATGCGCTTGGCGTGGCCCGGGTATTGCTTGCGGATGGACACCACCGCCAGGCGGTAGCTGCAGCCTTCGGGGGGCAGGTAGAAGTCGGTGATTTCGGGGAACTGGCGTTTCAGCAGGGGCACGAAGACTTCGTTCAGGGCTACGCCCAGGACGGCGGGCTCGTCGGGCGGCTTGCCCGTGTAGGTGCTGTGATAGATGGGCTGTCGCCGGTGGGTGATGCGATCCACGGTGAACACCGGGAACCAGTCTTGTTCGTTGTAATAGCCGGTGTGGTCGCCGTAGGGGCCTTCCAGCGCCATTTCGTAGCCAGTGTCGGGCGCGGGGGGGGAACCCTCGGGGACGGTGGGGGCGATGGCCCGGGGATCGTCCGAGGGCAGGAGATGGCCTTCCAGCACGATTTCGGCCTGGGCGGGCACTTGCAGGTCGCTGCCCAGCGTGGCGGCCAGTTCGGTGCGCGACCCGCGCAGCAGGCCGGCGAACTGATACTCGGACAGGCTGTCGGGGATGGGGGTGACGGCGGCCAGCAGCGTGGCGGGATCGGTGCCCAGCGCCACCGCGATGGGGAATGGCTGGCCGGGGTGCGCCAGGCAGTGGTCGCGGAAGTCCAGCGCCCCGCCCCGGTGCGACAGCCAGCGCATGATCAGCTTGTTGCGGCCGATCAATTGCTGGCGGTAGATGCCCAGGTTCTGCCGCCGGGCATTGGGCCCCCGGGTGATGACCAGGCCCCAGGTCAGCAGGGGGGCGACGTCGCCCGGCCAGCAGTTTTGCAAGGGCAGCTGGTTCAGATCCACGTCGGCGGCTTCGATGACGATGTCCTGGCAGGCGGCGCCGCGCACCTGGCGGGGGTTCATGTCCCACAGGGCGGATTTGAGCAGGGCGACCTTGGACAGGGCGTCGCGCATGCCCTGCGGCGGCGTGGGCTCGCGCAGTGCGGCCAGCAGCTCGCCTGTCTCGCGCAGGGCCGAGACATCCTGGGCCCCCATGCCCCAGGCCACCCGCTGGGGCGTGCCGAACAGATTGGTCAGCACCGGCAGGGGGCTGGGCCGCCCCTGATGGCCGGGGTGCTCGAACAGCAGGGCGGGGCCCCCGGCGCGCAGCACGCGGTCGCTGATTTCGGTCATTTCCAGCGCGGTGGAAACGGGATGCGCAATGCGTTTCAGTTGTCCCCGGCTTTCCAGCTGGGCAATGAAGTCTCGGAGGTCGCGGTATTTCACAGATCAGGTCAATCAGGTTACAGTGTGGTCGTGCCCAAGATTACCATTCTCCCCGTCCCGTTGGCAGCCGGATACCGTGATGCTTGCAGGGCCTGTACTTGATCGCCTGCGGCATGGCCTGCGCGCCGTGCTGCATCCCGTGGGCGAGTTCATCCACGTCAGCGCCATTTACCTGGGCCTGGCGGTCTTGACCACGCTGGCGCTCAGTCTGGTGCTGCCCTCCATGCGCCAGCAGTCGCAGCAGCTGCACCAGGTGGTGCTGGCGATGTTTCAGGCGGATGGTTCGGGCTATGGCGGCAATGATGCCGAGTACGCCTGGGCCTGGCCGGATGAATCCGCCGTCCCGGCGGACGGCCCGATCCAGGATGCCGCCCCGGCGGCGGAGCCGGCCGATACGGAGTCTCCGCTGGCCGCCGCGTCGCCGGCGGATCCACCCTTGTTCATGCAGGCCCTGGCGGCCAGCATGCGCGATCAGCCCATTCCCGGGGTTTCCGCGGCCCAGACGCAGGGCCTGCGCAGCTATCTGGCGCGCAAGTACCGGATTTCGCCCAGCGTGGCCGGGGCCTTGGCGCGCACGGCGTTTACCGTGGGCAAAGAATACCAGCTCGATCCCCAGCTGATCCTGGCGGTCATCGCGATCGAATCCCGCTACAACCCGTTCGTCGAAAGCCCGGTGGGGGCGCAGGGCCTCATGCAGGTCATGGGCAGCGTGCACCGCGAAAAACTCAAGGCGCACGGCGGCGCGGCGGCCATTTTCAATCCGGTGGTCAATCTGCGCATCGGCGCCCAGATCCTGTCCGACTGTATCCGGCGGCGCGGTTCGGTCGAAGGCGGGCTGGCCTGTTATGTGGGGGCCTCCGGCCCCGGCGATGGCGGCTACGGGGCCAAGGTGCTGGCGGAACGCCGCCGCATCGCGCTGGCGTCGGGGATTCCGCTGGGCAAATAAGTCAGCGGCCTGCGCGAACCTGATCCAGGAAAGCCTGCATGCGGGGGATGGCATCGCGCAGGCGATCCAGGCCGGTGGCATAGGAAAACCGCACGGTGCGCCGGGCGTGGGCTTGGCCGAAATCCAGGCCGGGTACGGATGCCACCCCGGCCTCGTGCAGCAGCCGGTGGCAGAACGTGGTGCTGTCCAGCCCCAGGGCGCCGATGTCCGCGAAGATATAAAACGCCCCGTCCGGCGCGGCGGGCACGGCCAGGCCCAGGCGGTCGAATGCGGGCAGCAGGTAATCGCGGCGTTCCTTGAATGACAGCCGGCGGCGTTCGTAGACCTGCATGACTTCGGGCTCGAAGCAGCTCAGGGCGGCATGCTGCGACAGGGCCGGGGCGCAGATCGCCAGGCTGGCGGCCAGGCGTTCGATGGCGGGCATGAGGGCGGCGGGGGCCATCAGCCAGCCCAGCCGCCAGCCGGTCATGTGGAAGTATTTCGAGAAGCTGTTGATGACCACGATGTCGTCGTCCAGCGTCAGGGCGCTTTGCGGGGCCTGGTCGTAGTACAGGCCCAGGTAGATTTCGTCCATGATGACGAAGCCGCCCCGGGCGCGCACGGCGGCGATCAGGGCGCGCAGGGCCTCGCGCGGCATGGATGTGCCGGTGGGGTTGCTGGGGGAGGCGATCAGCACCCCCCGGGTGTCGGGCCCCCAATGGGCGTCGATGTCGTCCGCGCCCAGTTGGAAGCGGTTGGCGGCCGTGGTGGGGATCAGACGCGTGCGCCCGCCGGCCGCCGTGATGAAGTTCTGGTTGGCCGGGTATGACGGGTCGGGCATCAGGACTTCGTCGCTCGGGTTGATCAGGGCCAGGGTGGCCAGCATCAGCGCCCCCGACGCGCCCGCCGTGACCAGTATCCGGGACGGATCGACGGTGGCGCCGAAATGCGCCTGATAATAATGGGCGATGGCTTCGCGCAGGGCGGGGATGCCGGCCGGCGCGGTATAGCCGCTGAGTCCCGCATCCGCCGCGCGGTTCAAGGTTTCCAGCACCCGGGCCGGGGCGGTGAAATCGGGTTCGCCGATCCCCAGGCTGATGATGTCGTGGCCTTGGGCGGCCAGTGCTTGTGCCTGTTTCAGGACTTCTACAGCGTAAAATGGAACCGTGTGTTCGGTTCTGTCGGCCAATCGGACCATGACGACTCTCTACCGCATTGCTTAAAAAGAAGGATTGTAGCCTTGGCAACAGATCATTCCGACATGCCCTCGCCGTCGCGCCGCGCCTTTCTCTCGGGCCGCCGCGCCCAGCGTTCGCCCTGGGATGACTTTCTGTCCCGCCTGCGCCGGGGGGCGGATGGCCAAGTGTTCGATTTTGCCACGGCGGCGGGCAGTGCCCGCCTCGTGCCGGCCAACATGCAGGATGTCTATCGGGCGCGCAGCCTGTGCCTGGAACATGGCGTCACCTTGGCGCTGGATGGCATCCCGGCGTCCGCCGCCCTGGACGACATGCCCGTGCTGTGGGTCGAGCCCGGCGCGGCGATGGCGCGCCACGAACGCCTGGGGCCGGACGATTCGCGCTGGTTCGTCCAGCCCGGCTGCCTGATCGGCGATCTGGAAGCCGCCGGCCTGCCGCAGTTTTGCGATCAGCCCCCTCACTTGACCGTGGCGGCCTGGCTGGCCGACCGGCGCGCGTGCGACTGGGATCGGGGCTGCACCGCCGACAGCGGGCTGGTGCACGCCATGGTGTTGCTGTCCGATGGCACGCAGGCGAATCTGGGCGCCTTCGGGGTGGATAACCGCAAGCCGCTGGATAACCTGCGGGTTCAGGCGATGATTCCGCGCCTGTTCGAGCTGCAGGCTGGTGTTCAGGATGCGGCCGAGGATGGCCCGGAATGGGCGGCGCGCTATCGCCTGGACGCCCTGGCCCCCGCCCAGGGCCAAACCGTCAACCTGGCGCATCTGCTGCTGGGGCATGGGGGCGAACTCGGCTGGGTAGAATGGCTGGTGTTCGATCAGCGGGCGGGGCGGCCCGCCGACCGCGCCTATCCGGCGCGCTACGGCAATCGTCCCGGGCCGGATGCCGCCGCTCAGGCCCGGGACGAGGCGATCCGCCAGTTGTTCGACCCGGACAGCCTGTTTCCGGCGCACAGCCAGCTGTTTTAGGCCGCGGCCCGCGCTTTCAGCCGCTGTCCGCTTGCCGTGGCGGCCTGTTCCAAGCGTCCGCCCGCCGCGATCCGTGGCGCGCCGGGCGGCTATCGGCGTGGCGCATGCGGCGCATATGCCACGGGTCATACCCTTGCCGGTATCTAGCAGCTAGAATGTCTGGCGTAACCCCCCCCCTCAATTGATACCAAGGCATCACGATGGAAGAATCCCTGCGCAAGGCCGCACTCGAATACCATGAGCATGGGCGTCCCGGGAAAATCTCGGTCACTCCCACCAAACAGCTCTCCAACCAGCGGGATCTGGCGCTGGCCTATTCCCCTGGCGTGGCAGCCGCCTGCGAAGAAATCGTGGCCGACGCCCATAATGCGTTCCGCTATACCGGCCGGGGCAATCTGGTGGGGGTGATCACCAACGGCACGGCGGTGCTGGGCCTGGGCAACATCGGCCCGCTGGCCTCCAAGCCCGTGATGGAAGGCAAGGCCGTGCTGTTCAAGAAATTCTCCGGCCTGGATGTCTTCGATATTGAAATCAACGAACAAGACCCCGACAAGCTGGTGGACATCATCGCCGGGCTGGAACCCACCTTCGGCGGTATCAACCTCGAAGACATCAAGGCCCCCGAATGCTTCGAGGTCGAGCGCAAGCTGCGCGAGCGCATGAAGATCCCCGTCTTCCACGACGACCAGCACGGCACGGCCATCTGCGTCACGGCGGCCTTCATCAACGGCCTGGAAGTCGTCGGCAAGGACATCGCCCAGGTCAAGGTCGTGGTGTCGGGGGCGGGGGCCGCCGCCCTGGGTTGCCTGGATCTGATGATGGACATGGGGCTGCCGCTGGAACACATCTGGGTGTCCGACATCGAAGGCGTGGTCTACGAGGGCCGCACCGCCCTGATGGACGAAAAAAAATCCCGCTTCGCCAAGGCCACCGATGCCCGCACGCTGGACGACATCATCGGCGACGCCGACGTGTTTCTGGGCCTGTCCGCCGGGGGGGTGCTGAAGCCCGACATGGTCAAGAAAATGGCCGCCCGTCCTCTGATTCTGGCCTTGGCCAACCCCAACCCCGAAATCCTGCCCGCTGAGGCCTTGGCCGTGCGCGCCGATGCCGTCATCGCCACGGGGCGTTCGGACTTTCCCAATCAGGTCAATAATGTCCTGTGCTTCCCGTATATTTTCCGGGGGGCGCTGGACGTCGGGGCCACCACCATCACCCGGGGCATGGAAAAAGCCGCCGTCATGGCGATCTGCAAGCTGGCCCGCGAAGAACAAAACGACGTCGTGGCGGCCGCCTATGGCCTGTACGACGTGTCCTTCGGCGCCGGCTATTTCATCCCCAAGCCTTTCGATCCGCGCCTGATCGTGCGCATTTCCCCGGCGGTGGCCCAGGCCGCCATGGACGACGGCGTGGCCGCCCGGCCGCTGGACAGCATCGAAGGCTACGCCGAACAGCTCGAACAGTTCGTCTACCACTCGGGCGCCTTCATGAAGCCCTTGTTCTCGGCTGCGCGCGCCATGATCCGCGAAGGCGGCAAGGCGCGCATCGTTTTCGCCGAAGGCGAGGACGAACGCGTCTTGCGGGCCGTGCAGATCGTGGTCGACGAGCGCGTGGCCAAGCCCATCCTCATCGGCCGCCCGGCCGTGCTGGCGGCCCGCATCGAGAAATACGGGCTGCGCATCCGCCTGGGCCAGGACGTCGAGGTCACCAACCCCGAGCACGACGAGCGCTTCCATCAGTACTGGACCACCTACTGGGAACTCATGTGCCGCCAGGGCATCACCAAGGAAATGGCGCGCGTCGAGATGCGCCGCCGCCTGACCCTGATCGGCGCCATGATGGTGCGCCTGGGCGATGCCGACGGCATGATCTGCGGCACGGTGGGATCCTATGGCAATCATCTGCGCTTCATCGACGAGGTGCTGGGCCTGCAGCCCGGGGCCAAGACCTACGCCGCGATGAATATCCTGCTGCTCGAAGAACGCACCATCGCGCTGGCCGACACCCACGTGAACGACATGCCCAGTGCCGAACAGATCGCCGAGATCACCTTGATGGCGGCCGAGGAAATGCGGCGCCTCAACATCGAGCCCAAGGTGGCCTTGCTGTCGCGCTCCAATTTCGGCACAGGCAGTTCGTCCTCGGGCGAAAAAATGCGGGCGGCGCTCGGCATGGTGCGCGAACGCGATCCGGGGCTGGAAGTCGATGGCGAAATGCACGGGGACTGCGCCCTGGATCCCGCCCTGCGCCAGCGCATCCTGCCTTCCACCACCTTGCAGGGCGAAGCCAATCTGCTGATCTGCCCCAGCGTCGATGCCGGGAATATCGCCTATAACCTGCTGAAGACCGCCGCGGGCGGCAATGTGGCGGTGGGGCCGTTCCTGTTGGGGGCAAATGCCCCGGTGCATATCCTGACATCCAGCTCCACGGTGCGCCGGATCGTCAATATGGCCGCTTTGACGGTGGTCGATGCCAACAAGCCGCGCCGCCACTGACCGCCCGCATATCGGGCTGGTCATGACGGGCGGCGGCGCGCGCGCCGCCTACCAGGCCGGGGTGCTGTCCGGGGTGCTGCAGGTGCTGGACCCCGCCGGCAGCCCGGCTTTTCGCAATCCGTTCGATATTCTCTGCGGCACCTCCGCCGGGGCGATCAATGCGACCGCGCTGGCGTGCCGCGCCCACCAGCCGCATCGCGCGGTCGATCATCTGTGCGCCTTGTGGGCGGCCCTGCATGTCCCGGACATCTACTATGCCGATGCCCCGCGCCTGATGCGCACGGGGCTGCAGTGGCTGGCCATGCTGACCCTGGGCTGGATACGGCCGCAGTGGTCCAGCCACGCGCCGCATTCCCTGCTGGACAACCAGCCTTTGTCGCAGTTGCTGGGGCGCACGCTCAGTTTCCCGCGCCTGCGCACCAATCTGTCACGCGGCCATTTGCAGGCGCTGGCCATTACCGCCACCGCCTATACGACGGGCGAGCACCTGACCTTCTACCAGGCGCGGGGAGAAATCCGCCCCTGGACGCGCACCCTGCGCCGGGCGGTGTCCTGTCCGATCGGGGTGGATCACCTGCTGGCTTCCAGCGCCATCCCGTTCGTGTTTCCCGCCCGCGCCATCCTGCTGGGCGACCGGACTTTGTGGTGCGGCGACGGCTCCATGCGGCAGCTGGCCCCGATCAGTCCGGCCATCCACCTGGGGGCGCAGCGGGTGTTCGTGATCGGCACCAACTACCAGGATGAAACCCAGCCGGGCATCCGCGAACTCAGCCCGAGCTACCCCAGCCTGGCCCAGGTGGCGGGGCACACGCTGTCCAATATTTTTCTTGACGGAGTCTCGGTCGATATCGAGCGCATGACCCGGATCAATGCGCTGCTTGCACGAATCCCCGCAAATGGATTAAAAAGCGAGACATTGCGGCCCATCCAAACCTTGATGATCGCACCCAGCCGGTCCCTGGACGAAATCGCCCTGGAACACCTGCATGAACTGCCTCGCGCGGTGCGAACCTTGTTCCGGGTGCTCGGGGTATCCCCTCGTAAACGTCAGGCCGGGGGTGGGGCGCTGGCATCCTATCTCTTGTTCGAAGCAGGCTATACCAAGGACCTGATCGCGTTAGGCAGGGCAGACAGCATGAATCATGCTGATGAAATCATCGCTTTTTTCAAGGAGTGGTCCGCATGAGTCTGGTCCAGTCAAGCAAATTATTCTCCCAGGGCGGCATGCTCGATGCCCAGGCGATCCCCGAGGCCGATGCGCTGGCCGCCGCCACCGAGGCCGGCCTGACCGCCTTCGTGGTCGATTGCGACCGCGCGCGCAGCCGTTCCGCCGTGCTGCGGGCGGTGGTCAAGGCCATCGACTACCCGGAATTCTTCGGCGGCAACCTGGACGCCCTGTACGATTGCCTGTGCGATACGGTCGGCGATCAGAAAACCGGCCTGTTCCTGTGGTTCCGGCACCTGCATTCGGGCGACCCCGCCCTGGCCGAGGACACCCAGGCCATCCGCGGCGTCTGCGAGGACGTCGTCGAATACGGCCAGAACAACGAGCGCGTCTTTGTCTATGCCATCCAGCATGCCGGGGCCCATCCCGACCCCGAGCCCGGCGTCGACCCCACCCCGTATTCAGGGCGCGAAGACGGCTGATTTGCGCATGTCTTTACCAGTCCAGCAGGGCGGTGGCCGCGGCCGCCATGGCCAGGCCGGCGGTTTCGGTGCGCAAGACGCGCGGCCCAAACCGGACTGGCTGCAGGCCGCGGCGCTGGCCTAATGCCAGTTCGGCATCCGACCAGCCGCCTTCGGGGCCGACCAGCAGGCTGAGTCGCCGATCCACGGACTGCAGCGCCTGGTCGAAGGACTGGCCGCCCTCCGGGTGGGCGAACAGCGCGGGGCCGTCCAGGCCCTCCAGGCAGGCGGCCAGGGGCGCGGGATCCAGCACGCGCATCAGGCGGTTGCGGCCGCATTGTTCGCTGGCCGCCTGGACGATGGCGCGCCAGTGGGCCAGGCGCTTGTCCAGCCGTGCGCCGCTCAGGCGCAGCACGCTGCGTTCGGCCATGACCGGCGCCACCGCGTACACGCCCAGCTCGACCGCCTTTTCGATCACCCAGTCCATCTTGTCGCCCGAGGCGATCCCCTGCAGCAGCATCAGCCGGCCTTGCAGTTCGCGTTCGGCGGGGTCGTGGGTGCCCAGCTGGGCCTGCGCCCGGCGTCCCTGCACGCGCAGGGTGGCGGGGTATTGCCCGCCCTGTCCGTCGAACAGGGTGATGGCCGTGCCGTCGGCCAGGCGCAGAACCCGCAGCGCATGATGGGCCAGGGCTTCGGGCAGGTCGATGGCGGTATGGGCCCGCAGGGCCGCGGAACAAAAAAAGCGAGGCATGGGCATGGATGGCGGTCGATGTCCCCGGATGGGTATGCCGGGAATATAAACCGTTGCCGGTGCGGTGGTAAAATTCAGGGCTTTGTCATCCTAGATTATGGCAAGACCCGCAGCGCTGGCTGCATGGCTTGCCCCAAGACCCTATGAGCGCTTTGCCTGCCCCCGATCCCGCCATGGCCAATGCCATCCGCATCCTGGCCATGGATGCCGTTCAACAAGCCAATTCCGGGCACCCGGGCGCGCCCATGGGCATGGCCGACATCGCCCATGTGTTGTGGACACGGCACTTGCGGCACAACCCGTCCGACCCCGCCTGGCTGGACCGCGACCGCTTCGTGCTGTCCAACGGGCATGGCTCGATGCTGCTGTATGCCTTGCTGCATCTCAGCGGCTACGACCTCCCCATGGACGAACTGCGCCATTTCCGCCAGCTGCATTCGCGCACGCCGGGGCACCCCGAAGTCGGCATTACGCCGGGGGTCGAGACCACCACCGGGCCGCTGGGCCAGGGGCTGGCCAATGCCGTGGGCATGGCGCTGGCCCAGGCCCTGCTTGCGCAGGAATTCAACCGTCCAGGCCATACCATCATCGACCACGACACCTATGTATTCGTGGGCGACGGCTGCCTGATGGAAGGCATCTCCCATGAAGCCTGCTCGTTGGCGGGCACGCTGGGCCTGTCGCGCCTGATCGTGTTCTACGACGACAACGGCATCTCCATCGACGGCCAGGTGCGGGATTGGTTCGCCGACGATACGCCGTCGCGCTTCGAGGCCTATGGCTGGAACGTCCTGCGCGGGGTCGATGGGCACGACATGAACGCCTTGGACGCGGCCATCACCCAGGCCCGGGCGCACGCCGCCGCGGGCCGCGGGCCCACCCTGGTCTGCTGCCGCACCGTCATCGGCCAAGGGGCCCCCACCAAGGCCGGCTCCGAGAAAGTCCACGGCGCCCCCCTGGGGGCCGACGAAATCGCCGCCGCCCGCAAGGCCATGGGCTGGTCGCACCCGCCGTTCGAGATCCCCCAGGCGGTGTACGACTACTGGAACGGCCGGTCGCGCGGCGCCCACCTGCAGTCCGACTGGCAGGTGCGCTTCGACCACTACGCCGAAGCCTATCCCGAACTGGCGGCCGAACTCTGCCGCCGCATGGCGGGCGAACTGCCCGCCGATTTCGCCCAGCGCGCCCAGGATCATATCCGCTCCACCCAGGACAAGGCCGAATCCATTGCCTCGCGCAAGGCCTCGCAGCAGTCCATCGCGGCATTCGCCGACATCCTGCCCGAACTCCTGGGCGGCTCGGCCGACCTGACCGGATCCAATTTCACCGACTGGAAGGGCGTCACGCCGGTGCGCCGCACGGCCGACGGCCTGCAGGGCGGGCGGCACATCAACTACGGGGTGCGCGAATTCGGCATGGCGGCCATCATGAATGGCCTGGCCCTGCATGGCGGCTACCTGCCCTTTGGCGGCACCTTCCTGACGTTTTCCGATTATTCGCGCAATGCCCTGCGCATGGCGGCGCTCATGAAACAACGGGTGGTGCACGTCTTCACCCACGATTCCATCGGCCTGGGCGAAGACGGCCCTACCCACCAGGCCGTCGAACATGCAGGCAGCCTGCGGCTGATCCCCAACCTGCACGTCTGGCGGCCTTGCGACACCACCGAAACCGCCGTCGCCTGGCAGGCCGCCCTGACGCGGCCCGCCAGCATCGGCATGGGCGTGCGGGACGGCGGGCCATCGGCCCTGCTGCTGTCGCGCCAGAATCTGCCGTTCGTGGCCCGCGACGCCGCCACCACCCAGGCCATCGCCCGGGGCGGCTACGTGCTGCGCGACATGGTCGGGGCCTGCGCCGTGCTGATCGCCACGGGCTCCGAAATCGAAATCGCCCTGCAGGCCCAGGATCGGCTGTCCGCGCGCGGCATCGCCACCCGGGTGGTGTCCATGCCCTGCACTCAGGTCTTTGACGCCCAGGACGCCGCCTGGCGCGCCAGCGTACTGCCCGCCGACCTGCCCCGGGTGGCCATCGAGGCCGGCGGGACGGCAACCTGGTACAAGTATGTCGGCACCACCGGGGCAGTGGTGGGTATCGACACCTTCGGCGAATCGGCACCCGCCGGTGTGTTGTTCAAGCACTTCCATCTCACGGCCGACCATGTGGCGGCCACTGTCGAACAGCTTTTGTAAAGGAGTCTTTCCATGACCATTCGCGTCGCCATCAACGGTTACGGTCGCATCGGCCGCAATATCCTGCGCGCCCACTACGAGGACGGCAAAAAGCACGACATCCAGATCGTGGCCATCAACGACCTGGGCAACCCGGAAACCAACGCCCACCTGACCCGCTACGACACCGCGCATGGCCGCTTCCCCGGCACCGTCGAAGTCGATGGCGACAGCATGGTGGTCAACGGCGACCGCATCCGCGTGCTGGCCGAGCGCAATCCCGCCAATCTGCCCTGGGGCGATCTCAACGTGGACGTCGTGCTCGAATGCACGGGGCTGTTCACCTCCAAGGAAAAAGCCTCGGCCCACCTGGCGGGCGGCGCGAAAAAGGTCATTATTTCCGCGCCCGGCGGCAAGGACGTCGATGCCACCATCGTCTACGGCGTCAATCACCAGATCCTGAAATCCACGGATACCGTGATCTCCAATGCGTCTTGCACCACCAACTGCCTGGCCCCGCTGGTTCATCCCCTGCATCAGCAGCTGGGCATCGTCCACGGCCTGATGACCACGGTGCACGCCTACACCAACGATCAGGTGCTCACCGACGTCTATCATTCCGACCTGCGCCGCGCCCGTTCGGCCACCCACAGCATGATCCCCACCAAGACCGGCGCGGCATCCGCCGTGGGCCTGGTGCTGCCCGAGCTCAACGGCAAGCTGGACGGCTACGCCATTCGCGTGCCGACCATCAATGTCTCCATCGTGGATCTGACCTTCGTCGCCACCCGCGACACCAGCGTGGACGAAGTCAACGGCATCCTGAAGGCCGCCGCCGAAGGCCCCCTGAAAGGCATCCTGGCCTACACCACCGAACCCCTGGTCTCGGTGGACTTCAACCACAGCCCGCTGTCCAGCACCGTGGATGCGGCCCTGACCAAGGTCACCGGCTCGCTGGTCAAGGTCTCCTCCTGGTACGACAACGAGTGGGGCTTCTCCAACCGCATGCTGGACACCACCGTGGCCCTCATGGCCGCCCAGTGATGACCGCGACGTGATGGCCGCGTCTTGATGCGGCGTCACTGATTGCGGCGTCACTGATGCACGGCTGGCCTGCGGGCCAGGGGCACCCTGCCGGGCGATGGGCTGGGCGAGGTGCCGCAAAGGGCGGGGAAACCTGCCCTTTTTTCAGTTTTGGCCGGCTGCTTGCCTCCCGGGCTGGGATACGCAATCGGCCGCTTGCTTTCACCAAGGACTCTCATGACGATACAAACCCTCTCCGACCTGGCGCAGGCTGGCGCCCTGGCGGGCAAGCGCGTCTTCATCCGTTCCGATCTCAATGTGCCGCTGGATGGCGGCGAAATCACCGAGGACACCCGCGTGCGGGCCTCCGTTCCGGCCATCGAACTCGCCCTGAAGGCGGGGGCCGCCGTCATGGTGACTTCGCACCTGGGGCGCCCCAAGGAAGGCGTGCTCAACCCCGAGGACAGCCTGCGGCCGGTGGCGGTGCGCCTGGGCGAACTGCTGGGCCGGCCCGTGCGCCTGGTGGCCAACTGGCTGGATGGCGTCACCGTGCAGCCCGGCGAAGTCGTCCTGCTCGAAAACTGCCGCTGCAACCCCGGTGAAAAGAAAAACGACCCCGATCTGGCCCGCCGCATGGCGGCCCTGTGCGATGTCTACGTCAATGACGCCTTTGGCACCGCTCACCGGGCCGAAGCCACCACCGAAGGCATTGCCCGCTTTGCCCCGGCGGCCTGCGCCGGCCCCCTGCTGGCGGCGGAACTCGACGCCCTGGGCCGCGCCCTGCAGGCCCCGCAGCGGCCCCTGGTGGCCATCGTGGGGGGCTCCAAGGTCTCCACCAAGCTGTCCATCCTGCAGGCCCTGGCCGACAAGGTCGACCAGTTGATCGTGGGCGGCGGCATTGCCAACACCTTCATGCTGGCGGCGGGTTTGCCGATCGGCAAGTCCCTGGCCGAACCCGACCAGGTGGATCAGGCCAAGGCCGTCATCCAGGCCATGCAGGCGCGGGGCGTGCAAGTGCCGATCCCGGTGGACGTGGTGGTGGCCACGCGCTTTGCCGCCGATGCCCCGGCCACGGTCAAGGCGGCCGCCGACGTCGGCCCGGATGACCTGATCCTGGACATTGGCCCGCAGACCGCCGCCCGGCTGGCGCAGCAGCTGCGCCAGGCCGGCACCATTGTCTGGAACGGCCCGGTGGGCGTGTTTGAATTCGAGGCCTTCGCTCAGGGCACGCAAACCATCGCCCAGGCGATTGCGGATTCCAGCGGTTTTTCCATCGCCGGCGGGGGCGACACCCTGGCCGCCATCGCCAAATACAGCATCGCCGATCGCGTCGGTTATATCTCCACCGGCGGCGGCGCGTTCCTGGAATTCCTCGAAGGCAAGACCCTGCCCGCCGTGGCCGCCCTGCAGGCGCGCAGCGGCCAATAAGCTGGGAGTCTTGGGCGCGGGATCCCCCAAGGTCTGTTAGAATTCATGCGGCGGGCCCCTTCGCATGGTTCGGCGGTCAACCTGGTCAGGTCGGGAACGAAGCAGCCACAGCCGTGCGGAACCAGTGCCGAAGTCAGGCTCGCCTTTTCTTTTGGTCTTTTCCGGGTGGCCGCTCCATGAGCTATCTTGTCCTGGCGCGCAAGTGGCGCCCCCGTTCCTTCGATACCCTGATTGGCCAGGATCACGTCGTCCGGGCCCTGATCCACGCCTTGTCGTCGGGCCGCCTGCACCACGCCTGGTTGTTCACCGGCACGCGCGGGGTCGGCAAGACCACGCTGTCGCGCATTCTGGCCAAATCGCTCAATTGCGCCGATGGCGTCACGGCCACGCCCTGCGGTCATTGCCAGGCCTGCACCGAAATCGACGCGGGCCGCTTTGTCGATTACATCGAGCTCGACGCCGCCTCCAACCGGGGGGTGGACGAAATGACCCAGCTGCTGGAACAGGCCGTCTACGCGCCGTCGTCGGGCCGCTACAAGGTCTACATGATCGACGAAGTCCACATGCTGACCGGGCATGCCTTCAACGCCATGCTGAAGACCCTGGAAGAACCTCCGCCGCACGTCAAGTTCATCCTGGCCACCACCGATCCGCAAAAAATCCCCGTCACGGTGCTGTCGCGCTGCCTGCAGTTCAATCTGAAGCAAATGACCGTGCCGGCCATCACCGGACACCTGCAATATATTTTGCAGCAGGAAGCCATTCCGGCCGATGTCCCCGCATTGCGCCTGATCGCCCAGGCGGCGGCGGGCTCCATGCGCGATGCCCTGTCGCTGACCGATCAGGCCATTTCCTATGCGGCGGGCAATCTCACCGCCGCGGCGATCAGCGACATGCTGGGCACGCTGGATCAGGAACACCTGGCGGCCCTGTTGCGCGCCCTGGCGCAGGCGGATGCCCAGGCCGTGGTGGCCGTGGCCGACGACTTGTCCGCCCGGGGCCTGTCGTTCCAGGCGGCCTTGGCCGATCTGGCCATCCTGCTGTCCCGGGTGGCCATCGCCCAGCGTCTGGGCCATGCGCAGGCGGACGATCCTCAGGCCGACGTCATCACCGAACTCGCGGGCCTGCTGTCGCCCGACGACCTGCAGCTGTTCTACGCCGTGGCCGTTCACAGCCGCCAGGAACTTTCCCTGGCCCCGGACGAATACGCCGGCTTTGTCATGGCCTGTCTGCGCATGCTGGCGCTGCTGCCCCCCGACCGCCTGCCGCCCGTGCGCCTGGATCCTGCCCGCGCCGCCGGCCCCGCCCCGGCCGAACCGGCCAATACCGTCGGGGCCGGGCCGGTGGCGGCGTTGCCGCCCGCCGCGCCGCCGGCGGCCGAATCGGCTGCACCAGCCCCTGCGGCGGCCCCGGCCGAGGCGCGGGCCCCCGGCGATGCGGCGACGCCCGCCGAGGTGCCGCTGGGGCAGGCGGGCATGGCCCCGGAGCCCCCGATCCAGGGGTCTGGGGTGCAAGAGCCCCCGGCCTGGGAAGACCCGCCGCCGGCGGCCATCCCGGCCGCTTCGCCATCGGCGTCGCCGTCCCTGCCGGCTGTGGATCAATCGGCTGCCCCGCCGAGTGGGCCAAGACTCGCGCACCCGGCGGGTGGATCGGCGGATCGGACATCCGAGCCTTGCCCGGATGCTTCGCCAACGGCGGTATCCCCGGCCGTGTCAATGACCGTGTCGACGGCAACACCGGCCCCGGCGGCCGTCGATGCGCCGCGTGCCGAAGCGGCGGTCTTGCCCGCCGCGTCGGCCGACCCAATCCCTGTGAGCCAACCGGTGACGCGGCCCGCTGACGGCGACGCCTCGGGCGCCGACTGGACGGCGCAGGTTCCCGACGTCGAGGACGTCCAGGATGCCCAGGCGGCGTTGGACGCCGACTGGACCACCCAGCTGGCGGACTTGCCCGATCATTTCGGCCAGGCCGCCGACCCGGACGATGTATTGCTGGACGATGGCCTGCCCCTCGCCAGCTTGCCTGACCTGCCCGGCGCTGATCTGCCGGTCAAGCTGCCGGGCCTGCCCAAATCCGGCGCCGGGGCGGAGGCGGCCCCGGCCGTGCCCGACCCCGCCACCTTGACCTCGGCCGATTGGCCCGCCGTGGCCCAGGCGCTGCCGGTGACCGGGGCGGCCCGCGCCCTGGCCCTGAACAGCGAATGGCTGTCGGGCGACGATCATCAGATCCGCCTGCAGGTGGCCATCCACACCCTCACCGAAGGCGGGGCGCTGGATCGCCTGCGCACCGGGCTGACCGAGCACTTTGGCCGCGTCCTGCGGCTGGACGTGCAATACGGCCATACCGGCGGCGACACCGCCTATGCCGTGGATCAGGCCGCCCAGGCCCGGCGCCAGCGGGCCGCCGAAGACGCCGCTGCGCAAGACCCCCTGGTGCAGGCGCTGACGGCGCAATTTGACGCCCGCCTTGTGCCGGGGTCGGTGCGCCCGCCTGCGGTATAGTCCTTGTTTTTATTTTCACTCCCTATTCGATCAGGACAAGACGATGATGAAAGGTCAGATTGCCGGTTTGATGCGCCAGGCGCAGCAAATGCAGGAAAACATGAAAAAAGCCCAGGACGCCCTGGCCGATATTCTGGTTGAAGGCGCGGCGGGCGGCGGCTTGGTCAAGGTCTCCATGAGCTGCAAGTTCGACGTCAAGCGCGTCGTCATCGACCCCAGCCTGTTCGATGACGACCGCGACATGATCGAAGACCTCGTCGCGGCGGCCTTCAACGACGCCCAGCGCAAGGCCGAAGCCACCGCCCAGGAAAAAATGTCCGCCGTCACGGCGGGCATGTCCTTGCCCGCCGGGATGAAGCTGCCCTTCTGAGATGGCCCGCAGCCTGCCCGAGCCCGAGCCCCTGCGGGCGCTGATCGACGCCTTGCGCCGCTTGCCCGGGGTGGGGGTGCGCGGTGCGCGGCGCATGGCCTATCATTTGCTGCAGAACGACCCCGATGGCGCGGTGCGCCTGGGCGACGCTCTGCGCGCCGCCGTGGACGGCCTGTGCCACTGCAGCCGCTGCCATTCGTTTTCGCAGACCCCGGTGTGCGCCATCTGTGAAGACCCCGACCGCGACGCCAGCCAGCTGTGCGTGGTGGAAACCCCCGCCGACCAGAACATGATCGAATCCAGCCACGGTTACCGGGGCCTGTATTATGTGCTGATGGGCCGCCTGGCCCCGCTGGAAGGTGTCGGCCCCGACCAAGTGCGCTTCGCCCAGCTGCTGCAGCGCGTGGCCGACGACCAGGTGCGCGAAGTCATCCTGGCCACCAATTTCACCGCTGAAGGCGACACCACGGCCTATTACCTGGCCGACATGCTGCGCGACCGCGGCCTGACCGTCACCCGCCTGGCCCGGGGCGTGCCCAGCGGCAGCGAACTGGAATACGTCGATGCCGGCACCATTGCCTGGGCGCTGATGGAGCGCCGCCAGCAGTAAGCTTCGCGGGCTGTCCTGCTGGGGGCTGGCGGATTCCCCCTACCCAATTGTTGTGCGCTATCGGTTCCGGCCGGATGGCAGCGGCCGTGGACTGCGAGACCGTCCGTGCGGCCCGTCCCGTTGAGTCAGAAGCCTGGAAGCCGTGATCATGAACGCACTGCTTGCAGTCTTCCTTCCGAAGAAAATCAGAAATTAATTTCTAATGGTTAACACTAAAAGAAAAAAATTTCTGACTAAAGGATAATGACGCCATGATCTGAACGCCGGCACAGGTGGCCAGGTCATTGCCACGCCGGCACAGGCGTGCAGTATCCCGACCATCCAAGGAGACAACATGAAGGCTACTCAATGTGGGCGATTTCTCGGCGCACTGGCGATCACGACCCTGCTGGCGGCAGGGTCGGCCCATGCGGCCGGGCGCTATGTGTTCATCAGCCATGCGCCGGACTCGGATTCGTGGTGGAGTACCGTTCGCAATGCGCTGAAGGGGGCGGCAACCGATTTCGACGTCACGGTCGACTACCGCAACCCGCCAAACGGCGATTTGGCGGATATGGCGCGTCTGGTCGAACAAGCCGCTGCGCAAAATTACGATGGTGTGGTGGTTTCGATTGCGGATTTCAACGTGCTGCAAGGGGCCATCAAAAAGGTCACGGACAAGCATATCCCGCTGATCACGGCCAATTCCGGCACGGCCGAACAGAGTGAAAAGCTCGGGGCCATCATGCACGTGGGCCAGGAGGAATATAGCGCCGGTTATGGCGCGGGCCAGCGGGCCAAAGCGGCCGGTGTGAGCAGTTTTGTTTGTGTCAACCATTATGCGACCAACCCCGCCTCTTTCGAGCGCTGCCGCGGCTTCGGGGATGCGCTGGGCGTGGATTTCAGAAAAAGCACAATCGACACGGGCGTTGACCCCGCCCAGATCGAGAGCATGACCAGCGCTTATTTGCGCCGCAACCCGGACACCCAGGCCGTTTTTGCCTTGGGGCCGATTTCCGCGCAGGGTGTCTTGCAGACGATCAAGAAAATGGACTTGAAGGGCAAGATTTATTTCGCGACGATGGATTTGTCCAATGAAATATCGCGCGGCATAAAAGACGGCACGATTGCTTTCGCCGTCGATCAGCAGCCTTATCTGCAAGGCTATATTCCGATTGCCATCATGGCGATCATGAAGCAGACCGGCAATCCCGATCTGGAAGCCGCGACCACGGCCTTCAAAATCGATTCGAAGGTGGCCAAGCGCCTGGAGGCCTATGGGCTGACGCCCAATTACGGCCCGCGCAATATCAGTTCGGGCCCGGGCTTTGTCACGCGCGACAACATCGCCAAAGTTGAACGCTACGCCGGCCAGTACCGCTAATCCCGCGCCATGAGTACCACCATGTCCAATATTTCAACGTCGGCGGCCCGCCTGCCGGACGAACGCATCCGCTCGGTCGGCTTCCTGCAGAAGCTGCTGATGCGGCCAGAATTCGGCGCCCTGTCCGGCACGTTGCTGATCACCCTGATGTTTATCATCGTGGCAGGCGATGCGGGTATGTTCAGCATGGAGGGCATCATCAATTGGGCCACGGTGGCCGGCTATCTGGGCATCATTGCCGTCGCGGCGGCGCTATTGATGATTGCCGGCGAATTCGATCTGTCCATCGGCTCGATGATTGGTTTTGCCGGCATGATGGTGGCTATCCCCATTTTGTACTGGGGCTGGCCGCCGATGGTGGCCGTGCCATTTTCTTTTTTCGTCGCCATGTCTCTGGGTTGGCTGAATGGCTGGCTGGTCATCAAGACAGGCCTGCCTTCGTTTATCGTCACGCTGGCGTTTTACTTCATCTTGCGTGGACTCAGCCTGGCGATCAGCGTGCTGTTGACGGGGCGCACCATTATTTCAGGCGAGGGCGACCTCATCCTGCGCGATGCCATGGCCGCCGACCCGGTGATCGGCCTGCTGTTTCTGGGCCATGTCTTTACCGGGCTGTTCAACTATTTGGCGGGGATTGGCTGGCTGGACGCCCGCGCGGATGGCACCGCCCTGGCGATCGGGATACCCAAGGTCATTGTCTGGTGGGGCATCCTGACCTTGGCTGGCGCTTTTGTGCTGGCGCGGACTCGCCTGGGCAATTGGATCATGGCTTGTGGCGGCGACGCCAATGCGGCCAAGAACGTGGGGATTCCCGTCACGCGGGTAAAGATCGCTTTGTTTGTCTTCGTCGCTTTCGCGGCCACCTTGTTCGCCACGCTGCAGGTGGCCGATGCCGGATCCGCCGCCGCCGACCGGGGCTTGCAAAAAGAGTTCGAGGCCATTATTGCAGCGGTGATTGGCGGGTGTTTATTGACAGGCGGCTATGGCTCGGTCATCGGCGCGGCTTTTGGCGCGCTGATTTTCGGGATGGTGCAAATCGGCATTGGCTATACCAGCATCGACAATAACTGGTATCGCGTCTTCCTGGGCCTGATGCTGTTGATGGCCGTGATCTTCAATAATTACATCCGGCGCCGCTTTGCCCAGTCGGTTCGCTAGTGTCCTGTTTGGTTGGTTCGTGTATTCAGATTCGGATGCATGGGCTTGCCAGACAAGGCGCAAACCGCAGCGATAGCCAGTGCTATCGCGAGGATTTGCAACGCAGTATGGCGAGCCCAGGCGCCGAAGATGAGTATTTGAATTAGCCAAACAGGACACTAGGGAGTCGAGCATGAGCGAATACATTCTTCAATTGGAATCCATCAGTAAGTTTTTTGGCGCCGTCATTGCCTTGCAGGATGTCACTTTGCGCTTGCGGCCCGGCGAGGTGCATTGCCTGCTGGGAGACAACGGGGCGGGTAAAAGCACGCTGATCAAGGTGCTGGCCGGCGTTCACCGCCCGGATGCGGGCCATTACCATATTGATGGCCAGCCGGTTGCCTTCGATTCGCCGCGAGCGGCATTGGATCGTGGCATTGCCACGGTCTATCAGGATCTGGCGTTGGTTCCCCTGATGAGCGTGGCAAGAAACTTCTTCATGGGCCGTGAGCCGCAGCGGCGTTTATTTGGCCTTTTCCCCATCATGGATCATGCGCTGGCCGCCGATACCGCCTGCGCGAAATTGGCGGAAATGGGCATCATGGTGCGCGATCCGAATCAGATGATCGGCAGTATGTCCGGGGGCGAGAAACAGTGTCTGGCCATTGCGCGCGCCATTCATTTCGGTGCCCGGGTCTTGATCCTGGATGAACCGACGGCGGCGCTTGGCGTCAAGCAAAGCGTCAATGTCCTGAAACTCATTGTGCGTGCCCGTGAGCGCGGAATCTCCATTATTTTCATTACCCATAATGTCAATCACGCTTATCCGATTGCCGACAGCTTCACCTTGTTGAACCGTGGCCGCACCCTGGGCACTTATGAAAAATCGGATATTTCCAAAGAGGCGGTGCTTGACATGATGGCCGGCGGCGCGGAAATGCAAACCATGATGAACGACCTGGCTGGCGTCACGATTTGATTTTTTCAAATCGGGCCCGCCAGCCATTTCTTGCATTTTTATGAACAGGATACCCATGATGAACATTCCCGATGATCGCCCTTACGATCTGGCCTGCCTGGGCCGTCTGGCGGTCGATCTGTATGCCCAGCAGTTTGGCGCCCGCCTGGAGGATGTCGCCAGTTTCGCCAAATACTTGGGCGGCAGTTCGGCCAATATTGCTTTCGGGGCGGCTCGATTAGGCTTGCGCACGGCGATGATTTCCCGTGTGGGGGATGAACAGATGGGCCGTTTCCTCCTGGAAACACTGCAGCGCGAAGGCTGCGATGTTTCCCAGGTGCAGGTCGATCCCCACCGCCTGACGGCTTTGGCCCTGCTCGGCCTGAAAGATCGGGATACCTTTCCCTTGATCTTCTATCGTGAAAATTGCGCCGATATGGCCCTTGATGCGGCACAGATTGATGCGCGGTTCATCGCGCAGTGCCGGGCATTGCTGGTAACGGGCACGCATCTCAGCACGCCGGGTGTGCGCGCCGCCTCGGTTGCGGCGCTTGACTACGCGCAGGCGCATGGCGTGTTGCGTGTGCTTGACATTGATTATCGGCCCGTTCTATGGGGGTTGACGCCCCGTGGCGATGGTGAAAACCGCTTTGTCGCCAATGCGGATGTGACCCGGCAGTTGCAGGGCTTGTTGCCGCGGTTCGACCTGTTGATCGGCACCGAAGAAGAATTCCTGATTGCCGGCGGGGTGCCTGGCGATCTGCTGGCCTCGCTGCGGGCCGTGCGTGCCATTACCGGGGCTGGGTTGGTGGTCAAGCTGGGCCCCCGGGGCTGCTGCTATATCGACGGCGAGGTGCCGGGTCGCCTGGACGAGGCGATGACCGTGCCCGGCGAGGCGGTCGAAGTCCTGAACGTGCTGGGTGCCGGCGATGCGTTTGCGGCAGGCTTGTTGTCTGGCCTTCTGCGGCATCAGGATTTTTCTCAGGCGGCACGGATTGCCAATGCTTGCGGTGCGATCGTTGTGTCGCGTCATGCCTGCGCCCCGGCGATGCCGACGCAGGCGGAATTGCATCATTGGTTTTCAGGCCGTTGCCGGGCAAACCCCGGCGAGGATGACACGCTGTCCCATTTGCACCGCGTCAGTGTCAAACGCCCCGAATGGGATGCGCTGTGCGTGCTGGCTTTCGATCATCGGGCGCAGTTCTTTGAGCTGGCCCGCCAGGCGGGGGCTGATTCCGCACGCTTGCCCGACTTGAAAAAACTGCTGGTGCGCGCGGCCGAGTCCGTGGAATCCAGTCACCGCTTGCAGGGTCGTGTCGGCGTGCTGATTGATGAAAAATATGGGCTGGATGCGCTTGCCAGTGCCACCGGGCGTGGTTGGTGGATCGGGCGGCCTGTAGAACACCCTTTGTCCCGCCCTTTGGTCTTCGACGGCACGGCTTCCCTGGGTTCGCAGTTGGCGCGCTGGCCCCGCGAGCATACGGTCAAATGCTTGATTTACACCCATCCCGATGAGGCTTATGGCTTGCGGCTGGCCCAGGAATCCCGGTTGCGCGAACTCTGGGAGGCAACGCGGATCAGCGGTCATGAATTGCTGCTGGAGGTCATTACGCCCCCTTCGACGCTGCCTGTCCCGGGCACCGTAGCCGCCCGGGACGCGGCCATCCTGCGCACGGTCAAGCGTTTCTACAATCTGGGCTTCAAGCCCGAATGGTGGAAGCTTGCGCCCATGGCGCCTGCCGGCTGGCAGGCACTGGCGGATTTGATCCAGCAGCACGATCCTTACTGTCGCGGCGCGGTCATTCTTGGGCTGAACCAGCCGCTGGCGGATTTGGCGGCAAGCTTTGCGCAGGCCAGAAACCCGATCGTCAAAGGCTTTATGGTGGGCCGCACGCTTTGGGCCGCGCCGGCGGCGCAATGGCTTGCCCAAGAGATTGACGACGATGCGCTGATTCGCGGCGTGGCCGGCAACTTTGCCGCCCTGACCGACGCCTGGTTCGAGCGGCACGCCGCGGAAGTGGCCTGATCGCTTGGGCGGTAACCGATTTCGGAGAGATTGAATGCATACGCAAAGACTGACGCTGTCCCAGGCATTGGTTCGTCATCTGGCGGCGCTGAGGATCGAATTGGACGATGGCCAGATCGTGCCCTATGTTCGTGGCGTCTTTGCCATTTTTGGCCATGGCAATGTCTCGGGCCTGGGGGATGCCTTGTGGGCTGCCCGTGATGTCCTGCCGACGTGGCGCGCGCACAACGAGCAAGGCATGGCCAATGCGGCCGCAGCCTATGCCAAGGCCAGATTCCGGCAGCAGATCATGGCCGTGACCACGTCCATTGGGCCCGGGGCGACCAATCTGGTAACCAGCGCGGCGCTGGCCCACGTCAATCGGCTGCCTATGCTGTTGTTGCCGGGGGATGTGTTTGCCAGCCGCCGCCCTGATCCGGTGCTGCAGCAGCTGGAATCCTTTGATCAGGGGGATATTTCGGTCAATGACTGCCTGCGGCCGGTGACGCGCTATTTCGATCGTATCCAAAGGTCGGAGCAAATTCTGGCGGCTTTGCCCCATGCCATTCATGTCCTGACCGATCCTGCCGCCTGCGGCCCGGTTTGCCTGGCGTTGCCGCAGGACGTGCAGACCGAGGCCTTTGATTGTCCGCAAGATTTTCTTCACCCGGCGCCGTTGCGTTTGCGGCGGCCCGCCCCGGATCCGGAAGTTCTGCATGGCGCGCTCAAGCGGTTGCGCCATGCGAAACGTCCGCTGATTATTGCGGGAGGCGGCGTCCTGTACAGCCAGGCCTGGGCGGCGCTGGCCGACCTGGCGTCTGCCTATGGTATTCCCGTCGCCGAGACTCAAGCCGGCAAGGGAAGCCTGGCCTGGGATGACCCCATGAATCTGGGCGCCATCGGGGTGACGGGGTCGCCCGCGGCCAATAGCCTGGTTGCCGATGCGGATCTGATCATTGCCGTGGGCACGCGGTTGCAGGATTTCACGACGGGCTCGAATAGCCTGTTTGCCCATGTCCCCTTGCTTGGGCTGAACGTCCAGCCGCTGGATGCCGCCAAGCGCAAAGCCTTTTCTGTCGTGGCGGATGCTCGCAGCGCGCTGGAGCGCATTGCCGCCGGCCTGACGGGTTGGCGGCCCGATGGCGCATGGACCCAACGCGCCCGGGAAGCCGCCGCCCGGTGGAATGCCGGTGTCGATGCCCTGACGGCGGCGCAGCCGCCGGTGGGTGTGCTGCCCTATGACGCCGAGGTCATTGGCGCCGTCCAGGCCAGCCTGGCCGAGTCGGCGGAACACGATATCGTCGTGTGCGCGGCCGGCACCTTGCCGGCGGAATTGCACAAGCTCTGGCGCACCCGCACCCCGGGTGGCTATCACATGGAATACGGTTATTCCACGATGGGGTACGAAATCGCGGGCGGCCTGGGGGTCAAGATTGCCCATCCAGAGCGCGAAGTCATTGTGATGGTCGGCGATGGTTCTTATCTGATGCTGAATTCCGAGATTGCGACTTCGGTTCAGATGGGCCGCAAGCTCATTATCGTGGTGCTGGACAATCAAGGGTATGGGTGCATCCATCGTTTGCAGCAGGCCAGTGGCGGCCCGCGCTTCAATAATCTGCTGGCGGATTGCATTGCCGACGGCGGCGCGCCGGCCAATATCGACCTGGCGGCCCACGCGGCAAGCCTGGGTGCCCAGGCCTGCCGCGTGGCCGATGTGCCGGCGCTTCGGCGCGCCATGGCCGCTGCGCGCGCGGCATCGCTTACCCAGGTGATTGTCATCAACACGACGCCCGAGCGGACAACCGATGAGGGGGGCTGCTGGTGGGACGTGCCCATTCCTGAAGTCACCGAGCGCACGGCGGTCGCGGCAGCCCGCGCGCGCTATGTGCAGAACAAGCAAAAGCAAGGCGATTGATTGCGCCGTCTTCTTCAATTGATTCGACAAGGCTGTTATGAAACCCTGGAATGTCCGTATTGGTATCAATCCCATCTCGTGGATGAATGATGATCTGCCCGCGCTGGGGGGCGACACGCCACTGGATACCGCGTTGTCCGAGGGCGCGGAGATCGGTTACGCCGGCTTCGAGCTTGGCAATAAGTTTCCCCAGGAATCCCAGGCATTGGGTGCGAAACTTGCCCAATTCGGGCTGGTTTGCGTGTCTGGGTGGTATTCCGGCCATCTTGCCGAAGGGACTCTGGACGAAGAAGTGTCCCGTTGCCGGGCGCACATGGAAAAGCTGCGCGACAACGGGTGCAAGGTCGTCGTTTACGGAGAAGTCTCGGGATCCATTCAGGGCCGCCAGGATACGCCGCTGTCGCAGCGGCCGCGCTTCATCAGCCTTGCGCAATGGAAAGCCTATGCGCAACGCCTGGATGCGTTCGGTGCGCATTTGAAGACAGACTATGGCATTGCCTTGGCGTATCACCACCACATGGGCGCCTATGTCGAGTCGCCGGAAGACATCGACCAGTTGATGGCTTTGACAAATCCAGACAGCGTTGGCCTGTTGTTCGACACCGGCCACGCGTTTTTTGGCGGCGCCCACGATCCGGCGTCTTTGCTGCGCAGGCACCTCGACCGGGTCATCCATGTGCATTGCAAAGATGTGCGTTCCAGTCTTGTCCAGCAGGCGCGCAATGAAGGCTGGTCTTTCCTGGGGGCTGTGCTCAACGGGGCGTTTACCGTCCCGGGGGACGGCGATCTGGACTTCGATGCCATCTTGCATTTACTGCGGGCCAATGGCTACGAAGGGTGGCTGGTTGTCGAAGCCGAACAAGACCCCGCCGTGGCGCCCAGCTACCGCTATGCGAAAAAAGGCTACGAAACGCTGCGTGCCCTTGTCGAGCGGATCAATACCAGGGAGGCATGAGATGGCCTATTCACCTTTGCTTATCAAGGCGGCCGCCGGGCGCACCATTGTGGATGTGACGCCAGAACGCGCAGGCTGGACGTACACCGGCTTTCGGGCCATCCGGCTGGCGGCCGGCGAGGCCGAGCCGCTCGACACCGGACACCGCGAACTCTGCGTGGTGGTCTTGCGGGGCCAGATTGATCTGAGGATCGAGGGCCGGATGTATTCCGCCTTGGGAACCCGGGATAGCGTTTTCGAGGATCAGGCGCCCGCCGCCGTTTATGTGCCCGCGGGCCGCCATCTCGAACTGCGGGCGACGCGGGATGCCGAGATCGCGCTTTGTTCCGCCCCTTCCGATACGCGTGAACGGCTTGTGCGTGTCCTGGATCCGGCGGCCATGAAGCGCTCGACCCGGGGAAAGGGAAGCAATCAGCGGCATATCTGCGATATTTTGCCGCACACGGATCCGACCGCGGCGCATCTGCTGGTTGTCGAGGTGGTGACGCCGGCGGGCCATTCATCCAGTTATCCGCCGCATAAGCATGATCAACACATCGAGGGGCAGGAAACACAGCTGGAGGAGACCTATTACCATCGGCTCGATCCGGCCCAGGGTTTCGCTTTCCAACGGGTCTATACAGATGACCGCAGCCTCGATGAAGCCATTGTCATAGAAAATCACGATACGGTCATGGTGCCGCGCGGCTACCATCCGGTCGTGGCGCCGCATGGCTACGATCTTTATTATTTGAACGTCATGGCGGGGCCGCAGAGAAACTGGGTGTTCAAAAATGATCCACGGCATGAGTGGCTACTGAAAGCGTAGGCCGCCGGTTCATGAATATTATTCATAAAGCAAGTCAACACAAGGACTTTTCCATGAAGCAAGTCGCGTTATTTGGTGCGGGCCGCATCGGCGGCATCCATGCCGCCAATCTGGCTGGTTTGCCTGGTGTTCAGCTTAAATACATCAGCGATCCCTTTGCCGAGGCGGCGCGGCGGCTTGCTGAAAAATACGGGGCCCGCGCGGACGCGCACCCCGACGCAATTTTCCAGGATCCGGCGGTCAGCGCCATCATCATCGGTACGCCCACGACGACGCACAGCGCCTTGATCCAGCAGGCGGCAGCGGCCGGCAAGCATATCTTTTGTGAAAAACCAGTCGATCTTTCAACCGCCCGCGCCCAGGAGTGCGCCGAAGCGGTTGCCAAAGCTGGGGTGGCCTGCATGATCGGTTTTCAACGCCGCTTCGATCCAAGTTTCAGCGAAGCCAAGCGGCGTTTGGATGACGGCGAGATCGGCACGCCGGAAATGCTGGTGATTACCAGCCGGGATTGCGCCCCGCCCCCGATAGATTACATCCGCAGTTCGGGGGGGATTTTTCGTGACATGCTGATTCATGATTTTGACGTATTCCGCTGGATACTTGGCGATGAGGCCGTTTGGCTGAGTGCAACAGGCGCCAGTCTGGTCGACCCGGCGATCGGGCGGGCAGGGGATGTCGACAGCGTCGTGGTGTCGCTTCGTACCCGTTCGGGCCGCCTCTGCCAGATCAACGCTTCGCGGCGTGCCGCCTATGGCTATGACCAGCGCTTTGAAGTGCTGGGATCCGCCGGCCTGCTGGCTTGCGAGAATCTGCGCCCTACCGCCGTATGCCAGATGGATGCGCGGGGTGTGCATCTCGATAAGCCCGAGCATTTTTTCCTGCAACGCTACCGCGAGGCGTATCGGCTGGAAATAGAGCACTTTTTTCAGCAGTTGGAAACCGGTGCCTCTTTTCGAACCGGCATCGCCGATGGCGTGGCGGCACAGCGCTTGGCCGATGCGGCTGCGCGATCCCTGGCCAGTGGCCAGGCCGTCGTTTTTGATTGATTCCTGTCGTTCATCATGGTTCATTATGGTTAAGACAAACACTTCTTTGCGTGTCGGTATTGTCGGTTTGGGCCGACTGGGGCGTCGGCATGCCGCCAATATTGCCCAGCATATCCCCGGCGCAACACTGTGTCGGGCCTGCAGTGCGGACGAACAGGATCGGCATTACGCTTGCGACATACTGGGGGTTCCTGATTTTGATACGGATTTCGACGCCGTGCTGAATGACCGGACGCTGGACGCGGTTGTCCTGGCGACCCCCACGGCCTTGCATGCGGATCAAGTGATCGCGGTGTTGCAAGCGGGCAAACACGTCTTTGTCGAGAAACCGCTGGCGCTGGACATGGCGGCGTGCCAGCGGGTGCTGGCGGTTGGCCGACAGCACCCTGAACAGGTCGCCATGGTGGGGTTCGTGCGCCGATTCGATCTCAGCTATCAGAACGCGCAGCGGCAGTTGGCGTCCGGGGTGCTGGGCCGGCCTTTCCTGGTGCGCTCACAGACTTGCGACCGCAATGATCCTTCAGGGTTTTTTGTCGATTATGCCGGCCAGTCGGGCGGCATTTTCATGGACTGCAGTGTGCATGACATTGATCTTGCCAGATGGCTGCTGGGCGGGCCGAAAGCGACGCGCGCCTTTGCGACCGGGACAATTGCCGTGCATACAGGGCTGCAGCCTTATCATGATGTGGATAACGGACTGGCGATCGTCGAATTCCAGGATGGTTCACGTGCCGTATTCTATGCCTCCCGCACTTTTGCGCATGGCCACGAAACACAAACAGAAGTGATTGCCACAGAAGGCAAGCTCTTGGTCGGCCATGGGGCTGCCAGCGATCGGGTGGTGGTCAGCGACGCATATGGTGTGCGCTATCAATCCACCGCCGATTTCTACGAACGCTTCGCCGATGCGTTTTTAAGGGAAATGCAGCATTTTGTGGATGCTTGCCGTGGCGAACATCCGGTGGCGCTGACGCTGGACGACGCGAGCGAAGCCACGCGGATCGGCCTGGCCATCACGCAGTCGCTGTCCAGCGGCCAGCCGGTCGATCTGTGATGCAGGCCCCCCAGACCCCCCCGCCGGCCAGCCCGGATCAATTGTTGAGCGAAGTGACGCTGCAATATCCTCGGCTCAGTCGGCAGCTCAAGCAGATCGCCCGGTTTATCGAAGCCAATAGCGAACGGCTTGGGCTCATGGGCATTCAGGATGTCGCCCATGCCTGCGAGGTACAGCCCTCGGCGGTTGTCCGGTTCGCCAAACATTTTGGTTTCTCGGGATTTTCGGAAATGCAGCGGTTGTTTCGTGATGCGATCGCCCAGCATGTTGCGCCCTGGCGCAATTACCAAGCCCGTATCCGCGGCGTCATTGATCAAAACGACCCCATGGGCAGCGGCGAGATTTCCCGCGCCTTTTTGGAAGGCAGCATCGTTGGCATGGAACGACTGCGGGACATGCTGGACGAGTCCAGCCTGACGCGCGCCGTTGATTTGTTATTTGAAGCCGATACGATCTGGCTGGTGGGGGTGCGCCGATCTTTTTCGGTGGTCGCCTATCTGAGCTATGCCTTGCAGCATACCAATAAGCGCATCCAGCTCGTGACCGGCCTGGGTAGCCAGCAAGCCAGTCAGTTGCGTTCACTCAGGCCGGGCGATGTGATGCTGGCGGTGTCTTTCACGCCATATGC
The DNA here is from genome assembly GCF_047468865.1 of Castellaniella hirudinis. Classification (GTDB taxonomy): domain Bacteria; phylum Pseudomonadota; class Gammaproteobacteria; order Burkholderiales; family Burkholderiaceae_B; genus Castellaniella; species Castellaniella hirudinis_A. The sequence continues at coordinate 73,518 of NZ_JBLGTV010000006.1, forward strand.
GACGGAAACCCAGGACATCGTCGATCAGGCGCTTGAAAATGGCGCAAAACTGGTGGCCATTACGGACAGCCGATTGAATGCCCTGTCCAGCCGGGCCAGCGCCACGCTGACAGTCCAGGAAGCGGAAATTTTCGGTTTTCGTGCGCTGACATGCACCCTTTGCCTGGCCCAGAGCCTGTTTGTCGCATTGTCCTACCGGTTGGAGCTGGCGCAGGACCCGAAGTAAGCCATCGCACCGCCGCCAAGCCATTCACCTCCCCAGCAAGCCATCCAACTGCACCGCATCCGCCGTGAAAACCCGAATCCCCTCGGCCAGTTTTTCCGTCGCCATGGCATCCTGATTCAGCTGCGTGCGGAACGTGACCTCGTTGCTGGCCAGCCATTCGGGCGCATTCGCCTTCGCGTCCTCGACCGTCAGGCAGGCGGGCAGCGGATCGGTGGATGCCGCCAGTTCGCCCAGCAGCGCCGGGCTGATCGTCAGCAGATCGCAGCCCGCCAGCGCCCGAATCTGGCCGATATTGCGGAAACTGGCCCCCATGATCTGAGTGGGCAGATCGTAGGCCTTGAAATAACGATAAATGCGGGCCACCGACTGCACCCCGGGATCATTCCCCCCCGTGTGCGCCGCTTCATCCCACTGGCTGCCCGCCGCTTTTTTGACCCAATCGTAAATACGCCCCACAAACGGCGAAATCAGCGTGACCTTGGCCTGGGCGCAGGCAATCGCCTGCGTCAGGGAAAACAGCAGCGTCAGATTGCACTGGATGCCCTCGGCTTGCAGCACCCGGGCCGCCTGGATGCCTTCCCAGGTGGCGGCCAGTTTGATCAGCACCCGTTCGCGGCCGATGCCCACGGATTCATACAGGCCGATGATCTGGCGGGCGCGCTCGATGCTGGCCTGGGTATCGAAGGACAGGCGGGCATCGACCTCGGTGGAAACCCGGCCCGGCACAATGGCCAGGATTTCGCGGCCGAACGCCACCAGCAGGCGGTCGACCTGCTCGGCCAGGGGGGCGGCGGGGTAGTCGCGCAGCACCTGATCCAGCAGCGGCCGGTAGGCGTCCTGCTGCACGGCCTTGAGGATCAGCGACGGATTGGTGGTGGCGTCCGTGGGCCGGTACGCCCGCATGGTTTCAAAATCGCCCGTGTCGGCGACAACGGTGGTCAGTGCGCGCAAGGCGTCGAGTTGGTGGGTCATGAAGGCTGAGACCTTGGCGAAAGCAGTTGAAAAGACTTACTTTAGACCATTTTGCAGAAGAAAATTGGCAGGCGAAACCGGGTGGTCATGAGGAAAAACCCTGATCGGGCTGTATAATAGGAAGGTTTATATATCGACTTTACAACCGGGGTACATTTTGCTGTCGTCCATATTTCCAGAGGGGCCCGCAGGGCATGTTCCAGCAATTCTCGCCTTGGCTGATGGTACTGTATTTCGGGGCGTTTCCATCGGCGCCGACGGATACACCGTCGCCGAGATCGTCTTCAACACCGCCATGACCGGCTACCAGGAAATCCTGACCGACCCCAGCTACAACGGCCAAATCGTCACGCTCACCTATCCCCACATCGGCAACACCGGCGTCAATGGCGAAGACGTCGAATCCAACCACGTGCACGCCGCCGGCCTGGTCGTGCGCGATTGCCCGGCCCTGATGTCCAATTTCCGGGCCCGGCAATCGCTGCCCGAATACCTCAAAGCCCAGGGCATCGTGGCCATCGCGGACATCGACACCCGCAAACTCACCCGCATCCTGCGCGAACGCGGCGCCCAGGGGGCCTGCATCCTGGTGGGCGACGACGTGGCCCGCGCCGTGGAATTCGCCCAGGGCTTCGGCGGCATGGAGGGCCAGGATCTGGCCCTGAAGGTCACCACCCCCAAGGCCGGCGCCTGGGTGCAGGGCACCTGGCAGCTGGGGCAGGGCTTCCGCCGCCAGGAAAACGCCCAATACCACGTGGTGGCCTACGACTACGGCATCAAGACCAACATCCTGCGCCTGCTGGCCGACCGCGGCTGCCGCATCACGCTGGTGCCCGCCACCACGCCGGTGGCCGACATCCTGGCGCAAAACCCGGACGGCGTGTTCCTGTCCAACGGCCCCGGCGACCCCGCCGCCTGCCAGTATGCGGTGGACACCTGCCAGGCCGTGCTGGATCGCGGGATTCCTCTGTTCGGCATTTGCCTGGGCCAGCAAGTGCTGGGCCTGACCCTGGGCGGGCGCACCCTGAAAATGAAAACCGGCCACCATGGGGCCAATCACCCGGTGCAGGACCTGGACACGGGCCGCGTGTTCATCACCAGCCAGAACCATGGCTTCACCGTGGACGGCGACAGCCTGCCCGCCAATGCGCGCATCACGCACAAGTCCCTGTTCGACGGCACCCTGCAGGGCTTCGAGCTCACCGACAAGCCCGTGTTCTGCTTCCAGGGCCACCCCGAAGCCAGCCCCGGCCCGCACGACATCCTGGTGCTGTTCGACAAATTCATCGACCTGATGGCCCAGCACAAAGCCCAGTCCAAATAACCGATATCGTCATCCCATGCCAAAGCGTACAGACATCAAAAGCATTCTCATCATCGGGGCGGGCCCCATCATCATCGGCCAGGCCTGTGAATTCGATTATTCCGGGGCGCAGGCCTGCAAGGCCCTGAAGGCCGATGGCTTTCGCACCATTCTGGTCAACAGCAACCCCGCCACCATCATGACGGACCCGGAAACGGCCGACGTCACCTACATCGAACCCATCACCTGGCAGGCGCTCGAAAAAATCATCGAAACCGAAAAACCGGACGCCGTGCTGCCCACCATGGGCGGGCAGACCGCGCTCAACTGCGCCCTGGATCTGGATCGTGAAGGCGTGCTGGCCAGGCACGGGGTCGAACTCATCGGCGCCAATGCGGCGGCCATCGAAAAGGCCGAAGACCGGCTGAAGTTCAAGGACGCCATGACCGCCATCGGGCTGGAATCCGCCAAATCCGGCGTGGCCCACAGCATGGACGAAGCCTGGGCGGTGCAAAAACGCATCGCCGCCGAGATCGGCACGTCCGGCTTCCCGGCGGTGATCCGCCCCAGCTTCACGCTGGGGGGCACGGGCGGCGGCATCGCCTACAACGCCGAAGAATTCGAGACCATCTGCCGTCGCGGCCTGGAAGCCTCGCCCACGCGCGAACTCCTGATCGAAGAATCCCTGCTGGGCTGGAAAGAATTCGAGATGGAAGTGGTGCGCGACAGCGCGGACAACTGCATCATCGTCTGCGCCATCGAAAACCTTGATCCCATGGGCGTGCACACGGGGGATTCCATCACCGTGGCCCCCGCGCAGACGCTGACGGACAAGGAATACCAGATCATGCGCAACGCCTCCATCGCGGTGCTGCGCGAAATCGGCGTGGATACGGGCGGGTCGAACGTGCAGTTCGCCGTCAATCCCGCCAATGGCCGCATGATCGTCATCGAGATGAATCCGCGCGTGTCGCGTTCCTCGGCCCTGGCCTCTAAAGCCACGGGCTTTCCCATTGCCAAGGTCGCGGCGCGGCTGGCCGTGGGCTATACGCTGGATGAACTGCGCAACGAAATCACCGGCGGGGCCACCCCGGCGTCCTTCGAGCCCACCCTGGACTACGTCGTCGTCAAGGTGCCGCGCTTCGCCTTTGAAAAATTCCCCCAGGCCGATTCCCGCCTGACCACGCAAATGAAGGCGGTGGGCGAAGTCATGGCGATTGGCCGCACCTTCCAGGAAGCCTTCCAGAAGGCGCTGCGCGGGCTGGAAGTCGGTGTCGATGGCCTGAACCAGAAAACCACCGACCGCGAACGCCTGCAGATCGAGCTGGGCGAGCCCGGCCCCGAACGCATCTGGTACGTGGGCGACGCCTTTGCCCAGGGTTTCAGTCTGGACGAAGTCCACCAGCTGACCAAGATCGACCCCTGGTTCCTGGCGCAGATCAAGGAAATCGTCGATATCGAGCTGGCCCTGGAACAGCACACGCTGTCCGAGCTGGACGACGACACCATGCGCCGCCTGAAGCGTCGGGGCTTTTCCGACCGCCGCCTGGCGTTCTTGCTGGACACCACCGAAGCGGAAGTGCGCAAGCTGCGCCACCAGATGAATGTGCGCCCGGTGTACAAGCGCGTGGATACCTGCGCGGCTGAATTCGCCACCACCACGGCGTATATGTACTCCACCTACGAAGAAGAAGACGAGTCCGCGCCCACCGACCGCAAGAAGATCATTGTGCTGGGCGGCGGCCCCAACCGCATCGGGCAGGGCATCGAGTTCGACTACTGCTGCGTGCACGCCGCGCTGGCCCTGCGCGAGGACGGCTACGAGACCATCATGGTCAACTGCAACCCGGAGACAGTCTCCACCGACTACGACACGTCCGACCGCCTGTACTTCGAGCCGCTGACGCTCGAAGACGTGCTGGAGATCGTCCACAAGGAAAACCCGGTGGGGGTGATCGTGCAGTACGGCGGCCAGACGCCGCTCAAGCTGGCGCGCGCCCTGGAAGCCAACGGCGTGCCCATCATCGGCACCAGCCCGGACTCCATCGACGTGGCCGAAGACCGCGAACGCTTTCAAAAACTGCTGACCAAGCTGGGCCTGCGCCAGCCCGCCAACCGCACGGCCCGCACCGAAAGCGAAGCCCTGGCCCTGGCCGGCGAAATCGGCTATCCCCTGGTGGTGCGCCCCAGCTATGTGCTGGGCGGGCGCGCCATGGAGATCGTGCACGAACCGCAGGATCTCGAACGCTATATGCGCGAGGCGGTCAAAGTCAGCAACGATTCCCCCGTGCTGCTGGATCATTTCCTGAACAACGCCACCGAAGTGGACGTGGACTGCCTGGCCGATGGCGAACACGTCGTCGTGGGCGGTGTCATGGAACATATCGAACAGGCCGGCGTGCATTCGGGCGACTCGGCCTGCAGCCTGCCGCCGTATTCCCTGTCCCCCGAGATCGTGGACGAGATCAAGCGCCAGACGGCGCTGATGGCGCGCGCGCTCAACGTCAAGGGCCTGATGAACGTGCAGTTCGCCATCCAGGACGGCGATGTGTACGTGCTGGAAGTCAACCCGCGCGCCTCGCGCACCGTGCCCTATGTGTCCAAGGCCACCGGCCGCCAGCTGGCCAAGATCGCCGCCCGCGTGATGGCGGGCCGCACCCTGGCCCAGCAAGGCGTCACGGCCATTCCGGCCCCCGTGCATTATTGCGTCAAGGAAGCCGTCTTCCCCTTCGTGAAATTCCCCGGCGTGGACACCATCCTGGGGCCGGAAATGAAATCCACCGGCGAAGTCATGGGCGTGGGCGATACGTTTGGCGAAGCCTTCGTCAAATCCCAGATCGCCGCCGGGGCTTGGCTGCCCGAATCCGGCAAAGTCTTCATCAGCGTGCGCGCCCAGGACAAGCCGCGCGCGGTCGAAGTCGCCCGTGGCCTGGCGGGCCTGGGCTTCCAACTGATCGCCACCCGGGGCACGGCCGCCGTCATCGAGGCCGCCGGCCTGGCGGTGGAGGTCGTCAACAAGGTCACCGAAGGCCGTCCAAATATTGTGGACATGCTGAAAAACGGCGAGATCGCCATGGTGATCAATACCGTCGAAGAACGCCGCAACGCCATTGCCGATTCGCGCACCATCCGCACTCAGGCGCTGGCCAACCGGGTCACGTTCTTCACCACCATCGCGGGGGCGCGGGCGGCGGTCGAAGGCTTGCAGTATCTGCGTCACGGCGGCGGGCTGAAAGTCTACGCCCTGCAGGCCATGCACGCCGCCGTGGCGGGCTGACGCGCGCCATGGCCGACGCGCAGCCCGTGCCTGCGGCAGCGCCCGCCGCCCCGGATGGCGCGACGGGGGCCGCGCCATCCGGGCCGCCGCCTTTGGCGGCGAGTGATGCGCATCACCGGATATTCATCACCGGGGCCAGTAGCGGTATTGGCCAGGCCCTGGCGCGGCAATACGCGGCCCGGGGGGCCGCCCTGGGCCTGGTCGGACGGCGCGTGGATGCCCTGCGGGCGCTGTGCGACACCTTGCCGGGGGCGGGGCACCGGGTCTATGCCCTGGATGTCCGCGACCGCGCCGCCCTGCGGGCGGCCGCCCAGGATTTCCTGTCTCTGGGGCCGGTGGATGGCGTTATCGCCTGCGCCGGCATCAGCGCGGGCACCCTGACTGCCGAACCAGAGGATTTTCAGGTCTTTCAAGCGATTTTCGACACCAATGTCCTGGCCATGGTGGCCACGTTTGAGCCGTTCATCGCGCCGATGCGCGCCCAGCGGCGGGGCGTGCTGGTGGGCATCGGCAGCGTGGCCGGCGTGCGCGGCCTGCCGGGAGCGGGGGCCTACAGCGCCTCCAAGGCCGCCGTGCGGGCCTATTGCGAGAGTCTGCGCGTAGAATTGCGCGGCTCCGGGGTGGATGTGGTGACCATCGCCCCGGGCTTCATTGCCACCCCCATGACGGCGCACAACCCTTACCGCATGCCTTTTCTGATGCCGGTGGCGCGTTTCGCGGCGCAGGCCGTGCGCGCCATCGAGGCGCGCGACCGCTACCGCGTCATCCCTTGGCCCATGGCCTGGGTGGGACGACTGCTGCGGCTGGTGCCCGATGCCCTGTATGACGCGGTGGCGGCGGGCCGCAAGCGCAAGCCCCGGCTGCCGGGCGGGGACGACGGGAAACCGGAAGACGGGAAACCCTGAGCCCGCCTTGGGCCGTGGCGGGCGCAGGGGTCTCGATCCGGTCGGGGGATTCGCGGCGCAGCGCGCCGGATCATGCCGTTTTCCTGCTGAGTGCCGCTGGTGTTTCATCGGCGCGGCGTTTCGCCGTAAACTTGCGCAGCTTCCCACTTTTATCCCACACCGGCGGCCACTGGGCCGCGACATCATGAACAACACTTATTTTCCGCGCTGGCGGCGGGTTTCGGGCACCGCTGAAGGCGCTGTCGTGCAGCCCGATGAAACCATGCCTTTGCCGCAGACCGTGGCCATGGGCGCGCAGCACGTGGTCGCCATGTTCGGCTCCACCATCCTGGCCCCGCTGATCATGGGCTTCGACCCGAACATGGCGATCCTCATGTCCGGGGTGGGCACGCTGGTGTTCTTCCTGTTCGTCGGCGGACGGGTGCCCAGCTACCTGGGATCCAGTTTCGCTTTCATCGGCGGGGTGGTGGCCGTCACCGGCTATGCCGGCAGCGGGCCCAACCCCAATATCGGGGTGGCCCTGGGAGCCATCATCGTCTGCGGCCTGATCTACGCCGGGATCGGCCTGCTGACCATGGCCGTCAATGCCCGGCAGGGGGCCGCCGCCGATTGGATCGACCACTGGATGCCCCCCGTGGTGACCGGCGCGGTAGTGGCGGTGATCGGGCTGAACCTGGCCCCCCTGGCCGCCAAGAGCGCCATGGGCGGGTCTTTGTTCGAGTCGGTCATGGCCCTGGTCACCGTGTTGTGCGTCGGCGGGGTGGCGGTGTATACCCACGGGCTGATCCAGCGCCTGCTGATCCTGGTCGGCCTGTTCTTGGCTTGTATCCTGTATGCCATCCTGACCAACGGGCTGGGCCTGGGCGCGCCGATCGACTTTTCGGCGATTGCGGCGGCCTCGTGGCTGGGCTTGCCCCAGCTGACCGCGCCGGTGTTCGAGGCCCATGCCATCAGCGTGATTGCGCCGGTGGCCATCATCCTGGTGGCCGAAAACCTGGGCCACATCAAGGCCGTCAGCGCCATGACGGGGCAGAACCTGGATCGCTACCTGGGCCGCGCCTTTCTGGGCGACGGGGTGGCTACGATGATTTCCGGCGCCATGGGCGGCACCGGGGTCACCACCTATGCCGAAAACATCGGGGTCATGACGGTCACCAAAATCTATTCCACCCTGGTGTTCGTGGTGGCGGCGCTGGTGGCTTTGCTGCTGGGCTTCTCGCCCAAGTTCGGGGCGGTCATCCAGGCCATTCCGGCCCCCGTACTGGGGGGCATGGCCGTGGTGGTGTTCGGTTTGATCACGATTGCCGGGGCCCGCATCTGGGTGGTCAACCAGGTGGATTTTTCCGATAACCGCAACCTGATCGTGGCCGCGGTCACCCTGATTCTGGGTGCGGGCAATTTTTCGCTGGAAATCGGCGGCTTCAAGCTCGATGGCATCGGCACCGCCACGTTCGGCGCCATTCTCTTGTACGCCTTGTTGCGCGGCCGCCGGCGGCCCGCGGCGTCTGCGGCATAGGCGCGACGGGCCTCGGCGGTGCTGCCGGGGCGCCGCCCGCTCCGGCGTCCCACGCGGTTCGCGCGGGTAGGAGAGGCCGCCGGTTCCGCGCCTGGTTGATTTTTCAGGGCGGCGCTTGCTTTTTTCCTTGAGATTGACCACAATGTGCCTGTCACCCCGGTTGCGGCCGGGGTTTTTCACGGGCGCCGCCGCTGGCCACCACGGGCAGTCACCGGCATGCTTTGCCGTCGCTTTGCGCCACCAGGCGTCGTGCCGCGGCGTCCGATCCGTATTCCTTCCTGGTTCATCCATCCAGGCTGTCGGGGTACAAACACCGGGTATCTCCCGTTCTTGTATTTTTCTTGTTGTCAGGCGCCCCAGCGCATGGGGCGTCTTTTTACTTTGAGTCAGAAAACTATGGCTGCGATTCCTTTGACCGCTCGCGGAGCCGAGCGTTTACAAGCCGAACTTCATCGTCTGAAGACCGTCGAGCGTCCCGAGGTCATCAGCGCCATCGCCGAAGCCCGCGCCCAGGGCGACCTGTCCGAAAACGCGGAATACGACGCGGCCCGCGAACGCCAGGGCTTCGTCGAGGGTCGCATCCAGGAACTGGAAGGCACCTTGTCCAATGCCCAGATCATCAATCCCGCCGATCTGGATCTGGACGGCCAGGCCGTGTTCGGCGCCACCGTCGAGATCGAAGATCTGGCCTCCGGCGAACGCCTGACCTATCAGATCGTGGGCGACCTGGAAGCCGACATCCGCGCCAATATGATTTCGGTCTCCAGCCCCGTGGCGCGTGCGCTCATCGGCAAAAGCCAAGGGGATGTCGTTGAAGTCCGCGCCCCGGCCGGGGTGCGCGAATACGAAGTCTGCTCGGTCAGCTATCAGTAATCGGCACGCGCCTGCGAACCAGCCCCGGCGGCGCATGCCGACCCGGGGCGCTTGGCGCCCCGCGTGCCGGGCCGTCTGTGGGGGGCTTTTGGGGGCTTATCGAGAGCCGCGCCGGGCGCCTGCCCGCAGCGACAGGGCGCTGCCGCTGCGGCGCGGAATGCCGTGGGCGGCAGCAGCGCCCGCGGGGCGCGCCCGCCGGGCGCTGGGGCGGCGGTCGTCCTGGGCGGGACGGCGGTCGCCATCGGCGCGGCGGCGCGGCGCGTCCAGGCTGTCGCGGCCCGGCGCATCGGCGGGTCGCCGGCTGGGCCGCTGGCCCGCGCTGGCCGAGGCCGGGTTGGCGGCTTGTTTCTTGGGGACGTAAGGTTCGGATTTTTTGCGCACGGCCCGGGTGGCGTTCAGGGCTTCGGCGGCGGCTTGTTGCGCAAGCACATCGGGACGGTAGATAATCAGCGTTTTGCCCAAATGATGCACGGGCGCGCATGACAGCGCGTCGCAGATGGCTTCCAGCATGGCTTCGCGGTCGGGGCGCTCGGCGCCCGACACACGCACCTTGATCAGTTCGTGGGCCGCCAGGCTGCGGTCGATTTCACCCAGCACAGCGTCGGTCAGGCCTTTGTCCCCGATCAGGACGACCGGATGCAAAGGGTGGGCAGCGGCACGCAGACTGCGGCGCTGCTGGGGGTTTAGTTCAAGTTTCGGCATACTGGAATTGTACGGGAATGGCCAAGAAAAAATTCTCCAAAGCCTGGGTGCAGCGTCATATTCAGGACCCTTACGTCAAAATGGCGCAACAAAAGGGCTATCGGGCGCGGGCGGCCTTCAAACTGTCTGAAATCCTGGATGCCGAAAAACTGCTGCGCCGGGGCGATGTGGTGGTCGATCTGGGATCCACGCCCGGCAGCTGGTCGCAGATCGCGCGCGAACGCCTGCTGGGCGCGGGCGGCGTGGTCGATGGCCGGATCATCGCCCTGGATCTCCTGCCGATGGCGCCCATCGCCGGGGTGGAATTCATCCTGGGCGACTTCCGCGAGGACGATGTCCTGCAACAGCTGCACGACCGGCTGCAAGGCCAGGCGGTGGACCTTGTCATTTCGGATATGGCCCCCAACTTATCCGGTGTGGCTTCGGCGGATTCGGCCCGTATCGCCCATGTGTGCGAACTGGCCCTCGAATTCGCCTGCGGCCACCTCAAGCCCGATGGCGTCCTGGTGGTCAAGGCCTTTCACGGCAGCGGTTTTTCCCAGATCGTGCAGTTGTTCAAGCAGCATTTCGTGCGCGTGGTCGAACGCAAGCCCAAGGCCTCGCGCACCGAATCCGCCGAAACCTTTCTGGTGGCGCGCGGGCTTAAGGTTTCTCAAGACCGGGCCGCTTAAATGTCCAGGCCGGCCCGGTGGCATGGCCCTGGATTCAGGTAGAATGAAATATTGACGGATTTGTCAGCTTGCTGTAATCGCGCCCCTTACTGCGTGGCAGGCTGGCAGCAGTAAACCCAGGAGATTTGTTTTGAACAACTCGTTTTCCAAGGTTGCGGTTTGGCTGGTGATCGCGCTCGTGCTCTTTACGGTGTTCAAGCAGTTCGACGGACGCCCGGTCACCGGCAACGACACCGTCACCTACACGCAATTCATGAACGACGCCCGCGCCGGCCGCATCAACAAGGTCGACATCCAGGGCGACACCATCTATGTCACGCCCGAATCTGGCCGGGCTTACAGCCTGACGTCGCCGGGCGATCTCTGGATGGTGCCCGAACTCGTCAAGGACGGCGTGCAGGTGTCCGGCAAGGCCCGCGAAGAACCCTCCTTCCTGGCCAGCCTGTTCATTTCCTGGTTCCCCATGCTGCTCTTGATCGGGGTCTGGATTTTCTTCATGCGCCAGATGCAGGGCGGCGGCAAGGGCGGGGCCTTCAGCTTCGGCAAGTCGCGCGCCCGCATGCTGGACGAAAACAATAACAACATCACGTTTGCCGATGTCGCCGGCTGCGACGAAGCCAAGGAAGACGTCCAGGAACTGGTCGATTTTCTGCGCGACCCCACCAAATTCCAGCGCTTGGGCGGACGCATCCCGCGCGGCGTGCTGATGGTCGGGCCGCCGGGCACGGGTAAAACCCTGCTGGCCAAGGCCATCGCGGGCGAAGCCAAGGTGCCGTTCTTCAGCATTTCGGGTTCTGATTTCGTCGAGATGTTCGTCGGCGTGGGCGCGGCCCGCGTGCGCGACATGTTCGAAAACGCCAAGAAGCAGTCCCCCTGCATCATCTTCATCGACGAAATCGACGCGGTGGGCCGCCAGCGCGGCGCGGGCCTGGGCGGAGGCAACGACGAACGCGAACAAACCCTCAACCAGCTGCTGGTCGAAATGGACGGCTTCGAAACCGGCCAGGGCGTGCTGGTCATCGCCGCCACCAACCGTCCCGACGTGCTCGACCCCGCCTTGCTGCGCCCGGGGCGCTTCGACCGCCAGGTGGTGGTGTCGCTGCCCGACATCCGTGGCCGCGAGCAAATCCTCAAGGTGCACATGCGCAAGGTGCCCATCGCCCAGGACGTCGATCCCAGCGTGCTGGCACGCGGCACGCCGGGCTTTTCCGGGGCCGACCTGGCCAACCTCATCAACGAGGCCGCCTTGTTCGCCGCCCGGCGCAATGGCCGCACCGTCGACATGAACGACCTCGAAAAGGCCAAGGACAAGATCATCATGGGCGCCGAGCGCCGCTCCATGATCATGCCCGAAGAAGAACGCCGCAACACGGCCTACCACGAATCCGGCCATGCGCTGGTGGCGCGCATGCTGCCCAAGACCGACCCCGTCCACAAGGTCACGATCATCCCGCGTGGCCGGGCCCTGGGGGTCACCATGCAGCTGCCCGAAACCGACCGCTACAGCATGGACAAGGATCGTCTTCTGAACACCATCGCCGTGCTGTTCGGCGGGCGCATTGCCGAAGAAGTCTTCATGAACCAGATGACCACCGGCGCGTCCAACGACTTCGAACGCGCCACGGCCATCGCCCGCGACATCGTCACGCGCTACGGCATGACCGACTCCCTGGGGCCGGTGGTGTACGCCGAAAACGAGGGCGAGGTCTTCCTGGGCCGCAGCGTCACCAAGACCACGCATGTCTCCGAAGCCACCATGCAGAAGGTCGATGCCGAAATCCGCAGCATCATCGACGAGCAATACGCCGTGGCGCGCCACCTGATCGAGTCCAACCAGGACAAAATGCACGCCATGGCCAACGCGCTGCTCGAATGGGAAACCATCGACGCCGAACAGATCAACGACATCATGGATGGCCGCCCGCCCCGTCCGCCGAAAACCTCGTCGTCGGGCAACGATACTCCGCACACGCCGCCTTCCGCGGGCCCGTCGGCCGCCAAGCCCGACCAAGACCCTGCGGCGACCCCTGTCTAACCAGGCCATTCATTCCGTCCTATGTTTGCCACTTTGCAATGCGGGCGTTTTCAGCTGTCCCTGAAACGCCCGCTGGTCATGGGGATCGTCAACGTCACCCCCGATTCTTTTTCCGACGGCAATGCGCATTTCCGGGTGAATCAGGCCATAGAGCATGGCTTGCAACTGGTGGAGGAAGGCGCCGACATCCTGGATATCGGCGGAGAATCCACCCGGCCCGGCGCCCAGGCTGTTTCGGCCGACGAAGAAATCTTCCGCATCCTGCCGGTCATTCAGGGCCTGCTGAGTGCGGGGGTGCCCTTGTCGGTGGATACCTGCAAGCCCGAAGTCATGCGGCAGGTGCTGCAGGCGGGCGTGGACATGATCAACGACATTCGGGGGTTTTCATCCCCGCAGGCCGTGGACGCGGTGCGCGAGGCCGATTGCGCCTTGTGCCTGATGCACATGCAGGGCGAGCCGCGCACCATGCAGCAGGCGCCGCACTACGATGACGTGGTCGCGGAAGTCCGGGCCTACCTGGCGGCCGGCGCCCGGCGTCTGCGCGATGCCGGGGTGGCCGCGCAGCGCATCGTGCTGGATCCGGGTTTTGGCTTTGGCAAGACGGCGGCCCACAACTACGCCTTGCTGCATCATTTGCCGCAGGCCGTGGGGGCCGACTACCCCAGTCTGGTGGGGGTCTCGCGCAAATCCATGATCGGCGCCCTGACGGGCCGGCCCGCCAACCAGCGCCTCGGGGGCAGCGTGGCCGCCGCCCTGGCCGCCGCCGCCCGCGGGGCGCATATCCTTCGGGTGCACGACGTGGCCGATACCCTGGATGCCCTGACAATCTGGTCGGCCATCGACGATCCGACCCTCTCTCAAGGAGCCGCCGCATGAGCGCACGCAAGTATTTCGGGACGGACGGGGTTCGCGGCGTCGTCGGCGGCGAGCGCATCAATGCCGAATTCGCCCTGCGCCTGGGCTATGCCGCCGGCCGCGTGCTGTCCCAAGGGGTGCAGAGCGGCGGCGGGCGGCCGACGGTGGTCATCGGCAAGGACACACGGATTTCCGGCTACATGCTGGAAGCCGCCCTGGAAGCCGGCCTGTCGGCGGCGGGGGTGGATGTCCTGCTGGCCGGCCCCATTCCCACGCCGGCCGTGGCGTACCTGACCCGGGCCTGGCGTCTGGCCGCCGGCATCGTCATCAGCGCATCGCACAATCCGCACTACGACAACGGCATCAAGTTTTTTTCCTCGGGAGGCACCAAGCTGCCCGACGCCACCGAGGCCGCCATCGAGGCCATGCTGGCGCAGCCGGTGGGCTGTGCGGATTCCGCCGGCCTGGGCCGCGCCCGGCGCATCAGCGATGCCGCCGGGCGTTACATCGAATTCTGCAAAAGCACGTTTCCCAACGAACTCGACCTGCAGGGCCTGAAGCTGGTGGTGGATGCCGCCCATGGGGCGGCTTACCACATCGCCCCCCACGTTTTTCGTGAACTGGGCGCCGACGTCTGCGTCATCGGCTGCGAACCCGATGGTTTCAACATCAATGAAGGGGTGGGGGCCACCCATCCCGAGGCGCTGGTGGCGGCCGTGGCCGAGCAGGGGGCCGACCTGGGCATCGCCCTGGATGGCGACGCCGACCGTCTGCAGATGGTGGACGCCGGCGGCCGTCTGTACAACGGCGACGAGCTGCTCTATGCCATCGTGCGCGACCGGGCCAAGCTGAACCCCATCAATGGGGTGGTGGGCACCTTGATGACCAATTTCGGCCTGGAGCGCCGCCTGAAGGAATTGCGCATTCCCTTCGAGCGCGCCCAGGTGGGCGACCGCTATGTGCTGGAACGCCTGCGCCAGCATGGCTGGCTGTATGGCGGCGAAAGCTCGGGCCACCTGCTGTGCCTGGATTGCCACACCACGGGGGACGGCATTGTCGCCGCCCTGCAGGTGTTGGCGGCCATGCGCCACGCCAGCCTGCCCTTGGCCGCCCTGGTGGCCGATCTCAGGATGTACGCCCAGAAGATGGTCAATGTGCCCCTGGCGCCTGGCCTGGACTGGCAAGCCCATGCGGGCCTGCGGGAAGCCGCCCAGGCCGTGCAGGCCCAACTGGGCGATCGGGGCCGGGTCTTGATCCGGGCGTCGGGCACCGAGCCCAAGCTGCGGCTGATGGTCGAGGCCGACGATGCCGCCCTGGCGGACGAATGCGTGCGCCGTCTGGTGGCGGTGAAGCTCGGCTAAATGCAGCTGCTGGACTGGCCCGGCATCCAGGCCGCCGGCCTGGATCTGCGCATCGCCCGCACGCCGGATCAACTGCGCGCCTTGCAGCGCCTGCGCTTTCGGATTTTCACCGAGGAACTGGGCGCCCGTTTTCCCTTGGCCGTCGATGGACACGACATCGACCCCTTCGATCCCTGGTGCGTGCATTTCATGGTCTCCGACCAGGCCAGCGGCCAGGTGGTGGGCACCTATCGCCTGTTGACGCCCCAGGCGGCCGCGCAGGCCGGCCGGTATTACTCGGCGTCCGAATTCGACTTGGCCCCTTTGCAGGGCCGCCTGCCTTTGCTGGTGGAAGTGGGCCGCTCCTGCATTGACGCGCAGTATCGCCACGGGACGGCCATCATGCTGCTATGGACCGCCCTGGGGCAGGTGATGGTGCGAGAAGGCTACCGCTACATGCTGGGCTGCGCCAGCGTCAGCCTGCGCGATGGCGGGGTCACGGCGTCCGAGGTCTGGCGGCGGGCGCAGGCCCTGATGGCCCGGTTTCCCGCTGATCCCCGGATACAGCCCCTGCATCCTTATCCGCTGGGCCAATTGAACAGCACCCGGCCCGCGCGCGTGCCGCCCCTGATCAAGGGCTACCTGAAACTGGGCGCCACGATTTGCGGCGCGCCCGCCTGGGACACGGATTTCGGCACGGCGGATTTTCCGATCCTGTTGGATCTGGAACGTCTGGATGCCCGCTATCGGCGGCATTTCGGGATATAGCGACGTCGGGCGGCAAACCCGCACGCTTGATATTCGTGCGGGTTTGCCGCCCGGCGCCGGGGCGTGCCCTGGGGCGCCGCGTAATCAAAAGCGCGACCACTCCGGTTCTTGCACCGCGACGGGCTGTGCCGGGGCACCCAGCGCGGGCCGGCCGCCGCCCGTCGGGGCGGTTCTCCTGGCTGGCTGGCCGGGCTGCCGGCGCGGCGCGGCCGAGGGCAGTGTTTTTTCCAGCGGGGCGGGCAGGTATCGGGCCTGTCCGACGTCGTCGCGGGTGCCGTCGTCCAGCTGGAAGGTCGCCACCAGTTGGGACAGGGTCTGCGCCTGCGCCTCCAGGCTGCTGGCGGCTGCGGCGGATTCCTCCACCAGGCTGGCGTTTTGACGGGTGACGTCGTCCATCTGGGTGACGGCGATGTTGACTTGTTCGATGCCGGTGGTTTGTTCCTGGCTGGCGGCGCTGATTTCGCTCATGATGCTGGTGACGCGGGCGATGTCCCCGACGATGCCTTGCATGCTGGTTCCGGCCTGGCTGGCGTCCTCGTTGCCGTGGGTAATGATGTCCACCGCCGCGTCGATCAGGTCTTTGATCTCCTTGGCCGATGTCGCGCTGCGCTGGGCCAGGGCACGGACTTCGGCGGCGACGACGGCGAAGCCGCGGCCCTGCTCGCCGGCGCGGGCGGCTTCGACGGCGGCGTTCAGGGCCAGGATGTTGGTCTGGAAGGCAATGCTGTCGATGACCCCGACGATTTCGGCGATTTGCTGGGATTTGGTGTTGATGCTGCTCATGGTGTCCACCAGTTTGTGGACGGTTTTGCCCCCGCCGTCGGCGGATTGGGTGGCCGTGGCGGCCAGGGTGTTGGCCTGCTGGGCGTTGTCGGCGTTTTGCCGCACAGTCGAGGTGATTTCTTCCATCGAGGCGGCGGTCTGCGCCAGGGACGCGGACTGCTGCTCGGTGCGCGCCGAAAGATCCAGGTTGCCGGCGGAAATCTGGCCCGCCGCCGTGGCGATGGTGTCGGCGCCCAGGCGCACCTGGCTGACGATGTCGCGCAGGCCGTGGATCATGTCGTTCAGGGCGGTTTCCAGTTGGGTGACCTCGTCGCGACCTGTGGGCCGGATGGCGACGTTCAGGTTGCGCTGGGCAACGTCGGCAGCCAGTTGCACTGCCGCGCGCAGCGGGCGCGTAATCGACCGGGTGACTTGCCAGGCGAACCAGGGGCTGAACAGCAGGGCCAGCAGGGTGGCGATGGCTAGGATCATCATGCCGCGTGTATTGGCCTGATCGCTGCTTGAAATCGTGCTGGCCACATAGTTTTCCTGGAACTTCGCCAGTGCATCAACCTGTTCAAGGTAGCTGGCGGTCAGTTTGGGCATGTCTTCACGGAAGAATTTCCGGGCGCTGTCCTGGTCTCCGTTTTCCAGGTTCTTGAATGCCCGGTCTCGCCCTTCGTAGAAAGCTTGGCGGTACTTCATGGCTTCCTGGAAGATGGCCTGGGCCTTTGGAAATCGCAGGGCGGCTTCAATCTGACTGTCCAATGCTTCGGCCTGTTGATCCGTCGCTTGCATGGCTTGTTGAAAATCGGACTTGATCTCCGGGTCGATCAGGTTGGCCAGCGCCAGCGTTTGGCTGGCATTGACCCGGATGATGCCCTCCCAGCGGAGAATCATCGCGCTTCTGATCTGGCGATTCTGGATGGCGGCATTGTCTTCCTCGGTGCTTATCATGCGCCAGCCGCCGATGCCCGACATCAGCAGGATAAGCAGAATGAGCAGGCCGAAGCCAAGCCACAGCCGCGTGCTGATCTTGAGGTTACGCATAGGGACTCCTTTGTTCGCCGTTGAAGTGGCAGGCGGTGATGCCGCATGCCGTAAAAATGGAGAGGGATACGGCCTGATTCTCCGGGCTTGACAGTGGTCATACAAGAACATTTCAGGCTATTATCAAAACAATTCAGGTCATTACAAATATGGTTTGATCTATGTCGCCAGAACGACAAGGCTTCCCCCGAGATGTCCGGCCCAAAGTCGTCATGTTGCGGTGCGATGATGCGAGGCCCTTCGATTTAGCGGGGCCGCAACTGGTCTTTTCCGTAGCAATTGGTCACCCCCCCCCCCCCCCCCCCTCTCTCTCGTGGGTTTTTTGTATCCATGAGTTACATTGCCGATCGGCGCCGTCGACCGGCACGACAAGGCCAAGCACCGCGCATGGTTTGGAAATCCTGGATACCGCGGACGCCATCGTGATTCCCGGCTGGTGCGGGGCCGACACCCCGGTGCCGGATAGCCTGAAACAGGCCCTGCTCAGGGCGCATGCGCGCCGGGCGCAAATCCTGGGGTGCGGCCTGGGTGCTTTCGTGCTGGCGGAAGCCGGGTTGCTGGCAGGCCGCTCCGCCGCCACGCATTGGCGCTATGCCGCGCTTTTTTCCCAACGTTTTCCGGGCATCCACCTGAAGTCCGACATCCTATTTATCCGGGATGGCTCTGTGTGGACTTCCGCGGGCGGGGCCGCCGCCATCGACACGTGCCTGCACTTGCTGCAGGCCCTGTGCGGGGCGGAGGCGGCGGAGCGGATCGCTCAGGAACTCGTGGCCGGTCTGCCGCGCCTGGGGGATCAGGCCCAGCGGGTAGCGCGCCCGCTGGCGGCTCGCGGACGCGATGCCAAACTACAGCGCATCATTCACGAGATGCAGGCGAATCCGTGGGACGTCGCGGGTCTGGCCGAACTGGCCGCGCAAACCCACATGTCGGTGCGCACGTTGACGCGCCGGTTTCGCCAGTTGACCGGGATGACGTTGGTGCAATGGCGCCTGAAGCAGCAGCTGCAGTATGCCAAGTGCTTGCTTGAAACCACCACAAGCACGATCGAAACAATTTCCCAGCAGGCGGGGTTTGGTTCGGCGGTATGTTTGCGGCGGCACTTCAGCAAGGCGTTCAGTTTGTCGCCGGGCGCCTATCGCAGGCAGGTCAGTCGTGACCGTCCAGCATCTTGATCGACACCGCAGATACCGTCTTGCCTGTCAAGCGGGCGGGGCATAATCAGGCAGATAAGGCGGCCTGGTTTCGAGTACGCTGAAGCACGGAGGATGCGGTCTATTCAATCGGATGCGGAGGGCTGTTCGGCCAGTTCCAACGTGAATCCCGCTTTGCGCCAGATATCGGTTTCGCCTTTTAAAAGAAAGCAGCTCAGGGGATGGTCTTCCAGCCAGCCTTCGGGGACGGTCAGGGTGATGTGCTGATCCTGGGCCTGCAGGTGGATGGGCAGGGCATCGCGGGCTTCGCGGCGGCGCAGCAGGAGGACGGCCAGGCGCAGGCAGCACAGGGCCAGCCATTCGTCCCGGGTGGGGGCATAGGCGCGCAGCTTGGCCAGCTTGCCTTGTTGGCCCAGGGCCAGGAATGCCAGCAACTGCTGATCGTCGTGCGAAAATCCGGGCATGTCGGCGTGTTCCAGGATATAGGCGCTGTGCTTATGGTAGTGGTTGCGCGCAATGGCCAGGCCCGCTTCGTGCAGGGCCGCCGTCCAACCCAACGCCTTGCGCAGCTCGGCCCCCTGCGGCTGCGCGGTGTCCAGATTCAGTTGGTCGAAGAACACCAGCGCCAACTGGCGCACGTGCTCGGCCTGCTGGGCGTCCACTTGATGGCGCAGCCCCACCAGGCGCACGGTTTCGTCGCGCTGGTCGTGGTGCGAATCCCGCCCCAGCAGGTCGTGCAGCACGCCCACGCGCAAGGCGCCGTCGCCGGCGCCCATGTTCTCGATGCCCAGTTCCAGGAAGGCCGCCATCATGATGGCCAGCCCGCCGGCCAGGACGGGCGCGCGTTCGGCCTTCAGCCCGGCCCAGTCCTGCAGACGCACCCGGCCCGCCTGGATGAGCGCGGCCGACAGCCGCTGCATGCCGTCCAGGGTAATCCCGTGTTGGCTGAATCCGTTTTCCACCAAGACGGCCAGCAGGCCTTTGGCGGTGCCCGAAGAACCGTAGGCCTGCTGCCAGCCCAGGTGGCGATAGGGCCGGCTGATGGGTTCGATCGTGCTGCGCGCGGCCACGACGGCGCGCAGCATCCGGGCCTTGGTGATCCGCCCGCCGGGGAAAAACTGCTTGGTCCAGATGGTGCAGCCCAGTTGCAGGGACGCCAATTGCAGGGGCTTGGCCCGCTGGCCGATGATGAATTCGGTGGATCCGCCGCCGATGTCGATCACCAGCCGCCGGTCGTCGGATGGCGGCAGATCCTGGATCACGCCCAGATAGATCAGGCGGGCTTCTTCCTGGCCGGAAATGATTTCGATGGGAAACCCCAGCGCGCGTTCGGCCTCGGGGATGATTTCAGCGGCATTGCGGGCCACCCGGAAGGTGTTGGTGGCCACGGCCCGCACATTGGCGGGATCGAAGCCGCGCAGGCGTTCGCCAAAGCGCTGCAGGGCCTCGATGGCCTGGGCCACGGTGGCGGGGCGGATGCGCTGGTGATCGTCCAGGCCCTCGGCCAGGGCGATCAGTTCGCGCAAGCGGTCTTCGGTGTACAGCTGGGCGCCGCCGCCCTGGCGCACGATACGCCCGATGGACAGGCGAAACGTGTTTGATCCGAGATCAATGGAGGCCAGACGATCGTCCATGGGCTTACCTGCAAATGTCACATTGTGCGATTATAGAGGCCGATAACAGACTCTACCGGAGCGCCCATGCAGGGTACGGCTGCCACCCCTCTTTTACTGAACCGCGAACTCTCCGTCCTGAAGTTCAACGAACGCGTCCTGTCCATGGCCGAACGCCTCGACGTCCCGGCGCTGGAGCGCCTGCGCTATCTGTGTATCGTCGGCTCCAATCTGGACGAGTTCTTCGAAATCCGCATGGCCAGCCTGAAAGAACAGCAGCGCCAGACACCGGATCTGGCCGGCGCCGACGGCCTGCTGCCCGCCGAAGCCTTCGACCGGGTGCAGCGCGCCGCCCACGCGCTGGTGGATCGCCAAAACCGCCTGCTGACCGGCGAGGTCATGCCCAAGCTGATGGAATGCGGCGTGGGGCTGATCTATTCCACCGGCTGGACCGATTTGCAGCGCGAATGGGCGTATGGCATTTTCCAGCGCGAAGTCATGCCGCTGCTCACCCCCATCGGGCTGGATCCAGCCCATCCTTTTCCCCGGGTCTACAACAAAAGCCTGAACTTCATCGTGTCGCTCACGGGCGAGGACGCCTTTGGCCGCGAAGGCAACATCGCCATTGTGCAGGCCCCCCGGGCGTTGCCGCGCATGGTCAAGGTTCCCCCGGAAATCGCGGGGATTCCAGACGGCTTCATGCTGCTCACCACCATGATCAATGCCTTCGTGGGGGATCTGTTTCCCGGCATGGATGTGCAGGGCTGCTATCAGTGGCGGGTCACGCGCAACAGCGATCTGTTCGTGGACGAAGAAGAAATCACCAATCTGCGCCAGGCCTTGCAGGGCGAATTGTCCCAGCGCAATTTCGGCGCGTCGGTGCGCCTGGAAATCGCCCATGCCATGCCGCCCGACCTGGAGCTTTTCCTGCAGCGTGAATTCAACTTGTCCACGGCGGACACTTACCGGGTCAATGGCCCGGTCAACCTGGGCCGCCTGCGGCAGCTGTGCAATCGGGCCGATCGCCCCGACCTGGAATACCCGGTGTATCGGCCCCGGACGCCGGCGCCGTTCGATGGCGACATGCAGCGCCCCGACGCCTTGTTCGCGGCATTGGCCGCGCGCGACCACCTGCTGCACCACCCCTACCAGTCGTTTCAGCCGGTGCTGATGTTTCTGCGGGCCGCTGCGCTGGACCCGCACGTGGTGGCCATCAAGCAGACCATCTACCGCACGGGCGAAGATTCCGAACTCATGAGCCTGCTGTTGTCGGCCGCCCGGGCCGGCAAGGAAGTCACCGTGGTGGTCGAACTCATGGCCCGTTTCGATGAGCAGACCAATATCAACTGGGCGGCGCGCCTGGAAGAAGTCGGCGCGCATGTCAGCTATGGCGTGGTGGGGCACAAGACCCACGCCAAGATGGCGCTGGTGCTGCGCCGCGAAGACGGCCGCATCCACCGCTACGGCCACCTGGGCACGGGCAATTACCATCAGCGCACGGCAAAGCTGTATACCGATTTCGGCCTGCTTACCGCCAACCAGACCATTTGCGAGGACATGGATCAGGTATTTTCCCTGCTGACCGGCCTGGGGGCCCGGCGCACGTTGAAGTTGCTGCTGCAGTCGCCGTTCACCCTGCACGAGACCGTGCTGAATCTGATCCGCTCCGAAACCGAATTCGCCCGGGCGGGCAAGCGCGCCCGCATCCGAGCCAAGATGAATTCCCTGCTCGAACCTTCCGTCATCCTGGCGCTGTACGAAGCCAGCCAGGCCGGGGTGCGCATCGACCTGATCGTGCGCGGGGCCTGCGCCCTGCAGGCCGGCGTGCCGGGCCTGTCCGAACGCATCCGGGTACGCTCCGTCATCGGCCGCTTCCTGGAGCATTCCCGGGTGTTCTATTTCTACCAGGATGGGGCCGAGCCCTTGTACCTGTCCTCGGCCGATTGGATGGATCGCAATTTCCTGCGCCGGGTCGAACTGGCCTTTCCGGTGCTGGACAAAACGCTGCGCCGCCGCGTCATCGACGAAGCCTTCACCTTCGCCTGGCGGGATAACCAACTGGCCTGGACCGTCCAGCCCGATGGCCGCTATCAGCGGGTGCGCAACCGCCGCGCCCCGGTCAACCTCCACCAACACCTCATGGCGAGATTGGGATGAGCCCGGACACAGGACAGTCCCCGCGGACTGTTCTGTGCCAGGCGAATCGGTCTCGCCTGCAGGCGAGACCGTGGGGGAGTCGTCGCAATTGAAGACATCCTCCCGTCCCGGGCGCATCAGCACCCCCCGCCGACGCGCCGTGTCATTAAACTGTCACGAAGCCTCTTTATCATGCCTATTCGTGGGCTCAAGCTCACTTATCTCCGATATCCACACAGAGGTTTTGAATGATCAAACGAATTTTGCTTCAGTGCGCAACGGGCCTGGCGCTGCTGTCGGCGGGCAGCGCCTCTGCCTGGGCGGTCGACCTCACCGGGGCGGGCGCGTCGTTTCCTTATCCGATCTACGCAAAATGGGCGGCGAAATACCACGAGGTTTCCGGTAATCGGATCAATTACCAGTCGATCGGTTCAGGCGGCGGACAGCAGCAAATTATCGCCAAGACGGTCGATTTCGGCGCCTCGGACGACCCCATGAAGCCCGAAGCGCTGCAGGAGAACGGGCTGCTGCAGTTTCCGGCCGTGATCGGCGGGACGGTGCCGGTCATCAATGTGCCGGGCATCGACGCCGGGCAGCTCAAGCTGACGGGCCCGGTGCTGGCGGATATTTTCCTGGGCAAGGTCAAGAAATGGGACGATCCGGCGATTGCGCAACTCAATCCCGATCTGCAACTGCCCGCCAAGGGGATCGTCGTGGTCCATCGCTCGGATGGGTCGGGCACCACGTTTGGCTGGACCAACTATCTGTCCCAGGTGTCGCCGGCCTGGAAAGACACCGTCGGCCAAGGCAAGGCCGTGAAATGGCCCACGGGCCAAGGCGGCAAGGGCAATGAGGGGGTGGCGGCCTATGTGCGCCAGCTGGCGCATTCCATCGGGTATGTCGAATACGCTTACGCCCACCAGAACGGCCTGGCCTGGGCGCAGCTGCAGAATCGTGAAGGGCAGTTCGTGCAGCCTTCGCAGCAGGCCTTTGCCGCCGCCGCGGCGCACGCCGATTGGGCCGCCGCCCCCGGGATGGGCCTGGTGCTGAACAACGAGCCCGGTGCGGAATCCTGGCCGGTGACCGCCGCCACCTTCATCCTGGTGCATCAGCGGCAGGACGATGCCCAGCGTGCCCGCGAAGTGCTGAAGTTCTTCGACTGGGCCTGGCGCGAAGGGGCCGATATGGCGCGCGAGCTGGACTATGTGCCGCTGCCGGATGCCGTGACCGAACAAATCCGGGCGGTCTGGACGACGCAGATCAAGGCCAAGGATGGCGCCGCAGTCTGGCCCTGAGCCTTGCGGGATGGGCGCCCCGCGTCAGGCGGCGCGGGGCGCCCGTTGTTCGATCGGTGGCATGGTTTCGTGCTTGTGGGAAAATACCGATCTTGACTTCCGATGGGCCAGGCCGCCGGGCCGCCTGATCCCTCATTATCCGACTCCCCCATGATCAATCAACAACGCAGTCTGCTGGTAGACGCCGGTTTTCGTCATCTGACGCGGGCCTTTGCCTTCCTGGTATTCATTTTGCTGGCAGGGATTCTGGCGTCCTTGGTGTATGGCAGCCGCGACACCCTGGTGCGCGACGGCATCGCTTTTTTGTGGACCAACGACTGGGATCCGGTCAAGCAAAGCTATGGCGCCCTGGTGCCGGTGCTGGGGACCGTCGTCAGCGCCTTGTTGGCCTTGCTGATCGCCGTGCCCGTGTCTTTCGGGATCGCCATGTTCCTCACCGAACTGGCCCCGGCCTGGGTGCGTCGCCCGTTGGGGATTGCCATCGAGATGCTGGCCGCCATCCCGTCCATCATCTATGGCATGTGGGGCCTGTTCGTTTTTGTTCCCCTGTTCCAGCGCTACGTGCAGCCGGTGATCGTCGATCTATTCGAAGACGTGCCGATTCTGGGTGATTTTTTTGCCGGGCCGCCCATGGGGATCGGCCTGTTTACCGCCGGGCTGATTCTCTCCATCATGGTGATCCCTTTCATTGCTGCGGTGATGCGCGATGTCTTTGAACAAGTCCCGCCCATGCTGAAAGAGTCCGCCTACGCCCTGGGCGGCACCACCTGGGAAGTCGTCTGGAAAGTGGTGCTGCCGTATACCCGCCACGGGGTGATCGGCGGCATCATGCTGGGCCTGGGGCGGGCGCTGGGCGAAACCATGGCGGTCACATTCGTCATCGGCAATGCCTTCAACCTGCCGACGTCGGTCTTTTCGCCGTCCAACTCGATTGCCTCCGCCCTGGCCAATGAATTCAACGAGGCCGGGGGGCTGCAAAAGTCCGCATTGCTGGAACTCGGCCTGATTCTGTTCCTGATCACGACCATCGTCTTGGCCCTGTCCAAGTTCATGCTGTTGAAACTATCGCGCAAAGAAGGCGCCTGAGGCTGGCCATGTCCCCATCTCATTCTCCCGTCGCGCTGGACAATCCGATCTACCGCCGCCGCCGGCGCTTCAACCGGCTGATGCTGGGGCTGTCCAGCCTGGCGCTGGGCATGGGCCTGTTCTGGCTGGCCTGGATCATCGCCACCTTGCTGCTCAAGGGCGGGGGGGCCTTGTCCATCGCGCTGCTGACCGAAAGCACACCGCCGCCCGGCGAAGCCGGCGGCCTGTTGAATGCCATCGTGGGCAGCGTGCTGATGTCCGCCGTGGGCACCCTGATCGGCACCCCCATCGGGGTGCTGGCGGGCACGTATCTGGCCGAGTACGGCCGGCGCGGCTGGCTGGCGCCCGCCACCCGGTTCTTGAACGATGTGCTGTTGTCGGCGCCGTCCATCGTGATCGGCTTGTTCATCTATGCCGCGTATGTGGCCCAGGTGGGGCATTACTCGGGCTGGGCCGGGGCCTTCGCTTTGGCGATACTGGTGATCCCCGTGGTGGTGCGCGCCACCGACAATATGCTGTCCCTGGTGCCCAACAGCCTGCGCGAAGCCGCCGCGGCATTGGGCTGCCCCCAGTGGCGGGTGGTGGTGTTCATCTGCTATCGGGCCGCGCGCTCCGGGATTCTGACAGGGATTCTGCTGGCCGTCGCACGGATCGCCGGTGAAACCGCGCCGCTGCTGTTTACCGCGCTGAACAACCAGTTCATGTCCTGGAACATGAACGCCCCCATCGCCAACCTGCCCGTGGTGATTTTCCAGTATGCCGCCAGCCCCTTCGAGGACTGGAACCGCCTGGCCTGGGCGGGCGCCGCGCTGATCACCCTGCTGGTGCTGGGGATCAATATCGTCGCTCGCAGCCTGTTTCGCAAATAAATCCATTCCCTGACCATGACTCCGTCCTCGACCCCGATTTCGACCCCGATTGCCGAGCGCACCAAACTGGCCGTGCGCGACTTGAATTTCTACTATGGCAATTTCCATGCGCTGCGCGACATCAACATGCAGATTGCCGAAAACAAGGTCACTGCCTTCATCGGGCCGTCGGGTTGCGGTAAATCCACCCTGCTGCGCACGTTCAATCGCATGTTCGAGCTCTATCCCGGCCAGCGGGCCGAGGGGGCCATCGAACTGGACGGCGAAGATTTGCTCAACTCGCGCCTGGATATTTCCCTGATCCGCGCAAAAGTGGGCATGGTGTTCCAGAAACCCACCCCGTTTCCCATGAGCATCTACGACAACATCGCGTTTGGCGTGCGCCTGTTCGAGCGCCTCAGCAAGGGCGAAATGGATGAACGCGTGGAATGGGCATTGACCAAAGCCGCCCTGTGGGCCGAGGTCAAAGACAAGCTGGGCCAGAACGGCAATGGCTTGTCGGGGGGGCAGCAGCAGCGCCTGTGCATTGCCCGCGGCGTGGCGATAAAACCCGAAGTCTTGCTGCTGGACGAACCCTGCTCGGCGCTGGACCCGATTTCCACCGCCAAGATCGAGGAATTGATCGCCGAGCTCAAGGACGACTACACGGTGGTCATCGTCACCCACAACATGCAACAGGCCGCCCGCTGCTCCGACTACACGGCCTATATGTACCTGGGCGAACTCATGGAATTCGGCCCCACCGACCAGATTTTCGTGAAACCCGCCCGCAAGGAAACCGAAGACTACATCACGGGGCGATTTGGATGAGACCGGACACAGGACAGTCCCTTGAGGACTGTCCTGTGCCGGTCGAATCGGAGCGCCCTGCAGGGCGCGACGTGGGGGGATGCTTCAATTGAAGATAGTCCCCGCCGGTCGAATCGGAGCGCCCTGCAGGGCGCGACGTGGATGAGATCGGACATGGCGCAGTCCCCTGCGGACTGCGCCATGCCTATCGAATCGAAGCGGCCTGCAGGCCGCGACGTGGAGGGATGCTCCAATCGAAGCCCCCCCGCCGCCCGAATCCCCCTCCACCATTCACCCGCCGTTCATCCCGGCCTTGCTATCCTTTTGATAACGCATACAGGAGGATATCCATGAAACGCCGCCAATTACTGGCTGCCAGCCTGGCCCTGGGGGTCTTTGCCGCCGGCGCCCAAGCCCATAGCCATGATCGGGAAACCGCCGAACGCCTGCAAGCCCTGGGCGAAGTCATGCCGCTGCAGGATGTCCTGGCCCTGGTGGCCAAGGATTACCCCGGACAAGTCCTGAAAGTCGAATTTGAGGAAGAAAAAGGGCAATGGATCTATGAGTTCAAGCTCTTGCAGGGCCGGGGCCGCTTGGTCAAGCTGGAGGTGGACGCCCGCAACGGCAAGATCCTGTCCGTGCGCCAGCGCACTGTCCACGACAAACACGGCGAGCACGACAAAGGCGGGTACTGATGCGCTTGCTGGTCGCCGAAGACGAGCCCTTGCTGGCCGCGCAGCTGAAGGCCGCCCTGGAATCCGCCGGCTATGTGGTGGATGTCGCCCATGACGGTCTGGAGGCCCAGCACCAGGGGCTGGTCGAACCCTATGACCTGGTGGTGCTGGATCTGGGCCTGCCGGGGCGCGATGGCCTGACTGTGCTGCGGTTCTGGCGCGACGCCGGCAAACGCACGCCGGTTCTGATCCTGACCGCGCGGGACAATTGGCATGACAAGGTGGCGGGGATCGACGCCGGGGCGGATGACTACTTGACCAAACCGTTCCATCTGGAAGAACTGCAGGCGCGGGTGCGGGCGCTGCTGCGCCGCGCCGGCGGGTTCGCCAGCGCCGATATCCGCTGCGGCCCTTTGACGCTGGATACCCGACAGTCGCGCATCCTGGCGGATGACGCGCCGCTGGATCTGACCAGCCACGAATACCGGGTCTTGGCGTACCTGATGATGCATCGGGGCGAAGTCGTGTCGCGCAGCCAGCTGATCGAGCACATCTATGCCCAGGATTTCGACCGTGATTCGAATACGATCGAGGTCTTTGTGGCGCGTCTGCGCCGCAAGATCCCGGCGGGCCTGATCCAGACGGTTCGGGGGCTGGGCTATCGGCTGGATGCGCCCGGCGATTCCCCATGATGCGCGTCATCGCCGGGCATGCACGTTCTCTGCGCCTGCGGCTGCTGGTGGCGGTGCTGGCCTGGGTCTTGTTGAGTGTGGCGGTGGCCGGGTGGGGCATACAACAGTTGTTCCGCCAGCACATCCTGGCGCAATTGCAGTCCGAACTGAATATTCATCTGGATCAGCTCACGGCCAGCCTGCAGATCGACGCCGACGGCACGGTGCTCCCCTCGACCCTGCCGACCGACCCTCGCTTCAGTCATCCGTTTTCGGGCCTGTACTGGCAGGTTTTCCTGCCCGCCCAGGACGGTGCGCCGCCAAGAATCCTGGCGCGTTCGCGGTCTCTATGGGATGCCCGGCTGCCGGTTGCCTATCCCGATCTGCGCTGGGGACAGGACTTGCGCGCCCGGGCCCCGGGCCCCGGCAATACCGATTTGCGGCTGCGCGTGCGCGCCGTCGAGCCTGCCGAAGGCCCCTATGATGACGTCGTGCTGGTCGTGGCCGCCGACCGCGCGCTGTGGGCGGAGCCCATCAGCCGTTTCGACCGCATGTTGTGGATGGCCTTGGGGGTTCTGGTGCTGGGCATGCTGCTGGCGGCCTGGTTGCAGGTGTCTTATGGGGTGCGCCCCCTGTTGCGGCTGCGCCAGCGTCTGGCCGATCTGCGCGAGGGCCGCGCCCAGCGGGTGGCGGGCGAATTTCCCTCCGAGGTCCAACCCTTGGTGGATGATTTCAATCAGGTGCTGCAGCGCAATGCCCAGGGCTTGGAACGCGCCCGCCAGCAGGCCGGCAACCTGGCTCATGCGCTGAAAACACCCCTGGCGGTCATGGCCAATGCGGCGGCGGCCCAAGATCCCGCCTTGCCGCGCCTGGTCGCCGAGCAGGTCGGCACAGCACGGCGCCACGTGGATTTCTACCTGACCCACGCCCGGGCCGCCGCCGCTGTGCGAGTGGCGGGCCTGCGCAGTCCGGTCTTGCCGTTGCTGGAAGGGCTGGTGCGGGTCATGCGGCGCGTGCATGCCGAACGCGATCTGCAATACGACCTGAGCGCGGTCGGGGCGAACCTGGTGTTTCTGGGAGAGTCTCAGGTCTTTGAGGAAATGCTGGGCAATGTGCTGGACAACGCGGGCAAGTGGGCGCGCCGGCAAGTTCGGGTTCTGGCGAGCTGTCGGGATGGCGAACTGGAACTGCGCGTGCAGGACGATGGCCCGGGCCTGAGCCCGGAACGCGCCGAAACGGTGTTTCAGCGCGGTATCCGGGCGGATGAACGCACACCGGGGTCGGGCCTGGGCTTGGGGATTGTGCGTGACCTGGCGGATTTGTATGGGGGCTGGGCCCGCATCGAGGCCAGCCCCCTGGGGGGGGCGTGCGTGGTGATTACCCTGCCGGGGGCGGTGGCTTAGTTGTAGCGGCCGTTGCGCCCGCCCAGTGCATAGGCCCCTGCGCCCAGCAGCGCCACGGCCACGCCGCCGAACAGGAACATGCCTTGCAGTTCAAGCGCCCAGCCGCCGCTCTTGCCCAGCGTGAACAGTTCGTTCATGTGCACCAGGCCCAGCACGAACAGCATGTTGATGACGATGATGAGCGCGCCGATGCGCGTCCAGACGCCGATGATGAGGAGTATGGGGGCGAGGATTTCGCCGATGTACACGCCGTAGGCGATAAATCCGGGCAGCCCGTGGGATTGCAGCATGCCGACAATCCAGCCTACGCCGCCCAGCTTGCCCAGGCCGTGAAGCAGGATGAAGATGCCCAATGAAAGACGCAAGATCAATTTGCCCAGATCGTCGGTGTTGGTGGATGACATGGCGGAGTCCTTGGCGATTCGATTGAAAAGAAGCGGTGGCCGATGGATAGCCACACGCGGGGTGGGGTTGCATGGGGATTGTACGCGATTCACCTGAGCCTTAACTTGCTACTGTGGAAAATGGATCTATGCAAATGCCTGCCCCCGCCGATTGGGTGGGCGATATCATCGGCGATAGAGGCGGCTTGTCGGTTTCGCTAGCCGCCGAAGTTGAATCCAGCCTGCCGATATTGACATGCTCCCAAGCTGCCCGCACCTGTTCGGTTTCGGGGTTGAACGCCAAAAAATCGCGCCCAATCCTCGGCTACTCCTTTGCGGCTACTCCTTTTTTTACCCCTTGTGAAGCGGTAAAAAAATGGCTTGCAAGTGTGTGCTTGCAAACCATTGATTTTATTGGTCGGGGCGACATGATTCGAACATGCGACCCTCTGCTCCCAAAGCAGATGCGCTACCAGGCTGCGCTACGCCCCGACTGATCCAGAACTCGGCATTTTATCATGTCATGCTGCCTCATGCTGGGTGCGCGTGCCGCAATTCCGGCAGGGAATGCGCCTGGTTGCGGTATGCCCAGGTGGGCCACAGCGCGTGCGCGAGGGCGATTTTCGCCAGGGCGGGATCGGTGGGCAGGGGGGTATAGGTGTCGGGAGCCCGGTAGTCGAAGCACAGCGCGGGCTGTTCGGGCTCCAGCACCACCAGGGTATCGCCCCGCAGATAGCCGTAGCGGTCTTCGTATTGCATCATGGCGCGTCCGCCTGTGCCCGCCTGGGTCAGGTCGTGGCCGATCATGGGGTGAGCATCTTGGATGCCCGCCAGCGACAGCAGCGTGGTGGGCAGGTCGATCTGGCTGATGATGCGCGCGTCGCGCCGGGCCTGAACCCCGGCCCCCAGGATCAGCGCTGGGATGTGGAAGTGGCGCAGCGGAATGCGCTGCGCCCCGCCCACGCGGGCGTCGTGATCCGCCACCACCAGAAAGATCGTGTCCCGCCAGTAATCGCTGGCCTGGGCGCGCGCGAAAAACTGCCCGATGGCCCAATCGGCATAGCGCACCGTGTTTTGCACGGTGGCGGGGTCGCCGTCGACCGGGATGCGTCCGGCGGGGTATTCCCAGGGGGTGTGGTTGCTGACGGAAAACGCCAGGTGCAAGGTCGGCTGGTCTCCGCCGCGGGACAGCAATGTGTGCAGCTTGTCGAACATGTCTTCGTCGCTGGCACCCCAGGTGCCGACGAAGGCCGGGGACTCGAACGTGGGCAGGTCGTGCAGTTCGTCGAAGCCGTTGCCCAGGAAAAAGCTTTTCATGTTGTCGAAATGGGCTTCGCCGCCGTAGATGAAGCGGGATCGGTAGCCCTGTCGGCGCAGCAGCTGGGCCAGGGTGAAGAAACGGCTTTGGGCGTTGGCCAGGCGCAGGGCGGCGTCCGACAGGGTGGGCGGAAAGCCCGCTGCGACCGCTTCCAGGCCGCGCACGGATCGCGTGCCCGTGGCGTAGGCGCGGGTGAAGTTCCAGCCGGTGGCGGCCAGGGCGTCCAGGCAGGGGGTCAATCCCGCGCCCCCCAGGTTGCCCACGTATTGCGCCCCCAGGCTTTCTTGCACAATCAGGACGATATTGCGGGGCCGCGCCGGGGTCTGGCTGGCCGGTTGGTGGTGCAGGGTGGGCAGCTCGGGCGGGCCGGCCGGGATGCGGGCCTGTTCGCGGATAATGGCCTGCATTTCGGCGTCGGGCAGGTCGCCGTAGACGTCGGCGGCGGCGCGTTCGTTTTTGATGGCGTACAGGGCGAACAGCACGTTGTACAGGGAATTGAGCGGCAAGGTGTTGAGCAGGCTGTCGCCGCACCAGGCCACCGAGGCCGGGTTGATCGGCCGGTGGCCCAGGGTGCCCCGGATCGCCAGCACAATGGCGGCGGCGATGAGCAGGGTCAGGCCGATGCGCCAGGGCCAGGCGGGCAGGGCGTTGGGCTGGGCCTGGGCAAACAGCGCGTGGCCCAGCCAGCCGGCCAGCGCCAGCGTCAGCCCGGCGGCCGCCAGCACGGGTTTGTAGCCCTTCCACAGCATGCCGAAGACTTCCTTGGGGTATTTCAGGTAGTCCAGATACAGGCGGTTGGGGCGGCTGTCGTATTCCTGGATGAATTGCGGAGTGGAGATTTCCAGCAGCACGAACAGCAGCCAGACGCCTTGCAGCCACAGCCCGGTCAGCCAGATGGCCAGGGGCTGGTCGGCCAGCCAGGGGGCCAGCAAGGCGGGAATGCCCGCCCACATGGCCAGTTGGTTCAGGTCGATGCGCAGGCCCCAGCGCACGATGGCCCCGGGGCCGCCCGCCGCCCGCACACGCGGCCATTGCCAGGCCGTCAGCAGCAGGCGACTGAACATCAGCATCAAGAGTAGCGACAGACTGAACAGGCCGATCTGGGTAAACATGGGAAGTCCTTAATCAGTCCGGTCAGGGAACCAGGGCGATACCGATGCGAAACTGCGGACTGGATTTTTCGTTGTAGCCCAGCAGGGTCTCGCCGTAGCCCTGGAAATATTGGGCATACAGGTGGCCGTTCATGTGTAGAAAGGTGCGCTGCAGCGGCCAGGTGGCTTCGAGCTGGGTGGCGTGTCCGCTGCCGCCCTGGCGGTACAGCGCCGACAGGCCCAGGCCATTGTCTTGCGCCCAGCGCAGCTTCCAGTCCACATAGCCCAGGTAGGCCGGGTAATGCATATCCGGGTCGGTGCCGAAATACGCCTTGAAACGCGGCATGAACTGCAGGCGGCTGCCGTCGTCCAGACGGTAGCTGATCTCGGGCTGCAGGTAGGTGTCGTTCAGGGATCTGGAGGCGTCGCCGTCCTTGCCGTTGGACTTGTGCTCGACCCCGGCGTTCAGGCCCAGCGTCCAGCGGGCGTCGGCGGTTTCCCACAGCGATTCCCGGGCCCAGAACAGGCTGGGGTTGTAGGTGGTATCGACGAAGGGGAGGGAATCCGAATGCAGATCCCACAGCGAAGTCTGGGTGTAGCCGACGTACCAGTGATTCATGAAATGCGGGTGGGCGGGGTCGGCGGGGCTGAAGGGCCGGTATTTGAAACTGAGCTGGAAACGGGCGTTGGCCCCGCCCCGGTTGCCCAGCGCGAAGTAAATCGGCTCGTAGGGCGACAGGGCGTTGCGGAAGGTCTCGAACGGGGACAGGCCCGCGGTGGCGGGGCTGGATGCCGCCGTGGCGGGCAGGATGGTCTCGGTGGCGGGCAGGTCGGCGCCGACCTGGGCCGGCTGGCTGGCCGCTCGCGGCTGTTGAAGCAAGGCGGTGGCCGGGTTGCCCGCCGCCGAACCGCCGGGGCGCGGGGTATCGGCCACCTGCAGCGCCAGCAGCGTGTCTTCCGCCCCCTGGATGGTCAGGGTCAACAGGCCGTGGCGCTGTGCGGGCACCGGGCCGGCCCAGGCCATGCGCGTAAAGGCATTGACCGGCAGGTTGGTGGCATCCGCTGAGGTGCGCAGCTGGAAAACGGCCGGGCTGGTCTGGCCCAGGGCGTCGGTCCATGTCCCTTGCAACTGGGGGACGATGGGGGCGCTGAGGGGATTGCCGCTGTCATTGACCAGCAAACCTTCGATTTCAATCGTGTCGCCCGGCGCGGCCTGGGTCTGGCCCAGCCGCAGGACGAGTTCAGCCTGTGCCGCCCAGGGGACGGCCAGCCAGGGGACGGCCAGCAAGAGGAAAAAGACAAAACGTGGGATAAGGGACGGCACGGCTGTGGAACAAGAAAAGGGGATATGGGATGCTACCACCAGGATTGAAACTCGACTCGGCACCGTCGCGGGTAATCATTGGCAAAAGATCGTGTCTGGACGCCGGCGGCCCCGCTGTGGCCATGGGTATTGCGGCCCGTGCTGTGGCGCATCGATCAAGCGCGGCCAGTGGAATGGAGCTTGAGTCCGCGGGAATCCCAGTACTTCGTTTTGGCCGGGCAGGCAGTGGACATCGTCGTCGTGCCGGCAAGATTTGGCGGGAAAGTGATCGCTGGTCTTTCCGAACCATTCAGGGCTTGCCCAGAAGCGATGGCCCGCCCTGCTGGATTCGAACCAGCGACCTACGGCTTAGAAGGCCGTTGCTCTATCCAACTGAGCTAAGGGCGGCGGGGCTGCGCGCAGCCGATCAGCTCGGATTTTAGCGTCATCGTGTCCCGCGTGCTGGCCGCCGGCCAATTTTCCCGGTGCCGTGCATCCTGGTGCTGCGGCAAGGCCGCGCCGGGGCCATGGGCGCCGGCCCTCGGCGTATCATATTTATTTTATGACCGTAGGAACCTGCCCCATGACCGCTTTGCCGCCCGATGTTTCCGATCCCGCCACCTGGCACGAACAGACCCTGGTGCTGCATGGCGATGCCGCCTGCCACCATGATGCCTCGGTGGTGCCGCCCATCCACTACAGCACCACGTTCCGGGCGCAGTCCGCCGAAGAATTCTCGGCCATGGCCACCACGGTGCGTCCGGCCAATTTCTACACCCGGCACGGCAACCCGGTCAACAAGCACGTCGAGGCCATTCTGGCGGGGCTGGAGGGCACGGAAACCGCGCTGCTGACGGGCTCGGGCATGGGGGCGATCTGCACCACGATCCTGGCCCTGCTGAAGGCGGGCGACCACGTCGTGGCCCAGCAGCGCCACTACATGAGCACTTCCAAGCTGTTCACCGACGTCCTGCCCCGCTACGGCGTGCGGGTCAGCTTTTTCGACCAGACCGACCTGGACAGCCTGCGGGCGGCCCTGCAGCCCGACACCCGGCTGATCATGGTGGAAACCCCGGTCAACCCCAGCCTGTCGATCACCGACCTGGCCGCGGTGGCCGACATCGCGCGTGCGCGGGGCATCCTGACGGTGGCCGACAACACGTTCGCGTCGCCACTGAATCAGCGGCCCCACGACCTGGGCATCGACATCGTGGTGCACAGCGCCACCAAATACCTGGGGGGGCACAGCGACATCATGGCGGGCGCCATTTGCTGCAGCGCCGTCTTGGCCGAACAAATCTGGAAAATGCACATCACCCTGGGGGCGGTGCTGTCGCCCATGGATGCCTGGCTGCTGTTGCGCGGGCTGCGCACCCTGTCCTTGCGCATGGAGCGCATCAATGCCAACGCGCTGGCGGTGGCCCGGTGGCTGGAAACCCGCCCCGAAGTCGAATCTGTTTTGTATCCGGGCCTGGCCAGCCACGCCCAGCATGCCCTGGCCGTTCGCCAGATGAAGGGTTTTGGCGCGATCGTGGCGTATTCCATCCGGGGCGGCTACGCGGCCACGCAGCGTTTTGTCTCGGCCCTGCGCCTGGCGACCCAGGCGGTCAGCCTGGGCGGGGTCGAGACCCTGGCCGTGCATACGGCGTCCATGTGGGCCAGTTCCATGACCGAGGCCGAAATGCAGACGGCGGGCATCCAGCCCAATTTTGTGCGGATGTCGGTGGGCGTGGAGCACATCGACGACCTGATCGCCGATCTGGGCCAGGCACTGGCGGCCAGCGTGGTGGCTGGCCAATAAGCAACGCCCCCATGGCCGCCGCGTAGCGCGGGCCATGGGGGGCGGGCCGGGCCGGTGGGAATCAGACCAGCCCGGCCTTGTCCAGGCCCATTTGTTTGTCGGATGAACCCGGCACGGCCTGGAAGGCCACGCCCAGGCGGTTCCAGCCGTTGATGCCCACGATCAGGAAGGACAGATCGGCCAGTTCTTGCTCGGACAACTGCTGGCGCACCCGCTGAAAGAGTTCGTCGGGGATGCCGTGCGGCGGCAGCTGGGTCAGGGCTTCGGTCCATTCGAAAATGGCTTTTTCCTTGGCGTCGAACAACGGGGATTCGCGCCAGACGGCCACATGGTGCAGGCGCAGTTCGCGTTCGCCCGCCAGTTTGCCTTCTTTGACGTGCATGTCCACGCAGAATGCGCAGCCGTTCAGCTGCGAGGCGCGCAGCGTGACCAGATAGCCGATCTTGGCCAGGAACGGGTTGTTGTGCAGCAATTGGCTGAACTCGGAGAATTTCTTGGCGGCTTCGGGGGAAGCTTGATAATAATTGAGGCGCAGTGTCATGGTGTATCCAATGGATTCGTTCAACAAACCCATTCATTCTGCACCATTCCGGTCTTGTTTGCCGGGATGCCTGATATGCCGGCAGGGGGTTGGCCCCGTGCCGCCGGCCGCCTGCATCTACAGGTAGGGGCTGGCCAGCCAGATCACGCGGTTGCGCAGTCGCTTCCAGAAAGGGATCGCCTGCAGGGTTTCCTGGGTGACCTGATCGGCATTGGCGATTTCGCGGTCGATGCGGCCTGCGATCTGCCGCGCCAGGGCCGGGTCGTAGATTTCCAGATCCAGCTCGAAATTCAGCCGCAGGCTGCGAGGGTCGAGGTTGGACGAACCCACGTAAGACCAGCCGTCGTCGATGGTCAGCAGCTTGGAATGGTCGAAATTGCCCCGGCTGGCCCATACCCGGCAGCCGCCGGAAATCACCTGGGCCAGCTGGGCGTCCATGGCGTAGCTGACCAGCCGCAGGTTGTTGCTGCCCGGGATGACGATATCGACCCGCACCCCGCGCCGCGCGGCGGTGTTCAGCGCCCCCATCAGGGTCTGGTCGGGCAGGAAATAGGGCGATTGGATGCGCACGTGGTGCTGCGCCACCGCCAGCGCGCCCAGCAGTACGTTGTGCGTCGCGGCGATGAAGCGGTCCGGGCTGGAACGGATGCAGCGGGCGGGCACCTGGGGGTGGGGGGCGTCGGGCGCCTGGTGGCACCAGTCTTCGATGCGCAGACGTTCGCGTGTGGTGAATTCCCAGTCGTTGGCGAAGACCGCGAACAATTGGGCGGCCACCGGGCCTTCGATGCGGAAGTGCGTGTCGTGCGCGGCGTGGCTGCCCATCAGGGACGCCAGGAAGCTTTCGCGGATGTTCATGCCGCCCATGAATCCCAGGTGGCCGTCGATGAACAGGATTTTGCGGTGGCTGCGCAGATTGGCGTAGGGCATGCGCAGGCCCAGCACGTGCGACATGAACAGCGCGGTGCGGATGCCGTCGCGCCGCAGCAGGCCCACGATGGGTGGGTGCGAATATTTGGCACCGACGGCGTCGATCAGCACCCGGATCGTGACCCCGCGCTCGTGGGCGCGGCGCAGGGCCGCCGCGAACTGCAGGCCGATGCGGTCGTGGTCGAAAATATAGCTTTGCAAGGCAATGCAATGCTGCGCGCCGTCGATGGCCTGCAGCATGGCCGGGTAGGCCTCGTCGCCGCTGTCCAGCAGGGTGATGTGGTTGCCGTCGTGCAGCGGAAACCGGCTGACGCGGTCGCACAGCAGCCGCAGCGAATCGAATTGCGGCCCGGCGATGGAGGCGACTTCGGCCACCGGGTCGTGGGTGTGGTTGACGTAGTCCTTGATCAGCCGGCTGCGCTGGGTGGACAACTGGTCGTGGCGGATGCGGTTGATGCCCGCCACCAGGTACAGGAAAGGCCCCACGAACGGCGACATGATCACGACCCCGACCCAGGCGATGGCGGCGCGGACGTCGTTTTTGTTCATGGCGGCATGGACGGCGGCCACCGCACTGAGCGTCAGCGAGGCAATGGCCACCAGGTGCGGCCAGTAGTCGGAAAAAAACTGCGAGATGGCGAGCATGGCGGCGTTTTCAGAGGGATGAGGCGGGGCGTTGGCGCAGGGATTCCAGCCAGTCTGGATTGGGGGCGCCCTGGGCGGCCAGCCGCTGGTTACGGGAATTGGCGCGCCAGACCCCGCCGCCAATGCCCGGCAGGGGCTGGGTGCGATACCAGAACCAGCGCCCGTCGGCGTCCTGGGCCAGCCAGTCCCAGCCGTCGGGGGCGGTGGACCAGTCGGGCGCCGGGGAAGGGAAAGTGGAGGATGGGGTCATGGCAAGTGCGGGGTTGGGCGGTCGTACCGGCCTGGCCGCGCGCCAACCGGCGCCGAGAGGCAATCAGTGGGCTGCGACCAGATTCTGACGAATCTTGTCATAACCCAGGTTGAAAAGAAAGCCATAAGGCAGATAAAACAGCACGAAACCGATATCCAGCAGCAGGGCGTGCCAGAGGGAAACGTCCAGCCACCAGGCGACGAAGGGGATGGCGATCACGATCAGGCCCGCTTCGAAGCCGCAGGCGTGGCCCACCCGCACCCAATAGCCGCGCTCGAAGCCCCAGCGCGCCTGCAGCCGGTCGAACAGCCAGTTGTACAGCATGTTCCAGACGACAGCGATGGTGGCGATGACGGCGGTCAGAATGCCCATGCTGAGTATCGAGCGGTTGGTGATCCAGGCGGCCAGGGGCGCGGAAATACCAATCGCCAGAACCTCGAACGCCAGGGCGTGGAAGACGCGTTCGGACAGAGACCGATGGTGAATCTGCATGGGGATAGGGTGTCATGGCGGTGGTGTCGTCACCACATTCATGCATCGCAGGCGGGTCGTCCCTGCCTGGCCGGAAGAAACCGGGGAAAGGATGGGGTGACCGATGGGGCTCGAACCCACGACAACCGGAATCACAATCCGGGACTCTACCAACTGAGCTACGGTCACCACTGAAAGAAAAGGGATTCTAGCATGACTAAATTGCTTTTGCAGGGATGGCGGTGGACGCTTGATTCCGGCCGGATTTTCAGTCATGTTATGGGATGATGGATTTCATCTAAAGGAAAAAACATGGCCCAGATTTTTGTCGTCCATCCCGATAACCCCCAGTCGCGCCTGCTGCAGCAGGCGGGCGATCTCCTCACCCAAGGCGGCCTAGTGGCCGTGCCCACCGATTCCAGCTATGCCGTCGTGGCCCGCCTGGACGACAAAGCCGCCGCCGAAAGCCTGCGTCGCCTGCGCGGCCTGGACGAACGTCACCACCTGACGCTGCTGTGCCGCGATCTGGCCGAAATCAGCCATTTCGCCAAGGTCGGGAACACCCATTACCGTCTGCTGAAAATGGCCACGCCGGGGCCCTGGACCTTTATCCTGGAAGCCACCAAGGAAGTCCCCCGCCGGGTATCGCACCCTTCGCGCAAGACCATCGGCATCCGGGTGCCCGACCACCGGGTGGCCCGCGCCCTGATCGACGCGGCGGGTTCGCCCCTGTTGTCCACCACCCTGATCCCGCAGGGCGAGACCCATGCCCTGAACGACGCGCAGGACATCCTGGCGCGCTACCAGCACGACCTCGCCGCCATCGTCGATGGCGGGGCGTGCCCGCTGGATCCCACCACGGTCATCGACCTGACCGGCGACGAACCCCTGGTCGTGCGTGTGGGGCGCGGGGATCCCGCCGCCTTGGGGATTCAAATGTAGGCGTTTCGGGATCGACGTTTCGAGATCGAAATAAGGCTGCCGGTTTGGCCGGGCAGCGGTTATGCTAACGGGGATTGTCGGCATGGGCCGACGCCCTGTTGCGTTTTTTCATGGATCAGCTCATCCAGACCATCGCGGTCTATGCCTTGCCCGTTCTTTTCGCCATTACGCTGCACGAAGCCGCGCACGGCTATGTGGCGCGTTATTTTGGCGACCCCACCGCGTACCAGGCTGGCCGCATCAGCCTGAATCCCCTGCGTCACATCGACCCCATGGGCACCATCGTGGTGCCGCTGGCGCTGCTGTTCGTCACGCGCCTGATGGGGGGCGGGCTGCTGTTTGGCTGGGCCAAGCCCGTGCCGGTCAACTGGAGCCGCCTGCGCCGGCCCAAACAGGACATGCTCTGGGTGGCCCTGGCCGGGCCGGCCTCCAATCTGCTGCAGGCGATTTTCTGGGTACTGTTCCTGCGCGTCATGCTGTCGGCGGGGCTGATTCAGCACGCCGATAATTTCTGGGCCTTGATGGCCCAGGCCGGGGTCGAAATCAACCTGATCCTGATGGCCCTCAACCTGCTGCCCTTGCCGCCGCTGGACGGCGGGCGCATCGTCTTCAGCCTCTTGCCGCCCCGGATGGCCTGGCAATATGGGCGCATCGAACCCTATGGCTTCGCCATCTTGATTGTCCTGATGGTCATGGGGTGGCTGTGGCCCCTGATGATGCCCTTGCTGCATTTCGGCCAGTGGGTGGTGCGCGGCTTCCTGTAGTTTTCAGCTTGGCGCGCCGCACGGCGATTTGTCGATGTCCGGTGCCCGAATCCGGTAAACTTGCTTTTTTGTCTTGCCCGGGTTGGCGCCTGGGTGTCTCACGGAGATTCTTTTATCATGGCCGGTGTGGATTCATCCTTTCCCTCGTTTCAGGGCAGCGTGGTGGCCTTGGTAACGCCCATGCACCCCGACGGGCAGTTGGACCTCGAAGCCTTTCGCCGGTTGATCGACTGGCACATCGACCAGGGCACGGATGCCCTGGGGGTGGTGGGCACCACG
Source organism: Castellaniella hirudinis (assembly GCF_047468865.1). Taxonomy (GTDB): domain Bacteria; phylum Pseudomonadota; class Gammaproteobacteria; order Burkholderiales; family Burkholderiaceae_B; genus Castellaniella; species Castellaniella hirudinis_A. The sequence continues at coordinate 113,175 of NZ_JBLGTV010000006.1, forward strand.
GGCGAATCCCCCACCGTCACAGTGCAGGAACAGGCCGAACTCATCGAACTGGCCGTGCGCCACGCCGACGGGCGGGTGCCCGTCATCGCCGGGACGGGCGGAAACTCCACCGCCGAAGCCATCGAGCTCCAGCGTCACGCCTATGCCGTGGGGGCCTCCGCGGGCCTGACCGTGGCGCCCTACTACAACAAGCCCACCCAGGAAGGCCTGTACCAGCATTTCCGCGCCATCGCCGAATCCGTCGAACTCCCCAGCATTCTGTATAACGTGCCGGGGCGCACCGTGGCCGATCTGTCCAACGACACCATTTTGCGCCTGGCCCAGGTGCCGGGCATCATCGGGGTGAAAGACGCCACCGGCAATATCGCCCGGGGCGCCCAGCTGATCGCCGCCGCGCCGGCGGATTTCCAGATTTTCAGCGGCGACGATCCCACCGCGGCCGCGCTAATCCTGTTGGGTGGACGGGGCAATATCTCCGTCACGGCCAATGTCGCCCCGCGCCTGATGCACGAACTCTGCGCCGCCGCCTTGCGGGGCGACGTCCCGGAAACCCGCCGCCTCAACAATCTGCTGGCCGCCCTGGGCCGGGTGCTGTTCGTCGAATCCAATCCCATTCCGGTCAAATGGGCGGTGGCCGAAATGGGCCTGATCCAGCTGGGCTATCGCCTGCCGCTTACCCCCTTGTCCGATTCCTTCCGCGCCGTCGTGCGCCAAGCCCTCGTTGATGCAGGTTGCCTCTGACATGATCCCCAAAAGCACATCGTTCTCCCTGACCACGCTCGCTTTGGTCTCGCTGTTGGCGGGCTGCTCCTCTTTGGGGCAGCTCACCGGGCAAACCGAATCGGTCGAATACAAAAGCACCGTCGTGGGCGACCCCCTGGTCATTCCGCCCGATCTGACCCAGGCCAACGAAAACACGCACTACAAGGCCCCCGAGGGCGTGGCCACCCTGAGCGCGTATTCCGCCAGCCAGCGCAACCAAAGCGCCAATCCGGCGGATCGCGTCCTGCCCCGAAGCGATGACATCCAGGTACAGCGCGATGGCGCGCTGCGCTGGCTGGTGGTCAACCAGCCGGCCGAAGTCCTGTATCCCAAGCTGATCGAATTCTGGGGCGACCAGGGCTTCACCATCCAGTCGCAAAACCCCAAGGCCGGCCTGATTGAAACCGACTGGGCCGAGAACCGCGCCAAGATCCCCGAAGGCTGGCTGCGCAGCGCGCTGGGCAGCATCCTGGATCAGGTCTTCGACAGCGGCGAGCGCGACCGCTTCACGACCCGCCTGGAACGCATCAACGGCAAGACCGAGGTCTATATCAGCCACCAGCACATGGTCGAGACCCCCACGGGCGACGGCACCGCCTTCAAGTGGGTCTTCGGCCCCGAAGACCCGGGCCTGAACGCGGCCATGCTGGCCCGCTTGATGGTATACCTGGGATCCGACCAGCAAAAGGCCGCGCGCGACATCCAGGACGCCACCCAGGATGATGGGCGCGGCAATACCACGGCCCACCTCAGCGATGGCCAGGCAACGCTGGTCGTCAATGAGTCCTTCGACCGTGCCTGGCGGCGGGTCGGGGTGGCGATCGATTCGGCGCGCTTCACGGTCGAAGACCGCAATCGGGCCCAGGGCGATTACTACATCCGCTACCTGGATACCGACACGGGCGAGCAAATCGAACAGCAAACCGTCTTCGGGCGCCTGTTCGGGTCGCGCAATGCGGCCGAGCCCCTCAAGCTGCGGGTGCATCTGGCCGAACAGGGCGGCGGCACCCAGGTGACCGTGCTGGATCAAAACGGCCAGACGCGCACCGATGCCACGGCGCGGCGGATTCTGACGGTGCTGGGTGAAAACCTGAAAACCACCCGCTGAGTCGCCAGCGCCTGGCGCATTGGAAGCCCTGCCTCGGCAGGGCTTCTTGTTTTACAGGCCAGGCGCGTTCAGTATGGGCGTGTCCCTGACGCGCCCGAGGTAGGGCGTTTATGCCAACGCGTGCAAATACGCCGGTTCCGGGCTGAAAGCCTGAGCGTCCAGCGTCTGGCCGAACCAGGCCAGGTCGGCCCCCAGCGCCGCGACCTCGCCGACCAGGATCAGGGCGGGGGACGACACTTGGTGCCGGACGGCTGCCGACGGCAGCGTGGTCAATGTGGCCAGGACGGTTCGCTGGTTGGGCCGCGAACCATTTTCAATGAGGGCGCACGGCGTGTCGGCCGCCACCCCGTCATCCAGCAATTGCCGGCACAGGCCGGGCAGCCGGCCAATACCCATGTAATACACCCGGGTCTGGCCCGTGGGGGCGGCGTCCGCATCCGCGCGGCGGTGCGCGGTGGCCAGCGTCAGCGACTGCGCGTGATCCCGGTGGGTCAGCGGGATGCCGGCGTAGGCGCCGCAGGCCAGCGCGGCGGTGATGCCCGGCACGACCTCGTAGGGGACGCCGTGGCGTTTCAGGTGCTGCAGTTCTTCGCCGCCCCGGCCGAACACCAGGGGGTCGCCCCCTTTCAGGCGCACCACGCAGCGGCCCTGCCGGGCATGCGACACCATCAGGGCGTGGATGCGCGCCTGGGTGCTGTCGTGCGGGCCGCCGATGGCCTTGCCCACGTCGATGATCTGCGCGTCGCGCCGGGCCAGGGCCAGGATTTCCGGGCTGACCAGGCGGTCGGCCAGGATCACGTCGGCTTCGTTCAGGGCGCGCAGGCCGCGCAGGGTCAGCAGGCCGGGGTCGCCGGGGCCGGCACCCACCAACAGCACTTTACCCGCCGGGGCCGGTGTCTCGTGGGCCAGCGCCGCGTCCAGCCGCGCGGCGGCTTCATCGGGCCGCTGGCGGCGCAAAGCGTCCAGCACCGGGCCGTCCATCAGCCAGTCGTAGAAGGCGCGGCGGGCGTGCAGTTGGGGCCGGGCCTGGCGGATGGCCAGGCGCTTGCGCCGGGCCAGGGCCGCCAGCGGCCCCAGGGCGGGTTCCATCAGGGTTTCGATGCGTTCGCGCAGCCGGCGGGCGATCACGGGGGCGCTGCCACCCGAGGAAATCGCCACCGTCAGTGGGGCGCGATCTACGATGGCGGGCACCTGGGCGCTGGACAGTTCGGCGTCGTCCACCACATTGCAAAACAGCCGCCGGGCCTGGGCGGCCTGGGCCACCCGCTGGTTCAGGGCGCGGTCGCTGGTGGCGGCGATCACCAGCCAGGCCTCGTCCAGCCAGGCCGGATCGAAGAGCGCCAGTTTCAGGATGATCTGTCCTGCCCGGGCGCGGGCCTGCACCTGGGGATGCGCCGCGTGGGCGCCGACCACCACCCGCGCCCCGGCCGAGAGCAGCAGGCCGATCTTGCGGTCGGCGACCACGCCGGCCCCCACCACCAGGACGGTGCGGTCATGCAGGTCGGTAAATAAGGGAAAATGTTGCATCTGTATTCCAAAACAAAGCCGATCCGGCATCCTGCCCAGGCGCGTGGCGCCAAATCTTGGCGCCACGGCACGGGATGCCGGGCTGTCCGCCGGGGCGAAGGCCGCCGCCGGCGGTTCAAACCACGCCGGTGCGCACCAGGAAATCGCCAAACGCCTCGCCGGTCTGGCGCTGGCTGGCGTACTGGCCAAACAAAGCGTCCAGGCTGTCCAGGATTTCCGCCTCGGCGATGTTTTCCTTGTACAAGCGATTCAGGCGTTCACCCACGAAATCGGCCCCCAGGCGCAGATCGTAGCGGCCCAGGGCGCGGCCCACCAGGGCAATCTCGCCCAGGTAAGGGCGCGAACAGCCGTTGGGGCAGCCCGAGAGGCGCAGCAAAATATCCGCATCGCGCAGCCCGTGGCGATCCAGCAGGGCTTCCAGTTTGGGCAGCAGGATGGGGGTGTAGCGTTCGCTTTCCGCCATGGCCAGGCCGCAGGTCGGCAGGGCCACACAGGCAATATGGTGGCGGCGGATGCCGCTTTGTTCTTTGTAGCCGTCCAGGCCGTATTGTTCGACCAGGGTGTCGATCCGGGCGCGGTCGGCCTCGTCCACGTTGGCGATCACCAGGTTCTGGTTACAGGTCAGGCGGAATTCGCCCTTCAACACCCGGGCGATTTCACGCAGGCCGGTTTGCAGCGTCAGGCCGTCGCGGTCCCACAGGCGGCCCGAGGCAATATACAGGCCCAGGTGCCAGCGGCCGTCCTCGCCGCGCGACCAGCCGTAGCGGTCGCCATTGCGCTCGAATTGGTAGGGGCGGGCCGCTTGCAGCGTGCGCCCGCTGCGCTGCTGGATCTGCTCACGAAACCAGTCCACCCCCAGGCGGTCGATGGTGTATTTCAGGCGGGCGTGCTGGCGTTCTTTGCGGTCGCCGTGGTCGCGCTGCAGGGTGACCACGGCCTCGGCCACGGCGATCAGGTCTTCCGGGGTGGTGAAGCCCACCAGCGATCCCAGCCGGGGATAGGTGCTGGGGTCGCCCGCCGTGGCCCCCATGCCGCCGCCCACGGCCACGTTGAAGCCTTGCAGCCGGCCGTTTTCAATGATGGCGACCAGGCCCAGGTCGTTGGCGAAGACGTCGCAATCGTTGGTGGGCGGGATGGCGATGCCGATCTTGAACTTGCGCGGCAAGTAGGCGGAGTTGTTGCCGTAGATGGGCTCCTCGTCCGCCGCCTCGCCCACGCGCTCGCCGCCCAACCAGATTTCGGCATAGGCGCCGGTGCGCGGCAGGAAATGGTTGGACAGGCGCAGCACCCAGTCCTGAACCAGGGCGTGCTGGCTGGAGAGGTGCGGGTTGACCGAGCTGATCACCTGCCGGTTGACGTCGCCGCAGGCCGCAATGGTGGTGGCGCGGGCGGCGTGGATGCCTTGCATGAAGGCGCGCAGATTGCGCTTCAGGATGCCGTGCCACTGGAACGTTTGGCGGGTGGTGATGCGCAGGCCGCTGCTGGCATATTGCTGGGCCAGCGCGTCCAGCGCCAGCCATTGCGCCGGGGGGATCACCCCGCCCGGCAGGCGCGCCCGCACCATGAAGGCATAGGCCGGTTCCAGCTTCTGCTTGCGGCGCTCATCGCGGATGTCGCGGTCGTCCTGCATGTAGCTGCCGTGGAACTTCAGCAGCTTGGTGTCGGCTTCGGGGATGGCCCCGGTGATGGGGTTTTCCAGTTCGGCGGCGATGGAACCGCGCAGGAATCGGCTGGCGGTCTTGATGTCTTCCAGCGGAGACAAGGGAGAAATGCTCATATCGGTCTACAACAATATCCAGGGTTGAGGGGTGCTTAGTACACATCCCGGGCGTAGCGGCCCTGGGCGCTCAGTTCGTCCAGCCAGAGTCGGGCGCCTTCTTCGCTCAGGCCCCCCTGGTCGCGGGCGATTTCCAGCAGGGCGGCGTGCACGTCGCGGGCCATGTGGTTCGCGTCGCCGCAGACGTACACGTGGGCGCCGGCCTGAATCCATTCGTAGACGTCGGCCCCGCGTTCCAGCAGGCGGTGCTGGACGTAGATTTTTTCCGCCTGGTCGCGGGAAAACGCCAGGTCGATGCGCGTCAGATCGCCATCCTTCAGGGCCTGCTGCCATTCGGTCTGGTACAGGAAATCGCTGGTGAAGTGCGGATTGCCGAAGAACAGCCAGTTGCGGCCGCTGGCCCCGGCTTCGCTGCGCGCCTGGACGAAGGCCCGGAAAGGAGCCACCCCGGTGCCCGCGCCGATCATGATGATGTCGCGGCTGCCGTCGGCGGGCAGGCGGAAGCGCGTGTTTTCCTCGATGAAGATGGGCACTGTCTCGCCTTCGGCACGCTCCGCCAGGAAGTGCGAGGCCACGCCCCAGCGGGATTCGCCGTCCTGTTCAAAAGCCACGTGCGCCAGCGTCAGGTGAACCTCGTCCTCGGCCGCCGCCGCGCAGGAGGCGATGGAATACAGGCGGGGGGCCAGCGGGCGCAGGGCCGCGACCAGGTCGGGGCCGGTCCAGGCCACCGGCCATTGCCGCAGGGCGTCGATCAGTTGATGGCCGCCCAGGTAGTCCGCCAGCGCGTCCCGGGATTCGGGCAGCAGCAGCTGCGTGAGTTCATCCGTTGCGGCGCGGGCCGCCAATGCCGTCAGGAAGGGCCGGGTCAACACCGTCAGTTCGCGGGTGCGCCCCAGCCATTCGCCCAGCGGGCGCTGCTGACCCTGGTGCGTCACGCTGTCGGCGGCATTCAGGCCCGTTGCTTCCAGGATGCGGGCCACCAGGGTGTCGTCCTGCACGGGCCAGACCCCCAGGGCGTCCCCCGGCTCGTAGACCAGTTTGCTGCCTTCCAGGGAAAGCTCCAGGTGGCGGATGTCCTTGTCGCTGTCGCGCCCGGTAATCGCCTGGTTTTGCAGCACTTCGGCGGAGAAGGGGCGGTCGCGGGTGTATTTTTCGGCCTGGGGGTGCAAAGGAGTGACAGTGGCCTGTACCGGCGCGCCGGCGGCTTTCAGGGCCTCGGCGGCCTGTTCCAGGGCCTTGGCTTGCCAGGGCGCCGCGACCGTTTCGATATCCAGATCGGCCGCGCCCGCGTCTTGCAGGCGCTCGGCCCCCAATTCGGCCAGGCGGGCGTCGATTTTCTGGGAAATCCCGCAAAACGAGGGATAGCTGGAATCGCCCAGGCCCAGCACGGCGTATTTCAGCTTGGGCAGCTTCGGCGCGCGCTTGCCCAGCAGGAATTCCACCCAGGCGATGGAATCGTCGGGCGGGTCGCCGTCGCCCTGGGTGCTCATCACCACGTACAGCAGTTCTTCGTCTTTCAGCTCTTTGGGCTTGTACTGGTCGGCCCGCGCCAGGCGCACGGCCAGGCCCTGGGCCTGCGCCTGGTCGTGCAGCTGGGTGGCGATGCGCTTGGCGTTGCCGGTCTGGCTGCCGTACAGAATGGTCAGCCGCTGGGCCGCGGCGGCGGGGGCGGCGGGGGCGGCGGCGACCGCCAAGGGCGGGGCGGCTTCGCGGGCGGGCTGGCGGGCCTGGGCCACTCCGGCAAAATAGCCGGACAGCCAGTGCAGGCTGGAAGACTCCAGCGCGTCGGCCAGTTCGGCGATCAGGGCGTGGTGCGTATCGGGCAAGTAGTTCGGCGCAAGCATGGCAAAGCCTAGTCAAAACGAAAGAAGCGTCCATTCTGGGACGCTTCGGCCTGGGCGTGAACGAATGGATGCTTATGTTTTTATGCCGATATAAGCAAATAGCCGGATTTTCGCCTGCTTGGGCGCGTTGTTCACGCGGGCATCGCGCCTTGCGCCCGCACGCTTTTCGTCTTCATGAGCGTGAATGAAACGCGCCGCGCGCCCACGCGCTTCAGCGTCCGGCCGGGGCGGGATAAAGCCGGTCGCGGTGGCGCGTGATCGCTTGTTGGCAGATGGGGCTCAGGGCGGTGTCGCCCCAGCGCCCGTCGGGGTGGCTGTGCAGGTAGTCCAGCAACGCCTGGCGCATGCGGGGCTCCCAGTAGCGCCGGATGTGGTCGGCGATGCTGTCGATGGCGGCGGCGCGATCCGGCATGGCTTCGAAAAAATAACCAATGCGGTTGGCCAGGCGGATCAGGTGTGCGATGTTGCTCACGGCTGGCTCCTGTGTTGTAGGTAGTCGGGGCGGCTGTAGACGGTGAAGCGCTCGTCCCGGGTGAAACCGGCCAGCAGCATGGGGGCGGTGAGCGCCAATTGCACCGCCAGGGCGGTGGGGGCCGATACGGCGACCAGGGCGCGGATGCCGGCGGCGTGGGCTTTTTGCACCATCTCGAAGCTGGCCCGGCTGGACACCACCACGAAACCGTCCTGGTGGTTGCCGGGCTGGCGCAGCAGGTGGCCGATCAGCTTGTCCAGCGCATTGTGGCGTCCCACGTCCTCGAAGACCCAGGCCAGTCGGCCATCGGCATCAGCCCAGGCGGCGGCGTGGGTGGCCCCCGTCAGGTTGTGCAGGGGCTGGTGCGCCCGCAGCTGCCGCACGGCCCGGTCGATGGCGGCCTGCCGCCAGGGGCGGGCGGGCGGTGGCAGGGCCGCCAGGCTGCGGGGGATTTGCGCCAGGCCCTCGACCCCGCACAGGCCGCAGCCCGTGCTGCCCGCGAGATTGCGATGCCGCAGTTTCAAGGCGTGCAGGCGGGCGTTCAGAATGGTCAGGTGGATGACCAGGCCCAGTGGTGTGCTTTCGATGTCCAGATCCAGCACATCGGCGGGCGACCGGATGATCCCTTCGGTGAAGGAAAAGCCCAGGGCCAGTTCGGCCAAATGCTGCGGAGAGGCCAGCAGCGTGGCGTGGGCAATACCGTTGTATTCCAGGGCTACGGCCTGTTCGCAGGCCACGGCGTCCTGGGACTGGCTGGCCTGCGGGCCGTGCAGTTGGGTGACGGCGCACAGCTGGTGGGCGGCCGCGCCGCCCGGCTGCGCGGCCAGGGGGTTGTAGTCGGCGGGATGCATGGGGTTTCTCCTGGTCAGTGGTTCGTGGCCAGGGCGGCGCTGGCCCGCAGCAGCGCGTCCTGTTGCTGGTCGATGTCCTGCCAGCTGTCCTGCCAGGGGGCCGGGGCGGTGACCTTGCGCACCTGCACCGCCGTGACCTTGTATTCCGGGCAGTCGGTGGCCCAGTCGGTGTTGTCGGTGGTCAGGACGTTGGCGCCGCATTCGGGGAAATGGAAGGTGGTGTAGACCACCCCGGCCTGGATGCGCTCGGTGATCTCGGCGCGCAGCGTGGTTTCGCCCGCGCGGCTCTGGATGGCGACGCGGTCGCCTTGCTGGATGCCCCGATCCTCGGCGTCGTGGGGGTGGATTTCCAGCTCGTCCTCGCTGTGCCAGGCGTGATTGGCCGTGCGCCGGGTCTGCACCCCCGCGTTGTATTGCGACAGGATGCGCCCCGTGGTCATCAGCAGCGGGTAGCGGCGCGAGGAGCGTTCGTCGGTGGGCACGTACCGGGTGATCATGAAGCGGCCCTTGCCGCGCACGAATTCATCCACGTGCATGATAGGCGTGCCGTCGGGGGCCGCCTCGTTGCAGGGCCACTGGATGCTGCCGCCCAGGGCGGCGATGCGGCCGAAGGACACCCCTTTGAAGGTTGGCGTCAGGCGGGCGATCTCGTCCAGGATTTCCCCCGGGTGCCGGTAGTCCATGGGGTAGCCCATGGCGTTCGACAGGGCGCAGGTGACTTCCCAGTCGGCCTTGCCCGCCTGGGGCGCCATGACCTGGCGCACCCTGGAAATCCGCCGTTCGGCGTTGGTGAACGTGCCGTCTTTTTCCAGAAAGGACGAACCGGGCAGGAAAACGTGCGCGTATTTGGCGGTTTCGTTCAGGAACAGATCCTGCACGATGACGCATTCCATGGCGCGCAGGGCCTGGATGACGTGCTGCGTGTTGGGGTCCGATTGGGCGATGTCTTCGCCCTGGCAGTACAGCCCCTTGAATGAACCGCTGTGCGCCGCGTCGAACATATTGGGCAGGCGCAGGCCGGGCTCGGCCTGCAGGCGAACCCCCCAGGCCTGCTCGAACAGGCCGCGCACCGCGTCGTCGGACACGTGGCGGTAGCCGGGGAATTCGTGCGGAAACGAACCCATGTCGCAGGAACCCTGGACGTTGTTCTGGCCGCGCAGGGGATTGATGCCCACGCCTTCGCGCCCGATATTGCCCGTGGCCATGGCCAGGTTGGCGATGCACATCACCGCCGTGGATCCCTGGCTGTGTTCCGTGACGCCCAGCCCGTAGTAGATCGCGGCGTTGCCCCCCGTGGCGTACAGGCGCGCCGCCCCGCGCAGGTCGGCGGCGGGCACGCCGGTGATGGCCGCGGTGGCTTCCGGGGCGTGTTCCGGGCGGCGGATGAACTGCAGCCATTCCTGGAAGGCGGGGTCTTCGCAGCGCGCCTGGACGAAGGCGTGGTCGATCAGGTTTTCGGTGGCGATGACGTGGGCCATGGCATTGAGGACGGCCACGTTGGTGCCGGGGCGCACGGGCAGGTGGAAGTCGGCCTTGACGTGCGGGCCGTCGACCAGTTCGGTCTGGCGCGGGTCGATCACGATCAGCCGGGCCCCCTGGCGCAGGCGCTGCTTCAGGCGCGAGGCGAACACGGGATGGGCGGCGCTGGGGTTGGCCCCCAGGATGACGGCGACGTCCACGTGCATGACCGAATCGAAGGTCTGGGTGCCGGCGGATTCGCCGATCGTGGTTTTCAGGCCGTAGCCGGTGGGCGAATGACAGACCCGGCCGCAGGTGTCCACGTTGTTGTTGCCCATGGCGGCCCGCACCAGCTTTTGCACCAGGTAGGTTTCTTCGTTGGTGCAGCGCGACGAGGTGATGCCGCCGATGGCGTCGACCCCGTACTTTGCCTGGATGCGGCGCAGCTCGGCGGCCGCGTGCTGGATGGCTTCTTCCCAGGAGACTGCGCGCCAGGGGTCGGTGATTTTCTCGCGGATCATGGGCGTGGTCAGCCGATCGGCGTGGGTGGCGTAGCCCCAGGCAAAGCGGCCCTTGACGCAGGAGTGGCCGCGGTTGGCCTTGCCGTCCTTCCAGGGGGTCATGCGCACGACGTGGTCGCCTTGCATCTCGGCCTTGAAGCCGCAGCCCACCCCGCAATAGGCGCAGGTGGTGATGACGGCGTGCTCGGCCTGGCCTTGCTCGATGATGGTTTTTTCGATCAGGGAACCCGTGGGGCACGCCTGTACGCAGGCCCCGCAGGAGACGCAATCGCTGTCCAGGAAGCCGTCGTCCTGCCCCGCCACGATGCGCGAATCGAAGCCCCGGGCCTCGATGGTCAGAGCGTATGTGCCCTGGACGTCGTCGCAGGCGCGCACGCAGCGGCTGCAGACGATGCACTTGGCGGGGTCGTAGGTGAAGTACGGGTTGGAATCGTCGATGGCCGCGTCGCGGTGGTGAGCCCCGTCGAAGCCGTAGCGCACCGTGCGCAGGCCCACCACGCCGGCCATGTCCTGCAGTTCGCAGTCGCCGTTGGCCGGACAGGTCAGGCAGTCCAGCGGGTGATCCGAAATATAGAGTTCCATGACGTTGCGGCGCAGTGCGCGCAACGTGCCCGTGGCGGTGTGAACCACCATGCCGTCTTCGACCGGCGTGGTGCAGGAGGCGGGGTGGCCGCGCCGCCCTTCGATGTCCACCAGGCACAGGCGACAGGAGCCGAAGGCTTCCAGGTTGTCCGAGGCGCAGAGTTTGGGGATCTGGATGCCGGCCTCGGCGGCGGCGCGCATGACGGAGGTTCCCGCCGGGACGGTGATGGCCTGGCCGTCGATGGTCAGGCGGACGGTTTCGGTGGCCAGGGACGCGGGCGTGCCCAGATCGCGGTCACGTTTCAGGACGGTTTCCAGCATGGCGGGCTCCTTCAGGCGGTTTGCAAGGCGGCGGTGGACGGGGCCAGGCCGAAATCTTCGGGGAAATGGCGCAAGGCGGACAGCACCGGGTAGGGCGTCATGCCGCCCAGGGCGCACAGCGACCCCGCCATCATGGTGTCGCACAGGTCGTGCAGCAGGGCGGCCTGGTTTTCTCGGTGTTCGTCGGCGCGGATTTTCTGGACGATTTCCTGGCCGCGCACCGAGCCGATGCGGCAGGGCGTGCATTTGCCGCAGGATTCGATGGCGCAGAATTCCATGGCGTATTGCGCCAGGGCGGCCATGTCGACCGTGTCGTCGAAGGCCACCACGCCGCCGTGCCCCAGCATGGCGGAAATCTGGATGAAGGCTTCGTAGTCCAGCGGGGTGTCCCATTGGGATTCGGGCAGATAGGCCCCCAGAGGCCCGCCCACCTGGATGGCCCGCAGGGGCCGCCCGGACCGGCTGCCCGCGCCGTAGTCGAACAGCAGTTCGCGCAGGGTCAGGCCAAAGGCTTTTTCGACCAGCCCCCCCTGGCGGATGTTGCCCGCCAGCTGGAAGGGCAGGGTGCCGCGCGACTTGCCCATGCCGTAATCGCGGTAGGCTGCCGCGCCCTGGGCCAGGATGAAGGGCACGGTGGCCAGCGAGATCACGTTGTTGATGACGGTGGGGCAGCCGAACAGGCCGCGGATGGCCGGCAGGGGGGGCTTGGCGCGCACCAGGCCGCGCCGCCCTTCCAGGCTTTCCAGCAGCGCGGTTTCTTCGCCGCAAATGTACGCGCCCGCCCCCCGGCGCAGTTCGATGTCGAAATCGTGCCCGGACCCCTGGAGGTTGTCTCCCAGCCAGTGGGCCGCGCGGGCGGCCGCCAGCGCCTGGGACAGGATGTTTTCGGCCTGCGGGTATTCGGATCGGACGTACAGGTAGCCCCGGGTGGCCCCGGTGGCCAGCCCGGCGATCGTCATGCCTTCGATCAGGGCATAGGGGTCGCCCTCCATCAGCATGCGGTCGGAGAACGTGCCCGAATCGCCTTCGTCGGCGTTGCACACAATGTATTTCTGGGGGGCGGGGGTCTGCAGCACGGTGCGCCATTTGATGCCGGTGGGAAAAGCGGCTCCGCCCCGGCCCCGCAGGCCGGATTCGGTGATACAGGTGACGATGGCGGCCGGGGCCATCCCCAGGGCCTGGCGCAGCCCGGCAAAGCCCCCGTGGGCCAGGTAGTCCGGGATGCTGAGGGGATCGGTGATGCCCACGCGGGCGAAGGTCAGGCGTTCCTGGTTTTTCAGGAATGGGATGTCGGCCGTCGGGCCGTGGCACAGGGGGTGCTGGCCGGGGTGGCTGGTGATGGCATCCAGCAGGCTGTCGACGTCGTCCGCCTGGACGGGCCCGTAGGCGATCCGGCCCGCCGGGGTGTCCAGCTCGACCAGGGGCTCCAGCCAGCTCAGGCCGCGCGATCCGTTGCGCACAATGTGCAGGGACAGGCCGCGGCGGGCCGCCCGGGCCTGAAAGTGGCTGGCCAGCCCATCGGCCCCCAGGGCCAGGGCTGAAGTGTCCAGCGGGATATACAGGGTATGGCGCATTTCAGACCTCCTGGGATGCCAGTAGGGCATCCAGTTTTTCCGGGGTGACGCGGGCGTGCGGCTGGCCATTGATCAGGAGGGCGGGCGACTGGGCGCACAGCCCCAGACAGAAAACGGGGGCCAGGGAAAACGGATCGGCCGGGCGGCCCGCCAGGTGCTGGCGGGCGTGTTCATACAGCGCATTGCCGCCACAGGCCTGACAGGATTCCGCCCGGCAGATTTCCACCCGGATCCGGGCGGGCGGCGTGGTGCGGAAATGGGTGTAGAACTGGATGACCCCATGGACTTCGGCCCGGGATCGCTGGATGCCGGCCGCGATTTGCGGCACGGCCGCGTCGGGGATATAGCCCAGGGTGTCCTGCACGGCGTGCAGGATCGGCAGCAGGGCGCCTTGTTGTCCGGCATGCCGCGCCAGGATGTCCTGGATGAGGCGACTGTGGTCTTGCGGGTCAAGACCGGAATCCGCGGGGCGGCTGTCCATAAGTGTGTCTCCTGTCGCATGGACGGCCCCATGCGGCTTTAATATGTTTTTAATTTCATATATATGATTTGCCGTTTATTTAATCTACTATTAAAAATGTGGTTCTTTCAATAAGATATAAAAAGCATATTAAGCACGTGGGATTCTATTTATATGTTTTTTATTTCCTATAAATGAGATTCAAACCCTGCGCAGGAGGAGACATGACGGTCTATCGCTTCAAGCCCAAGCTCAATTCCGAATGGGTGCTGGAAAAGCCATCCGGGGAAATACTGCCCATGGGCGAGATCATGCGCCTGCTGGCTGCCATCGACGAACAGGGCAATCTTGCCGGGGCCTGTCGGATCAGGGGGCTGTCGTATCGGCATGCCTGGGGGCTGCTGCGCAAGGCCGAGGGTGATTTCCAGGTCTCCTTGATCGAAACCTCGCGCAGGCGGGGATCGCGGCTGACCAGCTTTGCCCAGCATTTGCTGTGGGCCAATCGGCGTATCGACGCGCGCCTGGCCCCCACGTTTGAAAGCATCGCCTCCGAGCTGCAGGAAGAACTGCAGCGCCTGTATTCCGAAGAAGCCTCGGTGCTTCGCCTGCACGCCAGCCATGGCTTCGCCGTGGAAGGCCTGATGCGCCTGGCCAAGGATCAGGGTCTGCTGCCGCTGGAACTGCGCTACCGCACCGGGATCGAGGCCCTGTTGTCGCTGAATCGTGGCGAATGCGATCTGGCGGGCTTCCAAGTGCCCGTGGGCGAATTCGAATCCGCGATCCTGGCGCGATACCAGCCCTGGCTGGACCCGGATCGGGTGCTGTTGCTGCATGTGGCCGAACGCCGAACCGGCCTGATCGTCTTGCCGGACAACCCCAAAAATATCCAGTCCGTGGCCGACCTGTTGCGGCCGGACGTGCGTTTCGTGAACCGCCAGTTTGGCTCCAGCACGCGATTCCTGGTGCAATTGATGCTGGATGAGCAGGGCATCGACAGCCGCCGCATCACGGGTTTCGACAGCGGCGAGTTCACGCACATGGCGGTGGCCGCGCACATCGCCAGCGGGATGGCCGATGTCGGCATCGGGGTGGAAACCGCCGCGTGGCGCTGCGGCCTGGCCTTCATCCCCTTGGCCCGGGAGCGCTATTTTTTCGGCCTCAACAAAGACCTGGTGGGCACCCAATCCCTGCAGCGGCTGCTGGATTTGATGAACGGTGACGCATACCAGGCCTATGTGCGGGATCTGATCGGCTATGACTGCCGCCTGATGGGCCGGGTTCAGACCCTGGCGCAGGCCTTCGGGCCGGCGTATGCGGCGGCCTCCTGAGCGCCCCCGCGCGCGCCAGCGCCGTGGGCCGCTACAGGAAGTCGCGCCGCAGTTGGTAGATCAGATCCAGCGCCTCGCGCGGGGTCAGGGCATCCGGGTTCAGGGCCTTCAGCGCGGTGCGCAGCGGCGCTTCGCTGTCGCCTTCTTCTTCCTCGACCTGCTCGATGAACAAGGACAGCTGGGAATCCGGGCGGCTGCGGGCTTCCAGTTCCGCCAGCTGCTTGCGGGCGTGGCGGATCACCACGGGCGGGATGCCGGCGCGCTGGGCCACGTGCAGGCCATAGCTCTGGCTGGCGGGGCCGGGGCGAACCTCGTGCAGAAACACCACGCCGTCGGGGGCGTCGGCGGCGGCCAGATGGACATTGGCCACCCCATGGGCCTGTTCCGGCAGGCGGGTGATTTCAAAGTAGTGCGTGGCGAACAGCGTCAAGGCGCGGTTGTGGGTCAGCAGGCGGTGGGCGATGGCCCAGGCCAGGGCCAGGCCATCGTAGGTTGAGGTTCCCCGGCCGATCTCATCCATCAGCACCAGGCTGTGCGGGGTGGCCGCAGCCAGGATCACCCCGGCCTCCATCATTTCCATCATGAAGGTGGAGCGCCCCCCGGCCAGATCGTCGGCGGCCCCGATGCGCGTGAAAATGCGATCCACCGGCCCGATGCGGGCCTGGGTGGCGGGGACATAGCTGCCCGCGCGCGCCAACAGGGCGATCAGGGCAATTTGGCGCATATAAGTGGATTTGCCCCCCATATTGGGGCCGGTGATCAGCAACATGCGCCGATCGTCATGCATTTTGCAGTCGTTCGGGGTAAAGGCTTCGATGCTGTGCTCCACCACCGGGTGGCGTCCCGCCTGGATGTCCAGGCAGGTATCCACGCAGAGCTGCGGGGCTACCCAGCCGTGTTGGCGGGCGTGATGGGCCAGTGCCGCCAGGGCATCCAGGCTGGCCAGAGCGGCCGCGCAGCGGGCCAGCCCCGGGGCATGGGGGGCGGCTTGCGCCAGCAGTTGATCAAACAGCCATTTTTCGCGCGCCAGACTGCGGTCGCGGGCCGACAGAACCTTGTCTTCCCAGGCCTTCAATTCCGGGGTGATGTAGCGCTCGACGTTTTTCAAAGTCTGGCGGCGGCGGTAATCGTCCGGCACCTTATCCGCCTGCCCGCGCGACACCTCGATGAAAAACCCGTGCACGCGGTTGTATTCCACCCGCAGGTTGGCGATGCCGGTGCGCGCCCGTTCGCGGGTTTCCATGTCCATCAGAAAGGTGCCGTTGTCTCCCGCCAACTGCCGTAGTTCGTCCAGTTCGGCATCGAAACCCTGGGCGATGACGCCGCCGTCGCGCACCGCCAGCGCGGGCTCGGCGGCCAGCGCCCGGGCCAGCAACCCGGCCAGGGCGGGATCCACCGCGATGGCCGCCAGACGGTCGGCCAGCAGGGTGAACGTCGGTTCGCCGTGGGCCGCCTCTCCCGCAGGGGACGGCTGTGCGGACAGAAAGTTTTCTTTGATGCGGATCGTCAGCGCAGGCAGCGCCGCCAGCGCATCGCGCAGGCTGGCCAGTTCGCGGGGGCGGATGGTGCCCATCGCCAGGCGGGTCGCCATGCGTTCCAGGTCGGGCAGTGATTTCAGCGCGTCGCGCAAGCCCGGCAAGGCCTGAGGGCCGGCCCCGAGCAACTGGCCGATGGCGTTTTGGCGGGCCTGGGCCAGCGGGTTGTCCCGCAAGGGGGCCTGCAGCCAGCGGCGCAATTGCCGGCTGCCCATGGGCGTGCAGGCGTGATCCAGGGTGCTGAACAGCGTGGGCCCTTCACCGTGATTCAGGGTTTCGGTGATTTCCAGGTTGCGCCGTGTGGCCGGATCCAGAATGACATAATCGCCGCTGGCGTCTTCCGACAGGCTGTGGACGTGTTTGAGCGACTGGGCCTGAGTGGCCCCCACATAGCGCAGCAGCGCCCCCGCCGCCCGCACCGCCAGGGGGCGGTGATCCAGCCCGAATGCGCCGGTGTCTGCCACCCCGAAATGCCGCAGCAGCGCATCGCGGGCCCCGTCCGCATCGAAATGCCAGTCGGGCACGCGGCTGATGGCCGCGTCCAGCCCGGCGGCTTCCAGCGCATCCGGCTCAGTCTGATCAGGACAGACCAGCTCCGCCGGCGCTATTCGGCCCAGTTCAGTGTCCAGCAATTCAGGCGTGCATTCCCCTGCCTTGAATTCGCCATTGGCCAGGTTCATCCAGGCCAGCCCCATGCGTTCGCGCCCATGGCTGCGGCTGGTCACCCAGGCCGCGATGCAGCGGTCTTCACGGGCGGGCAATAAGGCATCGTCAGTCAGCGTGCCCGGCGTGACGATGCGCACGATCTGGCGTTCCACCGGCCCCTTGCTGGCGCTTGGATCGCCCACCTGTTCGCAGATGGCGATGGACTCGCCCAGCGCCACCAGGCGCGCCAGGTAGCCTTCCATGGCATGGTGCGGCACCCCCGCCATGGGGATCGGCGCACCATTGGAGGTGCCGCGCTTGGTCAGGGTGAGATTCAGCAGGCGCGCCCCACGCTCCGCGTCGTCGTAGAACATCTCGTAGAAATCGCCCATGCGGTAGAACAGGAGGTGCGAACCGGCCTGCGCTTTGAGCTGCAGGTATTGTTGCATCATCGGGGTATGATTGGCGAAACTCAGTTCCTGAGAACGTTGATTTTTCTCTGAAAGCCCTTGTTTTTGCCCGTTCTCAGGCTGATTCTTCACGCCATCCCTCACTCTCTAAAAATCCAACAATGCCCAACAAACCCCAACTGCACTTACGCCAATCGCGTAGCTTTTTGATGGTTCTGTACAGGTCACGCTAAATGATTTTAATGTCCGCGAAAAAGTTACGCTGACCTTTCATGCCATATATGGCTTTCGACGCACGCGCAGCCCGGCTTCTGCGCCCAGGGCGATACATTACCATTGACGAGCAACCAGGGCTTCGCCTGAAGGCGTCCAAGCAATGGGAGGTGCCGCGCAAGCGTCGGGACGATGGCATCGACCTTGTTTTGGAGAAAAAAGAACAATGCCAATCACGGGACGCCCCGGCGACAATCCGTTCCGGCGGCCCGACGGTGCGCGTTGCCGTGGGTGAGTGCCTGATCGTGGGCGCGGATCTGTTCCGGGATGCATGTGGTCGATGGAAAGCGACCAATCGTGGGCGAGAACAGTATTTGCTGATGCTGGCCGATGCTTTACGTGACCCCGATGAAGGGTGGGTCCGTATTGAATGGCTGTACAGTGAAAACAAGGCAGTGGTGCGCCGCCGCTATGCTGCTCGGTATGAGATCGAGGGCCAAGCTGCACCGGCTCTGTCTGTGTTTGATATCGGGCCGGATGGTTGATCGGGGGGCTTGGTATTCCAAGGCCAGACCCCATCAGAAGGCGACTGGCGAGTTGGCTTTCGGCTTTATCGACGACAAGAATGAAAAAGCCCAGACGCTGCTCCATCTGGACTGTCCCGGGGGTAGGATTGGAGGCTGTGGCTGTCGTGGTCAAGTATTAATGGACACGGAGATAGGGGCTATGGGTTAGTGACTTTCTCGAAGTCAGCCGGTGAACGATAGCCCAGCGTGGAATGCAGTCGATGTGTGTTGTAGAAGCCGACAATATATTGGGTGATGTCGGCACGGGCTGCAGCCTGGTTGGCGTAACGGCGCTGCCATACCCGTTCCATCTTGAGGCTCAGGAAGAACCTCTCCATGACGGCATTATCCCAGCAATCGCCTTTACCACTCATGCTTGCAACCAGGTGGTGTCGAGCCAACAGGTCACGATGGGCCTGGCTGGCATACTGGTTACCACGGTCTGTGTGTACGATCAGGCCTGGTTGGGGCTGGCGTAGCGCGATGGCCATTCGCAAGGCCGTACACACGAGTTCTGCCGACATGCTCGGTGCCATGGCCTAGCCCACGATTTTACGCGAGTACAGGTCCAGGACAGCCGCGAGATAAAGCCAGCCGCGCTGGGTGCGGATGTAGGTGATATCCGCCGTCCAGGCTTGGTCGGCTCCGCTTGGGGAAAACTGCCGATCCAGAACGTTGGCAGCGACCGGCAGATCATGCTTGCTGTCGGTGGTATGAACGAACTTGCGCCTCCAGCGTGCTTGCAGTTTGTTTTGCTTCATGAGCCGTCGTACCCGATGGCGTCCCGCCGGCAATCCCTGGGCCTTCAGGACAATGCTCAGACGGCGACTACCGTAACTGCCTCCGCTGCCCTGGAAGGCGGCTCGCAAGGGCGCTGAGAGCTCACAGGGGCGTGACGTTTGGCGGCGACGCCGTGCCGCATAGAACCCTGAACGGCTCACGCCTAACAGACGGCACAGCCGAGCCGTATCGGCCTTCTTCTCCCACTGTTCGATCATCTTTTGGATCACTTCAGTTCCCGGGCGAAGAAGGCCGAGGCTTTTTTTAGCAAGGAGACATCCTCTCGTAGCCGCTGGTTCTCTCGCTCTAATTGGCGGATGCGCTGTTGCTCAGGTGTCAGCGGCAGGCCAACCCCTGGCTGACCATTCTGGTCTGCATCATACTGAGCCAACCAGCGCCGCACGGCACTATCGACTAAATCCAGGTCGCGGCAGACTTGGCCTACGCTCAGACCCTGATCTCGGATCATCTGCACGACATGCAGCTTGAACGCTGCGTCAAAAGATCTACGGGCTCGTGGTGTTGTCATGGTATTCAAAGTGTCCTCTCAGGAAAAAATCCCCTATCGAGCTGTCCACTTTTATTGAACCACGACAATTGACGCCGCACTCGCACAGGAACTGGGAGGTCGCGCCTCATGTAGGCGCGTGGATTGAAACGCACTGTATGCCGGCATTTCAGCCAGCAGCCGCAGGTCGCGCCTCATGTAGGCGCGTGGATTGAAACCTGTAGATTCATAAGGGTCCTTCGTGATCCAATCACGTCGCGCCTCATGTAGGCGCGTGGATTGAAACATCCGTCGATGCGCGGTGTTGTCTTGATTTTGAGGTCGCGCCTCATGTAGGCGCGTGGATTGAAACTTGCTGTTCAATCGGCTTGAAAGTCAGTGGAACTGGGTCGCGCCTCATGTAGGCGCGTGGATTGAAACAATCTTGGTGGCTTGTTGCGCGGCACCGCCAAGGGTCGCGCCTCATGTAGGCGCGTGGATTGAAACAAGCGTCCCGGCTTCGACGACACCCGCACGGACGTCGCGCCTCATGTAGGCGCGTGGATTGAAACGGCGGAAGAAAACGCCCGCACCCAGATTGACCAAAGTCGCGCCTCATGTAGGCGCGTGGATTGAAACCCCGCTCGAACCATGTGCTGAAGTTGCGCCGCCAGTCGCGCCTCATGTAGGCGCGTGGATTGAAACGCGCCGATGCTCTTAATCTCGCTGGACTCGTCCAGGACGTCGCGCCTCATGTAGGCGCGTGGATTGAAACCTGGTATTGGACATCCACGCCCTACGGCTCCGGCAGTCGCGCCTCATGTAGGCGCGTGGATTGAAACTCCGGCACTGTGGACGAGTTTCTGGCCGCGTCCGC
Source organism: Castellaniella hirudinis (assembly GCF_047468865.1). GTDB lineage: Bacteria > Pseudomonadota > Gammaproteobacteria > Burkholderiales > Burkholderiaceae_B > Castellaniella > Castellaniella hirudinis_A. The sequence goes on from NZ_JBLGTV010000006.1 coordinate 133,273, forward strand.
GTCGCGCCTCATGTAGGCGCGTGGATTGAAACCGGTGCCCGTAGCTGCCGAGCTGTTGCGGCTGCATAGTCGCGCCTCATGTAGGCGCGTGGATTGAAACGCCCGTGTCGTGCAGCGGCGCGGCCCAGGAGCCGGGTCGCGCCTCATGTAGGCGCGTGGATTGAAACGACGGGCTTATTGGCGAAGTGGATGAATTGTGGCGGTCGCGCCTCATGTAGGCGCGTGGATTGAAACGATCAGGTGGGCCAGAGCTTGACGGACGCCCTATGTCGCGCCTCATGTAGGCGCGTGGATTGAAACTTGATCTTTCGTTTGTCGCCTACCCACCACGGGCTGGTCGCGCCTCATGTAGGCGCGTGGATTGAAACGCTGAAAGCAAGCGATGCGCCAGACGCATCCGGCGTCGCGCCTCGTGTAGGCGCGTGGATTGAAACATTTCTTCGGGTGTCATGTGGCCCATATAGCCAAGGTCGCGCCTCATGTAGGCGCGTGGATTGAAACACCACGCCGGTGGTCACCATGCAACCCCCGACCCTGGTCGCGCCTCATGCAGACGCGTGGATCGAAACATCAGCTACAGCTCGCCTGACATTAACCAGCAAATGCTCGCATCACGGACAGTGACCGGCTGTATCCAAAGCGGAGGCAGGCGATAGTTGTCGCGGCTCAGTGTGATGTTTCCGTAACTGAACCGTCTTCTCCGGCGACCGCTCCCAGCGCCTCATTACCTTGCCGCTCCCATCGCTTCAAATCCAGATACAGCCGCCGCGCACTTTCCTGGTAGCCGTCCCGGGTGAAGTGCACCAGATCCTTGCCGACCAGGCCGCGCGCCTGCCAATCCAGCATGGGGCAAGCCCCGCCCTGGGCGCTTTCCCAATCCCAATACAGCGTGTGCTGGGATTTGGCCACGGTCAATTGGGCTTGCTTGACCGTCTTGTGGTGTAGTGGGCGTCGCTGGGCACAAGGCAGATGCTCGTTCGTGGCGGCGCGCAGGGCGTCGGGGGCGGCAATCAGCAGGACAGCGGCGCGAGGCAGCGCGGCGCGCACGACGCGGATGCCTTCTTCCAGCGTGGCCCGCAGGGCGGCGGGATCCAGATCCGGGTCGAAGGATTCGTTCGTGCCGTAGGCAATGATGACCAGGTCGGCCCGGGTCGCGGCCAATTGGGCGGGCCAGTCGGCTTGCCATTTTCCCCAGATGCCTTGGCGTGCGCCGTTTGTTCCGATGGGCGAGATCAGCACGCCGTGCCGGGTTTCTTTTTCCAACCAGATGCCGCCGAGTTCGGTTTTGCCCGCGTCGGCGGCCGTCAGGGTAAAGGGCAGTTGCACACGGGTGCTCAAGTAGCGCCATCCGCCGATGCGGGGGGCGGCGGCTTGCCGGGCCGACAGGGCGTGGCGCTGGGCGCCGCTTTGCAGCAGCAGCGGACGGGCGTCGGCGGTTTGACGCAGCAGCAGGGTGGCCCGGTAGGGCTGGTCGTCCGGCTGGTGGGCGTCGACGCGTATCCAGGCGTTTTTCCGGGCGGCCTGGGCAATATAGCCGCCCAACGGGAAATGGTCGGATTCGTCGGTGCGGCTACTGGTCAGCCGCCAGTTCTTGGATTGGATCTTGATCAGGCTGTGCCCCATGCCGCGCACGTTCATGGGGGTGATCCAGCCGATGCCGGCATCGCCGAGATCGGTGCGCAGGCGGGCTCGCAGGCCTTTGGTGAAGGTGTCGGAGGCGGTGTGCGAATCACCCAGCTGCACGATGCGCAAGACTGTATCGGCTTGCTTTCCCGCCCGCAGGCGCTGTCGCAGCCGGTCGGCGTTGGGGTCGCCAAAATCCTGCAGGCCCAGGTGCCGGGCCGGCCGCTGGTAGTCCGGGGGCGGGGCCGGCGAGGGCGATGGCGCGGACGCTTCTGGGGGCGGGGGGGCGGTGCAACTGCCCAGCAGCAGGCTGCCGCCCATGATGCCCAGGACGGCCAGCAGGCGGGAAGTCGATCGAAAAATGGAATGGCGGGTCACAGGGTGCATCCAGGAATCAAGGGGTTTCGGGGTTGCTGGCGTCCCGTTGGGCCTGCAGGGCCGGCGCCGCGACGGGCTGGATGCGCGCCAGGATCGCCTGGGCCAGCAGTTTTTGCCCCGCGACGGTGAAGTGCACGCCGTCGTCGATGCGGATCTTCACCTTTTTGTCGTCGATGTCGGCATAGGCATTGAAGCGGCCTTCGGTCTGCCCCAGCACTTGGTTGCTGTCGATGAGCATGCCGTGGGCGGTCTGGACTTCGGCGGCGTACAGGCTGTTCAAGTATTGCATGCCGCTGTCCAGTTTCTGGTTTTTCATCGCCGGCACTTGCAGCCAGATGATGGCGGCCTGGTGCGTCCTGGCCGTGTCCAGCAGGGCGCGAATGCGTGCGCGGTACGCGGTCTCCCAGGCTTCGGACTTGAATTTCGCGTAGGGCTGGCCTTTTTCCACGGCGAAGGCCCAAGGGTCGTTGGGCCCCAGAAAGACCACCATCAAGCGGATGTCCGGGTGCTGCGCGAAGGTGTTTTGCACCGTTTTGGGCCAGTCGAAAAAACCGGGATACGCCAGGCCTGTGCTCTGCTTGCTCAGATCCAGGCTGTCGATGCCGTATTCCTTGGTCAGGATGCGGCGCACATGGGGGGCCACGCCTTGCATCATCGAATCCCCGACAAAGAAAACGCGGTCTGTTTTGTCCAGCGCGATCGTTCCGCCGGCCTGCGCCCAGGTCGCGGGTTTCCCCGCCGGGGCGGCGGCCATGATGGTCGGCGCCATGACGGGCGGCGCCGTGGCGGCCGACACGGGTTCGGGCGGCGATTCGAGCATCGATCCGGCCGCCGGCTCGGGGCTTGCGGTGCGCTGTGCCGCAGGCCTGGGCTGGGCCTGGGAGGCCGGCAATGACGCCGGGTTGGCGGCCGGCGCGGGGCGCTTGCCTGGTGGTGCGACGGGCGCGGGTTCGGGCGTTGAAGCAGATATCGGCTGTCTCGGCGCAGCGGCGGACGGCGCGGCGCTCGCCCCGGGCGCAGACTGCCACAGTTGGCTGAAGACCTGCGCGGCGTGCGCGTCGAACTGGCGCCAGCGGTCGGCCCAGGCTTGCCGCTTGGCGGTCATGTCCTGCTGCCATTGTCCGCCCAGCTGCCAGGCGGGCCAGGCAGACCAGGCCGCCCAGCGCGGTTCCTGGTGGTAGGTTTGACGCCAGTATTCGTTGACCGACCCTTGCATCAGCCAGACCAGGACGGCGGCCACCGTGGCCAGGGTGGCGAACAGGCCCAGCAGCGCCTGGGCCAGCGATGATGCCGCTGGCCGGGCGGGCGGGGTTTGGGGTTTAGAAGCTGGCATAGATAAAGGCGGGGATTCCCGGCGGCGACAGAGACAAGGCCAGCCATCCCAGCAGGCCGATGATCGGGGGCAGCGCGGCGCCGGGCAGGCGGTGGCTGTTGTCCAGCCCCCATTGTGTCATCCGCGCCGCCAGGGGATAGAGCCGCAGGGCCACCCACATCCCCAGCAGATACAGGGGCGAATTGAACTGCAGGGCCTGGTTGTAGTGGGTGCACAGGGTGTTCAGGAAAGCCAGGCTCTGATCCAGGTCGGTGCTGCGGAAAAAGATCCAGGCCGCGGAGACCAGCAGGAAAGTACAGACATGGGCCAGCACCGGCGTGACTTGCTGGATGCGGTCGCGGCCCAGCCAGCGGTCGCCGATATTCAGCAGCACCATGCCCAGGCCATGGATGCCGCCCCAGATAAGGAAATTGGCGCTGGAACCATGCCACAGGCCGGAAAGCAGCATGGCGATCATCAGATTGGCCTGGGTGCGCCACCAGCCGTGGCGCGACCCGCCCAGCGGGATGTACAGATAGTCGCGTATCCAGGTGGATAGGCTGATGTGCCAGCGTTCCCAGAAATGCCGCAGATTGCCGGCCGCGTAAGGGGCGCGGAAATTGACCGGCAGGGTGAATCCCAGCAGCAGGGCCAGCCCGGTGACCAGATCCGTGTAGCCGGAAAAATTCAGATACAGCTGCCACGAGTAGGCCAGCAGGCCCAGCAGGGCGTCCAGGGCATGGTAGCCGGCCGGGTTGGCGAATACCGGGTCGGCCCAGGTGTCGGCCAGCCAGGCCCCCAGGTAGACCACCTTGAGCAGGGCCAGCGCGATCAGCAGCAGGCCCTTGCGATATTGCAACAGCTGGCGCGGGCTGTTGCAGTCGATTTGCGGCAAAAAAACCCGGGCCCGGTTGATGGGGCCCGCCACGACGCTGGGGAAAAAGGCCAGGTAGAGCGCCAAGGCGGGCAGGGAGGCCGCCTGAATCTCTGCGCGCTGCAGGGAGACCAGGTAGCTGATCGAATGGAAGGTGTAGAACGAAATCCCCAGCGGAACCATGATCTGGAGGGCGGGCACCCAGGGGGCGAGACCCGCCGCCGTCAGGGCGGCGTTGATGCCGTCGCGGAAAAAATCGAAATACTTGAATGTCGCCAGGTTCAGGACGGCCAGAACCAGGGCCAGGGCCAGGCCGGCGCGGTTTTTTTCCCGGGTGCGCAGGATCAGCAGGCCGCAGGCGTGGATGCCCGCGGTGTACGCAATGATCATCAGCGCGAACCAGGGATGCGCGCTGGCCAGGATGAAATAGCTGGCGGCCAGCAGCAGCGTGTTCTGCACGTCGGGCCAGCGGACACAGCTCCAGTACAGGATCAGGAACAGCAGGAAGAAGCCGGAAAATTCCAGCGAAAGAAAGCTCATGGGGGTCGTGTGGCCGGACAATCGTGGGATTGTAGTCCGCGCGAGGCGGCGCTGCCGCGCTGCCGTCGGGGTCGGCTGATCGGGGCGCTGGAGAATTTTCCCTAAACAAATAACAAAAAGTTATATAAAAGGTGTTTCATATTCCATATAATAGTTTCTCTAATTGGGCTATGGCATATGAATCTTCAGCAATTTCGGTTTGTCCGGGAAACCATCCGGCGCAACTACAACCTGACGGAAGCGGCGCGCGCCCTGTATACCTCGCAGCCAGGGGTTTCCAAGGCCATCATCGAGTTCGAGGACGAACTGGGCATCAAGATCTTCGAACGCCACGGCAAGCGGCTCAAGGGCTTGACCAAGCCGGGGCTGGCGGTGTCCGGCGTGATCGACCGCATCATGCGCGAGGTGGACAACCTGAAAAAGGTCAGCGACGAGTTCGCCCAGCGCGATGAAGGCGCCCTGGTGATCGCCTGCACCCACACCCAGGCGCGCTACTTGCTGCCGCGAGTGATTCCGTCGTTTCGGGCGCGGTTTCCCAAGGTTCATGTGTCCCTGGCCGAGGGCAACCCCGAGCACCTGGCCAAGCTGGTGCTGCACGAGCAGGCCGATATCGCCATCGCCACCGAAACCCTGGCCGACACGCCGGGCCTGGTGGCCCTGCCGGTCTACTGCTGGGAGCACACCCTGGTGGTGCCGCCCGATCATCCCTTGACCAGCCTGACGTCCAGCGCGGCGCGCAACCTGTCGCTGGAACACCTGGCGCAATACCCCATTGTGACCTATGACCGCGCGTTTTCCGGCCGCCGGGCGATTGACGCCGCCTTCGAGCAGGCGGGCATCACGCCCGACATCGTGCTGGAGGCCATCGACGCCGACGTGGTCAAGACCTATGCCGATATCGGCCTGGGCATCGGCATCATCGCCGGGGTGGCCTTCGATCCGCGCCGCGACAAGGGCCTGGTGGGGCTGCCCGCCGGCCACTTGTTTGGCAAACACACCACCAGCGTGGCCATCAAGCGCGGCGTATTCCTGCGCGACTTTGTCTATGTGCTGCTCGAAATGCTGGCGCCCGAACTCAGCCGCGAACGGGTGTCCGAAGTCATTTCCCAGCCGACCCCGGCCATCCGCCAAGTCGCCTGACACGCCTGATTGGCCTGCCCGGCGCGTGCGCGGCCCTGGCTTCGGCGGCCGGGGCGCTGTCCGCCGAGATAAAACGTTGACCAACCGGACGGGACACGCGGATCGTGTCCCGTTTTTGCGTGCGCGGAACCTGACCATCGTATGTCTCAAGTGTGACGAACTAAAAAATATCCCTGATCGCAATTGATTTTCTAAATAAGAATCATTATTATTTCAAATCATAGAAAGAACAATTTCAATTGGTTCAGGAGTCATCCCCATGGAGCAGTCACAAGTCAATGCCTTGGTCGTCGGTGCGGATCGCCTGGGAAACATTCCCGATTTGCTGCGTGATCACAATATCGCCATCTCGCATCACATCAGCGGCCGCGATACGGCCCACCAGAAAAAAGCTCCCAGTCTGCCGTCCGGCACCGATCTGGTCATTTTGCTGACGGATTTCCTGGGGCATAACGTGATGAAGACGTTTCGTGCCGCCGCGCAGCGCGCCGGCATCCGGGTCATGACGTGCCGCCGCTCGGTGTGCAGCATGCAGCAAGCCCTGGATCAGTGCGGATTCTGTAAAAGCACTGTGTGTCCGTTGCGTTCCCAGGCGTCAGCCCGGCGCTTGGCCCACGCGCACTGAGGCGCGCTCCGATCCAGCGGTTTCCTGTGCGCGTATTCATGGCTTGGCCCGGGCGCGCTCCGCCAGACGATGGGGGCGGTAAGCCCCCATTTTCAGCAGCGGGTTGCCGTCGAATGTCTTAGCGGATGGGGATTTCGTGTCTGGACGGGTGCAGGCCCGCCCGGCGCATTGTCGGGCCGTGTTGTCGGTTCAGAGCCATTCGGTGGCGCGGGCCATGAAAAATGCCGGGGCATCCCCGGCATTTTTCATGGCGGCCCTCAGCGCTGCGCCGTGGCGGACTGGGGCTTCAGCCGGCGCGCGCCGTTGTAGCGCTTGCGCCAATAGGCGATGTCCATGCTTTCGACCCGGATGGCCGCCCCCGAGCGCGGGGCGTGGACGAATTTCTTGTCTCCCAGGTAGATGCCCACATGAGAGAAGCGGCGCCCCAGGGTGTTGAAGAACACCAGGTCGCCGCGGCGGAGCTCGTTGCGATCGATCGAGATGCCTGCCTGGGCCTGGCCGCTGGCGGTGCGGGGCAGCTTCAGCCCCAGGGATTTTTCGGCGGCGTAGGCCACCAGGCCGCTGCAGTCGAAGCCTTCGCCGGGCGCGTCCCCGCCGTAGCGGTACTTGACCCCCAGGAACTTGAGCGCCGTGTTGGCCAGGGTTTTGGGGGCGGGGGTGGCGTGCCGCGAGGTGGACTGGGGATAGTCGAGCGCCAGGCTGTCTTTGCTGTCCAGCCAGGCGCCCAGCGGGTCGGCCTGGGTGGACAGCAGATAGCTGTCGCGCAGCAGGTGGTTGGAACCGGCATCCGCGGTCTGGCGGGGTTGGGTGGTGGCGCAACCGGCCAGCACCACCAGGCCAGCGCACAGGCACAGCCTGGCCCAGCGAGACAACGAAATCGGAGAGAATGATCTGGCGTGGGCGGCGTGTGGCGGTGGCATGGTTTTTTAGCGGGTGTCGTGCGGTCTTGTTGGTGGATTACCCAGCCAGCGGGTAGCCCGAAGATTCTAATAGATGAGGCCAGTCAGGTAAAGCTGTGAATCCGACCAGCGAATTCCAGCCGGGCGTTCAGCCAGCCGCGCAGGGCATTGGAAACCCGCAGCGCCGGGGCGGTTTCCAAATCCAGGCGGCTGAGTGGGGCCTCCCGTGCCCGGCCTTGATCCAGCAGCCATTGGCGCTGTACGCCCGGCAGCAGTCCATTGGCCAGGGGCGGCGTCAGCCAGCCGCCTTGGGGATCGCGGACATACAGGTTGCAGCGGCTGCCTTCGCACGGGGCGTCGGCCTGGTTGCAGAACAGCAGATCAAAGTGCGTTGGATGTCGCTGCAGCCAGTCCTGGGCGGCGGCAAACCAGGGCCTGTGGGTGGTTTTGTGTCGTAGCCAGACATTGTGCTGATCCAGGGCCGAATCGCTTGCCCGCGTCGTCAGGACGTGGTCGGCCCAAGCCAATTGCACCGGTTCCGGGGTGGCCGGCAGGGGGCTGTGCTGGATGGCGCATTGGCCGTCTGCCTGCAGCAGCAGCCGAAGACGCCAGACAGCCGGGCCGCTTGCATCGTCCGGCTCGGCGGTTTGGGGCGTCCGGGCCGGTTCGGCCGGGTGCTTCAGGCGGCGTATGGCCTCGGCGATCTGCGCGTCGATGTGTCTGGGATCCACCGGATAGCCCAGCGCCTGGGCCGACATCAGCAGCCGGGCGCGGTGTCCGGGCCACAGCGCGATTTGGCCATCGGCCAGTCGCATCGTTTCAATCAGGGCGGGCGGGGTCTGCGGCATGGGCGTGGCGGATGTTCAAGGCGCTGGCTTGCCGGCGGCATTCCAGCCATTCAGGATGCGGGCCTTCCAGTGGCATTCCTGCCATTCCTGGTCGGCGTCGGAATCGAAGACGATCCCGCCGCCCACGCCGAACTGGGCGCGCCGGCCATGCAGTTCCAGGGTGCGGATGGCGACGTTCAGTGAAAAGTCTCCGTCGGGGGCCAGCCAGCCCACGCTGCCGCAGTAAATTCCCCGGCGGCGGCCTTCCAGGCTGCGGATGGCCTGCATGGCCGCCAGTTTGGGCGCGCCGGTGATGGAACCGCAGGGAAACAGGGCCCGCAGGATGTCGGCCAGCGACGCCCCCGGGGCCTCGGCCTGGATGGACGAGGTCAGCGTCCAGACCGATGGGTAGGCTTCCAGGTCGAACAGGGCGGGCACCTGGACGCTGCCGGGCGTTGCGATGCGGCCCAGGTCGTTGCGCAGCAGATCCACGATCATCAGGTTTTCGGCGCGGTTTTTCTCGCTGCGCAGCAGGGCCTGGCCGGCGGCCCGATCCTGAATGGGGTCGGTGTGGCGCGGGGCCGTGCCTTTCATGGGGCGGGTATACAGGGTGTTGCCGCGCCGGGCCACGAACAGTTCCGGCGACAGGGACAGCACCTGGCGCGCGCCGTCCTGGATGAATGCGCCATGCGCCACGGGGTGCTGCCGGATCAGGGCGTGATAGGCCTGATCCGGGGGCAGCGCCGCCGGCCAGTCCAGCTGCAGCGCGATGGTGTGGTTGATCTGGTAATAATCGCCTCGGGCGATGCCCTGGCGGATGGCCGCGATGGCCAGGCGGTATTGCGCCAAGGTCTGGCTGGCCTGTGCGTCGTGGATGGCCCAGTGGGTATCGTCCGGGTCGGCGGGCGACGGACGGGCGGCGTGGGCGATCCGGCGCCGGGGGTCGGGGCGCTGGCCCTGTTCGCTGGCCTGCCGGAACACCAGGGCTGTCAGGCGGGGCTGGGGCTCGATCGGCTGGGTCGGTCGCGGCGCGGCGGGCGGGTCGTTCAGCCAATCGCCCAATTCGTAGTCCAGCAGCAAGGCCACCCAGTGGCCCTGCCGGCCGGCCTGCGCGATGGCGGCCCAGGCATCGGGCAGGTCGGCCTGGCGGTGCACGGCAATGCGTTCGGCTGGCTGATCCAGGCGCAGCGACCAGCCCGATAAGGCGTCGTCGAAGCGGCATGCCGCCGGGCGGCGGTGATCCTGCCGGGCGCCGGCGGCGTCCTGGACGGCGCAGGGGGTCTCCAGGGCGGGGCTCATGCGGCCGCCGCCTGGCGCTGCAGGAATTCGGCCAGGATGCGGCCGGTGTGCGTGCTGTCCCGGCAGATATCTTCCGGGCTGCCCTGGGACACGACCCGGCCCCCCTGGTCGCCACCTTCGGGGCCCAGGTCGATGATCCAGTCGGCTTCCGCCATGACGTCCAGGTTGTGTTCGATGACCACCACGGTGTGGCCCGCATCCACCAGCCGGTGCAGTACGCCGATCAGCTTTTCCACATCGGCGGTGGACAGGCCCACCGTGGGCTCGTCCAGCACGTACAGAGTGTGCGGGATGCGCGAGGCTCGGCCGGTGCGGATCACGCCCTCGTCCAGGTGCGCCTTGGTCAGTTCGGTCACCAGCTTGATGCGCTGGGCTTCGCCGCCCGACAGGGTGGGTGAAGGCTGGCCCAGGGTCAGGTAGCCCAGCCCCACGTCCTGCATCAGCTGCAGGGCGCGAGCGACTTTGCGGTGCGCCGCGAAATGTCCGATGGCGTCGTCCACTTCCATGCGCAGCACGGCGCCCGCGTTCAGCTGGTTCCATTGCACGGCCAGGGTTTCGTGGTTGAAGCGCGCCCCGTGGCAGGCTTCGCAGGGCACTTTGACATCGGGCAGGAAACTCATTTCGATGGTGCGCATGCCCTGGCCGTCGCATTCGGGGCAGCGGCCCGCCCCCGTGTTGAAGGAAAAGCGCGAAGCCGTCCAGCCGCGCAGCTTGGCATCGCGCGTGCTGGCGTACAGCTTGCGGATGTCGTCCCAGAAGCCGATATAGGTGGCGGGGCAGGATCGGGGGGTCTTGCCGATCGGGGTCTGGTCGACTTCCAGCACGCGGTCGATGGCTTCCCAGCCCCGGATGTCGCGGCAGCCCTGCCAGGGGGTGCTCAGGCGGCTGCCCACCCGGCGGCTGAGATTGTCCAGCAGGACGTCGCGCGCCAGGGTGGATTTGCCGGACCCCGACACCCCGGTCACCACGCTAAGACGCCCCAAGGGGATGCGTGCCCGGGCGCGGCGCAGGTTGTGCAGGGTGGCGTCCACGATTTCGACGGCCGGGGTTTGCTTGTCCACCGCGCGGCGCGGCTGCATGGGGTGGATCAGGGGCTGGCGCAGGTAGCGCCCCGTCAGGGACGCCGGGTGGCGGGCGATGTCGTCCACGCGGCCCTGGGCCACCACCATGCCGCCGCGCACGCCGGCCCCCGGGCCGATGTCGATGACGTGGCCGGCGCGGCGGATGGTGTCTTCGTCGTGTTCCACCACCACCAGGGTATTGCCATTGCCTTCCAGGCGGGCCAGGGCGTCCAGCAGGATGCGGTTGTCGCGCGGATGCAGCCCGATGGTGGGCTCGTCCAGCACATAGCACACGCCCTGCAGGTTGGAGCCCAGCTGCGCGGCCAGGCGGATGCGCTGGGCTTCGCCGCCCGACAGGGTGGGCGCGGCGCGATCCAGCGCCAGATAGCCCAGCCCCACGTCCATCATGAAGTTCAGCCGCCCGCGGATTTCCGCCAGGATGTCGCGGGCGATCTCGGCCTCGCGCCCCTGGATGCCCAGGCTCAGGAAAAAGCGCTGGGCGTCGCTGACGGGCAGGGCGGCCAGATCCGCGATGGAGAGATCCCGCCAGCGAAACGCCAGCGCCACCCGGTTTAGGCGCTGGCCTTGGCACTGCGGGCAGGCCGCCAGGGGGGCGTCGCCGTCTTCCAGCCAGCCGGCTTCCTCGCCGGTCTGGTCGGCGGTGAAGCCCGCCAGCGCCAGCCCGGTGCCGAAGCAGCCGGGGCACCAGCCGTGGCGCGAATTATAGGAAAACAGGCGCGGGTCGGGTTCCGGGAAGCTGGTGCCGCACTCCGGGCAGGCGCGCTTGATGGAAAAGGTCAGAACCAGGGGGTGGGGCGCCAGGCCGGCGGCGCGGCGGGCGGCGAGATCCGGCCCGGGGGCGGTCAGCCCGCACAGCGCCCGGAAAGTGCCGTGGCCCAGCACCAGCGCCTCGCGCACGGCGTCGCGCAGAGCGGCTTCGTCGCGCACGTCTACGATCAAGTCGCGCACCGGCAGTTCGATGGTGTGTTCCTGATAGCGATCCAGCCGGGGCCAGGGCTTGACGGGGGTGAATTCGCCGTCCACCCGCAGGTGGCTGTGACCGTGGCTGGCGGCCCATTTGGCCAGGTCGGTGTAGTAGCCCTTGCGCGCCGTCACCAGCGGGGCCAGCAGGCCGATGTGGTCGCCCGCGTGGTCGCGCAGCAGCTGGGCCACGATTTGATCCGCGGTCTGCGGGGCCACCGGCACCTGGCAATCCGGGCACATCTGCGTGCCCAGGCGCACGTACAGCAGGCGCAGGAAGTGGTGGATTTCCGTCATGGTGGCGACGGTGGATTTGCGCCCGCCCCGGCTGGTGCGCTGCTCGATGGCCACGGTGGGCGGAATGCCGTAGATGGCGTCCACGTCGGGTTTGCTGGCGGGCTGCACGATAGCCCGCGCATAGGCGTTCAGGGATTCCAGATAGCGCCGCTGGCCTTCGTTGAACAGGATATCGAAGGCCAGGGTGGACTTGCCCGAGCCTGATACCCCGGTGATGACCGTGAAGGTGTCCCGGGGAATGTGGACGTCGATGCCTTTCAGGTTGTGCTCACGGGCGTTGACGATTTGGATATCGCGGCTGAACGCGGGCTGCGCCGAGGCCGGGGCGGGCTCTTGCAGCGTCAGGGCGGGGTTGTCCAGCTGCCGCAGATAGTCGGCCAGCGCCTGGCCCGTGTGGGAGTCTGGATGCCGCATGAGGGTGTCCGGGGTGCCCTGGGCCATGACCCGCCCCCCCTGGTCGCCGCCTTCGGGGCCCAGGTCGATGACCCAGTCGGCGGCGCGGATCACGTCCAGATTGTGTTCGATGATCAGCAGCGAATGGCCGGCCGCCAGCAGCTTGCGAAAGGCCTGCATCAGGCGCGCGATGTCGTCGAAATGCAGGCCGGTGGTGGGCTCGTCGAACAACAGCAGATTGCCCTTCAGCAAATGCTGCGGGGCGCGGGATTTAGCGGCCTTGGCCAGGTGGCCGGCCAGTTTCAGGCGCTGGGCTTCGCCGCCTGACAGGGTGGGCACCGGCTGGCCCAGGCGCACATATTCCAGGCCCACGTCGGCCAGCGGGGCCAGCCCCCATTGCACGTCGCGCAGACCCTTGAAGAAATCCAGGGCCTCGCTGACGGTCATGTCCAGCACCTCGTCGATGGAGGCGCTGCGGCCCAGGTGTTCGATGCGCGCTTCCAGGATCTGGGGCCGGAAGCGGCGGCCGTCGCAATCCGGGCAGCGCAGGTAGACGTCCGACAGAAACTGCATTTCGACGTGTTCAAAGCCCGTGCCGCCGCAGCCGGGGCAGCGGCCGTCGCCCGAGTTGAAGCTGAAGGTGCCGGGGGTGTAGCCGCGCTCCTGCGACAGGGGGGCGGCCGCGAACAGCTTGCGGATGGCATCGAAGGCCCCGACATAGCTGGCGGGGTTGGAGCGGGCGGTCTTGCCGATGGGGGTCTGATCCACCAGCATGACGTCGGCGATCTGCTCGGCCCCCAGCAGCGTGTCGAATGCGCCCGGGGCTTCGGTGGGCCGCCCCAGGTGCTTGAGCAAGGCGGGGTACAGCACATCCTGCACCAGGGTGGATTTTCCGGAACCCGACACCCCGGTCAGGCAGACCAGACGGCCCAGGGGTAAGGACAGGTCGATGTTTTGCAGGTTGTTGGCCCGCACCCCCTGCAGCAGCAGGCGCGGGGTGTTGTCGGCCACGGGCATGGGGCGCGGGGCCTCGATGCGCTGCCGGCCGCTGAAGTAGCGCCCGGTCGGCGTGTCGGCGGCGGCCAGCTGGGCCGGGCTGCCGTCGAAAATGATCTGCCCGCCGCGTTCGCCCGGCCCGGGGCCGACGTCCAGGATACGGTCGGCGGCCACCATCACCTGGGGGTCGTGTTCGACCACCACCAGCGTATTGCCGTGGTTGCGCAGCCGCCGCATGACCTGGACGATGCGGTGAATGTCGCGCGGGTGCAGGCCGATCGAGGGCTCGTCCAGCACGAACAGGGTATTGACCAGGGACGTGCCCAGGGCCGTGGTCAGGTTGATGCGCTGGACTTCGCCGCCGGACAGGGTGCGGCTTTGGCGATCTAGCGACAGATAGCCCAGACCCACGTCGCACAGAAAGCGCAGCCGGGTGCGCACTTCGTCCAGCAGTTCGATCAAGGCGTCGTCCAGCGCCTGGCCGAGTTCGATGGCGTCGAACCAGTCGCGCACCCGTTCGATGGGCAGACGCATCAAGTCGTGCAGCCCCAGGCCCGGCAGCGCGGCCAGCTGGCCGGTCGTCCAGTGCGTCCCGGCCGGGCTGAAGCGCGGATAGCCGGGAATCGGCTGGGTGTCGCGCCCCAGGCGCCACAGGCCGGCCTCGGGTTTCAGCCGGGCCCCCCGGCATTGCGGGCAAGGGGTATAGCTGCGGTATTTGGACAGCAGCACGCGCACGTGCATGCGATACGACTTGGTTTCCAGCCAGTCGAAAAACCGCTGGATGCCGTACCACTGGCGTTTCCAGGCCGATGGCCCGCCTTTCCAGTCCGGGGCGCCGTGGATGACCCAGGATTTTTCGGCGGCGTTCAGGTCTTGCCAGGGGACATTCAAGCGGATGCCCGCCTTGGCGGCGTATTTTCCCAGTTCTTCCTGGCATTCGTGGTAGCTGGGGGTTTGCCAGGGCTTGATGGCCCCGTCCTTCAGGCTGCGGCGCTCGTCCGGGATGACCAGGCCGTAGTCGATGCCCATGACGCGGCCAAAGCCTTTGCAGGCTTCGCAGGCCCCCAGGGGCGAATTGAAGGAAAAGGTGCTGGGCAGCGGCGTGCTGTATTCGATGTCGCAGTGGGCGCAGTGCAGGCCCGCGCTGAAGCGCCAGACGGTTTCCTGGCCGTCGTCCCGCAGGGCGAACACGGTCAGGCGTCCCTTGCCCTGGTGCAGGGCGGTTTCCAGGGCCTCGTCCACCCGGGCGGCTTCGGCATTGCCCAGCCGGAAACGATCCTGCACCACGAACAAGCGGCGGGTGCCCGCCGAAGCCGGGGCCGTGCGGCTGGATGTGTCGGCAGGCGTGTGCACCCGGGTATAGCCCTGCTGCTGCAGGAAGCCGCGGATTTCGTCTTCGGTGAAGTTGTCCGGCACGGCGACCGGGAAGGCGACGACCAGGCGCGGGTCGTCTTGCGCGCACAGCGCGTCCAGCTGCTGCCGGATGCTGGCCGGGTTGTCGCGCTGAACCTGGCGCGCGCACTGGGCGCAGTGCAGGTGCCCCGCGCGGGCGTACAGCAGCTTCAGGTGGTCGTTCAGCTCGGTCATGGTGCCCACGGTGCTGCGCGAATTGCGCACCGGGTTGACCTGGTCGATGGCAATCGCGGGCAGGATGCCTTCGATGCGATCCACCCGGGGCTTGTCCATGCGATCCAGGAACTGGCGCGCATAGGGCGAAAAGGTTTCGACATAGCGGCGTTGGCCTTCGGCATACAGGGTGTCGAAGGCCAACGAGGATTTGCCCGAACCCGACACCCCGGTGATCACCAGCAATTCGCCGGTCTGGATGGTGACATCCAGGTTCTTCAGGTTGTTCTGGCGGGCACCAAAAATACGGATGGGTGCGTTCATGGCATCATCATAATCTTCTCCCCGGGATATTTGCTAAAATGCCATGTTTCGCATATTGCCCGCTTCGGAGAACCTCATGGCAGAAATCAAACGCACCCGGCGCAACACGCTAGAACGCCGTTGCTTAGGCAAGGCTTTCAAGCGTCTTTTCGTGCGCGCCCCCAAAGGCGTCTTCAAGATGCTCGAAAAGGTCAAGCGCGTCTGATTCGCGCCCGGCCCGCCGTATTGTTTTCATACAATTCGGCCTCATGGAAACCACGGATACGACAGTCCGTGGTTTTTTTTTGCCGCTATCATGGTTCGCATCAGTCGGCTGAGTCCAGCCTTGCGGGTGGCTGTCGCCCGCAGTTTCGGCATGGCAGCCCATTACAAGACAGAGGAGCCCATTTGCATGGCAGGCTGGCGTCACTTGTTCACCGTGCTGACCCCCACTTACAACCGGGCGCATACGCTGCAGCGCGTGTACCTGTCGCTGCGCGAACAGTCCTTCCAGGACTTCGAGTGGGTCATCATCGACGATGGCTCCACCGACCACACGCGCGATCTGGTGCAGGCCTGGCAGGCCGAGGCCAGTTTTCCCATCCGCTACACCTGGCAAGCCAACCAGCACAAGAAAACCGCCTTCAACAATGGGGTGCGCCAGGCCCGTGGCGAGTGGCTGGTGGCCATCGACAGCGACGACGAACTGGATCCGAATGCCTTGTATCAGATGGCTTCCGTTTGGGACCAGATTTCACCGGCGCAGCGCCATCGCTATGTGGCGATCACCGGTTTGTGCGCCCGGCCGGACGGGCGCATCGTGGGGGATATGTACCCGCGGGATGTGATGGACATCACGTCGCTGGACATGACGTTCCGCCACCATGTGCGGGGTGAGAAATTCGGTTGTCTGCGCACCGACGTGCTGCGCCAGTTTCCTTTTCCCGAGGACATCCCGGGTTTTGTCCCCGAGAGCCTGGTCTGGCGGGCCATCGCCCGGGCGGGCTACCTGACCCGCTTCGTCAATCAGGTGTTCCGGGTATATCACGACAGCCCCGACAGCCTGTCCCGTCAGGGCCAGGCGGCCGACAGCAGCCGGCACGCCCTGGGCCTGTGGCTGCTGGCCTATGACACGGTGGAATGCTGTCTGCCGTGGCTGCGCTACCAGCCGGTGGCGTTTCTGAAGGCGGCGGCGCGCTATACCCGGTTTTCCCTGCACCTGCGCCAGCGGCATCTGGCCCGGCCCGGCGGGCGGCAGCTGACCCACCTGGGCGCGCGTTGCCTGGTGCTGTGCATGTGGCCGGTCGGGCTGGGCCTGTTCGTGCGCGATTGCGTGGCCGACAACACGAAATAACAGGGCGCGGGCGCCCCGGCGTCCGCGGCATTCCGGGCCGCAGCAGGCCCGGCCCCGGCGGCGCCCGGGCTTACGGCCCGGCCGGGCGGTCGTCCGATCCGGCGGGGTCGTTGTCCGGTTCGTCCAGTTCCGTGGGGTCGTCCTGGTCGTCGGGTTGCGGGTCGTCGGCCAACTGGAAAGGCAGCAGTTCGGCCAGGTCGTCCGACCAGCCGGTTTCTTCGCCGTCGGCATCCACCTTGATATAGCGGCAGCCCTCCAGTGCGCTGAGTTGAATGGCCCAGAGGAATTCGCAGTCGATGGGCTCACCGTCGGACAGGTCGAGCCCGCCCTGGTTGCCGACGAACCGGGCGCCGGGGCCGCCCGCCTGGACACGCGGGCAATCGTCATCGTCATCCGGCCCCAGGGGCAGGGCGAACAAGGCCCATTCGTAGTCGTCGTCGGTTTCGACCACGATTTCGGCGATGACCGGCTTGCCCATGTAAGCGCACAGGGCGTCGGCGGTGCGTCCCAGGAGATCCGCGTCTGTATCGGTGAAGTGTAGGGTCATGGAAGCCTCCGGCTGCGGTGTCGTTCCCGCCATTATCGCCGTTCCCGGCGCACGCGGGGGCGCCGGCCGGCCGGTGCTTTTGCCCGGTCCGGCCTACAATACTGGCTTTGTGCGGCCAAATCCCTTGGCCACAGCTTTGACGGTGACGCCATGGCACAGTATGTATATTCAATGAACCGGGTGGGCAAGATCGTGCCGCCCAAGCGCCAGATTCTGCGCGATATTTCCTTGTCGTTTTTTCCCGGCGCCAAGATCGGCGTGCTGGGTCTCAATGGCTCGGGCAAGTCCACGCTGCTGAAAATCATGGCGGGGGTGGACAAGGATATCGAGGGTGAAGCCATTCCTATGGCGGGCCTGAACATCGGCTACCTGCCCCAGGAACCCCAGCTCGACCCGGATCATAACGTGCGCCAGGCGGTCGAGGCCGGCCTGGGCAAGGTATTCGAGGCCCGCAAGCGGCTGGACGAGGTATATGCCGCCTATGCGGACGAGGACGCCGACTTCGATGCGCTGGCGGCCGAGCAGGCCGAACTCGAAGCTGTGATCGCGGCGGCGGCCACCAGCGGCAGCGACGATATCGAAACACAAATGGAAATCGCCGCCGATGCCCTGCGCCTGCCGCCCTGGGAGGCTGCGGTGGCCACCTTGTCCGGCGGCGAGAAGCGCCGGGTGGCGCTGTGCCGCCTGCTGCTGTCCAAACCCGACATGCTGCTGCTGGACGAACCCACCAACCACCTGGATGCGGAATCCGTGGAATGGCTGGAAGTCTTTTTGCGGCAGTTTCCCGGTACGGTGGTGGCGGTAACCCATGATCGTTATTTCCTGGACAATGCGGCCGAATGGATTCTGGAATTGGATCGCGGGCACGGCATCCCCTGGAAGGGCAACTACAGTTCCTGGCTGGAACAAAAAGAAGACCGCCTGAAACACGAGGAAGCCGCCGAGTCCGCCCGCCAGCGCACCATCAAGAAAGAGCTGGAATGGGTGCGGCAAAACCCCAAGGGCCGCCAGGCCAAGGCCAAGGCGCGTCTGGCGCGCTTCGAGGAGCTGTCTTCGCACGAATACCAGAAACGCAACGAGACCCAGGAAATCTTCATTCCGGTGGCCGAGCGCCTGGGCAGCGAAGTCATTGAATTCGCCAACGTGTCCAAGTCGTTCGGCGATCGCCTGCTGATTGACGACCTCAGCTTCAAAGTGCCGCCCGGGGCGATTGTCGGGATCATCGGGCCCAACGGGGCGGGCAAGTCCACGCTGTTTCGCATGATTGCCGGGCAGCAGGCGCCGGATTCGGGCGAGGTGACGCTGGGCCAGACGGTCAAACTGGCGTTTGTGGATCAGTCGCGCGATGCCTTGCCGGACGACAAGAGCGTGTTCGATGCGATTGCCGATGGCGCGGATCTCCTGACGGTGGGCCGCTTCGAGATGCCGGCGCGGGCGTATCTGGGGCGCTTCAATTTCAAGGGCGGCGACCAGAACAAGCAGGTGGGCAAGCTGTCGGGGGGCGAGCGCGGGCGCCTGCATCTGGCCAAGACGCTGATTGCGGGCGGCAATGTGCTGCTGCTGGATGAGCCGTCCAATGACCTGGATGTGGAAACGCTGCGGGCGCTGGAAGACGCCTTGCTGGAATTCGCGGGGTCGGTGCTGGTGATCAGCCACGACCGCTGGTTCCTGGATCGCATTGCGACGCATATTCTGGCGTTCGAGGGGGATTCCAAAGTCGTGTTCTTTGATGGCAACTACCAGGAATACGAGGCGGACAAGCGCCAGCGGCTGGGCGAGGAAGCTTCCCGACCCAAGCGGATTCGATATAAGGCGCTGAAATAAGCGGGTATCCACGGGTGGAATAAGCGGGTATCCATGGGTGGAAGTCGAGCGCCCGCCTCGTTTTTCGGGTGCCTTGCTGTGTTTTTGCGGTCTTTCGCCGTGGATCGGTGGGCGGGCCGTCATTTGGCGGCTGCACCGGGAGGCGGGATGATCGAAGGAGCGGGGTGATGAAATATATGGATTTGAGCCAGGCGCTGGTGTCGGCGGAGACCAGCCTGCTGCTGATCGTGGATATGCAGGAAAAACTGCTGCCCGCGATTCAGGATGCGGATGCCTTGTGCGGTCGGGTGGCGCGGTTGGCGCAGGCGGCGCGGCTGTTGTCGGTGCCGGTGTGGGCCACGGAGCATTGGCCCGGGAAAATCGGGCCGACGCGGCCGGGGCTGTTGTCCGCCGAGGATACGGTTGTAACCAAAACATATTTCAATGCCTGCCGGGAGCCCGGGTTTTTGCCGCATTGGCCCGCCCGGCGCCGACGAGTGCTGCTGACCGGCACCGAGGCCCATATCTGCGTGTTGCAGACAGGGCTGGGGCTGGCGCAGGCGGGTTTCGATCCTGTGCTGGTGGTCGACGGGATCGGGTCGCGCCGGGCGTCGGACCGGACGGAGGCCTGCCGCCGCTGGCGACGCTATGGCTTGGAAACCGTCACGATGGAGATGGTCATGTATGAATGGCTGGAAACTCCGGCCAATCCGGCTTTTCGGCAGGTGTTGGCGCTGGTCAAGTAGCGGGTCTGCGGCGCGCGGGGCGGGCGCCGGCCCGGGGGCCGGTCGGCGGCGGGGGCGGGTTGCCGCCTCTTGTTGCCGCCTCTTTTGGGGATGGGACAGGTGCTCACCAAACTGTACAACGAGCTTACAATTTAAAGAAAGGCTTCCCGTTATAACGGAAATAGGTTACAACTCACTGGAGTCTTTTATGATGATTCGCGCGCTTGTTAAATTCAGTGCTGTATTGATTGTGGTGGGCGCCATGGCCGGTTGTTCTTCTTGGGACAACATGAGCCATCGCCAGAAATCCGCCGTGACCGGGGCCGGGATCGGCGGCGTTGCTGGCGCAGTGGTCACCGGCGGTGGGGTTTTGGGCACAGTAGGTGGTGCCGCCATCGGCGGGGTCATTGGCGACCAAGTCGGAAAAAACAAATAAGCCATCTATTCTCCTTTCATGCCTGCACATCCCCATGTCTTTTATCGTTCGTTCCACTGGTTGATGCTCGGGCTGGGCGTCGCGCTGCTGTCGGCGTGCGCCTCCATGTCCGAAAGTGAATGCTTGACGGCCGATTGGGTCGATCAAGGCATGCGGGATGGCCGCCAGGGCTACGCCGTCACGCGGGTGGCGGATCACTACGAGGCCTGTGCAGGGGTCGGGGTGGTGCCCGATACGGCCCAATATCGCCAGGGCTACGACAAAGGCATTGCGCAGTATTGCACCCCCGAAAACGGGGCTAACCAGGGGCGGGCGGGGCGCTCGTATCGCGGGGTTTGCCCGGCGCACCTGGAAGCCGCTTTCCTGGCGCCGTATCGACATGGGCTGGCCGTCTATAACGCCCAGCAGCGGGTCGAGCGCCTGAACAACGAATCCCGGCAGCTGCAGTACACGCTGGATAAGGAAAAAGACCCGGACAAGCAGCGGCGCCTGCGCAACCAGTTGCGGGATTTGGACGACAGCTTGCGGCGGGCGCGGGCCGATCTGGCCAATATTGATCGGAACCGGCCCTATTGATCCACTTGCGGGCAGGGGCTTATATGTGCTTCATGCCATTTGATGTGCTGAAAAGCGGCTTTGCGCCTTGGGGGCGCATGCTGGCCGCCGGTGTGCTGGCCGGGGCGCTGGCGGCCTGTGGGTCGGCGCCTGTGCGCACCAGCGGGGCGGCTGTCCCGGACACGGGGCTGGCTCCGGTCGCAGCCCCCGCCCTGGCGGCGGTTCCCGCGCCGGCTGCCGCCGCGTCCCCGGCGGTGTCCGCATCGGGCCGGCTGGACGATACCCCCCGGATTGCCGTGATGTCGGCGTTTGCGCCCGAGCTTGCCCTGCTGCGCCAGCGTGTGAAAAATGCCCGCACGTATCAGGTCAACGGGGTGGTGTTCACCACCGGCGAACTCGAATCCCAGCCGGTGGTCTTGCTACTCAGCGGCATCAGCATGGTCAATGCCGCCATGAATACGCAGCTGCTGTTCGACCGCTTCCAGGTGACCCGTCTGGTGTTCAGCGGGATTGCCGGCGGGGTCAACCCGGACCTGCATCTGGGCGATGTCAGTGTGCCGCAGCGCTGGGGCCAGTATCTGGAAGTCGTCATGATGCGTGAAACCGCGCCGGGCCGCTTCCAGGCCCCGGCCTCCAAGGGGCAATTCCAGTTCGCGCCCTATGGCATGATGCAGCCGCGCGCTGTCCGCGTGCGCCGTCCGGGGCAGCCGGATTTTCAGGAAAAATTCTGGTTCGAAGCCGATCCGGCCATGTTGGCGGTCGCCCGCCGCATCCAAGGGGTGCCGTTGAAGTCCTGCGATGCCGCCGGCCAGTGCGTCAGCCGGACGCCGCGCCTGGTGGTGGGGGGCAATGGGGTGTCCGGCCAGGCGTTCGTGGATAACGCGGCCTATCGGCGCTACGCCCACGAGGTTTTCCAGGCCAATGTGCTGGATATGGAAAGCGCCGCGTGCGCCATGGTGGCCTACAGCAACCAGGTGCCGTTCATTGCGTTCCGTTCATTGAGCGATCTGGCCGGGGGCGGGGCGGGCGAAAACGAAATGCAGGTGTTCATGCAGATCGCCGCCGACAATGCCGCCCACGTGCTGCTGGCTTTCCTGCGGGCCTGGCCGTCGCAGGATTAGCCACCCGTTCGCGCAAGGGGCCGTCAGCGCCGATCCAGCGTGCCGCGCCCGTTCTTTTCGTAGAGTTCGATGCTCAGGCGGTTGCTGATCCCGCCGGGGCCGATGTCGAAGCGCACGGCGGAGCGGGATCCGGGGCTGGCCATCTCGTCGTCCACCGGATAGACGAACACATCGCCGTCCCAGTGTTGCAGGGGAATCGTTTGTTCCGCTCCGGCGGGCCCGATGGCCATCGTCAGCCGGCCGGCGGTTTCCGTGATGCGGGCCGTGCCATAGTAGTCGTTGGCGTAAGCGCCCGTATAGGCGTTGAAGGCGCGCGGCGGGACGGGCCGGGCCGGGAAGGCCTGGCCCGCATACTGCCCGAACGGGGCAAGTTCCTGGGCGAACACGGCCTCGTAGCCGGCCAGCCAGTCGCGGGTGACCTTTCCGTGCTGAACCCAATCCATGTACATCATGCCCAGGGCTTCGGCGGCCCCCACGGGCCGGGCGTTGGTCAGTACGACAATGCCTGTGTCGGCGTCGGGCAGCAGGTTGAAATTGGTGCCCGCCCCCAGGATGAAAGCCCCTGAGTGGCTGTAGCGGATGCGGCCGTCGGCCTGGGTTGTGACATTGAACCCGTAGCCGTAGGCGCCGCTGGCGGGGTTGCTGTCGCTGGGCGGCGCGGTCGTGTATTGCGGGCTCAGGGCGGGTTGCAGGGCGGCTGCGGGCACCAGGACGCGGCCGTCGACCCGGCCCTGGTGCAGCACCAGGTTCATCCAGCGGGCCATGTCCTGGACGCTGGAACTGACCCCGCCCGCCGGTGATTGGGCGTCGGGCTGGCGCTGCCGCGGGTTGGGGGCGAACACCCCGTTGACCAGGATGTGGGGGCTGGCCCGATTTTCGCGGGCCATGAAGTCGCTGAAGCGCGAACTGGTGGAAAGCATGCCCAGCGGTTGGTAGATTTCGCGTTGGGACAGGGTTTCCCAGTCGGTGCCGGCGGCCTGGGCGACCGCCAGAGCGGCGGCGGTCAGCCCGAAATTGGTATAGGCGTAGTGGGTGCCCAGCGGTTCGGTTGGCAGGTAGCGCAGGTGTTCCAGGATGTGCTGGCGGGAATAGCCCAGTTCTTCCAGGTCGTCGCCCGCGTGTTCGGGCAGGCCGGCGCGGTGGGCGTACAGATCGCCCACCGAGACTGCCCGCGTGGCATCCGGGTCGTGCAGGGCGAACCAGGGCAGTTGGCTGACGACCGGCGTATCCCAGGTGATCAGCCCCTTGCCCACCTGGCTGGCCACCACGGTGGCCCCGATGGACTTGGACAAGGAAGCCAGCTGGAACACGGTGTCGGCATCGATGGGCGCGCTGTCGCCCAGGCGGCGCACCCCGAAACCCTTGGCGTACACGGTTTTACCCTGGTGCACCACCGCGACGGCCATGCCTGGGATGCCGGATCGCCGCATGACCTCGGCGGCCATGTTGTCCAACTGGGCCACAGCCTGGGTGACGTGGCTGGCGGGGATGGGGCCGGGTGCGGCGCCGTCGGCCACCGAGGAGGAACCGTTGTCGCATCCCGCCAGACTCAGCAGGACGATGGCGATGGACAAGATGCGCAGGCGGGGGGTTGGCATGGTGGTATGGCCCGAAAGAGGCGTGGAGCGATGGCGGCTATTTTAATTGAGGCTGAAAACGCCGCCGCACGTTTATTTTGTAACGCCGGGGCGCGGGCATGCCGGATGTTGCCGGCCGTCAAGGGCTTGGCGCATGCGCGGGCCCCAGGTAATGGGCGGGGCGTCCGAGGGCGGGATCGAAGGGGTTGATCTGCCGGCTGATGGTTTGCGCTTCGCGTTGCAGAATGTCCAGGACGTGCGGCAGGCGTTCGTCGTTCAGGCGTTCGCTGAGTGTGCCGATGCTGAGGGCGGCGACCGTGCGGCCGTTGATATCGGTGATCGGAACCGCCACGCCGCCCATGCCCTGAATCAGCCCCTGGCCCTGGCTGACGGCATAGTGCTGCGTTTTGGCCTGGGCAATTTGCGCGCGCAGGTGGACTTCGTCGATAAAGCCCAGGTGGCGCAGCCGGGGGGTGTTGAAACGGATGATTTCTTCTTGTTCTTGTGGCGGCAGCAGGGCCAGGATGAGGGTGCCGGCCTGGCCTAGGCCCAGGGGAATGCGTCCGCCGATGTCGCTGGTATATGAGCGGATGGGCAGGGGGCCTTCCACGCGGTCGAAGCACAGCACGTCGAAGCCGCTGCGCACCATCAGGAAGACGGTTTCGTTCAAGACGCCCGACAGGCGCAACAGCGCGGGATGGCACAGGGCGCGCAGCGTGGAATACCCGCAGCCGGCGCGCGCGGCCAGCGCGTAGAAGGCCACGCACAGCCGATAGGCCTTGCCCGAGGCGGTTTGTTCGGCGACGTTTTCATCCATCAGGGTTTTCAGCAGCCGGTGCGCGGTGGGCTGGGCCATGCCGGTTTTGCTGGCGATTTCTTTCAGGCGCAGGCCGGCGTCCGGTGCCTCGGCCAGGATGCGGACGATGGCGAGCCCGCGGGACAGCGAACCGGAAGGCCCGGCCGACTGGGCGGGCGGGCGGGTTTCCAGGCTTTTGGCCATACGGACATTCCTATAAAAAATAAATCGTTGATTTTCTGTTTTTTAGAATAAATAAATATTTATGTCAACAAATATTCCATTTAATGAAATTAATTAAAAATTAATTTTGTTATTTGTAAAATCCAATTGACGCTCGAATGAATTGCTCACTAGACTCGATACCAGAGTGGCGTCTTTCGTGCCCCGGCGCGATTGTCGCGGCAGCCCTCGGCCCCCCGTCAACCAGGAGCCCGCATGTCTTTCCTCGATTTGATCGGCGTTTCAAAAAGCTACGGCGCGCTGCAGGTCGTGTCCGACCTGCACCTCAGCATCGAGCAGGGCGAATTCGTATCCTTGCTCGGGCCTTCCGGGTGCGGTAAGACGACGACCCTGCACTTGATTTCCGGGCTGACCGACCCGACGCGCGGGTCGATCATGCTGGACGGGGTGGACATCACCCATGCGGCGCCGAACACGCGGGGCTTGGGCATCGTGTTTCAGACCTATGCGCTTTTCCCCCATATGTCCGTGGCGCGCAATGTGGCCTTCGGGCTGGACGTCCGCAAAGTGCCGCGTGCCGAACAGCAGACCCGGGTTGCCGAGGCGCTGCGCCTGGTGAAGCTGGAACCCTATGCCGAACGCTATCCGCGCGAGCTGTCCGGCGGGCAGCGCCAGCGCGTCGCCCTGGCCCGGGCGCTGGTCATCCGACCGCCGGTGTTGTTGCTTGATGAACCGCTCTCCAATCTGGATGCGCAGCTGCGCGAGGAAATGCAGTACGAATTGCGGCGTATCCAGCGGGCCGTGGGCACGACGACGCTGATGGTGACGCACGACCAATCCGAGGCCATGTCCACCAGCGACCGGGTCGTGGTGATGAAAGACGGCCGCGCCATTCAGGTCGACGAGCCCTACCGCATCTACGAACATCCCGGCTCCCGCTTCATTTCCGGCTTCGTGGGCAAGGCCAATCTGTTCGAGGGCGTCTACCGGCAACGCGACGGCCAACCGGTGGTGTCTTGCGGCGAGATCGACTTCGAGCTGTCCGGCGTGCCGGCCGGGGCCTTTGCCGGCGGGGATGCGGTGCAGGTCTGCCTGCGCCCCGAAAAACTGCATTTGACGCAGGCGGCGGCCCAACTGCCCGCGTGCCTTGTGCGCGCCCGCTATTTCCTGGGCAGTCAGTGGCTTTATGAAATCGATTCCGCCTTGGGCCCGGTCACGGTTGTGGTGACAAACGATGGTCGGCCCGCAGTCGAGGTTGGCGCCCGTGTGGGCCTGGGTTGGTTGCCCGATGCCGTCCGTGTGCTTTCCGCAGAGGCCTGACTATGAAGATCACTGGATCGCGGGGCTTGCTGAGGGGGGTGGGGGCGCTGCCGCTGGGGGCGCTGTTTGCGCTGCTGGTGCTGATCCCCTTGGTGCTGACCCTGATGCTGTCTTTTCATCAGTACGATTACCAGCAGGGGATTTTGCCGGGGTACACCGTCGAACACTACCTGACCATTGTGACCGATGACTATTTCCTCAGGATTTTTTGGCGCACGTTGTGGATTTCGGTGGTGACCACCCTGCTGTGCGTGCTGATCGGCGGGCCGGAGGCCTATATTCTCAGCCGCATGCGCAGGCCCTGGAATTCTGTCTTTTTGCTGCTGGTGCTTTCCCCTTTGCTGGTGTCGCTGGTGGTGCGCGCCTTTGGCTGGACCATTCTGCTCAATCCCGCCGGGGTTCTGGGCCAGCTGGCCGGGTGGCTTGGGTTCGGACGGCTCATGTATACCCCCACGGCGGTCATCATCGCGCTGGTGCACGTCATGCTGCCCTTCATGGTCATCCCCGTCTGGACCTCGCTGCAAAAAGCCGATCCCTCGGCCGAGCAGGCGGCGTATTCCCTGGGTGCGAGCCGGGCGCGGGTGTTTTGGCAGATCGTGGCGCCCCAGGCGCTGCCCGGCGTGCTGTCCGGGAGCCTGATTGTCTTTGGGCTGACCGCCAGCTCTTTCGCCATTCCGGCGCTCTTGGGCGGCAGCCGCCAGAAAATGGCGGCGTCGGTGGTCTACGACCAGTTCCTGATCCAGCTGAACTGGCCGCTGGGGGCCGCCATCGCCATGCTGCTGCTGGTGGCCAACGTGCTCATCATGATGTCCTACGGACGCCTCGTCGAAGGTGTCTACAAGCGCAGCCTGGGGTGAATGCCATGATGAAAAACGGGCCTTTCGCATTGATGTTCCATGCCCTGGTGGTGGCGTTTATCCTGGCGCCCCTGGTTATCGTCTGCTGGGTCGCCTTCACGCCCGAACCCACGCTCACGCTGCCATTCACGCAGTTTTCGCTGCGTTGGTTTCGCGCCATCTTCGATCATGGCGGCTTTGTCCAGGCGTTCAAGATCAGCCTGTGGCTGGCCTTTCTGTCGGCCACGCTGGCCGTGTGTCTCGGGGCGCCCGCCGCGCTGGCCATTGCGCGCCACCAGTTTCCGGGGCGCGACTTTCTCAATGGCCTGTTCCTGTCGCCCTTGATGATTCCGCACTTGGTGCTGGGGATTGCCATGCTGCGTTTCTTCGCGCTGTTGAACCAGACGGGGTCGTTCTTCTGGCTGGTGCTGGGGCATGTGGTGGTGATCACGCCCTATGTGATGCGCCTGGTGCTGGGGGCGCTGGTCGGGTTCGACCGCAGCATCGAACATGCGGCGTTGTCGCTGGGCGCGAGCCGGACGGCTGTTTTCTTCAAAGTGACGCTGCCCATGATCCTGCCGGGCCTGGCCGGTGGTTGGCTGCTGGCTTTCATCAACAGTTTCGATGAACTGAATATGTCGATCTTCGTCACTTCGCCCGCGACCGTGACGCTGCCTGTGCGCATGTACCTGTACGCCACGGAGTCCATCGACCCCATGATGGCGGCGGTCTCCGCCGTGGTCATTGCCTTGACGGCAGTGGCGATGCTGGTGTTGGATCGCGTGTACGGCCTGGACAAGGTCCTTGTGGGACGCCATTGAGCGGGGATGCCGGGATGATGTCGAAGCTTTCTCCTCTTTTGCGCCGCGTCGCCGAGCAGGATCGGCCGGTGTGCGGTTTTCTGCTGGATGGCGAACCGTGCACGGCGCTGGCGGGCGACACCGTGTTCACCGCCGTGCTGAGCCAGCAGGCTTTTTTGCGGCATACCGAGTTTTCCGGCGGGCCGCGTGCTGGATTCTGTTTGATGGGAGCCTGCCAGGATTGCTGGCTCTGGCTGCAGGATGGCCGCCGAGTGCGCGCCTGCACCACGCTGGTCCAGCCCGGCATGGCGCTGCGGACCACGCCCCCGGAGGTCGCATGACGCCCCCGGACGCCCCGGGCCGGTGCGTGCCCGTGATCATCGGCGCGGGTCCCGCCGGCTTGGCGGCGGCGCAGACGCTGGCGGCGCATGGCTTGCGGCCCGTGCTGCTGGACGAGGCACCTGCGGTGGGCGGGCAGATTTACCGCCAGGCACCGCCGGGCATGCGCCGCGATGCCAGGGCGCTATATGGTTTTGATGCGCGCCAGGCCCGGGCGGCGCATCAACTGGGCGAACGCCTGGCGGACCTGGCGGACTACCGGCCGCAAACGCTGGTGTGGGACATCCAGGATCGCACCGTGCATTTCCAGTCGCCGACGGGGCTGGACAGCCTGACGTTCAGCCATCTGATCCTGGCGACGGGCGCCACCGACCGGACTCTGCCTTTTCCCGGCTGGCTGCTGCCCGGGGTGTTTACCCTGGGCGGGGCGCAGGTGGCGCTGAAGTACCAGGGCTGCGTCATCGGCCAGACGGTGGTGCTGGCGGGCACGGGCCCTTTGCTTTATCTGGTGGCTTGGCAGTACGCAAAAGCCGGTGTCCGGGTGCGGGCCGTATTGGATTCATCCCGTTTTCTCGATCAAGTCCGCGCCGTGCCCGGGCTGGCCGCCAGTCCGGGTCTGTTGGCCAAAGGCTTGTGGTATGTCGGCGGGCTGCGGGCGCGTGGAATTCCGGTGCACACCGGGGCCAGGCTGGTGACCGCGCGCGGGGATGCGCGCGTCCAGTCGCTGGTCTGGGAGGCTCGGGCGGGCGATGCTGCCACCCGCCGGGAAACCCCCTGCGATGCCATCGGCTTTGCCTATGGCCTGCGTTCGGAAACCCAGCTGGCCAGTTTGCTGGGCTGCGCTTTTCAGTTCGATGAGCGTTCCCGGGCCTGGCTGCCCGTCCTGGACGACATGGGCAGGACGTCGCGCCCGGGGGTCTATGCGGCGGGCGATGGGGCGGGTATCGAAGGGGCCGAAGCCGCCGGCATACGGGGGCGGCAGGCGGCCTTGGCCCTGCTGGCCGACGCGGGCCACGCGCCCGACCCGCAGTCGATCCAGCGTTGTGGGCGGCGGCGCAAGCGCCTGGCCGGGGTGCGCCGCGCATTGGAACAGGCTTTCCCTTGTCCGCAGGACTGGGCCGCCCAAGCGGACGACACTTTGGTGATTTGCCGCTGCGAAGAAATCACGGCGGGGGAAATCCGCCGCGTGGCGCGGGAAACCGGCGCGCAGGACATCAACCGGGTCAAAGCCTTGACGCGGGTGGGAATGGGCCGCTGCCAGGGCCGGATGTGCGGCATGGCGGCGGCAGAGATCGTGGCGCAGGCGGCGGGGGTCGACCTCCGGGCGGTGGGCTGCCTGCG
The DNA here is from genome assembly GCF_047468865.1 of Castellaniella hirudinis. GTDB lineage: Bacteria > Pseudomonadota > Gammaproteobacteria > Burkholderiales > Burkholderiaceae_B > Castellaniella > Castellaniella hirudinis_A. The sequence goes on from NZ_JBLGTV010000006.1 coordinate 162,120, forward strand.
CAGCCAGCCGCCGGTCAAGCCGCTGGTCATGGGGCTGGCCCCTGCGCCACAGCCGTGGGAATCGACCGGGGAGGCCGACGATGACTGATCCGCGGGCCGCCGATGTGGCGATTGTCGGCGGCGGCATCATGGGGGCCTGCGCCGCGCTGTTCCTGCGCCGTCTGGGCCATTCGGTGATCTTGCTGGAGGCCGCGCTGTGCGGCTCCAAGGCCAGCGGCGTCAATTACGGCGGCGTCCGGCGGCAGGGGCGGTCGCTCGATCAATTGCCCCTGAGCCAGCGGGCGCATGCGCTGTGGCGCGATATCCGGCAACTGGCCGGCATAGAGGGCGAATATGTGCGTTCCGGCCATCTGAAATTGGCGCGCACGGCGGCGGACATGGCCGCGCTGGAAGCCTACCGGCAGACCAGCCGGGGCTTTGGCCTCGACCTGCGCCTCCTGTCGGGGCCGGCGTTTCATCGGCAATTTCCATGGCTGGATCAGACGCTCGTCGGCGGCTCGCTGTGCCCCGAGGACGGTCATGCGAATCCCCGGCTGGTGTCGCCCGCCCTGGCCCAGGCCGCGCGCCGCGCGGGCGCGGAAGTCCACGAACAGACGCGGGTGCTGCAAGCCGCCAGAACCGAGGCGGGCTTTCTCTTGGTCTGCGACCGGGGCCTGCGGGTGCGGGCCGAGTCCGTCATCAATTGCGCGGGGGCGTGGGGGCACGAAATCGCCCGGCTGTTCGGCCGCGAGGTGCCTGAATCAGCCCTGTACCCGCTGATGATGGTGACCGAGCCTTTGCCCTTGTTCATGACCGTCAGCCTGGGCATGCAGGGTGGCGGGGTGTATGCGCGCCAGGTGGAGCGCGGCAATTGCGTCATCGGCGGCGGCCGGGGCTATGCCTCGAATACCCAATTCGCCCGGCCGGGGGGGCGGGCGATCAATACGCTGATGCGCGAGGCCGGCCGCCTGATTCCCGCGCTGGCGCACGCGCAGGTGATCCGTTTCTGGAGCGGCTACGAGGGCGGCTTCGATGACGGCAACCCGGTCTTGGGGCCGGACGACCAGGTGCCGGGCCTGTTTCATGCCTTCGGTTTTTCCGGCGCGGGCTTCCAGCTGGGGCCGGCGGTGGGCGAGGCGCTGGCCGACCTGGTGCATGCAGGGCGTGCGCGCATTCCCCTTGACGCTTTTGATATCCGCCGGTTCGGGGCTCAGTCCCGGCAGCTCGAACCGGCCTTGAACATAGCCGGGCAGCGAGGACAGGAGCCAATATGTCTACACAAATGAAACGTACCGCGAGGAAAGCCGGTAGCCTGCTTGCCGCCACTTTGCTGGCCGCTTGGGCGGGCGGGGCGCAGGCCGACCAGGCTACTTTGTATATCGGGATGAACGGGGGCGATATGGAGCGCGCCTTTACCCAGTATGTCTTCCCGCCGTTTGAAAAAGAGCATGGAGTCAAGGTCGTGGTGGTGCCCGGCACGTCCGCCGATGTGCTGGCCAAGGCGCAGGCCTACAAGGACAACCCGCAGATGCACGTCATGTTCCTGGATGATGGCGTCATGTACCGGGCCATTTCGATGGGCTTGTGCGAAAAGCTGGAACCTTCGGAAGCGCTGTCCCAGCTGTATCCCACGGCGCGGATGAAGGACGACATGGCGGCGGCGGTGGACATGGGCCTGACTGGCGTGGCCTACAACACCAAGATGTTCGCCGACCAGGGCTGGGCGCCGCCGACGTCCTGGGCGGATTTCGCGGATCCGAAATACAAGGGCAAGGTGGTGATGCAGTCCATGCCCAGCAGTTCATACGGACTGCATGCTTTCTTGATGTTCAACCGCATTCAGGGTGGGACGGAGCAGGATGTGAATCCAGGCTTCGAGCGGTGGAATGACGCCATCGGCGGCAATGTGCTGGAATACATTTCCAATTCGTCGAAAATATCCGAAATGGTGCAAACCGGCGAGGCGGGCATCTTTCCGCTGACGTTCACCGCCGTGGCCCGGCTGGCCGATCGCGGGCAGCCTTTCGGGTTCGTGGCCCCGAAAGAAGGCCCGGTGCTGTTGTCGGTGGGCGAATGCGTGATTGCCGGCAACAACCAGCCCAAATTGGCTCAGGCGCTGGCCAGCTATCTGCTGTCCGCCCCCGCGCAGGAACTGGCCTTGCAGCATAGCGGCAACGTGCCGTCCAATCCCAATGCGAAGGGCGGCGATGCCGCCCAGCAGAAATATCTGGCGGACTTCAAGACGGCGGTGGCGCACGCCGTCGTGCTGGACTGGGACCAGATCAATCAGCATCGCCCCGAGTGGAATACGCGCTGGAATCGCACGGTCGAGCAATAACCGGCGCGTCCGGGCGGCAGCCCGCGCCCGGCGCGCCGGGATGCCGCTGGCCGCTCGGCCCGGCGCCCCAGACGGCCTGGTCGCTTTTGATCCTTTCCTCTTAAGTCTTTGATCTGATAGAAGACCCTGGAGATGCCCGCACCTTATCCCAGGTTTTGTCCACAGAAGCTGTGGACAAGCCCGGCGGCACAGACCAATCCGCTGCGGACTGGGCTGTGCCGCCAGGCCGCCCCAAGGCAAAAACAGCCCCCTTGGGGGATAAGCCCGGACGTGCATCGGTTCCAAGACGGATGCACGCCTGGCGCATCCGAGTGGCTTGCAAGCCACGAGGTGGACAGCAAGCGGGCGCAGCCCGTGCGGCGTGGGGGCCTTTTTGCACCACTGATCCTAAGTCTTTGATCTCAGATGGAAACCAGGGATAACCCTTGGTTTATCCATGGGCTTATCCACAATTTGCGTGGATAAGTCGTGTCGGCCCGGCGATAAAGTCAGTGGTCAATCTTTGATCTGCGTGTTTATCTGATTGATTTCAAAATATAAAACTGAATAGCTAAACGCTTGTCCCAATGATTGTCCACAATCCGGGTGGATAAGCGGGCCACGGTAAAATGGGATGGTTTCAATCAAGGATGAACCGACGCCATGGAAGACTTGCAAACATTTTGGGCGACCCTGCCGAACCTCAGCGGGATCGTGGTGCACTTGGCCGTGACCCTGGCCATCCTGGTGGTGGGCTGGATGGCCGCCAATCTGCTGGGCGGCTGGGTGCGGCGCCTGGCCCGGCGTTCCAGCCGGATCGACCCCACCGTGGTGCCGATCGTGTGCAGCGTGGTGGTGTGGGCGGTGCGCATCGTGGTGCTCCTGGCCGTCCTGGCGCGCCTGGGGGTGCAGACCGCCAGCCTGGTCGCCATGCTGGGGGCGTCCGCCCTGGCCATCGGCCTGGCGCTGCAGGGGACGCTGCAGAACTTCGCAGCGGGCATCATGCTGCTGGTTCTGCGGCCCGTGCGGGCGGGAGAATTCGTTTCGGTCGAAGGCAAGGGCATGGGCACTGTGGATGAAATCGGCCTGTTCATGACCCGTCTTGTGCAGTTCGACGGCATCCACCTGTTGCTGCCCAATTCGCTGGTGTGGGGCAACCCGATCGTCAATTACAGCCGCAACGCGACCCGTCGCCTGGATCTGATGGTGGCGGTGCGCTACGACGATGACCTGGAAGCCGCGCTGGCGGCCCTGCAGAGCCTGGCGGCCGGGCACCCCGACGTCCTGCGCGATCCCGCGCCCCAGGTCATGGTCATGGAATACCGCGACAGCACCATCATGCTCAATATCCGCGCCTGGGCCCAGGCCGGCAAGTACTGGGATCTGCTGTTCGACCTGCAGCGCCAAGCCCCGCAGGCGCTGCGCCGCGCAGGCCTGCGCAGCCCGATTCCGCTGCGCGAAGTGCGCACCGCGCCCGACAACGCCGCCGCGCCCGACAAAGACGCGGCCGCCAACGAGGCCTGAGCCCCGCGCCGCCGGGCGGCGGCGCGCTATTCCACCATCCGGTTCAGCCGTTCGGCGTCCAGGGGGTGCTGGCCGTTTTCTATGCGCTGGCCCAGGTCTTCCATGGCCTGGCACAGGCGGTGGATGCGGGCGTCCTGCTGGGCGGTGTGGTTGATCAGTTCGTGCAGCACCTTGACCAGGGGGTCGTCGTCCGAGCGGCCCACCCCATAGGGGGCGAAATCATCGTCCGCCTGCGCGTCCGCGGGCCGCGTGGCGGCATCCGGCTGCTGGCCGCGCTGCAGCAAGGCTTGCAGCGGCTGGGCCGCCCAGTCGGATTGGCAGGGCAGGCCGTCGCCGCCCGGGCCGGCGGCCGGGGCGGGTCGCGCCGGCGCGTCGTCCGCCGATCCCGCCGCCGGCTCGGGCGCGCCGCTCTGGCCGGCACGGGCCGGCCGGCGGGCCGCTTCGCCGCCGGCCGGTGTTTCGGCATCGGCGGCGGGCGCCCGATCCGCCGCCTGGGCGTGCCCGTCGTCCTGATGGTCTTCGGCCAGGATGATGCGCGCCGGATTGCCCACGGCGGTCGCCCCGGCGGGGACGGGCTTGATCACCACCGCGTTGGATCCCACCCGGGCGTGCGCGCCCACGGTAAAGCCCCCCAGAATCTGCGCGCCGGCGCCCACCACCACGCCGGTTTCCAGGGTGGGGTGGCGTTTCTCGCCCTTGTACAGCCGGGTGCCGCCCAAGGTGACCCCCTGGTAGATGGTGCAGTCGTCGCCGATTTCGGCGGTTTCGCCGATCACGACCCCGAAGCCGTGGTCGATGAACACGCGCCGTCCGATGACGGCGCCCGGATGGATTTCGATCCCCGTCAGCAAGCGGCCCAGGTGCGAGACAAAGCGGCCCGCCCAGTACCAGCCGCCGCGCCACAGGCGATGGCCCAGGCGGTGGATCAGGATGGCGTGCAGGCCCGGATAGCACGTCAGGATTTCGATGCGGCTGCGGGCGGCGGGGTCGCGTTCGTGGATACAGGCGATGTCTTCGCGTAGCTGTTCAAACATGGTGGCTTTGATCGGGGTCTTGGGGATGGGCCTTGCGCGCGGTGCGCAGCATCGCGGTGCACAGGCCGCGCAGCATGTCGACTTCGTCGGCGCTCAGGTGGTTGCGGGTCAGCATCTGGCGCATGCGCGGCACCAGTTTCTTGGGGTGGGCGGGGTCGAGGAATTCCACCGCGACCAGAGCTTGTTCCAGGTGGGCCAGCATGGCCTGGATCGCCCCATTGCCTGCGGGATCGCCGCCGGGGTCATGGCGCCCGCGAGTGTCGGGCAGCCGGGGCTGGCCGCTGGCCGGCAGCAGCGCGTAGCGCATTTCCCAGGCCGCCAGTTGCAGCGCCTGGGACACATTGAGCGAACTATAGGCCGGATTGGCCGGAATGTGGCATACCTGCTGGCACAGCAGGATGTCGTCGTTGGACAGGCCCGAGCGTTCGGTGCCCAGCACCAGCGCGATTTCGGCGTCTGGGTGGGCCAGCGCCGCGGCGGACTGCTGGGCGGCCTCGCGGATGTCGCAGGGCGGCGCGCCCAGGGCGCGGGCGCGGGCCGTCAGGGCGAAGGCCAGGGTGGCGGGGGCCAGGGCATCGGCCAGGCTGTCGTGGAGGCGGGCGTGCGCCAGGACGTCGGTGGCCCCGCTGGCCAGGGCCACGGCGTCGGGGTGCCGCAGCACGTCCGGCGTCCCTGGGGTGACTAAATGCAGGGCTTGAAAACCCATGGTCTTGATGGCCCGCGCGGCGGATCCGACATTGCCGGGATGGCTGGGGCTGACCATGACGAAGCGCACGCGCGCGAAAAAATCCGCCCCGGATTGAGGCGAATCGGAGGAAACTGGTAGAGTCATTTAAAATAGCAGCTTGTTACCTGTGATCTTTGGAAATTTATGCACCCGATGCTTAACACCGCCATCAAGGCGGCACGCCGCGCAGGCGCCATTATCAACCGCGCCAGCCTGGATCTCGAACGCCTGAACGTGGCGCGCAAGGGCCCCAAGGACTACGTCACCGAAGTCGACCGCGCGTCCGAAGAATCCATCATCGACATTTTACGCACAGCCTACCCGGATCATGGTTTTCTGGGTGAAGAATCCGGCGTGCTGAAGGCCCCGGACGGCAGCGACGAGCCCGAATTCCAGTGGATCATCGACCCGCTGGACGGCACGACCAACTTCATCCACGGCTTTCAGCATTATGCGGTGTCCATCGCCTTGATGCATCGCGGGGTGGCCGCGCATGCGGTTATTTTCGATCCCACCCGCAACGAAATGTTCACCGCCAGCCGGGGCAGCGGCGCGTTCCTGAACGACCGCCGGGTGCGGGTGTCGTCTTGCCTGCGCTACCACGAGGCCCTCCTGGCGTCGCATATCCCGCAATCCACCGCGCTGCCGTCGGGGTCGCCTTTTGTCCCGCTGCTGGCCGACTGCGCGGCGGCGCGGCGCACCGGCTCCACCGTGCTGGACCTGGCCTGGGTGGCATGCGGGCGTCTGGACGGCTTTTGCGGCGTGGGCCTGAAACCCTGGGACATGGCGGCGGCCAGCCTGCTGGTGCTGGAGGCCGGCGGCCTGATCGCCGATTTCCACGGCGAACAGGGCTGGCTGCAATCGGGCAATGTGCTGGCGGGCACGCCGAAGGTTTTCACCCAGATGATGGCGCACCTGCCGGCCTGACATGGAATCCATGATAGAACTGCTGCAGGATCCGGCGGCATGGGTGGGCTTGCTCACCCTGGTTGTCCTGGAAGTCGTCCTGGGCATCGACAACCTGGTGTTCATCGCCATCCTGGTCGATAAACTGCCGCCCAAGCAGCGCGACCGCGCCCGGGTGCTGGGGCTGGGCCTGGCCCTGCTGATGCGCCTGCTGCTGCTGACGGTGATGTCCCACCTGATCCGCCTGACCGCCCCGCTGTTCCACGTCGGCGACATGGGGTTTTCCGGGCGCGACATCATCCTGATCATCGGCGGGTTCTTCCTGCTGTTCAAAGGCACCTTCGAACTCCACGACCGCATCGAGGGCCGCACCCAGCATGCCACCGGGGCGCGCATCCATGCCGGCTTCGCCGTCATCGTCACCCAGATCGTGATTCTGGACGCCGTCTTCTCCATTGATTCGGTGATCACCGCGGTGGGGATGGTCGATCATCTGTTCATCATGATGGCGGCGGTGATCATCGCCATGGCCATCATGCTGGTGGCTTCCAAGCCGCTGACGGCCTTCGTCAATGCCCACCAGACCGTCGTCATCCTGTGTCTGTGCTTCCTCCTGACGATCGGCTTTTCGCTGGTGGCCGATGGCTTCAAGTTCCCGGTGCCCAAGGGCTATTTGTATGCGGCCATCGTCTTCTCGGTGGTCATCGAGGCCCTCAATCAATGGGCCAAGCGCAATGTGCGCCGGGCGGAGATGCGCCGTCCCTTGCGTGAGCGCACCGCCGAGACCGTGCTGCTGATGCTGGGGCGCAGGCCCCTGGCGGGCCCGCCGGAACCCGATGCCGACGATCTGCAGTCGCAGTCCGCGCCGGCCTTTGGCGATGAAGAACGCAATATGGTCAGCGGCGTGCTGACGCTGAGTGACCGCAATGTGCATTCGGTGATGACGCCGCGCACCGATGTGTCCTGGATCAACCTGGCGGCCCCGGTCGATGAACTGCGCGAACAGCTCATCCGCGAACCGCACAGTTTTTTCCCGGTGTGCCGGGGCACGCTGGACGAAGTCGTCGGGGTGGGGCGGGCGAAGGAACTCCTGCTGGACATCATCGAGCACGGCGGCATCCGCGAAACGCGGCTGCGCGAACCCATCATCGTGCACGAAACCATTCAGATCCTGCCCTTGATGGAAACCCTCAAGCGTTCGCACGGCCTGCTGGTGCTGGTGGCGGACGAGTTCGGATCCATCGTGGGGGTCGTGACGCCCATTGATATCTTCGAGGCCATCGCGGGCGAGTTCCCCGACGAGGACGAGGCCCCCGACATCATCGACCAGGGCAACGGCCGCTGGCGCGTGGATGGCGCCGCCGACCTGCACCACCTGGAACAGCTGCTGCATACCGACGGCCTGGTCGACGAGGACGAGGAATACTCCACGATGGCGGGCTATCTGCTCAGTCGCTTCGGCCGCCTGCCCGATGTCGGCGACCAGTGCGAACTGGTGCACGACTACGACGCGTTCCGCTTCACGATCGCCGCGCTGGAAGGCCGCCGCATCGCCGCCGTCCAGATCGAACGCCTGCTGCCTGCCGCCGCCCCGGAAGCCGAGTCATTGGGCTGACGACGGGGCCGAGCGGGGCATTGCCAGGGCGCGCGGGGGTCCGCAGGCTTCTCCCGGCCGCCCGTTGTCCCGGCCGCCTGCGCTCAGGCCGGCCAGGTGTGCATCTGGATGCCTTGGCCGTCCAGGGAAATCCAGCCGCCGCGCGGCGGCTGGGCATGGTCGAACTCCCAGTCGGGCAGGACGAACCGTTGCCCGTCCCGTCCATGGAAGCGGAGGGCGTGGATGGCCGGCCGGTGGGTATGGCCGTGGATCAGCACCGTGCAGTCCGCCGCCCGCAGGGCCTGGGCCACCGCGGTCGCGTTCACATCCATGATGCGCGGGGGCTTGCCGGCGTGCGCCTGGCGGCTGTGCGCCCGGGCCCGGCGGGCGATGGCCCGGCGCAGGCCCAGGGGCAGGGCCAGGAACAGATGCTGCACCCAACGGGTGCGGACGACGGCCCGGAAACGCTGGTATTGGACATCGTCCGTGCAGTATTCATCGCCGTGCGCCAGCAGGACGGGCCCGGCGGCGGTGTCCAGGCGCAGCGGCGCGGCCGCCAGCCGGGCCCCCAGCGCCTCGGCCAGGGCGGGCCCCAGCAGGAAATCCCGGTTGCCGTGCATCAGCCACAGCGGGATGGCCTGGGCCGTCAGACGCAGTTCGCGCAGCGCCTCGGCCAACCAATCGGGCGGGTGGTTCAAGGCGTGGTCGTCGCCGATCCAGGCATCGAAAATATCGCCGCAGAGGATTAGGCCCTGGGCCTGCCGGCGGGCCAGCGCGAGGAAATCGTAGAAAGCGCGATTGGTTCGGGGGACTTCCGCGCCCAGGTGGATGTCGGCGGCGAGCCACAGCGCCTGGCCGGGCGGCACGGCGGGGGCGTCCCCGCTGGCCGGCCCCCGCGGCGCGGAGTTATTCGACAATCGTGGCGGATTCGATGACGACGTCGTCCACCGGGACGTCTTGGTGAAAGCCCTTGCTGCCGGTCTTGACTTTCTTGATCTCGTCGACCACGTCCGTGCCGTCGATGACCCGGCCGAACACCGCGTAGCCCCAGCCATTGGGGGTGGGCGAAGTGAAGTTCAGGAAGTCGTTGTCCGAAACGTTGATGAAGAACTGGGCCGTGGCCGAATGCGGGTCGGCCGTGCGGGCCATGGCCAGGGTGTAGCGGTCGTTCTTCAGGCCGTTGTTGGCTTCGTTCTCGATGGGCGCCTGGGTTTGCTTTTGTTTCATGCCGGGCTCGAAGCCGCCGCCCTGGATCATGAAATTATTGATGACGCGATGGAAAACCGTCCCGTCGTAGAAGCCGTCTTTGACGTAGCTGAGGAAGTTTTCGACCGTCTTGGGGGCCTTGTCGGCATCCAGTTCGATCAGCATGTCGCCCTTGTTGGTGTGGAGTTTGACCTGCGGATTTGTGCTCATGGCTTGGCCTTGGGTAGTGTGGGTGGACGGCGTTGCGGCGCTGGCCAGGCCGGAGGCCAGAACCAGGGCGCAGCCGAAGCTGAAAACGCGCATCCAGGGCAGGAGGCGCGGCGACAAAGAAATCATGTGCATGGGATTGTAAGAAAAATAGTCAATGGTTGCCCTGGGCCGCGCGCGCCTTGGCGAAGGCTTCCTGGGCCAGCGCCATCTGCACGTGGCCCAGGTTTTCCAGGGCGGGGGCGAATTGGGCGTCGGATGTCAGGGCCATGTTCAGGGCGTTGCGCGCCAGTTGCAGTTGGCCCTGGCCGGCGTATTCGACGGCCAGGGCGTTCCAGGGTTCGGGCAGCTCGGGGTAGTTTTCGGTCATGGCCTGCCAGAGCGCGATGGCCTGATCATGTCGGCCCAGCGCGCCGAGCGCGCGGCCTTTCTGGTACATCAGCTGGACATCGTCGCCCAGCGGGGCGGCCGCCGCCAGGGCCTGTTCGCGCTGGCCGATCAGAATCAGGGCGTCCTGGGCGTGGCCGGTGTCGATCAGGTGGGCGATGCGGCTGGTCAGTTGCGCGGGAGTCAGTGGAATCGCGGTGTTGGTGGCGGGGGCGGCTTTTTCAAGCAGGGCGGCGAAGGCCTGCCAGCCGCCATCGGGGGGCGGGACTTCGGTGAACTGGCCGGTGGCCGGGTCGAACGACAGCCCTTGGACTGCGGCCCCGGACACTGTAGTATCGGGGGGGGCGCCATGCGCGGGCCAGGCGGCCAGGCCGGCGCACAAGGCCAGAACAGTGAAAAAAATGCGGGTCACGGCACACAACGCCCAGGAAAAGGTTTGACAAAGGGTTTAGGGGACAAGGCCGGCAGACGGTATACTTGGCAGTTCATTTTACATCCCCTTGCGTCGCCGGATTGTCCGGCGGACAGGGTTGGCTTGACTTTAATTTGCTCGACATGCTGCACATTTATAACACCCTTTCGCGCCAGAAAACGCCGCTGCGGACCGCAGAACCCGGGGTGGTGCGGATGTACGTCTGCGGCATGACCGTCTACGACTTCTGCCACCTGGGCCATGCGCGCATGCTGGTCAGCTTCGACGTCGTGCAGCGCTGGCTGCGGGCCTCGGGCTACCAGGTGCGCTATGTCCGCAACATCACCGACATCGACGACAAGATCATCCGCCGGGCGGTGGAACGCGGCGTGCCCATCCGCACGCTCACCGAATTCTTCATCGCCGCCATGCGGGCCGACGAAAAAGCCCTGGGGGTTCAGGCCCCCGACGCCGAGCCGCGCGCCACCGAGCACGTGGCGGGCATGCTCGACATCATCCGCCACCTCGAAAACCAAGGCCTGGCCTATCGCGGCGGCGACGGCGACGTCAATTTCTCGGTGCGCAAGTTTCCCGGCTACGGCAAGCTGTCGGGCAAATCGCTGGACGACTTGCGCGCGGGCGAACGCATCGCCGTGGCCGCCGGCAAGCAAGACCCCCTGGATTTCGTCCTCTGGAAAGCCGCCAAGCCCGACGAGCCCGCCGACAGCCGCTGGGATTCCGCCTACGGCCCGGGCCGCCCGGGCTGGCACATCGAATGCTCCGCCATGAGCCGCGCCCTGCTGGGCATGCCGCTGGATATTCACGGCGGCGGGCCCGATCTCAAATTTCCGCACCACGAAAACGAAATCGCCCAGAGCGAAGGCGCCTTTGGCGGCACCTTGGCCACCACCTGGATGCATTGCGGCCCCATGATGGTGGACGCCGAGAAAATGTCCAAGTCCCTGGGCAATTTCCGCCGCATCCGCGACACCGTGGCGGCAGGCGCCGCCGACGACCGGGCCGATTACGCCGCCAATCCCCGCGAATCCGAAATGCTGCGTTTCTTCCTGGTGCGCAGCCACTATCGCAGCGTGCAGAACTACACGCCCGACAACCTCCAGGATGCCCAGCATGCGCTGGATCGCCTGTACCAGGCCCTGCTCAATGTCCCGCCCGCCGATATCCAGGTAGACTGGCACACGCCGCCGGCCCGGGCGTTCCGCGACGCCATGGACGACGACTTCAACACGGCAGGGGCCGTGGCCGTCCTGTTCGATCTGGCCGGCCAGGCCAACCGCGATGCCGATGCCCGGGCCAGCGGCCTGCTGCGCGCCCTGGGCGGCGTGCTGGGCCTGCTGCAGGCCGACCCCCGGGTCTATCTGCAATCGCCCACCCGTTTCCTGTCGGATGCGCCGCCCGTGGCGGATCTGTTGCCGGCGCCGGCCATCGAGGCCCTGCTGGCCGAACGCAGCCAGGCCAAGGCGGCCCGCGATTTCGCCCGGGCCGACCAGATCCGCGACCAGTTGCGCGGCCAGGGGGTCGAACTGGCCGACGTGGCGGGCGGCGCCACGCAATGGCGGCGGGTATAGGCCGATGGATATGCGCCAACCCGAAATCCAGCGTCCGTGTCCCGCCTATTGGGCGCAGGCTTGCCAAGACCTCGTCCAGCGCGACCGTATTTTGCGCAAGCTCATTCCCCTGTACGGCCAGGAGTCCATGCAGGCCCGGCACGGGCCCTACCAGACCCTGATCCGCATCATCGTGGGCCAGCAGGTGTCCCTGGCCCTGGGGCGCAAGCTGTGGCAGCAACTGATCCAGGCGTGCGGCCCGGATCTCCGGCCCGATTGCATTCTGCAGTATTCCGAGGCCCAGTTGCGGGCCATGGGCCTGTCCCTGCGCAAGGCCCAGTACGTGCGCGATGCCGCGGTGTTTTTCCAGCAGCCCGGCCACCTGGACGCCGGCTGGTGGCAGCCCCTGGACAACGCCACCATCGTGTCGCAACTGTGCGATATCCGAGGGGTGGGCCGGTGGTCGGCCGAGATGTTCCTGATTTTCTTCCTTGGGCGGCCGGATGTCCTGCCGCTGGACGACACCGCCTTGCTCAAGGCCATTTCCCATCATTACTTCAGCGGCGAGCCGGTGTCCCGCTTCGAGGCCCGCGAGGTCTCGCAGGCCTGGGCGCCCTGGCGCACGGTGGCCAGCTGGTACTTGTGGCGCAGCATGGATGCCGCTGCCGTCGAATATTGACACTTTCCCTTCGGAAATCCCGCCCTCATGCGAAATACTTTCCTCGAATTCGAACAACCCTTGGCCGAGCTGGATCAGAAAATCGAAGAGCTGCGCTATGTGCAGACGGACTCTGCCGTGGACATCTCCGAAGAAGTCGGGCGCTTGCAGCAGAAAAGCCAGTCGCTGGCCAAAAGCATCTATGCCAAGCTGACGCCCTGGCAGACGGCGCTGGTGGCCCGCCACCCGCAGCGCCCCTACACCATGGACTACGTCCAGGCGCTGTTCACCGATTTCCACGAACTGCACGGCGACCGCATGTATGCCGACGACCAGTCCATCATTGGCGGCTTGGCGCGCTTCAACGGCACGCCCTGCATGGTGATCGGTCACCAGAAGGGCCGCGATACCAAAGAGCGCGCCCTGCGCAATTTCGGCATGCCCCTGCCCGAGGGCTACCGCAAGGCCCTGCGCCTGATGCGCCTGGCCGAGAAATTCCGCCTGCCGATCTTCACTTTCGTGGATACCCCGGGCGCCTATCCCGGCGTGGGCGCCGAAGAACGCGGCCAGTCCGAAGCCATCGGCCACAACCTGTTCGCCATGGCCGGCCTGAAGGTGCCCATCATCGTCACCATCATCGGCGAGGGCGGTTCGGGCGGGGCGCTGGCGATTGCCGTGGGCGATACGGTCATGATGCTGCAGTACGCCACGTATTCGGTCATTTCCCCCGAAGGCTGCGCCTCCATCCTGTGGCGCAGCGCCGACAAGGCGTCCACCGCCGCCGAGGCCCTGGCCATTACCGCGCCGCGCCTGAAAGACCTGGGCCTGGTGGATCGCGTGGTCAATGAGCCCGTGGGGGGCGCCCACCGCGACCCGGACACCATGGCGCGCCAGCTGCACCGCGCCCTGGCCGATGCCCTGCGCGAGCTTTCCGGCCTGGATACCGAAGAACTGCTGCGCCGCCGCCTCGAACGCCTGTCCGCCTACGGGCGCTTCCAGGAAGCCCGCTGATTGCGCGGCGGCGGGCGGGTTGCGGACAAGCATCGCCATGCCTGACGCCCGGCAGTGGCAGGCGGCGTGCGATCCCCATCTGCTGCGGGCGCTGCGGCGCTTCCTGAAAACCCTGCCGCCCGGCGCGCCCGTCGGCGTGGCCCTGAGCGCCGGCGTGGATTCGGCCATGCTGGCCCTGCACACCGCCGTTGCCGCCGCCGATGCCGGGCGCGCCGTGCATTGCCTGCATGTCCACCACGGGCTGCAGCCGGCGGCGGATGAATGGCTGGATCAGGCCCAGCGGCTGGCCGGCCTGCTGGGGGCGGTCTGCCATGATCGCCGGGTGCGCGTGACCCTGGCGGGGCAGGGTCTGGAGGCCGCCGCCCGCGCCGCGCGCTATCCGGCCTTGGCCGAGATGGCCGCCGCCGTGCCTTTGGCCCACCTGCTGCTGGCCCACCACCAGGATGACCAGGCCGAGACCGTGCTGCTGCGCCTGCTGCGCGGCGCGGGGCCTGCGGGCCTGGGGGCCATGGCGGCGACCACGCGGGTGGACAGCCTTATCTGCCACCGCCCCTGGTTGGATCAGCCGCGGCGGAAAATCCTGCAGGCTGCCCAGCGCTTCGCCGCACTGAGTGCCTGGCAGCCCGCGCAGGACCCCAGCAACCTGGACAGCCGGTATGCCCGCGGCGCGCTGCGCGGCGCGCTGGCCCCCGTGCTGGATGCGCACTGGCCCGCCTGGCGCCAGGCCCTGGCGCGTCACGCCCGCCAGGCCCGGGAACTCGACACCTGGATGCGGGCCGCCGCCCAGGCCGATTGGCAGCGGCTGGATCCCCGGGATGATGACGACAGCTTTTCCCTGGCGGCCTGGCGCGGCCTGCCCGCCGAGCGCCAGGCCCCCGTGCTGCGGTTCTGGCTGTTCAGCCGGGGCCTGCGCATGCCCACGGAGGCCCGCCTGCAGGCCTGGCTGACGCAACTGCGCGGGGTGCACGCCCTGGGGCACGACCGTCGCGTCCAACTGCGCCACGAGGGCCATTGGATCGTGGTGCGCAAAGGCCGCGTCGGCCTGGCGCGCGGGACGCCGGATGCGCATTTTGGCGCCGCGCCCGCCCCGGCGGCGGGATTTGTGAAAACCCATTAGAATAGTTGGCTTGTTTTCTGCCAGCCCGGCCCGTGTGGGCCTGCGGCGTTTTTATCCCAACCATCATGCTCATTGTCCAAAAATACGGCGGCACCTCGATGGGGTCTGTCGAACGCATCCAGAACGTCGCCCGCCGTGTGGCCAAATGGCATGCCGCCGGCCATCAGGTCGTGGTCGTGCCCTCCGCCATGTCGGGTGAAACCAACCGCCTGCTGGGGCTGGCCAAGGAAATCTCGCCCCAGCCGGACCCGCGCGAACTCGACATGCTGGCCGCCACCGGCGAACAGGCCAGCAGCGCCCTGCTGGCCATCGCCCTGATGCGCCAGGGGGTGGCGGCGCGCAGCTATGCCGGCTGGCAGGTGCCCGTGCGCACCGACAGCAGCTACACCAAGGCCCGCATCAAATCCATCGACGACACCCGCGTGCAGGCCGACCTGGATGCCGGCCGGGTGGTCATCATCACCGGGTTCCAGGGCATCGACGACGATGGCCACATCACCACCCTGGGGCGCGGCGGCTCGGACACATCCGCCGTCGCCGTGGCGGCCGCCATGAAAGCCGACGAATGCCTGATTTTCACGGATGTCGACGGGGTGTACACCACCGATCCCCGGGTCGTCCCGGAAGCCCGCCGCATGAACGTCATTTCCTTCGAGGAAATGCTGGAAATGGCCTCCCTGGGATCCAAGGTGCTGCAGATCCGCGCGGTGGAATTCGCCGGTAAATACCAGGTGCCCCTGCGGGTGTTGTCTTCGCTGACCGACCCTTTGATCCCGGTGGATGAAGAAATGCACTCGGGCACGCTCATTACTTTCGAGGAAGATCAGAAAATGGAATCCGCCGTAGTTTCCGGGATCGCCTTCAGCCGCGACGAGGCCAAGGTCACCCTGCGCAATGTGCCCGACACCCCGGGCGTTGCCTATTCCATCCTGGGCCCCGTGGCCGCCGCCAATATCGACGTGGACATGATCCTGCAGAATATCTCCCAGCAGGGCATGACCGATTTCTCCTTTACCGTCAATCGCAACGATTTCGCCCGCACCCTGGAACTGCTGAAAAACCAGATCGGCCCGGCGGTCGGGGCCGGCGAGACCGTGTCGGACGACAAGGTTGCCAAGGTATCCATCGTGGGCATCGGCATGCGCAGCCATGTGGGGGTGGCCAGCCTGATGTTCCGCACCCTGGCCGAAGAAGGCATCAATATCCAGATGATCAGCACGTCTGAGATCAAGACTTCCGTGCTGATCAACGACAAATACATGGAATTGGCCGTGCGCGCCTTGCACAAAGCCTTCGAGCTGGATCAGGAACCCGCGCGCGCCGACGCCTGACGGCGGCGCCTGGCGAAGCCTGTGCATCCCATCCGGCCCGGCGTTTCCCCGCCGGGCCGGATTTTCTTTGCCGCGCCGCGGCAAAGGATGGCGCGTGTGGCTTGCTTCCTGGGGGATCAGCGCGACAAAGACTGATCGCTGTCGCGATCCTGGTGGTGGAAATCCGCCGTGACGGCCGCCATGAATTCATCCAGGTCGATTTTGCCGTCGTTATTGGCGTCGATGTGCTTGAACTGGTTGGGGGTCAGCACGCCGGCGGCTTCGTCGATGGTGATGACGCCATTGCCGTTTTTGTCCAGGCGCGCAAAGGCCCCGTGCATGAAGGTTTCGTATTCGGCCAGGCTGATCTTGCCGTCCTGGTCGGCGTCCAGGCGTTCAAAGTTTGCCGTGGTCCAGTCGGAGGATGTCTGGGCCAGCACCGGCGCGGCGACAAACAGGCAGCACAGCAGCAACAGGTTTTTTTTCATGATGTCGATATCCTTGTTGTTTGGGCCTTAGCGGCACCCCATCCGGTTGCCCACATAGCCGCCCCCGCCGATGCCGGCGGCCGTGGCCAGGGTCTTGCCGCTGCCCCCGCCGATGGTGCTGCCCACCAGCCCGCCGATGACCGCCCCGCCCACAGTGGCCGCGATGCAGTCGAATTCGGACGTCGTGTTGCTGCTGTGCCGGCTGCCGCCGGGCGCTTGGCATGCCGCCAGCGCTCCGGCGGCCAAAAGGACCGCGAATAGTGCCGATTTGCCCATGATCAGGTCTCCTGCTGAATAAGCTGAAAGTTTAAAGTTTCTCTGATGATAGCGTGAATCGCGCGGTGTTTGGCGTCTCCTGCAGGAATCGAACCTGCAATCTTCCCTTAGGAGGGGAAAGTTATATCCATTTAACTAAGGAGACCGGGGGCGTGCACAGAACTGTGCACCGGTAGGCAATCTAGTAGTATAAAGCAGCCATTCCTGTTGTGCCGGCTCCGGTCGGCCGCCACCGCCTGGCGTCGTTCATGCTCAATCTGCTCTGGTTCTGTTTTTTCCTGGTTGCCGCCGTTTCCGCCCTGTTCCAGTGGCTGGTGCTGGATCGGCCGGATATTTTTTCGCAGCTGGTCGCCAGTCTGTTCGACATGGCCGACCTGTCCGTCAAACTGATGCTGCTGCTGTTTGGCACGCTGACGCTGTGGATGGGCTTTCTGCGCATCGCCGAAGCCGCCGGTCTGGTGCGGGGGCTGGCGCGCCTGCTGGGGCCGCTGTTTCGGCGGCTGATGCCGGGCGTGCCCGCCGGCCATCCCGCGCTGGGCCTGATCACGCTGAATTTCGCCGCCAACGCCCTGGGCCTGGACAATGCCGCCACCCCCATCGGCCTGCGCGCCATGACTGAACTGCAGACTTTGAACACCAGCCCCAAGGCGGCCAGCAATGCGCAGATCCTGTTTCTGGTGCTGAATTCCTCATCCCTGACCCTGTTGCCGGTCACGATCTTCATGTACCGGGCGCAGCAGGGGGCGGCCGATCCGACCCTGGTCTTCTTGCCGATTCTGCTGGCCACCTCGGCCTCCACCCTGGTCGGCCTGCTGTCCGTCGCCTATATGCAGAAGCTGAAACTCCACGACCCCGTGGTGCTGGCCTGGCTCGGGACGGGCGCTCTGGTGCTGGGCGGTTTCATGGCGCTGCTGGCCGGCCTGAATGCCGCGGCGGTGGCTGCGCTGTCGTCTTTGTTGGGCAACCTGGTGCTGTTTGGCGTCATCATTGCCTTCCTGGCGGTGGGGGCCTGGAAGCGGATCCCCGTGTACGATCACTTCATCGCGGGCGCCCGCGATGGCTTCGATGTGTGCAAGAATCTGCTGCCTTATCTGGTCGCCATGCTGTGCGCCGTGGGGGTGCTGCGGGCCTCCGGGGCGCTGGATCTGCTGCTGGACGGCATCCGCTGGACGGTGCAGCTGGCCGGGCTGGACGGCCGTTTCGTGGATGCCTTGCCCACCGCCCTGGTCAAGCCCTTTTCCGGCAGCGCCGCGCGCGCCCTGATGATCGAGACCATGCAGCACAGCGGGCCGGACAGCTTCGCGGCCTTGCTGGCCGCCATGGTGCAGGGCAGCACCGAAACCACGTTTTATGTGCTGGCCGTTTATTTCGGGGCCGTGGGCATTCAACGCGCCCGGCACGCCGTGGGCTGCGCCTTGTTGGCCGACCTAGCGGGCGTCCTGGCGTCCATTGCGGTGTGCTATTGGTTTTTCGGCTGATGGCCGCCCAGGCGTTTCGCCGGGCTTGCGCCTTTGCGGGCCGGTGACGGCGGCTGTTGCGGGGAGCGGCGGTGCGGCATATCCTCATGGTATTGCACCTCACGGGTTCAAGCATGAGCACTCGCGTGTTTTCCGCGCCCGGCGCATTTCTGTCGGGCATTGCCTTGTCGCTGGCGGGTTGCGCCAATATCGCCGCCACCCCGCCGGGCACGCCGCTGGATCAGGTATCGGCCCGGTTCGGGGCGCCTACCTTGCAGTGCCTCAACCGTCAGGGCCAGCCCCGCGCCGTGTGGTCGCGTCAGCCGTTTGGGCAGTATGCCTGGGGGGCCGACCTGGATGGGCAGGGCCGGGTGGAGTCTGTGGTTCCCGTGCTGACCGACGCGCATTTCCAGATCCTGAGGCAAGGTGTCTGGACGGCCGAGCAGGTGCGCTGCGAATTCGGGCCTCCGGCCGAAATCGATACCGTCGGCCTGCCCGGTACGCGCCAGGTGGTCTGGGCGTATCGCTACAGGCAAGACCAGGTCTGGAATTCTCTGATGTATGTGTTCATGGGGGCCGATGGCCGGCAAGTCACCAAATTCCACCCGGGGCCGGATCCCCGCTACGATCGAGACCGGGGCTTTATCCCCTATTGAATGAGCGCCCGCCCGCCGTATTCGCGCATGCCGTTCGCGCACGGTTTGCGAAATCCCCGGATTGGCGGTGCGCGTCTTGGGGCTGCTTGTCTTGCGCGGCGCTGTTTTCTTTGTGCCGCTTTCTTATGTTAGAATCCCGATCTTGCTGGAGACGTGGCCGAGTGGTTGAAGGTACTCCCCTGCTAAGGGAGCATGCGGCTTATACCCGCATCGAGGGTTCGAATCCCTCCGTCTCCGCCAGCAATATTAAGCCCTTGATTTTTAAGGGCTTTTTTCTTTTCTTGGGTGAAGAAGCTGGTAAAGAATTGGTAAAAAATGCCAACCTACCACCTGCCCATCTATGCCAGATCCCCCTCTGGGATCTACTACCTACACACCAGCCTACAAGGTAAAGCCTTCAAGAGGTCTCTAAACACCAGAGACAGGCATGAGGCTACACTCATAGCCATTCCCATAATTAAGGCCATAGAAGCCCTGAGAAGAGCTTCCAGAGGCATCAGTGATATGACTATTAGAAAGTTTGAAATAGACCTTCAAAACCAGATTTTTAAGTCCAATGGCACACCAGAGGACAGTACAGCCCTTTTAGAGGCTTTGGACAAGCTAACAAGGCTTGCCCCTATGCCAACCCTTCCAGTTCAACCACAGCCCCAAAACCAGCCCACACAGGCATTGGAACAACCCCAAGAAGGCACAAGGCCAGACATCACCATTCTGGAAGTCTTTGAGGACTACAAACTTTTCAAGAAATTAAAGCCTGCCTCTATCACAAAATATGAGGGTGTGGCAACTGAGTTCTATCAGTTCTGCAGAAAAAAAACACTCAACAGAATGAGGGAAAGTGATTTTTTGAGTTGGCAAAAAACCCTTTTTCAAAAAGGGCAGGCACTTTGGACAGTTCAATCAAAAACAACAATTATCAACAGCCTGTTTGAGTTTGCTATCAGGAGAAGAAGCTACTATTACAGCAATCCAGTAGTTGATAAAAAGGTAATGACCAAAAAGGACAAACTGGAATCAGCATATGATTCTTTTGACCTTCAAGAAATACTCAAAATCTACAACACAAAAGATCTCAAACAGCACAAAGCAAAAGACCCAGATTTCTACTATGTGCTTATGATTGAGGTTTTAACAGGTATGAGAGTAGGGGAAATAACCACACTCAAAAAGTCTCAACTCTTTGATTATCAGGATAGGCTAATAATCAGGATTGTAGATAGCAAGACAAAATCAGGCATTAGAAAAGTAAGCCTCCCCCCTGATTTTTCAAATGAATTGAGGGAGTGGGTCAAAAAGGTAAATTACCCAGAGGACAAACTTTTCAAATATCTGGAAAGAGAGGGTAAAGGCTCTGGCAATGCCGTTGGCAAGAAGTTTGCCAGAATACTACAAGCAAAAGGGCTAACTTACAGGAAATATGTATTCCATTCAGTTAGGAAGTTCCTCAACAATTATTTGAGGCAGGCAGGCATTAGTCTTGAAATGAGAAGCCAGATAATAGGCCATTCAGTTTTTAAGTATGATGGCATTGATTTGACTGATAATGTCAATATTGATTTTTACAGCAAAGACTATGAACTGGAAGCCATTATTCAAACTCTTGAACCACACCAAAACTCAATAATACTTAATATAAATCTGGTTTGAGTGATTAAGCCCCTGAAATATGGGGCTTTTTTTCATCTTTGATTTTTAGACTGTAACTTCTTTTGAAAGTCTTTGAGCTTTTTTTCATCAACTTCAACATCTTTGATTTGTTTGCCACTAACAGCAGAAGCCACACCTTTAACCACATAATACACAAACAACAAAACCAGCACTATTGGAATCATCCAAGGCATCATTACAGCAGCCCAAAAGATCAACCACGCTTTTATCATTCCTAACATATCAGCCCCCGAAAATATCAGACATATCAAGAATATCTTTTTTGGGTTCAGTGTTTAGTTGCTTTGCTTCAATTTCAACAACTGATTTCTCTACAATTTTGCCATCTCTTAATTCATCAATAAAATCAATAATTAACTTTCTAATGTCTACTTTGTGCTTTTTGGCATAATCAACAATGAACTTTTTTCTTTCTTCATTGATCTTAATATTGAGTTGAAAATTATTCTTTCTGTTTGTTTTCTTATTCATTTTTATGTCTACCTCAGAATTAAAAGTGTCTACCTTATAAATATTTATGTCTACCTTATTATATGAATTGTGTCTATCTTTAGCAAAAAAGATAAGAATATTTTAAATAGGTAGACATAAAAAGTCTCATTTTCTTTGACGGCCAATAAGTAATTTTCCATACTATCAATTAGGTGGTTAGATTAGTAATCCAGCAACCTAATGGGGTTCCCCATTAGTAGCCATAAACAAGTTTATGTCTTTGCTGTTTGGGGTATCCCCAAGCCCCTAAATCTAACCATAGATTATGAAAAGGAAAATTACCTATGAGCACAACAACAAAAAGAACAAGCAGAACAATTAAGCTCAATCAAGAAGAGAGAGACCAGATCCAGAAATCAGCAGATGAGGCAGGTTATAGGTTTGGTGTTTTTGTCAGAATGAAAGCACTTAATCAATCACTCATCTTTAAAGATAGACAAAAGACACTATCGAACATTAACCAAGTCTTTGGCTTACTCAAAGCAATCTACAAAGCAAAAAATCACACTGACATCAAAGCAGAATTAAGAGCCATTCATATCTCATTAGAAGAATTGAAAAAGGAGGTGAGAAAATGGCAATAGTTCAAATTAGCATCAGGCAAAAGGAAAACAAGATCAAGTCTTGTTCTGGTGCTGTCAATTACGTTTTGGGAAACATTGATGGCAATAAAGAAGAAAGAAAAGTAGCACCAAAAATTGTTTATGGTGATCCTCAGTTGATTAAGGACTATGACAAACACCCAAATATGGCAAGCAAGAATAAAAGCACATCAGGGGTTATTGCTTTTAGAGACAATGAAAAATTAGACAAGAACCAAGAAAAGGAATTGATTGACCTACTACAAAAAACAGCAATTCCAAAAGAGTATAGGGATAGGGTTGATATGCTGATAGTGAAGCACGAAGACAAAGGCAATACTGAATATCACTTCATAATTCCCCACCTGACAAATGAAGGGGAAAAGTTTAATCCTTGGCCTGTCATAGGAAAAGACAGAGGAAAAACAGCAATTAAGGCAGGGAAAGCAATAACCAGATTAGTGAATGATACTTTTGGTTTTGAGCAGGTATTGAGAACCAGAAATAGCAATGGCCTAACATCAGCAGAAAGAAAGATCCCTGATCTTCAAAAAACCAAAAGAGCCAATCAAAAAGCCCAAGCAATTCACAACATAGTCAAAACTGAAAAAATACAGGATAGAGGCCAGTTAATAGAGCATCTGAAAAAAAAGGGCATTGAGATTAGCAGAGCAGGGGACAACTACATCTCTATCAAATCACCAGGAGATGCTAAGGCTATGAGATTGTCAGGTGGGATTTTTGCCAAAGATAGCACAGCAGACTATCAAAGAATAAACAGCCAAACTATTGAAAAACCAACTTATACAGCACAAGATAGAAAAGCAGACATTGAACTAATCAAGGCATTTCATCATCTTGTAGTTGATAGGTTTGAAGGTAAGCAACACAATCAGGCTCAACTACTACAAGCATTTAACCAATGTGAAAAGCAGGCCAATAAGTTGGAGTTGAAAATAGAAACCCCAAAGCAAACAGCGTTAGGCCCTAACGGTCAGAAGGAAAAAGCAAAGAATAGTCCAACCCCTACAACACCAGCACAGCAACATCAGCAACAAGCAACAACAGCAAACAATCAAGGATTAGGAGGACAGGCTATAAGTTCAGGAGTAGGAGAAGCAGAGGCATCACTTCAAACTGCTTTAAGTGAATTATCAGCAGCACAAGCACAAAAGCCTATAAATCACCAAAGAGTAATTCAAGCAAAAATTGCTATTCAAAGAGCACAACAAGCATTAGAACAAGCAAAAAAATCAGAGGCAGATCAACAGAACAACCAAAGAAAGAGATACAGGATTTAACCATCCATTATTATTTTCCTCCCGAAAATGGGGTCTCTTTGTCTTCGACCTCATCTGCTTTTTGCCAAAAAACTAACCCCAAAAAACAACACCAAAAACAACCCTAAAAAAACAGCAAAAAATTAACCCCAAAAACACACCAAAAAATGGGACGACATTTCCGTGTCGCTAGGCATATTGGTGATTATTGTCCATCTCAGTTTAAAAAACCTTTGGAAACACTGATGAATAAAGACTTTGAGCAGTTTTGCAAATTACAAACCACTTTGCTTATTCTCCAGCTATCACCCATCAAAAAACTACCTTAAAAATGAACTAAAAAACCATCTAAAAAACAGTTAAAAATCACATCAAAAACAGCATCAAAAACAACAATAAAAAATCAATTTTCAAAACCTACATACCAAACGCATATGCGCTCTTGAATAATTCCAATCATTAAGTATAATATCAATGTAGCTTCCTGCTACTATTATTGTTCATTATCTCTTGTGCTAAGTTGATATGAAAAAAAATAAAGGCCACTGTAAAAGGTGGCTTTTTTCTATTTGATTTTTCAATTCAATTTTATATACTAATTACAAGCACAAGGAAAAAATACAATGAATAATAATAATCAAAAACAATCTATCGATCCATTTATCAATGCCTACAATCCTGATTTAATGTCAGAAAAACATAAGAGGCTGTTAAGTGAAGAAGACCAAAACAACTATAACCTCAATAGAAAAACACTTTATGCGTTAAGCACGAAGGTTAGGCAATGGCATATTCAATTTGGTAGAGAAGGAAAGAATTACAGAGGACAAACAATAGATGGAGAAAAGGAACCATTTAAATATCACCCTCAAATAGGCTGTTGTGTTAACCCTCTTAAAAACTTTGATGAAAACAAAAAAAGAGTGGTGGGCAAAGTAAAACCTACATTTGCTGAAATCAACGGCAGGTGCTATGTCAAAGGTGTTATTTCTTGCCAAAAAAACCAATGTTGCCCTATTTGTGCTCTTAGGTACGAAATGGAAATGTTGTCTAAGATAAAATTGCTTTTTGAAAGTTTTGACTACAAGAAAAAGAAACTTGACTTGCTTACTTTCACAGCACCACATCAAAGACATCAAGCATTAAAAGACATTAAGGATAAAACAGCAAAAGCCATTCACTTAATGAGAACAAAATATGCCAGTAAAGAGATTAAAGAGTTTTCAGGCTTTGTTGATTTTGTAGGTTCAAAAGAGACAACATATGGAGATAAAAACGGCTGGCATCATCACTTACACGACGCCTGGTTAGTAGATAGAAATACTGATCCTGAAAAACTTTTAGAGAAGGTAAAAGATCAATGGTTTAAATGTTGTACTCAGGCAGGATTGCTTCCTAAAAGAATTTCCCCAACAGCAAAAAAAAATTTTTATGAAAGATCAGTTCAAATAGAAGATGATTACAAATCTTCAAAGTATTTGGCAAAGATGGCTGACACAAGCAAATGGGGGATTGAAAAAGAATTGGCAATGGGTTCATCTAAAACAGCCAAAAAGGGAAGATACACACCTTTTGAACTCATTAAATATGATCGTAAAGACCTATGGAGAGAATGGGTTGAGGCATCATTCAAAACTCATAGAATCCAGTTTGGACCAGTCTTCACAAAAATGCTTGAAGAATTAGAGAAGAAGCAAGCAGAAGAATTAACACCAGAACAAATAGAAGCCCAAAGATCAATAGACATCAAACAAATTGAACTAATGAGCGACTGGTACAACATTATCAGGTATAACTACAAGCCTATTATCTTTGAAGCAGTTGAAAAACTCGATACACTTGAAGAAAAGATCAAAGCAATTGAAAGCCTAATCCAAAAATTAAGAGACAAAAAAGAAAAGAGAAAAGACAATGAGACAGAACAATTAATTTCTTACCTTGAAAACGAAGATAGGGAAATAGCAGAAGAAGAGAAAGAAAAAAACTGGGCTGAATATTGTAAATACAATAGTAGGGAAGATATAAAAAGGTTTGAAACAATAAGGCAAGAGTTAAGAATTGCTATGTGCCAAGGCAAAAAATATTATGTTTATGGAGATGATACATATATTGTTGATAGAGCCATAAATGCTGGTATTACATCTATTACAAGTACACCTTGTTTTGAAGATATTGAAGATCTTGAAGATCTTGAAAATATCAAAGTTGATGATATTGATATTGATGAATTAGCTGCCTTGTTTAGCAGTTGAGGTCGTAAGACAAAGAGATCCATTGTCCTTGGACGAGAAGGCCCAGGGGCCGCTAATGGGGTGTGTGTATCCCCTATCTGCTACAATGAGAGGGTAAAGAACTGGTAAGATTTTCAACAACCCAAAACCAGCTAACCACTTGAAAGAAAAGGCTTTTCTGGCTCTGACAGGTAATCCCTCCGTCTCCGCCAGCAAAACAAACAAAAGTCCTTTTTTTTACAGGGATTTTTGTTTTTCAGCGGTTGCGTACTGCGGTTTTACTGCGGAATTCGACGAAAGAATCCTGTCCGCAGCAGCCAAATTTCGCCCTTTATCAGCCCCAGGAATCCACTTCGCATAGTCTTTCATCATGACTTGAAGGCTATGAGCGTGCTGTTTGGACACCCAAACAGGGTCTGCGCCCGCCATGAGCGCCAGCATGACGCTGGTATCCCGGCACTCCTTGGGTGGCCTGTAGCGAATGCTCGCTATGCGCAAGGCGGCCTCCCAGCGGCGTCGCTGAACCTGCTCATCGCCCCAGGGCTTCTTTGTGAATGGGCTCCTGAATACGAGGCCACCAGACAGTTGGGTAATAGCGCGTTGGCGTTCAACGACTGCGCTGGCGCGTGAATTCAACTCAACCTCACGCTGAACCACTGTTTTGGTACGCTCCTTGTCCTAGCCCAGCACCCTGGCACGGCGCACCAGCAAGGCGCCGCTCCGAATATCCACATCCTGCCAAAGCAAGGCGACCTTGGTCACCGCTTCGGTATCAATGACGACCTTCAGTTTCTGGGTGTTGGACATGGATGGCTCCAATGAAAAGCCCCGGCCAGCATGGGGCTGTCGGGGCTTGGGAATTTACAATTTCGTATGCACAATTTGCTTTACTTAAATCCTAATCGTATGTACAATTTGGCTTATGGACATCACATACGACCCCGCCAAAAACAGCAAAAATATCGCCGAACGCGGGCTGTCGTTTGGCATGGTTGCCCAGTTCGATTTCTCTACCGCCATCGTCTATGCGGATACCCGCAAGGATTACGGCGAAACCCGATACATCGGCATCGGATATATCGGACAGCGCCTGCATGTCGTGGTGTTCACCGAAACCGAAACAGGCTTGCGTGTCATCAGTCTACGTAAAGCCAATGACCGGGAGATAAAAGCCTATGTCTCGTAACAATAACCCCATGATCGACAAGGCCGGAGAAGTCCGTGACCTCACCGACGACGACCTCAAGAAATTCCGTCCAGCCAGCGAAGTGCTACCGGATAGCCTGAAGACTAAGCTGGGGGTGCGCTATCGCGGTCCACAAAAAGAGCCAACAAAAGAACGCATCACCATCAGGCTATCAGCCTCTACGCTGGCCGATTTCCGGGCAACTGGCCCAGGCTGGCAAGGTCGCATCGACTCTGCCTTGCGTGACTGGCTGGATGCCCATCAGCGCAGGTAATTCAGTGCTGCCCAGAAACGCAAAACCCCGCTCAATGGCGGGGTCTGTTTTCTCTGGGCGAAGAACCACAAGTGGTAGATGCTGGTTATTATCACACTGATTTTTCATCCAGTCAAGTCTTATTCTATAAACCCGCCTTCACGCAACACTCCTTCGCCAGGCTGGCGCCGGCCGCCTTCGTGGGGTCGTATTGGGCGACCTGGGTAGCCGATACGCTGACCAGCTCTGAATAGCGGGGCTGGCTTGCGAGAGGGGGTATGGGGCGCTGGAGTAGACGCCTGCGTGCCTATCTGCGGGGATGGAAGGGCTACTTCCGGCTGTCGCAATCTAAATCGCTCTGGCAAGCGCTGGACGAATGGATACGTCACCGGTTGAGGGCTATCCAGCTCAAGCAATGGAAACGCGGCACCACCATGTTCCGGGAGCTGCGAGCCTTGGGCGCCAACGCCACAGTGGCACACCGTGTTGCGGCAAACAGCCGCCGCTGGTGGCGCAACAGTGGAAAGCTCTTGAATAGCATCTTGACGCTTGCGTGGTTCGATGACCTGGGCCTGCCGCGCCTCTCCTGACCTCAACTTCTTGAACCGCCCGGTGCGAACCCGCATGCCGGGTGGTGTGGCAGGGGCGCAGCTCACAAGAGTTGCCCCCTATGCCGATTCTGGAAAAGAAGCTGGTAAAAAACTGCTAAAAATACCAAATGACCGCACCGTCAAGGCCGCATCTTGACTTCATCCCCGGTTTTGCCTTAAATTCAAACGATTGTTTGAATTAATAATTCGATGCCACTTGGCCCGCAGTATGCGCAGGCCGATGGCCGATCCACCCGGAGACCTGGAAATGCCCGACTACAAAGCCCCCCTGCGCGATCTGAAATTCGTGCGCGACGAAGTCCTGAACTATCCCGAACATTACCAGTCCCTGCCGGGCTGCGAAGACGCCACGCCGGACACGGTGGACGCCATTCTGGAAGAAGGCGCAAAATTCTGTCAGGAAGTCCTGGCTCCGCTGAACCCGGTGGGCGACCGCGAAGGCTGCACCTGGTCGGCCGATGGGGTCGCCACCCCCAAGGGCTTCAAAGAGGCCTACGCCCAGTACGTCGAAGGCGGCTGGCCGGCGCTGTCGCACGACCCGGCCCATGGCGGCCAGGGCCTGCCCGAATCCCTGGGCATGGCCATCAGCGAGTTGATGGGCGAGGCCAACTGGGCCTGGGGCATGTACCCCGGCCTGTCGCACGGCGCGATGAACACGCTGCAGGCGCACGGCACGCCGGAACAGCAGAAGACCTACCTGGAGCCCCTGGTCTCGGGCAAGTGGACGGGCACCATGTGCCTGACCGAAGCCCATTGCGGCACCGACCTGGGCATGCTGCGCACCAAGGCCGAACCCCAGGACGATGGCAGCTACCGGATCAGCGGCACCAAGATTTTCATTTCCGCCGGTGAACACGACATGGCGGAAAACATCGTGCATATCGTGCTGGCCCGCCTGCCGGACGCGCCCGCCGGCACCAAGGGGATTTCCCTGTTCATCGTGCCCAAGTTCCTGCCGGACGGCCAGGGCGGCCTGGGCGCGCGCAATGCGGTCAGCTGCGGATCCATCGAGCACAAGATGGGCATCCATGGCAATGCCACGTGCGTCATGAACTTCGACAGCGCCACGGGCTTTCTGATCGGTCCGGCCAACAAGGGCCTGAACTGCATGTTCACCTTCATGAACACGGCGCGCCTGGGCACGGCCATCCAGGGCCTGGCCCATGCGGAGGTCGCCTTCCAGGGGGCCAATGCCTACGCGCACGAACGCTTGCAGATGCGTGCCTTGAGCGGCCCGAAATTCCCGGATCAGCCGGCCGATCCCATCATCGTGCATCCCGATGTGCGCCGCATGCTGCTGACCATCAAGTCCTTTGCCGAAGGCAACCGGGCCTTGCTGTATTACGCGGCCCAGCAGGTGGACATCGCGCACTACAGCCAGGACGCCGAGGCCCGCGAAACCGCCGAAAAATTGCTCAGTTTCCTGACGCCCATCGCCAAGGCCTTCATGACGGAAACCGGCTTCGAGGCCGCCAACCACGGGGTGCAGGTGTTTGGCGGGCACGGTTACATCGCCGAACACGGCATGGAACAAAACGTGCGCGACAGCCGGATTTCGATGCTGTACGAAGGCACCACCGGCATCCAGGCGCTGGATCTGCTGGGCCGCAAAGTGCTGCTGACCCAGGGCGAGACCTTGCGCGCCTTCACCAAGGTGGTGCATAAGTTCTGCAAGGCGCAAAGCGGCAACCGGGCCATCGCCGAATTCGTCAAGCCCCTGGCCGAGCTGAACAAGGAATGGGGCAGCCTGACCATGAAGATCGGCATGTCGGCCATGACCAACCGCGAAGCGGTGGGGGCGGCATCGGTGGATTACCTGATGTATTCCGGCTATGTGACGCTGGCGTATTTCTGGGCCGACATGGCCCGGGTGGCCGCCGAGAAGATCAAGGCGGGGGCCGGCGACAAGGCCTTCTACGAAGCCAAGCTGCACACCGCCCGCTTCTATTTCACGCGCATCCTGCCGCGCACCCTGGCGCACGCCGAAGCCATGAAGGCCGGGCCCGCCGTGCTGCTGGACATGCCCGCCGAGGACTTCGCGCTGGGCTATTGATGATGCCGCGCGCCGCGCCCCCCGTGGGCGCGGTTCAGGGCCACGCGCCAAGGTCGCCTTGCGGTGGCCTTTTTTCATTTCACCATGACTCCAGCACCGAACTTCGCTGGACTACGCCGAAGCCCGATACAGCAGGTTTATCAATAACTTAGGCGAGTTCAACATATGCCGGTGCTTTCCGAAACCTGACCCAACTTCCCTGCTGGTGGCCCCTATGAGGCTCTTGGGAATCGGGTCTTTCCGAGGAGTCATCATGGCAAAGATCAAGCTCACCAAGTCCGCAGTCGATGCGGCACAACCCCAGGCGCAGGCCGTCGAACTCAGGGATACCCTGGTGCCCGGCTTCTTGTGCAAGATTACCCCATCGGGCCGCAAGGTGTTCATGCTCCAGTACCGGACGAACGCCGGCGAGCGCCGCAAGCCCGCCTTGGGCCAGTACGGGGAACTGACCGTCGAACAGGCCCGCTCGCTGGCTCAGGAATGGCTGGCCCAGGTGCGCCGGGGCGGCGACCCGGCCGCAGACAAGGCGCAGGCGCGCAAGGCGCCCACGGTCAAGGAGCTTTGCACGAAGTTCATGGAGGACTACTCCAAGCTGCGCAACAAGCCCAGCACGCAGGAAGGCTATCAGAGCGTCATCGACCGCAACATCGTCCCGATGATCGGCCGGATGAAGGTTCAGGACGTGAAGCGCCCGGACGTGGCCGGGATGATGAAGAAGATGACGCACAAGCCGGCCGACGCGAACCGGACGTTCAGCGTCATCCGCCGCATGTTCAATCTGGCCGAGGTGTGGGGCTACCGGCCCGACGGCACCAATCCGTGCCGGCATGTCCCGATGTTCCCCAACGGCAAGGCCACCCACCTCATCAGCGACGAGGACATGGGCAAGCTGTTCCGTCATCTTGAGCATCTGGAGGCCGAGGGGCTGGAGAGCTACGTCATCCCGCTGGCGATCCGGCTGCAATTCGAGTTCGCCGGCCGTCGCGGCGAAATCGTCACGCTCCAATGGGATTGGGTGGACTTCGAGAACCGGCGCGTCGTCTGGCCCGACAGCAAGACCGGCGGCATGTCCA
Organism: Castellaniella hirudinis; assembly: GCF_047468865.1. Taxonomy (GTDB): domain Bacteria; phylum Pseudomonadota; class Gammaproteobacteria; order Burkholderiales; family Burkholderiaceae_B; genus Castellaniella; species Castellaniella hirudinis_A. The sequence continues at coordinate 192,385 of NZ_JBLGTV010000006.1, forward strand.
AGCCCATGAGCGAGGAAGCCTATCGGCTGCTTTCGGCAGCACCGCGCCGGGACGATTGCCCGTATGTACTGCCATCCCCGAACCATCCCGGCCAGCACCTGACCACGGGCGAGTATTACAACGGCTGGAGCCGTGCGCTCAAGGCAGCGGGCGCGGCGCATGTAGGCACGCACGGCATCCGCCACCGCTCGGCGACCGACATTGCCAACTCGGGCATCCCGGTCAAGGTCGGCATGGCGCTGACCGCGCACAAGACCGTGGCGATGTTCATGCGCTACGTCCACACCGAGGATGACCCGGTGCGCAAGGCGGCCGAACTGGTGGCGAACCGGCGCAAGACGATCACCGGCGCCAAGCGGCTCCCTGCGGAGGCAACGGCATGACCAGGCGCAAGGCATCCATCGCGTCACCCGCAGCGCCAAAGGCGCTGCTGGGCGACATTCGGGCACTGATCGAAGCGGCGCGCAAGCGCGCCGCTTCGGCGGTGAATAGCGAGCTGTCGATGCTCTACTGGCGTATCGGCCAGCGCATCCATACGCAGGTCTTGGAAGGTCGGCGGGCCGACTACGGCGAGGAAGTCGTGCTGACCTTGGCGGCGCAACTGGTGAAGGAGTACGGCAGCAGTTTTTCGGTCAAGAATCTGCGCCGCATGGTGCAGTTCGCCGCTGCCTACCCGGACGAGCGAATTGTCGTATCACTGATACGACAATTGAGCTGGACGCACTTCATCGCCCTCATTCCGCTGAAAGACCCGCTCCAGCGGGACTACTACGCGCAGATGGCCGGTGCCCAACGCTGGAGCGTGCGGACGCTGCGCGAGCGTATCGACTCGATGTTGTACGAGCGCACGGCGCTGTCCCAAAAGCCGGAGGAAACCATCGCGCAGGAACTGGCGACCCTGCGCGATGCGCAGCGCATGACGCCTGCGCTGGTCATGCGCGACCCCTACATCCTCGACTTCCTGGGCCTGCGGGATAGTTGGCAGGAAAGCGACCTTGAGGCGGCCATCATCCGCGAAATGGAAGCATTCCTGCTGGAGCTGGGCGCGGGCTTCTGCTTCGTCGCCCGGCAGAAGCGCATCCAGATTGACGATGAGGATTTTCACCTTGACCTGCTGTTCTACAACCGCAAGCTGCGGCGGCTGGTGGCGGTGGAGTTGAAGATCGGCGAGTTCAAGGCAGCCTACAAAGGGCAGATGGAGCTTTACTTGCGCTGGCTGGACAAGCACGAGCGGGAGCCGGAGGAAGCCTCGCCGCTGGGGATCATCCTTTGCACTGGCAAGAAGCGTGAGCAGATCGAGTTGCTGGAACTGGACAAGTCGGGCATCCACGTTGCCGAGTACCTGACCAGCTTGCCGCCGCGTGCGGTGCTGGGCGAGAAGTTGCAGCAGGCGACCGAGCGGGCGCGGTTGCAGATCGAGCAGCGCCAGCAAGACACCGAGTAGCCCAAACAGCATTCGTGCGTCCCGGCGTGCCGCCGTCGGGTTCGCGGGCTGCGCCCCGCGCTTCGTGCCGAATCGCGGCCATCCGGCTTTGACCCCTGACGCCTTCGGCCCTGGCGGGCCTGCGCGCTCCGCTTGCACAAAGGCAAGTGTGTGCATTGGGCGGGTGTGGGCGGTCTTGCTGTTCCCTTCACCGTATCACGGCGTTCTCGCCGTCAAGGGCTGCGCGTGCTTGCACGCTTGCGGCCCGTGGCCGTCCTTGACCCCTGACTGCTTGCGCTGCGCCGTGCTCGCCACGGTTCCGGGCAATTCCGCCCGAGTAACCGGAGCACGATCATGTCGCAACTGTCCTTTTCCTCGTTCGATTCCTCGCTGATGGTGCGTGACGCGCAGGGCCGCTACCTGCTGGCGACTGCCGAGCAAATTCTGGAGGCTGCGCGCCAGGCCATCGAGCGCAAGATGCAGCGCGGTACATCGTTCACGTCGCCGGCGGCGGTCAAGGAGTACCTGCGCGCCAAGCTGGCCGGCTTCGAGCATGAGGTGTTCGCGGTGCTGTTCATGGACACGCACCATCGACTGATCGAGTACGCCGAAATGTTCCGCGGCACCATCGACGGTGCATCGGTGTATCCGCGCGAGCTGGTCAAGGAGGCGCTGCGGCTCAACGCGGCGGCGGTCATCGTGTCGCACAACCATCCGAGCGGCAATCCCGAGCCGAGCGGTGCCGACCGGGCGCTGACCCAGCGGCTCAAGGAGGCGCTGGGGCTGGTGGACGTGCGCGTGCTGGATCACATCATCGTCGCGGGCACCGACACCACATCGTTTGCCGAACGTGGCCTGATCTGACGAAGGGGCTTCGGCCCCTTTTTGCTGCGCCCGGCGCGAGCCGGGCGAAAACGCTGCCTCGGATTTCCGAGACAGCGTTTCGGAAATTCATAGCCTGCATGGAGGTATGGGGCGGTCTTGCTGTTCCCTTCATCGTGCCACGGCGTTCTCGCTGTCAAGGGCTGCGCGCGATGGCGCTTGCGTCCTGGCGGCCGTCTGCGACCCCTGACTGCTTGCGCTGCGCCGTGCCCCGGAAGGGTCGGGCAATTCCGCCCGGCATCCTTTCAGGAGTTCACCATGAACCACGCACTCATCACCGACGAGCAGCGCATCGTGCTGTTGGCCAACGGCCGCGCATCGCTGGAGAACCAGCATTTCGATCCGGCCCCCGTGGTCAAGCTGTTCACGCCGGATGCCGGCGCGACCTGGCTGCTGACCGAGATTGATCCCGATGACCACGACCACGCCTTTGGTCTTTGCGACCTGGGCCTGGAAATGCCGGAAATCGGCTGGGTCAGCTTGAACGAACTGGCGACCGTGCGCGGCGGGCTGGGCCTGCCGATCGAACGCGACCTGTCTTTCCGCGCCGAGAAGCGGTTGAGCGCCTATGCACGCGAAGCGCGGCTGGCCGGGCGTGTCGTTGTCTGACCCGGCCCCTTGGAGCGCCGCAAGGCGCTCCATGTGCTTTCTCGACCATCACAGGAGATCCATGCCATGAGCAGCCATCACGACTACATCATCGAAATCACCGCGCAGCACGACGCGGGCAAGCCGTTCGCGCCGGAGAACGGTCAGCCGCTGCGCTTCAAGATCGGCGACGCGGTGATCTACACCAACGACTTCGGCGCGCAGTTCCATCGCCACGTCACCGGGTTCTATCGGCCTGCCGGGCCTTGCGGGCTGTACGCACTCGGCAAACGCTACCTGCTGGACTCGACCTCCCCGTGGATGCCGGTTGCGGAATCCAGCCTGCGCCCTGACGGCGCGGCTTGATGCCTTCGCGCCCCTTCTGGGGCGCTGCGCGCTTCGCTTGCACTCCAGCGGAAGGCCGTGCGGCCATCCCCGCCGCGCTGCGCTTGGCGCCCCTCGATACCGCCGCCCCGGCTGCGCCGGCGCGACAACCTCTGCACACCACCGGCATTTCATCCTGGGCATCCAGCTCATGCTGTCCATCGTTTATGGCATGGGCGTCCCCGGCCAAGAAACATGGCCGGTCGCGCTGTCGTGCTGCGCATCGAACCCCCTGCGGGGTTTCGCCCCTGACGGGCTTCCATCGTTCCCTCGCTCCGCTCGGCTGACGCCTACGGCCCGGCTTCCAGCTTCGGGCCTGCGCGCTTCGCTTGCGTGCGGTCAGCGCAAGGGGAAGGCCGTTGCCATGTCCAGCCGTCTCCCCTGACTTCATCACCTTGTCCGCGACTGTAGCCCGCGCCCGTGTGCCGTCAAGGCGCGCAGGGCCGTGTCCTCGGCTGCGCCTGCGGGCCGCACCAACCCTGCGCTTGCCTCCTTGACGGCACCCGTTCGCGCGCTCCTGACCGTCGCGGGCGATGAACTCAGGAAAGACGGTGGCAACAGGGCCAACCGGGTTCCTCGCGCCGACCGCACCAAACAGCCGAAAGGCTGGGCTCCGAATCTAGGAATCCGGTGTGCGGTGTGAACAGCAAACCTCTTTTTGTCAGGAGAAAGACCATGCAACTCGCATCCCGTTTCGCTTCCCGTTCCCCGGCATTGCGCAGCGATTACCCGCTGTCCGATGACCAGATTCACCGCGTAGCGCCGTCCATCTTCGCGGACGCGCCGCATGAGAGCCGTTCGCAGCGTTACGCCTACATCCCAACCGCCGCAGTGCTGACCGAGCTTCGCAAAGAAGGGTTCCAGCCCTTCATGGTGACGCAGACCCGCGTGCGCGACGAAGGCAAGCGCGAGCACACCAAGCACATGATCCGCCTGCGCCACGCCAGCCAGATCAACGGCGCGGAAGCCAATGAAATCGTGCTGCTGAACTCGCACGATGGCACGAGCAGCTATCAGATGCTGGCCGGCATGTTCCGGTTCGTGTGCAGCAATGGCCTTGTATGCGGCGACACCGTGGCCGATGTGCGCGTGCCCCACAAGGGCGACGTTTCCGGGCACGTCATCGAAGGCGCTTATGAAGTCTTGCGCGGCTTCGACCGAGTGAAGGATTCCCGCGACGCGATGCGCGCTATCACGCTGGACGAAGGCGAGGCCGAAGTGTTCGCCCGCGCCGCGCTGGCCCTCAAGTACGACCCCACCGACAACAAGCCCGCGCCCATCACGGAATCGCAAATCCTGATGCCGCGCCGGTTCGACGACCGCCGCCCGGACTTGTGGAGCGTGTTCAACCGCACGCAAGAAAACCTGACCAAAGGCGGATTGCATGGCCGCAGCGCCAACGGACGCCGCCAGCAGACCCGCCCCGTGCAGGGCATTGATTCCGATGTGCGCCTCAATCGCGCCCTCTGGATGCTGGCCGATGGCCTGCGCCAGTTGAAAGCCTGATTCCCCATGCGGCAGGGGCAGGCAGCAGCCCTTGCCGCATCCCTCGCTGCTGCATCCCTGAACCGTTAGGAGTTATCACCATGAACGCCGTTACCAAAACCGAAATCCACGCCCTCGAAACCGCCGCGCCGCTGGAAGTGGCCGACCCGACCAAGAACCTGATTTTGGTTCCGCTGTCGCAGTTGTTGCCGCGCCGTTCCAAGCGCAACGTCCGCACGACCCCGCGCCAGTCCATCCCCGAACTGGCCGCGAGCATCGCCCGTGTCGGCCTGCTCCAAAACCTCATCGTCATTCTGTCCGCCGATGGCGAGCAATACGAAGTCGTGGCCGGCGACCGCCGCCTGACCGCGTTGAAGCTGCTGGCGAAGAAGAAGCGCATCGCCGCCGATTACGAAGTGCCGTGCCTGCTGGTGGCCGATGCGTCCGCCCGTACCGTGAGCCTCGCCGAGAACGTGCAGCGCGAAGCCATGCACCCCGCCGACCAGTTCGCGGCCTTCGCCGCGCTGGTCAAGGAAGGCCGACCCATCGAAGACATTGCCGCCGACTTCGGCGTGTCCCCGCTGGTAGTGCAGCGCCGCTTGAAGTTGGCGAACGTGTCGCCGCGCCTGATGACGGATTACCGCGCCAGTGGTGTGACGCTGGAACAGTTGATGGCCTTGACCATCACCGACGACCACGCCGCGCAGGAAGCCGCGTTCTACGGTGCGCCGGAATGGCAGCGCGGGGCATCCGCACTGCGCGACCGCCTGACCGAGCGTGAAATCACCGCCACGCATCCGCTGGTGCGCTTCGTCGGGCTGGACGCCTACACGGCGGCAGGCGGTGGCATCCGCCGCGACCTGTTCGCCGAAGGCGATGCCGGAACCTACCTGACCGATGCCGCGCTGCTGGAAACGCTGGTGCGCGGCAAGCTGGACGCGCAGGCCGAGGACGTGCGCGCCGAGGGATGGGCATGGGTGGAAGCCGTACCGCACATGAGCCACGCCGACCGGCAGGCGTTCCAGAGTGCCCCGCGCCAGCGCCGCGAACCGAGCGCCCGCGAAGCCCGCCGCATCGCTTCGCTGCAAACCCGCCTCAACAAGATCGACGCCGAACTGGAAGACGCCTACGACGCCGAGGACGAGGACAAGACCGAGGCGCTGGAACCGCGCCGCGAACAGGTGGCCGGGGAATTGCAGGCCGTGGAGGATGCCTTGCAGGGCTACGCCCCGGACGTGCGCGCCGTGGCCGGTGCCGTCGTCACCCTCGACCGCGAAGGCGAGGCCGTGATTCATCGCGGCCTGCTGCGCGAGGCCGAGGCCAAGGCGCTGCGCACGCTGGAAAAGCTGCGGCAGGGTTTCAGCGCGGGCGACAGTGCGAACGACGAGGAAGGCGACGACACCGACGAAGCGCCCAAGACCGCGAGCCTGTCCGACCGGCTGGCGCAGCGGTTGAGCGCCCACCGCACGGCGGCGCTGCAAATCGAAGTGGCGCGGCACCCACACGTCGCGCTGGCCGCGCTGGTGCATGGCATGGTGCAGGCCGTCTTGCAGGGCAGCCACTACGGCCACGACCTGCCGCTCGGCGTGACCCTGAAAGTGCAAGACCGGCTGGAAGGCATGGCCCCGGACATGCCGGAATCGCCCGCCGCCGTGGCGCTGCGCACCTTGCAGGAAGTCGCGGGCGAAGCGTTGCCGGAGGACAGCGCCGAACTGTTCGCGGCGCTGCTGGAAAAGTCGCAGGACGAACTGGTGCGGCTGCTTGCGGTATGCGTGGCCGCAACGGTGGACGTGGTGACGCCCCGCGCTTCGCAGCACCAGCCCGGCGCGGAACTGGCGCAGGCCGTGGGGCTGGACATGGCCGCATGGTGGAAGCCGACCGCCGAAGGCTACTTCAAGCACGTTTCCAAAGCCGTGATTCTGGAAGCCGTGACCGAGTACGCCCCGGCGCACGTCACCCGGTTGGCGAAACTCAAGAAGGGCGACATTGCCAGCGAAGCCGAACGGCTGGCGGACGGCACCGGCTGGATGCCTGCGGTGTTCAAGGCCGAGGGCGCGGACGACACCACGGCGCAGGACGAGCCGCAGGCCGTGGCCGATGACGCGCCGGAAGCCCTCGAAGCCGACGACGAGGTGCAGGCGCTGGCCGCATGACCCTCACCACTACCGAGCGCCCCGGTTTTCGGCCGGGGCGCTTCGGCAAGCCCGGAGCCTTTCCCATGAATCGCCAGAATCCGACCGCCCGCCCGCGCATGGCAGCGGTCTATGCCCCCGGCATAGTGCGAGCCCGCCGCTGGCATGGCGATGGCGACGTGCGCGGCTACCATCCGCCGCAGGGCTGGACGGCCTGCGCCGACCTGACCGACATTCACCCCATCACCGGCAGCGCCTTGTCGCGTTCGGTGTGGTGGATCATCGAAACTAAGGAATAACCGCAGCGGCCCCGGCGCGATGCGCCGGGGCCGTTCTCAAAATCCGGGCGCGGCGGTGGCCGCGCCCGGTTTCAATGTCCACAGCAAGACCGCCCCGTCGCGGCCTTTGACCAGGCGGCGACGGGGCGGGCGTGCAAGTGTCTTGCACGCGGCACGGCAATCGGCGCCCGCTGGCGCGGGCAGGATCTTGATGGCGCCCCGCCGCAATGGGCGGGGCTTGTGGGGCTACGCCCCGGCTTGCTGCGGCAGGTTGTGCGAAAGCGTGCCGTCCTCGACGCTGGCGGTTCGCCTGTACGTCACGAAGGACGGTTCACCGACACGCCGCCCGGCCTTGCCTTATGGAGCTTCCACGCCACCCCTCAAGCACGTTGCCGCCAGCGGCGGCAAGGGGCGTTCTCGCCTTGTCATTGGGGTTGGCCTTGCCCGCGTCAGGGCGCAAGCCGGTGCAGCCGTCATGCGGGGATGCCGAGGTCGGCCATGTCTCCTTTCGGGAGCGGGCGGCCCCTGCGTCCTTGGCTTGTCGTGAATCCTGGCGAGGGCACGGCTGCGCCTTGGGCTTCATGGCGGCAACCTTCCAGCGAAAACAATTCCCCTGCGCTGCGCGCATTCCTCGCGGGACAAATTCTTTTCGCTTCCAGGTGCTCCACGGTGTTGCGCCCGCTGCGCGGTGCCGCCAGCCCATCCCCCGCCGGCCGGTTCACAACAAGGACGCGATGGGCGCGACCTTGTTCAACCCGAAAGGAGAAACATCATGGCTAACATCGGCACCTTCACCGCAGAGAAAGACGGCTTCACCGGCACGCTCCGCACCCTGACGCTCAACGTCAAGGTCAAGCTGGTTCCCAACGACAAGGGCGACAGCGAGAACGCCCCCGACTTCCGCGTGCAGGCGGCAGGCCACGACATCGGCGCGGCGTGGAAGAAGATCAGCGAGGCCGGACGGTCTTACGTGTCCGTGACCCTCGACGATCCTTCGTTCCCGGCAACGGTCTATGCCCGCCTGATCGAGAACGAGGACGGCACGCACGACCTGATCTGGTCGCGCAGCAAGCCCAAGGCGGCCTGACGGTCGCCCACCGCGCCCCGCCCATTGCGGCGGGGCGCCGTGCTGCTGGCGCAGCACGTCACGCACGCGCCTACGGCGCGTCGCTTTCCTTCGAGATGGCCTCAAGCTCTTGGCGCACCAGCGCCAGAAGCTGCTCGGCCTTGCGCGGGTTGTCGCCGGCGTAGGCCAGCGTCAGCAACGTCAGCGGATGCACTTCCATGACCTCACACAGCTCGGTCAGCTTGTGCATGGTCGGGCTTTTCAGATCGCGCTCCAGCGAACTCATGTAGGTGCGGCTGGACACGTCGGAAAAGGCTTCCTGGCTCAAGCCGCGCGCCTTCCTGACCGTCCGTATTGCCGTCGCCAATGAGTGTTTCGCTGTCACCAACTTGGTTTCCCCGTAAAAACCAAGATGACAGCCCATTGAACCCAATAGGGCTACAATCTAAAGTGTTCATTTGGCGATGTTGATTTCCGTATTCGTGCCTTTACGGAAATCCGCATCGGCGGATTCCGACAGAACCGGGGAATCGCATCCGTGTCTTTCCGGCTTCCTACAATCCCGCTTACGCGCATGCGTTCTTCTACGGATGCGATGGTTTGCACATCCGTGCTTGCGCACGAAAGCACGGAAACGGTTTGGCGGTTCCGTGCTTCGACGCAGAAGCGCATCCGCGCATCCTCGGTTTCGTGGAGGTTCCGGCCATGACCCTGCCGCTTCTCACCGCCGACGAACGCGCCCGGCTGCTGGCCCACGGCGCGGCACGCGCTGCCGGCCAAGGCATCGACCCGATGCCCGTGGTGCGACTGTTCACGCCGGACGCGCACGCGACCTGGCTGCTGGTGTCGCTCGATCCCGCCGATGGCGACACGGCCTACGGCCTGATCGACCTCGGCATCGGGATGCCTGCGCTGGGAACGGTCAAGCTCTCCGACCTGGCCGGCATCGTCGGGCCGCGCAAACTGCCGGTGCGGCGGGATCGGTATTTCCAGGCGGTGCGCCCGCTGTCGGAGTATGTCCGGCTGGCCCAGGAGAACGGTTCGATCACGGACTGATGAACGCCAGCGCAGTCCGGCCAGCCGGGGCGCATTGAGACTATTTCAGTCTTACTCAAGACCGGACAGGTCTGGATCGGCATTGATGCACCGAAGCGGTGCCAGCCTGATGCAAACAGTCATGATCTTTGGCAAGGACTGCGGCACGGTATCCGATGCCGCGCACCATTTCCGGGTTGTGCGGCCGTCGCATTCAGACGATTTCCGCAACACGCCGGAGCCAAACGGTCTTGACACCGACAGTTACAGCTTAACCCGATCTTGATGACGACCTGATGGCGATTCGATAGCTCCCGCACGGCGGAATCCGTGGCGACGCCCGAGCACAGGGAGGTTTTGCCATGACTGATCGCAGCGCCGAACCCTGGTATCCGACAGCGGCCTATCTCTACGTCCTGCACCTCGACGGCCCCGCGCTGGCCTGGGAATACCTGCGCCGGAATCCCGGCTACCGCCGCGACTGGCTGCGCCGTCGTCGCTGGCCGGACGCGGCGCAGGCGTGGGGCCTGCGCCTGCTGGAAGACCCGGCGCTGGATGCGCGCGACGCGCATCCAGCCTGGTTCCCCGATCACGATGCCGTGGTGCAGCTCTACCCGGATGACGACCCGCCACCCGAAGCCCATGCCTTCGAGTTCTGGCGCGTTCCTGGCCGCAAGCAACTGATCCACGACGGCAAGCGCCTGGTTCTGGTGTCGCACTGGCCCGGCTGCTGCCTGCGGCTCGCACTCGGGCCGGGCCTGGAGGACGGCATGGCCTACCTCTACGCCACTCGGGCCTGCGCCACGCCGTGCGCGCGCTATCGCACGCTCGCGGCCGGGCTGGACGCCCTGGCCGTGGCCACGGTCGTCGCGCCTGCGGCGGCGGCCCGTTCCCGGCCCACGCCGGCCGCGCTGCTGGAACTGCATACGCTCCAGGCGCTCGACGCGACCCTAGCGGGCGCGTCCCTGCGCGAAATGGCCGAAGGTCTCTTCGGTGCCGATGCCGTCGCCGCCGACTGGCACACCGACAGCGCCTTGCGCGCCCGCGTGCGCAGGCTGGTGCGCCGTGGCGAGGCGCTGATGCGCGGCGGCTATCGCCGCCTGGCACAGCTTCCGCCGCTGCGGTTGCAGTAGGGGGGGGACGTTTCGCGTCCCCCGCAGATCGTCCCTTCGCGGGGTGCCGCGCTTTCTTGAAAGTGCCTCTATCCGGCCGCGTGGTGTGGCCGGGCTTGATGGAGGTTCATCCCATGCGACCTGCTCCCTTGCGGCCTGCCGCCGCTGCTGTCGCTGCGCCTGCGCAGCCCCAACGCTACCTGACCAACGACGAAGCCGCCGAGTACCTGCGCCTCAGTCCCCGCACGCTGGAGAAACAGCGCGTGGTCGGCGGCGGCCCGAAGTTCCGCAAGTTCGGCCGGCGCGTCATGTACGCCGTGAGCGACCTCGATGCCTGGGCCGACCAGCGCAGCTACGAGGCAACTTCCGACCCGGAATATGCCGAACGCCATGCGGGCGACTACCGTGATGGCCGCTGATCGTTGGCGCGTGGGTGGCCGTCGCCATGTCCAGCCCGCCAGGGCAAGCCTTGCCGCAGCGCGAACAGCTCGACCTGTTCCGCGCGCTGCCGGGCGACATGGCACCCCGCGACAGCCAGGACTTGATGGCCTTTCCATTCTTCTCGCTGGCGAAGTCGCGGCGCACGGCGCCGATCGACTTCCGCGCCGGCGGCATCACCATCCGTGTGGAAGGCACGGCCGAGCATGGCATCGCAACGATATGGGATGCCGACGTGTTGATATGGGCCGCCTCGCAGATCGTGGAGGCGCGCGACGCGGGCATCCGCCCCTCGCGCTGGATACGCGCCACGCCCTACGAGATCCTGCGCTTCATCGGGCGCAGCACGTCGCTCAACGACTACCAGCGCCTGAAAGCGGCGCTCGACCGGCT
>NZ_JBLGTV010000030.1:0-1923 GCF_047468865.1 Castellaniella hirudinis
CCTGACTTCAACACTTCACCGCCTACGGGCGGTTTTCTTTGGCTGTTCACCTTATAAATCAATGGTTTTCATTCTTGATAAAGTTCATTTGTACTGGCAATTTGAATTCTTAATGTACTGGCATATTATAAGTTTTGTATTAGAATTCTCGCATGTACATCAAAATCACCCGCTCTGGCGGCAAGCGCTACGTCCAACTGGCTGAGTCCTATCGCAATGATGAGGGCAAGCCTCGTCAACGCGTCATCGCCAATTTGGGGCGACTCGATGACAGCGCCAGCCAGGCCCACGCCATGATGGCCGCGCTGCTTCAAGCGACCGGACAGCAGGCTGGCGCGGTGTCCGGCGTGCTGGACACCGCCCAGTTCGAGTCTGCCCGGGCCCTGGGTGACGTCTGGGCGCTCACGGTGATCTGGAAGCAGCTCGGCCTGGATCGCCTGCGCAAGGTTCTGCAGCAACGAAGCCGCCACCGCATTGATCTGGAAGCCCTGCTGCGCTTGATGGTGTTCAACCGCTTGTGTGACGCCGACTCCAAGCTGGGGGCGCTGCGCTGGGTCAAGACCGTCAGCCTGCCTGATATGAATCTGGAATCCATCAACCATCAGCAGTTGCTACGCGCCATGGATGCGCTGCTTGAGCATCGGGAGCTCGTTGACGAAGTGCTGGCCGACGCCGTGCGCCCGTTGGTCAATGAAGACCTTTCAGTCGTCTTCTACGACATGACCACCATCCGGGCCGAAGGGCTCTCGGAACAAGTCGACGATGTCCGTCAATTCGGCAAGTCCAAGGAATCCACCATCGCGCGCCAGTTCATGCTGGGCCTGGTGCAAACCGCTGAAGGTATTCCGCTGCATCACGAAGTCTTCCCCGGCAATACGGCCGAGGTCGGCACCCTGAAGGCGTCCTTACTCAAGGTGCTGGAGCGCTTCCCGATCAAGCGGGTGATTGCCGTGGCGGATCGGGGCCTGCTCTCGCTGGATAACTTGGAGCAGTTGCAAAAAATTGTGCTGCCTTCGGGGGCACCGCTGGAGTTTATCCTGGCGGTGCCGGGCCGACGCTATAACGAGTTTGCCGACTTGCTCGCACCGTTCAATCAGCACGTACACAGCGCGGACGAATCCGAAGTGGTCGGTGAAGAAAAATGGAACGATCTGCGTCTGGTCGTCGCGCACGATCAACGCCGGGCCGCCGAACAGACAGCGCAGCGTGATGCCGCCATTGCAGCGCTGGAAGTCCAGGCCGCGCAATGGGTGGGTAAGCTTGATTCCCAGGATGAAGGAAAACGCAGTCGCGGTCGCAAGCTCTCGGACGGCGGCGTGCGGGCGCGCTTCTATCACGAAGTGTGTGAGCAGCGCCTGCGGCGCATCGTCAAGGTAGACCTGAAAAGCGAACTGTTCACCTATGACATCGACCAGAAAGCCCTGGCGCTGGCCCGCGCCATGGACGGCAAGCTGCTGCTGGTGACCAATACGCCGGATCTGAGCGCCGTCGAGGTCGTTGCCCGCTACAAATCCCTGGCCGATATCGAGCGTGGCTTCAAGATGCTCAAGTCCGATATTGAGATCGGGCCGGTGTACCACCGGATGCCCGAGCGCATCCGGGCACATGCCTATATCTGCTTTATCGCCTTGGTGCTGGCTCGCGTCATGCGGACGCGACTGCGCGAGAATCCGGTACACGAGATCCTATCCCCGGTACGCGCCTTGTCTGTGTTGCGGCGCATCCAGACCCACAAGGTCACCTTCGATGGCCAAGCGCCAGTGACGGGGATTTCCACCATAGAGGCTGAGCAGGCGGCGGTGCTCGCCAGCTTGAAGGTCAAGAAACCCACTGCTGAGGTTGGATTCGTGAATTTGTAGTGGTGCAGTTTAAAACAGAACTCTTAAAAATCAATAGCTTGCGTTTTTAACTGTCGAACTCTGG
>NZ_JBLGTV010000007.1:0-81596 GCF_047468865.1 Castellaniella hirudinis
TCGCCCGCCGTCTGGCTGCCTGACGATGCGGCGAAATTTGAAGGGATTCGGGGGTTCGGGCAAGCGGTCAGCTCGAACATGAGCTACCCGCATACCGCTTTTGTGCAACTGGAATTGACGATACGAGGATTCATCTGATGGCTGATACCCCGATTTTGCCGCCGCCCCCGATGCCGGCGGCTCCGCCCACGCCGCAGCGTAGCGACCCGAATACATTTGAGGAACGCGCTGACGGATTTTTCGACTACGCGGCCACTGATCTGCCCAATGCCATGGACGCCGTGGCGGCGAACGTCAGAAACAATGCCACAGCGGCATTGGAGCAGGCCGGGCATGCTGCGGGTAGCGCCGGGCAAGCCTCCGGCAGTGTGACGGCCGCAGCAGAAGAAGTGGGAAAGGCCAAGGCGGAAGTGACAAAGGCTGAAGCCGAAGCCGCAAAAGCGAGGGCCTGGGCCGAGTCCGACACGCCTCCGGCTCCGGGGAGCAAGTCGGCGAAGTCCCACGCCGCTGATGCCGAGTCCGCGGCCAGCAGCGCCTGGGATGCGGCGGCGGCCGCGGGCGGCAGTCTTCCGCATCCGCTGCCGCCTGGCGCGGTGCTGGCCGTCGATAGCGCGGGCGCTGTCCGATGGCGCGGCCGTGTTCCGTACACCGTCACTGCCGATGCTGATTTGCTGGCTTTCGATGTCGTTTGCATCGACACGTCCGGCGGGCCTGTGACTGTGACGCTGCCGCTTGATCCCGCTGTTGGGGATCGAGTGTCGCTGTTTGACGGCGCAGCGACATGGGCAGATGAGTCGCCGACCGTGGCCGGCAACGGCAGCCCGATCATGGGCGAGTCCGAATCCATGACGCTCGATATTCAGTATCTGAGTGTTGATTTTCTTTTCATCAATCCTATTCGAGGGTGGGTACTCGTATGAGCAATATCAGTCAGTTTTTGGGCGGTAGTGACCGAAAGGTTTCGGCTCGTCTGATTTTACGGTCACAGACGTTTATCGCACCGATCAGTGGAATGTATCGAATTTCTGTGATCGGTGGTGGCGCGTCCGGTGGCGTAAGTGTTGTGGGATCTACAGGTCAAACAGCGACAGGCGGCGGTGCTGGCGGATTTGCGCAAAAATCCGTGTACCTCAAGCAGGGCGACAGCCTTACGGTTAACGTTGGGGCGGGAGGGATGAAATCGAGTAATGGCAATGGTGTAGACGGCGGACAATCGTCAGTTGCCGGACCGGCAGGGCTGCTCATTCAAGCTGATGGCGGGAAAGCTGGTCGCGCGGCGGGCTGGGGTACTCCGCTTACGGGGTCAGAGGGAGGCGCAGCGACAGGCGGCGATATCAATAATCCGGGTGGCGGTTCCGGCGGTATCAATTTGTCCACAGCAGGCTCAGCCGCGACGGGGGGTGGGGCAGTCAATATTTTTGGCGTCGACCCGGAAACGATTCGTTCGGGTAGTGCTGTCGCTACCTATTCAACCGGCGGGGCTTCGCCTGGGGGCGGCAGTGATGGGGGGGGAGTCCAAGCCTCCGCTGGCGGTGGCGTGGCTGGCCCGTCGGTTGGCGGAATACCCGGGCCTGACATCCTCGGGAGGGTGCCGGGTTCCAGTCCTTTCGATGTATCCGAGTTGCCGCAATTTGGTTCAGAGAATATTTTTGTGCCCCTGGAACGTTTAGTTATAGTGCCGCCGTTTTTCTTGGTTGGAGGTGGCGGTTATGTCAACAAGACCACCAGGGGTTTCGCTCTCTTTTCTGGTGGCGCGTCCGGTGGCGTATACACAGAAAGCAATATGACGGGCATTTTTGGACCTCAACCGTCCGGCGCATTTGCTGGATCGGGCGGACTGGTTTCCATCGGATCAGGATCGACCGGCGCGTCGTTGTCGGAGGGTGCCGAATTCGGCGCTGGCGCTGGCGGCGTTGTGTCTCGCGTCTCTGCTACATCTCGGGGTGGTGACGGAATCGTTGTTATTGAGGTGCCATTGAAATGAGTCGCTACGAAATCCTAGACGGCGAGACCGTCATCAACACCATCATCTCTGATGCAGCATTTGTCGAAGCCCATCACCCCGGCGCGTATCGCATGGTTCCCGAGCCTGAGCCGACCCCGTTCACATGGAATCAGGCCGGTCCCGAGTACCAGTGGATTGAGGTAGGCAGCTTCTACGACCGCTTTGGTCCGGCCAAGATCCCTGTCCTGGCCTCTACAGATCCTACGGCTCAAGCACTGGTGCGGGATACACAGATACGCAAATACATTGATCTGGCGAGGCCCGATGTGCAGCAGTTCATCCAGTATCTCGGGACAGTCGTGCCGGAGGTCACGCCCGAGGTTCAGGCTGCAGTTCTGAGCCCGCGCACGACCGATAACGAGCGCTACCAAAAGGGCCTGCCCCAGCCGGAGGATGATCTATGACCTGGCGCTACGTTCTGACCCGCCCGGCCATCGCCCGACACCAGGCCCTGACCCGCATCCGATTCAACAACCGCTGGCTCACCATCGAGCGCGGCTTGATCTGCGTGCGCGAGGGCTACGCCTGGGACGGCTGCAGCCCTGCTATCCGCATCCCCGGCACTCGGCGCTGGCTTGGGCCGCCCGATGGCCCGCTGATGGACGATGGGAGGCCCGCCGCTTGGCGGGCTTCTTGTTTCCACGACGCGCTGTGTCAGTTTCGGCATCAGATACCGGGCCTGACGCGGGATATGACGGTGACGGTTTTCGCCGCCGATCTGGCTGACGCGCCTGCCTGGATGCGCTGGCTGTATCCGCCGGCGGTGCGCCTGCTGGGGCCGCAGATTTTCAATCTACCCGCTTGATCGCGGGTATTTTTTTGCCCGAAAGGAGGGCGCTTATGTGCGAAGTCAGTAAAGCAGAGCTTGAAGCCATCCAGGCCCGACTGAGCAAGATCGAGGCCGACACCAGCGAAATGATCGAAATGTTCAATGCGCTACAGGGCGGCTTTCGGGTGCTGCAGATGATCGGCAGGCTGGCCAAGCCGTTTGGCTACATCAGCGCGGCGGTGACGGCGTCCGTCGTCGCATGGACAAAACTGAAAGGAGGTGCCTGACATGGCGAAGAAACAACCACGCGGAATCCGCTGGAAAGTCATCTCAGAATTTCCGCTGTACGAAATCAGCGAAGAAGGCCAGGTGCGCAGCTACCGGCGCAAAAGCCGAACTTGGCGAAACCCCAGATCCGGCGTCCGCGACACTCCGATCATTTTGACCGGCACGGTTACCCCGCTCGGCTACACGGCGTTCATTCTCAGGGACGCAAACGGGAGGCCGCATCGACGTATGGCGCACCGACTGGCGGCACAGGCATTTCTTCCCAATCCAAACGGCCTACCTGATGTCGCCCACAACGATGGAAACCCCGCGCATAACGAGGTGAACAATTTGCGCTGGGCGACACACAGAGACAATCAGATGGACATGCGGCGCCACGGAACGATGCAAGACGGGGAACGCTGCTGCACGGCAAAACTCACAACAGAGCAGGTCGAACAAATCAGAGCGGCCCGCGAGATATTCGGACGAGGAGTGCAACGCAAATTGGCGGCCTTCTTCAAGGTCAGCACTGCGCAGGTCAGCAAGATCGTCAATGGGCGCCGATGGGCCTCAACCTTTGGAGAATGCAATGGCTAAACTTCCGCGCGGAGTGCGCTCAAACAACCCCGGCAACATCCGCCACGGCGATCCTTGGCAGGGGCTGGCGAAAAAGCAGCCTGACCCGGCGTTCGCCACATTCACATCAGCAGCCTACGGCATCCGGGCGCTGGCCAGAACACTGATCACCTACCAAGACAAGCACGGCCTGAATACCGTGCGCGGAATCATCAGCCGGTGGGCGCCGCCCGTCGAGAACAACACCCCGGCATATGTCAATGCCGTAGCCAAGCAGGTGGGTGTCGGACCAGATGCGCAGATCGACGTGCAGCAATACAAAGTGCTACGACCCCTGGCCGAGGCCATCATCAGACACGAAAACGGTCAGGGGCCATTGGATACGCCCAACACCTGGTACGACCAGGCCACGATTGACAAGGCCTTGGAACTGGCCGGGGTCGAGCCGCCCAAGCGGGCAGCCGGGCCGGTGCCGGTCACGCGGGAAACGATTGGCGCGACTGCGACCGCTGGCGTAGGCATCAGCCAGCTTGCCGAGGCTGCGCCGGCAGTGCTGGATGCGGTGACAAATGCCCAGGACAGTCTGACATCGGGCCAGATCAGTCGCGTGGTAGTGGGCCTGGTGCTGGTGGGCTTGGCCGTCTTTATCGCGGTGTCACAGGTCAAACGGCACAAGGCCGGGGTGCTGTGATGTTGGCCGCGCTGTGGGGCAAATTGCAGGGCTGGGCGCTGGTGCTTGGCGCTGCCGTCCTGGTGCTGGCCGGAGCCTATGCCGCGGGTGGTCGGGCGGCTAAGCGCTCAGCACAGCTGGATAGAATGCAGCGTGATCTCTATAACCTGGGGGTGAAAAATGCAGTGGATCGGAAAATGGATGCGCTGGACGATGCTGCTGTCCGTGATCGGGCTCGCAAGCGGCTGCGCGACAGTCAGCGGTGACTACTGCACCCTGGCCCAGCCGTTTATGTGGCAGTCTGAGGCTGAGATAGATCAGACGCCTGCCCGCGTCGTGCGCTATGTCGAGGGGCAGGCTGAGGTGTGGGGGAGGGTTTGTGGGTGGTCACGGACTGGTGGCTAGTGCTCGTCACCCGTCAAACCATGCGACCATCTTTGAACCGCTTTTCGGTTGGCCTCTTCGTTTGGCATTCCATCCAGAACATAAAAAAGCCGCTGCTCGTATCTATTGATGTATGTGTGCAACGTGTAGCTTTCATCCTTGGGGCCGTCGCCAGCCAGCATCACCAAATTCCGTATCGGCGGAGCGGTACATTCAATTGGCTGGCCATCGTGGTGGCCGCCTATTAGAACTGTTGATAGCTGTTCGTCTTTGTGCATTGTGGATATCCTTCTACGGTCGGCAGGTAGCTGGAGGAGTGAAAAAGCCGCCCGCAGGCGGCTGATGGCAGAGTACAGGAAGGATTGCTAGGCCTTCCTTCAGTAGCCTTTTGGCTACGTTACTTTTTCGGCGCTTGATCCCTGTGCTCATGCCCAGTGGGTTCCTGAGGTCCGCCCTTGGGGTCGGACTTCGGTTGCAATTCATCCTTCTTCTGGTTGGCGGAAGGGGTATTGAGGGGTCTGATTTGTTCCATGGTGTGCTCCGGGATTTCAGTTGCCATCGCCCAAAATGGGTTGATGGCACGAGTGTTAGGTTAGGAGTTTGGCAGTACCGCTGCGTGGCCGGATTGCAGGTTTAGTATGGCAATCCAGGAAATTTTTCTTTCATCAGTTTGAGAAAATGGGCGCGGTGCTTAATGCGCCGCCTGTTGCGCTCGATCTCGTCAAACGGCGAGGGTGGCGAAGGCGGGCAATCCATGTCTGCAGTCTGCAGTTTCGGTGCGAAAACGCCATCGGGAGAAAGGTAAAGGATCATGAGGGCTCCAAGTAGCCTGGCTGTGTTGTGTATCTGAGCCAGGGTTGCCCATCGCGAAACGTTCCGATTTCGACGAAATCAGTGTGCAACGGGCCGCATGTGCTGAACATGCGATTTTTACGGAGGCGGTGGCGCAACCTGTTGAGTCAGGGATCGGCCTTGGATGACTTCTGCCTCGTTTCATTCAGTCTGGGGCACGTTGGGGTGGATAGCCAGCTTTACTTTGTATCTGTTGTCACTGGGTTCGATCAGGGCGGCGAAAGAGGGCCTGAAGAGGGGAGGGGCTTTGTTGGACTACATCTCCACCCGCACCTCAAACCACGCCTCGGTCTCCCCCATCAACCGTCAACCCGATGAAAGTAAAACCACAAAATCAGGCTGTTTCGTCAAGTAAACGCATTGCAGCTTAAGTTTTAAGCCGAAATGTGCGGTACCGGAAAGCTGTTTGATGGGTTGTCAGTGCGTCGTGATAACCAAGCCCGAAATAGCGGCTGGTCTGTCAACTAGCGCATTGTGCCCAAACGACCTTTGTGCCCATTTTTGTGCCCAACATGCAGAATTAGATGGGGTTAATTGGCATCGTTCGTAGGCCAAATTCGTATAAATACCATCTAATTCTGCTAAAAACAGATTCGATTCCTGTCGGGCGCGCCACACAAAATCAACGGGTTACGAAAACCCGTTTTAGGTTAGAGAAAGAGTTGCTGCGGATACGGTAAGGAATGCCTCCTTCTTGGCTTTTTCGCGAGTGTTGGCGCCACCGTCAATCCAGCGAGAGTAGACCTCAAAGAACATTTTGGCGTTTGTATGACCTATTTGGCGCGAAACATACGCCGGGTTCATTCGGCATGCAGGCTGGGGTTGCATAAGTGTGTCGGGTTTGCCGTGCGCCGTGCTTCCGTACCCCAGCAGCTTTCAGCGCGTCGTACCAAACATCCAGCGGGGCCGCTGTGTCGGCAAAATTCCTGTTGGTCTTCGGATTCAAGAACACAAGCCCCGTCTTCGATTCCGCCAGGTCGCGCTGGCGCTGCAGGGCCGCACGGGCGGGGCCCTGCAAGTCAACGTAACGAATGGCATGGGTTTTGGTGTCCTTGTCCGTGGCACGGACACGAGCGGCTGCCACCTTCAGGGTTTCGCGTCGGAAATCCACGGCGGGCCAGCGGATGGCGATCAGTTCCGATGGACGCAGGCCGGTAAAGAAAGCCACCTCAAAATAGTTACGCCAGGTCGGGTGGTAGGCGGCGGACAGATGTCTCAAGACCACCATCACTTCAATAGCAGGCTGCATAGAACTGAAACGTATTTAGCAAAATGTCTGATTTCCAGCCCATCCGTGAGGCTTGCACCCAGGTCGGTAGCGCCGCCGAATTGGCGCGGATACTGGGTGTCGCGCCTATGACGGTCAGCTGCTGGGCCAGGGGAAAGAAGCCTGTACCCATCATCCGCTGTGTCGAAATCGAGGAACTGACCGGCGGCGCCGTCACGCGCAAGCAGCTGCGGCCGGATGACTGGTGGCAGATTTGGCCCGATTTGCGTGGACAGGATTGAGGGAAGGAAATGTTCGACCGCTTGTTCAAGAAGAAACTTCCGCCAGTTGATACTCACCAGAAGGTACAAGACTTTCTGACCTTGGCGGCAGCCGATCCGGGGAATCTATTGAAGCCCCGCTATGTTGGCTGGCTGCGGGATGAAGCTCATGCGGCGGCTTGCCGCGATCAGTTGCCGATGCTTTATGTTTGGAATGAGGACGCCGGGGCAGGCACCTTCAGCTATACCGTGAATGGAACCGTGGTTGGCTTCTTGCTGGAAGCCTTGCTGCCCCGCGAACACCCTCAGTTCGTTGAGGTTCGGGATGAACTTATGCGAGTGTTGAAGGATGTGACTATGGATGCCATGGTTTATACCTGCAAAGAGGTTGGCCTCATGCCGAGCCAAGTGCTACCGAATATTGATTAGAGTCCACACTTATTGATTAGAGTCCACACTTCGACATTCGGGGTCAGCACGTTGGCTGATTGCCGTCATAGGCATGCTGGGTTGGACGAGTAAGCAGCTGCGACTCTGATGGCTGGTGGCGATCTGGTGTGCTTTGGTCGGGTTCATCATGTCGTCATAGCCCAACGCCTGGGATGCTTCAAAGTTCAAAGATGCTTGCATGGTCACTGCGGCATGGTTGGATGGCAAAGGGAAGCCGTGGACGGTGGCATAACAGGTCTTATGCAAAGAATGCGCCATCCTAATCTCCTGGGCGGTTCCCGATTACCTATTATTCGGTCATGATATTAACCATTAAGTGATTTCCCGGAAGGTGCTTTATGTCTACCTCTGAAACCATCGATCACCACACGCTCACGCGCCTGGTTGAGGCCGGGGCTGTGCGCGGTGCAACGGTCATTGGCCAGCCTGGCGGCTGGAGCGTCGTGGTGCAGTACGGCATGACGGAGCGGGCCATTGCCGCCAAGCGTGGCCCTGTGCGTGTGTGGCGGCGTTTTGAAACGCTGGCCAGCCATCTGAAGGACATGGGCTTGTATCGCTACCAGGTGGACGCGGTGAACTATTCGCCGGAGTCTTTGAAAACCTCGGCACCCAAGCGCCCGGATGCAGCCGAGCGGATGCGTCGCGCCCACGAAGCCGCCGCCTATGATGAATGGCTGCGCGGCAAGGTTGAGTCCAGCCGCAGCGATCCCCGACCCTCGATCCCCAATGACGATATGAAGGCCGAATTTGCCAAGCGACGCGCTGCCTTGCGGGCCAAGGCTATGCGATGAGTGGCGGGGCCAAGCCAGCGCGGGTTGTGTGGCGCCATGAGGCGCGGGCTGACCGTATCGCGATCATGGATTACATCGCTCAGGATAGCCCGCTTGCGGCCATTGAACTGGATGACGGACGAGCTTGAGGCCAAGGTGGATGCCTTGCTCACCCATCCAAGGCTTTACAAGGCCAGCTCTCGCGTACCTGGTGCGCGAGAAATGGTAGTGTGGCCGAATTACATCGTGCTCTACGAGCTGGAGGGGGGCCGATGTCGTTGTCATGAACGTGGTTCACGCGGCGAGGCAGTGGCCGCCGGCAGAGGCAGAGTAGTATTCAAGAAGCGGTGCAAACCGGGGTAGCAGCCCCGGCCTGCATCTAACCATCAACTGGCCATAAAAGAAAACCCGCCACAGAGGCGGGTTCCTTCATCCGACTCACCCCGGCGCAACACCGGGGACGGGCTTTCGTGAATCAAGCCCCTGCGGGGCTTGCCCCTGGCGGGCTTCATCCCTTTCGGACAGCGCCGGCTGGCGCTGCAAAGCAAAACCCCAACATCAAAAATTTGAGCCGTGCGCCAGGCGCACGGCTGGGGGCGCTCGCCGCGCGGCTGCTGCCTGGTGACTGATCCGCGCATCTGCCGAAACCCCCGTCTTCCGTAAGTTCTGCCGCCTAAAACGCCGACGTGTACCGCTCCGCGGCACGGCGACAGAACTCACGGAAGACGGCGGCAACTCCGGGAGCCAGGATCAATCCCCAAGCAGCAATTTTTACGATCCGGCTCTTGAATCTTCGGATTCGGTCAGCTCAGAAAACCTTTTTCAACCACGGAAGTACAGCAGGAGAAATCACCATGGCATCACTGAATCGCGTCACCCTCAGGCTGGCGCGGCGACGAGTTCTGCACCGGCGGCACCGTTCGATTCGGGCGATATCCCGTTCTGAGTCACCATGGGGCACGGTATGCGGCGGATCCTTCCTAATAAACCCCTGGTCGTGCAAGCGGCGGCGCTGGCGTATGTCATGCACCGTATCGGTTGCACGCAAGCCGAGTCCATAAAATGGCTGGACGGGGCGCAAGGGGATCAGGCCGCTGCCGTGCTGGCCTTCAGAGTGGCGCAGGGCGATGCACCGCCACCCTATTCCCCGGCCATTGATGAAGATCCGTTATCCATCTACTATGAACTAGGGCCATGCTACGATGTGGCCCGCAACGCCTGATGCTAACAATGCCAACTATCAGCACGTTTTACGGAATCCTGATCCAGATGTTCTGGAACGATCACGCGCCGCCGCACTTTCACGCGCTCTATGCCGAGCATGAAGTGTTGATCGACATCAGGACGTTGGAAATCGTTGAAGGCGAGATGCCCCGGCGTGCACTCGCTCTGATTCTCGAATGGGCGCAGGAACATCGCGCCGAACTCATGGAGGACTGGGAACTATGCGCTCGCAACCAACAGCCCAACAAAATTCGTCCCTTGATGTAACCCCGCCGATCAAGCCACGCATGCCCTGGCGCGTGACGGAGGTGGACGCTCTCCCCGGGTTTCGGCTGCATGTCCGATTCGTGGATGGCACTGAGGGGACAGTGGATTTGACTGAACTCATTCATTCCGCTGGTGCTGGGGTCTTTGCAGTCCTGACCGATCCGTCCCTGTTCAACAAGGTATTCGTCAAACATGGCGCGGTGACTTGGCCGGGTGACATCGACCTGGCGCCGGATGCTATGTATGCCGAGGTCAAGAAATTTGAAACGGCATGAATAGCCAGTTTTTCTAACCCCCCCTGGGCCGTCGATACGGCCCTTTTATTTGGCCTGCCCCGGCCCACTGCCTTTCCTGGTCGTGGGCGTTTTCATACCCTGGTGCAGCCTGGTGTCGGAATGGCCCATCTACATAGAACCGGCGCAGGCGAAAAGCGTCTCCAAGAGTGGACTGCTGACCGGCGGCTGCAAGCGCTGCTGGACACCAACGGCCTGGCGCCTGAGGATCTCAATGCCTGGTGTCGTGAGCGCGGCATCTTTGCCCATCAACTCCAGGCCTGGAAGGCGGAATTTTGTTTGCCCGCCAAACCGTCGACGCAGGCCGGCGAGCTTCGTAAGCTCAAGGGTGAACTGGCCAGCCTGCAACGTGAGCTCACTCGCAAGGATAAAGCCTTGTCTGAAGCTGCCGCGCTACTGGTGCTGCAAAAAAAGTACCAGGCGCTGTGGGAGGGCGAGGACAAATGACCTCACTCGCACAGCGCCAGACATTGCTGACCTTGATTGATGACGCCGTGGCAGCCGGGGCGCGTGCAGTCCGCGCCTGCCAGACGGTGGGCTTGAGCTTGCGCACCGTACAGCGCTGGAGATGTACGCCTTGTCGTGGAGATCAGCGTCCCGAGCGGGTCCAGCAACCACTCAACCGCTACAGTGATCTGGAGCGTCAGCGGATTCTGTCAGTGATCAACAGCGAGGAATATGGCCACCTGCCGCCCTCGCAGATCGTGCCGCGTCTGGCCGACCAGGGCCAGTACCGATCGAAGTCAGGGCTGTTGTCGTGCTGCGGGCCGTCTGCATTGTGAGCACGAGAGGTCTCGGAAGACAGGCTGAGGTCAGTGAGTCCCAGGCGTTCGTAAAAGGACTGCGGTTTTGCGTGATCGGCGGGCACCGCAGGGTTTTCAGCTGCTATGGGTTATTGGCCTTGTTCCCGCTCATGGCTCAAGCCAAGTGCGCGATTCATAAAAGCCACGAATCGTTTTGTGTTCTTTTATGTAAACGATCATTTCTTCAACGACTTGTGCTTCCGTGATTCGACCCGCCAAGATGGCGGCGTCGATGGCGCGATTCCCATTGCTTGGCTCAAAACCCTCAAGCGAAAAGATGGCATCTACTTGCTTGAACCCTGCCTTCAGGCGTTTCTGCTTGGCGGACGAAAGAGGTGAAACGGAAATATCTGGTGTTGGGTTCATGTCTCTCTCCTGATGAACCTATTATGCCAATTCTCCACCGGCAGCGACGGCCGGCGGGGGACACTACACAGATGACGACGGCGGTCAGGCAGTTTGTTGATGGCGCGGCGCGTACCCGCAGATGTGAGGGATCAGGCTTATGTCGCCCTGGAGAGGATCGGGTTTAATGCATCTGATTTGATCCGCCTGACCTTCATGCGAGTCGCCGAGTCGGGGCGTTTGCCTTTTGACTTGTCGATACCCAACGACGTGACGCGCAAGGCCATCGTAGAATTGGACGAAGGCAAGGGCAAGAGGTTTGCTTCTGCTGCCGATCTGTTCGATGACCTGGGGATTTGATGGCCCGTGCCATTGCCAGCCCCAGGTTCATCTGCAGCAAGAACCCCAGCATCAGCACCACCACAATGCCGCCGACGATGGCAATATCAACCTTCAGCGCGACAGCGATGATGCTGACAAGCACTGCACGCCCGCTGGGCAGAAACTGAAACCAGGATGACTTGCCAGAGCTGGTCGGTGGGATTCATGGTGTTGCCACGCCAGGCGCTTGTCCGGCCCAGCTACACCAGCGCTGCATGAAACCGCGCCACGTAGTCCTCGAAGCTTTCGGTGTCGCCAGCTTCCAGGGCGGCTTGCTCGGCGAGGGAATCCCTGGCGGCCTGATCATAGGCGGCCAGGGTGTCCGGGGGCAGGCGCTGGGCCTGCAGGGCGGCCCAGTGGGCTTGGCTTTGGGCCAGGGTCCAGTCGTGGAATTCCTGGCCGCTGTCGCGCAGGGCCGCCAGCAGACGGGCCGAAGGCGTCAGGGCGGGGTCTTGCGCCTTGGCCTGCTGCAGACGCAGGGCGGCCCCGTGGAGGGGGTCGCCCGAGTGGGCGTCCAGCAGTTCGGCGTAGGGTGCGATGCGCCGCAGAATGTCCTGCGCCCAGTCTTGCAGGCCGATGGCCTGGCCGTCGCGCATCAGTTGCAGGCCGGGCTTGCGGCCTTCGCGCGCCACCCGGCCGAAATTGCCCTGACTTTCTTGGCAGGTGCCGGGGGCGGGAAACATCGGGCTGTCTTCCAGGGCACAGAACAGCAGGAAGGCATCCAGGAAGCGGCAGGTGTCGGCGGCGATGCCGGCGGGCTCCCAGGGGTCGATGTCCATGCAGCGCACTTCGATGTACTGGATGCCGCGCTGGTGCAGGATGGTGTTGGGCCGTTCGCAGCGCCGGGCGGTCTGCTTGGGGCGGATGGTGGCGTAGTATTCGTTTTCGATCTGCAGGATATTGGTGTTGAGCTGGATGCGCTGGCCGTCGCGGTGGGTGCCGATGGCTTCGTAGGCGGGCCAGGGCGTGGTGACCGCTGTGTGGATGCGCGCCGTGAAGGTGTCCAGGTCGTTGTAGCACAGCTGCAATTCGGACTGGATGGGGCTTTTGTAGCCCAGGTCGCTCATGCGCAGGCTGGTGGCCCAGGGCAGGCCATACGTGTCCGGGCTCAGGCGCGTCAGTTGGGATTCCAGGCCCGCGTGCTGCAAGAAGCTGCGCGATACCGCCGGCGCCGCGCCAAACAAATACATCAGCAGCCAGGCGTGGCGCATGAAATTGCGGATCAGGCCCATGTAGCCGGTGTTGCGTCGTTCTTGGGCGGTGTCATCGGCGGCCAGGAAATTCCAGGCCGTTTCGGGCAGGGAAAAATTGTAGTGCACCCCCGCGATGCACTGCATGACCT
This sequence comes from Castellaniella hirudinis, assembly GCF_047468865.1. Lineage (GTDB taxonomy): Bacteria > Pseudomonadota > Gammaproteobacteria > Burkholderiales > Burkholderiaceae_B > Castellaniella > Castellaniella hirudinis_A. The sequence goes on from NZ_JBLGTV010000007.1 coordinate 12,890, forward strand.
TGCCGTAGCGCCAGGCCAGGCCCAGGCGGTAGACATGCTTCAGCATGCCGGTGTTTGAGGTGCCGTACCAGGCCACCGGGATATCGGCCTCGGCGGGCAGGTGGGCGGGCATGGACTGGTTCCAGAGGGTTTCGCCGGGATTGCGCAGCGCCACGAAACGGTGGATGTCGGTCAGTTCCCGCACCAGGGCGGCGGCGGACGCATCCGGGCTGGTGACCAGCTCCAACAGGGCTTCGGAATAATCCGTGGTGATGTGCGGGTTGGCCAGGGCCGCGCCCAGCGCGCCGGGATGCGGGGTACGCGCCAAATTGCCTTGGGTATCCACCCGCAGGCCTTCTTTTTCGATGCCGCGCCGGATGCCGCGCAACAGTTCAGGGTGCGCCGCCATGCGGGCGCGCCGGTCGAAGGCCGATGTCATGATGATAGAGTACCAAGCGAGTCTGAATAGGCTGATTTTAGCCGAGCGCGCGGAGTGGTTTCCATGCCCGCGGCGCCTGTCCCGCATTTTCTGGTTTTTGACTGGCCGGCCCCCGGCGGGCGCGGGAAAATGGCTTGCTGTTCAGAACAGGGAGGGCTGGATGTCTTCGGGGATGGCTTGGCCGGTGTTGGGTGGGGCCAGGCCCGTGATGGGGATCTGGTCGAGATCCAGCAGCTGGCGCTGCACGGCGGCGGTAATGGCCGCCTGGCGGGTTTGAACGCCCAGCAGCCCGTAGAGTTTGCCGAAGTGGAAGTTGACCGTGCGTTCCTTGATGCCCAGTATTTGACCGATTTCCCAGCTGGTCTTTCCCTGGGAGGCCCAATAGAGACAAGCACGGTGGCGCGCAGACAGCTTTATCATGGTTCTTCCTTGTTGGTTATCAAGCTTTATCAATCAACAGCGTTCTGGTGTTAAGGAATGTATCAGATGTTTCATTAAAAAGGCGCCGATAAAACGCGGGGTTAAAGCTGTTTTTGAATTTCTTGATAACAATCAATATTTTGCATAATTCAATAAAAAATAGGGGCTAACCCGGTAGAAAATTTCGTAGATTTGGTAACGTCTGCTTTGCGTCGTTCGGCCAGGATTGAATCCCTGGCCGCCGGTGCTAGAATAGGCCGTGAACTTGCGCCGATTTGCTTGATCCGCTTGCGGGCGCTCCATAAATCCAGCTAAAGAGGTCCTATGACCACACTTGCCGTTTCCACCCCTCCTGTGTGCGCCGCCGAGGCGCCCGACATCCCACGTGCGCCGGTGCCTTCGGGCAGCGTGGGTTATGTGTCGCCGCAATACCTGTCCTTCGACCAGCCGCTGACCCTGTCCAGCGGGCAGGTGCTGCCCGCCTATACGCTGGCGGTCGAGACCTACGGCACCCTCAATGCCCAGTGCAGCAATGCCGTGCTGGTCTGTCACGCGCTGAACGCCTCGCACCATGTCGCGGGCATGGATGCCGACGACCCCAGCCAGATTGGCTGGTGGGACAATATGGTCGGCCCGGGCAAGGCCGTCGACACTGATCGTTTCTTCGTGATCGGCATCAATAACCTGGGGTCTTGCTTTGGTTCCACCGGCCCCACCACCATCAACCCGGACACCGGGCAGCCCTGGGGGGCATCGTTTCCTCTCCTGACTGTCGAAGACTGGGTGCATGCGCAGGCCCGGGTGGCCGATCATTTCGGCATCCAGCGCTTTGCCGCCGTCATGGGCGGGTCTCTGGGGGGGATGCAGGCCCTCAGTTGGGCCATTGCCTGCCCGGATCGTGTGGGCGATTGCATCGTCGTCGCCAGCACGGCGCGGCTGACCGCCCAGAATATCGCTTTCAACGAGGTCGCCCGGCGCGCCATTTTGACGGATCCCGATTTTCGCGGCGGGGATTATGCCGCGCAGGGGGTGGTGCCCAGCAATGGCCTGTCGGTGGCGCGCATGGTGGGCCACATCACTTACCAGTCCGATGCCGTGATGGCGTCGAAGTTCGGCCGCGCGCAGCGCGCCCCTGGCCCCAGCGGCGATTACCGTTATAACTACGACGTCGAATTCGAGGTCGAATCCTATCTGCGGTATCAGGGCGAGAAATTTTCGCGGCATTTCGATGCCAATACTTATCTGCTGCTGACGCGGGCCCTGGATTATTTTGATCCGGCCCGCGCCACGGGGGGCGATCTGGCCCAGGCCCTGGCTGCGGTGCAGGCCCGGTTTCTGTTGGTGTCGTTCACCACCGATTGGCGCTTCGCCCCCGAGCACTCCCGCGAAATCGTCCAGGCGCTGCTGAAGAACCGGCGCGAGGTCACCTATGCCGAAATCGACGCCCCTCATGGGCATGATGCCTTCTTGCTGGGTGACGCCCGCTACCATGCCATTGTCCAGGGTTACTACGACCAGATCGCCCAGCGCCTGGGCTTGGGCGAGCGCCGCCAGACGACGGGGGTGTTGGCATGAGCGCGCCGATCGACGCGGCCGGCCGCATTGATGTGTCGCCGGGATCCGGCGGCCGGTCGCAGCCGGATCCCGCGCCGCGGATCGACCTGCAGCGCATCGCCCAGTGGATCGAACCGGGCAGCCGGGTGCTGGATCTGGGCTGCGCGGATGGCTACCTGCTGTCTCACTTGCAGCGCACCCGCCAGGTGCGGGGCGCCGGGGTCGAACTCGACGACGACCGGGTGATTGCCGCCGTGCGCCGAGGGGTGCGGGTGATCCAGCAAAATCTGGAAGAAGGCCTGGCGCTGTTCGACGACCAGCAGTTTGATACCGTCGTGTTGTCCCAAACGCTGCAGTCCATGCACCACACCGAACATATTCTGCGGGAAATGGCCCGGGTGGCGCGCTATGGGATCGTGTCGTTTCCCAATTTCGGTTATTGGCCCCATGGCTGGTCGATCCTGCGCGGGCGCATGCCGGTGAACGACCAGATGCCGTATCAATGGTATGACACGCCCAACATTCACCTGTGCACGCTGCGCGATTTCCAGCTGCTGGCCGCGCAATTGGGGCTGCGCATCACGCACCTGGCCACCTTCCGGGGTAATCAGGAAATCCATTGGCTGCGGGGCTGGCGCAGCATGCTGGCGGTGTATCGCTTCGAATCCCCCCTGGGCGGGCGCTCGTGACAGACGGCTGGCGCGTTTATGGCCGCCGCCGCGTAGCGCCCCTGCTGGTGCTGGGCTTCGCCAGCGGCCTGCCCCTGGCGCTGACATCGGGCACCTTGCAGGCCTGGGCCACGGTCGAGCTGGTTTCCTTGCAGAGCATCGGTTTCCTGACCCTGGCGGGCACGGCCTACACGCTGAAATTCCTGTGGGCGCCGTTGGTGGATCGCTACGCGCCGCCCTGGCTGGGGCGGCGGCGCAGCTGGGTGTTCCTGACGCAATGGCTGCTGGCGGCCTCGATCGCCGCCATGGGTTTTTTTTCACCCGGATCGCAGCTGGAAACGCTGGCTCTGCTGGCTGTGTGGGTGGCGTTTTTATCGGCGACCCAGGATATCGCCTTCGATGCCTACAGCACGGACGTCCTGCGCCATGAAGAACGCGCGGCCGGCGCCGCCCTGAAGGTCATGGGCTATCGCCTGGCCATGGTGGTATCGGGAGGGCTGGCGCTGATCATCGCGGATCAATGGCTGGGTTGGGGGAATATGTATTTTCTGATGGGGGCGTTGATGGCGTTGTCGTCCCTCGCCACCCTGTGGGCGCCCGAACCCGAGCACGCCAGCCAGGCGCCGCGCGACCTGCAGCAGGCGGTGGTTGCGCCCCTGCGCGAATTCTTCGGTCGTTCCGGGGCCTGGTCGATCTTGTTGCTGATCGTGTTGTACAAGCTGGGGGATGCCTTTGCGGGGGCCTTGTCCACGACCTTTCTGATTCGCGGGGCCGGGTTCGACGTCACCGAGGTTGGCATGGTCAACAAGGTCTTCGGCCTGGTCGCCACCATCGTCGGCGCTTTGGCCGGGGGGGGGCTGATGACGCGCCTGGGCCTGTACCGGGCGCTGATGGTCTTTGGCCTGCTGCAGGCTGTGTCCAATCTGGGCTACTGGATGCTGGCGGTGACCCCGCCGCACCTGTATTCCATGGCGCTGGTGGTGGCGGTGGAAAATCTCTGCGGCGGTCTGGGGACGGCCGCCTTCGTGGCCTTGCTGATGGCCTTGTGCCGTCAGCAGTTTTCCGCCACGCAGTTTGCCTTGCTGTCGGCCCTGTCCGCCGTGGGGCGCACTTACCTGGCGGGGCCGCTGACGCCGGTGTTCGTCGAACACCTGGGGTGGCCTGCGTTTTTCGTGGCCACGGTGGGTATCGCGTTGCCCGGCCTGGCCCTGCTGTGGTGGATGCGCCGCCTGGTGCGGTGTCTGGACGCCGATATCGTTTGACCGTGTGTCCGCACCCGCCTCGAACCCACACCTGCGCCCGCGCATCCGCTCGCACGCACTCCGGCACATATCATTTACGAGTGCGAAACGAACCTGCGTCCGCGCACCCACACCCACACTTGCGCCCGCGCATCCACGCCCGCGCCAGATATTCGCTTCGTCCGTTCAGCGTTATATTGCCTTTGTTTATCGCCAAACCTCGAAGCCGGATTCATTTAATCTGACTGGGTTCAGCCGCTTCGCCAAGGAAAAAATGCGTCATGGTTTCTAAGTTACGCCTGCTGTTCGATCGCTTCACCTTGATTTTGATTGTGGTGGTGACGACGGCAACCCTGCTGCCCGCGCATGGTCAGGGGGCTGTGTTTTTCCACTGGCTGACGGCGGCGGCCATTGCGCTGCTGTTTTTCATGCATGGCGCGAAGCTGTCGCGTGAAGCCATCATTGCGGGGGCCACGCACTGGCGTCTGCATGGCGTGATTTTCCTCTGGACCTTCGTCCTGTTTCCGCTGCTGGGCTGGGCCCTGGGCCCGGTGCTGACGCCTTTGCTGGGCGAGCCTTTATACGTGGGGGTGCTGTATCTGTGCGTGTTGCCGGGCACCGTGCAGTCGGCCATCGCCTTTACATCCATTGCGCGGGGCAATATTCCGGCGGCGGTCTGTGCGGCTTCGGCGTCCAGCATCGTCGGCATCGTCATCACGCCTCTGCTGCTGCAGCTGTTGCTGAAAACCGATACCTCGGCGTTGGACAGCACGTCTTTGCTGCAATCCATCTTGCGCATTGGCCAGCAGATTTTTCTGCCTTTCGTGGCGGGGCACCTGATGCGCCCGGTCATCGGCCGCTGGATGGATCGCCATCGCGCTCTGGTCACCAAGGTCGATCAAAGCTCGATTCTGTTGGTGGTGTATACCGCTTTCAGCGAATCCGTGGTGGCGGGGCTATGGTCCCAGGTCGACCCGCAATCGCTGGTTTGGCTGGTGCTTGTCTGCTGCGTGTTGCTGGCCATCGTGCTGGTGCTCAATACATGGTCGACCCGGCGGCTGGGCTTCAACCGGCCGGACGAAATCACCATCGTGTTCTGCGGCTCGAAGAAAAGCATGGCCACCGGGGTGCCCATGGCGGGGGTGTTGTTCAGTGCCAGCGCCATCGGGCCGGTGCTGCTGCCCCTGATGATTTTCCATCAAATCCAGCTGATGGTGTGCGCGGTGCTGGCGCAGCACTATCAGCGCATGGGTGGCCCAACCCCGCCGCCGCGGCGCCGCGCGCCCGCCTGATCCGCCGGCCTGGTGAGCGCCGGACACGAAAAAGGCCCCGCATGCGCGGGGCCTTAAGCTGGATGACAGCCCTTTTCAGGGCCGTGAGCCAGCCGAGCTGCCTGGCTGTCACCAAACAGAAAAAATCAAGCCGTGGTGTGCAGCAAGGTGCCGACCGAACCGCTGCTGGCCAACTGGGGGACGCTGGGCACGGAATTGACCAGGCTGAGTATGGTGTTGGCTTGACCATCCAGAACCTTGTTGAGCAGCACGTTTTGCTTTTCTTGCATCATGGCCCAGTTTTGCAGGCCAGAAGCAACGGCGACGGCGCTTTCTACGGATTCGGACATGGCGGCCTCCTGGGAAATCGGTGAAATATAACGATTACGTTTGATTGTACGGCATTTAATGCCAATTTAACATGACGCAGCGCGGGGAAAGTCGTAATCAATGGTCAGCGGCGCGTGGTCGCTGAAGCGTTCGGCCTTGTAGATGGCGGCGGATCGGGCGCGGGCGGCCATGCCGGGGGTGGCGATATGGTAGTCGATGCGCCACCCGACATTGTTGGCCCAGGCCTGCCCGCGGTTGCTCCACCAGGTATAGGCCTCGCCCGTGGCTTCGGGGTGCAGGCGGCGGTAAACATCCACCCAGCCGTGCTGGTTCAGGATTTTGCCGAGCCAGGCGCGTTCCTCGGGCAGGAATCCGCTGTTCTTCAGGTTGCCTTTCCAGTTTTTCAGGTCGATTTCGTGGTGGGCAATGTTCCAGTCCCCGCAAATGATGAATTCGCGCCCGCTGTGGCGGTATTCCTGCATCAGGCCGTCCAGCCAGCCCTCGAAGTGATCCAGGAAACGGTATTTGGCTTCTTGGCGGGGGTCGCCGCTGGATCCCGATGGCAGATAGGCGCTGATCACGCTCAGGCCCGGCCAGTCGGCCCGCAGAATGCGGCCTTCGGCGTCGAATTCCGGGCAGGCCATGCCGCTGGCCACGCGCTGGGCGGGCTGGCGCATATACAGCCCCACGCCGCTGTAGCCTTTTTTCTCGGCATGGTGGAAATGGCCGGTGTAGCCGTCGGGGTGGCGCAGGGCGTCGTTAAGATCGGCATCCTGGATTTTGATTTCCTGCAGGCAGACGATATCCGGCCGCTGGGCATGCAGCCAATCGGGCAGGCCTTTGCGAAAAGCGGCCCGGATGCCATTGACGTTGAGCGAGGTGATGCGTAGCACAGGCGTCCTTCAGCCAAAACGAAAACTGGAAATGGTCAGCCCGCCGAACCCGCGGGTGTCGTGCTGAATACAGGATACTGGGTCGTCGCCTGCCGCGCCGTTGGCCACGAACAAGGGCACCAAGTGGTCTTCCATGGGATGGCAGATGCGGGCGGCGGGGGCTTGAGCCCAGCGGGCCAGCGAGGCTTTGCGCTGATCGGCGGGCTGATCCACCAGGGATTGCTGCAGCCAGGCATCGAAGCGGGCCGAGGGTTCCGCGCCGGCGGCGTTGAAGCCCCGCATATTATGAAAACTGAGCCCGCTGCCGATGATCAGAATGTTTTCGTCGCGCAGGGGCTGCAGGGCTGCCCCCAGGGCATGGTGCCAATTGGGATCGAAATGGGCGTTGATGGACAGTTGCACCATGGGAATCCGGGCCTTGGGATACATCACGTAGGCCGGTACGAAAGCGCCGTGGTCGTAGCCGCGCCGGGTGTCTTCGCTGACGGGGATGTCCTTGGCCGACAGCAGGCTGTGCACCCGGGCCGCCAAACGGGGCGACCCGGGCGCGGTGTAGTGGATTTCGTAGGTGTCGGCGGGAAACCCGTGGTAGTCGTAGACCATGCCGGGCTGGGGGTGGCCGCTGACTTTGACCTGGTCGCGGGTGATCCAATGCGCCGACACCATCAAGATGGCACGCGGCGCCTGGGGCAGCGCGGCGGGGATGTCGCGCAGCGCCTGGGCCAGGTTGGTGTAGTTGCCGTCGGGATCCGGCATCCAGGGCCAGGGGCCGCCGCCGTGGGAAATGAAGTACGCCGGTTGACGCATGGCAGACCTTTGAATGGACAAATGAACCAACCCATTATCATAGGCTCAAACGCTGGGTGCTGTCAGGGGCGGGGAAGCCCCTTGGCGGGCGGGCGCTTGCCCAGCTGTGTTCAAGGGACGCCGGATTGGTCGATAATGTGGGTTTTTCCAGATCGAGATATCGTCATGCCCCGTTCGCACGCCCAAGCATTTGTCCGTTTTGCCCTGGATCAGGGGGTTTTGCGCTTTGGCCGGTTTCAAACCAAATCGGGGCGTTTGAGTCCATATTTTTTCAATGCGGGCTTGTTCAATGATGGCGCCAGCGTGGGGCGGCTGGGGCAATTCTATGCCCAGGCCCTGCTGGAAGCGGGACTGGATTTCGATATGCTGTTCGGGCCGGCTTATAAGGGGATTCCCCTGGCCACGACCACCGCGGTCGCCTTGGCGCAGCAGCCTGCCATGGCGGGGCGCATGGTGCCTTTCGCCTTCAACCGCAAGGAAGCCAAGGATCACGGCGAGGGCGGGGTGCTGGTGGGAGCGCCGTTGCAGGGCGGGGTGGTGATTATCGACGATGTAATCACGGCGGGCACATCGGTGCGCGAATCCGTGGCCCTGATTCGCGCCGCCGGCGCGCGCCCGGCGGCGGTGCTGATCGCCTTGGATCGCATGGAGCGCGCCGGGGCCGATGGGGCCTTGTCGGCGCATTCCGCCGTGCAGGATGTGGCGCAGACCTACGGCATTCCGGTGGTCAGCATTGCATCTTTGATGGATGTGATGGCCCTGCTGGAAGGGGATGCGACTTTGGCGCAGCACCGGGCGGCGGTGGAGGCCTACCGGGATCGGTATGGGATTTGAGCGTAGGCCACTATAGAGCACCAGGATGCCGGTACTCGGGCCCGCGCTTTGAGTTGTATCTTATTGATTTTAAATAGCCTTGTGGGGCGTCTTCATTATTGAGTATATTGAAGACATCAAGCTGCAAGGAGCTGACCATGTCCCGCACGAACACCACCACCATGACAGTGCGCCTCAGTGGCTCTCTGAGCGAATTCGTTGCCGCAAATGTTGGTGAGCAAGGCGACTACGAGAACGTCAGCGAGTATGTAAGAGACCTCATTCGTCGTGACAAAGAAGCCAGGGAAGCGGCTGCATTCGAGCGGCTCAAGGCCGAACTCACGCACACATGGGCGGCACCGGAGTCGTCATACAAACCTTTGACGGCAGCAGACGTTATCGCGCGTCACCGAGTCTGATTTTCGTCATGATCAAGGCCCAGATACGCATTCAGGAAGCAGCATCCTGGCGGCTGGACGACATTTATCGTTATACGTATGAGCGCTGGGGGGCGCAACAGGCCGAGCGCTACATCACGGGTTTATTTGAGGCATTTGAGGGTATTGCCACGCACCAGACCGTATCCCGCACTATTCCGGCAGCGTTCGGCATTGATGGTTATTTCTTCCGTTATGAGCGGCACTTTGTCTATTGGCGCCGCCTCTCGAATGGTGACATCGGTATCGTGACCATTTTGCATGAGAAGATGCACCGAGTTGGGCGCTTGCGGGAGGACTTCGGTCTTTGAGCGCGGCTTTATCCGAGACTTGCAAGCGCGTTCGTGCGCAGGAGGCGCCCAACCAACAAGCGATGCGTCACATGGTTTCAGAAGATGTATCTCTTGTTTCTCAAAGGGATGGCTGGATTTACTCATCAAAATAGTCCGCATCAATCTTTGGGAGTTTTACGGCTTTTGACGACACCCCAACTTCATAATCCATCATCAGATTGACTAACCGGGAGCCGTCGATCAGGACAATACCTTCGACGGATTTGGCAAAGTCTACTGCCTGAGCGGTGAACCCTGATGTCGTCATGAAAATACCGCGCTTGGCTTTCTGACCCGCCAAGGCGCCATAGAATGCTTGTAATTCTGGGCGCCCTACTGTGTTTTGCCAACGTTTAGCCTGGACGTAGACCTTTTCGAGGCCCAGTTTGTCGAGGGAGATCACACCGTCGATCCCGCCATCCCCTGTACCGCCGACCCGCTGCAGGTCGGTGCGGCTTGTGCCGTACCCCAGTTGGTGCAATACATCAAGCACAATCACTTCAAACCTGGCTGGTGATACCTGAAGCAGGCTTTCATGCAAATCGCTCGCTGTGGCTTCCCGTAGTTCAGCGAGCGCTTGAGTCAGGCGATCATCGGGGCTCAAGGAGCCCGCGCCGCTGTCTCGCACTTGTATGAACTGAGGCTCGATGGGTACGGCATCCCTGGGGCGCAACGATTCAACCGTTTTGAAAATGTTGGCAAGGCGGTCAACTTCAGCTGCAGGCAAGGGTGTGGGGTGTTGCGCAATATAGGCGCGGCCTGCCTCGGTAATTCGCCAGTACCCGCGCTTTGCACTTTCTGATAAGCCAGCTCGCTTCAAGCGATCATGTGCCCACCCCGTGCGGTTTCGAAAAATGGGTTGGCCACTATCTAGAATTTCTTGGCGCTGATCGTCATTCAGGGTGAGCGCATCTGCGGCAGCCTCATGTACCAAGCTGGCTTTCACGCCCTCTGAGGCCTGCGGAGTGGCCAAAAATCGCAAGACAGGCTCAATGAACTGATCATATGTTGGTACAGCCATCCATCACCCTTCGTTCAGGTAGCGCGTTGAAAAAATCAAGCGTCCAGCTTCGCCTTCAGAATCGTATTCACCTGTTGCGGGTTGGCCTTGCCCTTGGCGGCTTTCATCACCTGGCCGACCAGTGAATTGAACGCCTTTTGCTTGCCTTCGTGATATTGCGCCACGATGGCGGGATTGTCGGCCAGCACCGTGTCGATCATCGCTTCGATGGCCCCCGTATCGCTGATCTGGCGCAGGCCGCGGGATTCGATGATGGCATCCGCATCGCCGCCCGATTCGGCCGACCACATCGCCGCGAACACATCGCGGGCGATCTTGGTGGAAATCGTGCCGTCCAGGATACGGCCGATCAGCGCCGCCAGCTGGGTCGGGGCCACTGGCGACTGGCTGATGTCCAGGCCATCGCGGTTGAGCGCGGCGGACAACTCGCCCAGCACCCAGTTGGCTGCCTGCTTGGCCTGGCCGGCGGGCAGGGCCGCCGCCGCCGTTTCAAAATAATCCGCCACGGCGCGGTGCAGCGTCAGCTGCGCGGCATCGTAGGGCGTCAAGCCCAGGTCGGCTTCAAATCGCGCCCGCTTGGCGGCGGGGAGTTCGGGCAGGGCGGCGCGGACTTCGGCGATCCAGTCGTCGGACACGATCAGCGGCGGCAGATCCGGATCCGGGAAATACCGGTAATCGTCGGAATCTTCCTTGGTGCGCATGCTGCGGGTTTCATCGCGATCCGGGTCGTACAGGCGGGTTTCCTGCACCACTTGGCCGCCGTCTTCGATGAGTTCGGTCTGGCGGCGGACTTCGTGCTGGATGGCGCGTTCCAGAAAACGGAAGGAATTCAGATTCTTGATTTCGCAGCGCGTGCCGAAGGCCGCCTGGCCGCGTGGCCGCACCGACACATTGGCGTCGCAGCGGAAAGAGCCTTCTTGCATATTGCCGTCGCAGATGCCCAGCCAGACCACCAGCCCATGCAGCGTGCGGGCATAGGCCACGGCCTCGGCGGCCGAGCGCATTTCGGGCTCGGTGACGATTTCCAGCAGCGGCGTGCCGGCGCGGTTCAGGTCGATGCCGCTGGAGGATTCGCCGTGCGGCCCGGTGAAGTGCTCGTGCAGGGACTTGCCCGCGTCTTCTTCCAGGTGGGCGCGGGTCAGGTTGATGGTGTGTTCGGTTTCGCCCACGAAAAACGACAGCTGGCCGCCCACCACGATGGGCAGCTCGAACTGGCTGATCTGATAGTTTTTGGGCAGATCGGGGTAAAAATAGTTTTTGCGGGCGAATACGGAACGGTTGGCCACGCGTGCCCCGATGGCCAGGCCGAACTGGATGGCGCGTTCCACCGCGCCCCGGTTCATCGCGGGCAGCGACCCCGGCAGGGCCATGTCCACGGCATTGGCCTGGGTATTGGGCTGGGCGCCGAAACGCGTGCTGCTGCGCGAAAAAATCTTAGACTGTGTGGACAGCTGGGCGTGGGTTTCCAGCCCGATGACGATTTCCCAATCCATTATGCGTGTTCCGGTGTGTGTGTATGCCAGTCGGTGGCCTGCTGGTAGCGGTCGGCCAGGGCCAGCAGGCGGCCTTCGTCGAAGTAGCGGCCGATGACCTGCAGCCCGATGGGCAGGCGCCCGCTGTCCCCGCCGAACCCGCAAGGGATGGACAGGCCGGGCAGCCCCGCCAGATTGACGCCCAGGGTGTAGATGTCACTGAGCCAATCGGCGATGGGGTCTTGGCGATTGTCGCCGATCCGGCGTGCCGTGGTGGGGGTGACCGGCCCCATGATGACGTCGCAGTCTTGCGCCAGCACGCGCTGGAAGTCGTCCGCGATCATGCGGCGCACGCGTTGGGCCTGCAGGTAGTAGGCGTCGTAATAGCCGTGCGACAGCACATAAGTGCCCACCAGGATGCGGCGGCGCACTTCGTCGCCGAAACCTTCGGTGCGCGAACGCGTCGTCATGTCGGCCAGGTCGGTGTAGTGATCGGCCCGATGGCCGTAGCGCACGCCGTCGTAGCGCGACAGGTTGCTGGAGGCTTCGGCGGGGGCGATGACGTAGTACGCCGGGATGGCCAGCCGGGTGCGCGGCAGGGAAACATCTACCCGCACGGCCCCCAGCGACTGGAACACTTGCAGGGCGGCTTCGATGGCCGCGCCGACGTCGGCGGCCAAGCCCTCGTTGAAGAATTCGCGTGGGACACCGATGCGCAGGCCCTTCAGGGGCAGCGCGCCCGCCGCCTGGAAGCCTGCCTGGGCCTGGCCGTAGGCGGCCTGGACGCGGCCCGGGGCGTTGGCCTGGCCGTCGCAGGTCTCCAGGCTGGTGGAATCTTTGGGGTCGAAGCCGCTGATGGCATCCAGCAGGGGAACCAAATCCTGGGCGCTGCGCGCCAGGGGGCCGGCCTGATCCAGGCTGGATGCGTAGGCGATGATGCCGTAGCGCGAGACCGTGCCATAGGTGGGCTTGATGCCGCTGACGCCGCAGTAGGCGGCGGGCTGGCGCACCGACCCGCCGGTATCGGTGCCGGTGGCGCCCAGCACCAGGCCGGCGGCCACGGCGGCGGCCGACCCGCCCGATGATCCGCCGGGGATGCGGCTTGGATCCCAGGGATTCTGCACGGGGCCGAAGGCGGAATTTTCATTGCTTGAGCCCATGGCGAATTCGTCGCAGCTGAGTTTACCCAGCGACACCGCCCCGGCCTGCCGCAATTGGCCGACCACGGTGGCGTCGAAGGGGCTGACGTAATCGGCCAGCATGCGGCTGGCCGCCGTGGTGCGCCAGCCCCGGGTGACGAACAGGTCTTTGTGGGCGATGGGGATGCCCGTCAGCGGCCCGGCCTGGCCGCTGGCCAGGGCCTGGTCGGCGGCCTGCGCCTGGGCCAGGGTCAGGTCGTCGTCGAGGTGCAGGAAGACGTTGGGATCCGGGTGCTGGCGGGCGGCGCGCAGGGCGTCGGCGGCGATTTCGGTGGCGCTGACTTGCCGCTGGCGCAGGGCGTCGCCCAGGGCCTGGATGCTGCGAAATGAGGAAAGCTGGGACATGGGGTTATTCGATGACGGTGGGCACGAGAAACAGGCCCTGGTGGGCGGCGGGGGCGTTTTCGAGGCAGGCGTCGCGCTGCGCGGTGGATTGGGCCGCTTCGGCGACGTCGTCGCACAGCCGCAGGGCAATGGCCTGGTGGGCGGCCAAGGGGTGCGCCATGAGTTCGATGCCGTGGGTATCGACGGCCTGAAGTTCTTCGATCAAGGCCAGAATGCGGGTGAGTTCCTGCGAGGCGCGGGATTGATCGGTGGGGTCCAGTTGCAGGCCGGATAGCCGTGCCAGCCGGGCGATATCCTGTTCTGTGAGTGCCATGTCGTTATGCCAGAGGGGCTGCCGCGAAAGCAGCCGGGTGTGTGCGGATGTATCAGAAGGACCTAAAAGCGGGAGTTCTGCAAAACTTTCCCTGCAATTCCGGCCCTGACCATAGAGGATTATAAGTTATCATTACCGATTCCATGCAGCTTGCCATGGTCTGTGCTGCCACGCCGGCCTCAAGGGCCAGCGACCCCGGGCCTTTTACGCAGGATCGCTCCATTTTCATTTTATTTGTGCGCCCATGTTCGGATTTCTACGCAGTTACTTCTCCAGTGATATGGCCATCGACCTCGGCACGGCCAATACACTGATCTACGTCCGCAGCAAGGGCATTGTGCTCGATGAACCCTCGGTGGTGGCCATCCGCCACGACGGCGGCCCCAACGGGAAGAAAATCATTCAGGCGGTGGGTCACGAGGCCAAGCAGATGCTGGGCCGGGTGCCCGGCAACATCGAGGCCATCCGCCCCATGAAAGACGGCGTCATCGCCGATTTCACCGTCACCGAGCAAATGCTCAAGCAGTTCATCCGCATGGTGCATCCGCGCAGCATGCTGGCCCCCAGCCCGCGCATCATCGTGTGCGTGCCTTGCGGCTCCACCCAGGTCGAACGCCGCGCCATCCGGGAATCCGCCCTGGGCGCGGGCGCCAGCCAGGTCTACCTCATCGAAGAGCCCATGGCCGCCGCCATCGGCGCGGGCCTGGCCGTGTCCGATGCCAGCGGGTCCATGGTGGTCGACATCGGCGGGGGCACCACCGAAGTCGCCGTGATTTCGCTGGGCGGCATGGTCTACAAAGGCTCGGTGCGGGTGGGCGGCGATAAATTCGACGAAGCCATCATCAACTACATCCGCCGCAATTACGGCATGCTGATCGGCGAACCCACCGCCGAACTCATCAAAAAAGAAATCGGCTCGGCGTTCCCGGGCTCCGAAATCCGCGAAATCGAGGTCAAGGGCCGCAATCTGTCCGAAGGCGTGCCGCGCAGCTTCACGGTATCGTCCAACGAAATCCTCGAATCGCTCACCGATCCGCTCAATCAGATCGTTTCCGCCGTCAAGACCGCGCTGGAGCAAACCCCGCCCGAACTCGGCGCCGACATCACCGACAAGGGCATTGCGCTGACCGGCGGCGGGGCGCTGCTGCACGACCTGGATCGCCTGCTGCAGGAAGAAACCGGCCTGCCGGTAGTGGTGGCCGAAGACCCGCTCACCTGCGTGGTGCGCGGTTGCGGCGAAGCCCTCGAACATCTCGAACGCCTGGGCGGGGTATTTATCTACGATTGATGAAAAACTGGTGCCGTCATGCGCGAACCCGGCAATCTGCGGTTGTTCAAGCGCGGGCCCAGCATCGAAGTCCGTTTGGTGCTGTTGCTGGCGCTGTGCCTGGGCCTGATCATCACAGATGCCCATTGGCCGGTGCTGCGCCCTGTGCGCCAGGCGTTGTCGGTGGCCGTCTATCCGTTCCAGCGGGTGGTGATGGCGCCGCGCCAGGCGCTGGAATACGTCGATAGCTGGTCGCACGCGGCCGCCCTGGCGCGCGAGGAACAAGACGCCCTGCGTCGCCAGCAGATCGAAATGGCCCAGCTGGCCACCCATGCGGCCCAGTTGACCACCGAAAACGAGCAATTGCGCCGCCTGTTGAAGGTCTCCGAGTCCATCACCCAGCCGTCCGTGGCGGTCGAAGTATTCTACGAACCCCCCAATGCCTTCAGCCACCGCCTGATCTTCAACAAAGGCACCCAGGCGGGGATCAGGCCCGGCATGCCGGTCATCGACGAAGGCGGGGTGGTGGGACAGATCGTGCGGGTCACGCCCTATACCTCCGAGGCCGCCTTGTTGATCGACGACCAGGTGTCCATCCCGGTGCAGGTGCTGCGCAACGGGCTGCGGCTGATCGCCTTCGGCAGCGACGAAGTCGGCAAGCTCGAAGTGCGCTATCTGACGGCCAGCATGGATGTGCAGCCCGGCGATACGCTGGTCACCAGCGGGATCGGCGGCCTGTTTCCAGCCGGGCTGCCTGTTGCGCGGGTCGACAAGGTCGATCGGGACCCCGGCACCGGGTTTGCCATGGCGGTCGCCCAGCCGCTGTCGCATCCAGAACGCTATCGCCATTTTCTGGTCATGCGGGTGGATACCGACAATCTGCCGCAGGCCGAGGATCTTGAACATGCCCTTGCCCAGCCGTAGACCCCCCGCCGGGAGGTCGTCCCTGATGTCCTTGCAGCCCGTGGATGCGGCGCCGTTCTCCCGGCCTTCGTCCATCTTGTGGGTATGGGGATCCTTGCTGCTCGTCTGGCTGGCGTCTTTGCTGCCTTGGCGGCTGTGGCAGCCGGTGCCCGACATGTTGCTGCTGGTGCTGGTGTTCTGGTGCCTGCACGAGCCCAATCGCGTGGGCTTGTTGACGGCCGTGGCGCTGGGTCTGCTGATGGACGCGCACGATGCCGGCCTGCTGGGGCTGCACGCCCTGGATTACCTGTTGTGCGCCTATGGGGTGCTGCGCCTTCATGGGCGCCTGCGGCATTTCAATGTCTGGGTTCAGACCGTCCATCTCATTCCGGTCCTGGTGGCGGCCGGGCTGGTCACGCGCTTGCTGGGGGCCTGGCTGAATGGCGAATGGGTCGGCTGGGACTGGCTCTGGTCGGCCCTGCTCACGGGGGCTCTGCTGCCGCTGGTCGATGTATTGCTGCTGTTGCCCCAGCGCCGCCTGGATGGCGACGACGTGGGCGCGGTCTAGCGGGCGCGCATGTTCGAATTTCGCAAAACCGGCCAGCACCAGCGCCAGACCGTCTTGCTGCGGGCCTGGGTGGCGGGTGTCTTTGCCCTGGTTTTCCTGCTGTTGCTGGTGGCTCGCTTGTGGTATTTGCAGGTGGAACGCTACGACAACCTGTCCGCCCGGGCCGACCAGAACCGCATCACCATTGTGCCGGTGACCCCGCGCCGGGGCCAGATCACCGACCGCGCGGGCGAAGTCCTGGCCACCAACCTGCGAGACTACACACTGGTGGTGACGCGCGCCCAGGTCGAAGGGAAAATAGAAGACCTGCTCGACCGCCTGCGCGCATTCGTCTACATCAGCGACAGCGATCAGCGCCGGTTTCTGCGGCTGTACGAGCAAAGCGGCCGCTATACGCCGATTTTGCTGCGCAATAACCTCAACGACATCGAAGCTTCCTGGTTTGCCGTCCACGCGTTCGAGTTTCCGGGGGTGAACCTGCAGGCGCGCTGGGTTCGGTCTTATCCCGGGCATGAATCCGCCGCCCATGTGCTGGGCTTTGTCGGCCGCATCTCCGAAGAGGATGAAAAATACCTGGAGAAAACCGGCCAGGAAGGCAATTATCGCGGCACATTGGTGATCGGCAAGAAAGGCATAGAAAAAACCTGGGAAACCGTGCTGCACGGCCGTACCGGGGTCGATGAACTGGAAGTCACCGCGACGGGCCGTCCTGTCCGCGAACTCAGCCGCGACGATCCCGTGCCGGGAGACAATCTCGAACTCTCTCTGGATGCCGGCCTGCAAAAGCTGGCGGAAGCCCAGTTCGAGGGCCGCCGGGGCGCGCTGGTGGCCATACAGCCCAAGACCGGGGAAATCCTGGCTTTCGTTTCGTCGCCGTCTTTCGACCCCAACCTGTTCATCGACGGCATCGACGTCGAGAGCTGGCGCAAGTTGAACGAATCCCCGGATCACCCGCTGATCAACCGGCCGTTGTACGGCACCTACCCGATTGGCTCCACCTATAAGCCTTTTGTCGCGCTGGCCGCCCTGGAAATGGGCTTGCGCGGCCCGCGTGAGCGGCTGTCCGATCCGGGGTATTTCGAACTGGCCGGGCAGCGTTTCCGCAATGCCGGCGGGGCGGCCTACGGCCCCACCGATATGCACCGGGCGATCGTGGTGTCATCGGATACCTATTTTTATTCTCTGGGCGCCATGATGGACGTGGATGCCTTGCACGATTTCAGCAAGCAATTCGGCTTTGGGCAGATTACCGGCATCGACCTGGATGGCGAACGCCGGGGCGTGTTGCCGTCGCGGGCCTGGAAGCGCGAGGCCTATAAAAAACCTTCGCAGCAGCATTGGTATCAGGGGGAAACCGTGTCGGTGGCCGTGGGCCAGGGCTACAACGCGTTTACCCTGCTGCAGCTGGCCCAGGCCACGTCGGTGCTGGCCAACGACGGCATCTATATGAAGCCCCATTTGGTGCGGCGCATCATCGACCCCCAGAGCGGGCGGTTCTCGTATCCGGTGCGGGCGCCGCAGTACACGATTCCGCTGAAGCCGGAAAACCTGCAAGTGGTGCGCGAGGCCATGGTCGACGTGGTGCGCAAAGGCACGGCGCGGCGCGCTTTCGAAGGCGCGTCCTACCAGGCGGCGGGCAAGACTGGCACCGCTCAGGTCTATAGCCTGAAAGGGGCGAAATACAAGGCGCAGACGGTGGACGAACGCCTGCGCGATCATGCGCTGTTCATGGCCTATGCCCCGGTCGACGATCCGCAGATCGCGTTGGCGCTGATTGTGGAAAACGGCGGCTGGGGGGCCTCGGTGGCGGCTCCGGTCGCCCGCGCTTTGTTCGACTACTGGCTGGAACCCGTCCGCATCGCCCGGCGCCAGCAGCGGCTTTACGAAGAACGGCAGGCGCGCGCGGAACTGGAAGAAGCCCGGGCCGCGGCCGGGCCGGCGGCGTCTTCGGGCGGCAACCGTCCGGTGGCGGACGTGCCGACGGCCTTGCCCGATCCCGAGCAGGATGCCGTCCCCGAGCCCGCTCCCTTGCCCGATACGGAGACCCCCGCGGGGGATGGCGCCCTGGAGGATCTGGGATGAAACTCATCGTGCAGGCTCTGCGCCGTTTGCTGGCCGTCCTGGACTGGCCCCTGCTGGTGCTGTTGGTGCTCATGGCGCTGGTGGGGATGTCCACCATGCATTCGGCCGTGGGAAATACCGATTGGCGTTTTGCCGACCAGTTGCGTAATTTCATGCTGGCCTTCGGGGTGATGTGGCTGGTGGCCCTGTTGCGGCCCAGCGTCATCATGCGCACGGCGCCTTATTTCTATACGCTGGGGGTGCTGCTGCTGCTGGCCGTCATGTTTTTCGGGGTGACCAGCAAGGGCGCCACCCGCTGGCTGAACCTGGGCTTCGTCCGGGTGCAGCCGTCGGAGATGATGAAAATCGCCGTGCCGCTGATGCTGGCCTGGTACTTCCAGCGCCAGTCGGACAGCCGTTTCCGCATCCAGGATTTTCTAGTCGCGGGCATATTGCTGCTGGTGCCCGCCGCCCTGATCATCGACCAGCCCGACCTGGGCACCGCCTTGCTGGTGCTGGCGTCGGGGTTTTGCGTGATTTATTTTGCCGGGTTTTCGTTCAAATTGCTGGCGCCTGTCACCCTGGTCGTGGCCGTGGGCCTGGGCACCGTGATTGCCTACGAGAATCAGCTCTGCCAGCCCGATGTGGACTGGGTGGTCTTGCATGACTACCAGAAATATCGCGTCTGCGTGCTGCTGAACCCCGGCACCGATCCCTTGGGCAAGGGGTTTCACACCATCCAGTCGATGATCGCGGTGGGGTCGGGCGGCGTGTATGGCAAGGGCTATATGCAGGGCACCCAGACCCACCTGGATTTCATCCCGGAGCGCACCACCGATTTCATCTTCGCCGTGTTCGCCGAGGAATTCGGCCTCTATGGCGGGGTGGCCCTGCTGGTGCTGTACGCTTTGCTGGTGCTGCGCGGCCTGAGCATCACCGTGCGGGCGCCCACGCAGTTTGGGCGCCTGCTGGCGGGCGCCATGTCGATGATGATGTTCGTCTATGTGTTCGTGAACATCGGCATGGTCACGGGGATTCTGCCTGTGGTGGGGGTGCCGCTGCCGTTCATGAGCTATGGCGGCACGGCCCTGATGACGCTGGGGGTGGCGTGCGGCTTGTTGATGAGCATCGGGGCGCACCAGCCTGAAACGCGGCCCGGCGGTGCCGGGCGCGGCGGGATATAGCGGCGCCGCCCGCCCGGCTTGCCGCACACCGGGGCTCAGGCTTGCGCGGTTCGGCCCGCGTCGGCGGGGTAGAGTCCGTCCAGCAGGGCGGATACCGGCGCGGGCATGCCCCGCAAGACGCGTTCGGGGATCGGCGTCCAGCCCGCTTGCCCCGCGTCCAGGGCGATTGGCACCGGGTTGCGCGGGATGGACACCGTGTCGTCCGCCGGCAGATCTCGCCAATGCGGCGATACCGTTTCCAGGCTGTCCGGCAGGCGCACCCAAACGGGCTGGATGGCCAGGCGAAAATGCGTGAACACATGGGTGAGTCCCGCCAGCGCGGTGGCCCGGGGTTGGCCCAGGGTGCGCAGAACCGCTTCCAGCGCCGTCGCGCTGCCCAGGACGGGCGGCGTCCATAAACCGCCCCATACGCCCGCTTCCGGGCGGCGCTGCAGCCAGAGGTTTTGCCGGTGTTCCAGGATCAGCAGCCAGGCGGCGTGCGTCGGTTGCGCGAGGCGCGCCCGCGGGGCCGGCAGGCTGTCCTGCACGCCCTGGCGCCGGGCGGCACAGTCTGCCGCCAGAGGGCAGCGCGCGCAGTCGGGCCGGCGCCGGGTGCAGACTGTGGCCCCCAGATCCATCTGCCCCTGGGTGTAGGCCCGCATGTCCAGATCGGCCGGGGCGCCGTCCAGCCAGGCTTGGGCCTGCCGCCACAAAAGACGGCTTGTGGCGGCCGCCTGCGGGTCGCCGGGCAGCGCCAGATAGCGGATCAGCACCCGGCGGACGTTGCCGTCCAGGATCGGCAGCCGCGCCCCCTGGCTGAAGGCGGCAATCGCCGCCGCCGTGGATCGGCCGATGCCGGGCAGTTGCGCCAGGGCCTCCGCCTGCTGGGGAAACCGCCCCTGGTGTTCGTCGCGCACGATCCGGGCGCAGCGGTGCAGGTGGCGCGCCCGCGCGTAATAGCCCAGGCCCGCCCAGGCCTGCAAGACGGCGTCCAGGGGGGCGTCGGCCAGGCTGACGACATCGGGAAAAAGCACGAGAAAACGTTGATAGTAGGGGATGACGGTGCTGGCTTGGGTTTGCTGCAGCATGATCTCGGACAGCCAGATGCGGTAGGCGTCCCGGGTGCCTTGCCAGGGCAGGCCGTGGCGGCCCGCGTGGAGCTGCCAAGCGGCAATCCGTGAGGCGGGATCGTGCGCGGGCATCAGAAGCGCGTATGCCGGGTGACCGATAGCCGGGCGGCGATGGCCCCCAGGAAAATCACCAGGATGCCGGACAGGAGCAAGTCCTGGGGGGCGGGCAGCTGCATGGCCCAGTGGATGCCGTAGCTTTGGGCGAAGCGGCCCAGCAGCGCATTCAGCGGGGCCAGCGCCAGCCAGGCCAGCAGCAGGGCCAGCAGGCTGGCGGCCAGGCCGGTAATGGCCCCCAGGTAAAGAAAGGGCCGCCGGACAAAGGATTCCGTGGCCCCCACCAGGCGGACGACCGCAATTTCATCGCGTTGTGTCAGGGCCTGCAGGCGCACGGTATTGAAGACCGTGGCCAGCACGACCACGGCCACGGCCACGGCCAGCATGCCCAGCCCCACGCGGATGAACGACAGCAGCGTTTCCAGCCGCTGCACCCATTCGCTGTCCATCTGCACGTGTTCGACCCCGGGCCATTGGCGCCAGGTGTCCGCCAATTGGCGCGCCTGGCGCACGGGGGTGTCGGAGTCGCGCAGCGTCACGATCAGGGCGTCCGGCAGGGGATTGTCGCCCAGGGCGTCCAGTGCCTGGGCCCAGGCGGGGTCGGCCCGCAATTGGCGCAGGGCCTGGTCGCGCGGCATCAGTTGGGCATCGGCGATGTCCGCGCCGGACTCGGCGCGCACGCGTTGCAGCAGGGCCTGCTGCTGCGCCGCTGTGGTGTCCGCCGCCAGAAAGAGGGTGAGTTCGGGGGTCACCGCCAGTTGCCTGGCCAGCGGCTGGCTGGATTGCAGGATGGCGGCCCCCAGGATGGGCACCGTCAGCATCAGGGCGATGACCACCACATTGGCCAGCGAGGAGAACGGGTGCCGGTACAGGCGGCGCAAGGCCAGCAGCAGGGCGTAGCGGTGGTGCAACAGCCAGCGCTTCATGGGGCCACCCCGGGGAGGTCGGTGAAGCGCCCCGCGTCGATGTGCAGGGTGCGTTGCGCGTAGCGGGCCATCAGGCCGGTATCGTGCGAGGCGATCAGGGTGGTGACCCCCACCCGGTTGAAGTCGCGGAAGACGTCCATGATATGAGTGGCGCTGTCGTGATCCAGATTGGCCGTGGGTTCGTCCGCAATCAGGATGGCGGGTCGCCCGACGATGGCGCGGGCAATCGCCAGGCGCTGCTGTTCGCCGCCGGACAGCTCGATGGGCAGCAGGTTTTCTTTGCCCCGCAGGCCGACTTTTTCGAGAGCCGCGCGGGCGCGGGTGGAGGCCATGGCGGGGTTCAGGCCCTGCACCGCCAACGGCAGCAGCACGTTGTCGAAGGCGTGGCGGTCGAACAGCAGGTGGGCGTCCTGCAGGATCAGGCCCACGGTGCGGCGCAGGTAGGGCAGGGCGCGGGGGGACAGGCGATCCAGCCGGTGCCCATTGACCGTGACGCTGCCCCGGCTGGCGGGCTCCAGCCCGCCGACCACCTTGAGCAGCGTGGATTTGCCGGCGCCGGACGGCCCCGAGACGAAAATGAATTCACCCGGCGCGATCGAAAAATTGACATCGGCCAGGATGTTGCGGCCGCGCCCGTAGGATTTGAAGACATGCTGAAATTCGATCATGGCATCCTGCTTCGGGCGCATCGGCCCGCACGGACTGATTGTAAGCCGGCTGACCGGGGTCTGTGTAACACTGGGGGTGCTTTCAAAATGTAGCAATTGGTACAAGACAACTTGTTACCCTGACGTTTGTTTTCTTCGTTACCGGGGTCTTACCATGAACACAAATACCGCCATGATGAATGTTTCGCGCATCGCCGCCATCGGCAGCCTGGCGCTCTTGACCGCGTGCGCCAATGTGTCTCCCCAGGGGCAGAATACCGCCCTGGGCGCCGGCGCTGGGGCGGCCCTGGGGGCCGGGCTGGGGGTGCTGATCGGCGACAGCAGCCACGCGGCGCTGATCGGCGCCGGGATCGGTTCCGTGGTGGGCGGCGTGGTGGGCTACAACTGGAAAGCCATCAAAGGCGACGTCGAGCAGTCCGGCGCTTCCAGCCTGGGGGTGTCCGTCATCGAAATGCCCGACGGCACCTTGAAGGTCAATATCCCCAGCAATGTGTCCTTCGATACCAACCAATCCGTTCTCAAACCCGCCTTGCTGCCGGTGCTGGACAGCGTGGCGCGGGCCCTGAACCAGCACCCCGAACTGCGCGCCAAGGCCATTGGCTATACCGATTCCACCGGCAACGACAGCATCAACCTGCCCTTGTCCCAGCGGCGGGCGGGCGCGGTGACCCAGTATCTGGCCAACCAGGGGGTGGCCCCGGGACGTCTTATGGCCGAGGGCCTGGGGGCGGCCAACCCCATTGGCGACAACAGCACCGTCCAGGGCCGGGCGCTCAATCGCCGGGTCGAACTCTTTTTGTATGCGGTCGGCAAGTAGATTTTTAGTGCCTGGCGCAGCGCGGTTCGCCCCGGGGCAGCCTGCGCCGGGGCCGTCAAGGGGGCGGACGCTTTGGCTGTTCCTGGGGGCCGGGCTTTTATGATTGCAGTTTTTCGATCAAGACGGCCACCGCCGATTCGATGGCGTCGCGGTCTTTTGCTTTCAGGGCCCAGAACAAGCGAGGTTCGATGGATGGAAACGGCCAGGGCTGGGTGGCTTCGCGCATGGCGTCTTCCGGCTGGGCGGGCGACTGGTCGCCTTCGCCGTGCATCAGCCAGTAGAAACTTACGCCCAGTATCTGGGCGATTACCGTCAGTTTCTTTGAAGATCGCCGGCTGCCGTTTTCGTAGCCCGAAATCGCGCTTTGCGACAGGCCGCACAAACGCGCCAGCTGGGCCTGAGACAGCCCCAATCTGGTACGACTCAAAAGGATTCGATCGCCAAAGGTTTCCACCCCTTTATTGGACTAAAAAGGTGTATTACATTGGTGTTTTTATAAGTATTACAAACGTAATATTTCTGGATGGCAGATAACCAACCCCTTCGCCCGGCAGGGCGGGGCTTTTCGCATACAACGATGAAAAAAAACCAGAACCCGAAAGATAAATCCCAACAATCCCGGCTGGTCTGGGTCTTGGCGCCCGATGACCAAGGCTGGGGAAATCGCCTGTCCACAGAAGGCTACCAGGTGCGCTGTTTCGAAGAAGAAGCCGAACTTCGACGCCGGCACCGGGGGCTGGCGGGGCAGCCGCTGCATGCGGTGGTCTTGATGGGGGAAGTCGCCGCCAACTGCAAGGTGGCGCAGCAGGTGCGGTCGCGCGGGGGGCAGACCCTGATGGTGGCCCGCACCCGCTTATTGTCCAGGGCCGAAATCGCCGCGCTGCTGAGTCAAGGCGTGGATAGCGTCCTGCGTCCGAAAGACAATGCGCACACCTTGATGGCGGTGCTGCGCGCGCTGGAATACCGGCAGGCGCAGCAGGCCGCGACGGTCGAGGCGCCTTGGCGCCTGTCGGATGGCGTGCTGGGCAGTCAATATCGCATTGGCCCTTGGCGGCTGGACGAAAAGGGCTGGCTGCTGGTGCATGAAGACACCGGAAGTCTGCGCCTGACCCCGGCCGAGCGCGCCCTGCTGTTGGGGTTCTTTGAAGCGCCCGGCCATGTCGTGGCGCACCGGGAGCTCCTGGATGCCGTCCTGCAAATCTGGCCGGAGGATCGTCACCAGGCCCTGCTTGATCAGGGGTGCCGGGACCTGTTCAGCCGTTTGCGCCGCCGGGCGGAAAGTGCGGGAATGCCCCGCCCGCCCATAGAAAACCTGCTGGATTACGGCTACGTCTGGACGCTCTGAGTCCGATGCGGCGGGCCGCCCGCCGCATCGGGCGGGCCGGCGGGGTCAGCGATAGCGCTGTACGCCCAGGTCTTCGCTGCGGATGGCGGTGGCTTTGCCCGACACAATATCGGCAATCAGCTGGCCACTGCCGCAAGCCATGGTCCAGCCCAGGGTGCCATGGCCGGTGTTCAGATACAGGTTGCCCAGCTTGGTGCGCCCCACGATGGGGGTGCTGTCCGGGGTCTTGGGGCGCAGTCCGGTCCAGAAATGCACGTCGCCCGGTTTGTAGCAGCCCGGGAACAGGTCGTTCAGCACCATTTCCAGGGTGCGCTGACGGCGGCTGTCCAGGTGTGTGTCGTAGCCCACCACTTCGGCCATGCCGCCCACCCGGATGCGCTGGTCGAACCGGGTCAGGGCGATTTTATAGGTTTCGTCCAATAGGGTGGATACCGGGGCGCGGTCGATATTGTCGATATCGACGGTGATGGAATACCCTTTCATCGGGTAGATGGGCAAGTCCACGATGCCGCGCAGCATCAGGGGCGAATACGAACCCAGGGCCACCACGTAGGCATCGGCCTGCATCAGCCCCGAGGCGCATTGCACGCCAGTGACCTGGCCGCCCGCCTGATGCACCGCCTGGATGACTTCGCCGTAGCGGAACTGCACGCCTTGCGCTTCGGCCAGCCGGGTCAGGGCATGGGTGAACAGGTGGCAATCGCCGGTTTCATCGTCCGGGGTGCGCAGGCCCCCCACCAGTTTGTGCTGCACTTGCTTCAAGGCGGGCTCGTATTCGGCCAGGCGGTCGCTGGTGAGCAGCTCGAATGCCACGCCGGCATCGCTCAATGCCTGGACGTCGCGCTGGGCATCATCCAGCTGCTTCTGGGTGCGGAACACCTGCAAGGTGCCCTGGCGGCGGCCTTCGAACTGGATATTGGTGTCGGCCTGCAGCTGGTGCAGGCACTGGCGGCTGTAGGCCGACATGCGCAGCATGCGCTCTTTGTTGATGGCGTAGCGCTGCGGGGTGCAATTGCGCCACATGTCGAACATCCAGCGCAGCTGGAACAGGCTGCCGTCGGGGCGGATGGTCAGCGGGGCATGCTGGGTAAACAGCCATTTGAAGGCTTTCAGCGGGATGCCGGGGGCCGCCCATGGAGAGGAATAGCCAAAAGAAAGCTGACCCGCATTGCCGAAACTGGTTTCTTCGGCGGTGTTGGATTCACGGTCGATGACAGTGACGTCGTGCCCCTGGAGAGCCAGGTAATAGGCGCTTGTGACCCCCACAACGCCGGCTCCTAGAACCAGAACTTTCATGATGAACCTCAGTGGATTAATTTTTAATGATGATAGGCAATATCTTCAGGTATATTTTTATGAAAAAAACAGTTTTTCGATAAATTCATGGTGAAAATGCGTACTGGCTGCTGGCCTGCAGGACAAAATGCTGGCAACATCCAAGCCATGCGGAAAAACGGGAAAACCCATGTTTTTGCGGCAGGTTTTACGGCCTGGGCCTGCGGTTTGGCCAGGGGCTGTTTGCCCCTGTTTTAGGCCCAATGCCGAGATATTGCAAGCCGCATGCGCTTGGGTTCGCGGGCCGCCCGACCGTCCGGCGCCGGCGGCCCGGCGATCGCCGAGAGGGCGCCGGCCCGTTTCGTGGGCGGCCCGTGTGCGAATTTTGGAGAACATGATGCGAGTACAGAAAGAATCCCTGCATGCCCTGGACAAGATCGACCGGCGGATTCTGGATCTATTGCAGCGGAATGGGCGCCTGTCGATGACGGAGCTGGCCGACGCGGTGGGCCTGACCGTCACGCCGTGCATCGAGCGAGTGCGTCGCCTGGAACGCGATGGCGTCATCACCGGCTATTACGCCCGGGTCTCGCCGGCGGCTCTGGACGCGGGCCTGCTGGTGTTTGTCGAGATCAGCATGTCCAGCAAGTCCGAGCGCACTTTCGAGGAGTTCCGCCGCGAAGTGCTTTGCATTCCTCAGGTGCTGGAATGCCACTTGGTGTCGGGGGATTTCGATTATCTGGTCAAGGCGCGGATCAAGGAAATCAGCCAGTACCGCAACCTGTTGGGCAATATTCTGCTGCGCTTGCCCGGTGTGACGCAGACGAAAAGCTGCGTGGTGATGGAGGAAGTGAAGGAAACGCTTTTTTTGCCGGCGCAAAAGTGAAGGGCTGGTGCGCTGGGGTGATCTGGGTTGACGCGGCTTGAATAGCGTTTTTCTGCGTTGGGGCTGGTGCTTGGTTTGGATATTTCTACGTTGAACGGCTCGCGGCGGCCTGGCGGGGGCGGGAGACACAGGTCGCGATTTGGCGGCTTCGCCGGGAGTGTTGGGGGGTTGCTCGTATAGTTGACTGGCGCCCTTAGCTGGGCAGTAGCAAACTAAAGTTGTCAGGATGCCGATACACCGTCTACAGTTGTTTGTTCGCGTTCTTAAGAGGCCTGCATATCGCTGTTCAAGGCGCTGCGCGAACATTCATGGTGCTGATTTTGCCATGAGTCGAGTCGTCGTCCGCAGCGCCGCCTTATTGTGGATCGCTGCATGTTGCCGACAACCCATGCCACAGCTTTTATCATGACCGGCGGCCCCGAGTTGCTGCTCACGGTGTCTCTCCTGTCGTCAATCGTTGATTGGAGGGGCTGGGGGGCATTGTTGGAGCCCACCCCAACCAACCCGGCGCAGCCGCCAAATTGCGACCGATGCCCCCCAGCCCCTCCAATCAACGATGAAATCCCTGTGAGGCACATCCCTCCAAAGCAAATCCCCGAAGCAAATCCCCGAAGCACCACCCCCCACCACCTGATTAACCAGCGCTCCCCCCTCGCGCCGCCACCACCAGATTGTCCCGATGAATCAGCTCCGGGTCATGCACATGACCCAGAATCTCCGCAATGCGGTGGCTGGGCTGCCGCAGAATCCGCGCAGTATCCGCCGACGAATAATTGGTCAGCCCCCGGCCGCATTCCACCCCATGCTCGTCCACGCAGGCCACCACATCCCCGCGCTCGAACTCGCCTTCCACCGCCACCACCCCGATAGGCAGCAGACTGCGGTGGCCCTGCGTCAGCGCCCGCACCGCCCCCGCGTCCAGCGTGACCCGCCCACGCAAGCGCAAATGATTCACCATCCAGCGCTGGCGCGCGGAGCGCACCGGCAAAACCGCCTGCAGTTCCGTGCCGATGGGTTCTCCCGCGGCCAGCCGCTGCAGCACGGCGTGTTCGCGCCCGGAAGCGATGATCGTGTGCCCCCCGCTGTTGGCCGCCCGCCGGGCCGCCAACACCTTGGTCAGCATCCCGCCCGTGCCGATGGTGCTGCCCGACCCGCCCGCCATGGCTTCCAGGGCCGGGTCGCCCGCCTGGCCCTGGTGGATGAATTGCGCATCCGGGTGCTTGCGGGGATCGGCGCTGTACAAGCCCGCTTGATCGGTCAGGATGATCAGCACGCTGGCTTCGACCAGATTGGTCACCAGGGCGCCCAGGGTGTCGTTGTCGCCCACCCGGATTTCATCCGTGACCACGGTGTCGTTTTCGTTGACGATGGGAACCACGCCCAGATTCAGCAAAGTGACCAGCGTGCTGCGGGCATTCAGGTAGCGGCGACGGTCGGCCAGGTCTTCGTGGGTCAGCAGAATCTGGGCTGTGCGGATGCCGTGGCGGGCGAACGCGGCCTCGTAGGCCTGCACCAGCCCCATCTGGCCGACGGCCGCCGCCGCCTGCAGTTCGGGCATGGTCTTGGGCCGCCGGGGCCAGCCCAAGCGGGCCATGCCTTCGGCAATCGCGCCGCTGGATACCAGCACCAGCTGGCGGCCCGCCGCATGCAGCGCGGCGATTTGTTCGGCCCATTGGGCCACGGCGGGCAGGTCGATGCCCCGGCCCTCGTTGGTGACCAGGGAAGACCCCACCTTCAGAACCAGCCGGTGAGCGTTCAGGGCGACCGAAGGCGGTAAGGCGGAAGTAGGCATGGACGGCAAGGAGACAGAAAAATGTTGGGAAAGCCCGTGTCTCGCAGGCGGGGCACAGGCTGGCGGTCATCGGAATGCAAAAGGGTGAATGCCGGATGACGGGGGCGCGGCGCGCGGGCGGTCAGCCGGACGGCACCGTGCAGCCCTGGCGGGGCGGCGGTGGATGGGTCATGGCTGGCCGATGCGTGGATCGTCCGTGAATCGGGGGTCATCGTCGCGGGCATGGGCTGTGCGCTGCTGTTCATCCAGCCAGGACTGGATCGCCCCCATGAGTTGCGGGGTGCCGGCCCCGGTCAGGGCGGAAATCCCGAACACCGGGCCGTTCCAGTCCAGCGCTTGGCAGATGCGCGTCTGGACGGCGGCGGGGTCTTCGACCATGTCCAGTTTGTTCAATATCAGCCAGCGGGGCTTGGCGGCGAGCTCCGGGCTGTAGCGGTGAAGCTCCTGGGCGATGGCGCGGGCGTCCTGGACGGCCTGGGCGCAGGCGTCGACGTCGGGATCGGGGGATTGCACGTCCAGCAGGTGCAGCAGGACGCGGGTGCGGCTGAGGTGGCGCAGGAACTGGTGTCCCAGGCCCGCGCCTTCAGAGGCCCCTTCGATCAGGCCGGGGATGTCGGCGATGACGAAACTGTGGGCGGGCGAGGTGCGCACCACCCCCAGGTTGGGGTGCAGCGTCGTGAAAGGATAGTCCGCGATCTTGGGTTTGGCGTTGGAGACCCGGGCGATCAGCGTGGATTTCCCGGCATTGGGCATGCCTAGCAGGCCCACGTCGGCCAGGACTTTGAGTTCGAGCCGCAGGCGGCGTTCTTCCCCCTCGCGCCCCGGGGTGAACTGGCGCGGCGCGCGGTTGGTGCTGGATTTGAAGTGCAGATTGCCCAGCCCGCCCTGGCCGCCGGCAGCCAGAACCACCTGCTGGCCGTGCTGGGCCAGGTCGAATAGCTGTTCGCCGGTATCGGCGTCGTGCACCACCGTGCCCACGGGCATGCGCAGCACGATGTCCGGCGCGCCTGCCCCGTATTGGTCGGAGCCCCGGCCGTTTTCGCCGTTTTTCGCCCGATGCAGCCGCGCATAGCGGTAGTCGATCAAGGTATTGATGTTGCGGTCGGCGATCGCCAGTATGGATCCGCCGCGCCCGCCGTCGCCGCCATCGGGTCCGCCCATGGGGATGAATTTTTCCCGGCGGAAACTGGCAACGCCATTGCCGCCTTTGCCGGCAATGACTTCGATGGTGGCTTCGTCTACGAATTTCATGATGGATATTCTATGAAAAAAAAGACCCTACCGGGTGGGCAGGGTCTTTGGGGTGATTCCGGTGGGAATCAACTGGCGGCGTCGACCGAAACGGTGCGTTTATTGAGCGCGCCTTTGACCGAGAATTTCACAGTGCCGTCCACCAGGGAAAACAGCGTGTGGTCTTTGCCGATGCCGACATTGACGCCGGGGTGGAACTGGGTGCCGCGCTGGCGGACGATGATGCCGCCAGCCGAGATGACCTGACCGCCGTAGACCTTGACGCCTAGGCGTTTCGATTCGGAGTCGCGGCCGTTGCGCGTTGAGCCGCCGCCCTTTTTGTGTGCCATGAGAGTGCTCCTGGGGGATTAGGCCGCAACCGCGTCAATGCGGATTTCGGTGTAGTTTTGACGATGGCCCTGGTGCTTTTGATAGTGCTTGCGCCGGCGCATCTTGAAGATCTTGACTTTGTCGTGACGACCTTGCGCAAGAACGGTGGCTTTGACAGCGGCACCAGCGACGAAAGGCGTGCCGATTTGCAGCGATTCGCCTTCGCCGACCGACAATACCTGGTCAAGCGAGATTTCTTGCCCAATGTCTGCCGGTATCTGTTCGATTTTCAGTTTTTGGCCGGCGCAAACGCGATATTGCTTGCCGCCGGTTTTTATGACCGCGTACATGGGGGATTCCTGTGAAGTTGCCCGGGGGTTTCCATTGGCCCGCCCGGGCCAGCCAAGGCCAGAGGCGGGGCAAATAGGGATATCCGGGACTGCTAAAAAAGCCGTGGCCGATATATAGCCACAACCAAGCCGGGTATTTTCGCAGATTTCTGCTTATAAATCAATCGTCGGGTGCTTGGCGCCCGATGCCGTAGCCATATACCAGACGGCCGCCCAGCCAGCCGCCGACCGCCAGCGCGACGAAGCCGGCCAGATCCAGGGCCAGAGACCAGCGATCCGGGGCAAGGGCTTGCCAATGATCCAGGCCCAGCACAAGACGCGCCGAGTACAGGCTGAAAGCAGTCAGCATGAGCCCCATGTGCAGGTAGACATCACGCAGTGCCGGGCCGTCCGGCACGCGTGACAGCTCCATGACGCCGGCCGCCATCGCCGGCAGGGCGATCATACAGCCCACGGCAAGCAGCCCTGCCGACCATTGCCAAACGAACTCTCCCAGCCAGAGACCGGCGAAATCCGCCAGTGTGGCCAATGACCAACACGTCACCGGGAAGTGAACCAATGCGGGGTGTAGAGGATGGCGCATGGCGTTACAGCACGACGCTCAACAGCGTCAAGAACCCGATCACGGCGACCAAAGCGTGGACGATTACCACGGCTTTGGGCGGCAGCCGCTTGCGGGCATGGAAGGAAACCAGGAAAAAGCCGCCGAGCGCCGCGATGAGCAGCAGAATAAAGCCGACCAGCACCGGTTGCGACGCGGCCCCCTGGGCCAGCGCGAGAATCAGCAGGATCAGCCCGGCGGCCCCCAGCAAGGCATGCAGCACGGATAATGCCCAGGGGGCGAAATGGCCACGCAGCACATGGGCGGCGAGAATCAGGCCACCTGCAGCCGCGATGGCAAAGAGGATAATTGCAGCGGAAATCATTTTTTGTCCTTGGGTCGTGGGATCGGATCTTGGAAGTCCCCATTTTCTTGGGGACACCAGATAGATGCTCGCCGGTCGGACAACGTTTCAAATGATCAAGTTCAGTGGGAACTGGCCGTTGATGTTTGCACACGCTGCCGCTGTTTTGTTTAGCGCAGTGTCGCCGTTGGTTCTTTAGCGGGATATCGCCGTTGTGTGGCGGGGCCGGGGGACGCAGGTCGCACGTTGGCGGCTTCGCCGAAGGTGTTGGGGTGGGCTCCGACAGCGCCCTCCGGCCCCGCCACACAACGGCAGCCGACAGCCGAAACAATGCTGAAAACCAAGCGTGCTGCCGCTTGTCGTCGCAGGGCAGAAGAAACACGATAGGCGCACTGCCATCGTCATGGCATGACTAAGACACGGCACTGGGCACGCGCCACCGAGAGGCATCGCATTCACCCCAGGGCCGCGTCACAAAAGAAGACACTACCCCGTCTTTGCGTAGATCGTCATCGCTGGAGAGGGATCGGACACTATTCGCAGGTTGTCGAAGCCAAAAGGGGACTTAGCACGGTTCGTGAATCGCCGCGGCCCCAGGGCTTGACTCTTGTCGTGAATCGCCGTGGCCCCGGGGCCTGGCTCTTTTCGTGCATCGCCGTAGTTCCAGGGCTTAACTCTTTTCGTAGATCGTCGTGGCCGGGGGGAATGGGGCATTGTTGGAGCCCACCCCAACACCTTCGGCGAAGCCGCCAAATTGCGACCTGTGCCCCATTCCCCCCGGCCACGACGATGAGCTGCGATACGGCTATCTCAACCCCCCCGAGCCTCAAGACCCCCCAATTGCTTCAACCCACACCCGGATCAAGACCGATAATCCGCATTGATACTCACATATTCATGCGAAAAATCGCACGTATACACCGTATCCGACACCGCGCCGCGCCCCAACGCCACGCGCACCAGAATCTCGGCCTGCGCCATCACCCGCTGGCCGTCGGCCTCTTGGTAGGCCGGATCGCGCCCGCCCGCGGTGGCTACCTGCACATCGCCCAACCAGAGCGTCAGCTTGCCGACGTCCAGATCGTCGATCCCCGCATAGCCGATCGCGGCCAGGATGCGCCCCAGGTTGGGGTCGGACGCATAGAACGCGGTCTTGACCAGCGGAGAATGCGCAATCGCATAAGCCACCTTCAGGGCTTCTTCGGTGCTGGCGGCCTGCTCGACCTGGATGGTCATGAACTTCGTGGCCCCCTCGGCATCGCGCACGATTTTCTGGGCCAGATCGCGGGCCGCGTCGGTCAGGGCCTGCGCCAGCGGCGCGTAGCGCGGGTCTTGGGTGGATTCGATGCGCGCCCCGCTGGCCCCGGTAGCCAGGAGGATGAAGGAATCGTTGGTGGAAGTGTCGCCGTCCACCGTGATGCGGTTGAAGGATTGATCCGCAATCTGGCGCGTCAGGGTTTGCAGCAGGGCGGGGGGCAAGCCCGCATCGGTGGCCAAATAGCCCAGCATGGTGGCCATGTTGGGGCGGATCATGCCCGCGCCCTTGCTGATGCCCGTGATGGTGACCGTCGTGCCGCCCAAATCCAGCTGCCGCGAGTGGATCTTGGGCTGGGTGTCGGTGGTCATGATGCTGTGGGCGGCTTCAAACCAGTGGTTGGGCTGGGCGTCGGCCAGGGCGGCGGGCAGGGCGGCGATCAGGCGATCCACCGGCAGGGGTTCCAGGATGACCCCGGTGGAAAACGGCAGCACCTGCCGCGCGTCCAGGCCCAGCAGCGCGGCCAGGGCCGTGCAGGTTTCGTGGCTGGCCTGCAGGCCGGGCGCGCCCGTGCCGGCATTGGCGTTGCCTGTGTTGATCACCAGTGCGCGGATGTCCTGGCTGCCGGCCAGGTGGGCTTCGCAGACCTGCACCGGCGCGGCGCGAAAACGGTTGCGCGTGAACACGCCGGCCACGCTGGTGCCCGCGTCCAGCAGCAGGACGGTCAGGTCGCGGCGGTCTGCCTTGCGGATGCCGGCCTCGGCCGTGCCGATACGGATGCCCTGGACGGGGAAAATGGCGTCGCGCGCCGGGATTTGCAGATTGATGGCCATGGTCGCCTTGTGTTGAAAGCGCCCCGGGTGGGCTGCCGGGAATCCGGGTGCCGTGAGCCCGTGGGCAATGACGCAAAAAACAAACCCCCATTCTATGCCGAATGGGGGGGTATGGGCCGGGATGCCTGGTGTGCGGCCTGCTTGGTTTGATCGCGTGAATGTGTTGGATGCCCGGGCTCGTCGGGCAAGGCGCAAACCGCAGTGATGGCAGCCGCTGGATCAGGCCACAGGCAGCCGCGCGTGGGTGGATTGCTTCAGGTCGCCCAGCAGCTCGAACAGCGTGTTGCGGGCGGTGGGTGCCAGGCCGCCCATCAGGGATTCGATCCAGGTTTCGTGGGCGCGCTGCATGCGGCGATGGTAGCGTTTGCCCTTGGGCGTGAGGCGGATCAGGGAGCTGCGGCGGTCGCTGTCGTCTTTCAGGCGTTCGACCAGGCCGTCTTTTTCCAGCTGGTCGGTGATGCCGGTGATGTTGCCGTTGGTGACCATCATCAGGCGTGAGAGTTCGCTCATTTTGAGGCCCCGGGGGGCGTGCGTGAGCTGCGACATGAGGTCGAAGCGCGGCAGCGTGGTGCTGAATTCGCTGCGCAGGCGGCTGCGGACTTCGTTTTCGATCAGGTTGCAGCAGCTGATCATGCGCAGCCAGAGGCGCAGGTCGGTGGCTGCGCCGACGGCGCGGGTTTCGAGATCGGGGGCGATGGACGCCACGGCGGGATGTTGCGTGGCGGCATAGGAGGAGTAGTCGGTCATGGCGCCTGGGCCGTCGCGGCGGCCGCTGAAGAAAGTAAATGACAGACTCAGTGTAGGGTTCGATTCTTCAATTGTCCTTGTTCTGGGTCAAGAAATTTGAAGTTTTAAGGTGCTGCGTTCTGGTTGCCCGGATTTGGGGCTTTCAGGTGCCGGGCCACCGCCGCATGGGTGCGTTGGGCCAGGAGGCTGCGGGTCTGGCCGGGCGCGGGCGGGATGGGCGGCAGGAAAGTGCAGTCGACGCGCACCCCTCGGCGGCCCAGCAGACGCCACAGATTGGCCACCAGGGTCTGGTCGCCGACAAAGGCCAGGGACGGCGCGGGCCGGCCCCGGTGCAGAAAACGCAGGGCGATGGGCTGGACGGGGACGGTGGCCTGGATGGCGGGCTCGAACAGGCCCGCATGAAAGGGCTTGACGTCGGCGCCTTCGGTGGAGGTGCCTTCGGGAAACAGGCCGACCACGTCGCCCTGGTCGAAACAGGCCTGCATCTGCTGGCCGGCCAGGCGCACCGCGTGGCGGTGGGCGCGGTCGATGAACAGGGTGCCGGCCCAGGCGACCAGCAGGCCCAGCACCGGCCAGCGGCGGATATCGCTTTTGGCGACAAAGGAGGTGGGGCGCACGCTGTTCAGGACAAAAATGTCCACCCAGGAGATGTGGTTGGCCACCCACAGAACCGCCCCCTCCCGCACGGGGCTGCCGTCGACGTGGACGCGGATGCCGCACAGGGTCATCAGGCCGCGCGACCAGGCGCGGACGACCTGCCGCCGCCGGGGGCGGCGCAGCCAGGGGAACACGATCAGTTCGGTCAGCAGGCCGGCGGCGATCCAGAGGGCAACCGGCAAGGCTCGGGCCAAAAACAATAGCGGCGCCAACAGGGCCTCTCCTTTATTTTTCCAGCGCATCCAGGTAGCGCTGCAGAATGATAGCAGCCGCCATGGCGTCGTCCGGGGCGTTGGTGCCCAGGGCCTGTTGGGCTTCGCGGCTGGAGCCGCGCTCGTCCACCAGCACGACCCGCGCATGAAAGCGCCCTTCGAGCTGGTGGGCGAAACGGCGGCTGTGCTGGGATGCGGGCTGTTCGCCGCCGTCCAGGGTCAGGGGCAGGCCGACGATCACGCGATCCGGCTGCCAGGTTGCCAGCAGATCGGCGACCTGGGTGAAGCGCTGGTCGCGGGTGGCGGGGGTCAGGATGCACAGGGGGCGGGCTTGGGCCGTGAGCGTGTTGCCCAGCGCAACCCCGATTTTTTTCAGGCCGAAATCGAAGGCCAGCAAGACTTCTTCTGACATTGCCAAGGTGTTGAAAAAGAAAGGGGGAAAACGGCAACAGCGCCGGGACGCGGGGCGCCCGGCACTGTTGCCGTCAGGCGTGGCCCGCGGCGCCCGTCAGCATGGATGCGCGTATCCCCAACTGGGCCAGTGCGGCGTCGTAACGCTGCTCGGCCGGCGTTTCAAAGAGGATTTCATGGGAAGCCAGCACGTTGAGCCATGCGTTGCGGGAGAGTTCGTGTTCGAGCTGGCCCGCGCCCCAGCCGGCATACCCCAGGGTCACCAGCAAGCGGGCCGGGCCGTTGCCCGCGGCGACGTCTTGCAACACGTCGCGTGACGTGGTCAGGGCGACGTCGTCGCCCAAGGCGATACTGGAACTGTATTGGCCGCGCGGGACGTGCAGCACGAAGCCCCGGTCTGTCTGGACGGGGCCGCCGAAAAAAACGGGCGCCTCGCGCACGGGGCCGATTTCAAGCGACAGGGGAAGGTCGATGCGCTGCAGCAGATCGCCGATGGTCAGGTCGGTGGGCCGGTTGACCACCAGCCCCAGGGCGCCGTGTTCGGTATGTTCGCACACATAGATGACGGTGTTGGCGAGTTCGCCCGAGACCATGCCCGGCATGGCCAGGAGAAACTGCCGGGACAGATCCATGCGTGCATCGCCGGTGGAATCATGTGGTTCTGTCGTCATGGCAAACCTCCTGAAGTTTGGCTATGCGCCCTTATGCCTAGAGTATCAGATTTGGGGCAATCCATTAGAATGGACGCCATAGTACCCAATCCGGCAGCTGCACTGCTGTTTTTTATCCGCATCATGGTGTCTCCCCTGATTTCCTCTCTTTCCCTGCCGCTGATCATCGGCCCGCACGACCCCACCGGGGCCGCTTGCCTGCCGGCGGACGCGGTTGTTTGCGCGGGCCGCGGCCTGCATGCGGGGTCGGTCATCACCGCCTTGCATATCCAGGACACCAGCGGGGTCGAATCCATTTTGCGCCTGGCCCCCGAGCACATCGACGACCAGGCCCGCTGCCTGCTGGAAGACATGGCCATCGGCGCCATCAAGATCGGCCCGCAATACGATCCCGAAACCATCGCGGTTCTGGCCCAGGTGGCAGCCGACTACAGCGCGCTGCCGCTGGTCTTGCAACTGTCCAATCCACCGGCGGTGCCGGACTTGCTCGACCTGGACGCGGATGACACCCTGGGAGCGGCGCTGGATTTGCTGGTGCCCCAGGCCAGCGTCGTCATCGTCGACCCCGGCCAGGCCGAACACTGGGCGCAGCAGGGCCTGCTGTCGGCCACCCGGGCCGCCGACCCGCTCGACGCGCTGCTGGAACTCGGGGCGAATACGGTGCTGTCGTGCCGGCCCGCTGCGCACCCGGGGTTCCAGCTGGCTCTGCGATCCGCCCCGCACAGCGAACGCCACTGGCCTTGGCCGGCTTCGCAGGTGCGGCCTGATGGCCGCGACGGCCTGCTGGCGACCTTGCTGGTCTGTGGCCTGGCCCAGGGCCAGGCGGTGGCCGATGCCTGCCAGCAGGCGGTAGAGACCGCCACGGGCATGATGGCCCACACGCTGCATCCCGGTATGGGGCGGCACATTTTGCGATACCTCCCATGACAGCACTACGATTTCCCCGCGGCCTGTATGGCGTGACCCCCGATTGGCCCGACACCGACCGGCTGCTGTCGGCCATCCGCCTGGCCCATGCGGGCGGCATGCGCGCTTTGCAGTGGCGCCGCAAGACCGGCGATGCCGCCCAGCGGCAAGCCCAGGCGCAGGCCGTGCTGGATCTCTGCCGGCTCCTGGGCTTGCCGCTGATCATCAACGACGATTGGCAGCTGGCCGCCCAACTGGATGCCGATGGCGTGCACCTGGGGCGCGACGATGCCCCGGCGGCCCAGGTGCGCCAGGCGCTGGGGCCGCATAAGCTGATCGGCTGTTCCTGTTATAACCAGCCCGACCTGGCCCGTCGCCAGCTGCAGGCCTCGGTGGACTATATAGCCTTCGGCGCGGTCTACCCGTCCCGGGTCAAACCCGATGCCGTGCAGGCCACGCTGGCCGACCTGCGCGCCGGCCGCCAGTTGACGCAGGCCTTGTCCCCGCGCCCCGCCGTGGTGGCCATCGGCGGCATTACGCCGGAGAACGCCGCCCCCCTGATTCAGGCCGGGGTGGACAGCATCGCCGTCATCAGCGCCATCTTCGACGCGCCCGACATCCAGGCCGCCGCGCAAGCGTGCAGCCGCCTGTTTTCCTGACCTTTTTCACTGGCGAGAACTCATGTCCCGTAATACTGAATTGTTCGACCGCGCCTGCAAGGCCATTCCCGGCGGGGTGAATTCCCCCGTGCGGGCGTTCCGCTCCGTCGGCGGCACGCCGCCCTTTATCCAACGCGCCCAGGGGCCGTATCTGTGGGATGCCGAAGGCACCCGCTATATTGATTATGTGGGCTCCTGGGGGCCCGCCATCCTGGGCCATGCCGACCCGGAAGTCGTGCAGGCCGTGCAGGCCGCCGCCAGCGGCGGGCTGTCGTTCGGGGCGCCTACCGAAGCCGAGATCGACATCGCCGAAGCCATCATCCAGCGCATCCCGTCCATCGAGCAGGTGCGCCTGGTCAGCTCGGGCACCGAGGCCACGATGTCGGCCATCCGCCTGGCGCGGGGCCACACCCAGCGCCATAAAATCATTAAATTCGAAGGCTGCTACCATGGGCATTCCGACAGCCTGCTGGTCAAGGCCGGGTCGGGCATGCTCACTTTCGGCAATCCGTCGTCGGCGGGCGTGCCACCCGAGTTCGTGCAGCACACCCTGGTGCTGGACTACAACGACCTGGCCGCCGTCGAGGCCGCCTTCCAGCAGTACCCCGACGAGATCGCCTGCATCATCGTCGAACCCATGGCCGGCAACATGAACCTGGTGCGCCCCGCGCCCGGCTTCCTGGAAGGCCTGCGCCGCCTGTGCACGCAGCATGGTGCCCTCCTGATCTTCGACGAAGTCATGACCGGCCTGCGTGTCGGCCCCCAGGGTATGCAGGGCCTGTGCGGCGTCACCCCCGACCTGACCACCCTGGCCAAGATCATTGGCGGCGGCATGCCCGTGGGCGCCTTTGGCGGGCGCACCGACGTCATGGCCGACATCGCCCCCCTGGGCGCGGTGTACCAGGCCGGCACCCTGTCCGGCAATCCCGTTGCCGTGGCCGCCGGGCTGGTCACCTTGCGCCGCCTGGCGCAACCCGGCTTCTACGAACAGCTGCACCGGCAAACCGGCCAGCTGATCCGGGGCCTGGCCGATTGTGCCCGGCGCCACCAAGTGCCTTTCAGCGGCGACTGGCAAGGCGGCCTGTTCGGTATTTACTTCAGCGATGCCGTCCCCACCACCCTGGCCGAAGTCTCCGCCTGCGACCAGGACGCTTTCAAGCGCTTCTTCCACGGCATGTTGTCCGCCGGGGTGCACTTCGCCCCTTCCGCTTTTGAAGCCGGTTTCGTTTCCATCACCCACGACGACGCCGTCATCCAGTCCACCCTGGACATCGCCGACCAGGTGTTTGCGCGCCTTTGACAGCGCTTTTCCGGCGTGCCGCTTGGATCATCCACAACCCAGCGCGCTTCGGCCGCGTTCTGTCGTGCATCAGCCGGGGCAGTTTCCAGATCGTTCCGGCAGTCACCATTGAAGCCATGCCTCGGCAGTCACATGGGGCCATGCCCCGATTGTCGGCAGTGGAGCCATCGTCGGCAGTCGTCAATGGGGCCATGCCCTGACAGTCGCCAGTAGGGCCATGCCCCGGTTGTCAGCAGTGGCGTCATACTCCGGCAGCCGTCAGTGGGGCGATGCCCGGTTGTCGGCAGTGGGGGTGCCAGGGGGCGGGGGGAACTGTTGGAACCCACCCCAATATCTTCGGCGCAGCCGCCAACTTGTGACCTGTTCCCCCCGCCCCCTGGCACCCCCACGAGATCAGACAAAAGAACGCCCAATCAGACAAAAGAACACCCAACGCAATCCACCATCAGGCCATCACCTGCACGATCTCCCCACCCCGCAGCCGATAAGCCGTCAAGGCCCGCCCCCAGACGCACCCCGTATCCAGACAGATCGCATCCGCCCGCACCATCAGCCCCAGCGCCGACCAATGCCCGAACACCACCGGCTCCGTCAAATCCCGCCGGCCCGGCAAATCGAACCAAGGCACCAGACCCCCTCCCGCAGCCGGCCCGCCCTTGTAGTGGAATTCCATCCGCCCATCCGACGCATGGCACATCCGCATGCGGGTCAACGCATTCACGATCACCCGCATGCGCGCCGGCCCCCGCAAGCCATCGTCCCACAGCAACGGTTCTTCCCCATAGAAATCATGCACCGCCCGCGGCCAGTCATCCCCTCGCAGCGCGGTTTCGATTTCCCCCGCCAGCTCCTGCGCCTGATCCAGCGTCCAGGCGGGAAAAATACCGGCGTGCACCATTACATGCCCGTGCGCGCGCAGCATCAGCGGCCGCCGGCGCAGCCAGTCGATCAATTCATCCCGATCCGGGGCCTGCAGAATATCCTGCAGCGTGTCGGATTTGCCGTGCTTGCGCACCCCGGCCGCCACCGCCAGCAAATGCAGATCGTGATTGCCCAGGATCGCCTTGGCCCGCTCCCCCAGGCTGCGGATCAGGCGCAGCGCCCCCAGGGAATCCGGCCCCCGGTTGACCAGATCGCCGGCAAACCAGTATTCGGCGTCGGGGCCCGACAGGGCCGGCTGCGCCAGCAGCGCCCGCAACGCCGCCGTGCAGCCCTGCACATCGCCGATGATCCAGATATCGCGGGCCGGTGCCACCCCGTCCGGGGCCGTTGCCAAGACGCCGGGCATGGTCAACTCCCGTGTCGAGGCAGCGGCGCTTGCCGCTGCAAGCGCCGCTGGCACCACCACAGGGCCAGGGGATGGCGGTGCTCCATCAGCAACAGCACCAGGAAAGCCACCCCCAGCCCCAACAGACTGGGCACCAGGGCGGTCGCCCAGGGCGGCCAGTCGCCCAGCATCCCCGCATTGAGCGCCAGCTGGTTCAGCATGAAAAACCCCACCCCCAGGATGATCCCCAGGAACACCTTCGCCCCGACCCCGCCGCGCCGCGTCTGCATGAATCCGATGGGCGTGGCGATCGTCATCATCACCAGCAGGGTGAAAGGGTAGGCCAGCTTGCGCCACAGCGCCACTTCCTGGCGGTCGGTTTGCAAGTGGTTGTTTTCCAGGTACTGGATGTAGTCCAGCAGATCAGTAATCGCCATGCGTTCCGGGGTCAGGACGCGCGCGATCAGGCGTTCGGATGTCAGGGACGTGGGGATGCTGCGCTGCGCCAGGCGGGTCACCTGGGCGATGGGGGATTTGGGCGCCTGGGCATCCGACAGAGCATTGGCCGACTGAGGGTGGATGCGGGTTTCAGTCAGTTGATCCAGCACCAGCCGGCCCTGGTCGAACCGACCGCGTTCGGCCTGCACATAAGCCCGCAGGGTGTCGTCGGGCCGGAATTCGTACAGCACCACCCCTTGCACCCGGCCTTTGCCGTCGAGCCGGTGGATGTTGATGACCCGCGTGCCGCCGCTGTCGGGGTCGGCCTCTTTGAACCAATAGCCGCTGGACAGGCGGCCGCCGTCCGTGCGGCCCAGCAGCGCCAGGCGCGATTCGCTGCCGTGCAGCTCGGCCGCGGGGGTAATGTATTCGGACAGTATGTAGGCGCCGGCCACCAGGGGGATGGCGATCAGCCACAGCGTGCCCAGCAGCTTCAGGCCGCTGACCCCGGAGGCGCGCAGAATGGTGAGCTCGTTGCGCTGGGCCAGGCCGGCCAGGGCCAGCACCGCGCCGATCAGCAGGCCGATGGGCAGCAGTTCGTACAGGTGGTTGGGCATGTCCAGCGCCTGCAGGTACAACAGGTTCGCCAGGGACAGGTGGTCGCCGACCTTGTCCAGGCCCTCGATGAGGGCAAAAAACATGAACAGCCCCACCAAGGCCACCAGGACGACCAGGGTGGAGCGGTAGATTTCTTGAGCAAGATAATGACGGGCTGTGCGCATGCGTGCCAGGACAGCGAAAACCTACATAGTACCCCGATCCGTTCAGGGGACTTCGACCAGCCGCATGCGCGCCTGCACGGTGCCGATGCGCGCACGCAGGTAGGCGGTCGGCCCGTGCGCGTCGTAGTAGGCGGGGTTGGGCAGCATGGCCGCCAGCTGCGCCGCCTGGCGGGCAGACAGCCGCGCGGCGCTGGTCTTGAAGTAATGCTGCGCGGCGGCCTGCGCGCCGAATGTGGTTTCCCCCCATTGGGCGACGTTCAGGTAGAGTTCCAGGATGCGCTGCTTGCTCATTACCAGTTCGATCATGTAGGTCAGGATGAGTTCTTGCCCTTTGCGCAGATAGCTGCGGGAATTGGACAGAAACAGATTCTTCGCCACCTGCTGGGTGATGGTGGACCCGCCCCGGCGGCGCGAGTTTCCTTGGGCCGCCTGGCGCTGGTTGTAGCGCCAGGCCTTGCGGATGGCATCCCACTCAATGCCGTCGTGGTCGATGAAACCGGAATCCTCCGACGCCACCACCGCCTGTTTCAGGGCCTTGCCGATCTTGTCGTAAGGCGTCCATACATACTGCAGCGTGGCCGAGGGATTTTGCCGGTGCGCGGCCTGCATCGTGTCGGTCATGACCGGCGTGACCCCGGGGTCGCGGAAATTGAACCAGACCACCATGCCGAACAGCCCGATCTGGTACAAAAAGCCCGCGCACAGGGCCAGCAGCATCAGGCCGGCCAGCCAGGAACGCAGCCTCATGGCTGCCCCGTATCCAGCAGGCCGTCCCGGGTGAAGTGCCAGGTGCGGGTGATGGCCAGGATGTCCGTGTCTCGGGCCAGCGCATCCGGCAGCGGGGGAAACGGTGCGGCCAGTTCGATGATGCGCCGGGCCGCGCTGTTCAGCACCGCCTGGTCGGCGGGGCGGTCGAACGCCAGGTGATCCAATTGGCCGTCGCGCCGGATGTAGACAGTCAGTTGCAGGTCGCCGTAGATGCGGCCGCGCGCCTGCGGGGGGTAGTGTTCCGTGCCGATCTGTTCAATGCGCTGGCGCCAGGCTTCGACGTAGGCGGCAATGTCCGCCGCCTGGGTGGAGGGGGCCGTGAAGGTTTGCCGGGGCAGGGCGTTGTAGTGCTGGATTTTTTCTTTCAGGGCCGCGATCCGGGCATTGAGCACCAGACTGTCCTGTTCGTGCTCGTCGTCGCCGGCCGTTTGGCCCTGGCCTAGCCAGCGCGGCGCGGCGCGGGCTTGCGCCACTTGGTCTTGGGCCTCCAGCTGCGTCAGCAGACGCCGTTGTTCCGCTTCCAGTTCGGCCTGGCGCCGCCGCATGGCCTCCAGGATGGTTTCCTGGACGGGGGTGTCCGTGGTGCGCGGCAGCACGCCGGCGGCCATCCCCTGGGCCTGGTCGCCGCCGCCGTCCAGATCGTGCTGGGCCAGGGCCTGGGGTTGCAGCGGGGCTTGCGGGCTGCGGCTGTTGACCAGAGTGATCTCCAGCGGCGCGGCGGCGGGACGGGGCGGGGGCGCCGCCCGGTGCCACAGCAGCAGCAAGCCGTGCACGCAGACCGACAACAGCAGGGCCAGGGCCATGCGGCTGCGGTTTTCGCGCGGCGGCTGCAACAGCTGCAGGGGCAGGGGGCGGGCCGGCTCGGTCATGGTCGGTCAGAGCGCCTCGCGCAGACGGCAGTCGATGTCCAGGCCGAGCTCGTCGCAGCCCAGGATGTCCAGCACCAGTTCCTGGCCGCGCTCGAAGGCGGGCAAGCCGTTGATGCGGGTGACCAGGGGGGCGCAGGCCAGGCGCACCAGGTTTTCGCGCAGCACGTGCGCGTGGACTTCTTTCAGGCCCTGCTGCTGCAGCCAGCGGATGCACCAGTAGCGTTCCAGGGCGGATTGGAACTCGCCCCACAGCGTGTACTGTGAATCGAAGGCCCCGATGAGAGCGTACAGATCGGCGTCTTTGGGTTTGTAGGGGGCCGCCAGGCGGGCCGACACGCCGTGTTCGGCGGCCGCCAGGATCTGGCCCTGGTTGACCAGATCCACATAGCGGCGCAGGGGCGACGTGGACCAGATGTACTGCGGCACGGCGATGGATTCGTGCGGCAGCGCCTGGGTGGACATGCGTGTGCGCCCCATCTGCTGCGATCGGTAAATGCCCGGCACCCCGTGGCGCGCCAGCAGGGCGCCCCATTGGGTATTGGCCAGGATCATGTATTCGGCCACCAGTCGCTCCAGCGGCGCATTGCGCCGCCGGGGGATCAGGCGGATGACGGCGTCCGGGTCGTTCGCGGGGCCGTCCAGCTCGAAGCTGTATTCGATGCGGTCGTTGTTCTCGGGCTTGCCGCGCACCTGGTCGCGCGCCGCGCACAGCCGCAGGGCGAACTGCCAGAGGGGCCGCAGCCAGTGGCCGTGGGGCAAGTCGGCGTCGGGGTCGGCCAGCGCTTCTTCGGTGACCTGGTCGCCCATGGCATCGTGGCGCAGGTTGGCCGCCACGCGGATGCGTTCCAGCCGGGTGTCGGCGGCCAGCACTTCG
The DNA here is from genome assembly GCF_047468865.1 of Castellaniella hirudinis. Lineage (GTDB taxonomy): Bacteria > Pseudomonadota > Gammaproteobacteria > Burkholderiales > Burkholderiaceae_B > Castellaniella > Castellaniella hirudinis_A. Next base: position 56,743 of record NZ_JBLGTV010000007.1, read on the forward strand.
CCCGTGTGCCGGTTGCCTGTGACATATAGCGACAGCGTGGGCCGCCACTGTCCGGCGTCCAGGGAAAACGCCTGGATCAGCTCGCGCGGCAGCATGGGGATTTTGTCGCCCGGCATATAGACCGTGGACATGCGGCTGCGCGCCATGGCGTCGAATTCGCTGCCGCGCGGGGTGGCCAGCGCGGGCACGGCGATATGAATCCCCACCCGGATGGTGTCGTCGTCGATCAGGCAGACCGACAGCGCGTCGTCGATTTCGATGGTGCTGGAATCATCCACCGAGTACGCCTCGATGTCGGCCTGGGGGAGATCGGCGCCCCAAGGCTCGACCGCCACAGGCGGCCATTCGACGCCCTTGGGGAAATGCGTGGCCAGGAACCGCTGCCGCATCATGGCCAGCGGATTGGGCCATACCCCCAGGGCCAGCAGCAGTTTTTCCGGGCTGATGGCCAATTGCTGCACGGCGGCATCAAAGGCTTTCCATTGGAGGCTGTTTTTGTCGGGCTGATCCAGAAAGGTGGTGGCCACCGGGCGCAGGGCATCGGGCAGTTGGCCCGCCACCATGGCGTCTGTCCATTCTTGTTGCTGCTGCGCCTGCAGGCGCTTTTTCTCGATGGCCGCCAGGGCGGCCTTCAGGATGTCGGGCGGGGCCGGGCGAAACGCGCCCCGGCCCCGGCGGTGAAAATAGGCGGGGGCCGCGGACAGCGCCAGGATGACCGCGGTTTTCTCGACCGCGTCCGGTGCATGGCCGAAATAGTCTTCGGCCAGGACGGCGGCGTCGAATTCTTCTTGCGGCGCGACTTCCCACAGAAAATCGGGTTCCAGCGTGGCGGCCAGGGTTTCGGCCGCGGGCAGCAGGGCATCGGGCGCGGGCTGGGCGAACGTGAACAGCACCGCGTTGCGCTTGATCTTGCTGCGCTTGCCCGAGGCCGATTCCACCTGCAGGGAGGTGTCGGCTTCGGAAAAAATGGTTTCGGCTTTCAGTTTGCCGGCGTCTTCGTAGAGAACATGCATAAGTGGATGTGCGGGAGGCTATTGGGAAGGGGACGCCAGGGCGTCCAGCAAAAGCGTGTGGATGCCGCCGAAGCCGCCATTGCTCATGACCAGGATATGATCCTGGTCGCGGGCCTGGGCGCAGAGCGCGGCCACCAGGGCGGGCAGGTCGTGGCCGGACCAGGCGAGCTTGTCCCCCAGCGGGGCCAGCACCTGGGCCGGATCCCAGCCCAGGGCTTGTTTGCCGCTGATCTGGCCGTAGCAATAGACCTGATCCGCCTGCGCCAGGGCGTCGGGCAGGCGCTCGGCCATGGCGCCCAGTTTCATGGTGTTGGAGCGGGGTTCCAGCACCGCCAGGATGCGGCCCTGCGGGCCAATGCGCTGGCGCAGCCCCTGGACGGTGGTGGCGATCGCGCTGGGGTGGTGGGCAAAATCGTCATAGACCGCCACGCCGCGCCGGATGCCGCGCAGTTCCAGACGGCGGCGCACGCCCTGAAAAGCGTGCAGCGCGTCCAGGGCGGCCGTTACGGGGATGCCCGCGTGGTGCGCGGCGGCAATGGCCGCCAAGGCATTGCCGCGGTTGTGCTGGCCGGCCAGATCCCAGTCCAGTACGCCCAGGATCTGGCCGTCTTGCGCGATGGCGCTGCGCCGGTCGTCGGCGGGGTCGGGCTGCGCCTGCCAACGTCCTTGCGGGCCGAATGTCTCGACGGGCGTCCAGCAGCCGCGCGCCAGCACGCGATCCAGGGGCGGGCAGTCGGCCGGGCGCAGGATCAGCCCCTGGGCCGGGATGGTGCGCACCAGATGGTGGAACTGGGCCTCGATGGCGGCCAGGTCGGGAAAAATGTCCGCGTGGTCGAATTCCAGATTGTTCAGAATCGCCGTGCGGGGCCGGTAGTGCACGAACTTGGATCGTTTGTCGAAAAACGCCGTGTCGTATTCGTCGGCTTCGATCACGAAATGGCGGCGCTGCGGCTGGTAGCGGGCGGAAACCCCCAGGTCGGGGGCCACCCCGCCGATCAGGAAATTCGCCGCCTGGCCGGCGTGTTGGAAAATCCAGGCCAGCAGGGCGCTGGTGGTGGTCTTGCCATGCGTGCCGGCCACGGCCAGCACATGCTGGCCCGGCAAAATATGGTCGGCCAGCCATTGCGGGCCGGACGTATAGGGCAGACCCTGATCCAGGATGGCTTCCATCAGGGGGTTGCCCCGGCTGACCACGTTGCCGATGATATACAGGTCGGCGCCCAGCCGGATCTGGGCCGCCTCGAAGCCTTCGATCAGCTGGATGCCTTGATCGTTCAGCTGTGTGCTCATGGGGGGATAGACCCCCGCATCGCAGCCGGTCACCCGGTGCCCGGCCGCGCGGGCGATCAAGGCCAGGCCGCCCATGAATGTGCCGCAAATTCCCAGTATGTGTACGTGCATCGTCACCTCCGGCCTGTATTGTAGTTGTAGGGTGTCCGGGATACCCAATGCTATGATGGTTCGGCATGTGATTTTTCTGGAATAGTCTGATGAACAGACGTTTGTTTCTGGGCGGGGCGTCCGCCGTCCTCGGGGCCTGGGCCGCGCCCGCGCTGGCGCGGGCCGCGCTGTTGCCCGCCGACGCCGTCTTCGGCCGCGCCTTCGATACCCTGCAGGGCGTCAGCCAGCCCTTGTCCGACTACCAGGGACGCCCGGTGGTGCTCAATTTCTGGGCCAGCTGGTGCGCGCCTTGCGTGCGCGAAATGCCGCTGCTCGAATCCATTCACCACCAGCAGCCGGAACTCGCCCTGGTGGGCCTGGCCATCGACACCCGGGCCAACGTCCAGCGTTTCCTGGAAAAAATCCAGGTGTCCTATCCCTTGCTGCTGACCGGCACCCAGGGCATTCCCCTGATGCGCGACCTCGGCAACAAAAGCGGCGGCCTGCCGTTCACGGCCTTTTTCAACCGCCAGGGCCGTCTGGTTTCCACCGCCATGGGAGAACTCAAACCCGAAGATCTGCAGGCCCGGGTGCGGCAGATACTTTAACTTTCAATCAATCTTTTTTCCCCGAAATCTGCGGGGACTTAATAGACAAATCACTGCGATTGGCGTAAAAAGGCGGTCTAATTGAGAACAGCCGTCATCTGGGCGGCCAGCACACAGGAATTTCTATGGATCTCCGAAAACTTAAAACACTGATCGACCTGGTGGCCGATTCAGGCATTGCCGAGCTCGAAATCACCGAGGGCGAGGGCAAGGTTCGCATCGTGAAGTTTTCCCAGACGCCTGTCGCGCCCGTGGCCGCCGTGCCGACCCAGGTAGTGGCCGCTCCCGCCGCCGCCCCGGCGGCGGAGGCCGCGCCGGCGCCCGCCCCGGCGGCGCCCCAGGGGCATTCGGTCAAGGCGCCCATGGTGGGCACCTTCTATCGGGCGCCCAACCCCAATTCGCCCGCCTTCGTCGAGGTCGGCCAAGCCGTCAAAGAAGGCGACCCCCTGTGCATCATCGAGGCCATGAAGCTCCTCAACGAGATCGAGGCCGATAAATCCGGCACGATCAAGGAAATCCTGGTCGAGAACGGCGAGCCCGTCGAATACGGCCAGCCGCTGTTCATCATCGCCTGATCGCCATGTTTGAAAAAATACTGATTGCCAATCGTGGGGAAATCGCCCTGCGGGTTCAGCGCGCCTGCCGCGAACTGGGCATCAAGACCGTGGTGGTGCATTCCGAGGCCGACCGCGAAGCCAAATACGTGCGTCTGGCCGACGAGTCCGTCTGCATCGGTCCCGCCGCCCCGCGCGACAGCTACCTGAACATGCCGGCCATCATTTCGGCCGCCGAAGTCACCGATGCCGAAGCCATCCATCCCGGCTATGGCTTTCTGTCCGAAAACGCCGACTTCGCCGAGCGCGTCGAGAAAAGCGGCTTCGTGTTCATCGGGCCGCGTCCCGAAAGCATCCGCACCATGGGCGACAAGGTCAGCGCCAAGCAGGCCATGATCGCCGCCGGGGTGCCGGTGGTGCCCGGGTCCGACGGCGCGCTGCCCGAAGACCCCGCCGAGATCCAGCGCATCGCCGAGAAAGTCGGTTATCCCGTCATCATCAAGGCCGCCGGCGGCGGCGGCGGCCGGGGCATGCGGGTGGTCTACGACGCCGGGTCCCTGATCAATGCCGTGGCCATGACGCGCACCGAAGCCGGGGTGGCCTTCAACAACCCCGAGGTCTACCTGGAGAAATTCCTGGAAAACCCGCGCCACATCGAAATCCAGATCATGGCCGATGGCCAGGGCAAGGCCGTGTGGCTGGGCGAGCGCGATTGTTCCATGCAGCGCCGCCACCAGAAAATCATCGAAGAAGCCCCCGCTCCCGGCATCGACCGCGCGCTCATCGACCAGATCGGCGAACGCTGCGCCGAGGCCTGCCGCACGATGCGCTACCGTGGTGCGGGCACCTTTGAGTTCCTGTACGAAAACGGCGAATTCTTCTTCATCGAGATGAACACCCGGATTCAAGTCGAGCACACGATCACCGAGATGATCACGGGCCTGGATCTGGTGCAGTGGCAAATCCGCGTGGCCGCCGGCGAAAAATTCACCTTGCGCCAGCGCGACATCCACCTGCATGGCCACGCCATCGAATGCCGCATCAACGCCGAAGACCCCCACAAGTTCACGCCCAGCCCCGGCAAGGTCACCAATTGGCATATCCCGGGCGGCCCGGGGGTGCGCATGGATTCGCACGTCTACACCGGCTATACCGTGCCGCCTTACTATGACTCCATGGTGGCCAAGCTCATCACCTACGGCGATACCCGCCACCAGGCCCTGATGCGCATGGATATCGCCCTGTCCGAGATGATCGTCGAAGGCATCAGCACCAATATCCAGCTGCACCGCGAACTGTTGCAAGACGAGCACTTCGTCCGGGGCGGCACCAGCATTCATTACCTGGAACACAAACTGGCCCAACGGCCTTAAAGGCAACTCATGCGCGAACTGGTGCTTCATTGTGCCCACCCGCAGGCCGAGCCCTGGTCCGACGCCCTGCTGGCGGCCGGCGCCCTGTCGGTGTCGGTCGAAGACGCCGATGGCGATACGGAACACGAACAGGCCCTGTTCGGCGAGCCCGGCACCGAGCCCGAAACCCGGGCCTGGCGGCGCAATCGCCTGGTGGTGCTGCTGGCCGACGGCGACGACCCCAACCAGCTGCTGGCGGCCCTCGAAGACCAGCCCGGCCCGGCGCCCGCCGCCGCCGACTGGTTTTTGCGCCCGGTGCCCGACGCCGACTGGGTGCGCCTGACCCAATCCCAGTTCGGCCCCATTGCGGTGGGCGAGCGCATCTGGATCGTGCCCAGCTGGCACCGCCAGGACGCCGGCCTGCCCCCGGCGGGCAGCCACGACGGCATCGTGCGCCTGGAACTCGACCCCGGCCTGGCGTTCGGGACCGGCAGCCACCCCACCACCCATCTGTGCCTCGAATGGCTGTCCACGCACCTGCGGGGCGGTGAGACCGTCCTGGATTATGGTTGCGGCTCGGGCATCCTGGCGATTGCCGCCAAGCTGCTGGGCGCCGGCGCCACCCAAGGCGTGGACATCGACGAGCAGGCCGTCGCGTCCAGCCGGCAGAACGCCGCCGCCAACCGGGTGGCACTCCACGCCTGCCTGCCCGACGCGCTCGCGCCGGGCGCATACCAGGTGGTCGTGGCCAATATCCTGTCCAACCCCCTGAAAATCCTGGCGCCCATGCTCAGTGCCCGGGTGGCGGCGGGCGGGGCCCTGGTGCTTTCGGGGGTGCTCGAACGCCAGGCCGACGAGGTGCGTGCCGCCTACGCCCCCTGGCTGCCCTTGCAGGTCTGGGCGGCGCGTGAAGGCTGGGTCTGCCTGGCTGGCCGCAAGGGTTGACCGGAGGCGCCATGGACCTGACCACCCGGTGCCCTCGCTGCGGGACGGCATTTCAGGCCAGCCTGGCGGATTTGCAGCTGCGCAAGGGGTATATCCGCTGTGTGCAGTGCGCCCATATCTTCGATGGCTACGCCGAAGTCGTGTCCGCCCCCGATGATCCCGCGTCGGCGGCCGGTGCCGTGCTGAAACCGGCGTCCGTGGCGGCAAAACCGCCGACGGCCGCGCACGCCCCCGTCCATACCGTGTCGATGACGCCCGCGCCCGGCGGGGCCTTGCCCGTTCACACGATGCCGCCCGCGTCCGGCGGGGCCTTGTCCGTTCACACGATTCCGCCCGACCCGGTGTCGCCGGCCACGCCTGTCCCGGATGCGCGCTCGATGGGGGAAGCGCCCGTCTTCGATACCGAAGACGGGCCGCGTGTGTTCCGCGCCGGGCGCGGCGCGGCGGCGGATGCCTTGCCCGAGGTGCCGGCCTGGCGGATTGAACCCCAGATCAATCCCGAGCGTGAGCTTGAGCATGGCCCGTCCGAGTCCATCGTGGTCGAGGCGCGTCCAGGCTATCGCAGCCAGGGGGGCAGCGCGGCGCCGCTGCTGCAATCCGCCCAGGGGCCGTCGTGGTGGGATCGTCTGCTGCGCTTGCTGGCCAGCCTGTTGCTGCTGGTTCTGTTGCTGCTGGCGGCGGCACAGTTGGCTTATGTGTATCGCGTCCAGCTGGCGCAGGTCGTGCCCGCCTTGCGCCCCTGGCTGCTGCAGGCCTGCGGGCCGTTGCGTTGCCAAGTGCCTTATGCCCGCAACCTGGGCGAGATCGCCATCACGGGCTCGGCGCTCAAAATCCAGGATCCGCTGGCGACCGGCGTCCCCGACGCCGCATCGGCGACGCCTGGCGACGCGACGCCGGCGGATGCCCGTTCGTCGGCGGATCAGCACTATCTGCTGCAGGCCACTTTGCGCAACCAGGCGGCCTATCCCCAAGAATGGCCCAGCCTGATCCTGGATCTGAAAGACGCGGCGGGCACGCTGCTGGTGCGCCGCAACCTCGCGCCCGTGGATTACCTGGGGGCCGAAGTCGCCGGGCAGCCCCTGCCCGCCCGCAGCGATGTGCAGGTTCGCCTGCCCTTTACCCTGAGCGGCCTGAAAATCAACGGCTACCAGATCGACCTGTTTTATCCTTGAAGGCACTGCATGACCCTGAATAAAGACGTCCTCATCTGCGGCTCGATGGCCTTTGATACCATCGCCGTCTTCGAAGGCCATTTCCGCGACCATCTGCACGCCGACAAGCTCAAATCCCTGAGCGTGTCGTTCTTCGTGCCCAGCCTGCGCCGCGATTATGGCGGTTGCGCGGGCAACATTGCCTATAACCTGAAGCTGCTGGGTGGCCAGCCCGTGCCGGTGGGCACCGTGGGCCAGGATGCGGACGACTATCTGCAACGCCTGCGCAGCCTGGACATCGACGATAGCCTGGTGCGCGTATTGCCCGATACCTATACGGCCCAGTGCTACATCACCACCGACCGGGACAACAACCAGATTGCCTCGTTCCACCCGGGCGCCATGTCGCGCTCGGCCGAGAACGACCTCTCCGGCCGGGCGGCGGGCTGGGCAATTGTTTCGCCCGATTCCAAGGAAGGCATGTTCGCCCATGCCCAGCGACTGCAGGCCGCCGGCATTCCTTTTGTCTTCGACCTGGGCCAGGCGATGCCCTTGTTCGACGGCGGCGACCTGCGCCGGATGTTGGACATGGCCAGCATCCTGACGGCCAACGACTACGAGGCTGGCGTGATCGAAGAACGCACAGGGCAATCCATCGCCGCCATCGCCGCCGGGCTGCAGGCCGCCATCGTCACCCGGGGCGCGCAGGGCAGCACCCTGTATGCCGATGGGGCGCAGGCGGACATCCCGGCCTCGGCGGTCACCCAGGTGGTCGACCCCACGGGCTGCGGTGACGCCCATCGCGCGGGCCTGCTGTATGGCCTGGTCAACGACTGGTCGCTGCACGACGCCTGCTGTCTGGCCAATATCATGGGCGGCTTCAAGATCGCCAGCCAGGGGCCGCAAAACCACCAGCCCTCGCGCCGGCAGATTGCCGATGCCTTGCAGGCCAACTACGGCATTCAGGCCGATAGCCTGCTGAAGCATCCCTGAGTCGCTTGCTGGGTTGTTTGCGCCAATGCGACAATAGCCGGCTAACCGCCCCCCGAGTACACGCCCATGGCCCGCGATATTCTTATTTTCCTGATCGATATTGTTTTTTCGCTGTTTGGCATCGCGCTGATCCTGCGTGCCTGGATGTTCGCCATCCGCCTGCATCCGTTCAACCCCTATTCGCAGGCCATCCTGAAAGCCACCGACTGGCTGGTGCAGCCCGTGCGGCGTGTGGTGCCGGTCAGCGGCCGCTTCGACTGGCCCAGCATCCTGGCCTGCTGGGTCACCGCTATCCTGTATCTGTTTCTGTCCTGGCTGGTCGGCATGGGGGGGCTGCTGCCGCCGGCCAGCGCCATCGGCGGCCTGCTGCTGTCGGGCCTTTTGGTGGGGTGCAAGTGGCTGTTCAACGTCATCGTCTGGGTCACGCTGATCCAGGCCGTGCTGTCCTGGGTCAACCCCTTGTCGCCCATCATGCCGGTGCTGTTCACGCTGACCGCCCCGCTGCTGGATCCCATCCGGCGCATCCTGCCGCGCATGGGGGGGCTGGACTTGTCCCCCTTGGTGCTGCTGGTGGTGGCCCAGGTGGCGATGATGATCCTCAACCACCTGGCCTTCACCGCGTTTTCCTGATGCGTCCGCCCTGGAAGGGGCGGCGCCCCACGCTTGCGGTTCTTGGCATGGGTGCGGTGCCGGCCTCCGGCTGGATTACATCGGCACCACGCGGGCCGGGCCCGCGCCGCTGATCAGCTGCACGCGCTGACCGGGGCTTAACGCGATGTCGTTGGCCTGGGCGATGACGCGGGTCTCGCCGTTGTCCAGACGCACGGTGACTTCCAGCCCCTGGGTCTTGTTGGCCTGGTTTTCGATGGCATTGCCCGCCAGGCCGCCCAGCAGCGCCCCGCCGATGGACGCCAGCACCTGGCCGGAACCGCCGCCGATCGAACTGGCGGCCACGCCGCCCAGGGCACCGCCGGCCAGCGCGCCGACCCCCGAGGACTGCGCCGACTGGATCACGACGGCCCGCACGGAAACGACCGTGCCATAGCGCACGGTCTGTTCCCGCTGGGCCTGGCCGTAGGTGTATACCGACCCCGAGGCCGACTGGTTGGCGCAGCCCGCGAGGGTGAGCGCGGCCACCGACAGGACGGCGGCGCCGGCCAGGCGAAGGGTGCGGGGCGAAACAGAAAAATAGACAAGCATCATGGGTGGATTCCGGTAGAAAATGCAGGCTGACCGGGGTCGTGCCCGGCAGTGGAGCCCCGGGCCCGTGGCGGCGGGCTGGGATCGGATTTCAAGCATGCGTCGGACGGCATGCCGGACGCGAGGCGTTTGGGGTCACAGCGGCTTTGGCCCGGCGGGCCAAAGCCGGCTTATGGCCGGTTGAGCAGCGGAAACGGCCAGCTGCCGGCCGGATTGACATCCGCGCGGATGTCGGGGGCCGGGCTGTCGGGTTTGCGGGCGGCTTTCTTGGGGGCGGTCTTGGCCGCCGCGGTGCTTGCTTTGGCGGCGGTCTTGGGCGTTGCCTTGGCTTTGGGCGCGGCGGCCTTGGCGGCGGGCTTTTTAGCGGCGGAGCCGCCGGCCTTTTTGGCGGCAGCGGTTTTGGGGGCGGGTTTGGCCGCCGCTTTGGCGGCGGCCGGCTTGGCAGAGGCCATCGAGGGTGCTCCTGAGGGACATGAAAAACGACACCCTGCAGTCTAGCGCAACCTTACAGATAAAACATCGCCTTGGCCAAAAATACGATCAATACCACATGGCAGAACACGCTCAGGTGGATCAACTGGAAGTGGCGGGATTTCAGCTTGCCCTTGCCGCTCATGGTCATGGCGAAGATAAAGTGCCCCAGCACGCTGAAGGCCAGGATGATCTTGATCCACAGCAGGGTGGCGAAATGGCTGGCGAAGGGCTGCGCCAGGGCTTCTCGAAACTGCCAGGCCATGCTGATGCCCGCGCCGAACAGCACCAGCATCACGAACGGCATGATCTTGCGCGCGCGCCGGCCGATGGACAGTTCGACGTTGCGCATGGCCTCGCGCCCCAGCGGCTTGCGGATGCCTTCCAGGATCAGAACCTCAAAGAACACCGTGCCGACGAACATGATGGCGGCAAATAAGTGCAGGGTGACAAGTATGAAATGGCTCATGTCAGTAAAATAACGGTTTTCCTGCAACCCGCGCAGGGACGCAAAAATTGTAGGCCGGGTGTGCCGGCACCGTGGGTATTACCCTGCCCCGGGCGGGGGATAGGATGACATTTGTCATGAACCGAGGTCAAGTAATGCGATTCATTCGTTTTTCGATGGGGCTGGCCGGTGCGGCCGCCCTGGGGTTGCTGGCGGCATGCGCGCCCATCGCTCCCGCCCCCCCGCCTGCGGCCGCCGAGGCCGTCCCGCCCGCCTGCACGCCGGCCGCCCCGGGCGAGGCCCTGGTGGGCAACTGGCTGTCCGTGGCGGCGCAACAGGGCGTGGCCGGGTCGGTGCGCACCCTGTTCACCTTGAGTTCCGATGGCACGATGAGCTATGTCGAGCAGGTCAAGCGCCCGCGCACGCCATCACAGGGCCTGGAAGAATCCGGCTGCTGGTCGCGCCAGGGGGACGCGCTGGTCTTGCGCACCTTGCAGTCCAATGGCCTGCCGGTCAGCCTGGACGACCCGATCTACACCAACCGCTATCGGGTCGTCCGGGTGGACGCCGCCAGCCTGCGCTTGCAGGGGCCGCAAGGCCAGGTGAAGGCCAAGCGCATGGCCCCTGGCTATCGCTTGCCGTTTTAGGGCGTGTGCGCCCCTGGCGGCCGGCGATCAGGCCGCCAGGGTGGCATCCAGGCGCTGCAGCACCGTGTCGCGGCCCAGCAGCGCCAGCACGGCGGCAATGGATGGGGTGTGCTTGCGCCCCGTGACGGCCACCCGCAGGGGGATGGCCAGCTTGGGCATTTTCACCCCGTGGGCCTTCAGCAGGGCCTTGATCAGCGCGTCCAGCGCGGCCTCGTCCCAGGTGGCCAGCCCATGGGCCTGGATCGAAAAATCCCGCAGCAGGGCCAGGGCGGCGGTGTCCAGGGTCTCGGCGCGCAGGGCGTCGTCGGCGGGCGTGTAGGGGCCGCAAAACAGCAGGCAGCCTTCGGCCAGGTCTTCCAGGGTTTCACTGCGGTCGCGCAGCAGGGCCAGCACCGCGGGCAGATCGGTGGCGTCGGGCTGCCCCCCGCGCTGCTGGATGCGCGGGGCCACGCGGCGGGCCAGATCGGCCAGATCCAGCTCGCGCAGGGCGTGGGCGTTCACCCAGTTCAGTTTTTTCGGATCCCATTGCGCGGCCGAGCGGCTCAGGTGCCGGGGGTCGAACCATTCGACGAATTGCTGGCGGGTAAAGCGTTCGTCGTTGCCGTGGCTCCAGCCCAGGCGGGCCAGGTAGTTGACCATGGCTTCGGGCAGATAGCCCAGGCGGTCGTATTCGATCACGCTGACCGCGCCGTGGCGCTTGGACAGTTTTTCGCCGTCGGGCCCCAGGATCATGGGGACATGGCCATATTGCGGCAGTTCGGCCCCCAGTGCGCGCAGGATGTTGATCTGGCGCGGGGTGTTGTTGACGTGGTCATCTCCCCGGATCACATGGCTGATCTGCATGTCCCAGTCGTCCACCACCACGCAGAAATTATAGGTGGGGGTGCCGTCCGGGCGGGCGATCACCAGGTCGTCCAGTTCGCTGTTGTCGAAGCTGATGGGGCCTTTGACCAAGTCGTCCCAGCTGGTGACGCCATCCTGGGGGCAGCGAAACCGCACCACGGGCGCCACGTCCGCCGGGATGGGAGGCAGGGTCTTGCCGGGTTCGGGGCGCCAGGTGCCGTCGTAACGGGGCTTGGCCCCGATGGCGCGGGCGCGCTCGCGCATGGCCTCGACCTCGGCGGGGGTGCTGTAGCAATGGTACGCCGTGCCCTGGGCCAGCATGCCGGCGATTACCTGGCGGTAGCGTTCCATGCGCTGCATCTGATAGAACGGGCCTTCGTCGGGCAGCAGATCCAGCCACTGCATGCCGTCCAGGATGGCTTGCACCGCCTGGGGGGTGGAGCGCTCCAGGTCGGTGTCTTCGATGCGCAGCACGAAGGTGCCGCCGTAGTGGCGGGCGAAAGCCCAGGAGAACAGGGCCGTGCGGGCACCGCCCAGGTGCAGGTAGCCGGTGGGCGAGGGGGCGAAACGGGTGCGCACGGGGCGTTTGGCAGCAGTCATGGTCGTGGTAATGTGGCAGGGGCGGCGGGGCCGTCCCCTGTAAAATCAGGGTGGAAACCCTGTATTTTAAGGGACGCCCGCGCCGACGGTATTTCGATCCTGCCGCCGTTGCCGAAACAGCGCGCCGAGCTTCGGGGTTTCGCCGTCGCGCGACCCGCTTCTCACCCAAGGATTCTTCATCATGTTGCGTCACCGCCTCGCCGCCCTGTTCGAACCGCGCTCTCTCCTGGTGCTCAGTGCCCGCCGTCTGCCGGTGGTGCAGACGCCGCCGACACTGCTGCGTGGCCGCATCGCCGACATCCCGCTGGCGGACGATGGCCGTTGGGTCTTGCCGGAAACGCTGGATTTCCTGCAGCCCGGCCAGCGCCTGGACATGGCCGTGCTGTGCCTGGATCCCGCCCGCCTGCCGGCCGCCCTGGGGGCCTTGCGGGCCCACCGGCCCCGCGCCCTGGTGCTGCTGCCGCACGAAACGCCCGCCGCCGACCCCCAGGAAACCCGCGCCTACTGCCAGGCCTGGGGCCGGATGAACGATTGCCTGGTTCTGGGGCCAGGCGCCCTGGGGGTGCAGCGCCCCCATCTGGGGCTCAACCTGGGTTTGGCCGACCATGCCGCGCCGGCGGGGCGGGTGGCCCTGGTGGCCCAGTCCCGCATGGTGGCGGCGGCGGTGCTGGACTGGGCGGGCGACATCCAGCTGGGGTTTTCCGCCGTGGTGTCCACAGGCGATACCGCGGGCGTCACCGTGGCCGAGGTTCTGGAATACTTGTCGATGGATCCGCGCACCGACAGCATCGTTCTGTATCTCGAAGCGGCGGATTCCTCGCGGCGCTTCACCAGCGCCCTCATGGCCGCGGCCAGCGTCAAACCAGTCATCGTGCTGAAGGCCGGCCGCCAGGGGCCGCATGACAGCGCGGCGGCCGATGCGGTCTTTGATGCCTTGCTGCGGCGCACGGGGGCGGTGCGGATTCGTTTTTTCGTCCAGCTGTTTTCCGCCCTGAAAGTCTTGGTGCATACCAAGCATCAGCGGGGGCGGCGCATTGCGCTGTTCGCCAATGGGTATGGCGCGGCGCATTTGGCCCTGGACGCCATTCCGCCCGGCGGGCCGGTCAGCCGGGCCGACCTGTCCACCCAGACCCGGCGCGACCTGGTCGCGCTGCTGGAACCCGGCGCCGTGGTGGATAATCCCGTGGTCAGCCACGCGCCGCTGGAAGCCCATGGCCTGCAGCGGGCCTTGGGCTTGTTGGCGGCGGACAGCAATGTCGATGGCGTGCTGGTGCTGATCGCTCCCGATGCGCTGTCCGACATGGGGGCCGCCACAGAAGCCCTGGCCCAGTTCTCCGAGTCCGCCAGCAAGCCGATCATTTCGTGCTTGATCGGCGATGCCTCCATGCGTTCGCTGCGCCACCACCTGGATCGCGTGGGGCTGCCCGCGTTTCGCACGCCGGAATCAGCCGCCAACGCGTTCGGGATTCTGGCGGCCTATCATTACAACCAGACCCTGGCCCAGCAGGCGTTGCCGCCCGAGATGCTCAACCGCCCGCCCCGGCTGGACGAGGCCCGCACCCTGCTGGGCGATGCGGTCATGTCGGGGCGTTTGTCGCTGGATCGCGCCGCTTGCCGCTGGCTGCTGGATTGTTTTCATGTGCCCATCCTGGTCGAAGATCATGGCGTCCCCGAGGCGGCGCGGAAAAATCTGCCCATGGCGATCCACGTGCGCCAGGATGCCCGCTTCGGGCCGTATATCCAGTTTGGCCCGGGCGGGCGGCCCGCCCGGCTGGCCACGGCCCACCGCGAAATCGAACTGCCGCCGCTTAACAACTACTTGGCGCGCCAGCTGATCCAGCGCGGGAAATTCTGGGCCCGCGTGCTCGAACGCGACTTGAGCCCCGCCGTCTTCGAACAACTGCGCGAGGCGCTGGAGCGCATTTCCGAAGTCATCAGCCAGTTGCCGGGGGTGCGCACGTTGTCGATCGACCCCTTGTGGTGGGACGATACCGGCCTGTACGCCGAAGACGTCCAGGTCACGTTGGATCCCGATTACGATGGCGAACGCCCCGAGAACCAGGCCTATCGGCATATGGCCATCCACCCGTACCCGCGCCATCTGGTGCGCCCCATGGTGCTGGACAGCGGCCAGGAATGGCTGCTGCGCCCCATCCGGCCCGAAGACGCCACTTTGCTGCAAGAGTTCATCCGGGGCCTGTCGGATGAATCGCGCTACATGCGCTTCGTGTCCATGCTGCGCGAACTCACCCCGCGCATGCTGGCCCGCTACACCCGCATCGACTACGACCGCGAGGTGGCCCTGGTGGCCACCATGCAGGTGCCCAATCCCGAAAATCGCGGCCTGCTGCGAGAGCGCATCGTGGGCTTCGCCCATTACTTGCGCAATGCGGATGGCCAGGGGGCCGAATACGCCCTGGTCATCGCCGACGACTGGCAGCGCCGCGGCCTGGGCGCCCGGCTGATGACCAGCCTGCTGCAGGTCGCCCGCCGCCAGGGCCTGACCTACATCGAGGGCATCGTCCTGTCTTCCAACCGCGCCATGCTGGGCCTGATGACCTCCCTGGGCATGACCAACGACCCCGACGCGGAAGACCCGGGCATGAGAAGGGTATGGATGAATCTGGACACAAAATAGTCCTGAGGACTATTTTGTGCCTGATTCATTGGAGCGGCTTGCAAGCCGCGACGTGGAGGGATGCCCCGGCTTAAGACCAGTCCTGATCGGACACAGGACTGTCCTGTGCCTATCGAATCGGAGCAGCTTGCAAGCTATGGATTTTCGGCCCGGCGCGACCGCGATGGCGCGGCTGCTGGTGCGTATTTTGGGCGCCGCGGTCATGCCTCGCCCGCGTCAGCCCCCGTCAACCGACGGCGTCATCACCTGTGCCAGAAACGCCCGGATATCGTCCAGTTCCTGCGGGTGCAGCCCGTGCGGCATTGGATACGTCTGCCACTGCAGCGGCTGGCCCAGGCCCTGCAGCGTGTCGCGGCTGGTTTCGGCGTAGGCCAGCGGCACCACCATGTCTTGTGTGCCGTGCGCCATGAACACCGGCGTCTGCGCATTGGCCGGGTGGCGTTCGGCGGCCAGGGTGTTGCGCAGGGGCAGGTAGCCCGACAGGGCGATGATCCCCGCCAGCGGCTGATCCAGCCGCAGGCCGGTGTACAGCGCCATGGCGCAGCCCTGCGAGAACCCGGCCAGCACGATACGCTCACGGGGAATGCCGCGTTCGGCCTCGCGGGTGATCAGTGCCGTGATGTCGCGCCGCGTGGCGCGGATGCCGTCCACGTCCTCGCGCGCGTCGCGATCCAGGCCGTACAGGTCGTACCAGGCGCGCATGGGCATGCCCTGGTTCAGGCTGACCGGGCGCACGGGCGCATGCGGGAAGACAAAGCGGATGTCCGGCAGGTCGGGGTCGGCCAGCTCGGGCACGATGGGTTCGAAATCGTGGCCATCGGCCCCCAGGCCATGCAGCCAGATGACGCTGTGGGTGGGGGCGGGGCCTGTGGTGCGTTCAATGGTTTCCAGTGGCGTGTCCATCCGGGGTATCGTCCTCGAAGTCCAGTTGTTTCAGGGTTTGGAACAGGGCGCGGTAGTGCTTGCGGGCGGGCGCTTGCGCGGGCTGGCGGGCCTGGTTGTCGCGTGCTTCTTTGCGCGCCGCGCGAATCTGGCTGCGCAGGGCCTGGATATCCAGCGCGGGGAAATCGTCCAGCAGCTGTGTCAGGGCGTCGTCCTCGGCCAGCAGGCGGTCGCGCAGGGCTTCCAGGCGGTGCATGCTGCGCGCCTGTTCGCGTGATCCGTTGGCCCATTCGGCCAACTGCTGGCGGATGGGATCGGCATCGGCCTGGCGCAGCAGCTTGCCCACGTAATGGGTTTGCCGGCGGCGGCCTTCGTGGCTGGTGATGCGCTGGGCCAGGGCAATGGCGTCGCGCAGTTTTTCGTCCAGCGGCAGTTGGGCCAGCTTGGCGCCAGGCAGGGCGATCAGTTGGCGGCCCAGATCCAGCAGGGCGTGCATATCGCGCTTGACCTGGGATTTGCTGGGGCCGCGTTCGGCGTCGAAATCCTCGTCCTGGCTGTGGTCATCCATGGCTTAGGGCATAAAATAGTCGGTAATTGACTATGATAACCGTCTTGACTCTGGACGGACGCGCATGACACAAGCCACCGACGATTTCCTCGATATCCCCGCACAGCAGGCGCAGTTTTGCGACCTGGTGACGAACGCCCTGCAATATGCCCGCCAAGTGGGGGCTTCCGATGCCGCCGCCGAAATCTCCGAAAGCCGGGGCTTGTCGGTGGCCGTGCGGCACCGTCGCCTGGAAACCATCGAGCAGACCCGCGACCGCGGCCTGGCCATCACCGTGTTTGCCGGGCAGCGCCGGGGTTCGGCCTCGACCTCGGATTTTTCCACGGACGCCATCCGCAAGACAGTGGAGGCCGCCTGGCACATCGCCCGGTATACCGCCGAAGACCCCGCCGCCGGTCTGCCCGACCCCAGCCAGCTGGCCCTGCATTATCCCGATCTGGATTTGCACCATCCCTGGGCCATTGATGTGCCCGAGGCCACCCGCCTGGCGGTGCGCGCCGAGCGCGCCGCCCTGGATACCAGCGAACAGATCACCAACACCGAAGGCGCGTCGCTGGACACCATGGAAGGCCATTTCGTGCTGGGCAACACCCGGGGCTTTCTGGGGGGGTATCCCTATTCGCGCCACAGCTTGTCGGTGGCCCCCATCGCGGGCCAGGGCGACGGCATGCAGCGCGACTACTGGTATACGTCCGCGCGCAAGGCCCAGGCCCTGGCCGACCCGGCCCGGGTGGGCCGCTACGCCGCCCAGCGCGCCTTGTCGCGGCTGAACGCCCGCCCCCTCAAAACCGGCCATTACCCCGTGCTTTTCGAGGCCCCCCTGGCCGTCGGCCTGCTGGGCGCCCTGGTGCAGGCCACCAGCGGCGGGGCGCTGTACCGCAAAGCCAGTTTTCTGCTGGACAGCCTGGGCCAACCGGTTCTGGCCGATCACCTGGACGTGATCGAAAACCCCTATGTTCCCGGCGCCCAGGGCAGCTCGCCCTTCGATGGCGAAGGCGTGCGCCCCCTGGCCCGCCGCGTGGTCGGCCAGGGCCTGCTGACCGGCTACTTCCTGTCCACCTACACGGCGCGTAAGCTGGGGCTGGACACCACCGGCAACGCGGGCGGATCGCACAACCTCAGTCTGCGTTCGCGGCTGACCCGTGCCGCCGACGATCTGCCCGCCATGCTGCGGAAAATGGGCACCGGCCTGCTGGTCACCGAACTCATCGGCCAGGGGGTCAACTACGTCACGGGCGATTATTCGCGCGGGGCCTTCGGCTACTGGGTGCAAGACGGCCAGATCAGTCATCCCGTGCACGAAATCACCATTGCGGGCAATCTGTCCGACATGTTCCGGCAGATTGTCGCGGTGGGGGCGGACGTCCATCACCGGGGGGCCAAGTCCACCGGCTCCATCCTGATCGAAAAAATGGCTGTGGCCGGCCAGTAAAACCGAGGCCTCAAGGCTGCCCGTCGATACACAACGCAAGGACGCGGTGTACTATCGAACGACACATTTCAACCACCAAGGAGATCACCCATCATGCAGCGTCGTGCATTCCTGAAAAAAGCCGGGTTGGGCGCCGTGGCCGGTACTGCCGCCGTGGCCGCCCCCGCCCTGGCGCAGTCCAGCCCCGAAATCAGCTGGAAGATGACCTCTACCTATTCTCCGACTACACCGGCGCTGTATACCACGGCGCAGCTTTTTTGCAGCATGGTCAGCGATTTGACCGATGGCCGTTTCAATATCCGCCTGTATCCCGTCGGCGAACTCGTGCCCGGCTTCGGGGTGCTGGACGCCGTGGGCAACCGCACGGTCGAGTGCGGCCAGACCGCCTCTTATTATTACTACGGCAAAGACCCGTCGCTGTGTTTTGACACCGCCGTCCCCTTTGGCCTGAATGTGCGCCAAATGAACGCCTGGATGTACGAAGGCGATGGCCTCAAGCTGATGCGCGAACTCTTTGCGCCCTACGGCATCATCAATTTCCCCTTTGGCAACACAGGCACCCAGATGGGCGGCTGGTATCGCAAGGAAATCAACAGCGTTGAAGACTTGAAAGGCCTGAAAATGCGCACGGCCGGGTTTGCCGGGGAAGTGCTGTCGCGCATGGGCGTGGTGCCCCAGCAGATTTCCACGGGCGATATTTACCCCGCCCTCGAAAAAGGCGCTCTGGACGCCGTCGAGTTCGTCGGCCCCCTGGATGACGAAAAACTGGGTTTCCAGAAGGTCGCCAAATACTATTACTACCCGGGCTGGTGGGAAGGCTCGGCCCAGGTGTCGCTGTATGTCAACGACAAGGCCTACGCCGAACTGCCCAAGGCCTTTCAAGCCGTCGTCGACGTCGCCTCGCGCGCGGCTTCCACGCATCTGGTCGAATACTACGACAACAACAACCCCGACGCCTTGCGCCGGCTGATCGCCGGCGGGGCCGTGCTGAAAAGCTTCCCGCGCGACGTCATGGATGCTTCGTTCAAAGTTTCCAACGAAGTCTACAAAGAGTTCTGCGACAAAAACGCCGGCTTCAAGAAAATCTTCGACAACTATATGGGCTTCCGCGACAACATCGTCCCTTGGTTCCGCGTGGCCGAAGGCTCCTACGACAACTACCTGGGCGCCGCCCTGGCCCGCCAGAAGAAATCCTGATTCTTCTCTTGGCAAGACAAACCGCACCGCTCGGTGCGGTTTGTCTTCGGGGCGTCCGCCGAGCGTCTGCGACCCGCCATCGCGTACCGGCACATGGCGCGACGGCCGCGCCCGCGCCATTTTCATGCCGCCGGCGTCAAATCCCGCCGCCCTGACCCCGCAGTGGCGGCGGCATTGAAACTCGTGTAAAATCAGCGGGTTTTCTTCTAAAAATGCACCAGTACGGGCTTGGCCCCTGGCGCGTGGTGCTCTCCATGCGCTTCGGATGCCTGCATATAAAGTCCAGGCCAGTGCAGTCCGGTTTTTGCCGGATACCCGGAACAAAACAATCCCATTCAAATTTTCAGGAAACACCATCATGAAGACCTTTGTGGCAAAGCCGCATGAAGTCAAGCGTGACTGGTTTGTGATCGACGCCAAGGGCAAAGTCCTGGGCCGTGTGGCCAGCGAAGTCGCACGCCGCCTGCGTGGCAAGCACAAACCCGAATTCACCCCGCACGTCGATACGGGCGACTACATTGTCGTTATCAACGCCGCCGACATCGTCGTGACCGGCGCGAAAGCGACCGACAAGCGCTACTACCGTCACTCCACCTATCCGGGCGGCATCACCGAAACCAACTTCCAGAAAATGCAGCAGCGTTTTCCGGGCCGGGCGCTGCAAAAAGCCGTCAAGGGCATGCTGCCCAAGGGCCCGCTGGGCTACGCCATGGCTAAAAAGCTCAAGGTCTATGCCGGTGCCGAGCACCCGCATACCGCGCAGCAGCCGCAACCCCTGGATATCTAAGGACAGGCCATCATGATCGGTAATTGGAATTACGGCACTGGCCGCCGCAAAACGTCGGTGGCGCGGGTGTTTCTTAAAAAAGGCACGGGCAAGATCGTCATCAACGGCCGTCCCGTCGATGAATACTTCGCCCGCGAAACCGGCCGCATGATCGTGCGCCAGCCGCTGGCGCTCACCAACCACCTGGAATCCTTCGATTTCCACATCAATGTCCATGGTGGTGGCGAATCCGGCCAGGCCGGTGCGGTGCGTCACGGCATCACGCGCGCCCTCATCGAATACGACGAGACCCTCAAGTCCCCGCTGAAACAAGCCGGGCTGGTCACGCGCGACGCCCGCGAAGTCGAACGCAAGAAGGTCGGCTTCCACAAGGCCCGTCGCCGCAAGCAGTTCAGCAAGCGCTGATCCGCATCCGGGTGGCTTCGGTCACCTGCTGCGACGCAAAAACCCCGGCGCGATGCCGGGGTTTTTGCGTCTGGGCATGTGCGGTGGATGGCCCCATCTCAGGCCCTTTGTCGTGCCATAATAAAAGGTCGGCTTTACCCATATTGTGTCCCGGGGCTGTACCCTGGGCCGTTTTTTCAGGGCATCCCATGAACACCACTTCGCGCATCAAGGCAGGCATCGTCGGCGGCACCGGCTATACCGGGGTCGAACTTCTGCGGCTGCTGTCGCAGCACCCCCATGTGCAGTTGCATGCCATCACCTCGCGTAAAGAATCCGGCCTGCCCGTGGCCGAGATGTACCCCAACCTGCGCGGTCAGGTCGATCTATGTTTCCAGACCCCCGAAGACGCCGCCCTGGATCAATGCGACGTGGTGTTCTTCGCCACGCCTCACGGCGTGGCCATGCAGCAGGCCCCTGATTTGCTGCAACACGATGTGCGCATTATCGACCTGGCTGCGGATTTTCGCCTGCAGGATCTGGCTGCCTTCGAGCATTGGTACAAAATGCCCCACAGCTGCCCCGCCGTGTTGCGCGACGCCGTCTACGGCCTGCCCGAACTGGACCGCGACCGCATCCGCCAGGCGCGTGTCGTGGGTAATCCAGGCTGCTATCCCACGACTGTGCTGCTGGGCCTGGCTCCGGTGTTGCAGGCTGGCGGATCGCGTGGCCGCGACGGTGAAAACTCGGCCGCCGGGCAGGCGGGTCAGCCGCTGGTCGATATCGGCCACATTATTGCCGATTCCAAATCTGGGGTGTCCGGGGCCGGGCGCAAGGCCCAGGTGGGGTCTTTGTACGCCGAGGCCGGCGACAACTTCGCCGCTTATGGCGTGGCCGGCCATCGCCACCATCCCGAAATCGCCGAATGCCTGACGCGCATGGCCGGCACGCCGGTGGGCATTACCTTTGTGCCGCATCTGGTGCCCATGATTCGCGGCATGTTCTCCACGCTGTATTTGCGCATTTCGCCCACCGCCTTGGAAACGGATTTCCAGGCCCTGTATCAGCAGTATTACGCCGACGAGCCCTTTGTCGACGTCATGCCTGCGGGCAGCCTGCCGCAGACGCGATCCGTGCGGGCCTCCAATATGCTGCGCATCGCCGTGCACCGCCCCGCCGGGGGGGATACCCTGGTTGTCCTGGTGGTGCAGGACAACCTGGTCAAGGGCGCCGCCGGGCAGGCCGTTCAGAACATGAACCTGATGTTCGGCCTGCCCGAAACCACTGGCTTGCGGCAGGTCGCCATCTTGCCCTGACAAGTTTGCCCTGACAAACGGGGCCGGCCTCGTCCCCCGCCGCGCGGCCCCGCTTGCCCAGCCCGTTTTTGCTTATTCGGAGAACAGGATGTCCCAGGAAAAACCCAGCGGTCTCAGCCATTGGCTGGTGCGCCAACTGCGCCGCCTGCTGGTGCTGGTCGTGGTGTTTCTGGCCGGGGCCGCAGCCATGCATCTGGGCATGCACGCGGGCGACAAGCAAATGCTGCACGACCAGCATCTCCAACTGGCAGCCTTGCAAAGCGATCTTGCCCAGGCGCGCGCCGATCTGGCCAACGCCCGCAGCCAAACGGATGTCCAGGCTGCCAGCCAGCGCACCTTGCAAGACACCGTGGCCGATCTGCAGCGGCAACTGGGCCAAGTGCGCGACCAGCTGGCCTTCTACGAACAGCTGATCCCCCCCGGCCCTGCCGGTGCCGTGGCGATTCGCGCTTTCGATCTCCAGCCGGATGGCGATCTGCTGCGCTACCGGGTGCTGTTGACGCGCAACGCGGCGCTGGGGGCCGATGCCTTCAAAGGCCATATGCGGTTTGTGGCCCAAGGGCAGGATCAGGGTAAACCCGTTAAAATAGTGCTGAATCCGCCGTCGGCCACCCCGACGGACGCCGAACGCCCGCTGATGCTGGAATTCGATCAATTCCAGCGCAGCACCGGGGTGTTGCAAGTGCCATCCGGCCTGCACATCCAGCAGGTTCGCCTGGAGATCCTGGAAGGCAACGCCGTGCGGGCCAACCAGGATATTGTCTTGAATCACACGGCCCCATCCGTGCAGGAGCCCCAACCATGAGTACCCTAGAACACGTCGATTTTGGCGCCCCGCCCAGCCCATTGGTGTTTACCGATGCCGCTGCGGCCAAGGTTCGCGAACTCATCGCCGAAGAACACAACACCGCGCTGAAACTGCGCGTGTTCGTGCAGGGCGGCGGGTGCTCCGGGTTCCAATACGGCTTTACTTTCGACGAAGAAGTTGCCGAAGACGATACCACCATCGAACGCGATGGCGTCCAGTTGCTGGTGGACGCCATGAGCTTCCAATACCTGATCGGGGCCGAGATCGACTACCAGGACGACCTGGAAGGCGCGCAGTTCGTCATCCACAACCCCAATGCCAACACCACTTGCGGGTGTGGTTCGTCCTTTGCGCCCTGATCTGTTTTGCCGCACGGGCCGTCACATCGCTTGCGCATCGGCCAAGTCCCCGCCCCGACCATTCATCGCATGCGCAATGCGCAGGCGGCGGCACTGAAAGACTGGTCGTTGAACCTTCTGGATGCGCAAACGCTGGGCGGTGTGTTCGGGGATTGAAGACCCGCTGCTATCGAGGCGGGGTGCTTGGGCGGCGCCAATCCCCCCAGGTTAATACATTGGCCGTCTGGATCGTGCAGACTTCACTGCGTCAATACGATACGGTCATGCCAGTACGACAATCCATGACATTTTTAGCCGTCAGGATCTTTCCGGGATAGTGGTTTGCTTGGCGGGCATCCACAATGGCTGCACCCTGTTCTGGATGCCCGCCATGTCTCCCCGCCGTCCGCGCCCGACCCAGCCGCCGCCAGGTTCATCTTCGTCTTCGTCGTCGCTGTCATCGACTTCGCCATTGCCATCGGCATCGCCATCGGCATCGTCGTCGTCATCACCGTCGCCGTCGTCGTCGTCATCACCATCGTCTTTGCCTTTGTCACCATCATCGCTGCGGCAGCATGACCCCGCTTCGATTGATCACGCCGCACCTTCCGACTCGCCGGCGCCAGACGCCCAGGCCCGCAACGACTACGACAGCCCCTGGAAAGAGGCGCTGGAATTGTTCTTCCCGCAGGCCATCCAGCTGCTGGCCCCGGACTTATACGCGCTGGTCGATTGGTGCGCCCCGATTGAATTTCTGGACAAGGAATTGCAAGCCATCCGACATGCGGCGGTTCCAGCTCAGGGCCGCCAGGTGGTGGACAAGCTGGTCAAGGTGCGGCTATTGTCCGGGCTCCCTGTATATTTGCAGGTGCACCTGGAAGTCCAGGGACGGCTGGCCACCGAGGAGGCTTTCCGGGCGTTTTCCTGGCGCGTCTTCCAGTACCACACGCTGTTGCAGATCCGTGAAATGCGCCGGCAGGGTCTGGTGGCTCCGCCGCCCATCTACAGCCTGGGGATACTGATCGACCAGCCCGGCGCTGGGCAGGTGCCGGTCACGCAGCTGGTTCACCGGGATAAGTACCTGTCGCAAAAGACCGAATTCGTCTTTCCGGTTGTAGAATTGAAGCAATGGGCGGATCGGCTGGATGAACTGGACACCCTGGCCCCGCACAACCCGTTCGCGGTGTTTGTGATGGCGCAAATCCAGGCGTCCCGCCACCCGGACAAGGCCACGCGGCTGCGGTCGTTGCTCGACTTGGTACGCCGCTTGTACGGCTATGGCTATGACCGGGATCGAATTGGTCAACTGGTGCGCCTGGTGGAGTGGGTGGTGCGCCTGCCCGCCGATCTGGAAACCGATTATTTGCAGGCTGCCCGGCAGCTGGCACAGGAGCATGAGATGAGCTACGTGACGATTGCCGAGCGGGTGTATACCCAGCAAGGGCTGAAGATGGGGATTGAGCAGGGTATCGAACAGGGGATTGAGCAGGGCCAGGCCAATCTGTTGCTGCGCTTGGTCGAACGCCGCTTTGGCGCACAGGCCGACGATGTCCATGAAAAAATCCGTTCGGCCAACAGCGCCCAGCTGGAAGCCTGGTCGTTGAACATCCTGGACGCCCAAGTCTTGGATGACGTGTTCAAGGATTAAGTAAGACATGCGGATTGCCGAAGACCCCGGTATCTGGGCCAAACCCGACAACGCAATTGAAAGCCTGGGCGTTGAATCTGATGGATGCCCGGGTTCCAGAGGATATCTTCAAGCCCGCGCTGTCATCTGAAATAGAGGGGGCCAATACATAGAGGGGCCAATACAGCATGCGGTAAGCCGCTGTGTTCATGGGCGAGGCCATCGGTTCCCTATGCCGGGTACAGGCACCCGGCAATGCTGGCATGTCGTGCTCCGGTGACTTCTGGCAGACAGGCGGCTCGCCCCTGCACATGGGCCTGCGCCAGCCAGGCGAAGGCCATGGCCTCTACGCTGTGCACCGGGATGCCGTAATCCGCCGTGGTGTTCAGCGGGCAGGGCAGGGCGGCGGCCAGGGCCGCCATCAGTACCGGATTGGATGCCCCGCCGCCGCAGGCCAGCACTTCGCGGGCTCGGGGGGCGTATCGCGTGATGGCTTGTGCGACCGTTTGCACCGTCAACTGCAACAGGGTGGCCTGCACATCGGCGGCGGAAATCTCGCCCGGCGTCCGATCTGGCAAGCTGTTGCCTGCACCTGCACCTGCACCTGCACCTGCACCTGCACCTGCACCTGCACCTGCACCTGCACCTGCACCTGCACCTGCACCTGCACCT
>NZ_JBLGTV010000007.1:81690-144885 GCF_047468865.1 Castellaniella hirudinis
GCATCCGCACCCGGCTCGGCGCGCAGGCCCGCCGCCGCCAAGCGCGACAGCAACCAATCCAGGTTGAACAGATCCCGCCCGGTGGATTTGGGCGGCGGCAGCGCCAGCCAGGGCTCGGCCAGCAGGGCGGCCAGCAGCCCGGCATGGCAGCGCCCGCCGGCCGCCCAGCGCCCCGCCATATCGTATGGCTGACCCAGGTGCCGTTGCGTCCAGGCGTCCATCAGCATATTGGCCGGCCCTGTGTCAAACCCTAGAATATTGCCGCCACCGCCACCGCCACCGCCACCGCCACCGCCACCGCCACCGCCACCGCCACCGCCATCAGCGTCGCCGCCGTCCGCGGCCGCCGCGCCCCCCAGCAGCGTGACATTGGCGATCCCTCCCAGGTTCAGCACCACGCGGCCCGCCTGGCCGCCAAACACCGCCGCATGAAAAGCAGGCACCAGCGGCGCGCCCTGGCCGCCCGCGGCCACGTCGCGGCTGCGAAAATCCGCCACGACGGCAATCCCGGTTCGTTCGGCCAAGCGGGCGGGGGCATTGATCTGGATGGTATAGCCGTCTTGCGGCGCGTGGCGCACGGTCTGGCCGTGCGCCCCGATGGCGCGGATATCTGTCGCCGACAGGCCGCTGTCCTGCAATAGCCGTCGCACCACCTGGGCATAGCAATCGGCCAGCGCATTGGCGGCGATGGCGCTGCGGGCCAGTTCATCGGGCCCGGGGGTGTTCAACGCCAGCAGCTGCCGGCGCAAGGCGCTGGGCAGCGGCAGGCTGGCCTGGGCCCGCAGCGATAAACGGGCGGCGGCGGTCTTGGTTGGCGCCCCCCCCGATTTCTCCGCCGATCCCGGCCTTGGCGCCTGTGCTGTTCTTGGCCCTGATGGCGCCGATCCCGGACTCGCCAGGCTGTCCGGGCGGCCGCCCACCCCGGCGCCATGGGCGCTCACCAGCACGCCATCCACCCCGTCGGTGCTGGTGCCTGACATCAGGCCGATGAAATAAGCGGGCTCGTCGTGCTGCATCGTTGAACATCCAGAAAAACCGCCATGGCCTGCAAAGCGGGCCATGGCGGTTTGTGATCTTGCCGGGGAAACGCCTGGGGTCGCCTGTCCGCCACGCGAATGGCCGCGGACAGGCGGACGGGAATCAGCGTTCGGCCAGCAAATCCACCCGGCTGTCCTGCAAACGGGCCAGCATCTGGATTTGGGGCTGATAGCGCTGAACCTGCGCGGCAAAGGCTTTTTTGTCCGACCCTTCCAAGGGGCGGGCCACGGGCAGATCCACCGCGAGGGGATCCACCTGTTTTTTGTCGATGCGGAATTCGTAGTGCAGGTGCGGCCCCGTGGCCCAGCCGGTGGAGCCGACGTAGCCGATCAGTTGGCCTTGCTGCACGCGGTCGCCTTTTTTAAGCCCCTTGGCAAAGCGGCTTTGGTGGGCATAGGCCGTGGAATACTTGCCGAAATTCTTGAGCACGATGATCTTGCCATAGCCGTTTTGCCAGCCGATGAATTCCACCGTGCCGTCGGCCGTGGCGTGGATGGGCGTACCCGCGGGCGCGGCGTAGTCCACCCCTTTGTGGCCGATCCATTTTTGGTGGATGGGGTGCTTGCGCATGCCGAAGCGTGAGCTGATCCGCGTGAACTTGATGGCCGAACGCAAAAAGGCGCCTTTCAGGCTGGCGCCGGAGAAATCGTAATAACCCCCTTGGCCCTGGGCGTTGCTGAACCAGACGGCGCTGTAGGTCGTGTCCTTGTTGATGAATTCCAGGGCGCGGATGTGGCCCGAGCCCACTTGTTCGCCGTCGTGCATGTAGGCGTCGTAGACGATGCGGAAGCGGTCGCCCTTGCGTAGGTCTTTCAGGAAGTCGATGCGGCTGCTCAGGATGTCGACCATTTCCATGGTGATGGCGTCGGGCACCTGGGCGACGTCGGCCGCCCCGAACAGGGAACTGGTGATTTCGCCTTCGGCCACCCGGGTCTCGCGCATGGCGGCGGTGGTGCGTTCTTGGGCGACGAATTGATTGTCCGCGTCCGGGCGGACTTCGAGCCAGGCCGATTGGATACCGGACTTGACGGCCGCGCCGGGGGTGTGGGCGTAGCGCAGCCAGACCAGGTTGCCCTGGTCGTCCAGGGCCGCCTGCACGGTGCGGCCCGGGTACAGCTTGTAGATGGCGCGCGCATTTTTATTGTGCGTCAGGAAGGCCAGCAGGCCGTCTTCACTGACCCCCAGCCGGTGCAGCAGGTCGGACACCGTGTCGCCCCGGCGGATGCGGGTCGAGGCGATATAAGGGGCGACTGATGCGGCGGCCTGGGGCGCGGCGCTGTCCAGCGCGGGGAGGGCCAGCGTCTGGCGCGCCTGGTAGATGGGTTCGGGAGGGGGGGAGGGTTTGACGACGGCCAGGGCGGCAGCGGTCAGGAACAGGCCACCGGCGGCAAACAGCACACTGCGGGTGACATGGCGTTGGCGTTTTTTATCGGCAGGCGTCATGGGAAAAAAAACGGGTGTCAAGAGGCGGAATCGGGGTACGGCCGACCCGGCAGGCAAGGCCCTTTTTGGGGGTTGCGACGCGGTCGGGGAGACCACCGGGCAAGCGAC
This sequence comes from Castellaniella hirudinis, assembly GCF_047468865.1. Taxonomy (GTDB): domain Bacteria; phylum Pseudomonadota; class Gammaproteobacteria; order Burkholderiales; family Burkholderiaceae_B; genus Castellaniella; species Castellaniella hirudinis_A. The sequence goes on from NZ_JBLGTV010000007.1 coordinate 84,280, forward strand.
GCCTCTGCTAATATGGGGCTGCGCCAAAAACCTGGGCGCCCGATTGTTGTACAAAGGCTGCGGTGGCACGTTATGCTAGCGCATTGTGCTCGATATTTCGAGCCTTTTTTTAAATTTTCTGATAAAGCAACCACCATGTCGTCCCCGATCGCCCCCGAAGACCCCCAGATCACCCAGGATCTGCGCGTGGCCCAACGGGGCTGCGACGAGCTGCTCGTCGCCTCCGAATTTGCCGCAAAACTGGCCCGCAGCCGCCAGACCGGCGTGCCCCTGCGCATCAAACTGGGCCTGGATCCCACCGCTCCCGACATCCACCTGGGGCATACCGTGGTGCTCAATAAAATGCGCCAGTTGCAAGATCTCGGCCATACCGTCATCTTCCTGATCGGCGACTTCACCGCCCAGATCGGCGATCCCAGCGGGCGCAACGCCACCCGTCCGCCGCTCACGCCGGAACAAATCCAGGAAAACGCCAAGACCTACTACGCCCAGGCCAGTCTGGTGCTGGATCCGGCCCGCACCGAGATCCGTTACAACTCCGAATGGTGCGATCCGCTCGGCACGCGTGGCCTGATCCAACTGGCCTCGCGCTACACCGTGGCGCGCATGATGGAACGCGACGACTTCACTCGCCGGTTTCGCGGCGGTGTACCCATTTCGGTGCACGAATTCCTCTACCCCTTGCTGCAGGGCTATGACTCCGTCGCCCTGAAGGCCGACCTGGAACTCGGCGGCACCGACCAGAAATTCAATCTGCTGGTGGGCCGCGAACTGCAAAAAGAATACGGTCAGGAACCCCAATGCGTGCTCACCATGCCGCTTTTGGAAGGCACCGACGGGGTCGAGAAAATGTCCAAGTCCAAGGGCAACTACATCGGCATCACCGAAGCCCCGGATTCCATGTTCGGCAAGCTGATGTCCATTTCGGACACCCTGATGTGGCGCTACTTCGAGCTGCTGTCCTTTCAGTCGCTGGATGACATCGCCGCGCTGCAGGCCGAGATCGCCGCCGGGCGCAACCCGCGCGATGCCAAGGTTCTGCTGGCCCGGGAAATCGTCGACCGCTTCCATGGGGCCGGGCAGGGGGATACGGCGCTGGAACACTTCAATGCCCAATTCCGCGACGGCGCCCTGCCCGAGAACATGCCCGAAATCACCGTGGGCGCCGCGCCCATGGGCATCCTCAAGGTTCTGCGCGAATCCGGCCTAGCGGCGTCGGCCACCGAGGCCCAGCGCAATGTCCAGCAGGGCGGGGTGCGGGTCGATGGCGACCGCATCGAGGACAAATCCCTGCAGCTGCCCGCGGGCACTTACGTCATGCAGGTGGGCAAACGCAAATACGCCCGGGTGACCCTGACTTGAACCCGTCCGCCCCCTGTCCCATTGGATCACGTCAGTCAGCTAATTCGTTCGGGTCATCCTGGCCCGGCCACCCCTCGGAGGCACCATGAAACTGCATAGCGAATCCTTTCCCGACCAGGGGGTCATCCCCGAGCGCAACGCCTTCGGCCGCATCGACACGCAAACCCATGTGGCCCTGGCCGGCAACCGCAACCCGCATCTGGCCTGGTCGGACGTGCCCGACGGCACGCGTTCTTTCGCCGTCCTGTGTGTCGATCCCGACGTCCCCAGCCAGCCGGGCGACGTCAACCAGCCGGGCCGCGAAGTCCCCGCCGACCTCCCCCGGGTGGACTTCTACCACTGGGTGCTGGTCGATATCGGCGCCGATACGCGCAGCCTGCCCGAAGGCAGCTACGCCAATGGCATCACGCCGCGCGGCAAGGCCGGCCCCCTGGCCCTGGACAGCACCCGCCAAGGGCTTAACGACTTCACCGGCTGGTTTGCCGCCGACCGCGACATGAACGGCGATTATTTCGGCTACGACGGCCCGTGCCCGCCCTGGAACGACGCCCGGGTTCACCGGTATGTCTTTACGGTCTATGCCCTGGATGTCGCCGAATTCCCCCTGTCCGGGCGTTTTACCGGTGCCCAGGCCCAAGCCGCCCTGCAGGGCCACGTGCTGGCCAGCGCCAGCATCACCGGCACCTATACGCTGAATCCGCGCCTGCACGCCCTGTAGCGGCAGCCGCCCGCGTCTTACAGCGTTAAGGTATATTCCGCGGAAATCGTCGCGTCGGACAGGTCGTGCGTCCCCGACAAGATCACCTGGCTGTCATGCTCGTCGATGACACCCGGCGTGCTTGTTTTACTGAGGTGGGACTGATACGCGTCACTCAGCAAATACGTCTGATCATTGAATGTGCCCCATAAGACGTCCGTGATACTGTCCGTATTCGCGGCCGCCAGGGCACTGAACACCTCCGCATGGGTTGCGCTGCTCGCCAGGCCGGACAGGTCTACTTTGGTGGGGGTGGTCGCGGCGGTGCTGCCACTCAACTGGATTGCGTCATCCACCGTAAAATCCTGGATGGTCGTGATATTGTCCAGGCCGACGCCGGCCGTAGCCATGGTAATGACAAATAAATCATGGCCGGCGTCCCCCGTCAGGCTATCGCTGCCTTGCGTGCTATACAGGGTGTCGTTGCCCGCGCTCCCGGTGATCACATCGTCCAGCGTGCTGCCTATGATAGTCAGCGGCCCCGTAAAAGACGAGCCATTGATGGTCAGGCCAGGGCCGGTTGTCGTGGTCGCAGGCACGGAAAGCCATGCCAGCAAGGCATAATCCCCTGTCAGGTTGATGACGCTGCCGCTGTCTGTCGTCATCTGGGCAAGGGTGATGTCCTCTGGGTGGGTGACGCTGCCCGGGGTGCTATGGAGGTTTATCTCCTCCGCGCCAGTGAGGGTGATAATTCTGCTTTGTAGGGAAGGGAATTCGCTCGCATTGCCGATCAGGTTCAGGTTGAAAATCGTGTGGCCCGCCGCCATGGCCACCGTGCTGGCATCCAGCTTTACGCCGCTGACCGTCAACGAATCCGTATCCTCAAAATTCGTCCCGGTAAACACGCCGGTGCTGTTCATGATGAATTCGTCCTGGGACACCAGGCTGGCATCGACGGCGAATGTGCTGGCGCCATTGACCCGCAGGGCTTCCACCCCGCTGACACGATCCACCAGATTGGCCGCTTCGGTCACTGTGGTGAGGCTGACCGCATCGGTAAAGGCTAAAGTATCCCGGCCCGCGCCAAGATCAATCTGGTCGGCCGCGGTCAGCCCCGCCCACGTGGTGGTCATCATGTCGTTGCCGGCGCCGGTCTTCAGGGTCTGGTCTTCAGCCGCGGAAGCCGCCAAGACAAGCGCTTGATTGCCCGTAGATGCCGACGTATCGACGGTGCGCAAGACTGCGGACGTGACCGTGGCATTGACTGAACCTGTCCCCTCGACCGTCAAGCGGGTCAAGGTGTCCGCCGCCGTGGCAGTCGCGGTGCCCAGGGTGCCCAACACATTGACGCCGACCGCCTGTACCGTCAGGAATTCGATGTGGTCCATCGTGACCCCCGTCGCGGTGGCATCATGCAAAGCCAAAACCGCCGCATCGTCTATCGCCGCCGTTGCGTCGCTAAAGGAAAAAGCCGTGACATCCAGTGCTGTTGTCCCCACTTTTCCTTCCAGGCCGGCCGTTTGATCGGGTGTCAGGGCCACGATGTTATTGCCCGTGGTGCCATGGGTGAGCCAGACTTGTTGCACGTCTGCGTTACCGGACACATCGAGCGCGCCTGCGCCGGCCAGCTGCGCCTTGACGATTTCCACGGCGGTGACCGCCGCGCCGGCAAACGCAGCCCCATTGGCATTGCCGATCAGGTGGATCGTATCGGTGCCCGCGCCGCCGTCAATCTGGTCGCCAGCCGTCAGCGTGGCCAGGCGCGTCCCGCCTGCGTCAATGGCTTCCACCGCCATGATGGTGTCGTCCCCGGCCGTGCCGACGATAATGTCCGTGTCGGTCGTCAGGGTGAAATCCCTGATCGGCGGCGCGTCGTCCTCAGCAGGCGGCGCGTAAGGATCGTATGGCGCGTCGGGGCGGTCTTCTTGGTAGCCGTATCTGTAGAAATGGTTGGCCAGGGCGTCGCGCTGCGCATCGGATAGCGTGGTGGCGTCCGGGGAAATGCCAAAGGCGGCCAGAAGATCGGCGTTGCCCAGGGCATAGGCCAGCAGGCTGGCATCGTTGACCGCCGCTGCGGCGGGGGCCGAAGGCGCACGGCCCTCGTCAATCCCGTAAGTAATGAAATGAACGAACAGGTCGGCGGGAGACAGATCGGCCGCCCGCAAATCGGGGTTGTTGTCCAGATAGTGCTGAATATCAAACCAGGGGGACGGTGCGCGGGAAGCTTCCCCAGCCAGGGCTTCGTCCGCGCCGTGGTTGACGTAGTGCACCCATGCGGCGTCGGGGGTATTGATGCCGGCGGCCCACAAGTCCGGGTTGTTTTTCAGGTAGTATCGGGCGTTGAAAAACGGATCGGGCATATGGCTGAGTCTCCTGGCTGTCATTGTTCAATGTCGCTTCGCAGACCACCTTACCATGGCGTCAGTGTGGTTGTTGTTCTTTGCAAGGGAGAAACGCCCCTGCGCGGGGCGCCGGGATCAAGGCCCAAGGGCAAAACGCTGTCCGGGTTCGCCTGAACCAAAGCCATGGCTGTATGGGCCTCGTGAAAAATCCGGGCTAGAATGATCTGATTTCCCGTGCGGTGTCTGCACATATCACCATCCTTCCTCTCGCTACCAGGAATCCTCAATGTTTGACCGCTCCCGTACTCTGGACAAGGCCGACCCGGCCATCTGGTCCGCCATCCAACAAGAAAACACCCGCCAAGAACAGCACATCGAACTCATCGCGTCCGAAAACTACACCAGCCCGGCCGTCATGCAGGCGCAGGGTTCGCAGCTGACCAACAAATACGCCGAAGGCTACCCCGGCAAGCGTTACTACGGCGGTTGCGAATACGTGGATATCGTCGAGCAGCTGGCCATCGACCGCGTGAAGGAAATCTTCGGCGCCGAAGCCGCCAACGTGCAGCCCAACTCGGGTTCGCAGGCCAACCAAGGCGTGTACATGGCCGTGCTCAAGCCCGGCGACAAGGTTCTGGGCATGAGCCTGGCCGAAGGCGGCCACCTCACGCACGGTTCGCCGGTCAATGCATCGGGCAAGCTGTATGAATTCCATTCCTACGGCCTGGACGCCAACGAAGTCCTGGACTACGACAAGCTCGAAGAACTCGCCCGCACGATCAAGCCCAAGCTGATCGTGGGCGGGGCCTCGGCCTATTCGCTGCACATTGATTTTGAACGCATGGCCCGCATCGCGCACGACAACGGCGCCCTGTTCATGGTCGATATCGCCCACTACGCCGGCCTGGTCGCCGGGGGCCTGTACCCCAACCCTGTGCCGCACGCGGATTTTGTCACCACCACCACGCACAAATCGCTGCGCGGGCCGCGCGGCGGCGTCATCATGATGAAATCCGAATACGAGAAAATCATCAATTCCGCGATCTTCCCCGGCATCCAGGGCGGCCCGCTGATGCACGTCATCGCCGCCAAAGCAGTGGCCTTTGGCGAGGCCCTGCAGCCGGAATTCAAGGCCTACGCCGCCCAGGTGGCGGCCAATGCCCGGGTGCTGGCGGACACGCTGGTCAAGCGCGGCCTGCGCATTGTGTCGGGGCGCACCGAAAGCCACCTGATGCTGGTCGACCTGCGGGCCAAAGGCATTACCGGCAAGGCTGCCGAAGCCGTCCTGGGCGAGGCCCACATCACGGTCAACAAGAACGCCATCCCCAACGACCCTGAAAAACCCTTCGTCACCAGTGGCATCCGCCTGGGCACTCCGGCGATGACCACGCGCGGCTTCAAGGAAGCCGAGGCCGAGCTCACCGGCAACCTGATCGCCGACGTGCTGGACAACCCCGGCGACGCGGACAACATCGCCCGCGTGCGCGAACAGGTCAACCAGCTCACCGCGCGCTTGCCGGTCTACCGTTAAACGGGGGCGGGCGCTTGGCGGCGCCCGATATGCGCATGAAATGTCCGTTCTGCAGCTGTGCCGACACCCAGGTGGTGGATTCCCGGGTCTCCGAAGAAGGCGACACCATCCGCCGCCGCCGGCGCTGCACGGCCTGTGAACGGCGTTTCACCACCTACGAGCGGGTCGATCTCATGATGCCCGCCGTGGTCAAGCGCAATGGCTCCCGGGTGGATTTCAACCCGGCAAAATTGCGCGCCAGCATGGCGCTGGCCCTGCGCAAGCGCTCGGTCAGCGCCCCCGACCTGGATGCCGCCGTGGCCCGCATCCAGGAAAAACTGCTGACCAGCGGCAAACGCGAGATCACCTCGGATCACATCGGCGAACTCGTCATGGCCGAATTGCGGCAACTGGATCAAGTGGCCTATGTCCGCTTCGCGTCGGTCTATCGCAGCTTCGAGGATATCCGCGAATTCGCCCACACCATCAACGAGTTTCGCGCCCCGGACGATGACACACCCTGATCTTCCCGCGCTGCCGGATCCGGCGGCCGGCGGCCTGGTAAGGCCGGCCCCCAAGCCTGCCCAGGCCCAGGCGCCCTGCAATCGGTTTTCCATCGAGGATCACCGCTGGATGCGCCGCGCACTGGCCGTGGCCGAGCAATCCCTGTACCTCAGCAACCCCAATCCCCGCGTAGGCTGCGTCCTGGTGCGCGCCGGCCATTGGCTGGTCGAAGGCCATACCCAGCAGGCGGGCGGTCGCCACGCCGAAGCCCAGGCCTTGTGGCAGGCCGCTCAACAGCATCTGGATGTGCGCGGGGCCACGGCCTATGTCACCCTGGAACCCTGTAACCACCAGGGCCGCACGCCGCCCTGCGCCCAGGCCCTGGTGGACGCCGGTGTGGCCCGGGTGGTGGTGGCCCTGCAAGACCCCAATCCCCTGGTAGCGGGGCGGGGCATCGCCCATTTGCGGGCGGCCGGTATTCGCGTCGACGTCGGCTTGATGGCCCAGGACGCCTTGCTGCAAAACCCGGGCTTTTGCGCCCGCATGACCCGCGGCACCCCCTGGGTATGGCTGAAATCGGCCGCTTCGCTGGATGGCCGCACGGCGCTGCCCGACGGCCAATCCCAGTGGATCACCGGCGACGAGGCCCGCTGGGACGGCCACCGCTGGCGCGCCCGCGCCTGCCTGGTTCTGACCGGCATCGGCACGGTCATGGCGGACAACCCCATGCTGGATGTGCGGGCCGTGCCGACCCAGCGCCAGCCCATCCGCGCAGTGCTGGACACCCAGTTCATCATTTCCGAGCAGGCCCGCCTGTTCAATGGCGATCCCGTCTGGATTTTCACCAATCGCCCTGATGGGGCCAAAGCCGCGCGCCTGGCCGGGCGCAATGTGCGGGTGATTGTCTTGCCCAAGGGGGACAGCGGCGCGCTGGATCTGCCCGCCTTGATGCAGTGGCTGGGCCAGCACGACATCAACGAAGTCCATGTCGAAGCCGGCGCCCGTTTGCAAGGCGCCCTGGTGGCCGCCGGCCTGGTGGACGAATGGCTGGCGTACCTCGCCCCCTGCATTCTGGGCGAAGGCCAGGGCCTTGCGGCGCTGCCCGCCCCCCTGGCCGCGCTGGATCAGGCCTATCGCTATCAGTTCATCGACGCCCAGCCGCTGGGCGACGACATGCGTCTGCACCTGCGCCGCACCGACCACTGGCAGGCCCTGCGCGCTGCCTGCGGCCTGTCTGTTTCTAAAAAAGGATGACATGATCATGTTTACAGGAATTGTCGCCGCCGTGGGCCGCATCACCCAGGTACATCCCTTGGGCGACCAGGCAGAATCCGGCGTGCGCCTGGAGATCGATGCCGGCGGCCTGCCGCTGGACGCCGCCCGGCTGGGCGATTCCATCGCCATCCAGGGTGCCTGCATGACCGTCGTGGCCCTGCACGACGGCCGCTTCGAGGTGGATGTTTCGCGTGAAAGCCTGGTGCGCACCTGCGGCCTGGATGCGCCGGGCGAAGTCAACCTGGAACACGCCCTGCGCGTGGGCGACAGCCTGGACGGCCATCTGGTGTCCGGTCACGTCGATGGCATGGGCCAGGTGACTTGCTTCGACGCCGTGGGCGAATCCACCGAGCTGCGCATCATCGTGCCCGCGCACCTGTCCAAGTACATGGCTTACAAAGGCTCGGTCACCGTCAATGGCGTCAGCCTGACCATCAACCGTGTGGACGACCAGGAGGAAGGCACCGAAATCTCCATCAACCTCATTCCCCACACCATCCAGGTCACCACCTTGCGCAACCTTCAGCCCGGTGCCAACGTCAATCTCGAAATCGACCTCATCGCCCGTTACGTCGAACGCATGGTCGGCAGCATGGGTGCCGTGCTGTAGCCCGAGACCGCGGCGGTTTTCGGGTCACGCGGCCGTCGTGGCCCGCTTGGGTTTTTTCGTGCTAGAATAACGGACTTCGTCTGTTGGGCATTGGCCCGGCAGGGATGCAGGACAGGTGGCCGAGTGGTTGAAGGCGCACGCCTGGAAAGCGTGTATACGTGAATAGCGTATCGGGGGTTCGAATCCCCCCTTGTCCGCCAAAGAATCTTAATAAAATCAAGTGGTTGTAATTTTATCGTATCATTATTTTGGGGCTGTTTTGGCACCAGAATGACACGATAATGACACGCTCACCGGCGAGAATTTCTTCTCCGCCTTGCTGCCCGCTGTATATAATTAAATCAAAAATGCGCTAGGCGTCCAGTTGATCAGGACTGATCCCGAGCGCGGCGGCAATCTTTTCGCGGCTTGCTTTGCGTAGATTCCCTCTGGACTCTTGCTGAGAGTATGCGGACTGAGTCACACCCAGGCGATGAGCCATTTCTTGTTGGGTCACACCCAGGTGCTCACGCCAGGCACGCGCAATGCTCCACTCGTTATCGACCATCAGGGATACAACTTCATGAGGCACATAGGTCTCTGAGCCCTCGCGAGGCTTCACATATTCGTCGTAAGGGATCACCACGAAAGCAGGCTTTCCGTCCGCCCCGTTGATGATCTGGATGTTAGTAGGTGCGTTCATCGCGTTTCCTCACTTCTTCGATGTAAACAATGTGCACGGCGCCATCGAAGTTAAAAAACACTCGATAGTTGCCAACACGCAGGCGGTATTGGTATTTGTGATTGGTCAGTGCCTTCACGTTGCGGGTCTGCGGCATCGTTTCTAGCTCACCAGCAGCGTTCTTGATCACGACCTGCTCAGGGCGGTTGATCTTCAGAAGCTGCTTGATTGCTTTGGTTGACCAGCTTATCGAGTTCATGAGGATATTATAAGATTGAATATAAGGTTATGCAAGGATTTTACGTCATTATTCTTATATAAATGTTGTCTCCTCCCGAGGTCTTGTGGCCTCGTTTCGCGCCCCGCTGATCCTGGTGATTGGCGGGGCGCGGTTTATTTTCCATGGCAGAAAACATCCGTCCTGCGCCGCCCCAGGCCCTGCTGGCCGACGACCTGTTTCACATGATCCTGGCCCCCGCGCCTGATCTGGACGCCCGAACCCAGGACAGCATCCTGGCCGAAGACGGCCCGATCCACAATCCCGATCACATCCGCCTGCTGGACGCCGACATCGGTTTTCTGTGGGCGTCGTCGGCCTTCGCCAAGCGCGGCCGCACGGTGGTGGGCCAGGCCAGGCCGAGCAGGTCATGATCCGCGTCGACGGCTGGCAGACGGCCAGACAGGAACAGCAGCTCATCGAATGGTTCGGCCATGTGCCGGACTTCCTGATCACCCTGGCTGCTGACTACTGCGCCCAATGCAGTGACGCCGAGTTCTGCGCGCCGAAGTTCACGAAGGACGGTATGCCACGGCTGGCCCTGCGCGGTCACGATGTCGAGAAATTCATCGGCGCGGTGATGCGTGCGATTCCCGACGCCGTGAACCCTGCGCAAAAGATTGCCTGATGTTTCCGATTTGATTACTATCATAGTCAAGAAATTACTAATATATTAATTAGTAAGGAGACAAGCATGATGCTTTGGACGAGGGGCCGCCACCAGGCGGCGCTGCAGCAATTGGATGCGCAGGCCTTGCAGGTGGTGGTGGGTAATGCCAGCATGATGTCGGCATTTACCAATGTCGTGTCGGCGGCACAGGAACAATCGGCCGTGCTGGCCCAGTTGCAGGAACAAATGAACCGCCTGGCGGGGCAACTGGACACCGTCGATCAATCCGCCCAAGCCACCCAGGCCGAGGTCGATCGCACGCGCCAGCTGGCGCTGCAGGGCAATGCCTTGCTGGTCGAGACTTCGGCGCGCACGCGCGCCCTGGTGCAATCCGCCCAAGAACTCAACGACCGCTTCGCCAAGGTCAGCCAGCAGGCGGGGGCGATAGAATCCATTCTGCGGCTGATTCAGGATGTGGCCATGCAGACCAACCTGCTGTCGCTCAATGCCGCGGTCGAGGCCGCCCGGGCGGGCGAACACGGCAGAGGCTTTGCGGTGGTGGCGGACGAAGTCCGCAAACTGGCTGCGCGCACCGACGAAGCCACGGCCGAGATCCAGCAGATGGTTTCGGGCATCACGGACAGCACCACCGCAGCGGACGGCTTTCTGAAATCGGTGCTGGACGATATCCAGCAAGGGGCGGCGCAAACCGCCCAGGTCGAAGCCCTGCTGGCCGACATCAGCCAGCATGCCCAGCGCACCGGCCAGTTGGCGGACGACATGGCCGCTGTGGCCCAGGCCCAGGTGGCGCAGGGGCAGGTCATGGCCCGCGACGTGGACACTCTGTCGCAGGCCACCCGCACGGCCATCGAATGGGTGGCCAAAAGCAATACCGAAATCCGCGATATCCAGGGCCTGATCGGGTCGTTCAAGCGCGAAGTCTCGGCCCTGCTGCCCAGCCAGCGCGCCCTGGATGTCCTGGTCTCGTGCGCCGAAGAAATGCGCGCCTGCAACATCCTGATAAAGAACGCCGAATCCTATGCCCAGGTGGCGCCCGTCGTCGAACGCATCGGCCAGATCGACGCGCAAATGGACGGCGCTTGGGCGCAATACTGCCGGCGGCATCCCGCCAGCGACACCCGGCAGTCCTTCCAGCAGGCCCTGCGGGCATACCGCGAAACCCGCGCGCATATCCTGGCCACCGCCCGCGCCGAACGCTTCGCCGAAGTCCGCGACCTGATTTCCACCCAGGGGCGGCCCGCTTATGCCCGCCTCAAAGACTTGCTGAACCAGATGGCGCGGTAAGCCGGCCGGCTTATCCCAGCGCGGTGTCCAGGAACATCATCACCCCGAAGCCGGCCATCAGGCCCACGGTGGCGGCGGTCTGGTGGCCGTTGCGGTGGGTTTCGGGGATGACTTCGTGGGACACCACGAAAATCATGGCGCCCGCGGCAATCCCCAGGCTGATGGGGTAGGCGACGGGCAGGCCGCTGGCCATGCCCACCCCGATCACGGCGCCCAGGGGTTCCATCAGGCCCGAGGCCACGGCCACCCCGACCGCCCAGCCCGGCCCCAGGCCGATGGCGCGCAGCGCCAGCGCCACGGCCAGCCCCTCGGGGATGTCCTGGATGGCGATGGCCGTGGTCAGCGGCAGCCCCACGGACAAATCCCCCTGGGCGAAGCCCACGCCGATGGCCATGCCTTCGGGCAGATTGTGCAGGATGATCGCCAACACGAACAGCCATACCCCGCTGATGCGATCGACGTCCGGGCCGGACAAGCCGCTGTTTTCGTGGCTGTGCGGGGTGAAGTAGTCCAGCCCCAGCATCAGCAGCACTCCCAGCGCCAGCCCCAGCACCACGATGCCGGCCGCCGCCGTGCCGCTGTCGAACAAAGCGCGGGCCGCATCCAGCCCGGGCAGGATCAGCGAAAACGACGCGGCGGCCAGCATCATCCCGGCGGCGAAACCCAGCATGCAGTCCTGCGACCGGGTGTCCACCCGCCGCAGCGCCAGCGCCGACACCGCCCCCAGGGCCGTGGCGCCGAAGCCAGCCAGCCCGCCCAGCACCGCATAGCCCAGGTAGGTGCGGTTGTGTCCGGCGAAAGACTGCAACCCGCTGTCCAGCAGCAGCCACATCATGGCCGCCAGCGACAACAGCAGGCCCAGGGCCGGCACCCGGTGCGCCAGCACCTGGCGACGCCAGGATTGCAGCAAAGTTTTAGGCATGGATGACCCTTTTGGGTTCAGGGTGAAAACATTTCACACTGTATCAGAACCGCCCTGCCCTCCGCAGTGCCTTTGGCCCTGCGCGTGTCCAGAAACTGCTAGGATGGCTGCTTCGTTGTCTTGTCCCTGAACCACACAACCACCATGATAAGAAAACTCAGCCTTGCCTGCGTCTGGCTGCTGGCTGTTCTGTGCTATGTCGTGCCGTATCGGGTGCTGAATCAGGTCAATGCCTGGTATGGCAGCTTCCTGTTCTGGACGTTTGCCGGGGTGCTGGTCATCCTCTGCAATCTGCTGGCCACCCGGGACTGGGGGCGGGACGAATGAACGTCACGGCAATCTGGCTGGGTGCGGCCGTCTATCTGCTGGTGTCGGTGGCCGTGGCCTGGCTGTCGCGCGACGAAACCACCAATGGTCGGCAAGTCAGCATGTCGGGCTATTTCCTGGGGGCGCGGCGCTTCGGCGGCTTTGTCTCGGCCCTTAGCTACAGCGCCACCACCTACAGCGCCTTCATGATGGTGGGCCTGGCGGGGCTGACCTACACCGCCGGGGTAGGGGCCTATGGCTTTGAAATCGTCTACTTCGTGGGGGTCTCGCTGGTGGCCGTCTTTGGTCCGCGCTTCTGGCGCGTGGGCAAGGCCTACGATTTCATCACCCCCAGCGAAATGCTGGGCCACCGCTACCAAAGCCGGGCGGTCGCCGTGTCCACCGCCCTGACCAACTGCCTGTTTCTCATCCCCTACGCCGCCGTCCAACTGGCCGGGGTCGGTTACCTGTTGGCGGGGATGAGCAACGGGGCCATCAGTTTCACCACCGGCACCATTTTCGCCACCGGGGTGGCGCTGCTGTTCTCGTATATTGCGGGCATGCGCTCGGTCATGTGGACCGATGCCCTGCAGGCCGCCTTCATGCTGGTTTCGGCCTCGATCGTGGCCTGGCTGGTGGTGCGGCACCTGGGCGGGCCCGCTGCCATGTTCGACCAGCTGTCCGCCGTCCCGGGCGATGTCCTGACCGTCCCCGGCCCGGGGTTCTTTTCCTTTGCCACCTTTCTGGGGCTGACGCTGCCCTGGTTTTTCTTCAGCCTGTCCAACCCCCAGGTCAGCCAGCGGCTGTTCATGCCCAAATCCCTGCCGGCCCTGCGCCGCATGCTGCTTGGTTTCTTGTGCTTTGGCCTGGTCTACACCCTGGTGTCCGTCACCTGGGGTTTTGGCGCCCTGCTGGCCCTGCCGGGGCTGACCCAGGCCGACCTGGCCACCCCCAGCCTGCTGGCATCGGGCATCATCCCGCCCCTGTTGGCCGAAATCGTCATGATCGGCATCCTGGCCGCCGCCATTTCCACCATTGACTCCATCATGCTGACCTTGTCGTCCATGCTGTCGCGCGACGTCTACGCCCACGTCGCCGGCCACCGGGACGACGCCCGCCAGCTGCGCTTCGGCAAAATCGTGCTGGCCGTGGTGGCCGCCCTGGCCTGGGTGTTCGCCGAACTGCAGCTGAACCTGATTGCCGTCCTGTCGGTGGCCGCCTCCACCGGCCTGGCCGTGGTCGTGCCGGCGATTGTCGGCGCGTTTTTCTGGCGCCGGGGGACAGCGGCCGGCGCCCTGGCCAGCATCCTGGGCGGCAGCGCCGTGGTTCTGCTGCTGTTTGCCAGCGGCGTCCAACCCCTGGGCTTGTCCGCCGGGGTCTGGGTGCTGCCCGTGTCCATCGTGCTGTTCGTGGGGGTCAGCCTGCTGACCCGGGCGCCGGCGGCGTGCGCGGATGAATTCATGGCGCGGGCCAATGCGCGCGCAACGCCTTTGTCATAGCCGCCCTTGATTTGCTCCGGGTTCACAAATCGGCATGGGCCCATCCGGGGCCGCGCTTGCGACAGCGCGCTGGCGCGGGCCGAGCGGCGGTATTATCAGCAGCGTGTCGCCCAGGCTGCGGAGGGTGTCCTATTTTAGCTACCAAGCCCTGGGTTGGTTCCTACTCCGTACAGGATCAAGCCCAGTGACGCGAAAGCCCGATCATGCTTGACTGCATACGGCTTGTACCGTATGATCGGCCGCAATATGCCCGACGCCTCTGCACTCCGTGTACGCGTCGGTTCTCATTTGTACGCTAGGTTTTCCCACGGGGCACTATCTTTCCAGCCAGCAACCAGCCCCATGTCGCTGACCGACAACAGGCCGTCTGGAAATTGCGGAAATCCGTTTTCCAGCAGTTCTGTCATGCGCTGCCCCCAGGTCGAGTTGGGGCAGATCACGCCCAACAGCTGCCGCATCAGACACAAGTAGAAGAACGGCCGGGCATTGTTCAGTTTAGCGGGCCAGCCTGCTGGTACGGGAGACCGTTCGACGACGTTGATGTTCCACAATCTACTGTGATGTGCCGATACATTGCGGATGAAGTTCAAGCTGCGCAACCACTGTGCAAATGCAATGCCGTCTGGCGCTCCGTATCTCTTGGCAACCTGATCCTGATCCGCACGCTTCATGCCGGCAAATAGTTTGGAAAGAAGCCCAAAGTTCCAGATCTCAACGGCGGCCCAGATGGGCAACTTGCCGTAATAATGCTGCATGTGGTGTGAGATAAATGGCTCTTTGCGAGCGCGGTGGAACAGGCCCTGGTATTTCGTCAGCCAGACCTGATGTTTGGTCTTGCCCTTGTCTGGCCCGTAAGCAATGACCCTCTTCACAAAATTTCCATGCAAGCAAGCTGGGTTTTCGTGTGCGGCGGGGTCACGCTGCCCAAGCAGGTACGCGATATCTACACGCACCGCCATTTCTATGCGTTCCAACGCGTCCATTGCCAACAAACGCAGCTTTTTGTCGAAAACATACAGCTGAACGACATGCTCAAAGCGGCTACCAGGCATAAAAGTGTCCCGTCGGATCGGCTTACCCTGTGCCTGCGATGCTGCCTCATCGGTTTCCCGTAGCGGATACCAATAACCGCTCAAACGGTAATACCCCAGCCGTTCCAGGTAATCCAGCGCAGCAGCCGGAGCATCCACTTGCAAGCCGCGCGCTTCCAGTTGACGTAGCTGATCCTCGAACGACAGCCAGGGCTTGAGCGGTTTCAACTTATGAGTCTCCCAGTTTCGTGCGACACACATACCCTATCCTGTCATTCCGATCACGCGGCGAAGTCTGCTACAGAACGGTCAAGTCTACTACCGTGCCCCTTTTCCCTGACCGACACGGAGAAGGACGACGCCTGTGGGTAGGGTTGCTATTCTGGGCCTTTCTGGTGCTGTGTATAGTGCCAGTTTTAGCTACCTCCTTTCAGCCAATTTTCAAGCCCTTTTCTGGCTAAAAAAGCAAACAGGCCAAACCCTGTTTTTCGGTCTGACCTTTAAGTTTTGATTTTATTGAGGATTTCTGGTGGGCGGTACAAGGTTCGAACTTGTGACCCCTGCCGTGTGAAGGCAGTGCTCTACCACTGAGCTAACCGCCCAATCGGGATGCTGTTAGAATCAGCGCAAGAAACGCAAGACAGCCGACTGGAAAGATCGCCATTATACATGATTTTTTTCCCGCCATAGGCAGCGGCCCCCGACGGCTTTGTCCAGGCCGTCCAGGTAGGCTTCGTGGGCGGCCAGATCCGCCGCGCTGACCGGCGCCACGGGCAGGCTCGACGCGTCGAACCGCGCTGCGGTGCTGCCCAGCCGCACCGCGCCCGTCCGCTTGTCGGCATCGTCGTCGGTGTCGCCGCCCAGCAGGGAATTCTGGCCGCGCGTCATCGCCAGCCAGACTTCGCCCAGCAGCTCTGAATCCAGCAGCGCCCCGTGCAGCGTGCGGTGCGCGTTGGAAATCCCGAAACGGTCGCACAGCGCATCCAGGTTGTTGCGCTTGCCGGGGAACATTTCACGCGCCACCATCAACGAATCCGTGATCTGGGCGCATAAATCCGTAAACGGCGGCCGTTTGGCGCGTTTCAGTTCCGCATTCAGGAACTTCACGTCGAACGCCGCATTGTGGATGATGACCTCGGCATCGCGCACAAAATCCACCAGTTGCTGGGCCACGTCGGCAAAGCGCGGCTTGTCCGACAGGAATTCCGTCGTCAGCCCATGCACCTGCAGCGCCTCGGGGTCGCTGTCGCGATCCGGGTTCAGGTACAGGTGCAGATGCTGATCCGTGACCTGACGGTTCATGATTTCCACACAGGCCAGTTCCACCACGCGGTGGCCTTTTTCGGGCTCCAGCCCGGTGGTTTCAGTATCCAGAACGATTTGGCGCATGGCAGTCACTTTCAAAACAAAACAGGCGGAAATGGGTCGGGCGAGGGCAGGGGGCCTGGCGCAGCGGGCGGAACCGCGCTGCCTCGGTGTCTTTATTTCCCCATGAAGGCTTCGACCCCCTGGTTGGCCAGCGCGTCGGCGCGTTCGTTGCCCGGGTCGCCCGCATGCCCCTTGACCCAGCGCCAGTGTAGTTCATGCGCCGCGGCCAAGGCATCCAGGTCTTGCCATAAATCCGCGTTCTTGACGGGTTTCTTGTCCGCCGTGCGCCAGTTGCGCTGCTTCCAGTTGGGCAGCCATTGCGTCATGCCTTTTTGCACGTACACCGAATCCGTATGCACCGTGACCACGCAGCGGCGCTTCAAGGCCCGCAGCGCCTGGATCACCGCCATCAGTTCCATGCGGTTGTTGGTCGTCAGCGTTTCGCCGCCGTGCAAGGTTTTTTCGTGGGGCCCCTGGCGCAGCAACGCGCCCCAGCCGCCTGGCCCGGGGTTGCCCTTGCAGGCGCCGTCCGTCCAGATATCCACTACAGGTTCAGTCATTGAAAATCCTATCAAAACAAGTCAGGGTGGGCCGTGCCGCCGGCAGGCGGGCGGATTTTGCCAGACCGCCTGGCGGTGCCGATGAAAACAGCGGTTGGCGCGGGGCTTTTACCCGCCGGCCACGGGCACCGCCGCTGCGCGACGTACCCGGCGGCGCTTTGATTTGCGCCATGCCGGGCCCACCAGCCGCATGCCGCTGACCCGCTTGACGGCGGCGATGGCATACACCGCGCCCCCGGCGGGCCACCAGCGGTCGCCCGCATGTTCCATGAACTGCCAGCGCTGCAGCCACGCCGCTGTGGCGCACAGCGGGACGTAGCAGCCGAAACGGCCCCGATCCAGCTCGAAAGACAGCAGCTTGAACCAATCCTTCAACCGGGCGGGGGACACCTGCGACGGCACCGGCACCGGCAGTTGCAAGGCCAGCCCGGGCAGGGACTCGCGCAACCCCCACAGACTGTAGGGGTTGAACCCCGTCATGACCACCCGGCCTTCCGGCATCAGCACCCGCTCGACCTCGCGCAGCACGGCGTGCGGGTCGACGCACCATTCCAGCGTGTGCGGCATCACCATCAGATCGACGCTTTGCGTATCGAAGGGCAATTGTTCGGGTTCGCAGATCAGGCGGCCGGCACGCGTGCCATATGGCGCCTCCGGGCTGTGCGCCCAGGTTTTGTACGGAATGCGATTCGCCCGCAGCAAGTCCCAATGCGGCAGGCCGATTTGTATGGCATGATAGCCGAAGGCATTCCCGACCATCGCATCCACCTGGCGTTGTTCCCAGGCGCGCACGTATTGTCCCATCGGGGTGTCCAGCCATTCGGCCAGTGCTATAGGCATTGCGCGCTGCGGTGCCACCGTTGCTCCTTAACCATGAAACCACCCGTCCCCACCGCCATCCCGACCGCTTCCCTGACCCCCATCCCGGCGTTTTCCGATAACTACATCTGGATGGTACAAAAAAACGGCCATGCCGTGGTCGTGGACCCCGGCGATGCGGCCCCGGTGTTGGCGCATCTGCCTCCCGGCATTATCCTCGAAGCCATTCTCGTCACCCACCATCACCACGACCACGTCGGCGGCGTGCTGGCATTACACCAACAAACCGGCGCCCGCGTCTATGGCCCGCGCGATGAAAAAATCCCGCATTGCGACGTCCCTGTGTCGCAAGGGGATGCCTTCCACCTGCCCGGCAGCGGGCTGCGGTTCGACGTGCTGGATGTCCCGGGCCACACCGCCGGCCACGTGGCGTATGTCGGCCAACTGGACATCGCCGCCTCGGCCCACCCGGCGCTGGCGGCGGGCGTCGGCCAGCCGCCGGATGACGGTGTCGACGCGTCCGGCGCAGCGCATGCCGGTACCGCCGCCCAGCCCGTGGTTTTTTGCGGCGACACCTTGTTTGCCGCCGGCTGTGGCCGCCTGTTCGAAGGCACCCCTGCCCAAATGCTGCAATCCCTGGGTAAAATCAGCCATCTGCCGCCAGACACGCTGGTGTGTTGCGCGCACGAATACACGGCCGCCAATATCCGCTGGGCCCTGCAGGTAGACCCCGACAATGCCGCATTGCAGGCCCGCGCCCAGGATACCGCCCGGCTGCGGGCCCGGGGGCTGCCCACCGTGCCGTCGCGCCTGGGGCTGGAGCAGCAGACCAATCCATTCTTGCGCGCCGGCCACCCGGACATCCAGGCGGCCGTCCGCCGGCATGCCGGCGCCGCGCTGGATACCCCGCAGGCGGTGTTCGCCTGCCTGCGGCAGTGGAAAAACACCGCTTGATGGCGGCCCGTGTGTGCCTGGGGCTGTCTCCGCGCTACACGTTCGGCAAAATGATGAATAAAATCCACCCATGAAAATCCTGCGATACCTGCTGCCGTTGGCGCTGTCCGTCCTGGCGGGCTGTGCCACCGGGCCCAGCCCGTCATCCCGCGCCGACAGCCAGCCCTACGTGGCCGCCGATACCTCCCGCACGGTCGACCTGACCCATCCCCCACGCGATATGTGGGATCGCATCCGGCGCGGTTTCGCCATCCCCAACCTGCGCAGCGACAAGGTCGACCACTGGACGGATTATTACGCCAGCCATCCGCAATCCGTGCTCATCATGAGCCAACGCGCCGGCAAATACCTGTATTACATCGTCGACGAGCTCAACCGCCGGGGCCTGCCGACTGAACTTGCCCTGCTGCCATTCATCGAATCCGCTTATAACCCCAACGCGCTGTCGCGTTCGCAGGCGTCCGGCCTGTGGCAGTTCATCCCCAGCACCGGCCTGCACTACAACCTGCAGCAGGACTGGTGGCGCGACCAGCGCCGCGATCCCGTGGCCTCCACCCAGGCCGCGCTGGATTACCTCAGCTACCTGTATGATTTCCAGGGCGACTGGTACTTGGCCCTGGCGTCTTACAACTGGGGCGAAGGGGCGGTCAAGCGCGCCATGGACAAGGCCCAGAACAACGGCCTGGAACCCATCTACACCCAGTTGGCGATGCCGGACGAAACCAGCAACTACGTCCCCAAACTGCAGGCCATCAAAAACATCATCGCCCGGCCCGAAAAATACGGCATCACGCTGCCCGTGGTCAGCAATACCCCATATTTCACCACCGTGCATAAATCGCGCGACATGGACATCGCCGTGGCAGCCGCCCTGGCCGAAATGCCGCTGGAAGACTTCCAGGCGCTGAACCCCGCCTACAACCGCCCCATGATGCTGGCCGAACACCAGCCCGCCCTGCACCTGCCGCTGGACAAGGTCGACATCTTCAACGACAACCTGAAAGCCTATACCGGCCGGCTGTCTTCCTGGCAGGTGGTGCACCCCAAGCGCGGCCAGTCCCTGGCGGGTATCGCCAAGACCTACGGCATCACGCTGGATCAGCTGCGCCAGGCCAACAACCTGGGCCGCAAGCAAACCAAGGCGACCGCCGCCGCCTTGCTGATCCCCATGGACAACCTGCCCGCCGACAGCGGCTTCCGGCTGGCCTCGTATGGGTCGGCGGCGGCCGGCGACCGCCGCGTGGCCCCGGATGCCGCCAGCGATATCCGCATCGTCCAGGTCGCGCCGGGCGAGGCCGGGGACCGCCGCGTCATCCGCCGCGTCACGGCCGCCGCCCAGCCTGGCGGCGGCCGGGCCGGCAGCCCGCACCTGGTGCGCCGGGTCGTCATCCCCGGTCAGTCTGGCGGCGTTACGGCTACCGCCGCCGCGGCGCGGGTCGCCACCCCGCCCGCCCGCGTGGCACACCAGGCCGCCCCGTCCGGCGCCGCCCCTGTCCGCACCCACACCGTGCGCCGGGGCGATACCCTCTATGCCTTGGCAAAGCGCTATAACACCTCTGTGGATACCCTGCGTCAACTGAACAACCTCAAGGGCTCCGCCCTGTCCACCGGGAAACGCCTGCGCGTGCCCGGCGCCCAGGGCTAGTCGCCATGGCAGACCACCTTCGGCGCACATGCCGCCGCTGCACCGGCCCGGGCGCCTTGCGTCCGCAGGGCGGCGCGGGCCTACCGTTTGTGCGTGCCGTTCCCATAGCGGCAGGTATCCGGCCACGAAAACAAACCAAAAATCGCTAAATTACATATAAAGGACACTTATCATGGGCTTTCTCTCCGGTAAACGCATTCTGATCACGGGCGTCCTGTCCAATCGCTCCATCGCCTATGGCATTGCGCATGCCTGCCGCGCCCAGGGGGCCGACATCGCCCTGACCTACGTGGGCGAACGCTTTGAATCCCGCGTGCGCGGCTTTGCCCAAGACCTCGGCAGCGACATCGTCATCCCCTGCGACGTCAGCGACGATGCCCAGATCAGCACCGCCATCGACGCCCTGGGCCAGCACTGGGACGGCCTGGACGGCCTGGTGCATTCCATCGGTTTCGCCCCACGCGACGCCCTGGAAGGCGACTTTCTGGACGGCATGACGCGTGAAAATTTCCGCGTGGCGCACGATATTTCCGCCTACAGCTTTCCCGCCCTGGCCAAGGCCGCTTTGCCCCTGCTGCAGGGCCGCCAGGGCTCGGTGCTGACGCTGACCTACCTGGGGGCTGAAAAAGCCATCCCCAACTACAACATGATGGGCTTGGCCAAGGCCTCCCTGGAGGCCAGTGTGCGCTACCTGGCCAAGTCCCTGGGCAAGCAAGGTCTGCGCGCCAATGGCATTTCCGCCGGCCCCATCAAGACCCTGGCCGCCAGCGGCATCCGGGACTTCTCCAACATGCTCAAATTCGTCGAGGCCCAATCCCCCCTGGGCCGCAACGTCACCATCGAAGACGTCGGCAACGCCGCCGCCTTCCTGTTGTCCGACCTGGCCGCCGGCGTCACCGGCGAAATCCTGCATGTGGATTGCGGGTTTTCCAATACCGTCCCCGGCATGGGCTGACCCCCCCCCAAGAGGCTCGCTATGCCCATGACCGAATCCGAACGTAACCGCCAGAAACTGCAAGGGTTTCTGGAAGACAAGCTGAAATGGCACGAATACACCCATCTGGTGGTGGCCGATGACGATATGCCGAAGGCCGAATGGTTCATCCACACCATCGGCCTGGCCCGCTCCTCGTTGCCGGAACTCATCCTGACCGGGGCGCTGGATCACAGCCTGGCCATGGATGTGATCGGTGATGTCGTGGCTTATCTCAAGGCCCGGGGCGATACGCCAAGCGGGCCGATCGACGCGCCGGGTGACGCCGTGCGCCTCCCTGTGCGCCTCGTGGATGCCACCACGCCCTTCGTGCTGGCCCAGCGCGTCGCCCAGGCCAGCAGCCGCTTTGGCGCGCACATCCGCGTCCTGCAAATCCTGTGGGCCGACGAAAACGGCCTGTTTCCAGACGACCCTGCCTACGATCAGGCCGCCCATCCGCAGCAGTGGCTGGCGGAGGGGTGAAACGCCGTGTATGCCATCCGATGCTTATTCTGCAATAGATGTGCATCGCTTGGCGGTCGCCCAGCGCGGTTGGTCGATTTAATTTGATAACTAGGAATTATGGTGCCCCTATCGCTCCCCAAAACCATAGTGCTGTGCTATGAAGACAGGCACGACTGGACGCAGGCATCAACGCTGCCCCTGGCAGCCGAGGCAGCCCGCTGTCTCGCCCCCAAGGCCGATATCGAGCTGGCCGCCAGGCTGGTGTCGGCCAATGGGATGGAAGCTGTTCACCTGCCTCTGATGTCGGTTTCCCAGAAAGAAATCGTTTCGACTCTCAAGCGCCATCCCATGTCGATGCTATGGAATGTCACGGATGGGCTGACTGTCTTCTGCGGATCATTGATCCCCTCATTCGGTAAAATCCTGAAAATCCCGACATTCGGATCAAGCACGTATGTCCAGGGTCTCTGCCAGAACAAGCATCACTGGCGGGCGGTGCTGGAAACGAATGGAATACGCTGTCTGCCCGGGGCCGTAGTCCGGCAGGGAGCGCAGGATGAGCGCCACCGGATTGAGCAACTCGCGCCGCCTCTTTTCGTCAAAGTAGCCACCTATGGAAACAATGCCGGCTTTGCAGTGGCAAGCCCGATTGCGGTGTCTCATCAAGAGGCCTTCGCCAAAGCCCGTCATTTGCTCGATGGCGGCTTGGGGCCCGTTCTGGTGGAAGAATATGCGGCAGGCCGGGAATATTCTGTCTGGTGTTTTGAAACCCAGGCATGGAATACGGTCGTGTACGAAAAGGTCATGGATACCCCTTACCTGACCACAGCGGCCAAGGACAGAAGCCCGCATGCGGGGTGCTACCATTTAAGACAGTGCGAAGCCGCGCATATTTCAGCGCTCGCACTGCAGGTAGTGGCGGCGCTGGGGATTCGGGATTATGTCCGCCTGGATATCCGCGAATCCGAAGAAGGAGTGCCTTATCCCATTGACGTCAACACAGGGGCCTTTCTTGTGGGGAGAAGTTTCGAGCTGGCATGCACAGCCTTGAAGGGAAGCCCTCAGGCGATGTTTTCCGCCCTGGTGCGGCAAAGCTGGCGCCGCCAGACAAGCTAATGGCAAGTGGATTGCAGGGAAACCACTTCGTCTTGAGAGATCACGTGAAACGGATAGTCGTAAAAGCTGAGTGTCATGAGATTGGGCAGAAATCTTGTGTATAACCACGCAGCCTTGTCATAATCCTTTTTCTCAAGGCCTATGGCCTGATCACGCCGCGTGATGGCGGCTTTGATGGCCGAATGCCGCGCTTCCCTTTCTGCCAACCGGCGCGCGAATTGCAAAGGAACGACCCGTTCGATTTTTTCGTGGGCGGTGGTAAACCTGCCCAATTTCAAGTAAACCAATGCCATGTTTTCATAAAGACAATTATGCAGCAGGCGATCCCCAAGCGGGATCGGAGATGCCATCAGTATTTTTCCGGCTTCCTCCAGCGCATTTTTTGCTTTTTCATGATTGCCGACAAGCATGAAGCAACAGCCTAGATTATTCAGCATCCCAAAACGATCATACTGCTCTCGACAGAGGCACTGCGCATCCACCAGCCGCTCGATGGCCTGATCAATTTCACCGCGCGCAACATCCGCGACGGCAAGACACACAGCGGAATACGTGACAGAGACCGGATTGTCGCGTTGAAAAATTTCCTGGGCTGCTTGCAGACGTCCGACGCCCTCCACCCCATCGGAAATCAGCATTTCCTGTACGCCAAGGTTGTGGGCAAGACGCGCCTGGCCAACCCCTGTCGCCGCAGGCTGGGCCAAGTGATCCCGCATTCTTTCGATGGCCAGTTCTGGCGGTGAAACCAACTTGGCATTGAGCCGTGCCAATTCCTCGGAAAGATCGGCAAACCCGAATCTGGCCGCCCGGGCGACGGCATCCTCGAAAAAAACCCAGGCCTGTTCCTTGTGGTCGAGCTTGATGTCATTGGCAATTTTTATCGCCAGCGCAACCACAGCGGAACGGGGGTCGAGATCGGACAGACAGCCGTCGATCAGGGCATTGGATGTCTCGGCATCATTGCATTGGTGCAATGCCATGGCCCGCAAAACCACGGTTCGCGGATCGCCGGACAATAATTCCTCGGCGGCATCCAGCTTGGCCACCGCCACATCCGATCGCATGAGTTGATTAAGCGCCTGGATTTCCACCATTTTGACAATGCGCTCCTGGCGAACGGACAATTTCCCCTTACTCAGCAAAGCGTCGGCAAAGTGAAAGATTTCCGCCGCATTCTGGTTACGGTATGCGTTAACCAGACCACGCAGTCCATGAAATGTCACGGCATCCTCGTTATTCAGTTTTTGCGCAACCCGGACGACCGAAAGAGAATGCTCAATCGACTGATCAGACAAAGACTCAAGGTGAGTCAGGGTTTTAAGAAGAATTTTCCGATCCATGTGTGCACTTGGGTTTCGGCGCACCACAAGGCGGAAGGAGGGATGGCAGAACATTATTCCGGCCTCGTTTTCCTTGCATATGTTCGATCTTAAAAGACGCATGAAGACGGATTCGAAATCGCTTTTTTCATAAACCTTAGAAAAATATGACACGGGACACGGTTCTTCGAGACTGCTCAGGATATACGCCATTTCCCAGCAGCTCTGATCCAATTCTTTCAGCTTTTTATCGACCCAGCTTAGATTGAATTCGTCTGCATCCACGGATGCCTGGTATTCAACGGCAAGCGGCAGACCATGGGTGCGCTTGAAAAGATCGGGCGGGGGTTCGGCATGATGCAAGAAACGGTGAAATTCCAGGGTTTTTTCCCTGTCGAACTCGGATAGCTCGAAGATTCCCCGGTGTATCTGCGCCTTGGATATATGCCTGATTTCATGGCTTATTTTTTCCAAAGTCCCGACCTCAAAGATGATTCTTATATTTTGGCTGGCCAGATTGCCCAGTGCGCACAGCACCTGGATATCGGCGGGGTCTCGGCAAAGTTCGATGTTTTCTATGCACAAGGCGCGGTAGCCGGCCTGAAACAGGCATTTGAAAAGTGATTCGCAATAATTTTCATCAATTGCGCCTGGAACAACTTTAAAATAAGCCCCAAGCAAAGAGGGGATTCCAAGCCCAATCTTATCAATCCCGACTCTGAGATTTCTTTCCAGAGAAAACGGGTTGTTTCGTTTTTTCAGATCGACAAGAAAAGAGGATAAGGATGTGTTTTGATTCGGATTTTTTGGTTTGAACGAGAAAAAGATTGTGTTCAGCGATGCCTCGTTGAGGCATTTTTTCACCAGCACACTCTTTCCGACCCCAGAGTTCCCGAGCACAGTGACAGGGCGATACGGATTTTCTCTGAGAATCCGCAGTATCTCTTTTGTTTCCAATTCCCGGTCGAACAGTTCTCGGCCCATAATTCCTAGTTATCATTCCCTCCCCCGCTCGATTCGTGACAAGGCTTTGCGCAGTCCTTGATCCGTGACCTGTGTGTAAATTTCCGTTGTTGAGATGCTGTGGTGGCCGAGCAGCTTCTGGACATAGCGGATGTCCAGCCCATCTTCCAGCCATTGCGTGGCGCAGGTGTGCCGCAGCATGTGGGGCGTGATGTGGGTTTCGATGCCGGCGCGTGTGGTGATTCGGCGCAGCGCCTTGCGCACCAGGGGGGGCGTCATGACCCGCCCGGTTTGGGTAATGAACAGCCGTTCGGTGTTGGCGGCGCATTGCCGGCGCTTGGACAAATAGTTTTGGAGGCTGTCGTAAGCGGCCATGGAAATCAGGTAGGCAAAGCGTTGACGATTGCCTTTGCCGTGGATGCTGATCCGGCTGTCGATGAGCGAAACGTCGTTGATTTGGATGCTGGCAAGTTCGCCGACGCGTATGCCTGTTTCAAGCAGCAGGCATACCGCCGTTTTTTCGCAGAGGGCGTCATAATCCTCGTGCCCCTTGAGCGCGATGGCTTTTCTGAGCCGGGACGCGTCGCCCCGGCCCATCGCCCGTGGCAGGTTTTTTGGCAGGCGGATGCGTTCATTCAGCGTGTCGAATGGGTTGTCGCCCAGCATGCCTTCCTGTCTGGCCCACCGGAACAGCAGCTTCAGGCTGGCGATCCGGCGCTTGATGGTGCTTTCTTTCAGCGCCCTGTGCGTGCGCAGGTGCAAAATATACTGGCGCAGATTTTCCTTGCCGATGGCCGCCAGCGTGCTTTGGCCGCCAAAAAAACCCTGGAAATCATTCAGATCGCCGGCGTATGCGCGCAGTGTGTGCGAGGAAAGGTTGATGGCTGATTGGCAATGGCAAAGGAATTGTTCATGGGCTTGGTACAGCGTCGTCATGCGGGTCTCCCAAGGGGCTTCGATGTGCATGCGCGACGCCGCCCTGGCGATGACCCGGATGGCCTCCGTGAACCGATTCACGTGATCTCTGGCCCTCGGTTGAAAGCCGGGAGCCGGCTGCCGCGTTACCCGAAACCGCCACCCGGCATCAAGGATGCGGCCTGCCGTGCCAGACAAGAGAATGCAGCGCCCAGGCGGTATCGGGGTTGATGACCTCGCCGTGGCCCGTGATCTGTCCGGAGCCCGAGCCGTCCAACCCATAGATTTTGGTGTGGGGCTCTAGCCGGTATGGCTTGGCGGCGGTTTGCAAGGGGATCAGCCGTTCGCCCGATTGGCGCGGGCCATAGCCGCCCAGGGCGGCATAGCGGTTTGGCTGTTCGTTGAGCAGCCATTGGATGTCGACTTCTCCCA
This sequence comes from Castellaniella hirudinis, assembly GCF_047468865.1. Lineage (GTDB taxonomy): Bacteria > Pseudomonadota > Gammaproteobacteria > Burkholderiales > Burkholderiaceae_B > Castellaniella > Castellaniella hirudinis_A. The sequence continues at coordinate 110,720 of NZ_JBLGTV010000007.1, forward strand.
CATCGGCATTGCGGATCAGGCCCCAGTGAAAGAACCGGTACAGCGCGCTGTCTTGCGAACTGAACGTTGAAAAGATGGGGGCCTCGACCCGATCCGGCAGGCCGTAGTAGCCGCCTGTCCCGCTTTTTCCCGGCAGGCGGTCGGCAAAGGCCAGATGAGAGATGGCGGGTTGCAGCAACAGGGCGGAATGGACTTTCCTGGATTTTGGATCGGTGTTGCCCAGCGCCGACAGCATGACCTTGGTGCCGTAGGAGTGGCCGATCAGATGGATTTTGGCCTGGCTGTGGTCAAGCAGCTGTTGCAGGACGGTGCTGACGCCGACGCGGCCGATCACCCCCGCCCGGTCTTTCATGGGGGCGAAGGTCAGCAGGCGGGCGATGCTTCGAAGGGGCGCCAGTGGCTTGAAGATCTTGCCTTGTATCTGCGCGTTCATGAGGTACGGGCCCTGGTTGCCGCCCCCGCCCCCGATGTCGATGCCGGTGGCTTGCGCCCAGCTGTCCAGCAATACCTGGGGGTTGACGTCCCCTCCGGCATGATCGCGTTCCCCCAGGGTGTCGGACATCCCTTTTGCCAAGAGTTCGGCCAGCTGCCGGGCCTCGTCGTGGCCGAAATCGGGTGCCCGCACAAGCGCATAGAAGAGCTCTCGGTCTCGGTCATCCAGGCTTTCGGCGATTTCTTCAAGATCGCTCAGGAACTGATCTTCGGCGTAGTCGGCGTCCATGTCCTGAGCCGCCATGTCTTGGAGCGTCATGTTGGTTGGGCCGCGCTCTGAGGCGCCGAAAGCAAGGGCGGCGCTGGGCCAGAACACGCCCACCATCATGGGCTTGTATCCCTTGGGCGTGGTCAAGTGGTGCTGTTGTCTCAGCTTTGAATATTCTTCAAAAAAAGACTCGTACCGTTTGGTTGCCCAGGACCAGTCGTTGTTCCATCCGTGTGCGAAGAAGAAAATATCGGAGGCTGTCCTGGCCTTGTCGATGATTTCGGCGATGGCATTCGATGCGTCGGATTTGCCCTGTTTGTCGAAGCGGACGATATAAAACGGCACGCTGATGCCATCGTGCGTGGTAAGAGTCTTGTATGGACCAGGCTGCGGGCGCATGGCGCATCTCCTGCCGTCTAACAAGCGGATTTTTGTGCCAAGTTGGCATGTTCGGCAAAGAACCGCAATATAGGGGAAACCCTTCTTGGCCGGCCGGGCAGGGCGTTGCCCGGGATGCCCTTGAAAAATCAGCCCGGCCTCGCCGCGACAGGGCGCGCAGTGGCCGGTTTTCTGGTTTTTCTTCAATTCCTTGCGCGGCGGCCCGCGGCGCGCCATTTTCGCGCCGCTCTTTTGCGTTGGATCGCCAAAACGCCTGAGATTTCCCCAATTTTTCCAGGATTTGCTTTAAAGTAGGCATCCATTTTCCACCTGACACAAAGTGAATCGACATGGGCGTATCCTGGAGCCAAGGCTACTTTACCGACGTAGGCTATACCTACGGCTATTACCGCGACATCAGTCCGGCATTCCAGCGGTTCTGCCTGCTGCTGCGCGGGTTCGATGCCCTGCAAGCCACGCCGGATGCCGTGCATTGCGAACTGGGTTTCGGCCAGGGTATATCGGTCAATATCCATGCGGCGGCCACGCCGGGACACTATGTCGGCACCGATTTCAACCCGGCGCAGGCCGCCCATGCCAACCAGCTGGCCCGGGCGTCCGGCAGCGGGGCGCGGCTGTATGACGACAGCTTCGAACAGCTGCTGGCTCGGCCTGATCTGCCCCAGTTCGATTCCATCAGCCTGCATGGCATCTGGACGTGGGTCAGCCGCGACAATCACAAAGTCGTCGCGGAATTTGCCCGCCGACACCTGAAGCCCGGCGGCGTGTTCTATGTCAGCTACAACTGTTTTCCGGGCTGGTCGCCCGCGTATCCCTTGCGACAGATATTCGCCCTGCACGACCGTTTTGCCAGCACCCACCCCGGCGCGGTAGAGCGGGTGGAACAAGCCCTGAAATTTTCTGAAAACCTGTTGGCGGCCAAGCCGGCCTATCTGCGGCAGGTGCCCGGCCTGGAAGACAAGCTGAAAGCCATTGCCGGGCAAAATCGCCATTACCTGGCCCATGAGTATTTCAATCAGGAATGGAACTGCATGTATTTCACCGACGTGGTGGATGCGCTGGAATCCGCCAAGCTGGATTACGCCGGCACGGCGGTGCCGCTGGATGTGGTGGATGCCATCAACCTGACCGCGCCGGCCCGGTCGTTTCTGGGCACCATCGAGCACCCCATCCTGCGTGAGCAGACGCGGGATTACTTCGTGGGCCAGCAATTCCGCAAAGACCTGTACATGCGCGGCGCGCGGCGTCTGACGCCTGTAGAGCAGCGCCAGCTGCTGCTGGAAATGCGCTTTGCCCTGCTCAAAGCGGCGGACGCGGTTACTTACAAGGTGACCACCCCCCTGGGCGAAGCCACGATGCAAGAGGCCCTGTACGCTCCGCTGGTTGCGGCGCTGGCCGACAAACAATACAGCCCCAAGACCCTGGCCGAGCTTGCGGCCCAGGCGCCGGCGCTGACGTGGCCGCAGCTGATCGAAGCCCTGACCGTGCTGGTGGGGATGGGGGCGGCGACGCCCTGCCAGACCGAGGCCGCCGCCAAACAGGTTCACAAGCGCTGTAGCGCGCTGAATCAATACCTGATTGGCCGCGCCCAGTTGGGCAATGACATCCAGGCTCTGGCCAGTCCGGTGGTTGGGGGCGGCGTGGCGGTCAGCCGCTTCTGCCAGCTGTTTTTGCTGGCGCGCCAAGGCGGCCACAAACAGGCCTCCGATTGGGCCCAGTTTGCCTGGAAAGTTCTGCAGGCCCAGGGCCAGCGGCTGTTGCTCGAAGGCAAGACAATCGAAAGCCCCGAGGACAACCTGGCTGAACTGACCCGTCAGGCGCAGGAATTTCACGATAAGCAGCTGCCGATTCTGCGGGCCTTGCAGGTGGCGGGATAACCGTTTAGGCGCGACTCATCGCGCCTAAACGTTTGTTTTATTTGAGCACATCTTCCATCGTTCGTGCATCCAGGATATTTAGCGGCCAGGTTTCCCATGATGGCCTTCCGATTGCGTTCAGAAGGAAACATGATGGGGGCTTGAATTCCGGTTGTGGGGGCGCTTGGGACGGTTTTGTTACATCGTGGGCCAGAGAAAGCCGACTACCATGGGCTTGCAGCCCTCGGGGGCCGTTAACACCCTTTGAACACATCCTCCAAGACCTGGGCATCCAGAATATTCAATGACCAGACTTCCAACTGGGCGTTGGTGGCCGAACGGACTTTTTCATGGATGTCAGCGGCTTGTTCGCCAAAGCGGCGTTCGATCTGGCGCAGTAACAGATTGGCCTGGCCTTGCTCGATGCCCTGCTCAATCCCCATCTTCAGCCCCTGCTGGGTATACACCCGCTCGGCAATCGTCACGTAGCTCATTTCATGCTCCTGTTCCAGCTGCCGGGCAGCCTGCAAGTAATCAGTTTCCAGATCGGTGGGCAGGCGCACCACCCATTCCACCAGGCGCACCAGTTGACCAATTCGATCCCGGTCGTAGCCATAGCCGTACAAGCGTCGCACCAAATCGACCAAAGGCCGCAACCGCGTGGCCTTGTCCGGGTGGCGGGACGCCTGGATCGATTCCGATCGTAGCCATAGCCGTACAAGCGTCGCACCAAATCGATCAAGGGCCGCAACCGCGTGGCCTTGTCCGGGTGGCAGGACGCCTGGATTTGCGCCATCACAAACACCGCGAACGGGTTGTGCGGGGCCAGGGCGTCCAAGTCGTCCAGCCGATTGGCCCATTGCCTTAATTCTACAACCGGAAAGACGAATTCGGTCTTTTGCGACAGGTACTTATCCCGGTGGGCCAGCTGCGTGACCGGCGCCTGCCCAGCGCCGGGCTGGTCGATCAGTATGCCCAGACTGTAGATGGGCGGCGGAGCTGCCAGACCCTGCCGGCGCATTTCACGGATCTGCAGCAGCGTGTGGTACTGGAAGACGCGCCAGGAAAACGCCCGAAAATCCGCCTCGGTGGCCAGCCGTCCCTGGACTTCCAGATGCACCTGCAAGTACGCGGGATGCCCGGACAATAGCCGTACCTTGACCAGCTTGTCCACCATTTTGCGGCCCTTGGATGGAACCGCCGCATGTCGGATAGCCTGCAATTCCTTGTCCAGAAACTCAATCGGGGCGCACCAATCGACCAGCGCGTATAAGTCCGGGGCCAGCAGCTGGATGGCCTGCGGGAAGAACAATTCCAGCGCCTCTTTCCAGGGACTGTCGTAGTCGTTGCGGGCCTGGGCGTCTGGCTCCGGCGAGTCGGGGGGTGTGGCGTGATCAACCGAGGCGGGGTCATGCTGCCGCAGCGGCGATGATGACAAAGACGATGGTGATGGCGACGGCGGTGGTGATGGCGACAACGATGCCGACAACGATGCCGACGACGATGCCGACGACGATGCCGACGACGACGGCAATGGTGATGGTGATGGCGGCACCGATGGCGACACCGATGACGACGCCAACGCCGGTGCCGATAGCAATGGCGAGGTCGATGACAGCGACGACGAAGACGACGAGCCAGACGGCGGCTGGGCCGAACGCGGACGGCGGGAAGACATGGCGGGCATCCAAAACAGGGTGCAGCCATTGTGGGTGCCGGCCCGGAAAACCACTATCCCGGAAAAATCCTGACAGCTAAAAATGTCATGGATTGTCGTGCTGGTATGCGTGTTACGACCTTCCCCTTGAGCGAATGGCTTACTCCTTGACCGAATGACCCTCCCCCTGAACGAATGACATCCAGGCAAGAATCAAAATCTGTTAAAGCCGGAGTATTGCCCCGGTTGAGTCTTGTTATTAAGATTCAACCCGGCCGCGCATTAGGCAATCGCGGTGACGCACCTTACTCCTTGAACACGTCATCCACCTGGGCATCGACAAAATCTGGCGCTTTCAGTCCTTGACCGCGCCACCCAAGGCCTGGGCATCCAGGATATTTAGCAATCAGACGTTCAATTCCGCTGCCTGTGCCGTGCGGATGCGTTGACCATGAACGGCGCGCCGATTCCCTTTGTGCTTTTTCCCATAAAATAGCGCCCATGCGCTGCTCTGTACCCACCAAACCCAAGAAGGAATGCCGTCCGTGTCAGTCGTCATCGCCGTTGTCATCCCTTGCTGTCGCGTGACGCATGCGGGGTAGTGCATTGGATGCGCCGCGTTCGCGGGCGGGTTCCGGCATGCCGGGGGTCATTGATCTGCAGCAGGCCCGCCTGGGCGGCTTGCAAAGCCTGCGGGCCATTGCCGCCTTTGGCGTCGTGTTGCAGCATGCGATTTATTATGCCTGCCAGGCGCTGGGCCTGGATTATATGCAATACCTGCGGATTGGCTTCGGCGGGATGGGCGTCAATCTGTTTTTCACGATTTCCGGGCTGGTCATGGCCGGCTGCCTTTACCAGGGAAACCAGTTTTTCTGGAACCGGCTTCAGCGCATTTACCCCGGTTATTGGCTGACGATCGCGGTATCGGCTGTGCTGCTGGCCAATCCCGTTCATCAATGGTCGTTCAGCTGGCCCAGTTTTTTTCTGGCCCCTGCCGATCTCAATAACAGCTATCGTATCCCGTATTGGACGCTGGCCTACGAACTGGGGTTTTATTTCCTGGTGGCCTGCGTGATCGCCCTGCGCTGTTCGGTGCGGACGATGACCCGGTTGTGTGTCACATGGCTGCTGTTGATCGTGGTGGTGTCGCGGTATACCGAGGTGTCCGTCGTGGCGCCCGGGCTGTGGCTCTGGCTGTCGCCCTATAATATCTTCTTTATTGCTGGCTTCTTGCTGGGCCTGCACTATCAGGCGGTTCGCAGCCTGCCTTCGGTGCCCTTGGCGCTGGCCGCGGTCGTGCTGTGCGCCTTGGGCGAGATCCTTTATACGATTTCATCCGCAGGGGCATGGATGCTGTATGCCATGGGGCTTTGCGCGGTTTTGCTGCTGGGGGTGCGCCATTTGCACGTGCCCTGGCTGGAGCGCGTGGGGGATGCCTCTTATGGCATTTACCTGGTGCATGCCCCGATCATTGTCTTGTTCATTGATGCGGCGCAAGGCTGGCTGCCCGGGTTTTATGCGCTGATGCTGGCGTCCCTGGTGTTCTCGATGCTGGCCGCCACCGCCTATGGTCTGGGGGAATTCAAGTTATACAGCCTTCTCAAGAAAAAGACCCGATCCCTGGCGGCCCTTCGCGGCCGTGAGTAAGTAGCGAATCAAGCCGCCGTATAGCTAATACAAGCCACCGTAGAAAATGAAAAGTCTGAATACAAGCTATCTGCCCCGCCTGGATCATCTCAGGTTTTACGCCGCCGCCCTGGTTCTGGTCTATCACTATTTTCATCATTTTGTCGGCAATGTGGTGTTTTCCAACCCGGTCGCCAGCCTGGTCAATGAAGGGCATGTGGGGATTGGCCTGTTCATGGTACTCAGCGGCTTTATATTTTCCGTGATTGCCCAGCACAAGACCGTCCGCTATGGCTGGTTTGTCTATAACCGATTCATTCGGATTTATCCGCTATATATATTCGCTGTTTTCCTGGCGGTGACCTTGATGGTCTACAACCAGGGGCAAAACCGCAGCGTGTTCGACATCATTGCCTGGCTGCTGGCGTTCAGGCCCGAAACCATCGCCCAGTTGTCCTATTTTTCCCATCTCTGGACGATCCCGGTCGAGTTTTCTTTTTACCTGCTGTTCCCTTTTTTGCATGCGTTTTTCCAGCGCTGGGGGGTCAAGTATTTCGTCGGCCTGTCGCTGCTGCTGCTGATCGTCCGTTCCGGGGTTTATCTGGAATTCGGTTCCGTGCGTTTCCTGGCATACGAAACATTGTTTGGCCGCCTGGATCAGTTCCTGATCGGCTACGTTTGCGGCTGGCTGTACAGCGCCGGGGGCGGCCGGCGCTGGTTTTCAAACGCGCTGGCGCTGCCCGTGTCCCTGGGCGTGCTGTTGTTTGCCGTCCGCTGGCTCAATCACCATGGGGGGTCGCCCAATATGGATGCCGCCTGGTGGATTGTCTGGCCTTTGGTCGAGGGCCTGGCCTGGGCGCTGTTGGTGCTGTCTTATATGTATTTTCGTTTTCGCCTGCCGGCGGCGCCGGGAAGGTGGCTGGCCAAGCTGGGGGAATTCAGCTTTTCCATCTATGTGGTGCATATGTTTGTCGTGATCGTCGTGGCCAAGCACATCCCGCTGATTCCCCTGCTGGGCGACGAAGCCGCCAATGTGGTGCTCAATGCTCTGCTGGTCGCCTTGCCCGCCACGCTGCTGGTGTCCAGCCTGACGTATTACCTGATAGAAAAGCCGTTTTTGCAGTATCGGCGCGTCTATGTGCGCGACCTGCCGCCGCCTGGTCAATCGTAAGCGCGTAGATCCCCAGGCCACAGCCGTGTCCGAGCCAAAGCCACTCGAGTTCGACAGTTGCGCTTACAACTTATTGATTGATAAGGAGCCAGCTTAAAAACACCCCACTACAAATTGATTTTTTTCCATCTCACGCTATCTTCTACGAAGATGATGTCACTATGACCCATATTTATAATCCGGTCAGCATATTTAAGCGGCTGTAGTGGCACGTAAATTTTCATTTAAATCAATGGATTAAATCCATACTGTCGAACTCGGGAAGCCACGCCCGAACCAAAGCCGCCCCGGGCTACTACCCTCGCCCGCGGCGCAGAAAAGCCGTCCAGCGCCAGGATCTCGACCGCTGCATGGCGTCCAGTCGCTCCGCCAATTGGTCGCGTTCTGTGGCGGCGGTTTGCAGGGCCTCGCGCAGCGCATTCAATTGGCCGTTCAAGGCGTCGATTTCCGCAAAGGGGATCTGCCCCCAGGTGCGCAGCCAGGCGGCTTGTGCCGCTGTCGGCGGCTCGGGCCGGGGGTCGGCGACAGCGTCGGACGGGGTCGCCCGCATGATGATCTGGTACGCCCGGCCCGCGGGGTTGCCGGCCAGGTGCTGGCGCAGGGGCGGGGGCAGGGCATCCCAATAGGCGGCGAATTCCGGGTGGTGCGGCCCGGTGTCCGCGGTGCTGGCCTGGGTGACGGCAAACCCGGCCTGCAGCAGCATCTGGCGCAGGCTGTCGCGGGTGAAAAAATGCACGTGGGTGCGATCCAGCAGGCCCGTGTCGCGGTACGGGAAGGCATCGCACAGCAATGCCGCCAGTACCCCGCTGTGGGCGATGTTGGGCACCGAGACAATCAGGTGCCCCCGGGGGGACAGCAGCCGGCGCAGCTGCCGCAGGCAGGCCAGGGGGTCGTGCAGGTGTTCCAGCACATCGGCGGCCAGGATGGCGTCGAACGCGGCATCCGCCAGGCCGGCGGCCCAGTCGGGGGATTCCAGATCCGCAACGCGGGCGTCGATGCCCTGGGCGCGGGCGGCCTCGGCTGCGGCGGGGTCGGCTTCCAGGCCGATCAGCTGGCACTGATAATGCCGGGTCAGCACCACCGACATCGCCCCGGCGGCGCAGCCCAGTTCCAGTACCCGTTTTTCACTACCCACCAGCCGGCAAATCTGCGCAGGGGTGCTGTCGTCATCGGGGTCGAATTGATAGTCGTAACGTGATGCGCTGGACATGGCTCGGGCCTTTGCGGCGGATTCAAATAGGGTGGGGATGACTTAAACCCCGGTGTCCGGTTCGGGCGGGGCGGTTTTCAGTTCGATCCCCAGCATGGGGATGCCCACCAACCCAGCCGATACCGCGCTGCATTGCGAACGAAACAGCAGCGCGTCGTGAATCCAGTGATGTTGGACGTGGTCTTCCTGGGTGCCGTCGGCCACGGCCACGGCGATTGAATAATCGCCCACCGGCAGCAGCGGCATGGGAAACCGGAAATGCGCGACCAACTGCTGGCTGACCGTGGCCGCGACGGGATTGTCGGCGGTGCTCAGGTAGGTGTTGTCGCCAAATAGGGTCTGCCCCAGGCGGTCTTTGACGTAAAAACCCACAATGGGGCGATCCAGCGGCTGATGGATGGCGATATGGATGGTCAGCACGGCGACTTCGCCGCCCACCACCCAGGCCAGGCGTTCGCCGTCCGGGTTGGTCAGGAAAACATCCGTCACCTGCGCCCCGCCCTGGCCGAAGCCGGCCTGCCCGGGGTCGAAGCGAAAGACTTCCAGGTCGTTGCGCAAATTGCTGGCATTGAGATACGGCAGGCGGGCGTCGCGCCATTGTTGGGGCTGGGCGGTTTCCGTCTGCCTGCCGCGCACCGCCTGCCGCTGGTTCTGGCTGCCGAACAGCCAGGCCAGATAGGATTCGCAGACATCCTTGGCGCTGCCTTGCTGCTTGATCTGCCCGTCGGCCAGCCAGATGGCCCGCTGGCACAGGTTGGTGACGGCGCTGCTGTCGTGGCTGACAAACAGAATCGTGCCGGTTTCGCGGAATTTCCGCAGGAACCGCATGCATTTCTGGGTAAACAGCGCATCGCCCACCGCCAGGGCCTCGTCGATCACCAGGATATCGGCATTGACATGGGCGATCACGGCAAACGCCAGGCGCACGTACATGCCCGATGAATAGGTTTTGACCGGCTGATCCACAAAATCGCCGATGTCCGCGAACGCGAAAATGTCGTCCAGGCGTTCATCCACCTGGCGGGGGCTCAGGCCCAGGATGGACGCATTGAGATAGACGTTTTCACGCCCGGTGAATTCGGGGTTGAAGCCCGCGCCGAGTTCCAGCAGCGCGGCGATGCGGCCTTGCACCGCGACCTCGCCCTGGGTGGGCGTCAGGGTGCCGCAGATCATTTGCAACAGGGTGGATTTGCCCGACCCGTTGCGCCCGATGATGCCGATGGTTTCGCCGCGCCGCACCTGGAAGCTGATGTCGTCCAGGGCGTGGAATTCACGAAACAGCGGGCGGCGGCTGAAGTGCTGCAGCAGGCGATCCTGCGGGCGCTTGTACAGGCGGAACGTCTTGCCCACCCCGCGCACGTCGATGGCGATTTCGGCGGCTTCGGGGGGTGTGGGCGTGGCCGGCCGGCTAAGATCAGAGCACATCGGCAAAGCCTTTTTTCAGTTTATGGAAGGCCGCCAGCCCCGCCCAGGCCACCCCGCAGGCCACCAGCAGGTACAGCCCCAGGGCGGTGAAATTCGGCGCCTGGCCATGCAGGATGACGGCGCGGGCCTGCTCGATGATGACCGTCAGCGGGTTGAGCTGAAAGAAAATATGAAACCGCGCAGGCAGGTTGGAAATCGGGTAGAACACCGGCGACAAAAACATCAGCACCATGCTGACCAGCCCCATCAACTGGGCGATGTCGCGCAGATACACCCCCAGCGCGGCCAGCAGCCAACTGATGCCCGCCAGCATCACCAGATAGGGCAAGAGCACCACGGGCAGCCACAGGGCCGTCCAATACAGGTGGTGTTCCAGTGTGGCGAAGAACACCAGCAGGACAATCACGCTGATGGCCGCGTGAAACAGCGCCGAAATCAGGTTGACCACCGGCAGGGTATCCAGCGGAAACAGCACGCGCTTGACGTAGCTGACATTGGAGACCACCAATACCGGGGCGCGGTTGAAGCATTCGGCCGCCAGCCCGTGGATGATCAGGCCCACGAAAAGCTGCAGGGCATAGTCCAGCGGCGAGGTCGAATCCGCCGACCAGCGGGCCTTGAAGATGCCGCTGAACACAATGGTATAAACCGCCAGCATCAGGATGGGGGTGAACAGCGACCAGGCCAGGCCGCCGGCCGACCCGCGATAGCGCCCGAGGATGTCGCGCCAAGCCATGCGGGCGATCAGTTGCCGGTGTCGCCACAGGGCGGGAAACTGGGTGGTCAGGGTGGAGTTCAAGACAGGAAGAATCGTGAGGACAGGTAGAATCGAAGTTTACCAGTTGACGCGGAAATCCTTGGCCGCCCGGCGCGCTCGCGGGTGTCGCGTCCGCTGGCTTCATCGAGAAAAAACGCCGCCCCGCCGGGGATGGGCGCACTGGGAAGCAGCAGACGCTTTGCCTGCTGGTTTCGCCCCGCCGTGGGTGTGCATTGGAAACAATAATCGGGATAATCGAGATGGGCGATGAACTGGATGCCGACCGGCGCTTGCAACTGGCCAAGGCGCGGGCGCAGGCGGCGGATGTCTGGCGGGCGCAGGTGGAAACCGGCGCGGTATTGCACCGGCAGCGGGCCGCGCATCTGGATGCCCAGGCAAAGCGGCAGCAGGTGGTGGCGCGTCGCCTGCAGCATCATGTGGATGAACTCAATGCCGTGCTGGATGCGCGGGATGCGGACATCAGCCGCCAGCAGCGGGAAATCGCCTGGCTGCGGGAACAAATTCGCCTGTGGCGGCTGGGGGGCATCCGACGCGCCCTGCGGCGCGCGCGCGCGATCCTGCTGCGCCGGCCCCTGGGATCCGACCTCGATCAGGGCCGCCCGGCTGCCGATGCGGCGGCGGCCCCAAGCGCGCAGGCAATCTCCGCCTTGACTGCGGGCGGTTGCGCCGCCGCGCCGGGTGCGGATGGCGCTGCCCCTGAAGCCTCGGCCTTTGCGCCGGATGCGGATGGCGCTGCCCTCGAAGCCCCGGTCTTTGCGCCCGAGGCCCCCTTTGCCGCAGGCCGGCAGGCCCGACGGGACACGCTGCCCGATCTTTGGCTGATCACCGCCCTGGGGCACACGCCCGCCGTCGCGGCGCAGTTGACGCCGATGCTGGCTGCGCTGGTCGGCCGGGCCAATGTGTTTCTGTGGGATCTGGGCGAGGCCGCCTCGGCGGATGCCGGCCTGCCCGATGCCATCCAGGCGCAGGTCGCGGGCCATGCGACGGTGCCGGGCATCCGGGAAGACTACGCGCTGGCGCGCCAGCGCGTGCGCCAGGCCCATGATTGGCTGGCCCGGCAGGCCCCGGAATGCACGGCCTTGGTGCTGGGGTCGCACTGCAAAAGCGTGCTGCCCGCGCTGGCGGGCTGCCCAGTGCCGCTGTTGTGCGTGCTGCCGGATGCGGCCGTGTACGCCGATGACATTTATTTCTGGCAAGAGCTGTTCTTCTGGTCGGATTACACGGCGTTTACCAGTGCCCCAGCCCGCCGCCAGGCGCTGGCGATCTGTTCCTACCTGCGGTCCGACCATGTGGGCCTGTTGCCGGGCGCGCCCTGGGCGCCCCCCGTTGCCCCGGATGCCGCCGCGCCCGCCGTTTCCGCCGTTCCCGCCGCGTCGAATGCCGCTGCCATGCCAGCGGCCCCGGGTGTCGTTGCATCGAATGACCGCGCCTCATTGGTGGCCCCAGATGCCGCCGCGTCCGCCGCGCCCCTGGCCACGCCTGCCGCCGCCGATACGCCTGCCACCGTGCCCCCCGCCGTGTCGCAGGTGCTGGGGTGGGGCCCCGCCAGCCGCGCCGGGGGGCTGGATGCCTTTGTGCAGTGCGCGCAGGCGCTGCACAAAACGGGCGCCGCCGCCGGTTGGCATTTTCTGTGGCTGCTGGACGATGCGGGCACCGCGCCAGACCCTGAATTCCTGCTCGACCTGCGCGAGGAAATCGCTCAGGCGGGTTTGTCCGATCTGGTCACCCTGGACGTTCTGGCCGAAAAGCAACGGGCCGATCCCGGCCTGTTCCAGCAGGCGGCGGTATGCCTACTGCCCGCCCGCGCCGACCTGTCGGGCTCTCCCGCGGGATACCTGCTGGGCCAGGGCGTTCCCGTGCTGGGGTTTGCCGGGACGGGGGCCATGGCCATGGCAATCGCCGACCAGGGGTTTGCCCAGCCCTGCCTGGCCCCTCCGGGGGATGTGCCCGCCCTGGCCCAGCGCCTGCGGGCTTTGACGGAAGATGCCGTGGCCCGCCGGACGCTGGCGGCGGCCCTGGCGCGGGCGGATTGGCGCGCCTTGGGCACGGCGGCCTATGCCGATGCCGTGCTGGGCTTGTGCGCCCTGGCCCGCGCCCGGATGCAACAGGCGTGGCGGGACGAGGCCGTCCTGGCGTCTTCGGGCCAGCTCGATGCGGCCTTCATGGGCGAAATCGTCAATCTGAAGGACGAGCCCGTCTGCAGCGACGCCCTGAACTACATTCAAGCCTGGCGCTGCGGCATGGGCGCGCGCAGGCCCCGGGCCGGGTTTCATCCGGGCATTTATGCGCAGTATCATGCTGCCACGCCCACGCCCACGCCCACGCCCACGCCCACGCCCACGCCCACGCCCACGCCCACGCCCACGCCCACGCCCACGCCGTCGGTCGCGCCGCCCACCCCGTTTGCCGATTACCTGGCCCGGGGCTGCCCCGCCGGCCCGTGGGATTATCCGGTGATCCGGCCTGCGCCGGCCCCCGTCGCATCGGCTTCCCCCGTGCCTCCCGTCGCATCGGCCTCCGCTGCACCTCCCGTCGCACCGCCCGTCGCGCCGGCCCCCGCCATCTCTCCCGCCGCGCCGTCCACCCTGCGCATCGCCTTGCACATCCACGCCTATTACCCGGACATGCTGGTGGACATGATCGAGCGCCTGCACGTCAACCAGACCCGGCCCGATGTGTACGTCAGCGTGCCGGGCCAAGCCCAGCAGGCGCAGGCCGCCGACCTGCTGGCGGATTACCGGGGGCGGGTGCGGGCCATCGAAATCGTGCCCAACCGGGGGCGGGACATCGGCCCTTTCCTCACCACCTTCGGCCCCCGGCTGGCCCGCGACTACGACCTGATCGGCCATCTGCACACCAAGCGCAGCCCCCACGCCGACCGTCAGGTGATCGACCGCTGGCGCGTCTTCCTGATGGAAAACCTGCTGGGCGGCCCGCAGGGCGGGGCCATGCTGGATCAGATTGCCGCGCAGATGGCGGCGCACCCCCAGTGGGGCATGGTATTCGCGGATGATCCGCTGCTGCTGGGCTGGGATGGCAATCTGCAGTGCGCCCAACTGCTGGCCCGGTGGATGGGGGTATCAACACTGCCGCAGCAGTTTCTGTTTCCGGCGGGCACCATGTTCTGGCTGCGCCCCCAGGCTTTGCAGCCCTTCTTGAACCTGGGCCTGCGGTACGACGATTACCCGGATGAACCCCTGCCCGTGGATGGCAGCGTGCTGCACGCGCTGGAACGCTTGTTTGGCGCCATCCCGCCCGCGCTGGGCCTGCCCGTGGCCGTCACCAGCGTGCCGGGCCTGAGCCGTTAGTCCAGGCAACGGTTTTGTGTGAATTTTGCCTAATGTAAAGTCGAAAATGAAAAAAGCAGGTTTTTATGCAGGCCATGCCTGCGGATATCCATTTGCCCACTGCGTCTTATGCCGATGATGGGGAAATAGTTCTTCCTTGGTTCCTGGGCCAGCGCCGTGCAGAGATGTCTTTTCTCGGTGAGGGTCAAATCGGCTGCACGATGCGTGAAAATGGGCGCTATGTTCCTGGCGCTGAAACGGCCAGCCCATCCTCTTTTCCTGCCGGTCTGCGGGATTACCTGCGCCGTTGACATGTGTGGGCCTGTCTGTTTAAAGGAACAACAGCCGCAGCATCAGTGTCACCATTGTTACAATATGCTATCGTCTGTCCTCGGGAGGAGGCTTTCGCCAGCAAGGCCCGAGGCTAACAAGCATGAGCATGGTGCTGTGCGTTGTGGCGAAGTGGCAGCCACGAGTTTGGTCTGGGGGGCGCAAGGAGAACCGCTGGCTCTGGGGGCCATGCCGATGATCTTGCAGAAGAACCCCAAAGATGCCTGGCACAAAGGAAAACGGCCACTTGCGCGGCCGTATCCTCTTTTGCGTCTTGGAGCCTAGCGTCCGTCCGAGGAGGGAGCTGCCAAACTATGTAACCCAAGCGCTTACGAGGCAATAGTAGCACACATGCTTAAACAGATCAAAAACAACACGGCAGGGAGCCAAGCACGTGTGCTGGCTTTATCGCATGCTCGCTTAAGCAGCTACCGCATCTTCTTCGGTGTGGTGGATGATGCCCAAGTGCTCGGACTTTATCAATGGAACGATGAACTGAGTGCGGTGCTTTTTCGCACGATCTCATTGGTTGAAATCGTGCTGCGCAACCAGTTTCATCGCGCGATGAGTTCACGGTACGGTGTTATCGGCGCGCAGGGCTCCAAAGACTGGTATGCGCATGTGGTCTTAGAACCTCGTTCTCAAGCAAAAATCACAGATATCACTCATCGTCGTCGAGGTAAGCAAACAGTGCCTCGTGTGCCTGCGCCTTCCCCTGACGATGTTGTGTCCAGGCTGACATTCGGCTTCTGGCCGCATCTGCTGAATCTGAAAAAGGATGCCTATCAGCAGCCGGTAGATTGGGGGTCGATTCTGGTTGATGTACTCCCTGGCCATCGGCAACGCCACGCTACGCATTGGGCCAAGCCCAAGCATCGTGATGCGTTGTTCGCACGGCTGGATCTGTGCAACGAACTACGCAACCGTATCGCGCATCACGAGCCCATCTGGAAACTTGGGCCTTTGATGAGTGAAAGCCGCTCCCGCCATGGGACACAGCAGGCTGTCCAGGCGCCAGCACCGTCTACGCCAGACGAGGCGTTGATCCGTCTTCATCTGCTGTACGGTCGCGTGATAGAACTATTGACTTGGCTGTCGCCAGACATTGCGGCGCAGCATGCTGTGAGTGATATGCACTTGCGCTGCTTGTATCTGCTGCAAAGCAAAGCGCTGAGTGCTTATCAGCGAACATTGCCGCTCGCTGAGGTTGACTTGGCTGTCTTTGCGAATTTGCGCACGCTACGTAAAACCTTGCGCTATGTCGCTCGACATCAGCAGCCGATCCTGCTTAAAGACGGCCACCGATTGATTGGTCATTTGAACTGCGCAGTCCGCTGAGTGGCCGTCAACCTCTGTTTTTCGGGACTGCCATCCTTCGTCGTCCCTGAAGTATTTATAAGCCATTGATCGCATGAAGGTGATCGGCTGAAAAGCGATCATCGTATGAGTCGCTGTCATTTGAAGGGCCAGACGAATTCCATAAAATTTACCTGTTTTTATAAGAAATCTAAATTTACAGGTAAATCTCTTATATAACAACAGTTTGACTCGTCCGCACAAAGGGGCATCCCCCCCGTGCGCCACCCCGCCCCAGCCGTCACCGCCCCTGACCCTGCAAAAAATCCGCCGTCTTACGCAGCAAAGTCTGCTGGCAGTCCGCAATCATCGTCAGATACCGCGAATTGCCAATCCCCCACAGGGTGGAATCCAAATCTTTGCGCAGGCTGGCGATAAACGGCAGGGCGATCACCGCCCGCAGCTGGGTGCGGCTGCCCAGGTATTGGTCGATGGTGTTGCTGTGCTCGTCGGCCGCCCCGGGGTGCCAGTCGGCCAGCAGCCGCAGCGCGCGCGGGCTGTAGATATTGCATACCGTGCTGACCATCCGGTTGACGGTAATGAAGCGCATGCCTTCAAAATCATCCACCCGCGCAATCCGGGTATCGTCGTGCACCACGGCGATCAGCCCGCAAAACACGTCCCAATCCCCGTCCAGGCTGTCCAGATAGCGGTGGACGACGGCCATCTTGGCCTCGAAATCCGGGCCGACCTCGGCGTCGTCTTCCAGGATGGTCAGGCGATCCAGCTGCTGGCGCATGGCGTGGTTGGCCATGGCCCCGTAAGACAGCCCGCAGCCGATCCAGCCGGGCGCATAGCGCACCCCGTCGAACACCAGGCTGTCGGCCACCGGGGTGGCCAGATAATCGCGCCGCCGCGTGATGGTTTCGGGCAGGGATAGGATCAGCCGGGGGTTGGGGTCCACGGCCTGCGCGGGCGGGTTCAGGTACAGCGGCTGGTGGTTCAGGTGCTGATAGGGCAGCAGCTTGGCCCCCACCATGAAGCGGTCGAACATAAAACAGAAACGCTGCCAGCTTTGGTGCGTGCTGCGCGCAATGGCATCGGCCGGCACCGGCTGATCCAGCGCCTGGCGCACCGCCGCCAGCATGGCGGCGGCATCCCCTTGGGGAAAAAACCGCACCGCGCCGTCCAGTTCCGGGTAGTCCGCCTGATCCTGGGCGGCTTCGGACACCACCGGCACCCCCAGGGACAGGCATTCCTGGATGCGCGGGGTTTCCAGCAGCGCGTTGTCGTAATAGTGCAGATTGATCACCACCCGCGCCCGGCGGATTTCACGCTGCATGTCGTCGCCGAAGATTTCGCTGCGGCAATGCACGTCGAACTGATCCTGCAGCGCCTGCAGCAGCGCCTGGCGGCGCGGCGAACTGGCCGCATCCCCGTAGAACAGCACGTCATATTGCTTGGGTTCCGGCGTCAGCCCTGCGGTGTAGTCCGGGTCGGCCCCCACCGGCAGATAATTAGTGTGCGGAAACCGGATCTGCTTGCCCTGCAGAAAATCCAGGTTGACCAGGGCGTAATCCAGCACTCCCCGGCAATTCAGCAAGGTGGTCAGGTAAGCCTTGGTAAACCAGCGCGAACTGACGGATTGCTCCATCTGAAACAGAAACGTGCGTTCCGGCGGGGGCAGCTGGGTAAAGATCTGCGGGCAGAGCACGATATAAAAGTGGTGCTCTATCTTGTCCGGCGGATGGGTGCTCACCTGCACGCTACAGCCCAGCTGGGACAAGCGCCGGGCCAGCAAATGGGCCACAAACAGCGTATGCGGCGGCGTGATCACCCCCCAGCGCAGAATCGTGCCCGGCAGCACATCGCCCGGGCGCTCGGCATACAGCGGCGCCGCCTGGCGCAAATGCCGGATGCGGGCCAGCAGGCTTTTGAACTCGCCGCGGGCGACATAGCCCAGGGCATTGCGGGCGCGGGTAAAAAAACGGTGCACGGGGGTCGACGACATAGGTTTTCAAGGCTTGAAGGTGGGGCAATTTTAGCGGTTTGAGGCAAAAGGCCCAATGCGACTTGTAAAAAGCCCCGAAAACCCTGTGGAAACAAGCCGCAAGCGCCCTATCGCCCCGGTTGTCAGACCATCCAATTTTATTAAAAATCAGTCATTTAACAGTATTTATCAAAAGAATAAAATTCATGGTTTTCCTTACACTGACAAAGCATCTATTGATGCTTGAAATACTTTCGATCGTTTAAACATAAGGAAACCGCTGAATGTCATCCCACATCCCCGCTGCCTTCGACGCAGCCCGCTATATCGCCGCCAACCCGGATATTTTCGCCGCCGGCGTCAACACCGCCGACGCCGCCTGGCGGCACTACATCGACCATGGCGCCGCCGAATCCCTGCAGGGGGCCGCCAGCCGCGCGCCCGCCCCCTGGTTCGACGCCGCCTGGTATCTGGGCCAACACCCGGATCTGGCCGCCGCGGGCCTGTCGCCCCCGGACTTGTTCATCCATTTCCTGACCTGGGGCCTGGCCGAAGGCCGCCTGCCCAAGGCCGGCCACCGCCTGACCCAGGACGAACGCATCGCCGTGCAGGCCGACTACACCCTGACCCCCGGGCATGACGACCTGACCGGCAGCGCAGGCGACGATACCTTCCACGCGCCCCTGGCGATGCTGGACAACACCCATACCGGCACCCTGCAGCCGGGCGACCGCATCGACGGCGGCGCGGGCTTCGACACCCTGGTGGCCCAGCTGGCGGGCAACGTGGTGGCCCCGCGCCTCGACAGTGTGGAACACATCCAGTTAAGCGCCTATTACCCCTCTACCCTGCAGGCCGCGCATATCCAGGGCCTGCAGCAGTTAAGCATCGGCCAGACCTTCGCCGCCCTGGCCGTGCAGCAGCTGCCAAACCTGGTGTCTTTGGATTTAAGTGATATCGCGGCCGTGCAGGCCGGCGGGCAGGCCAACCACATCACCCTGGGATACCAGCCCCAGGCGCTGGCGGGCCACAGCGTGCAGACCATCACCCTGGACAATGTCCAGCTGCAGCCGGGCGGCGCAAAGCTGTACCTGGACGCCGATGGCCCCGCCACCCTGGACGTGCTGGACATCACCGTCGCCCGCGCATCCACCCTGGCCGGCATCGAAGGCGCCCCCAAGATCGGCCTGCCCGCCGCCTCCGGCATCCTGCACGGCACCCACCGCGTGCAGATCACCGCCCACGAAAGCGTCGACCTGGGCCTGCTGGCCGCCCCCAACCTGCAGCAGTTGGATGCCGGCCCCTCCCGGGCCGGGGTCTCGGTGGACCTCAGCCAGGTCGCCAGCCCGCACCTGTTCATCCAGGGCGGGGCGGGGGACGATAGTTTTGTCCTCGGCGCCCAGGCCACCCAGCTGGTGCACGTCGTCACCGGCGGCGGCCATGACACTCTGGTGCTGCAGGGCCTGGCCGTGACCGACGCCCCCGTGGTGCTGCATGGCCCGCACACCGCCGCCGACGCGGATGCCGCCCTGGCGGCCCGCCTGTCCGCGCCCGATCCCGTCCTGGTCTACTGGCAAGACGCCGGCGGCCAGGTGTGGCTGGGGCTGGACGACAACGGCGGCCAGGATGATAATGGCGCGGGCATCCAACTGCTGGCGGGTATAGACGATCTGGCTATATCACAAATTGCGGGGGGGATTACCCTGATCTACTAAATATTAGGCTTGAAATCCGCCTGCGGGTGCCGTAAACCCTTCGGGCGGCAAGCAAGGCGGCCTGCCCGGCGCGTGTTGCAAATCCGCAACCCGCGCCGGGTTTCACCGCAAGAAATTGGGAACTCAGCCGCTTGATGCGGGTCTGATCAGCACAGGATAGGTAAACTATCCCGTACTTGTCTATCCGGTTGGCTGTCTTACCGTCTGCCGTTGACAGTTTTTTTCATAATGTTTAGACTCCGCCTTTGTTACTGAAGGCTGGGTTTGACGACATAGGGTCAGTTGGCCGGCAACAGCTAACATCCATCGATGGGTTCGACCCGCAACAACTAGGATGAATATTCACATGGCTAATCCGTATTTCGACGCTGCCTACTACCTGGCACACAACTCTGATCTGGTCAAGGCTGGTATTACCGCTGCCACCGCCGAATGGCACTATGACACCTATGGCGCAGGCGAAGGTCGTGCGCCCAATGCTTGGTTTGACGCCAACGCCTACCTGCTGGCCAACACCGACCTGATCGCCAACGGCGTGACCATGGCCACCGCCCTGGCGCACTTCGCTAACTACGGTGTCAACGAAGGCCGGATTTTCAATAACAACCCCGCACTGCAGCCCGGCAACTTCAGTGCCAAGGCCTATGCCGACCTCAATGCCGACGTGGCTGCCGCCTTCGGCATTACCGATACCAGCGCCATCACGCCCGAGCAAGCCAACCAACTGCTGGGCCATTTCCTGGCCTATGGCCTGCCTGAAAACCGCGATGCCGGCGCCGCCAACGCCGCTTTCGTGGCTGCCGCCGTTGCCACCATCACTGTCGCGGAAGGTGTTGTGACCGTTGGCACCAGCGGTAATGATTCCTTTGTGTGGAATGTGGATGCAATCACCGGAACCCACGCGGCACACGACGCAGTGAGCGTCAATGGCCTGGATGGCACGGATACCCTCACCATCAACGGTAATGCTGCTGGTGCTGACAACCAAAGTTTGGTCGTCAACGTGGCTTCGGTGGAAAACGTTGCCTTCAAGGGCGATGTCGATGATCTGGCTGGCGGTGCTACTTCTCACCTGCAGGTCAATGGTACGGGCGTGCAGTCCCTGACAATCGACAATGATGATGCCGCCGTTGCGTTTGTCTATGCCGGCGCCAAAGTCAACACCCTCAACCTGGTGGACGGTGCTGCTACCCTGAACTTCGCGGCTGCTTCTGTGGCCGGTACGGCCGATGCCTTGGCTGTCACGGTGGGTAAGGAAGCTGGTAACCTGATCGTCAACGGTATCGAACAAGTCAGCGTCGCCGTGGCGGCGGGTGCAACCACTGCTAATATCACGGATAACGGCGTGGCAGGTGACTCGCTGGTGTTCAACGTCAGCGGTGGTAAAGCGGGCACTGGTACCGCGCTGACCGTCGAGAGCACTGGCTCCGCTTCTTTGGGCTCCGCTACGGTTGATGGTTCTGCCTTTGTTGGTAACTTGACTGTCAACATTGGCACTGCCTTGGCAGGTGTCAAGGCCATCAACGTCACCACTGGCTCGGGCGACGATGTCTTGAACGCTACCACTGCAGTTGACACGTTGACGGGTAACGCAGGTGCCGACACGTTTACGTTCGCAGTCGCCGACAATGCTCTGATGGCGTTGTCGTCTACCGGCAAGATTGAGGGCGTCGACACCATTACCGACTTCTCCACGTCCACTGCCAGCACTGATGTGTTCACTTTCACCGGCGTTACCGCTGGTGGTGCTAGCTCCGCTATTAAAATCGGCGCCGACACCATCGCCAACACCGATGCCAATAGCGTGGTGACATTCGATACCGGGTTCCTCGCGGGCAAAGACTTGACTGCCATCGTCACTGCCTTGAGTTCTTCTGATTTGGCTGATACAGAAGGCGTTATCTTTGACTTCGGCGGCAGCACCTACGTCTTTGTCTCCGATGGGGTCACGACCGGTATCACCGGCGACAGCTTGGTTCAACTGACCGGCGGTGTCAGCGCTGCTGATTTGGCTGTTGGTGCTAATGCCATCACATTTGCCTAACTGGCTTTACAGGCTGGTTCTGCAGTGCGCTGCAGGCAGCACGGGGCTAAATGACCCTGCTGCCAGATGGCAAAACAAATGGAACATGGCGTAAGCCAAGCCTGAAGCAATAAAAACCAACCCCCGATACCATCAGGTTCGGGGGTTGGTTTTTGTGCTTCCGGCGGAGAGGCGTAATTAAAAATTAAGCTATTGAACAACTGGCATAGATTGCTGCCACTGGCAAGACTGGCGCGGCTACGATTAAAATCATCCCACCATCGGCACACAGGATAAAACTCACATGGCTAACCCGTATTTCGACGCTGCCTACTATCTGGCCCAAAACCCGGATCTGGTCATCGCCGGCGTGACCCTCGCCACGGCAGCGCAGCACTACGACAACTACGGCGCTGCCGAAGGCCGTCAGCCCAACCCCTGGTTCGACCCCAACGCCTACCTGCTGGCCAATACAGACCTGATCGCCAACGGCGTGACCCTGGCTACCGCACTGGATCACTTCACCGCCTTTGGCGTCTACGAGGGCCGCCTTTTCAATAACAACCCTGATCTTCAGCCAAGCAACTTTGACGCCGCCGGCTACGCCCGCGACAACGCCGATGTGGTCAAGGCCCTGGGCATCGAAGACATCGCCCACCTGACCCCCGGCGACGCCCACCTGCTGATGGCCCATTACCTGGCCCATGGCGCGGCCGAAGGTCGCGGCGGCGCGGGGGACGCCTTTGCCGAAGCCGTGGCTGTCGCGCCGATTGTCGTCAAAATCAATGGCGATTTCACGGTGGGAACCGCCGTCAACGACACCTTCTTGTGGACTGGCGCCGCGGCCGGCGATGGCGTGCTGGCGACTGACGCGGTGTCCATCAATGGCCTGGCGGGCATCGATACCCTGAAGATCATTCATGACAATTCGGCCAGTGTCACGGTTGCCGAAGCGGTCGTGCTGGCTTCGGTGGAAAACATCGCGGCGGTGCTGGCCGGCGATCTGGCCCTGGAATTCGCAGACGGCGCGGCCGTGCAGTCCATCCGTATCGAAGGCGGCAATATCCTGGATGTGGGTTTCCTGGCCGGTGCGGCGGGCGCTGCAGATAGCCTGAATGTGTCGCTGGACGGCACCGGCACCGGCTTGGTCGTCGATGGCATTGAAACCATCAATGCCACGCTGGGCAAAGGCGATCACGTTTACACCCTCACCTCCGATTTCGCCTGCGGCGACGCAATCACCTTCAATCTGGCCGGCGGCCAGGTCGGCAACACGGCCACGGTTACCGTCGAAAGCGTGGGCTCTCCCACCCTGGAGACAGCCACGGTCAATGGCGCGGCTTTTTCCGGTAACCTGAATATCGTCATCGGCGGCGACTTGCAAGGCGTACATGCCGTCGTCATCGCTGCCGGTGCGGGCAACGACGTGCTGAACGCCACTAAAGCAGCCGATACGCTGACGGGCGGGGCGGGTGACGATGTGTTCGAGTTCGGCGCGCTGGCCGCTGGCAACGCCGGCGTTTCTTTCAACGCAGCCGGTGACGAAATCGTCGCCCACGATGTCATTACCGACTTCAAGCAAGGCGATTCGATTGAATTCGATGCGCTGACCGCGGCCAATAGCGCGGATGCCTCGATTGGCACGGTAAACGCGGGCGTGCTGACGTTTAGAACCGGATACCTTCCTGGCAAATCCCTGGCCGACATCTTCACCGATCTGTCGATGAACGGCGGGGTTATCACGGACAGGGGCCTGCTCTTTGATTTTCACGGCAGTGCCTATCTATATGTATCGGACGGTAGCGCGGCCGACCTGAATGACGGTCTTATCCAGCTGACCGGCGGTGTCAGCGCCGCAGACCTGAGCTTCAACAGCAACGCCGTCGTGTTTGCCGCCCCTGTCGTCTAAGCCCCGGGGAAACCCATCCCGCCCCGGGTTTCCCCATTACACCAGAGGCGTCATCTTCCGTGTCCACCAGCCGGCGTCTGCGCCCTTTACTGCCTAACGAACCCAGCCTGAGCTTGTCGGCCGCCGAGCGGGCGTTGACCGAACAGCATTTGCTGCCGGTTCTGGCGCATGTCGAAGCCTGTTTTCTGGCCGTGCGGTTGCGCCTCGACCCCGAACTGCGGCGGCTGCAGCCGGTAAAATTAGGCAAGCCTTATCCATTGGGGCAGTGCCTGGAAATTGCCCGGGCGGTAAAGAAGCAACTGCGCGGTGTGGATCGGGACACCTTGCCCGCCGAGGCCGCCCGGGGCTTGAGCGCCTTGCGCGACTTCTTCGGCGCGGGCGGTTCGTTTCGCCTGGTGTGGGGCGATCTGCGCGGGCAGTTTTTCCAGAACGCTTTTCAGCTGGGCAGCCTGTATGTCGATGTGGCCAACGACACCGTCGTGCCGAGCAAGCCCAAGGTGGAAATCCTGCCTTTCGAGGCGGCGAATTTTGTCCCCATCACCAGTTTTACCCAGTTTCGCCAGGTGGCTGCGGACTACTGGCAAGATCAAATTTATCCCAACCATGTGCTGCCCGAGCTTGCCCCGCATTGCCCGCTGATTCACGTCAGCCCAACCGGGGGCATCAAGCTGCATGAGGCCACGAAATACATGCTGGCCCTGACGCATGCGGATGCCTTTCGTCCCAGCGAGGCCGTGTTGCGCGATGTCCCCATGCCGGCGGCGCTGTTCAACCGGATATGCCGCCTGCTGACTGCGCATGGCTATAATCTGCCCGCCGATGCCGCTCAGGGGCGGCGGCTTGCCTTGCAGCGCTGCAGCCAGTTTCGCGCCAAGCGCCTGCACCATCAGCCGGGGACTGCCCCCCAAGTGATTGCAGCCGTGCAGCAAATCAATCGTCAACTGGCCCAGGCCCGTTTTGCCCAGCGGCAACAGGAAAAACCCATGCCCACACTCAAGATTGACGATGTTGAATATGATCTGGACGGCCTCTCGGACGCAGCCAAGGCGCAGTTGCAAAGCATCCAGTTCGTTGACCAGGAACTCGCCCGCCTGCAGCGGCAAATCGCAGTCATGCAGACAGCGAGAAAATCCTATCTGGCTGCACTGAAAGCGGCGCTGCCGTCATAGTCATCCTCCGGCCCCATCGCCATCACCGCCCTGACCCGCCCATGAAACCCAACCCGACACTCACCCTTGAACAAGCGCTGCAGCGTGGGATTGACTGCCACCGGGCGGGTGATCTGCCAGCGGCCGAGCGTGTTTATCGCGCAATTTTGGCGGTTGCGCCCCGCCATGCCGATGCCAACCACAATCTTGGTGTGCTGTTGGCGAAAACGGGGCCTTCCCAGGCCGCCTTGCCGTTTTTCAAGGCGGCCCTTGAGGCCAGCCCCCAGACCGAACAGTTTTGGGCCAGCTACGCCAATGGCTTGTGCCGGGCGGGCAGGGCCGACACGGCGCGACAGGTGTTGGCGCTGGCCGAACAACGCGGCCTTGGCGGCCCCGCCATCCAGCAGGCCGCTGCGGCGGCCGGCGTCGGTGTCAACGCCAGCGTACCGGCCGTCGCTTCAACCGGCGTCAGCGCCAGCGCACCGGCCACCGCTTCGGCCGACGCCAGCGCCAGCGCGTCAGTCGCCGCTTCGACCGCCGCCAGTGCCAGCGCGTTGGCCCCCGCGTTTCAGGCCCGCGATACCGGTCAATACCAGGCGGCGGCCCGCTGGCTTGAAGAATGGCTGCGGACGCACCCGGATGACGCGGCCGCCTTGGCGCTGCTGGCGCAAGTGCTGTTGCTGGATCAGCAGGACAAGCGCGCTGCCGACGTGCTGCGGCAGGCGCACGCCCTGGCGCCCGGTCTGCCTGCCGTCCAGCATAATCGTGTGCGCTTGGCGCTTAAAAGCAAGCAGTTCGACAGTGCGTTGGAAATCGCCGGGCAAACGCTTAAAGATGATCCCGACAACCCCGAAACCTGGCTGATCTGCGCGGCGGCCTTAAGCGCCAAGCAGCGCGACGCCGAAGCCCTGGTGCTGGTCGACCGTGCGCTGCGGGCCCGGCCGTCTTACGCCGAGGCCTGGGCCAGCCGCGCCCTGATTAGCCAGCGCGCCGGCAACCGGGCCGGTGCGCTGGCCGACTTACAGAAGGCCCTGGCGCTGAAGCCGCACTTGTTGCAGTGCTGGCAGTTGGCCGCCAGTTTGCATTACGCCGATAACAACCTGGCGGCGGCGATCCATGCGCTGCGCAAAGCGCTGGAAATAGAACCCCGCAATGTCCATGACATGGTGCGGCTGGGCGAATGCCTGCGGCAAAACAATCAGCTGGATGCCGCAGCCGCCTTGTTCGAGCGCGCCGTATCCATCGCCCCCGCCGCGCCCGCCGCGTGGGCTGGCCTGGGCACCGTGCTGCACGCGGCCGGGCAGTTTGAAAAAGCCCGGACAGCCTACGACACCGCTTTGCGCTTACAGCCCGATCAGCCCGAAGTCCTGCATAACCTGGGGGCGATGGCAAAAGAGGGCGAGTCCTGGGAGGCCGCGCTGGCCTACTTTGAGCAGGCGTCGCAAAGGGATCCCAAACGGGTGCAGTTTCTGGTCAGCAAAGGGCAGGCGTTGCTGAAACTGCGGCGTCCGCCCGCTGAAGTCGAGGCGGTGATCCAGCAGGTTTTTGCCCTTGCGCCCGGGCACGAGGCCGGCCTGGGCTTGCTGGGCGAGTTGAACAAAGCAATCGGCCGGTTCGCCGATGCGGTCACCTGCTTTCGCCAGGCTTTGGCTAAAAACCCGCAATCGGCCCATGCCAACGCGGCCTTGGGCGCGCTGCTGAAAGATGTGGACGACTCCATCGCCGAAGCGGAAACCTATTTATCGCGTGCGGTGGCGCTCGACCCAGACAAAATCGGCTTTCTTAGCGGGTTGCTGTTTGCGCGCAATTACCTGGCCGACCAGACCCCGGCCCAGCGCTTGCAAGAAGCCCGGCGATATGGCCTGCTGGCCAGCCGGAAGGCGCGGCAGGCGTTGGCCGGCGCGCCGCAGACTACCCCGGCGCGCTTGCGGGTGGGCTTGGTGTCGGGCGACCTGCGCGACCATCCGGTGGGCTATTTTCTGGACAGTTTTTTGCCTTATTTGGACCGCGACCGGCTGGAATTGATCGCTTACCCCACCCACCATGACACCAGCGCCTTGACGAATCGCCTGCGCGCCCGGATGAGTGCCTGGACGCCGCTGCATGGTAAAAGCGATGCCTGGGCCGCAAAGCAGATTGCCGACGACAATATCCATGTTTTGCTGGATTTGTCCGGCCATACCAAGCGCAACCGCCTGCCCGTCTTTGCCTGGCGGCCGGCCCCTGTGCAGGCCAGTTGGCTGGGTTATTTTGCCACCACGGGCGTGGAGCAGATGGATTTTCTGCTGGGCGACCCGCATGTCACCCCGGCGTCCGAAGCCGCGCATTTCAGCGAGCGCATCTGGCCCTTGCCCGAAAGCTATCTGTGCTTCGGCCCGCCCGCGTTCGATTTGGACGTCAACCCTCTGCCCGCCCTGGCTGCCGGGCAGATTACTTTCGGCTGTTTCAATAACCTGACCAAGATGAACGATGCCGTGGTGGCGCTGTGGGCGCGGGTGCTGGCGGCCGTCCCCGCGTCGCGGCTGTTTCTGAAAACCAAACAACTGGCCGATGACCAGCAGCGCCAGCGCGTCGTCCAACGTTTTGCCGCGCACGGGGTGCCGGCGGATCGCTTGGTGCTGGAAGGCCCTTCGGATCGGGCGGAACTGCTGGCTGCCTACCACCGGGTGGATATGGCGCTGGATCCTTTCCCTTACCCCGGCGGGACGACCAGCGCCGAAGCCATCTGGATGGGCGTGCCGGTATTGACCCGGCGCGGCGACTGTTTTCTATCGCATGTGGGGGAAAGTATTGCGTACAATGCGGGCTTGCCGCAGTGGATTGCCCGGGACGATGCCGATTACATCGCCAAGGCGGCGGCGTTCGCCCAGGATGTCCCGCGTCTGGCCAGCCTGCGCGCCGGCCTGCGCCAGCAGGCACTGGCGTCGCCCCTGTTCGATGCGCCCCGTTTTGCCCGCCACTTTGAACAAGCCCTGTGGGGGATGTGGCACAGCGTCGTCAACCAGCAAAAAGACACACAAGCATGACAATGACCATCCTGGTGACCGGGGGTGCCGGTTTTTTGGGTTCGCACTTATGTGAAAGGCTGCTGCAAGATGGCCACGAGGTCATCTGTGTCGATAATTTTTATACCGGCAGCAAAGACAATATCCGCCACCTGTTGGCCCACCCGCGTTTCGAGCTGATCCGCCACGATGTCTGGCTGCCTTTGTACATCGAGGTCGACCGCATCTTCAATCTGGCTTGCCCCGCCAGCCCGGTGCATTATCAAAACGACCCGATCGCCACCGTCAAGACATCGGTCTTGGGGGCCATCAATATGCTGGGGCTGGCCAAACGCCGCAAGGCCCGCATCCTGCAGGCGTCCACCAGCGAGGTCTATGGCGACCCGCAAGTGCATCCGCAGCCCGAAGCCTACTGGGGCCATGTCAACAGCATTGGCCCCAGGGCCTGCTACGACGAGGGCAAACGCTGCGCCGAAACCCTGTTTTTCGATTATCACCGCCAAGCCAAGGTGGATATCCGGGTGGTGCGGATTTTTAATACTTACGGCCCCCGGATGCACCCCCATGACGGCCGGGTCGTCAGCAATTTCATCGTCCAGGCGCTTAAGGGAGACCCCATCACCCTGTACGGCGATGGCAGCCAGACCCGGTCTTTTTGCTATGTGGACGATCTGATTGAAGGCATGACGCGGATGATGGATCAAGACGCGGTCATCGGCCCGGTCAATCTGGGAAACCCCAGCGAATTCACCATCCGCCAGCTGGCCGAAACCGTGCTGCGCCTGACGGGTTCGCGCAGCACGCTGGAATACCGCCCCCTGCCGCAAGACGACCCCGCGCAGCGCCAGCCGGACATCGCCAAAGCCGCCGCCGCCCTGGATTGGACGCCGTATGTCGCACTGGAAGACGGTCTGGAAAAGACCATTGATTATTTCAAGAAGACCTTAAACCAATGACGCCGACCCTGATCCCGGCCCCCTGCCCAGTGTGCGCCCATCGCGTGGCCGCCCCCTTCTTCAACGGCGGTCGGCACGCCTTGGCCACCCTGGGATGGCCAGCCAGCGCCGCCGAAGCGCAAGCCATGCCGCGCCATCCCCAGCATTTTGTGCAGTGCCCCCGATGCACGCACGTCTGGAACCACGCCTTTACCTACGACGCGATTCCGTATCAGGACAACCCCAACCGGATGTACAACAAGGGCGGCATCTGGAAAGGCCATCTGGCGGCCACGCGTGAACTGGTCTTGCGGCAGCTGCCCCAGGCGCCCACGGTGGTGGACATCGGCTGCGGCGAAGGCCATTTTGTGCGCGGGCTTGCCGAAGCCCGCCACCGGATTGGACGTTTCGTGGGGTTCGACCCCAGCGCCGCCCCCGAAACCGGGCATGGTGTAGAGTTTCACGCCGCGTACTTCAAACCCCTGCAACATATGCCGGATTATGCGCCCGATGCGGTGATTATCCGTCACGTGCTGGAACACCTGACCGATCCCGCCGCCTTGCTGGAAGAACTGGCCTGGGGGGCCGCCAGTCAAGAAAACCCCTGCTGGCTGTTTGCCGAAGTCCCCTGCATTGACCGGGTGCTGACGACCGGGCGGCTGGCCGACTTTTTTTACGAGCACGTGTCTCATTTCACCACCCGCGCTTTTCGCACACTGATGGCGCGCGCGGGCGATCTGGTCGAACTGGCCCACGGCTACGACGGCGAAGTGGTCTACGCCTTGGTCAAACTGGGCGTGCCCGCGACCCTGCGGCAACAGGCCCGGGCCGCGGAACACTTTGCCCATGCGGCCGACCGCAGCCGCGGCACAATCGGCCGCCAGCTGGATGCCCTGTCGGCCAGCGGCAAACGGGTGGCCATCTGGGGCGGCACCGGCAAAGCTGCGGCCTTCATCCATCAGTTTGGGGCCGATGCCGGCCGTTTCCCCCTGGTGGTGGATTCCGACCCCGAAAAAGCCGGCACGTTTGTGCCTGGCGCCGGGCAGGAAATTGTCTTCAGGGACGTGCTGAAAACCGCCCCTGCTCAGGTGGTGATCATCCCGACGCAGTGGCGGGCAAAAGACATCGTGGCCGAGATGGCCCGCGAAAACATCACCGCCGCGCAGGTGCTGATCGAACACAACGGCAAATTGCTGGATTTCCATCTCGACGCGCATCCATACCAATGAAAATCGCCATTGCGGGCACTGGATATGTGGGCTTGTCCAATGCGATACTGCTGGCGCAGCGCCATCAGGTCGTGGCGCTGGACGTGCTGCCGCAAAAAATGGCCCTGCTTAATCGAAAACAATCACCCGTGGACGATGCGGATATCCAGCATTTCTTGAGCCATGAACCGCTGGATTTGCGTGCCACAATCAACCCGCAAGACGCCTATGCCGAGGCTGATTTTGTGATGATTGCCACCCCCACCGATTATGACCCCGAAACCGGCGGCTTCAATACAAAATCAATAGAGGCCGTGGTGCGCGATGTCTTGGCCATCAACCCACAGGCCACGATGGTGATCCGCTCGACCGTGCCCGTGGGGTACTGCAACGGCCTCCGTGCGGCATTCAACACCCAAAACATCATTTTTTCGCCGGAATTCCTGCGCGAAGGCAGGGCGCTGCACGATAACCTGTACCCGTCGCGCATTGTGGTGGGAGAACGATCCGCCCGCGCCGAAACCTTTGCCCGGCTGCTGCAACAAGGGGCGCGCAAACAGGATATCCCCACGCTGCTGACCGACAGCACCGAAGCCGAAGCCAT
This sequence comes from Castellaniella hirudinis, assembly GCF_047468865.1. Lineage (GTDB taxonomy): Bacteria > Pseudomonadota > Gammaproteobacteria > Burkholderiales > Burkholderiaceae_B > Castellaniella > Castellaniella hirudinis_A. The sequence goes on from NZ_JBLGTV010000007.1 coordinate 140,992, forward strand.
CAAGCTGTTTTCCAATACGTATTTGGCCATGCGCGTCGCGTATTTCAACGAGCTGGATACCTACGCCGCCAGGCACGGCCTGGACACGCGCCAGATGATTGAAGGCGTTTGCCTGGATCCGCGTGTCGGCACGCATTACAACAATCCCAGCTTTGGCTATGGCGGCTATTGCCTGCCCAAAGACACCCGGCAACTGTTGGAAAACTACCGTGAAGTCCCGCAAAACCTGATTCAAGCGATTGTCGAATCCAACGCAACTCGCAAAGACTTTATCGCCGCCGAAATTCTGGCCAAAAACCCCCGTCGTGTCGGCGTGTATCGCCTGATCATGAAATCCGGGTCGGATAACTTCCGCGAATCAAGCGTTTTAAGCATCATCGAGCGGCTTGAGGCAGCCGGTGTGGGCATCGTGATTTACGAACCCCTGATCTCGGCATCGAAATTCGGCAATGCCCATGTGGAAAACGACCTGGACACGTTTAAACGCACCACGGACGTCATCATCGCCAATCGGCTGACCGCAGACCTGAATGATGTGAAAACCAAAGTGTATACCCGCGATTTGTTCGGCGAGGGGTAGGGGGCGTTGGTAGGGCGGGCGTGGTGTGGATCGCTGCTTATTATGGATTGAAAATCCGCAGTCGCCGAGGCGGGGTGCTTGAGCTGCGCCAATCCCCCCGGTTAATACATTGGCCGTCTGAACCGCGCAGGTTTGACTGCGTCAATACGAAACAGTCATACCATCACGACAATCCGTGACATTTTTAGCCGTCAGGATTTTTCCGGGATAGTGGTTTGCCGGGCTGGCATTCACAATGGCTGCACCCTGTTTTGGATGCCCGCCATGTCTCCCCGCCGTCCGCGCCCGGCCTTGCCGCCGCCTGGTTCGTCTTCGTCGCTGTCATCGACTTCGCCATTGCTATTGGCACCGTCTTCGTCATCACTATCGGCATCGGCCTCGGCATCGGCATTGCCTTTGTCATCATCGCCGCTGCGGCAGCATGACCCCGCTTCGGTTGATCACGCCACATCCCCCGACTCGCCGGAGCCAGACACCCAGGCCCGCAACGACTACGACAGCCCCTGGAAAGAGGCGCTAGAATTATTCTTCCCGCAGGCCATCCAGCTGCTGGCCCCGGACTTATACGCGCTGGTCGATTGGGCAGCCCCGATTGGGTTCCTGGATAAGGAATTGCAGGCCATCCGACATGCGGCGGTTCCATCCAAAGGCCGCAAAATGGTGGACAAGCTGGTCAAGGTACGGCTATTGTCCGGGCATCCCGCGTACTTGCAGGTGCACCTGGAAGTCCAGGGGCGGCTGGCCACCGAGGCGGATTTTCGGGCGTTTTCCTGGCGCGTCTTCCAGTACCACACGCTGTTGCAGATTCGTGAAATGCGCCGGCAGAGTCTGGCGACCCCGCCGCCCATCTACAGCCTGGGGATACTGATCGACCAGCCAGGCGTTGAAGAACCACCGGTCACGCAGCTGGTTCACCGAGATAAGTACCTGTCGCAAAAGACCGAATTCGTCTTTCCGGTTGTAGAATTAAGGCAATGGGCCAATCGTCTGGATGACTTGGATGCACTGGCCCCGCACAACCCGTTCGCGGTGTTCGTGATGGCGCAAATCCAGGCGTCCCGGCACCCGGACAAGGCCACGCGGCTGCGGCCTTTGATCGACTTGGTGCGACGCTTGTACGGCTATGGCTACGACCGGGATCGAATTGGTCAACTGGTGCGCCTGGTGGAATGGGTGATTCGCCTGCCCACCGATTTGGAAACCGATTACTTGCAGGCTGCCCGGCAGCTGGAACAGGAGCATGAGATGAGCTACGTGACGATTGCCGAGCGGGTGTATACCCAGCAAGGGCTGAAGATGGGGATTGAACAGGGTATTGAACAGGGTATTGAGCGGGGGATCGAGCAAGGCATTGAGCGGGGCATTGAGCAAGGCCAGGCCAATCTGTTGCTGCGCTTGGTCGAACGCCGCTTTGGCGCACAAGCCGACGACGTCCATGAAAAAATCCGTTCGGCCAACAGCGCCCAGTTGGAAGCGTGGTCATTGAATTTTGTGGACGCCCAGGTCTTGGATGACGTGTTCAAGGATTAAGTGTGTCACCGCGATTGCCTAATGCGTGGCCGGGAAAGACGGCGATACGCTTTTAGCACAAAACATTCTGAAACAAAGCTGCGGGCAGGGGATGAAGCAAGCCCCACGGGCAGATGGCAACGCAAATGGGATACTCCGGCTTAAGCAGATTTTGATTCTTGCCTGAATGTCATTCGATCAGGGGAAGGTCATAACGCGCATACCATCACGACAGTCAATGACATTTTTAGCCGTCAGGATTTCTCCGGGATAGTGGTTTTCCGGGCCGGCACCCACAATGGCTGCACCCTGTTTTGGATGCCCGCCATGCCTCCCCACCGTCCGCGTCCGGCCCAACCGCGGCCTGTTCCTTCTTCGCTATTGCCATCGTCTTCAGCATCGCTGCGGCAGCATGACCCTGCCTTGGTTGATCACGCCACACCCTCCGACTCGCCGGAACCAGGCGCCCAGGCCCGCAACGACTACGACAGCCCTTGGAAAGAGGCGCTGGAATTATTCTTCCCGCAGGCCATCCAGCTGCTGGCCCCTGACTTATACGCGCTGGTCGATTGGTGCGCTCCGATTGAGTTTCTGGACAAGGAATTGCAGGCCATCCGGCATGCCGCGGTGCCATCCAAAGGCCGCAAAATGGTGGACAAGCTGGTCAAGGTGCGGCTATTTTCCGGGCATCCCGCGTACTTGCAGGTGCATCTGGAAGTCCAGGGGCGGCTGGCCACCGAGGCGGATTTTCGGGCGTTTTCCTGGCGCGTCTTCCAGTACCACACGCTGTTGCAGATCCGTGAAATGCGCCGACAGGGTCTGACGACCCCGCCGCCCATCTACAGCCTGGGGGTACTGATCGACCAGCCCGGCGCTGGGCAGGTGCCGGTCACGCAGCTGGTTCACCGGGATAAGTACCTGTCGCAAAAGACCGAATTCGTCTTTCCGGTTGTAGAATTGAAGCAATGGGCGGATCGGCTGGAGGAACTGGACGCCCTGGCCCCGCACAACCCGTTCGCGGTGTTTGTGATGGCGCAAATCCAGGCGTCCCGGCACCCGGACAAGGCCACGCGGCTGCGGCCTTTGATCGATTTGGTACGCCGCTTGTACGGCTATGGCTACGACCGGAATCGAATTGGTCAACTGGTGCGCCTGGTGGAATGGGTGGTGCGCCTGCCCGCCGATCTGGAAACCGATTATTTGCAGGCTGCCCGGCAGCTGGCACAGGAGCATGAAATGAGCTATGTGACGATTGCCGAGCGGGTGTATACCCAGCAAGGGCTGAAGATGGGCATTGAACAGGGTATTGAGCGGGGCATTGAGCAAGGCCAGGCCAATTTGCTGCTGCGCCAGATCGAACGCCGCTTTGGCGCACAGGCCGACGACATCCATGAAAAAATCCGTTCGGCCAACAGCGCACAGTTGGAAGCTTGGTCATTGAATTTTGTGGACGCCCAGGTCTTGGATGATGTGTTCAAGGATTAAGTGTGTCACCGCGATTGCCTAATGCGCGGCCGAGAAAGACAGCGATACGCTTTTAGCACAAAACATTCTGAAACAAAGCTGCGGGCAGGGGATGAAGCAAGCCCCACGGGCAGATGGCAACGCAAATGGGATACTCCGGCTTAAGCAGATTTTGATTCTTGCCTGAATGTCATTCGATCAGGGGAAGGTCATAACGCGCATACCATCACGACAGTCAATGACATTTTTAGCCGTCAGGATTTCTCCGGGATAGTGGTTTTCCGGGCCGGCACCCACAATGGCTGCACCCTGTTTTGGATGCCCGCCATGTCTTCCCGCCG
>NZ_JBLGTV010000008.1:0-132453 GCF_047468865.1 Castellaniella hirudinis
TTTTGGACGCCGGGGTGGGTCAGATTTACTCCGACGATTCCGACGAAAGTGGGTCAGTTTTCAGTCGGCGTTGACAGCTGCAGGAGGAGAAATAAATCTTTTATGTTGTGTCAAGCAACTTATTTGCTTATTCTTGTTTATAATTACCTCATTGGAATAACACAGGGGAGGTAATGAAATACAGCGAATTCAGGCCGTGGCTGCTCAAGCAAGGTGTGGCGTTCACTCCACACAAAGCCGGAAGCAGCCACTACAAAGCGACCCTAGGTGATCGAATGACGGTTTTTCCAGACCACGGCAGCAAGGAAATAGGCTCGGGACTGGTGAACAAGATCAAGAAAGACCTGGGGCTGAAATAAACCAGGGGGGCTCGAAAGGATCGCCCCACCGCTGTATGCCTTCCCTATCATGAGGAGCCACACATGTTGACCTATCGCTACACCCTGACGCCTGACGACAACGGAACACTTCTGATTCAGTTCCCGGATGTGCCGGAAGCTGCCGCTGTGGCTGAAACGAAAGCTGACGCCCCTCATCAGGCCGTTGAGGGACTGGAAGCCGCACTGCAAATGTATGTTGATGCACGCCGCCCCATTCCTGCCGTATCCTTCGATTTTGGAGAACCAGCAGCGCTTGGAGCGTCGGCTACGGCAAAGCTGCTCCTCGCCGATGAAATGGTTCGCCAAGGAATGCGCAAGGCCGACCTGGCCCGTGCACTGGGCGTTCATCCACCCCAAGTCGATCGGCTGCTCGACCTGGGCCACGCCTCAAAGATCGAGGCCGTCGAATCAGCACTGTCCATCCTGGGGCGGCGTCTTGATGTGGCCTTGGCCTGACGGGATTTAATCTATCACCCGGCGATCAGCTCGGGTAGCCTGCAAGCAGGACTATCGCGGCCCACAAAAAGAGCCAACAAAAGAACGCATCACCATCAGGCTATCAGCCTCTACGCTGGCCGATTTCCGGGCAACTGGCCCGGGCTGGCAAGGTCGCATCGACTCTGCCTTGCGTGACTGGCTGGATGCCCATCAGCGCAAGTAGTCCAGCGCTACCAGAAACGCAAAATCCCGCTCAATGGCGGGGCCTGCTCTCCCCCGAAGGGGTCGTTTCTGCCTTGGAGCGGCCGTCAACAAAAAAGCACCCAGTCGGGTGCTTTTTTGTTGGCTGGCCGGTGGAATCAAACGGCCTTGCGCACGAGCTTTTCTTTGATGCGAGCAGCCTTGCCGGTGCGGCCGCGCAGGTAGTACAGCTTGGCGCGACGCACGTCGCCGCGGCGCTTGACTTCGATGGAGGCGATCTGCGGGGAGTACAGCTGGAAGGTGCGCTCGACGGCTTCGCCGGACGAGATTTTGCGCACGGTGAAGGCGGAATTCAGACCCCGGTTGCGGCGGCCGATGACCACGCCTTCATAGGCCTGGATACGCTTGCGCGTGCCTTCGATGACGTTGACACCGACGATGACGGTATCGCCCGGGCCAAAATCAGGAATGGTGCGACCTTCGGTCAGGCGCGCGATTTCTTCGCGCTCTAGGGTTTCGATGATGTTCAAGATGGGCTCCAAGGCATCATGGGTGGGGCTGTTGGTTCAGTTTAGCGCCCCAGCAGAGGATGCGGTAAGCCGACGATTATATCAGAAACCCCTGGCCTCAGTATCAAAACCCCGGCCTCAGAAACCCAAGGCGCTGCCAAACCACAACAGGCCCGGAACCATGGCGGCCCACAGCGCCACCATGAAGATATCCTGAATGATTTTTTTCATGACGCCCCTTGAATACTGTGTTTATTATCAGCTTTACAATACTGTAATTAAACACAGTTATCAAGGCAAGGCCTGAATTGCAACAGGCCCGGTATTTGCCGGGCCGGGGTATCCCGCATGACGACGCCCCATCCGACAAATGGCCGCCCAAGGGCGGCCATTCTGCCAGGGCACAGTAGCCCCAGCGCCTGGCTCAACCCGGTTTACCCGGGCCGAGCGGCGATACTTACAGGTTGGGCTGCGGGGTAGTGCGCAGGTAAGGACGAACTTCCGTGTAGCCCTTGGGGAATTTTTCTTTCAGAACCGCCGGGTCTTTCAGGGACGGGGCGATGATGACGTCTTCGCCCTGCTTCCAGTTCACCGGCGTGGCCACGCTGTAGTTGTCCGTCAGTTGGATGGAATCCAGAGCGCGCAGGATTTCATCGAAATTGCGGCCCGTACTGGCCGGATAGGTCAGGATCAGGCGGATTTTCTTGCTGGGGTCGATGACGAACACCGAGCGCACCGTGGCGGTGGTGCTGGCGTTGGGGTGGATCATGTCGTACAGGTTGGCGACCTTGCGGTCTTCGTCCGCCAGGATCGGGTACTGCACATCGGTATTCTGGGTGTCGTTGATGTCCTTGATCCAGTCGATGTGGGATTGCTTGCCATCGACGGAGACCGCGATCACCTTGGCGCCGCGCTTGGCGAATTCACCCGACACAATGGCGGTGTAGCCCAATTCGGTGGTGCACACCGGGGTAAAGTCGGCCGGGTGGGAAAACAGCACGCCCCAGCCATCGCCCAGCCATTCGTGGAAGTTGATTTTCCCCAGGGACGAATCTTGTTCAAAATCAGGGGCGACATCGCCCAGACGCAAAGTGGCCATCAAATACTCCTTAAGTGTCGGCGGCCCGAACCCCCGGGCCGCCCAATTCGTTTAGACACTTAATATTCTTGCAGAATAAGGCCTGGAGTTAAAGTACAACTAAGTTATATGTATATTTAAGCGGGCCGGGCATATCGGTCGGCCAGCCCGCCCGCCTGGATCGCGGCATTGAAGGCGGCAGCGCGCGGCAGGACATGCACGGCATACTGCACCGCCGTGGCGATCTTGCGGGTGTAGTAGGGATCGGTTTCCCCTTTTTCCAAGGCCGCGGCCGCCGCCAGGGCCGCCCGGCCCAGTTGCCAGCCCGCGTGGGCCGTACCCGCCAGCATCAGGCACGGCACGCTGCCGGCAAACACGCCGCGGATGTCTTCACGCACATGCGCCAGCACGAAACCCACGGCGGATTCATACGCCAGGGCGGCATCGTCCAGGGACTGGGCGATATGCCGCAGTGCGGCGGCGTGCGCGCCGGTCGCGGCGCGCAATCCCGCCACCGTGGCGCGCATGCCGGCAATCTGCCCCGAGGCCACCTGCCCGCCATCGCGGACGATCTTGCGACCGATGAAATCATTGGCCTGGATGGCCGTCGTGCCTTCGTAAATGGGCAGGATGCGGGCATCGCGATAATACTGGGCCGCGCCGGTTTCCTCGATAAAGCCCATGCCGCCATGCACCTGCACCCCCAGGGACGCCACTTCCACCGACGATTCGGTGGAAAAAGCCTTCACGATGGGCACGGCGTATTCGTAAATGGCCTTGGCCTGCGCCCGCTGCTCGGGGTCGGCCGCGTGGGCCGCCTTGTCGCGGTAGCCCGCCGCCACATAAGCCACGGCGCGCGCGCCTTCGGTCAGCCCGCGCATCACGCCCAGCATGCGGGCCACGTCGGGATGGTGGTCGATGGAGACCGGCCCCGCCGAGCCTTCCAGCGCATTGCCCTGGACGCGCTCGGCCGCATAGGCCCGGGCATGCTGCAAGGCGCGCTCGGCAACCGCCACCCCTTGCAGGCCCACGGCGTAACGGGCGGCGTTCATCATGATGAACATATATTCCAGGCCGCGGTTTTCTTCGCCGATCAGGTAGCCGACGGCACCCTCGCCCACCTCGCCCTTGCCCGAGCCATACAGCAGCACCGCCGTGGGGCTGCCGTGGATGCCCAGCTTGTGCTCCAGCGAGGCGCAATACACATCGTTGCGCGCGCCCAGACCGCCATCGTCCCGCACCAGGAACTTGGGCACGATGAACAGCGAAATCCCCTTGACGCCCTTGGGCGCATCCGGGGTGCGGGCCAGCACCAGGTGGATGATGTTGTCCGCCAGATCGTGGTCGCCATAAGTGATGAAGATTTTCTGGCCGCTGAGGCGGTAGCTGCCGTCGTCCTGGCGCAGCGCCCGGGTTTTCAGCAGGGCCAGATCCGACCCGGCCTGGGGTTCGGTCAGGTTCATGGTGCCCGTCCAGCGGCCTTCCAGCAGGGGCGGGATAAAGCGCGCTTTTTGTTCCGCCGTGCCGACCATGGACAAGGCCTCGATCACCCCGTCGGTCAGCAGGGGGCACAGGGAAAAGGCCAGATTGCCGGCATTGATGCTTTCGGTGACCGCCGCCGAAACGATTTTCGGCAGGCCCTGGCCGCCGAATTCGGCATCGTGCGGCAGACCCTGCCAGCCGCCCTGGGCGAAGGCCTGGAAGGCCGCCTGGAACCCCGGCGTGGTCTGCACCGTGCCGTCGTGCCATTGGGCGGGCTGGGTATCGCCTACGCGGTTCAGCGGGGCGATTTCCTGTTCCACGAACCGTGCGTTTTCCTCCAGCACGGCATCCACGAGGTCATCGGAGATTTCCTCGTAGCCGGGCAAGGCCAGCACGCCCGCCTGATCGGCCAGTTCGCGCAAAATGAAACGGATATCCTGAGTCGGAACCTGATATGTCATGGTTTTTCCTGGGGAGCGCACATGTCGGCCACAGGCCCATGCATACGCAAGAAATGAAGCGGGCCCATCGGCGGGCCCGCGAAAAACAAGAATTACAGCGCCTGGGTGAGCGCGGGCACGGCCTCGAAGAGGTCGGCCACCAAGCCGTAATCCGCCACGCCGAAGATGGGCGCTTCGGCGTCTTTGTTGATGGCCACGATGACCTTGGAATCTTTCATCCCGGCCAAGTGCTGGATGGCCCCGGAAATCCCCACGGCAATGTACAGCTGCGGCGCCACGATCTTGCCGGTCTGGCCCACCTGCCAGTCGTTGGGGGCATAGCCCGCATCGACCGCCGCCCGCGAAGCCCCAAGCGCAGCGCCCAGCTTATCGGCCAAGGGATCCAGCAGCTTGAAGTTCTCGGCGCTGCCCAGGCCCCGGCCGCCGGATATCACCACGGCGGCGGCGGTCAGATCGGGACGGTCGCTCTTGGCGAGCTCGCGGCCCACAAAGGCGGATTTGCCGGAATCGGCCACGGCGTCGACGGCATCGACGGCGGCACTGCCGCCTTCGGCCGCCACGGGATCGAAGGCCGTGGTGCGCACAGTGATGACTTTCTTGCCATCCGCCGACTGCACCGTGGCCAGCGCATTGCCCGCATAGATGGGACGCACGAAGGTATCGGCGGATTCGACCGCGACGATATCGGAAATCTGGGCGACATCGAGCTTGGCGGCCACGCGCGGGGCCACGTTCTTGCCCGACGCGGTCGCGGCGAACAGAAGATGGCTGTAACCATCGGCCAGTTGCAGGACCTGGGCGGCCAGGTTCTCGGCCAGACCGTCGGCCAGGGACGGGCCGTCGGCCAGCAGAACCTTGGCGACCGAGGCCAACTGGGCGGCCTGCTCGGCCACGGCGCGCGCGCCGGAACCCGCCACCAGCACATGGACGTCCCCGCCCAGGGCCGCCGCGGCGGCCACGACGTTGCGGGTTGCGGCGCCCAATTGGGCGTTGTCGTGTTCGGCAATAACCAGAATGCTCATTTACACCACCTTTGCTTCGTTTTTCAGTTTGTCGACCAGTGCGGCAACATCCGGCACGATCACCCCCGCCGAGCGGCTGGGCGGCTCGGTGACCTTGAGGGTCTTCAGACGCGGCGCGGCGTCGACCTGCAGATCGGCGGGCGTCGTGGTTTCCAGCGGCTTTTTCTTGGCCTTCATGATGTTGGGCAGCGTGACATAACGCGGCTCGTTCAGGCGCAGGTCGGTGGTGATCACCGCCGGCAGGGCCAAGCTGAGGGTTTCAAGCCCGCCATCGACCTCGCGCGTGACCTGGACGCGTTCGCCCTGGATTTCGACCTGGCTGGCATTGGTGGCCTGCGGCCAATCCAGCAGCGCGGCCAGCATCTGACCGGTCTGGTTGGCATCGTCGTCGATGGCCTGCTTGCCCAGGATCACCAACTGGGGCTGTTCTTTATTGACCAGCGCGGCCAGGATCTTGGCCACCCCCAGCGGTTGGAGTTCGGCATCGTCTTGCACCAGCACGCCGCGATCGGCGCCGATGGCCATGGCGGTGCGCAGGGTTTCCTGGCATTGCGCCACGCCGCAAGACACGGCGATGACCTCGGCGACCGCGCCTTTTTCCTTCAGGCGGACGGCTTCTTCGACTGCAATCTCGTCGAAGGGATTCATGGACATCTTGACGTTGGCGGTATCCACGCCAGTGTGATCGGATTTGACGCGTACCTTGACATTGAAGTCAACGACGCGCTTGACAGGCACCAGGACCTTCATCGAGCTAACTCCTAAAAAGAAAGTGGAAACGGCGCATCCGCGACGAGCGGGTGTCCAGACATGTTAATAACCCCCCAGCGCCCGCACATGCGCCACCGCGCTGCGCCCCAGGGCGGACAGGTCGTACCCGCCCTCAAGGAAGCTGACGATCCGCCCCTGGGCGGATTCGGCGGCAACCTCGACGAGGCGTTGGGTGATCCAGGCGTAATCCGCCTCGACCAGCTTGAGACTGCCCATGTCGTCTTCGCGGTGGGCATCAAAACCAGCGGAAATCAGAACCAGTTGCGGCTGGAACCGGCGCAAGGCCGGCAACCAGCGGCTGGTGACGATATCGCGCACCACCTGGCCGTCGGAATAGGCATCCACGGGCACATTGATCATATTGGGCCCGAGGTTTTCCTGGCGGGTGTCGGGAAACAGCGGATACTGGTAGAAACTGCACATCATGACACGGTCTTCGTGCATGAAGGATTCTTCGGTGCCATTGCCGTGGTGCACGTCGAAGTCGACGATGGCCACGCGTTCCAGGCCGTGGCGATCCAGCGCATAGCGCGCGGCAATGGCCACATTATTGAAGAAACAGAACCCCAGCGCCTGGCCGGGCCGGGCATGGTGGCCAGGCGGACGGATGGCGCAAAAAGCGGTCTGGGCTTCGCCCGCCAGGATTTCATCCAGCGCGGTCAGCCCCGCCCCGGCGGCGGCCCAGGCGGCATCCAGCGTGTGCGGATTCATCACCGTGTCCGGGTCCAGGGGAAAATGCCCCTGCGCGGGCGCATGCCGGCGCAGGAAATCCAGGTAATCGGCGGTATGGATGCGCAGCACGTCGGCAGCCTGGGCTGGACGCGCCTGCTGCGGCACCAGGAACCCCATCAAACCGCTGGCGACCAGCTGATCGGACACCGCATCCAGGCGTTGCGGGGATTCGGGGTGCCAATCGCCCATTTCGTGCAGGCGGCAGGCGGGGTGAGTAATATATAGTGTCTCCATAAGGGCGATTATGTTCAGACCAACCCGTTTTTTGCAAGTTGCCGTAGCGTCTTTTTTCTTGTCGGGCTGCGCCAGCAGCAGTGACCAAAGCAGCCACCGGATGCTAGACGCCGACAAGGCCCAAAATCAAACAATCGTTTCAAACGAACGTATTAATTCTAGCAGAACTCAAATCCCAGGCCAAGCCGCAACGCCAATGGGCGATTTCGTCAATGCCCAGGGTGCGCTGCTACCTGAAATCCACCAGTTCGCCCGCGAGACCGCCGCCGCCCAGCGCCTGCCCCTGGATCAGGTCGAAGCCCTGCTGCGCAGCGCCCGGTACAACGCCGCTGCCGCGCGCCTGATGGCCCCGCCCAGCCATGGCGGACGCATCCGGCGCGCCTGGGAAAGCTACCGCAAGCGCCACGTCGATCCCATCCGCATCCGGCGCGGCGTGGCCTTCTGGCAAGCGCACCGCGCCACACTGGATCAGGTCAGCGCGCAGACCGGCGTGCCGCCTTCCATCCTGGTGGCGATTATCGGCATCGAGACCGTCTACGGCCAATTCACGGGAAACCACCGGGTGCTGGATACGCTGGCGACCCTGGGCTTTCGCTATCCCGACCCCAATCGGCCGGAACGCCAGGCCATGTTCCGCCAGCAACTGGCCGACCTGATCGTGCTGCACCAGCAGGGCCGGCTGGATGCCTATACGGTGGAGGGTTCGTTCGCCGGGGCCATGGGCCTGCCGCAGTTCATGCCGGGCAGCCTGATGCGCTATGCCGCCGACGGGAACGGCGACGGCCGCATCGACCTAGCCCGCAGCATCGACGATGCGATTGCCTCGGTGGGCCGGTTCTTGCAATTGCACGGCTGGGTGCCGGGCGTGCCCGTGTTCGCGCCGGTCAGCCTGCCGGCCCAGGTGGGCCCTTTGCTGCAGGACGGCCTGGCCCCCACCACCGACTGGACGCGCCTGAAGGCCGCGGGGGCCCGGGCGCTGCCGGGGGGCGGCACCCGCTGGGAAACCCAGCCCCTGGGGGTGATCGACCTGCGGGATGAAATCCGCGGCACGCACGACTATCGCACCGTCACCCCGAACTTCTTTGCGATCACCCATTACAACCGCAGTTACTTCTACGCGGCCTCGGTGGCCGAGCTGGCCCGGGAAATCGCCCGGCAGACCGGCTATGGCGGCCCCGACCGGTTTGATTGACGCGACGATCCCCGCGTCCGGGCCAGCCGGCCCGGGGGCTGCGGCCCTCAGCCGAACACGCCCGTGGACAGATAGCGGTCGCCCCGGTCGCAGACGATGAAGACGATGGTGGCGTCGCGCACTGTGGCCGCCACCCGCAGGGCCGCCACCGCCGCCCCGGCGGAGGAAATCCCCCCGAAAATGCCTTCTTCGGCGGCCAGGCGGCGCGCCATGGTCTCGGCCTGATCCTGGGTGATCGGCTGGAAGGCGTCGATCTGATCCGGGTGGTAGATGCTGGGCTGGTAGGCCTCGGGCCATTTGCGGATGCCCGGAATGTGGGCGCCTTCGGCGGGCTGGGCGCCGATGACCTGAACGGCGGGATTGCGCGCGCGCAGGTACTGCCCCACCCCCATGATGGTGCCCGTGGTGCCCATGGCGCTGACGAAATGCGTGACCCGGCCATCGGTCTGATCCCAGATTTCGGGGCCGGTGGTTTCACGATGCGCCAGGGGGTTGTCTTCGTTGGAGAACTGATCCAACACCACGCCCAGGCCATCGGCCTGCATCTGCAAGGCCTTGTCGCGGGCGTATTCCATCCCGCCCTGGTCGGCGGGGGTCAGGATCAACTGGGCGCCATAGGCCGTCATGGCGGCGCAGCGTTCTTGGGAGGAGTTATCCGGCATCAGCAGAATCATGCGATAGCCGCGCACGGCGGCGGCCATGGCCAGGGCGATGCCGGTGTTGCCACTGGTGGCCTCGATCAGGGTATCGCCCGGGCGGATGTCGCCGCGTTGTTCGGCCTGCCGGATCATACTGAGCGCCGCCCGATCCTTGACGGAACCCGCCGGGTTATTGCCTTCGAGCTTGGCCAGGATCACGTTGCCGCGCGGTTCGCCCGCCTCTCCCGACACGCGCTGCAGGCGCACCAGGGGCGTGGAACCGACGATGTCTTCGATAGTAGGATAGGTTTTCATGCCGAAATCATACACCCGCTGTTCGGTGCCGACGGGCAATCCGCACAAGTCAAATAAGCTTATGCGCCAAAGGAATATCCGGGCGATTTCCACAGCCCGGGCCGCGATGGCCCGGTGCCGTTTGCCGCGCCCCCCGGCGCGCGGCCGCGATCTCCGCCGCCGCGCCGGGTGGCCCGCCGGGGCGTCCACTCGGCCACAGCCTGGCGGATCGCCTGCCTTCCCCGGGGTTTTACGGTTTGTCGGCTGGCCGACCGGACGGCGCCCCGGGCGTCGGGCTGCCCCCGGCCCCCGCGCTCGGCAAACGGGTGCCGCCGCCATCGATGGTCAAGCCCGCCGACCGCAAGGCCTGGGCGCGGCGCGGGCCAATGCCGCGCACCCGATCGGACAAATCCGCAAACGAAGCAAAGCGGCCCCCACGGCTGCGCTCATCCAGAATGACCTGCGCGGTTTTTGCGCCGATGCCCCGGATGCCGCGCAATTGATCCAGCGTGGCGGTGTTCAGGTCGACGGCGCCGGCCGCCCCCGCCCAGGCCAAGGCGGCCACCCCGATGACGCGGGACAGGCGCGCCCCGCGCCGGCGCCCCCGAGCCTTGGCCACCGCCCGGCCGACAGCGCGGCCCCGCGTCGCCGGCGGGCACGGCACGCCATCCCCTGACGGGCAGGCGGGCGAACCGAAGGTTTCGGAATGAATACCCGGGGTCTCGATGCCGGGCCGGGCGACGGTGTCATGCAAAAACGGATTCATGGACAGACTCCTGTGAAAAGTGGAAGGTCTGACCATGGTGCCCGCAATCAAGCCGCGACAGCCCCCGGCTTGATCGAATTTGTCACACAGGCGTTTTCACGGAAAAATCAGCAACGCAGCTGCCCGCCCGCCAGCAAGCGCTGCACATAGGTGTTGACGCCCGTCTGCACGTCGCAGAAGGCATGGCCGTAGCCCGCCGCCCGCAGCTGGGTCAGGTCGGCCTGGGTATGGCTCTGGTAGCGGCCTTTGAGGTCGTCCGGGAAATCGATGTAGCGCAACTGCCCGGCCCCGGCCAGTTCTTCAAGCGGCAGGGCCAACTGGCCCTGATGCACCCGCAGGCTGTTGACCACGGACTGCGCCACATCATTGAACGGCTGGGCGCGGCCCGTGCCGCAATTGAAGATGCCCGAGACCTCCGGGTGATCGAGGAAATGCAAGTTGACCCGCACGACATCGTCGATAAAGACGAAGTCGCGCCGCTGGCCGCCATCCGGGTAGCCGTCCCAGCCGCCGAACAAGCGCACATGCCCCTGCTCGACGAACTGGTTCATGTTGTGGAAAGCCACCGATGCCATGCGCCCCTTGTGCTGTTCGCGCGGGCCGTAGACGTTGAAATAGCGCAGGCCCACCACCTGCGCGGTCAGGCGATCCAGGCGGCGGCGCAGCACCTGGTCGAACAGCAGCTTGGAATAGCCATACACATTGAGGGGGGCTTCGTTGGCCGGGGCCTCGATGTAGTGCGGCCCCGCCCCATACACTGCGGCCGAGGACGCATAGATCAGCGGGACTTCCCGTGCCTGGCAGTAGTCCAGGAGTTCGAGCGTGACCCGGTAGTTGTTGTCCATCATGAAATGGCCATCGCGCTCGGTGGTGTCCGAGCAGGCCCCCTGATGGAATACCGCATCCGGGCGCTGCAGCTGGCCGCTGCGCACCGACTGGCGGAAATCGTCCTTGTGCTGGTAGTCGGCGATCTGCAAATCGACCAGATTGCGGAATTTGTCCCCATCGGCTAGGTCGTCGACGGCCAGGATGTCCGTGACCCCCCGGGCATTGAGGCCCCGCACCAGGTTACTGCCAATGAAGCCGGCGGCGCCGGTGACGACGATCATGATGAAAGCTCCTGTGCGGTCACGATGGAAGTACCCAGTTTACCCACGACGATGCCGCCCGCCCGATTGGCCCAGGCCATGGCGTCGAACCACCCCAGGCCCGCCGCGCGCGCGCTGGCCAGCGTGGCCAGAACCGTATCCCCGGCCCCCGACACGTCAAAGACTTCATGCGCCTGCGCATCGACGTGCTGGCGGCCGGCCTGGGTATACAGGGTCATGCCTTGCTCGGACCGCGTGATCAGCAAGGCTTCCAGGGAAAGTTCTTCGCGCAGGGCCTGGGCGCGGCGTGTCAGGTCGTCCTCGGACTCCCAGCGGCCGACGGCATCCTGCATTTCGCTGCGATTGGGGGTGACCAAGGTGGCCCCCACATAACGCTTATAGCGGTGGCCCTTGGGGTCGATGAGCACGGGCACGCCCGCCTGCCGAGCCATCTGGATGAGGCTTTCCACCTGCGACAGCGCGCCTTTGGCGTAATCGGACAGCACCAGCAGGTCGTACCCGGACAGACACTGGCCCAGACCCTGGCGCAGGGCATCCAGGGCGGCGGGCCCGGGGCCTTGTTCGAAATCCACCCGCAGCAGCTGCTGCTGGCGGCCCAGCACCCGCATCTTCAAGGTGGTGTCCATGCCGCCACGGTCTTCGACCAGGCCATCGTGGATGCCGGCTTCGCCGAGCATGGCCCGCACCCGGGCGCCGGCCTCATCCGCGCCGACAATGCCCAGCAGGCCCACCTGAGCCCCCAGGGCCGCGATATTGCGGGCCACGTTGGCCGCCCCGCCCAGGCGGTCTTCGCGGCGGGCGACCCGAACCACCGGCACGGGGGCCTCGGGCGAAATGCGGTCGACCTCGCCGAACCAATAGCGATCCAGCATGATGTCGCCCACGACGAGAATCCGCGCGGCCTGGACGGCAGCCGTCGGGAACGGGGTCATCGGATTTCCTCCAGACGGCGGGGACGATAGGTTTCCCAGGCATTGCAGCCGGGACATTGCCAATAATAGCGCTGGGCCTCAAAGCCGCACTGGCTGCAGGCATAGCGATCCAGCCGCTGCGTGTGTTTATGGATCAGGCTGCGCAACAGGCCGAGATCGGCCCCGGGCGCCAGCCCCTGGTCGGGCGGCGCGCCATCCTGGGCAAGTTCGACTTCCAGGAGGCGATCCAGGCCCAGCAGGGAGGGATGGGTTTGCAGAACCTGCCGGCCATAGGCCCAGGCGGGGCCGGCCCCCTGCTGCGCCCGCAAGGCGCGAAACACCACGTTGAAAAGGTCCAGCGTGGGCAGCCGCTGGTACTGGGCCCGCAGAATGTCCAGGCCCTCGGCGCCACGCCCCAGGGCGATATGGCAGTCGAGCACGGCCTGGGCCACCAGGCCGGCGTATTCGGGCGCGCTTTTCAGGATGTCCAGCAACTGCAGGCGCTGGGCGTCCAGGTCGCCGCATTGGGCCGCCCATTGAGCGCGCAGCAGGCGGATGCGGGTTTCGGCCGCCGGGGTCGCCCCATGCTGGCGAGCGGCGTTGTCGGCGGCGTCCAGCGCCGCGACCACGGCGGGCGCGTCCACCGGCCGGGCGGCCAGCAGCGCCTGGGCGATCTCGCAGTGATAGTGACACAGCTGCGGCACGGCCTCGTTGGCGCGCCCACGCAATTGCTGCACGGTGTCGATGGCGCGCAGCCAGTCGTGTTCGGATTCGTAGATGCGGATCAAGGCGCGGATGGCTTCCTGGGCATGGCGCGTGTGGGTGATCGCCTGGAAGCCTTGTTCGGCACGATCCAGCATGCCAGCCTTGAAAAAGTCCTGCGCCAGAGCCAGCTGCGCATTCTCGCGGTCGGCCAGGGGAAGATCCTGGCGCGACAGCAGGCTTTGATGCACCCGGATGGCGCGCTCGATTTCGCCGCGCCGGCGAAACAGGCTGCCCAGGGCGAAGTGCAGTTCGGTGGTTTCGGGGTCGAGCTTGGCGACCTCGATGAAGGCATCAATGGCCCGGTCCGGTTCTTCGTTTAAAAGAAAATTGAGCCCCTTGAAATAGGAATCCGGCAAGGCGCGGGTTTCGGACAGCATCTGCCGAAAATCAAAGCGCGCCGCCATCCAGCCCAGGCCGAACAGCACCGGGACGAAAATCAGCCACCAGGTTTCGAAATCCACGGTCGCCCCATTACAAGGGCGCCAGAGGCGCGGCGGTTTCCGGGATCACCGGGCCGGTGCCCGTCGACGGATGCGCCAGGGTTTCTTGGGCGCGGGCCAGTTCGCGGCGCAGGCGGTTGATTTCCCGGCGGCGGCGCAAGATGGCGGAAACCGCCAGCAGCAAGCCAAAGACCGCCCCCAGCACGAACGCCACCAGCATGACGACGATCAGGGGAACCTGCTGCAGCACGTGGTCGGCAAACAAGCCCACATCGACTGGCGCGGTGTTTTTCAAGGCGAACAACAGCACTATGATGAATATCACCAAACGCAGCAACCAGATCAAATAGCGCATAAGCCAAGCTCCTAGGGGGAATCTTCTTATTGTAAAGGGAAAACCCGGCGGCCCGGCCCGCCGGCCGGACGCACGAAAAAGAGACAAAAAAGGCGGCCTCGCGGCCGCCCCGAATTCCGCATCCGCCCGCTGCCCGGCGTGGGCCGCGGGACGGTATGCCTATTCGTTGAAGAACTGCATCTGATACAAGTCGGTCGCAGTCGCCGGTTCGTCGCAGTCGACGGCATCCGGCCCCTGATCCACGCGTTCGCGGAGTTCCTTGCCCGGCTTGAAGTGCGGCACCAGCTTGGCTGGCACCATCACGGTCTCGCCGGATTTCGGATTGCGCCCCACGCGGGGCTGACGCCGCGACAGCGAAAAGCTGCCAAAGCCGCGGATTTCGATGCGCTGGCCCTGCGCCAAAGCGTCGGCCATCGCATCCAGCACCGTCTTGACGGCCAGATCCATGTCGCGCAGCGCCAACTGAGGGTGGCGCCCCGCCAGCACGGCAATGAGCTCGGACTTGGTCAGGCCAGGCATCAGTGGTCGCGCTGCTCGTTGAGCTTGGCCTTGAGCAGGGCACCCAGGTTGGTGGTGCCCGACGAGGCGCTGGCTTCGGTCATGCGCTGAATGGTGTCGGCGGTCTCGGCGTTGTCGCGGGCCTTGATGGACAGCTGGATGGAGCGGGCCTTGCGATCAATGTTGATGATCATGGCCTCGACCGAGTCGCCGTCTTTCAGCACCGTGGTGGCGTCTTCGACGCGGCCGGCGGAGATTTCAGAAGCGCGCAGATAGCCTTCGACATCGACCGACAGGGTCACCACGGCGCCCTTGGGTTCGACCGACTTGACCGTGCCGGTGAGGACGGCGCCCTTGTCGTAGGTGGCCACGAAGTTGTTGAAGGGATCGCCATCGAGCTGCTTGATGCCCAGCGAGATGCGTTCCTTGTCCGTGTCGATGCCCAGCACCACCGCGTCGATCTCGTCGCCCTTCTTGAAGTTGCGCACAGCGTCTTCGCCGGATTCGGTCCAGGAGATGTCGGACAGATGCACCAGGCCGTCGATGCCGCCGGGCAGGCCGACGAACACGCCGAAGTCGGTGATGGACTTGATCGCGCCGTGAACCTTGTCGCCGCGCTTGAAGTTGGCGGCGAAGTCTTCCCAGGGGTTGGGGCGGCACTGCTTCATGCCCAGCGAGATGCGGCGGCGGTCTTCGTCGATTTCGAGAACCATGACTTCGACTTCTTCGCCCAAGGTCACGACCTTGCGCGGATCGACGTTCTTGTTGGTCCAGTCCATTTCGGAAACGTGCACCAGGCCTTCGATGCCGGCTTCGACCTCGACGAACGCACCGTAGTCGGTGAGGTTGGTGACCTTGCCGAACAGGCGGGTGCCTTGCGGGTAGCGGCGGCCCAGGCCGATCCAGGGATCTTCGCCCAGCTGCTTGACACCCAGCGACACACGCTGTTTTTCCTGATCGAACTTGAGCACCTTGGCTTCGATTTCCTGGCCGACGGACAGGACTTCGGAGGGGTGACGCACGCGGCGCCAGGCCATGTCGGTGATGTGCAGCAGGCCGTCGATGCCGCCGAGGTCGACAAACGCGCCGTAGTCGGTGATGTTCTTGACGATGCCCTTGATGACCACGCCTTCGTGCAGGTTTTCGAGCAGCTTTTCGCGTTCTTCGCCCATGCTGGCTTCGAGCACGGCGCGGCGCGACAGCACGACGTTGTTGCGCTTGCGGTCAAGCTTGATGACCTTGAATTCGAGGGTCTTGCCTTCGTAGGGGGTGGTGTCCTTGACGGGGCGCAGATCGACCAGGGAGCCCGGCAGGAAGGCGCGGATGCCGTTGGTCATGACGGTGAGGCCGCCCTTGACCTTGCCGGTGATGGTGCCATTGACCAGTTCGCCGGATTCGAGGGCTTGTTCGAGCTGCAGCCAGGCCGACAGGCGCTTGGCGCGGTCGCGCGACAGGATGGTGTCGCCGTAGCCGTTTTCGAGGGAGTCGATCGCCACGGACACGAAGTCGCCGTCGGCGACTTCGAGTTCGCCCTGGTCATTGAGGAATTCTTCTAGGGGGATGTAGGCTTCGGACTTGAGGCCCGCATTGACCACGACGAAATTGTGGTCGACACGCACGACTTCGGCGGAAATGACTTCGCCGGAGCGCATGTTTTGATCTTTGATGCTGGCAGCAAACAGATCGGCAAAGCTTTCGCCGCCCAGGGCGGCTTCGGGGGTTAGGGTGGACATGAACAAGTATCCATAGGCCGGATGCGGCCGACACGCCAGGATGAAACCCGGCGGAGTGAAATAAACCCCGCCCGATACGAACCGGCGCGCCGGTCAAGCCGCATCAGGCAGGCCCACGTGCCGACCACAAGGCCAGCACCTGTTGCACCACCTGATCCACCCCGATATGGGATGAATCAATGGTAACGGCATCATGCGCCGCCACAAGCGGCGCATGCGCCCGACCCCGATCCCGGGCGTCCCGGTCTCGAAGGTCGTTTAAAAGGTCGTCTAGATTAGCAGAAATTCCCTTCTCACTCAACTGCTTATAGCGTCTTTCGGCACGCACGCCGACGGCCGCGTCCAGGAATATCTTCAGGGGCGCATCGGGAAACACCACCGTGCCCATGTCCCGGCCATCGGCGACCAGGCCGGGCGCGGCGCGGAAGTCGCGCTGGCGCGCCAGCAAGGCCGTCCGCACCGCGGGCCAGGCGGCCACCTGCGAAGCCAGGTTGCCGATGGCTTCCCGGCGGATGGCCTGGGTGACGTCCCGATCCCGCAGCCAGACGCCGCCGGCATCGAAGCGCACGTCCAGTTGACGCGCCAGCGCCGCGGCCGCCGGTTCGTTGCAGGCGTCCGCCCCGGCGTCCTGAACCGCCAGCGCCGTCAGGCGATACAGGGCGCCGCTGTCCAGCACGCGCCACCCCAGGCGCTCGGCCACGCGCTGGGCGATGGTTCCCTTGCCCGACGCGGTCGGCCCGTCGATGGTAATGACGGGCGCGGCCCCGGACGGTGTCTGCGCGGAAGCGGTCGGATGCATTCAAACCTCCTGCCCGGCTTCGGGCTGCAGCAGCCGCTGGAAGTCGGTGAAATAATGGGGATAGGTCTTGGCCACGCAATCCGGATCCAGGATCGTGACGGGCACCGGGCCGAACGCGGCCAGGGAAAAACACATGGCCATGCGGTGGTCGTCGTAGGTGGCGATATCGGCGCGGCGCCAATCGGCCGCGGCCAGGGGATGGACTGTCAGGCTGTCGGGGCCGGATTCGACCCGGGCCCCCAGGCGGGCCAGTTCGGCATGCATGGCGGCGATCCGGTCGGTTTCCTTGACGCGCCAGCTGGCGATGTTGCGCAAGCGGCACGGCCCGTCGGCATACAGCGCCAGCACGGCGGCGGTCATGGCGGCATCCGGGATCAGATTGAAATCCAGGTCGAACGCCCGCAAGCGGGCGCCCTGGGCCACTGCGCAGCCCCGCACGACCAGGACATGCGGCTGGCGGTCGACCTGAGCGCCCATGGATTCGACCACCTCGGCGAAGGCCAGGTCGCCCTGGATGCTGTCTCGCCCAACCCCCCGGATTTCGATGGGGCCGCCCGCGATCGCCCCCAGCCCCAGGAAATACGAGGCCGAAGACGCATCGCCCTCGACCGGGTAATCCCCCGGGCTCTGGTAAGCCGCTCGGGCCGGAATGGTGAAGCGCGTCCAGCGGTCGTCGCACTGCACAGCCACGCCAAAACGCGCCATCAGGTTGAGCGTGATCTGGATGTAGGGGCGAGAGATCAGGGGGCCATCGAGCTCGATGACCACATCCTGGCCCAGGCGGGCCGCCGCCAACGGGGCCGCCATCAGCAAAGCGGTCAGAAACTGGCTGGACACGGCGCCCCGCACCCGGACGGGCCGATCCAGCCGCAGCGAACCGGCGCGCAGGGCCAGGGGCGGATAGCCCGGCTGCTGGTCGTAGTCCACCGCGCAGCCCAGCAGACGCAGCGCATCCACCAGATCGCCGATGGGGCGCTCGTGCATGCGCGGCACCCCCGACAGGCGATAATCGCCCCCCATGACCGCCAGCACGGCAGTCAGGGGCCGGAATGCCGTGCCCGCATTGCCCAGGAACAGATCGGCCCGGCGCACCGGCCAGGCGCTGGCGCCCGCGATGCGCCAGGTGCCCGGCCCCTCCGCCTGGATATCCACGCCCAGGCTTTGCAGGGCGGCGATCATGACCCGCGTATCATCGGAATCCAGGACGCCGGACAACACCGTCGTCCCGCGCGCCAGGGCGGCCAGCAGCAAGGCCCGGTTGGAAATGCTCTTGGAACCCGGCAGGCTGACCACGCCATGGGCGCGCACTGCGGGATTCAGGGTTAAAGCGGGTGAAGATGAAGTCATGGCATGCGTCCGCCCCAGAACCGCCGCGCCAAGGCCGACTGTTCCAGCAGGGTCTCCAAGGTTTCAGGGTGGGATTCGTCCTGCAGCGCGTTGCGCCAATGCAGCAGGGTGCGTTCAAAATCGTCGAGTTCGTGCAAAACCGCCTGGCGATTGGAGGCGAAAATATCGCGCCAGACCTCGGGCGAGCCCGCCGCGATCCGGGTGAAGTCCCGAAAGCCGGTGCCGGCCAGGCTCAAGCGGGTGTCGGCATCCTCGGCGTGCGCCACCTGGGCCATGAACACGGCCGCCAGAAAATGCGGCAAGTGGCTGACGCAGCCCAGGGCGCGATCGTGCGCGGCCGGGTCCATCAGCTGCACCCGGGCGCCGCAGGCCTCCCAGACCCGGATCAGCCAGTGCTGAACCGCTCCCGGGGTCTCGCCAAACGGCGTCAGCACGACCTTGCGGCCATGGTACAGCATGGCATCGGCGGCTTCGGGGCCGGTCATTTCAGAGCCCGCAATGGGGTGGCCGGGGATGAATTGCAGATAGCGGTCGCCCAAGAGTTCCCGAGCCAGGCCGGCCACGTCGGCCTTGGTGCTGCCCGCGTCCGTGACCACGGTGCCCGGCCGCAAGATCGGCGCCAGCGAACGCAGCAGCCCCGCCATGGCGCCCACCGGGGTGGCCAGAAAAATGAGATCGGCCTGGGCGGCGGCCTGGCGGATATCGGCTGCGGCGTCGATCAAGCCCAGATCTCGGGCTTTTTGCAGGGCCGCCGGATTGCGGCCCACGCCCAGTACCCGGCCCACCTGGCCGACCCGCCGCAACGCGGCGGCGAACGAGCCCCCGATCAGGCCCGTGCCCACCACCGCCAGGACCGGCACCAGAGGTTCGGGCACCGACGTCATGGACGCAGGATGTCGGCCAGGGCCTGGATGAAGCGGGTGTTTTCCTGGGGCAGGCCAATGGACACCCGCAGGTGCCGGGGCAGGCCGTCGCCCGCCACTGGACGCACGATGATCCCGCGGCGCAGCAGCTCGTCGTGGATGCGCGCGGCATCGCCCACCTGAACCAGCACGAAATTGGTGTGGCTGGGTATGAAGTCCAGCCCCAGCTCGGCAAAGGCGTCCTGCAACTGCTGGCGGCCCTGGCGGTTCAGGCGGTAGGTCTGATCCAGGAAATCCGCATCGGCCAAGGCAGTCCGGGCGGCCAGCTGGGCCAGGGCATTGACGTTGAAGGGCTGACGCACCCGATTGAGCACATCCGTGAGCCCGGGCTGCGCCAGGGCATAGCCCACCCGCAGCCCGGCCAGACCATAGGCTTTGGAAAAGGTGCGCGTCACGATGAGATTGTCGTACTGCCGCACCCACTGGGCGCTGTCAGCCCGCTCGGCGGGATCCAGATAATCGTCGTAGGCTTCGTCCAGCAAGACGGTGACGCGGCTGCCGTGGCGGTCTTGCACCGCTTGCAGGAAAGCCTGGATTTGCGCGGCGGGCACGTGGGTGCCGGTGGGGTTGTTGGGGTTGGCGATGAAGACCAGCCGCGTGTCCTCGGCAATCGCATCCAGCATGGCGGACAGATCATGGCCGAAGTGTTTGGCGGGCACCTGGCAATGGCGCGCGCCGCGCGCCTGGGTGCTCAGGCGATACACCACGAAGGCATGCTCGGCATACACCGCGGACGTGCCCTCGTCCAGCAGGGCCAGCGAGGCCAGTTCCAGCAAATCGTTGGAACCGTTGCCCAAAGTGATCCAGGCGGCCGGCACGCCATGGCGGGCGGCCAGATCGGCTTTGAGGTCGAAGCCGTTGGGGTCGGGATAACGGCCCTGCAGGCTGGCGGCAGCCTGGCACAGGGCTTCCCGGACGCGGCCGGAGCAGCCCAGCGGGTTTTCGTTGGACGCCAGCTTGATGATCTCGGCGGGATCGAGCCCGTATTCGCGGGCCAGTTCTTCGATGGGCTTGCCGGGCTGGTAGGCGGCAATGGCCCGGACGTGTTCGGGAGCCAGGAGCGATGTCATGCGTTGCCTCATTGTCTGGGATAGGAGCCAAGCAGTTTGAAAAAGGCCACCTGCTGGCGGAGTTCGGCCAGCGCCTGCTGCACGGCCTCGTCCTGGTGATGGCCCAGGAGATCGACGTAGAAATAGTATTCCCATTGCCCGGTGCGGGCCGGACGGGATTCCAGGCGCGTCATGGACACCCCATGCTGCGACAAGGGGGCCAGCATGTCGTAGACCGCCCCCGAACGATTGGGCACCGCCATGATCAGGCTGGTTTTGTCGCGCCCCGTCGGGCCGGCGTCGCGGGGGCCCACAGCCAGAAAGCGGGTCTGATTCTGGGGATCGTCCTGGATGCCGCTGGCCACGGCGCTCAACCCCCAGGCCACCGCCGCCGAGTCGCCGGCGATGGCCGCACAGGCGGGATCTTCGGATGCCATGCGCGCGGCCTGGGCATTGCTGGCCACCGGGGTGCGTTCCAGGCCCGGATGATTGCGACTGAGCCAGGCCTGGCACTGCGCCAGCGCCTGCGGATGCCCCAGCACCCGGCGCACGCCTTCCAGGCCGCCGGTGCGGGTCAGCAGGTTGTGATGTATGCGGATGGTGCGCTCGCCCAGCACTTTCAGCGAAGAATGCAGCAGCAGATCCAGGCTGCGGTTGACCGCGCCTTCGGTGGAGTTTTCGACGGGCACCATGCCGACGTCGGCCTGGGCGGCCTCGACCGAGCGAAAGACCTCGTCGAAGGATTCACAGCGCAGGCTGTGGATGGCCTGGCCGAAATGCTCGTGGGCGGCCTGTTCGGAAAACGAGCCCTGCGGCCCCAGAAAAGCCACCGTCAAGGTGCTTTCCAAGCCCCGACAGGCGGAGATGATCTGCCCCCAGATCGCCGCCACGGCGGCTTCCGGGATCGGGCCGCCATTGATGGTCTGCAAGCGGCGGACGATCAGGGCCTCGCGCTCGGGTTTGAGCACCGGGCCGGTGGCATCGAAACGCTTTTTGACATCCCCCACCTGCAAGGCCGTCTGGGCGCGCTGATTGAGCAGCACCAGGATCTGTTCGTCCAGCGCGTCGATCCGGTTGCGCAAGGGTTCGAGACTGGCCTGCAGGTCGGATTCAGCCATGGCGGGCCTCGAAGTCCTGCATGAAAGCGACCAAGGCCTGCACGCCCGCCAGCGGCAGGGCGTTATACAGCGAGGCCCGCATCCCGCCCACGGCCTTGTGGCCTTTCAGGGCCAGCAGGCCCGCGGCTTCGGATTCGGCCAGGAATGCCGCATTGAGGGATTCGTCGCGCAGGAAGAACGGGATGTTCATGCGCGAGCGCACCGCCGGATGAATGCGGTTTTCATACAGCGAGGACTGGTCGATGTAGGTATACAGCAGGCTGGATTTCCGGCTGCTGGCCGCATCCATGGCGGCCACCCCGCCCTGTTCCAGCAGCCATTTGAACACCAGCCCGGCCATGTAGATGGCAAACGTGGGCGGGGTGTTGAACATGGAGCCGGCCGCCGCCACGGGGGCGTAATCGAACACCGACGGGCACTGCGGCAGGGCATGGCCGATGAGATCCTTGCGCACGAACACCAGGGTAACGCCCGCCGGCCCCGCGTTTTTCTGGGCGCCCGCGTAGACCACGCCCAGCCGGGAAAAATCAATGGCGCGCGACAGGATGTTGGACGACATGTCGGCCACGACGGGCACATCCGGCGCCCCCAGGGCGGCCATGTCCGGCATGACGGCCTGCTCGACCCCGCCGATGGTCTCGTTGGCGCACAAGTGCAGATACGCCGCGTCGGGCCGCACCCGCCATTGATCCTGGCCCGGCAGCCAACACCACGGGCCGTATTCGCGGCCCGCCTGGGTCGTGGCGGCATCGGCGCTGGCGGCCACGGCAATGTCGCCGTAGCGCCCGGCTTCGTTGAAGGATTTCTTGGCCCAATGGCCACTGAGCACATAATCGGCACGGTGGCGGCCGTCGCGGCCGATGAGGTTGAGCGGCACCAGGGCATTCTGGGCGGAGGCCCCGCCCTGCATGAACAGCACGTCGAAATCATCGGGCACCGACAATAAAGCGCGCAGGTCGGCTTCGGCCTCGTCGCGGATGCGGCTGAAATGCTTGCCCCGATGGCTCATTTCCATGACGGACGTGCCGCTGCCCCGCCAATCGCACAGATCGGCGGCGGCCTGCTGCAAAACATCCAGGGGCAGGGTGGAAGGCCCTGCGGCAAAATTCCAGGGACGGGTCATGCGGGATCCTTCGGGGTGGGGTTGTCATCATCGGCGGGCTCGGCGCCGTCTTCGGCGCCATCCTCGTCGGCATCGCTTTCGGCCACCCGGCGCACGCTGATCAGGCGGCTGTCCTCATCCACGTTGATCAGGGTGACGCCCTGGGTGGCGCGGCCCATTTCGCGGATTTCGGCGACCCGGGTGCGCACCATCACGCCGCTGGTGGTGATCAGCATGATTTCATCGTCCGGCCGCACCAGCACGGCGCTGACGACCTTGCCATTGCGGGCGGAGGTCTGGATGGCGATCATGCCCTTGGTGCCCCGGCCGTGGCGGGTGTACTCGACAATGGAGGTGCGCTTGCCGTAGCCGTTTTCGGTGGCGGTCAGGACGCTGTGGGTTTCGTCTTCGGCCACCAGCAGGGCGATGACGGACTGGCCCTCGTCCAGCGACATGCCGCGCACGCCGCGCGCGGCGCGGCCCATCGGGCGCACGTCGTTTTCATCGAAACGCACGGCCTTGCCCGCATCGGAGAACAGCATGACGTCGTGCTGGCCGTCGGTGAGATCGGCCCCGATCAGGTAATCGCCCTCGTCCAGGCCCACGGCGATGATGCCGGCCTTGCGCGGATTGGAGAAATCGGACAGCGGGGTCTTCTTGACGGTGCCCCGCGAAGTGGCCATGAACACGAACTGGTCGTCGCTGAAGGCCTTGACGGTCAGCACGGCGGTAATGGCCTCGTCATCGACCAGCGGGAACATATTGACGATGGGACGCCCACGCGAATTGCGCGACCCCTGGGGAACCTCCCAGACCTTCAGCCAGTAGACCCGCCCCCGGTCGGAGAAGCACAGCAGATAATCGTGGGTATTGGCGATGAACAACTGGTCGACCCAGTCGTCTTCTTTCATGGCGGTGGCCTGCTTGCCCCGGCCGCCGCGCTTCTGGGCGCGGTATTCGGACAAAGGCTGGCTCTTGATGTAGCCGCTGCGCGACAGCGTCACCACCATGTCCATGGGGGTGATCAGATCCTCGGTTTCGAGCTCGGTGGCGTTGAATTCGATTTCCGAGCGGCGCGGATCCTGCCCCGGCGCGGAGAACTCGGCTCGGATGGCCTGAAGCTCGTCGCCGATGATGGCGGTGATGCGCTCGGGACGGGCCAGGATGTCCAGCAGGTCGGCGATGGTGTCCATGACGCTGCGGTACTCGGCCACGATCTTGTCCTGCTCCAGGCCGGTGAGGCGCTGCAGGCGCATATTGAGGATTTCCTGGGCCTGGGTTTCGGACAGGCGATACTGGCCGTCGGCCTGCAGACCGAAATGGGCTTCCAGGCCTTCGGGCCGATAGGCCTCCCGCCCGCCCGAGGCCACGTTGGCGTCCGCCCGCGCCAGCATCTCGCGCACCAGGACGGCATCCCAGTTGCGATCCATCAGGCCCTGGCGCGCCACCGGCGGCGTGGGGGCCGCCTTGATGATGGCGATGAAGTCGTCGATATTGGCCAGGGCGACGGCCAGGCCTTCCAGGATATGGCCGCGCTCGCGCGCCTTGCGCAGCTGGAAAATCGTGCGGCGGGTGACGACCTCGCGCCGATGCCGCAGAAAATACTGCACCATCTGTTTCAGGTTGAGCAGGCGCGGCTGGCCATCGACCAGGGCCACCATGTTCATCCCGAAGGTTTCCTGCAGCTGGGTGTTTTTGTACAGATTATTGAGGACGACCTCGGGGACTTCGCCGCGCTTCAGTTCGATCACCAGGCGCATGCCGTCTTTGTCGGATTCGTCGCGGATGTCCGAGATGCCTTCGATTTTCTTTTCGTTGACGAGCTCGGCGATGCGTTCCTGCAGCGATTTCTTGTTGACCTGGTACGGAATGGCATCGACGACGATTGCCTGGCGGTTGCCGTGCGGCAGGTCTTCGAAGTGAGCCTTGGCGCGCATGATGACGCGCCCGCGCCCGGTGCGGTAGCCTTCGCGCACCCCGGCCATGCCGTAGATGATCCCCCCGGTGGGAAAATCCGGCGCGGGGATGCGTTCGATGAGTTCGTCGATGGTGCAATCGGGATGCTGCAGGCAATGCAAACAGCCCTCGACGACCTCGGACAGGTTGTGCGGCGGGATATTGGTGGCCATCCCCACCGCGATCCCGGCGCTGCCGTTGACCAGCAGGTTGGGCAGGCGCGACGGCAGCAGCAGGGGCTCTTGTTCGCTGCCATCGTAGTTGGGGCCGAAGTCGACGGTTTCCTGGTCGATATCGGCCAGAAGCTCATGGGCGATCTTGGCCAGCCGGACTTCGGTATAGCGCATGGCCGCGGCGCTGTCGCCGTCCACCGAGCCGAAGTTGCCCTGGCCGTCCACCAACATATAGCGCAGGGAGAAATCCTGGGCCATGCGAACAATGGTGTCGTACACTGCGGAATCACCGTGCGGGTGATACTTACCAATGACGTCCCCGACGATACGCGCCGACTTTTTATAGGCGCGGTTCCAGTCGTTGTTGAGTTCGTGCATGGCAAACAGTACCCGCCGGTGCACGGGCTTGAGCCCGTCGCGCACATCCGGCAGGGCACGCCCCACGATCACGCTCATGGCGTAATCCAGGTAGCTGCGCCGCATTTCGTCTTCCAGCGAAATGGGCAGGGTTTCTTTAGCGAAGGATTCCATGTTTATGTCCGAAACCAATGGGCCTGACTCAGCCAGGGGCAATCGCTGATTCTATCATCCACACAGAGAGATGAAGCCTGCCGCCAGGCCGGGCCGCATGCCGCGCCACCCGGCCCAGGCGTTGCGAAAATCCCACATCTGGACAGCCGGCCCGCGCAAAATCCTCCACAGAGTGCCGCACCAAGCCGCCAACACTTAACCCAGGCGCTAAAAATGCCTTAAGATTTCGGCTAACACGCACCAAACCCAGCGCAATAGACAGTTTTCGAACTAAATTTCGAACTAAACATTGCTATACTGGAAATGTTCTATCGAGATGCGGCGGGGGTTCGCTGCGGTCACTTTCAAGCATCATGCTCAAACGAGGAGAAACATGAACAAACCCTCCAAAATCGCTATTGGACTCGCCATCGCTGCCATGGCTGCCGTGGGTACCGCGTCGGCTTCCGACAACTGGACCAACGTCGACGGCCATGTCTGGAAAGATGCAAGCGGTGAAAACTGCTGGCGCGATGCTTTCTGGACGCCCGCCACTGCCGCCAACGAATTCTGCGGCCTGCCGGTCGCACAATCCGAAGTCGTTGCGCCGACGGCCAGCAAGATCGTCCTTAACGCCGACACCTTCTTCGACTTCGACAAATCCAACCTGAAACCCGAAGGCAAGCAAGTTCTCGATCAAGTCGCCCAACAGGCCCAATCGATGAATCTGGAAACCATCATCGCTGTGGGCTACACCGACTCCATCGGCACCGAAGCCTACAACCTGAAGCTGTCCGATCGCCGCGCCGCCTCCGTGAAGCAATACCTGATCAGCAAGGGCGTGCCCGCTGACCGTGTCTACACCGAGGGCAAGGGCGAAGCCGACCCGGTTGCCACCAACAAGACCCGCGAAGGCCGTGCGCAAAACCGCCGCGTGGAAATCGAAATCGTCGGCACCCGCAAGTAATTCTTCCGGTCTCACGGTTTGCTGCGTCCACGACGCAGCAGTATTCAGGGCTCCGCGCACGCGGGGCCTTGTTTTTTTGGATTCCGCCCATGCAAACAGTCAACGCCAGCACCGCAGAGCTGGACAAATTCGGCGCCCTGGCCTCCAACTGGTGGGACCCCCAGGGCGATCTGAAGACCCTGCACGATATCAACCCCTTGCGCATCGACTGGATACGCGGCCAGGCAGGCGGCCTGCACGACCGCAAAGTGCTGGACGTCGGCTGCGGCGGCGGTCTGCTGACCGAGGCCATGGCCGCCGAGGGCGCGCACGTCACGGGCATCGACCTGGCCAAGCCATCGCTGCAGGTCGCGCGCCTGCATGGGCACGAATCCGGTATCTCCGTGCAGTACGAGTGCGCCAGTGCCGAAGACTACGCCAGCCGCCACCCGGGCGCCTTCGACCTGGTCACCTGCATGGAATTGCTGGAACACGTGCCGGATCCCGCCGCCATCGTCCAGGCCTGCGCCACCCTGGTGCGCCCGGGCGGGCTGGTGTGTTTTTCCACCCTGAACCGCAACCCGAAATCCTTTGCCTTGGCCATCGTGGCCGCCGAATACCTGCTGCGCATGGTGCCCCGGGGCACGCACGACTATCGGCAGTTCATCACGCCCAGCGAACTGGCGGCCGCCGCCCGCCGGGCGGGGCTGGACGTCACCCAACTGAGCGGCATGCAATACCACCCCCTCACCCGCCTGTATCAGCTCAGTGCCGATACAGGCGTCAATTATTTCATGGCGGCGCGGCGCCCGGATTGAGTCATGTCCACCCATCTGATTCTGTTTGATTTCGACGGCACCCTGGCCGATACGGCGCCGGATCTGGCGGCCGCCGCCAATCGGCAGCGCGCATACCGGGGCCTGCCCGCCCTGCCCTACGAAGCCCTGCGGCCGCACGCGTCCCACGGCGCCCGCGGCCTGCTGAAGGCCGCCCTGGGGCTGGATCCCGGCACCGATGCCTATGACCGCTGCAAGGCGCAATTCCTGGAAGACTACGCCCAGGGCATGCTGGAACAAGCCTGCCTGTTCCCGGGAGTCCAGGCGCTGCTGGGCCAGCTGGATCAGGCCGGCATGGCCTGGGGCATCGTCACCAACAAGGTTGAATACCTGGCGCTGCCCATGGTGCGGCACCTGGGCCTGCAAGACCGCTGCCGGGTCACCGTGGGCGGCGAC
This sequence comes from Castellaniella hirudinis, assembly GCF_047468865.1. Lineage (GTDB taxonomy): Bacteria > Pseudomonadota > Gammaproteobacteria > Burkholderiales > Burkholderiaceae_B > Castellaniella > Castellaniella hirudinis_A. The sequence continues at coordinate 27,165 of NZ_JBLGTV010000008.1, forward strand.
ACCACCCCCTACACCAAGCCCCACCCCGAACCCCTGCTGCACGCGGCGCGGCTGGCGGGGTTCGACCCCGGCCGATGCCTGTACGCGGGCGATGATCTGCGCGACATCCAGGCGGGCAAGGCCGCCGGCATGGCCACCGTGGCAGCCGCCTACGGCTATTGCGCCGACGACCCGGCCGACTGGGCCGCCGACGCCATCGCCCAGCGGCCCGCCGACCTCTGGGCGATCATCCAGCAGTGGGCCCGGGCCTGACGGCCCCGCCGCCCCACCCCCCCGCCTTCCGCCGGCTGGCCGGTACAATAAAACCGGCGTTCGTCGCCGCTTCTCCAGACCAGAAAAAGGAATTCCATGGCCTCATCCCCCATCCGCATCGGCATCGCCGGCTACGGCAACCTTGGCCGCGGCGCTCAGGCCGCCATCGCCCAACACCCGGACATGCAATTGGTCGGCATTTTCAGCCGCCGCGCTCCGGCGGCGCTGGCCCAGTCCGCCGTGCCCGTGTGGCCGCTGGATGAGGCGGCCGCGCACCGCGACGACATTGATGTGCTGATCCTGTGCGGCGGGTCGAAAGAAGACCTGCCCGTCCAGGGCCCCCGGCTGGCCCAATGGTTCACCACGGTCGACAGCTTCGACACCCACGCCCGCATCCCGGAATACTTCGATGCGCTGGATCACGCCGCCCGGGCCGGCGGCCAGGTGTCGATCCTGGCGGTGGGCTGGGATCCGGGCCTGTTTTCGATCAACCGCCTGATGGGCGAAGCCATCCTGCCCCAGGGCGGCACATATACTTTCTGGGGCAAAGGGTTGAGCCAGGGGCATTCGGACGCCATCCGGCGCGTGCCCGGTGTGGCCGCCGGGGTGCAATACACAATCCCCGTGGATCAGGCCGTGCAGCGCGTGCGGGCGGGCGAACAGCCCCGGCTCGGCACCCGCGAAAAACACACCCGGGTGTGCTACGTGGTGCTGCAGCCCGACGCCGATGCCCAGCAGGTGCGGCAGGCCATCACCAGCATGCCGGATTATTTCGCCGACTACGACACCACCGTGCATTTCATCGACGCCGATACGCTGCAACGCGAACACTCTGGCATGCCGCACGGCGGCTTCGTCATCCGCAGCGGGGTCTCCGGCCAGGACGACGCCCAGGTGATGGAATACTCGCTCAAGCTGGCCAGCAACCCCGGGTTCACGTCCAGCGTGCTGGTGGCCTATGCCCGGGCGGCCTGGCGCCTGAAGCAGGCCGGAGAAACCGGCGCGCGCAGCGTATTCGACGTGGCGCCCGGCCTGCTGTCGCCCAAATCCGCCGCCGACCTGCGCCGCGAACTGCTGTGATTCCCCGAAGCGGCCCGCCCCGGCGGACCGCGCCGGCCACCCGACAGGAGCCCTCCGATGACCCATCCCCCCCAAACAGCGACCCCCGCGATGGCCGACGCGCAAGCCGTCGTCGACTTCTGGCTGGCCGCCGGCCCCCAGAAATGGTTTGCCAAAGACACGCACTTCGATGCGGAATTCCGCCAGCGCTTCCAGGAGGCCCACTTTGCCGCCGCCCGGCAAGCGCTGACGCACTGGCTGCGGCAGCCGCAATCGGCCCTGGCCCTGATCCTGCTGCTGGATCAATACCCCCGCAACGCCTTCCGGGATACCGGACACATGTTCGCCACCGATGGGCTGGCGCTGGCCTATGCCCGCCAAAGCCTGGCGCACCTGGGCCAGTTCGCGCCCGAACTGCGTAATTTCATCCTGCTGCCCTACATGCATGCCGAGGATCTCCCCACCCAGGACGAAGCCCTGGCGCTTTACCGGGAACACGCGCCGGAAGCCATGCCCTGGGCCCAGGTGCACCGCGACGTCATCGCGCAGTTCGGGCGGTTTCCGCACCGCAACCCGGCCCTGGGGCGGCAAACCACCCCCGAAGAACAGGCCTTCCTGGATCAAGGCGGCTTCAGCGGTTAAAGGCGCGCCAATGGGCATACCAGCCATACCCGCTCAGCAGCACCACCCCCAGCACCACCAACAAAGCCCCGAATAAAAAGCCTTTGCCGATGGGTTCGCCCAGCAGCCAGGCACCCAGCACGACGCCGAACAGCGGGGTCAGAAAGGAAAACACCCCCAGCCTGGATGCCAGGTATCTGCGCAGCAGCCAGAACCAGGTCAGGTAGCTGGCCACAGCGACAAAAAGGATCTGGAACGTCAGGCTGGCCCAGACCAGGGGAGTGGCATTGAAATGCGCCTGTCCCAGGGCGAAAGCGGACAGCAGCAGCCAGGCGGCGCCGACCACCAGTTGGTACATCAGGGTTTGGCTGGCGGGCAGTTCGGACAGGCGGGTGACCCGCACCACCACCGTGGTCGCCCCCCAGGCGGCCCCGCCCAGCAGCGCCAGGAAATCCCCCAGCAACATGGCCGGCGCCAGGGAAACCGGCCCGGATTCACGCACCAGGAACGCCAGCCCCACGCCGGCAAAGGCCAAGACCACCCCCAGCCACTGCAACGGCGCCAAGCGCTCTTCGGGCAATTTCCAATGCAGGCCCAGGGCGGCAAAGATCGGGGCGGTATACAACAGCACCACGGCATGGCCCGCTGTCGTGAAGCGCAGGCTTTCGCCCAGGAGAATGAACTCCAGGGCATACAGGGAGCCGGCAAGCACGCCCGGCTTCCAGCAGCGCAGCGCCGCCCCCGGGGCGGGGCCGCGCCACGCCATCAGAAGCCCCACCAGCAAGGCGCCGCCCACCGTGCGCGCGGCAATCTGGTATACCGGGGAAAAATCGGCGGCAGTGGCCTTGAGGGCGATTTGCTGCATGGCCCAGATCAGGCACAGCAACAGCATGGTGCCGCCGGCCAGGGCGTCCATCGGTTTGCGCTTCATGGCGGGTCGGAGATCCGGTGATCGATGACCCCCGCATTGTAGAGGGCAGCGCCTCGTCCTGGCGGCCAATGGGCTTGCCGGCAGCAGGGAGACCCCTGCCCCGATCACTCGGCCGGGTCTATCATGGATAGCCGTCCCACACACAGGAGTCGCTGATGTCCGATACGCCGATGTTTCCCCCAATCACCCCGGAACTGGCCAAAAAACGCGCCGAACTCGCCCCGGAACCCCTGGCGGCCTTCAAGGCGTTCAGCAAGGCGGTGTTCGCCCCGGGCGCCCTGGACGCCAAGACCAAACAGCTGATCGCCGTGGCCGTCGCGCACGTGACCCAATGCCCCTATTGCATCAAAGGCCACACTGAGGGGGCCACGCGGGCGGGGGCCTCGGGGGCCGAGATCATGGAAGCCATCTGGGTGGCGGCCGAAATGCGCGCGGGCGGAGCCTACGCGCACGCCACCCTGGCGCTGCAGACCCTGGAAAGCCTGCACACGCACAAATAGCAAGCACCCAACCGCACCGCGCCCCGATCTACGGCACCTTGGCCAGCCAAGCCTCGGTGCCGAACTTTTCTTCGATCAGCCGCCCGGCGGCGGCCAGCTCGGCGGGTTTCAGGGTGTCGTCGCGCAAGCCATTGCGCCGCCTGAAGGTCTCCAGCATCCGTTGGATGATGGCCTCGCGCGCCAGGCCGGTCTGGCTGCGCAGGGGATCCACCCGTTTGGCGGCCGATGCGGTGCCTTTGTCGGACAGTTTCTCGCGGCCGATGCGCAGCACCCGCACCATTTTGTCGGCATCCATGTCGTAGGCCATGGTGACGTGGTGCAGGACCGCCCCGCCGCGGCGGGCCTGGGCGGCGCCGCCGATTTTCCCGCCCTCGGAGGTGATGTCGTTCAACGGCTGATACCAGGCCTTGATGCCCAGTTCCGCCAAAGCCTGCAGCACGAAGCTGTCCATATAGGCATAAGCCTCATGAAAACTCATGCCTTCGATCAGGGACAAGGGCGCGTACAAAGAATACGTAATGGTGTCGCCGGGTTCGACGAACATGGCGCCGCCCCCGCTGATGCGACGCACCACCTGGATGCCGTGCGCCTGGGCCTGGCGGGCATCGACCTCGTTCTTGAGCGACTGGAAAATGCCGATCACCACGGCGGGCGCCGCCCATTCCCAGATCCGCAACGTGGGCGGCCGGCGGCCGGCGGCCACTTCGTCCAGCAATACCTGATCCAGGGCCATGTGCTGCAGCGGCTGCAGCGGTTCGGGGTGCAGCAAGCGCCAATTAAAGTCCGACCATTGGCTGCGGGCGGCGGCGGCCGTCATGCCAGCGCCCGCTGGATCACGACCGCGATGCCTTCGGGCGTCAGGCCGAACATCTGCGCATCCGCCGGCAAGGCCGCCTGCACGGCCCGGGCCAGTGCCTGGGCATCGGTATCGGCCGCCAGGCCTTCCAGGGCGGCATTGATGCGATCCAGGGCCTCGGGCGGTTCGAGGAAAAAATCACCCGACACGCTGACCTGCGCCAGACGGCCGTCCCGCACCCGCAGGTCGACCACGACCAGCTTGCCGCCGGGGATCTTGTATTCGCCATGGCCCGACCGGGGGCCGCCTGTTTGCTGAGTCATGCGGTTTCCTGTGGTGAAGCGCGGTTCCCTGTGCTGAAGCCTCCTATTATGCCGCCTGCCGGGTCGCCCGCGCCACGATCTCCCTGTCGGCAACGCGCTAACATAGTGCACCCGGTTCCATTGACCCATGATGCAAACACCCCATCCCATCCCGGCGGCACCGCCCACTCCGGCCGCCCCAGACGGCGGCGCCGCGCCGGACGCGGGCCGCAGCGACACGGCACGGCCGATCCCGCATCGCGGCTGGATTCTGGCCGCCCTGATGCTGGCCATGTCCCTGGCCGCCATGGACATCACCATCGTCGCCACGGTGATTCCGCAGATCGTGGGCGATCTGGGCGGATTCGAGCACTTCAGCTGGCTGTTCTCCATTTACCTGCTGGCGCAGACCATCACCATCCCCCTCTATGGCAAGCTGGCCGATCTTTACGGCCGCAAGCCCGTGCTGGTCGGCGGCTCCGCCGTGTTCCTGCTGGGTTCGGCCGCCTGCGCGCTGGCCTGGGGCATGGTGCCCCTTATCGTCTTCCGCGCACTGCAGGGCCTGGGCGCGGGCGCCATCATGGCCACGGTCAACACCCTGGCGGGCGACCTGTATTCCACGCGCGAACGAGCCCGGGTTCAGGGCTGGCTATCCAGCGTCTGGGGCATCGCCGCCATCGTCGGCCCCACCCTGGGCGGCGCCTTCGCCGAATACGCCAGCTGGCGCTGGGTGTTCCTGATCAACCTGCCCATCGGCCTGGCGGCCATTTTCCTGATTGGCCGGTACTTGCACGAAACCACGTCCAGCCATGCGCACCGCATCGACTACACCGGCGCCATTCTGATGATGCTGGCGGGTTCCCTCGGGGTGTTCGGCCTGCTGCAAGGCGGCAATGCCTGGGCCTGGTCTTCGCCAGCCAGCGTGATCACGTTCGGGCTGGCCGGCATCCTGATCCTGGCCACCATCGCCCACGAACGCGCGGCGGCCGAACCCATCATGCCGGGCTGGGTCTGGCGCAACCGGGTCATGCTGGGATCCAACCTGGGGGTGCTGGGCATGGGCCTGGTGATGATGGCCCCGGGCACCTATCTGCCGGTCTACGCCCAATCGGTCATGGGGTTGGGCCCCATCAGCGCCGGCCTGGTGCTGGCCAGCATGAGCCTGGGCTGGGTCAGCGCCTCGGCCTGGTCCGGCCACCTGTATCTGCGCTTCGGTTTCCGCGATACGGCTCTGTTTGGCGGCGTGCTGATCCTGCTGGCCGTGGTGTGGTTCGCGTGGCTGCCGCCCCGGCCCGCCACCTGGCTGGTGACGGCCAACCAGATCTTGCTGGGGGCGGGCTTCGGGATGCTGTCGACCCCATTGCTGGTGGGCGTGCAGTCGATCGTCCCCTGGCACCAGCGGGGCGTGGCCACCAGCGCCAACATGTGGTCGCGCTACCTGGGGCAAAGCCTGGGGGCCGCCGTCGTGGGCGCGCTGTTCAACAATGCCATGCAATCGCTGATGCAAACCGCGCCCGCCACCCTGGAAGCCCCCCTGCCGGCGGCCCGGGACGTGATGAGCGTGCTGCAAAGCAGCCCGGCTGCCTCGGCCCTGCACCAGTACCTGCTGACGGTGTTCGACAGCGCCACGCATCAGGTTTATGTGGGCATGATCTGGGTGGCCGTGCTGACCTTGCTGGCGATACTGCTGGTGCCCAGGCACCCGCCCATGCCGCAAACCTGAGAGCCGCGCAGGCAGGCGGCCATCCTGGCCCCGAAACCGGCGGCCGGCTTTATTTTCTGGGCTGCGGGCCCCGATAGTGCGGCATGCCCGGCACGCGGGGGGGATCAGCCTGCGTGTCGTCGGGGCTTTTCCGCGCGCCAATGCGCGTCAGGCCATACAGCACCAGCACCCAGAACACCAGACTGGATCCCGTGGCCAGCAAGCCGTGGAAGCTGGCATACCCCGTTGCCGCAGACGCCTGGATGCCCAAGGCATCGGCAAGCCAGGGGAGATTGCCCAGGGCTTCGGTCAATAGACGCCCGGGCAGGCTGAAACCCCATTTCAGGGCGTCCAGGACTTCCCAGCCGGCGACGGCCCCGTTGCCATCGACATCCAATACAAAATGCAGGGCTTGGATAGACATGAAGGCCTCCGACAATTTGCAGTGACTGATCCTGTATTCACTATATGCGTTTTGCCGATGGCCGACAATGCCCCCGGTTCAAGCGGCTGCCCAAACGGCTGCCCAAGCGGCCGCCGGGACGGGAGGAATCCCTACAGACCCGGCCCGGGCGATGATGTTACAGTGGCGCAAACATCAAATCTTCGGGTTTCCATGCAGGTAGACCAACTCGCTGCCGCCATCCAGTCGCACCCGCTGCTCAACGGGCTGGCCCGCCTGGATCGCGCCCGTCTGCTGGCCGCGGCCGAGCCCTGCCGCTTTGCCGACCAGGACTTGATCTACCAGGCCGGGCAGTCGGCACAACACTACTATTGGATACTGGACGGCCAGGTTCAGTTAAGCCCCGCCGCAGCCCCCGTGCTGCTGTCGGCCAACCAGGGTTTTGGCAACGAAGCCTTCGCCGACCAGCTGCCCACGCCCGCCACCTACCTGACGGACGCCCGGGCGCTGGGGGACGTACAGGCCGTGCGCGTGCCGCGCGGGCTGCTGGGTGAACTCTCGGGGCGCCTCCCCAGCCTGAAATCAGCCGCGCTGATGGCGCTGGCGACCCGGCTGGGCGACCTCCCGGCGGCATCCATCACGCCCGCCGCCAAGCCGGCCACAGCCACCCTGCCGCTCAAGCAGCGCATCGGCTGGCCCACGGCCCTGGTGCTGCCGCCTTGCATCTGGTGGCTGGCGGATCAGGCCGGGCTGCCCCCGCAAGGGGCGGTATACCTGGGGCTGTTTTCCCTGACCGCCCTGATGTGGCTGTTTTCCCTGGTCGACGAATTCATCCCGCCGATCCTGGCCGTGGTGGCGATGCTTTTCATCAACCTGGTTCCCGCCGAGGTCGCCCTGCACGGCTTCTATTCACGCACTTTCCTGCTGCTGCTGGGGGTCTATGCCCTGGCGGCGGTGGTGGTCAGTTCCGGCCTGGCCTACCGGCTGATGCTGTGGGTGCTGGTGCGCCTGCCGGACTCCGCATTCTGGCACCGGGCGGCCCTGACGCTGTTCGGCTTCTTGCTGTCGATCGTGATGCCGTCATCCAATGCGCGCCTGACACTGCTGCTGCCCCTGTACCGGGAAATGGATCAAAGCCTGGGCGCGCGGGCCCAAGGCCCTCAGGCCAGCGCGCTGATGATCGCGGTGTTTACGGGGGCCACCTTGTTTTCCCCCCTGCTGCTGACTGCGAAATCATCCAACCTGGCGGCTTTCACCATGATGCCGTCGCAGATCCGCAGCGAATTCCAGGGGCTCGCCTGGCTGGTGGGCGCCGCCGTGGTGGCGCTGGGCCTGTTGGCCACGCACCTGCTGGTGATGCGCTTCCGGTTTCGCGCCGAGCCAAGCCGCCCTCTGCCCGCGCAGCGCATCCATGCCCAGATCCGGCTGCTGGGGCCCTGGCGGCCGCCCGAATGGGTGGCCGCCATCGCTTTCGTGGTGTTCTTGCTGGGAGCCACGATTCCCCAATGGCACCAGTCGCAAACGGCCTGGCTGGCCGGCCTGATCCTGGTGGGCCTGCTGCTGATGGGCTTGTTCAACAAGGGCAGCTTCAAGACCCAGATCGACTGGCCCCTGATTTTTTTCCTGCTCAGTCTGGACGGCCTGACCGAGGCCATGCAGTACCTCAAGCTGGACGACCTGATGATCGAGGCCATCGGCGGCCATCTGCAATGGGTGAACGGCAGTCTGGCTTGGTTCATCCTGCTGGCGCTGATCGTCACGGTCGGGCTGCGGCTGGTGCTGCCCCTGACCGCCGGTATGATCCTGGCCGTCACCCTTTTGATGCCCGTCGGCCTCAATCAGGGCATACACCCCTGGCTGGTGGTGTTCCTGGCCTCTTTGTTTTCAGACATCTGGTTCATGCCGCACCAAAACTCCGCCTTGCAGCAGGCCATCGGGGCGGGCTTGCACACCCGCTGCAATGAAACCGCTTTCTTCCACTACGCCTGGTGGCTGAATCCCCTGCGCGTCGCGCTGGCCTATGCCTCCATCCCCTATTGGCAGTGGCTGGGCTTGTACTGAGGGGACGCCATGAAAAACCGACTGGCCGTGATCTGCGCAGGGATATTGGCGGTGCTGCTGCTGGCATCCCTGGTGGGGTTCAATCACCAAAAACCCAAGCTCCTGGTATTGCACGGATTTTCCGAAGAAGGCCCCTGGGAGCAGGCCTTCGATGCCGGATTCCGGCGCGAACTCGACCGCCATCTGCAGCCGCTGTTCACGCGCTGGCGCTACATGATGTATTCCCAATACCTCAGCCCCCGGCAATGGGCCGCCGCCAGCCAGCGCAGCCGCGAACTCATCGACAGCTGGCGGCCGGACGTCGTGGTCGCCGTGGGCGAAGAAGCCCAAGACTATGTCGGCCGTCATTACGCGGGGGCCGCCGCGCCGAAAATCATCTATGCCATCAGCGAAGACCCGCAGCAATTCGGCTATCCCGAAGCCGCCAACGTGACCGGGGTGCATGAAATCCTGCCCCTCGACGAGATCGTGGACATCCTGCAGTTTCTCGGGGATCAGCCGCAGCGCATCCGCGCCATCGGGATCAACGACCTCACCGGGCGGGCCGAAGCCCTGCAGGTGCAGGCGCACGACTGGGGGAAGCACCATTTCCTGGGCGTCGACCTGGTCACGGATTACATGGATTGGCAAAAGCAGGTGCAAGCCCTGGCGGAGCAGGCGGACATCCTGCTGGTGTTGAGCACCGGCGGCCTGTCAATCTCACCGGATCAGCAAGAAGACATCAACCCGCTGATCCTGGCCGACTGGACCGAGCGCCACGCCAAGCCCTTGCCGATCGGCATCCGGGAATCGTTCGTGATCGGTGGCGGCAGCCTGGCGGTGGTGCCTTCGCCCGGCGGCTTGGGGGAACAAACCGCCCGCCTGGCGCTGAAAGCCCTGAAACCGGGCCAGACCCTGCCGCCCCCCGAGGACAGCCAGGATTACCTGATCGCCCTGCGCCCCGCCCAACTGGCCGGACGGGGCCTGCGCCTGCCATCCATCTACGTGCAATCGGCCCGGAATTCCCATACGCTGTACCCGCAGCGCACCGCCGGCGACAGCCACGCCGACGGTAGTGCCGTGCTGCACTGAGGCCCGGTTGATCGTGCTCAGTGCATTGACGTCACCCACTTGCTGCTGATGTCGAAAGACTACAAGCAGATCAACGCATACCGATATGGCAGTCAGCCGGGTGAGCGGGACTATATTGAGAGGAGAGCACAGCTGGCGAAATGACTGCAGGCATGCCATGATAAGCAACGCCGAAGGCTTGAACACCACCAAGGCCGAAGCGGAGATCGCAAAGCTGATGGCAGAAACCAGCAAGCGAATCCTGGGCAGAAATCCCGGATAGCGAAGAATGGCGATTCGGCGCTCTACTTTATCTTGCCGTTCATGCTTGCTCTGAAGGGATATGCTTGAAATGGTGATGAAGTACGCCCACACCTGGCACCAAGCCACCTTGAGGCCCACGCTGGTGCGGTCACGTTTTGGACACATGAGGCCGAAACGAAAAAAGAAAACGGCATCCAGGATTGCAACCCGAATGCCGTAGCAGCTTGATTTTATTTATATTCTGGCGGACAGGGTGGGATTCGAACCCACGGTGCGCTATAAACGCACGCCTGATTTCGAGTCAGGTACATTCGACCACTCTGCCACCTGTCCGGCTTTGACTGCGGTCAAGCTGCGCATTCTAACATAGAATCTGGATCGCCATCAGGCCGCCTGGATGATTTCCAGTCCCCCCATATAGGGCCGCAGCACGGGCGGGATGACGATGCTGCCATCGGCCTGCTGGTAGTTTTCCAGCACCGCCACCATGGCCCGGCCCACGGCCAGGCCGGAGCCATTGAGTGTATGCAGATATTCGGGCTTGGCCTTGGGGCCTTCGGGGCGGAAGCGCCCCTGCAAACGGCGGGCCTGGAAATCCAGGCAGTTGGAGACCGAGGAGATCTCGCGCCAGGTATTCTGCGCGGGCAGCCACACTTCGAGATCGAAGGTCTTGGCCGAGCCAAACCCCATATCGCCCGCGCACAGCAGCACCACCCGATAGGGCAGGCCCAGGGCCCGCAGGACGTGCTCGGCATGGCCGACCATCTCGTCCAAAGCCGCCCAGGATTGGCTGGGATGGACGATCTGCACCATTTCGACTTTGTCGAACTGGTGCTGGCGGATCAGGCCGCGCAGGTCGCGCCCGCCGCTGCCGGCTTCGGAACGGAAGCACGGCGTATGCGCAGTGAGCTTGATGGGGAGATCCTGGGCGTCGAGGATGCGGTCGCGCACCGTGCCGGTGAGGGGGATTTCAGCGGTGGAGATCAGATAAAGGTCTTCGGCCTGGCCCTCATCGTCCGGTGTGCTGCCCTGCCCGCCTTTGGTGACCCAGAACATATCGTCCTTGAACTTGGGCAACTGGCCCGTGCCGTACAGGGTGGAGCTGTTGACGATATAGGGGGTGTAGCATTCTTGATAGCCGTGCTCGCCGGCCTGGGTATCCAGCATGAACTGCGCCAGGGCGCGATGCAGGCGGGCGATGGGGCCGCGCAGCATCATGAAGCGCGCGCCCACCAGCGCACGGGCAGCGTCGAAATCCAGCCCGAAGGGCTCGGCCAGGGCGACGTGATCGCGGGGCTCGAAGCCCAGCCCGGCAGGGTTGCCCGAGGCGTCGGCCGCCCCCGGCAGCCAGCGGCGTACTTCGACATTCTCGGCCTCGGACGCGCCATCGGGCACACTGTCGTCGGGCAGATTGGGGATGGTCATCAGCCACTGTTGCAACTCGTGCTGGATGGCGCCCAGATCGTGTTCCAGGGCTTTCAGGTGGTCGGGGATGGCCTGGGATTCGGCCAGCACGGCGGAGGCATCTTCGCCACGGGACTTGAGCTGCCCGATCTGCTTGGCCAGAGCGTTGCGGCGGGCCTGCAGTGCTTCGGTCTGCACCTGGACGTCCTTGCGGCGGGCTTCCAGGGCGTGGTAACGGTCTGTGTCGAAAGTCAGGCCGCGGCGGCCCAGGGCGCGCACGACGCGATCCAGGTCTTTGCGCAGCAGATTGGTATCTAGCATGGCGATGAGCGAATAAGGATGAGGCCCGGGACTGGCCCCGGGCGGGATAGACTGAGCCCAGAATACGGACGGGCCAACACCGGAAAACAGGGGCAAGCCGCCCACAATGCCGTTATTGTATTAAATTAAGGTTCCCCTGAATAATCCAGCCGCCGCCCGCCGGGCATCCCGCGCAACACCGCCCGCTTGGCCCGTGGGGCGCGCAACGCCGCCATGCAAGAAACGATACGCCTGATCCCCAGCACCGAATTGATCCCCAGCCCCTGGAAAAACGGGGGTGGCAGCACCCGGCAAATTGCGATTTTCCCGGCAGACGCAGGCATGGATGACTTCATCTGGCGCGTCAGCGCCGCCCAGATCGCCGCCGACGGCCCTTTTTCCTATTGGGAAGACATCGACCGCATCCTGATGCTGACCCATGGCGGGCCATTGCGCCTGACACGCTCCGACACCGGGCAAGACACTCTGCTGGAGACCGGGGCGCGGCTGTATTTCGCCGGCGAAACCCCCTACGACGCCGCGCTGGCGGGTGGCCCGGCGCAGGACTTCAACCTGATGCTGCGCCGCAAGCAAGCCCACGGCTGCGTGGACATGCGCAGCGGCCGGCAAAAGCTGTCCCTGCGCCCGGGCGACACCCTGCTGCACTGCGTGCAGGGCCGATTCCAAACCAGTCTGCCGCCCCACCTGGGCGGCCAGCGGCTGCTGGACACCGGCGATACGCTGCATATCACGCTGGATTACGTGCCATTTTTCGGGCTGGAATTAAGCCCGCTGACGCCGGACGCCCGGCTGGTCGACGCCAGGATCAACCTGTACCCAGCGGCGGCGGCCCGGGTCGAAGGTCGTCCCTGATGCCCGTCCGGTGGCATGTCGGCCGGGAAGCGACACCCACGACAGCGACACAGGCCGCAGCCCAGCAGGCAAGGTGAACTGGGACAATGAACGACAGGCCATGGTTCACTGGCTACCCGCTTCATCATCCCACTTTCTCAACAGGGCCAGCTTCTCGCCGATCTTGATTTCCAGCCCCCTGGGCGTCGGCTGATACCAACCGGGCTCTCCCATGCCATCCGGCAGATAAGTTTCGCCCGCGGCATAGGCATTGGGCTCGTCATGCGCATATCGGTACGCATGGCCATGACCCAGTTCCTTCATGAGCCGGGTCGGCGCATTGCGAAGGTGCACAGGCACTTCCCTGGACTTGTCCTGCTTCACGAAGGCCCTGGCCTGGTTGTAGGCCATGTAACCCGCATTGCTCTTGGCGGCAACAGCCAGATAGATGACGGCTTGGCCCAGCGCCAGTTCGCCTTCAGGACTGCCCAACCGTTCATAGGTCAAGGCCGCATCATTGGCGATCTGCATGGCCCTTGGATCGGCCAGGCCAATGTCTTCCCAGGCCATGCGCACAATCCGCCGAGACAAATACTTGGGATCAGCGCCGCCGTCCAACATCCTTGTCAGCCAATAGAGCGCCGCATCGGGATGAGAGCCGCGAACGGATTTGTGCAAAGCAGAAATCTGGTCATAAAAATTGTCGCCCCCCTTGTCGAAACGCCGGCTGTTCAAAGTCAAGGCATTCTGCACAAAGTCGGCATCAATCCGCGTGACCCCGGCGGCCCCCGCCGCCGTTTGGCACTGTTCCAACAGGTTCAAGAACCGCCTGGCGTCACCATCCGCATAGCCGATGAGGGTTTCAACGGCCAAGTCCGCGAACGCCAGGCCGCCCAAAGCGCCTGCTTCTTGAACCCGCTTCAAGAGCAGATTCAGTTCGTCTTCCGTCAACGACTTCAGCACATAGACTTGCGCCCTGGACAGCAGGGCCGAGTTCACTTCAAAGGAAGGGTTCTCGGTGGTGGCGCCGATGAAAGTGACCAGGCCGCTTTCCGCATAGGGCAGCAGCGCGTCTTGCTGCGACTTGTTGAACCGGTGGATTTCGTCCACAAACAAGAGCGTGTGCTTGCCCATCGCCAGATTCTGTTCCGCCTGCTCCATCGCGGCACGGATGTCCTTGACCCCCGAGAAGACGGCGGACAAGGCGATGAACTCGCATTTGAAGGCCGTTGCAGTCAGCCTGGCCAGGGTAGTCTTGCCTACCCCCGGCGGCCCCCAGAAAATCATGGAATGCGGCTTGCCCGACTGAAACGCCAGGCGCAAGGGCTTGCCCGGGCCCAGCAAATGGGCCTGCCCGATGACGTCGTCCAGGGTGCGGGGGCGCAGGGTTTCAGCCAAGGGCGCATGGGCGGCGGCCGCGGCGGGCACGCCGCCCGCCGCCGGGCCGGACGCGCGCGGCGCAGACCCCCGCCCGCCGCCGCGAAGCAAGCGCTGCCCGGCGGGGGAATCGGCATCGGGCGGCGTCAAGGCATCGCCCAGAAGGTCTACGGGTTCGGCCATCAATCCATCTTGACCAGATCGGCGCCTTCGGGCACCTGGAATTGGAATTGCGCCGCCGGAATGCCAGGATTGGCCTGGATCTGGGAAAACTGGATGCGCGAGGCCTGGCCAAACGCATCCAGGAGTTCCAGACGCCGGGGCAGGCCATCGGCAAAGCCGATGTCGACATGGGTAAAGCCCGCATCCGGGGTCTTGGGGATGGCCCGCAGCCACTGCAGGCCATCGCGGTCGGGCTGGGCCTGCAGATTGAAGGTATCGGCCAGCGTGCCTTCGCCAAACAGCAAAGCGGCCGGCGACGCCCCGATGGCCTGCCCGGCCCGGCGCTGGGTGACCTGTTCCAGGTCGGGGTCGTACTGATACACCTGCCGGCCATCCGAGACAATCAGCTGGGCATAGGGTTGCAAGACTTGCCAGCGAAATTTGCCCGGGCGCTGAAACGCGAACTCGCCCGACTGTACGCGGCTGCCTTGCCCGTCCGGGGTGGCTTGTTCCTGCGTGAAGCGGCCCGTGGCGGATTTCACCTGATCCACGAACGCCTGCAGCTGAACCTGGGCGGTGTCCACGGCCCGGGACTGGCCGGGCAGGGCCAGCAGACTCAGCGCCAACAGCCCGGCGGCCAGCAGGCCAGGGGCACGGCCGCCGCCGGCCCCGGAGCGGATGGCGGGGCCTGGCGCAAGATTGAACAGGGATTTCATCGGCACCTCAGTCTTCCTCGGGTTTGGCAGGCACCAGGATATCCCGGTTGCCGTTGGGTTGCTGCGGGCTGACCAGGCCGGCGTGTTCCATTTGTTCGAGGATGCGCGCGGAGCGGTTGTAGCCAATGCGCAAATTGCGTTGCACAAAAGAGATGGACGCCCGCCGGCTGCGCAGGACGACTTCCACCGCCTGGTCGTACAGGGGATCGTTTTCCTGGTCGGTAAAGCCCGTGACGGAACCGACCCCATCGCCGGTCTCGCCTTCCAGGGTGCCTTCCAGCAGGCCTTCGATGTAGTCGGGCTCGCCGGATTCTTTAAGGGATTCGACCACGCGATGAACCTCGTCGTCGTCCACGAAGGCGCCGTGCACCCGGGTGGCCACGCTGGTGCCGGGCGGCTGATACAGCATGTCGCCCTGGCCCAGCAGGGTTTCAGCCCCCATCTGATCCAGGATCGTGCGGGAGTCGATCTTGGAAGACACTTGGAAGGCGATGCGCGTGGGGATGTTGGCCTTGATCAGACCCGTGATCACATCCACGCTGGGGCGCTGCGTGGCCAGGATCAGGTGGATGCCCGCCGCCCGGGCCTTCTGGGCCAGGCGCGCGATAAGTTCCTCGACCTTCTTGCCCACCACCATCATCAGGTCGGCCAGTTCGTCGATCACCACCACGATCATGGGCAGCGCGTTCAGGGGCTCGGGCGCATCGGGGGTCAGGGAAAACGGGTTGGTCAGGGGCTGGCCCTGCTTTTGCGCCTCGCGCACCTTGGCGTTGAAGCCCGCCAGGTTGCGCACCCCCAGTTTGCTCATCAGCTTGTAGCGCTTTTCCATCTCGGCCACGCACCAGTTGAGCGCATTGGCGGCATGGCGCATATCCGTGACGACGGGCGCCAGCAGGTGCGGGATGCCCTCGTAGACGGACATTTCGAGCATTTTCGGGTCGATCAGGATCAGGCGCACCTGGCTGGCATCGGCCTTGTACAGCAGGGACAGGATCATGGCGTTGATCCCCACGGACTTGCCCGAGCCCGTGGTGCCCGCCACCAGCAAATGGGGCATTTTGGCCAGATCCGCCACCACGGGGTTGCCCGCGATGTCCTTGCCCAGGGCCATGGTCAGCAGCGAGGCGCTGCTGTGGTACACCTGCGATCCGAGGATTTCCGACAGACGCACCATCTGGCGGCGCGGATTGGGGAGTTCGAGCCCCATCAGGTTCTTGCCTGGAATGGTTTCCACCACCCGGATGCGCACCAGACTGAGCGCCCGGGCCAGATCCTTGGCCAGGTTGACGATCTGGCTGCCCTTGACCCCGGTGGCAGGCTCGATTTCGTAGCGGGTGATGACCGGGCCGGACTGGGCGGCAACCACGGTGACATTGACGCCGAAGTCGGACAGTTTCTTTTCGATCAGACGCGAGGTGAATTCGATCGTTTCGGGCGAGACAGTCTCGGGGGCCTGTTCCACCGCATCCAGCAAAGACAGGGCGGGCAGCCCGGCCGCCAGCAGGGGGATTTCCTTGGGCGTAAACAGGGTCTGCTGTTTTTCCTGCTGAACCCGGGGCGACTTGGGCACCGAGGTGACGGTGGGTTCGATGCGCACGGGCTGGTCATGCACCAGCTGCGTCTGGCGGGTTTCGACGATTTCCTCGCGGGCGGCCTTGGCGCTCTGGCCGACCCGGCGGTCTTGCCAGGAATTGCTGAAATCCACCGCGCGGCGCCACGCGGTTTCGAGCAGAAAGCCGACGCGCTCGGAGACATTGAGCCAGGAAAACCCGAAAAACAGGCTGGCGCCCACGACGATGAACGCCAGCAGCAGCAACGTGCCCCCCGCGCTGCCGGCGGTGGCGGACACCAGACCGGCCAGCACATGCCCCAGTTGGCCCCCGGCCCCCGCAGGCAGGGACACGCCCCAGCTTTGCAGGCGCAGGGATTCGATGCCCATGCAGCCCAGGAACAACAGGGTAAAGCCGATGCCGACTTCCCAGCGCACGCGGGGCAGGAGTTCGGGGATCTTGGCGGGCAGCACCACCCGCGTCAGGCGATAGAACCCGGCCACGACGCGGCGCAGCAGCAACAGCACCCAGATCCAGGCGGACAGCCCGCAGAGATAAAGCAGGAGGTCGGCCACATAGGCGCCGAACGTGCCCCCCAGGTTCTGCGTGACCCCGGCATGCACCGAATGCGACCAGCCCGGGTCTGTGGCATGCCAGGTGGCGAGCACCAGAACCAGCCACGCGGCGACCGCCGCCAGCAGAATCCAGCGGGCTTCGCGCAGCAAGCCGCCCAGGCGGGTCTGCAAGGCCGAAGGGCCATTGCGCACATTACGAGTGGAGCGTGGAGAGGTCACCGGAATTCTAGCCATCCCGCCATTATAATTGCCGGGTTGATGATGAAGGGAATTTCCGCGATGTCCACTGTAAAACACGCCAAAGTCATGATTCTGGGCTCCGGCCCGGCAGGCTACACCGCCGCGGTCTATGCGGCCCGCGCCAATTTGTCGCCGGTGCTGATCACCGGGCTGGAACAAGGCGGCCAACTGATGACCACCACCGAAGTGGACAACTGGCCCGCCGACGTGGCCGGGGTTCAGGGCCCCGACCTGATGCAGCGCTTCATGGAGCACGCCCAGCGCTTCAACACCGAAATGGTGTTCGACCATATCGCCAGCGTGGATCTGTCCAAGCGCCCGTTTTCCCTGACCGGGGACACCGGCGCCCACTACACCTGCGATGCCCTGATCATCGCCACCGGGGCCTCGGCCCAGTACCTGGGGCTGGAATCCGAGCACAATTTCATGGGTCGCGGGGTATCGGCCTGCGCCACTTGCGACGGTTTTTTCTATAAAAACCAGGACGTACTGGTGGTGGGCGGCGGCAACACCGCCGTCGAGGAAGCCCTGTACCTGTCCAACATCTGCCGCACGGTCACCTTGGTGCACCGCCGCGACAAGTTCCGCGCCGAGCCCATCCTGGTCGACAAGCTGATGGACAAGGTGGAAAACGGCAACATGCGCCTGAAGCTGTTCTACCAGCTGCAGGAAGTCCTGGGCGACGATTCCGGCGTCACCGGGGCCCGGCTGCTGAACACCCAGACCGACCAGACCGAAGACCTGGCGGTCACCGGCACGTTCATCGCCATCGGCCACAAGCCCAACACGGGCCTGTTCGAAGGCCAGTTGGCCATGGAAAACGGCTATATCACCACCCGCAGCGGCCTGCAGGGCCTGGCCACCATGACCTCCGTGCCCGGCGTATTCGCGGCGGGCGACGTGCAGGATCACGTCTATCGCCAGGCGATCACCAGCGCCGGCACGGGCTGCATGGCCGCCCTGGACGCACAGCGGTGGTTGGAGAATGAAGGACACTAAGCCTGGCCTGGCCGACCTGCGGCGGCTGCGATCCGCCCCCGTCCAGGCGGCGGCCAAGGCACAGGCCGCCGCCCGGCAGGCCGCCGCCCAGGAAGCCACGGCGGCGCGGCGGGCCAAGGCGCACCGGAAGCTGATGGCCGCCCCCGCGCCGGCGACCCGGCCGGCGACGCCGCCAGACCCCGACGATGCCGCCCAGGTGGCATCCAGCCTGGCGCCCGCCGATCGCGCCCTGTTCCGCCAGGCCATGCGCCTCGTGCAGCCCCTGCCCGACCGCGGGCCGCGCGCCCGCGCGTCCGGCCCGCGCGATCCCGACGCCGTGCTGCAAACGCGGCGCCTGCACGCCCAAGGCGAAGCCGACCCGCCCCCGCCCGCCATCCGGCCGCCCCGGCAGCGCGCCCGGCCGCCGCAGCAGGCTTTCGACCCCGAAGCCAGGCAGTTCCTGCAACCCGGCTGCGGGCCCGATCTGCTGCGCGGTCTGCAGCGCGGCAAATGGGTGGCGCAGGCCACGCTGGATCTGCACGGCAGCACCCTGGAACAAGCCTACGGACGCCTGGAAAGGTTCCTGAATTCCTGCCTGGAAAACGACATCCGCTGCATCCGCATTGTCCACGGCAAAGGTTTCGGCTCGCACCAGGGGCAATCCGTCCTGAAAACGCCCATCCGCCAGCACCTGTGCCGCCTGGCGGCGATACAGGCCTGGGCCGAATGCGGCGAACGCGACGGCGGGGCCGGCGCGGTGGTCGCCCTGCTGCGCCTGCCGCCCACCCCCTGACGCGCCCGGCGGCCCCGGCCGGCGCGCGCCACGCTTTTTTCTGGATACGCCATGAGCCCGAGCTGGATCTACCTGATTGTCGCCATCGTCGCCGAAGTCGTGGCGACCTCCGCCCTGAAAGCCTCCGACAGCTTCACCCGGCTGGTGCCGTCCGCCCTCACGGTCATCGGCTACGGCCTGGCCTTCTATCTGCTGGCCCTGGCCCTGAAGACCATCCCGGTGGGCATCGCCTACGCGGTCTGGTCGGGGGTGGGCATCGTGGCGATTGCCGTCATCGGCTATTTTGTCTTTGGCCAGGCGCTGGATACGGCTGCGCTGATCGGCATCGGCCTGATTTTAGCGGGGGTGGTCGTGCTGAATGTGTTTTCGGCCACCGGCCATTGACCCGCGCCCGACCCGGGCGGGCAGCCCAGCCACGGCCCGCCGACGCGGAACGGCGCGGAAACGGTCGGGAGTGAATCGGCGAGGAACCGGGAACGACTGACGCTGATCCTGGTCGAGCGAGCAAGGGACTCACATCCTGCCGTGGGTGCGCCCTGCCGGGCGCACCAAATAAACAGGGCCGGTGTAGAACACCGGCCCCGCCTGATTTTGATTTTTATGGGTACTGCCTACAAATGAAAGCGCCATCTACGTCGCGCCAGTGCCCAAGCAGGGCTGTCTCCTCACCTGCATGGGGTGCATTATGCAGGCTAAAGCCGCTTCCAGCACCTAGGGATGTCCCTAGGCCCTGGGTTACTCCAGCTGCAGATGCGCCCGCACCGCCGCCAAACCCGCCTGGCCGTCCCAGGTGGTGACGCCCTCCAGCCAGGCGGACAATACCTGAGGATTGCGGCGCAGCCAATCCCGCGCCGCGTCTTCGGGCTCGACCCCGTCCATGATGGGCACCATCAGCTGGTTTTCCATGTCGGTGCTGAAAACCAGCTGGCCGACCAGGCGGCCCACGTTGGGGCATTGATCCGCGTAGCCCCTGGAGACAGCGGTATAGACCTTGGCGGCGCCATAGTCCGGCCCGAAGACCTCGTCGCCGCCATCCAGGTAGTCGATCTTCTGGTTGAAATTCATCGGATGGGGTTCCCAGCCCAGGAAAACCATCCACTGGGATTGCGGCACCGCGCGCCGCAGCGTCACCAGCATCCCGGCCTCGCTGGATTCGATCAACTCGAAATCGCCCAGGCCGTACTGGTTCTCGTCGATCATTTTCTGGATCAGTAAATTGCCATCGTTGCCGGGTTCGATGCCGTAGATCTTATGGTCGAGCCGGTCGGCGAACCGGGCGATGTCCTGGAAAGTGCGCAGCCCGGCCTGATAGGCGTAATCCGGCACCGCCAGT
Source organism: Castellaniella hirudinis (assembly GCF_047468865.1). Classification (GTDB taxonomy): domain Bacteria; phylum Pseudomonadota; class Gammaproteobacteria; order Burkholderiales; family Burkholderiaceae_B; genus Castellaniella; species Castellaniella hirudinis_A. The sequence goes on from NZ_JBLGTV010000008.1 coordinate 47,386, forward strand.
GTGTATTTGGCGCCCTCCAGATTGGGATGCGCGAGCACGTCGATCTGCTGCTTGTCGATGAACGGCTGGGCAATGGGCGTCATGGTCGGCGTCCAGTACCCCAGGAACACATCGACCTGCCCCGTGCTCAGGCCGGTAAACAGGATCGGCACGGACGCAATCATCTTGGACGGGGTGTATCCCAAGCCGTCCAGCAGCAGGGAAGCCACCCCCGTGGTGGCGGCGACGTCCGTCCAGCCGACGTCGCCCAATTGGACTTTTTGGCAGCTGGCGGGTTCGGCGGCCACCGCGGTCGCGCCCGCCAGGGCCAAGGCCAGCGCGGCCATTGTCCGATTCAATGTCATGAGGAATCTCCTTTGAATAGTCTTTGATGGGCCGGCGTCAAACCGCGAGGGCGGCCTGCAGCCAGCGACGAAAGCCCAGGTGCCGGGGGGAAGCCTGGCTGGGCAGCGGTTCGACCAGGTAATAGCCATTGTCCGTGGTCACCGGCCGATCGAGCGCGACGACCAGATCGCCCCGCCGCAGCAAGTCTTCGACCAAAGGCACCCAGCCCAGCGCCACGCCCTGCCCTGCCACCGCCGCCTGCAAGGTCAGGGTCGAGTTGTCGAACACCATGCCGCCCCCGGCGGGCGCGGCAAGCCGGCACGCCTGGAACCAATCGTCCCAGCACAGCCAACGCGCCGGCCCCGGGCTATCCAGGTGCAACAACGTGGCGCGCCCCAGCGCGGCGGGGTCTGGCCACGGCCCCACGCGATCCCGATACGCCGGGCTGCACACCGGCAGCACGGTTTCCGCAAACAACAGGTCGGCCTGACAGCCATCCCACTGGCCGGGCCCGAAGGCGATGGCGAAATCCACCAGGGGACTCAGCACATCGAAATCCTCCTCGGAAGTCAGCAGGCGGATTTCCAGGCCCGGCACCTGGCGCAGCAGGTCGGGCAGGCGCGGCATCAGCCAGTACGTGGCAAAGCAAAAATCGGACGCCACCGTAAAAGCCGCCCGCGTGCGATGCGCGCGGATTTTCTCGGTGACGGCCTCCAGGGTGCGCGTGCACTGGCGGACGGCGTCCAGCAGTTCGGCCCCCGGCGGGGTGATGCTGACCCCCCGATGCCGGCGGGTGAACAAAGGCACCCCCAGGTCGCGTTCGACCTGCCCGATCCGGTGACTGACCGCAGGCTGCGTGGTGCCGAGTTCCCGCGCGGCGGCGCTGAAACTCTGCAGCCGGGCGGCGGACTCGAAAAACACCAGGGCCTCCAGCGGAGGCAGGCGTTTCAGTTTAGACATAAATTTGCCTTATGCATGAATCGAACGGATCCGGATGCGGCAGAAGGATGGTCAGGACGGGATCAGTTATAGTATAAACAGATTTAATCACTGAACCAGATTGATTTTGATGCCTACCCCTGTACAGCTGCAGTCTTACGTCCATGGCACCTACTGCCAGACAGACGCCCGGGACACCCTGCCATCCATCAACCCAGCTAATGGGAAAATACTTGCGCACGCCCCGGTCGCCACCGCCGGGGACATCGACCACGCCGTGGCGTCGGCCACCCGGGGACAAGCGGCCTGGGCCGCCATGACCGCCGCCGAGCGGGCGCGCATCCTGCTGCGCGCCGTAGCGCTGCTGCGCGCCCGCAACGACGCGCTGGCCCGCCTGGAAACCCTGGAAACCGGCAAACCCCTGAGCGAAACCGCCAGCGTCGATATCCACACCGGCGCGGACGTGCTGGAATACTTCGCCGGCCTGGCCCCCGCGCTGGAAGGCGCGCACATTCCCCTGCGCGAGACCGCCTTCGCCTACACCCGGCGCGAGCCCCTGGGGGTATGCGCCGGCATCGGCGCGTGGAACTATCCGATCCAGATCGCGCTGTGGAAATCCGCCCCCGCCCTGGCGGCCGGCAATGCCATGGTCTTCAAGCCCAGCGAGATCACCCCGTCCAGCGCGCTGAAGCTCGCCGAAATCTACACCGAGGCCGGCCTGCCCGACGGGGTCTTCAACGTTGTGCTGGGCGATGCCCGCACCGGGGCGCTATTGAGCGCGCACCCGGGCATACAGAAAATCTCTTTTACCGGCAGCGTGCCCACCGGCAAAAAGGTGCTGGCCCAGGCGGCGGGCGCCCGCCTGAAAATCAGTACCCTGGAACTGGGCGGAAAATCCCCGCTGATCATCTTCGACGATGCCGACCTGGACCGCGCCGCCGACATCGCGCTGATGGCCAATTTCTTCAGCAGCGGCCAGGTATGCACCAACGGCACCCGCGTGCTGGTGCAAAAAAGCGTGCAAGCCGAACTGGAAGCCCGCATCGTGCAGCGCCTGGCCTACATTCGGGCCGGCGATCCCCTGGCCCCGGAAACCAACTTCGGCCCCCTGGCCAGCCAGGCCCAGATGGACAAAACCCTGCGCTATATCCAGCAGGCGCGATCCCAGGGCCTGCGCCTGCTGGCCGGCGGCGGGCGCATCGACACGCCGGCCTGCCGCCAGGGCTATTTCGTCCAGCCCACGGTATTCACCGACTGCCCGGACGATTGCGACCTGGTGCGCGACGAAATCTTCGGCCCCGTCATGGCCATCCAGCCCTTCGACACAGAAGCGGAAGCCATCCGCCGCGCCAATCACACCGCCTACGGCCTGGCCGCCGGGGTGGTCACGCAGCAGCTGGCGCGCGCCCACCGCGTGATCCATGCCCTGCAGGCCGGTATCTGCTGGATCAACACCTGGGGCGAATCCCCCGCCGCCGTCCCCGTGGGCGGCTACAAGGACTCGGGCCTGGGCCGTGAAAACGGCATCATGACGCTGCACAGCCATACCCAGGTCAAGTCCATCCAGGTCGAACTGGGCGATTTCGTTTCCGTTTTTCAAAAGGCCCCCATGCTATGAGCAGACCGCAGGACTACGACTACATCATCGTCGGGGCGGGTTCCGCCGGCAACGTGCTGGCCCTGCGCCTGAGCGCAGACCCCAATGTCTCGGTGCTGCTGCTGGAAGCCGGCGGCCCCGACTACCGCTTCGATTTCCGCACCCAGATGCCGGCGGCCCTGGCCTATCCCCTGCAGGGGCGACGCTACAACTGGGCCTACGAAACCGAACCCGAGCCCCATATGGACGGGCGGCGCATGAGCTGCGGCCGCGGCAAAGGTCTGGGCGGCTCATCCCTGATCAACGGCATGTGCTATATCCGCGGCAACGCCCTGGATCTGGATCACTGGGCGCAGCGCCCCGGCCTGGCGCACTGGGCCTACCTGGACTGCCTGCCATACTATCGCCGGGCGGAAAACCGCGACATCGGCGCCAATGACTACCACGGGGCAGGCGGCCCCCTGGAAGTCTGCACCCCGAAACCGGGCAACAACGCACTGTTCCACGCTCTGGTCGACGCGGGCGTGCAAGCCGGCTATGCCCGCACGGACGATCTCAACGGCTACCGTCAGGAAGGCTTCGGCCCCATGGATCGCACCACGACACCCCGGGGGCGGCGGGCCAGCACGGCGCGCGGCTACCTGGATCGCGCCCGTGACCGGGCGAACCTGACCATCCGCACCCATGCGCTGACCGAGCGGGTGCTGCTGGACGGCAAGACCGCCTATGGCGTCAGCTACCAGCACCGGGGCGTCCCGCACCAGGCCCACGCCCGGCGCGAGGTTCTGCTTTGCGGCGGCGCCATCGCCTCGCCCGCGCTGCTGCAGCGCTCGGGCATCGGCCCGGCGGCGATCCTGCGGGCGGCCGGGGTGGCCCTGCACCACGAACTGCCCGGCGTCGGGGCCCGGCTGCAGGATCACCTGGAAATCTACATGCAATACGCCTGCACCCAGCCGGTCTCGCTATATCCCGCCCTGCTGTGGCGCAACCAGCCCGGCATCGGCGCCCAATGGCTATGGTCCGGCACAGGCATCGGCGCCAGCAACCATTTCGAGGCCGGCGGCTTCATCCGCACCCGCGACGATGCGGCCTGGCCGAACATCCAATACCATTTCCTGCCCGTCGCCGTGAATTACGACGGCAGCGGGGCCATCCTGGAGCACGGGTTCCAGGCCCACGTGGGCACCATGCGCTCGCGCAGCACGGGACAGGTTCAGGTGGTGTCCGCCAATCCCGCCCAGGCGCCGCGCATCCAATTCAACTACATGGCCCACCCGGAGGATTGGCAAGACTTGCGCGCAGCCATCCGCATCACCCGGGACATCATGCGGCAACCCGCCCTGGCGGCCTACTGCGGGCGGGAAATCAGCCCGGGCGCCGTGGCGCAGACCGACGCCGAACTGGACGCCTTCATCCGCCGGCACGGAGAAACCGCCTACCATCCCTGCGGGTCGTGCGCCATGGGCGAGGACGAGCACGCCGTGGTGGACGGGCGCGGCCGTGTGCACGGCGTACAGCACTTGCGGGTCATCGACGCCGCCATCATGCCGCGCATCATCACGGGCAACTTGAACGCCACCACCATCATGATGGCCGAGAAGCTGGCCGACGACATCCTGGGCCATGCGCCGCTGCCGCGCGCCGACGTCCCTTATCATGTCGCCAACGGCCCAAGCCGCGGCGCGGCCTGAGCGCCCGCCCCCCACCGCCATACGGGCTTTCCCTGCCGGCCCCCATCAGCCGCCATGTTGACCGTTATACTTGATTGAACCAAGAATCAATCATCAGGCAACCAGCAGGGCAATGGGGGGTCCTCATGAATCAGACGCAGCGGTCAAAGCCGGGCCATGCACGGCCGCCCTCCTCTGCTGCCGATATCCAGCGGCTGCAAGCCACCATCAAGCAACTGGAACACTCCGAACGCCTGCAGCGCGCCCTGTTCGACATCGCCAACACGACGGCCTCGGGGCTGGACATGCAAAGCCTGCTGAAGCGGCTGCACGGCATCATCGCCCAGCTGATGTACGCCGAGAACTTCTTCATCGCGCTGCACAACCCGTTGCGGCAAACCCTCCGCTTCATTTATTTCGCCGACACCCGCGACGGCCAGTATTATTCGCCCAATCAGGTATTCACCACCCAGGAGCTGGCCAATACCATCACCTTGCGGCTCATCCGGCATGGCCAGCCCATGCGGGGCCAATCCGATGCCATCGCCAGCAGCCTCGGGCTGCACCCCCGGCAGCGGGTGGGCACGCCGTCGACGGACTTCATGGGGGTGCCCATGCTGCGCAACGGCGAAGTGCTGGGCCTGCTGGCGGTTCAGAGCTACGAACCCGGGCAGTCCTACACGGCGGCCGACCAGGACGTGCTGGCCTTCGTGGCGGAACACGTCCTGAACGCGGTCGAACGCAAATTGGGCCACGAGGCGCTGGAACACCGAGTCGCCGAGCGCACCCGCGAACTGGCCCTGGCCAACGCCCAGCTGAAAGAACAAATCCAAGAGCGCGAACGCGCCGCGCACCTGCAAACCACGCTGTACCGCATCGCCGCCCTGAGCCACAACCAAGACACCCAGGAAAATTTCTACCGCAACATCCATGCGGCGGTCGGCGAACTGCTGAACGCCACGAACTTCGTCATCGCCCTGGTCAGCGAAGACGGAAAAAACCTGGAATTCCCCTATTACGTCGATCACTCGGGCACCCTCCTCAGCGCGCGCCCCATGAGCAAAGGGATGAGCGAATACGCCATCCGCCGCGCCGAGACCCTGCTGCTGGACAACCACCAGATCGACCTGCTGATCGCGCAGGGCGAAGTCGACGCCTCGACCTATGGCGCGCCAGCCAGCAGTTGGCTGGGCGCGCCGCTGCTGGGGCCCCACGGGGTGATGGGCGTCGTGGTCGTGCAAAGCTACCAGCCCGACATGCACTACACCCCGCAAGACGCCGACCTGCTGACTTTCGTGTCGTACCAGATCGCCAGCACCCTGCAGCGGCGCCTGCAGGACGAAGCCTTGCAGGCGCTGAACGCCCAGCTGGAACAGCGCGTGCTGGAACGCACCCAAGAACTGCGCAAGCAAATCAATGTGCGTGAACAGGCCCAGCGGCAACTTCGGCACCAGGTGATGCATGACCCCCTGACCGGGCTGCCCAACCGCCTGTACCTGCGCAACCATCTGGATCAGGCCCTGGCCCGGCAGCACATCGACCCGACGCAGGGCTTTGCGCTGCTGTATCTGGACGTGGATCGGTTCAAGCTGTTCAACGACAACCTCGGGCACCTGACGGGCGACGCCGTCCTGAAGGCCGTTGCCGAGCGCCTGGCCGGCTGCGTGCGCTCCCCCGACATCCTGGGGCGCCTGGCCGGCGACGAATTCGCGATTCTCCTGAACAATTGCCCGCGGGCCGAAACCGCCAGCAGGGTGGCCCAGCGCATCCAGACCCGCATGGAAGCCGCCATCCGGGCCGACGACCGGCTGCTGCACGTTTCCATCAGTATCGGCATTGCCATGAGCACCCCCGACTATCAAACGGTGGATCAGCTGCTGCACGACGCCGATACGGCCCTGTACCAGGCCAAACTGACGGGCAGGCAGCGCTTCGTGCTGTTCGACAAACACATCCAGACCGCCGCCATGAACGTGCTGGATCTGGAACAGCAAATGCGCACCGCCCTGGACGAGGCGCAGTTCGTGCCGTATTTCCAACCGATCGTCAGCCTGAACGACGGCATCGTGACGGGATACGAAGCCCTGATCCGCTGGCGACACCCGGAGCGCGGGCTGTTGAGTCCGGCGGCTTTCCTGCCCGCCGCCGAAGCCACGGGCCTGATCGAGGCCATCGACTGGCACATGTACCAGCTGGCGCTGACGGCGGCGGTGCCGCTACTGGGCCAGAACCGCATCCTCAACATCAATATTTCCCCGCGCCACTTCCAGAACCGGCACTTTTTCAACCGGCTTCTGAATCTGCTGGAGCGCACCGGCGTCCACTGCCACCAGCTGTGCATCGAGGTCACAGAAGGCACGCTGCTGTCCGACCCCGCCGGAACGGGCAAAATCCTGCAGGCCATCAGCGAAACCGGCATCCGCATCGCGCTGGACGACTTCGGCACGGGCTATTCCTCACTCAGCCACGTGCACCAGTTTCCGATCAAGACCTTGAAAATCGACCGCTCATTCATCACGCCGCTGGGGACGGGGCAGCCGCAGCGCAGCTCGGCCATTGTCGCGGCGGTTCTGAGCCTGGCCGCGTCATTGGCCCTGAGCGTCGTCGCCGAAGGCGTGGAAACCGACGCCCAGCGCGACAAACTGCGGGCCATGGGCTGCGACCGCGCCCAGGGATACTTATTCGGCCGCCCCGCGCCCGCGACGGCCTACGAAACGCCGGCTTGACAGGAACGGGCCGGTGCAGCAAGATTTTGCAAGGCAGGCCATAACAATAATGGAGACGACATGGTGGCTGAACGCGAGGACGATGCTTTCACCTTCATGGAAGAAACCGCCAACCCGGACACCCTTTCACCCGCCCACGCCTGGCAGATCCTGCTGGTCGACGACGAGCCCGACGTCCACGCAGCCACGACGCTGGCCCTGAAAAACACAGAAATCGAAGGCCGCCCCCTGGCCTTCAGCCACGCGTATTCGGCCCAACAGGCGCTGGCGCTGCTGCGGCAGCGCGACGATTTTTCCGTCGCCCTGGTCGATGTGGTGATGGGCCGCAACGACGAAGGCCTGCAACTGGTGCGGGAAATCCGCGAAGATCTGGCCAACCCGGCCATCCGCATCATTCTGCGCACCGGCCAGCCCGGGTACGCCCCCGAGATCGACACCATCCGCCTGTACGACATCAACGACTACAAGACCAAATCCGAACTCACCCAAGTCAGGCTCTTCACCAGCCTGACCATGGCGGTGCGGTCCTACGCCCAGATCCGGCAGCTGGAATCCAGCCGCCGCGGGCTGGAACAAATCCTCGCGGCCACCACCCAACTCAGCAAGCCCGCCGGCCTGAAAAAATTCGCCAGCGGGCTGGCCACCCAATTGTGCGCCCTGCTGCAGGTCAAGGAAGAATGCCTGGTGTGCGCCTCCATGCCGGAACCCGGCACCCCTTCCTACGTGCTGGCCGCCGCCGGGTGCTATGACAACTGGATCGGCATGGCCCTGCAGGACATCCCGGATCAGCGGGTCAAATCCCATCTGCTGCAGGCGCTCGACACGCAGCGGCACCATTTCAGCGACGGGGTCAGTCTGTACTTTCCCGGCAAGGGCACGCAGGCCCTGGCGGCCTTCGTCGATATCCCGGGCTCCTTGCAAGACCTTGAACGCGGCCTGCTGGAAGTCTTCTGCAGCAACCTGGCCGTGGCCTTCGAGAACCTGCAGCTCTACCTGGACATCAACGACCTGGCCTACCTGGATGCCCTGGTCAACCTGCCCAACCGCAATGCCTTGGTCGCGGCCATCGACCGCCGGCTACCCGGCAAGGATGCCGTCGCCCTGCTGGATCTGGATAATTTCGCCGACATCAACAGCATCCTGGACGACAGCTACGGCGACGCGGTGCTGCAAATGGCCGCCCAGCGGCTGCGCAACAGTTTCCCCGCCGACACCATGGTGGCGCGCCTGGGCAGCGACCTGTTCGGCCTGTACGGGCCCGCCAGCCAATTGACGCCCCAGCGCATCGCGCAGGTGTTCGCCACGCCCATCGAAATGCCCGCGGGCGAGCCGCTGCGGCTGTCCGCCACGGCCGGGCTGGTTCAGCTGCACCACGACCCGCAGCCCGGCGTCGCCATCCTGAAAAACGCCGGGGCGGCGCTCAAGCAAGCCAAGCGCTTCCAGCGCGGCAAAGCCATGGTGTTCGAGGCCACCCAGGCCGACGCGGCCCGCGACCGCATCCAATTGCTGAACCGCCTGCGCGCCTCGTTCTCCGAAGAACGCCTGTTCCTGAACTTCCAGCCCTTCGTCAACCTGCACGATGGCCGGGTCGTGGGCGCCGAGTGCCTGCTGCGCTGGAAAACCCCTGACGGCCAATTCATCCCCCCGGATCGCTTCATCCCGCTGGCCGAGCAGTCCGGCCTGATGATCCCGATCGGCGAGTGGGTCTTCAGCACCGCCCTGAAATGGCGCAAAAGCCTGGGCCATCTCGTCGAGCCCGATTTCCGGGTGGCCGTCAACGTGTCCCACGTGCAGTTTGCCGAACCCGAGTTCGTCCTGCGCTTCCTGGGCATCCTGGACGCCGTCGGCGTCCCCGGCGCACAGGTGGAAATCGAGCTCACCGAATCCGTGGCCATCGGCAACATCAACCGCCTGGCCAGCCGGCTGGACGCGCTGCGGGCACGGGGCATCAGTGTCGCCATGGACGACTTCGGCACGGGATACTCCTCCCTGAGCGTCATCCAACGCCTGCGGCTGGATCGCCTGAAGATCGACCGCAGCTTTGTCAGCGGCGACCAAGGCCCGGACGACAGCTTCGACATCGCCCGCACCGTGATCGCCCTGGCGCGCCACCTCCAGGTGGCCACCATCGCCGAAGGCATCGAGACCGAGGCCCAGCGCCTGGCGCTGCTGGCCGCCGGCTGCGACGAAGGCCAGGGCTATCTGTTCTCGCGTCCACTGGACGCCGAGGCATTCAGGCAGTGGCTCATCCAACAGGCGGCCGACAGCCGCTAGGGGATACGATGATCTCCCGGCGCGCCCTACAGGTATCGATGCTGCTGGCGGGGCTGGCCCCCTGGCTGGGCGTCCGGGCCGCGCCCGCCGGCAAAGCCTGGCGGGTCGGGGCGCTGTACTGGTCATCCACCATTGCCGGCCAGGTGGCCATGCGCCAGGGGCTGGAGACCCGGATCGCCGACCTGAACCGGGCGGCGCAACAGGCAAACACCCCGGAAATCCACCTGCACCCCCGGGTGGCCGGCGATGGCCCGGACGGCATCACGCGCCAGATCGAACATATGCAGGCCATGGTGGCGGCCGGGCTGGACGCCCTCATCGTCCAGCCCACCGACAACGCCGCCCTGGCCGCTCCCCTGGCCGCCGCCAATCTGGCGGGCATCCCGGTCATCGCCTACGATCAATACATCAGCACCGGAACCCTGGCCGCCTACATCTCCTCCGATAATTACCAAGCGGGATACCTGGCCGGAGAATACCTGGCCAGCACCTTCAGGGTCGGCACGACGATCCGTCTGGTGCTGGTGGAATATCCCGCCGTTTCCTCCACGGTCGAACGGCTCAATGGCTTTCTGGACGGCCTGAAAGACCGGCGGCGCGCTTTCCAGATCGTCCGCTCCTATCGGGCCGTCACGCCGGCGGCGGGACGGGTGGCGGGACGGCTGATCCTGCAGGATTTCCCCGACACCGGCAGCATCGACGCCATTTTCGCCGTCAACGACGGCGCGGGGCTGGCGGTCGTCGAGACATTGGCGCGGGCGGGACGCCACGAAATCGGCATCGCCACCATCGACGGCGACCCGGCCGCCCTGCCCTATATCCGGGCGGGCAGCCTGCTGCGCATCGACGTCGCGCAGTTCTGCGGCCCCTTGGGCGCCCAGGTGGCGGACACACTCCACGATCTCCTGCGGGGCCGGGCCGTTCCGGCCCGCATCCTCATCCCCACTTTCCCGATCACGCAAGACACGCTGCCCCGATATCCCGGCTGGGCCGGCCCCATCCCCGCCGCATTCAAAAAACACTGGGCCTCCAGCGACCCTGTCTGGCATGGCGCTTCCGCCCGGACGCCGCCATGAAAGCGCCGCGCCGCAACACGGACCGCAGGCTGGATTTTTCCACCATCGACCGGCGCATGGCGCTGGCCTTCGGCCTGCTGATTCTGGGCCTGATGCTGGCTGTGTCCCTGGCCATCGGCTGGTACGTGCGCACCGCGGCCGAGCGGGAACAAAACCGCCTGGTCACCCTGACGACCCAGCTGCTGTCCGACGCCGTCGGCCGGGTCAGTTTCTCCGGTCAGTACCAGGTGCAGCTGTTGCTGGACAAGATCGCCCGGGAACAAAGCGGCATCGCCTATGTGCGCTTGATCGACACCCAGGGCCGCATCGTGGCCGACAGCCACCCGCTTCCCAACGCCCGCACGCACCTGCCCTCCCGCGAATTCGCCCGCCTCGCCCCTTTGCTGCAAGCCGGCGCCGTCCCGCAGATCCGCCTGCAGACCCTGGAAGACGGCCAGCCCGTGCGGGAGGTCAGCCTGGCCTACCGGGGCGGCTTCAACAATGAATTCCAGGGCATCATGCAAGTGGGAATTTCCGGCGCGCGGCAGGACACCGCCATGCGCGACGATCTGTTCTACGTGGCCGGCCTGCTGGGCGCCCTGCTGCTGGCCGGCATCCTGGCCACCCTGGCCGTCAGCCGGCATTTCGGCCGGCCCGTTCGCCAATTGGCCGCCAACATGGCGGATCAGCGCCACCGCCTGGGCGAAATCCTGGACGCCCTGGGGGCCGGCACCTGGGAATGGAACCTGGCCACCAACCAGGTGCAAGTCAATCAAGAATGGGCGCGCATCAGCGGATACCTGGGCGACGCGGCCCAGCCCATCACCAAGGAAAACATCCAGGACCAGTGCCATCCAGACGATGTGGCGCTTTTCCAGCACGCCCTGGATGCCCATCTGTCCGGCCAGGCGGCCGGCTATCTATGCGAATACCGCATCCTCCACCCGGACGGGCAGACGGTCTGGGTGCTCGACAGCGGGCAAATCGTCCAGCGCGACGACCAGGGCCGGCCCGTCCGCATGGCGGGGGCGCGCTTCGACATCACCGACAGACGCCGGGCGGAACAGGAATTCCACCAGGAAAGCGAACGCTTCCGCGCACTGGCGAAGGCGTCGGGCACCGGCGTCTGGGAATGGGACGCCAACACCGGCCATCTGTGGTGCAGCCCGGAATACTTCAGCATGCTGGGCCGCGACCCCGCCGACTACGCGGATCTGCCGCAACAAAACCTGAACGCCGCCTGGAAAGCCCTGCTGCACCCGGACGACCGCGCGCGCGCCACGCGCAGTTTCAGCGAATACCTGGCCTCTGACTTGACCAGCCTGTACGAAAACGAATTCCGCCTGGCCCACGCGGACGGCTCCTGGATTTGGGTGTGGTCGCGCGGCAGCACCCTGCGGGATGCCGAAGGCCGCCCCACGTCCCGCACCATCGGCACCCATATCAACGTCGACGCCCTGAAGCAAACCGAAAACCGCCTGCGGGAAAGCCAGGAACGCCTGCAGCTGATCAGCAACAACATCCCCAACTGCATGGTGTTCCAGGTCGACTGCGGCCCCTCGGGCGCAAGCCGGCGGTACACCTACGTCAGCGAAGGCGTCGAAACCCTGCACGGCGTCCAGGCCGCGGCGGTGCTGCAAGACCCGGATCTGATCCGGCGGCAGCTCAACCCCGCCGACCAGGCCATGATCGAGGCCCACGAGCGGCAGTGCCTGGAAAATCTGGATACGTTCAAAGTCGAAGTGCGCGCCACCCTGCCGGACGGACGCCAGCACTGGTCCCTGATTGTCTCCTCGCCCAGGCGGCTGTCCAACGGGCACCTGGTCTTCGACGGCATCGAACTGGATGTCACGGCGCGCAAGCTGCGCGAGCAGGAGATCGAACGCCTGAACAGCAGCCTGGAACAAAGAGTCCAAGAGCGCACCAAGACCCTGCGCGCCACCCTGGATCGGCTGCGCCACACCCAGGATGAACTGCTGCAAAGCGAAAAACTGGCCTCGCTGGGCGCCCTGGTGGCGGGGGTCTCGCACGAGCTCAACACCCCGATCGGCAATGCCGTGACCGTGGCCTCCACGCTGGTGGATACGCACCGGCGCTTTCGCCGCCAGACCGAAACCGGGCTGACCCGCAGCGCGCTGGCCGGCTACCTGGAAGACGTCGAAGAAGGCGGGCGGATCATCGAACGCAACCTCAGCCGCGCCGCCGAGCTGATCGGCAGTTTCAAGCAACTGGCGGCCGACCAGGCCAGCGACCAACGCCGCGCCTTCGACCTGCACAGCGTGGTGGACGAAGTCATCATGGCGATGCAGCCCGCCGTGCGCAAAACCCCCATCCAGCTCACCAGCGACGTGCCCCCGGGGCTGATGATGGACAGCTACCCCGGCCCGCTGGGCCAGGTCTTGATGAACCTGATCAACAACGCGCTGATCCACGCATTCGAAGGCCGCCAGAGCGGCAATATCCTGCTGGATCTCGACCTCGCCAAGCCGGCCGGCAGCATTGTCCTGATCGTGCAGGACGATGGCTGCGGCATCCCCGAGGCCAATCTGAAGCGCATTTTCGACCCCTTCTTTTCCACCCGGCTCAATCAGGGCGGATCGGGCCTGGGCCTGCACATTACGCATACCCTGGTCACCGGCCTGCTGGGCGGACGCATCCGGGTGGACAGCACGCCGCAAAAAGGCACCCGGTTCACCCTGACGCTGCCCCTGCGGGCCCCCGCCAGCCCCCGGCACCGGCCGGCGCGCTGATGTGCCGATATGCTGTCCGGCTCACCGGGCAGCATATCGGGACTGCGCCGCCGGTGGATGCCGGGCAAGGGTTGGCATGGTTTTTGCTTGATTTCTTCTGAACCCAACACTCAGGAGAAATCCGCATGAAACTGGTCATTGCCATTATCAAGCCATTCAAGCTGGACGAGGTGCGAGAGGCCCTCTCCGCCATCGGCGTGCAAGGCGTCACCGTGACCGAAGCCAAAGGTTTCGGCCGTCAAAAGGGCCACACGGAGCTTTACCGGGGCGCGGAATACGTGGTCGATTTCCTGCCCAAGGTCAAGATCGAAATTGCCCTGGAAGACGCGCAAGTCGCGCCGGTGGCCGAGGCCATCGAGGCGGCGGCCCGCACCGGGAAAATCGGCGACGGCAAGCTGTTTATCCTGCCGCTGGAACAAGCCATCCGTATCCGCACGGGTGAAACCGGACAGGGGGCGCTATGAACCCGGCCGCCATTTTGCCCGACTCCGGCGATACCGCCTGGATGCTGACCGCCACGCTGCTGGTCATCCTGATGACGCTGCCGGGCCTGGCCTTGTTCTACGGCGGCCTGGCCCGCAGCAAGAACATGCTGTCCATTCTGGTGCAGGTCTTCACCATTTTCGCGCTCATCAGCCTGCTGTGGGGCCTGTATGGCTACTCCCTGAGCTTCAGCGGCACAGGCTTGTTCTTCGGCGACTTCGCGCGTCTCGGGCTGCGGGGCATCACGCCCGACACGCTGTCCGGCGTCCTGCCCACCGTGCCGGAATATGTTTTCGTCGCCTTCCAGGGCACATTCGCGGCCATTACCGTGGCGCTGATCGTGGGGGCCTTCGCCGAGCGCATCCGCTTCTCGGCCGTGCTCCTTTTTTCCATTCTGTGGTTCAGCTTCAGCTACATCCCCCTGGCCCACATGGTCTGGGGCGGCGGCCTGCTGGCCGAAGACGGCGCGCTGGATTTCGCTGGCGGCACGGTCGTGCACATCAACGCCGGGGTCGCCGCCCTGGCCGGGGCCTGGTTCGTCGGGCCGCGCATTGGCTACGGCAAAGAAGCCATGATGCCCCACAGCTTGACCCTGACCATGGTGGGGGCCTCGCTGCTATGGGTCGGCTGGTTCGGCTTCAATGCCGGGTCGGCGGGCGCGGCCTCCGGCCTGGCGGGCCTGGCTTTCATCAACACGGTACTGGCGGCCGCCGCCGCCACGCTGGCCTGGCTGGGCGGCGAATGCCTGCAAAAACACAAGCCGTCCATGCTGGGGGCGGCCACGGGGGCGGTCACCGGCCTGGTGGCCATTACCCCGGCCGCCGGCTTCGTCGGCCCGCTGGGGGCGATCTTGCTGGGCGCGCTGGCAAGCCCGATCTGCCTGTGGGGCGTCAGCGGCCTGAAACGCCTGCTGAAAGCCGACGATGCCTTCGATGTGTTCGGCGTGCATGGCCTGGGCGGCATGGTCGGGGCCATCCTGACCGGCATCCTGGCCGCCCCGGCGCTGGGCGGCACCGGCGGGCCGAACCCGGATACGTTCAGCATGGGCCACCAGGTCTGGGTGCAGTGCAAAAGCGTGCTGATCACGCTGGTCTGGTCGGGCGCGGTGGCTTGCCTGGCCTATTGGGCCGCCGCACGGCTGACCGGCCTGCGCGTGCCCGAAGACGACGAGCGCAGGGGCCTGGACATCGGGTCGCACGGAGAAAGCGCCTACAACATCCAGGCGTAGGGTGATTGGCCTAGGCGGGTTTGCGCGCCAGCAGCGTGGCAAACCGCAGCCGGGCCCCATTGTGCATGGTGCCCACGTCTTCGTTGTACTTGGTGCGTTCCCATCCCTGGTAGGCGGCATCCAGCTGGCCGGGCCCGAAGGTGAAGGGGAAATTCATGGGGCAGGGATAGTCGGGGGTATCCATGGCGCAGACAATCAGGTTGTAGCCGCCGGCCCGGGTGTGTTGCCGCATATCGGCCAGCACGGCATCCACCCGGGACGGGTCGATGAACATCAGGGTGACGGTGCAGACGATGAAATCGTAATCGGCATCCAGGCGGGCGGTGCCGATGTCATACTGGCGCGGGGTGACGGCATCCAGGCCTTCCTGGTCGATGATAAACTGCAAATGCCCCAACGCATTCGGGTTGGTGTCCACCGCGGTGACCACAAAGCCGCGCTGCCCCAGGTACAGGGCGTTGCGCCCGCTGGAACACCCCATGTCCAGGGCGGCGCCCGGCGGGACGACCTGGCAGGCCGAGACCACTTCGCTGTGGGCCGGGTTCAGCCCGTATTTTTGATTCAAATCGACTGCCATGAAGCTTCCTTGTTCCGTTTGCCGCCCAGTGTAGACCAGGCCCGAGAAAACCAGCCGGATAACCCTAAAGCAAGGCCATGAACCCATCCGAATACTTCAGCCAGCGGCTGGACAGCAAACAGCCCGACCTGGCGCGGCAGGCCCAGGCCTGGGATCGCAGGGCCGAGGAAGTCGGCGCCTTCACCGTGGCCCGGGACGACATGGCCCTGCATCTGGTGCGGCAGCACATGGATTTGTCCGGCAAGGCCGTGCTGGACATCAGCTTTGGCGCGGGACGCCATCTGCTGGAATTCCTGCGCCAGGGCGCCCGGATCAGCGGGGTGGAAATCTCCGCGGGCATGGTGGCGCAAGCGCATCGCAAACTGCGGGCCAGCGGCCTGCCCTATCCGCCGGACAACCTGGTGCAATCGGCCTGGGAAACCCTGGATCTGTCCACGCGGGGCTGGGATCAGGCCTTCGACCTAGTGTTCCTGCACAAGAGCCCGGCGATTTCCAGCGTGGCGATGCTGAAAAAAGTCCTGCAGGCCAGCCGGCAGGCCGTCTGCATCAGCCTGTACACCCACCGCGAAGACAGCCTGCTGCAAGATTTACTGCTGGGCTTCGGCCTGATGCGCGATCCCGGCGGCATTCGGGTCGCCGACGACCTGCTGGCGATTTTCAATCTGCTGTATGCCTGGGGCTACCTGCCTCAGCTGCAGTTTGAAGAACACAGCAAGACCAGCCGGCACGACCCGGATCGGATCGTGGATCGCTATGCCAGCTGGCTGTGGCGCGGGGCCGACTGCACCGAAACGCGCCGCCGGGCGCTGCGCGACACCCTGCGCCACCGGGCCGTGGACAGCAAGGTCGACACCCGGCACCGCGACATCGTGGGGCATCTGCTGGTGGATGTGCGGCGCCGCCAGCCCGGCGCAGGGTTCGATGACCATGTTTGACGCCGGAATCGAGTGACATGCCACTGAAAACAACAGGCTCGGGCGAACCGCCGGCAGACCAGCCAAAACCAGCCCGCGCCGGCCGCAGGGCGGGCTGGCGGGCGGTGCCCGGCAGCGTCTGGGCGCTCGGCTTCGTTTCCATGCTGATGGATATTTCGTCCGAGATGATCCATGCGCTGCTGCCCCTTTACATGGTCGCGGTGCTGGGCACGCCAGTGCTTGCCGTCGGGCTGATCGAAGGCATTGCCGAATCAACCGCCTCCATGGCCAAGGTTTTTTCCGGCGCATTGAGTGACCGGCTCGGCAAACGCAAGCTGCTGGCGGCGTTGGGCTATGGTCTGGCGGCGTTGACCAAGCCGGTGTTCCCCCTGGCCGACACATTGGGCTGGCTGATCGGCGCCCGCTTCGTGGATCGCATCGGCAAGGGCATACGCGGGGCGCCGCGCGACGCGCTGGTGGCCGATGTCACGCCGCCGGCCTTGCGCGGCGCCGCCTACGGTCTGCGGCAAACCCTGGACGTCGTCGGCGCGTTCACCGGGCCGCTGCTGGCCATGGGCCTGATGTGGCTCACGGCCAGCCATTTTCAAACGGTCTTCTGGATTGCCGTCATCCCGGCATTCCTGGCTGTCGGCGTCTTGCTGGCCTTTGTGCGCGAGCCCCGGCAACCAAGCGCCCCACGGCCACGCGCCCCGCTGTCACGCGCCGCAATGACCCGTCTGGGGGCAGGCTACTGGCAGGTGGTGGGCATCGGGGTGCTTTTCATGCTGGCCCGTTTCAGTGAAGCCTTCCTGATCCTGCGGGCCAGCGACGCCGGGCTTTCCCCCATGTCGGCCCCTCTGGTTCTGGTTTTGATGGGGATTGCGTTTTCCTTGTCCGCCTACCCGGCCGGCGCGCTTTCAGATCGCGTCAATCGCCTGGCCGTCCTGGCCATCGGCCTGGGGCTGCTGCTGATGGCCGACCTGGTGCTGGCCTTTGTCCCGGGGCTGGCCGGGCTGACCCTGGGCGTCGTGTTGTGGGGGCTGCACCTGGGCTTCACGCAAGGCGTATTCAGCGCCCTGATCGCAGACAGCGGCCCGGCCGAACTACGCGGCACCGCCTTCGGCGTCTTCCATCTGCTGACCGGATTGGCCCTGCTGCTGGCCAGCATCATCGCAGGGGCCTTGTGGGACGCCTGGGGCTACCGCGGGACATTTCTGTGCGGGGCGATGTTCGCCGCCTTGACGCTGTTGGGATTGGCGGCGCTGCGGCGGCGCGGACGAAAGCCCGGGCACAATGCCTGGGCATGAAACACCTGCAAACCTGTGCGGAATGCGGGTTTTGCGTACTCCCCCCGCCGGCGACTAGAGCAAGCCTATGGATGCACAGGCCGGGCGGTCAGTTGCACGCCCAACGCGGCGCACACACGGGCAATGGTATCGAAGCGCGGGTGCGAACCGGGGCGCAATGCTTTATAGAGCGCCTCGCGCGTCAGGCCGCTGGCCCGTGCGACCTCGGTCATGCCACGCGCACGAGCGATGACACCCAGGGCATGGGTAAGCTCGGCGGGATCGTTTTCTTCCAGAACGGCCGTCAGATAGTTGGCAATGTCTTCATCCGTCTTGAGGACTTCGGCCATGCCGAACTCAGGCAGCTCGGAAATCTTAGTGGTCTTGGTCATGTGCGTTAATCCTGCAGCGACTTCGCTAGTGCAACGGCCTGCTTGATGTCGGCTTGCTGTGTGGACTGGCCGCCACCACCCAGCATGACAATCAGCACGTCACCCCGTTGGACGTAATACATCCGCCAACCCGGGCCAAAGTGTTCACGCATTTCGCTGACGCCCTCGCCTACCGGCCCCACATCGCCCAGGTTGCCGCGCTGTGCTTTGTCCAAGCGCTTTGCCAAGCGGATGCGAGCCATGCCGTCCTTCAGGCCGCCAATCCAGTGCAGGAACTCGGGCGTTTGCTTGATTGTGAACATGGAATTAATGTAATCATTTGTTCACACTGCGTCAACCTTGAATCGCATCCAAGACAAAGTCCGTTGTCATGATAAGCCGGGCGCACATCCTCAAGCGCTATTGCCCCACTCTCAGGCCACGCGAACCGCTCCAATCTGGAACGCATCTGCTTGCGGTAACCCTCAGACTTACTGATACGAACAACCGAAAGAAAAACCCGCAAACCTATGTGGAATGCGGGTTTCGTGTACTACCTGATACGACGGTAGACAGACTTACATATTGTCGATCAAAACCTCTAATTTGATTTAATCCATAGAAAAATCATCGACTTATGGATATTTACTTAACATCATGGCCCCAATCATGGCCCCAAACTGCCCCATGCCGACCTGATGTCAGGTCACACCGCATCACAGGGAAGATAGACACGTGGATCAAAAGGTCATCAAAAAAGTCAGGAACAGCAAGTCATTGATTTATTAGGGCTTTCAATTTACTGGCGTGCCAGAAACCGCAAAAACAGCGATCCGATCAAAACGCCATCAAAAAATGTAACTAGGCCCAGAACGGAACGTATCCCGATCTTGGACGCTCAGGGTCCGCTGGGCGGATCAGGCCACTATTTAGCGTCTGCTTGATCACCCCCGATGCCTGAGCAGCATTCTGTGTCTCGATGCCTAAACGCTCACGCAGCGTTGTATTTGTCATCCGCTGGCCGCTCACCCACTTTAGCGCAGCATGCTGATAGCAAGCCCGGATTCGCTCTTCGAGCGTCATGTCAGCGAAGCGCCTGGGTGCATATAACACGACACGCACGGCATCCCCTTCCACCCTGAAATCAGGTGGAGGCAACTGGTGCAACTCCACGGCGGCAAGCACCTTGTCTATCCCGGTTCCCTGTTCTTCGCAAAGACGCATCCTTCGCATCAGCGCCGCAAGACCCTCGTTCCGTGACCGTGGAGGCGCATCCAGGAACCTGTCTGGCTGAACGAGCGGCTGCCCTGGGTTGGTGACTTCCATACGATCACTGAACAACTCAATCAGGGGGCCTGCGCCAGTGATCGTCATATCTTGGTGGATCAGTGCATTGGCGATCAGCTCGCGCAGAGCAATCGCAGGATACAAAGGCCTTTCCTCACGAAAGACCTTGCCGATATGCTCATTACGCGGCAACAGGCCATTGATGAAGTCTATAAGCCCTTCAAACCCACACGCATATCCTTTCTGCTCATCCCGACGATGCGTGACGGTACATGCCCGATTGATGCCACCATACGCAACGAAACGGACACCCTTTCTGGCAATCGAAGGGGAGCAATTCTCAAGCCGCTTTGCAAAAAGCACTGCGCCAAGATTGGTGAGGCTCCATCGACCTCCGGCATCGGCCTTGATCAGACGCTCAGACTCCAGTCTGGAAAGAATTGCACTACGGCTCTCAGGAAGCGGCTGCCCCATAAACTCAAAGTAGCTGTCGTAATCCAGGCGAGCCAGGATATCTTCATCGGTCATAAACCGATCCGCAATGCCGCTCTCCCAAACATAGGGCTGCAATTTCCCCCAAAGGGATCGGAGCCGGTCAGGATGGTCGGACAACCGAGGCGTCGCGCTGCCTATGCGGATATACGCCGTCCGCTCAAACTCGACAGGGCTGGTAACGGCAGCCGGAATCTCCAAAAGGACTAGGTGTACGCCCCTATATTCGATTGGTTGGAACGAAATGGCAACATCCGGCTGAAGCCGCTGGGACAACCAGAGCTCCAACGGCTGATTCTGCTGCTTTTCGCGTGACGGCTGAAAGGTGGTGCCCACAGCTTCATGATCATCATCACGCAGTCCCCAAACAACATAGCCAAAATGCTGACCCGCAAGCCTTGCTGCATTGGAGATAGCAGAAATCAATTTTCCTATCAGGACCGCGTCATAGTTGTTGTGCTTGAACTCAACCCACTCTGATTCAGCAGGAAGCTTGCGAAGATCGTCAACGAGCGCAACCATGCGCGGGTCTGAAGGGGTCATGTTCATGGCTAGGACGGCGACAAAGATGGCCTGATGATACCGCAGAGGCTCGTCCCCTTCTTCCCAATGCCGAAGGCCAAACACACAGATCAACGTTGAAATCACTCGTAGGAAAACCCATGACTGAACCCCTCTCCGAGGTCATCCGCATCCGGGTGACCCCATCTCATGCTGCGCGGCTGGGCGAAGCCGCAGCCCTATCCGGCCTGTCCCTGTCGAACTACATCCGCCGCCGCCTGGCTGCTGACGATACGCTACAGGAAGAACTGACGCTGCTACGCCAGATAGTGGCCGAACTGGGCCAGCTCCGCGATACCCGCACCGCTGCGGTTGAAACCGCCCATCTGGTGCGGGCCATGGCCAAGCCCGAACACATCGCCCTGGCCCAACAGACGCTGCTGCAACGCCGCTAACCCCTCCCCGGCCACTCTTCGGCCACCTGCTGTCCCCTCTCCCCAGGAAATCTCCCCATGCACACCCTTCCCGCCTTGCGGGCCGGGGCGCTGGCGCTTGCCTGCGTCCTGGCTCCCTTTGCCCATGCCTCCGGCACCGCCGATGCTGACCTGTTGACCGGCATCCCGCGCCTAGCCTGCGAAGCCACGCTCTGCCTGTCGTCCAGCCTGCGCCCAGGCGAATGCAACCCATCGCTGGATCACTATTTCGGCATCCTCAAATACAACCGTCATGGCCTGGATTGGGATGCGACGGTCGCCGCCCGCCGCGCCTTCCTGGCGCAGTGCCCTGCGGCCACGGAACCCGGCATGGCCGACCGGGTGGACGCCATTTCACACGGCGCAGGCAAGTGTGATGCCGACTATCTGAATCGCAACTACGCGGACACCGCCTACAAATGGCGACTGCGCGGCTACCGATACGACGCATCCACCGGCAACCGGGAACCCATCTACGAAGTCCAACCGCTGCCCACCGTGACGCTGACGCAGTTGCCCGCCTGGTGCGTGGCCTACAACGATCACGCCTGGACTTACGAACTGTCCATCCGCTATGTCGGTCGCCCGACCATGGGCGGGCGCTGGGTCAAGGCCGTGGACTATGACGCGGCCCAGGCCAAATGGGACGCGGATCACAACGGCCAATGGGCCGCAGGCTGGAATTTTTCATTGTCCGACCCCAGGCACCGGGCCGGTTTCTAAAGGGGCCGCGCCATGCTTCCTGCCCTGGCCTCCCTCGCCCTTGCCTGCGCACCGCACATCCACCCGGTCACGCTGGACGCACTGATTCGCCACGAGTCGGGCGCACGGCAATACGCCATTGGGGTGAACAACAAGCGCCAGGCATCCATCCAGCAACCCAGCACACTGGAAGAAGCCCAGCGCACCGCCCAGGACCTGATTGCCCAGGGTGTGGATTTCGATGCAGGCCTGGGCCAGATCAACGTGCGCAACTGGCACTGGCTGGGCCTGGACAGCACAACGGTTTTCGATCCCTGCAAGAATCTGACCGCTGCCCAGACCGTGCTATCCACCTGCTACGCCAGGGCGCTGCGCCATCATCGCCACCCGCAACAAGCCTTGCGGGCGGCACTGTCTTGCTACAACACCGGCAACCTCACGCGGGGCTTTGCCAATGGCTATGTGGGCAAGGTACTGGCCCAGGCAGGCATCGTGGTCCCGGCCCTCAAGCCAGACCCCGACGATGCGGCATCCGCTGAAGACGCGCCACCCGCCACGGCGGACAGCCCGGATACAGCACCAGCCCAGACACCCACCCAGCCACCCGGCACCCCGGACGGTTTTACGGCGCATCCCATCGCCGATGGCTTTCAGCCACCGGCCCACTGATCCCTCCACAGCACCGCATCCAGCGCGGCCCGCTGACTTTCTCTTTCTTTTCCCACCCCACACCCCAACACGCCTGCCGGCGTCTGGGGCAGGAGTCATGCCATGCAGAAATTGCCACACCTCACACTCCAGACAACCCCGCGACATTTCATGGACAGGCTGGTGACACTCTGGACACTGGCGATGGTCAGTCACGCGACACGGGCGCAGTCTCTGGGCGGCCTGTCGCGCGCCCGGACCACGCTGCAAACCCTCAAAGACAATCTGGACATCATTCTGCCGATTGCCGCCGTCATCATCGGCGTCATCATCTTCGTGCTGTACTCGGCCGAAGTGATGAGGAAGGATGACGCCATCCGCTGGGGCATTGGCGTGCTGTTGGCCGGGTCCGCAGCCGAACTCGTTGTGCTGCTCTGGAAGTAAGCCATGGCGACCCGCACCAGCAGCACACGCGCCGCCCGCACCGGCCACACAGACCAGTCTCCCGACCATCAGCCCCCGAACACCTATCCCGTGTTCAAGGGCCTGGGCCGCAAGGCGACCTTCATGGGCATCCCCACCACCCTGATGCTCGGCGCGTTCGCATGCGTGGCCATCATTGCCATGACAGCCGGGCTGGCCTGGTGGGGACTACTGCTGGTCGTGATGCCCACGCTGGCCATGCTCACCCGCGATGACGACAAAGCCATCGACATCCTCTGGCTGGAACTCAAGACCCGTCGCACGAATCGCCAGCAGCAATTCTGGCGCGGTTCCAGCTATGCCCCGCAGGGCTACCACCGCAACCGGCCCTGGCGCCGTTTGCTTTCCCGAAGGACTCTGCCATGACCGCAGCCACCGCACTGGCCGTTGATGAACGGCTGGTTTCCCGCTATCTGCCCTATTCCCACCATGTCACCGACCGCATCATTGCCTGCGACAACCACGAATACCTGGCGGTCATCAAGGTCGCTGGTCGGGCACCGGACGCCTACGGCCAGGCTGAACTGAAAGACTGGATCGAGGCCCTGCACAATGTGCTGCGCGGCCTGCCCATGGGCTCGCTCGGCCTGTATTCGCACATCATCCGCAGGCGTGTGACGGAATACCCCGACAGCACGTTTGCACAACCTTTCGCCACCCGTTTTGATGCGGCCTACCGGGCGACGTTCGACACCGCGGGGCTGATGGTCAATGACCTGTACCTGAGTGTGCTGATTCATCCCGTCGCAGACCCCGTGCTGGGCACCTTCGCCAGCCTGGAAAAGGCGGATGCAAAACGCCTGGCTCACTGGCAAGACGAATCCATCGAACGCCTGGACAGCGCCGTGCGGGCACTGACCGCAGGACTGTACCGCTACGATCCGCAGATCCTCGGCATCGTGGATCGCCGGGGGCTGGCGTTCAGCGAAACGGCTGAATTTCTGGGGTTCCTGCTGTCGGGCACTCATCGGCCCGTGCCGATCAGCCGGGAACGGCTGCGCGAAACCCTGCCGCAGGCCCGTCCCATCTTTGGCCGCCACGGCGAGTTGGGCGAACTGCGCACCGTCGCCGGGTCACGCCTCTTTGGCATGATGGAATTGCGCGACTACCCGGAAGCTACCAAACCAGGCCACCTGGACCGACTGCTGGGCCTGCCCCACGAGTTTGTGCTGACGCAATCCTGGGGCAGTCACACAGGAGCCGCCGCCAAAAAACTTGTCAAGAAACACCACAAGCTGCTTTTGGACTCGGGTGACGATTCGGTCAGTCAGGTCACGCAACTGGCCGATGTGATGGACGATCTGACCTCGGCCCGCCTGGGCCTGGGGGATCATCATGCCACTCTCCTGGTGTATGGCACCTCGGCAGACAGCGTGCGTCAGGCGCTGGCGCAGACGGCCACCGCCCTGGCCGAAGACGCCGTAGGCTTTCGGCCCCTGGACCGGGCCTTGGAAGCCGGGTTCTGGGCGCAACTGCCGGGCAACTGGCATTGGCGGCCCCGGCCCGTGCCGGTGACCTCCCTGAATTTCCTGTGCTTTTCCAGCCTGCACAACCAGCTGACGGGCAAGCCTGCCGGAAACCCCTGGGGGCCAGCCGTCACCATGCTGAAAACGCAGACGGGATCGCCCTTTTTCTTCAACTTCCATGCCTCCACGGAAGACCTGGACGAAACCGGCAAACGCCGCCCAGGCAACACCCTGATCATCGGCATGACGGGCACCGGCAAAACCGTGCTGCAAGGCATGTTGGTCACCCAGGCGCAGAAATTCGGGGCTGCCTGCGTGGTCTGGGACAAAGACCAGGGCATGCAGGTACTCATCATGGCCCTGGGCGGGCGGTACTTCAATATCCGCCTGGGGGAGCCGACCGGCTGGAATCCCTTTCAGATGGAACCCACCAAGGGCAATGTGGCCTTCATGGTGCGCCTGGTCATCTACTTGGCCGAACGCCAGGGCGAAGCCGTCACCACCCGGCAACGGGCGGACATCACCCAGGCGGTTCAGCAGCTGACCACGCTGATTGACCGACCGGCCAGAACGCTGTCCACCCTGAACACCTTGCTGCCCAACCCCTACAGTGAGGATGACACCCGCAGCACCATCCACGCCCGCCTGGCCCCCTGGTGCCAGGGGGGTGAATACGGCTGGGTATTCGACAACCCCACGGACGATCTGAACCTGCAAACCGGCAGTGCCCGGCCAGCCCTCTTTGGCTTTGATCTGACGGAATTGCTGGACGATGACGAAGTGCGCGGCGCAGCCACCCTGTACCTGAAACACCGCATCGATGCGCTGCACGATGGGCGGCGCATCATCAATCTGTACGACGAGTGCCAGCACCCGTTGAAAGACGCGCATTTTCAGGAGTCCATGCAGGACGCGGCCCGCACCATCCGCAAGAAAAACGGGGTGCTGGCGCTGGCGACCCAGGAACCGGGGGCCATCCTCGACAACCCTGTCGGCGCATCCCTGGTGCAGCAAACGGCCACCCTGATTCTCTTGCCCAACCCCAAGGCCCGCGCCCGCGACTACATCGAGGGCTTTGGCCTGACGGTCGCGGAATTTGAACTGCTCCAAAGCCTGGGCGAAGCCAGCCGCAAGTTTCTGGTCAAGCAAGGGGCCGGCGTCACCGTCGCCCAACTGGATTTATCGGGCTGCGACGACGAACTGCTGGTGTTCTCCGGCAGCCCGGACATGGCAGACATCGCAGAACAGGCCGTCGCCCAGGCCGGGACCGACCCCGCCGCCTGGTTGCCGGTCTACCTGGCCGCCGTCAAGCAAGCCCGCCAGTAACCACGCCGGTCACGCATGACCGGCCATCTCCACAGGACACCCCCTCATGAAGCATGACGCAGATCGGCGCCGGACTGAGCACGTCCGTAGCCTGGAACAGCAACAGATCCAGCAGATTCAGGAAGCCCTCAAGGATCACGCCTTTTACAACCGCCTGGGCCTGGAAATGCCGGAATCGACGGCCGCAGCAGACACCTTCCTGATCTCGATCTACAGCGAACGCTGGACCCAGGATGATCTGGATCGAGGGCAATTCAGCCAAGGCGAAGCCGTCATCGAGCGCGAAGCCGTCGATGCGAATGAATTGCAGCGTATCGCTCAGGACCACGGCATGGATTCGCCCTCCGCCTCGGACCCACGGCATACGCCGTACCTCTGGTTCTCGTCCTCGACCCCGCGTGAAGATCGCGAATATTTCGAGCAAGGTGTGCATAAGTATTACAGCCTGCACATCCATGAGGCCGATGGCCACCGCCCGCAACCCGCCGACTGGCAGCGCATCGCTGACCTGATCGGCGTGCGCTTCGATCACCCCCTGCAACCCCAGGGGCCGGCACATGAAACGGAGGGGCCAGAGCTATGTCCGTAAATTCTTCAGACCTGAACCGACCGCCCACGGCGGACGAAGCCAGCGGCATGGCCTGGTGGAACATCCTGAAACCATCCGAGCGGGCGTACTGGCTTACAAAAGCTGGACCCGCCAGCAGCGTGGCCGACGCCTGGGCAATCTTCAAGCGGCACCAGGTACACCCCATCAACCTTTCACCATAGGACACCTCATGAACCGACGATATTTCATTGCTGCCTCTGGCGCTTCCTTGCTGACTATCCTGGCCGGATGCAAGACGGAGCCTGACGGGGAGAAGTTCGTGGGGTATTGGCTGACCGACCTTGGCCGCTATCCGCCAACGCTCATTCATATCAAACGCAATGGCGACAGTCTGCTGTTTACGGTGAATGGCTGGAACAATCTCGGCAAAGTGGGCTATCAAGCGCATACGTCCCCCGCCGTCCCGGGCGACGCAGACAACATCCTCATCGTGGCAGGCACCAAGCATGTGGCCTACGACGAAGCTACCGACCAAATCACCTCCGACAACACAACGGCCAAACGCATCACCCAGGCTGAATACGAGGCCGCGCTGGTCAAGAAACCCAGCCGTTAACTGCCCGCACGACTGGCCTGCCTGAAGCGCAGGCCTCTTCCCGGCAGCACCACCCGCTGCCAATTCCATCGGAGTCTCCCATGACACGCTGCAAGCTGATTGCGGCGGGCATTGCCCTGTCCGCTTCATCCCTCTCTCCCGTCCACGCCAGCGGCATCCCCACCGTGGACGCCGCCACCATTGCCCAACTACAGGAACAGCTACTGACCGCCAAAGATCAGTTGCAAAACCTGACCGACCAGTTGGCCACCGCCAAAAGCCAGCTGGCGGCCTTCACACAGTCCAGCGGTTACGGCAACGTGGTCGGCAACCCCGATATCCGAAATCAGCTACGCGCCGCCCTGCCTGCCAATGCGCAGGACCTGCTGAACCGCTCCGGCAGTTCAAATTTGGATGGCGATGTGGGCCGCATCACAGACGAGGTGATGACCCCTGTAAATTTCCAGGAGGATCGTCGAACGCTCTCTGAACGGGCGCTAAATATTGAAGCCACATCCAAGGCCATGAGCCAGCGCGCCTACGACGCCATGACCCGACGCCTGGCGAACGTGGATGCTTTGCAGGACAAGATCAATCAGACGACCAATCCGAAGGAAATTGCCGAGCTACAGGCCCGCATCCAGATTGAGCAAGCCAACATCCAGGCGGAACAAGCCAGGATTCAACTTGCTTCGCAGCAACTCGATGCCGAGCGCAACCTGCTGCAAGCCCGCGCAGAACGAGTCTATGGCGGCTGGTTTGGCAACCAGCCAGGATCATCCAGCCATGCGACTGCTGCCGAACCTTCACGACCATAAGGCAGCATCATGACTAAATTTGATGCCTCGGTAGCCCCGCCGACTGGCCCCAATGAAATTGCCCAATGGGTCATGGGCCAAACTGAGCATGTTCTGAGCAACGCAATCAACGGCCCCATACAGGCCTTGTTCGAAGCCCTGGCTCCCATCGTCGTCGTGGGCTTGACCTTGCAATTTGTCGTCTATGCCTTTGCGCTTATGCACGGTCAAGCCGGCATGACCGTGACCGAATTCTTCAAGAAAGCCATCATGGTCGTCATCATCTCCCTGTTCTTTGGTGCGGGAGGCCTGTACCAGAACGACATCGCCAAGGCCATGGTCGCCTTGCCTGACGACGTGACAACGCTGGCTCTGGGAACAGGTGATGTTGCCGCAGAAGTGGACAAACTGCAGCAGGAAACCAGCGAAGCAGCCAATGCCATGCTGGGAGCCAGCAAACAGCCCTGGTACAACTTCATGCCGTCCACGCGAGAAGTTCTGGTCAGCATCCTGGCCACCCTCATCAGCTTTTCCTCGGCCGTTGTGGGCAGCATCATCATGGTGGTCATCGTCGTGTGCAAAGTGGGCATGGCGCTGGTGGTGGCGGTCGGCCCCCTATTCATCGCAGCAACGCTGTTCGAGCCCACCAAGCAGTTGTTCAACAGTTGGGTGTCACAAGCTCTGAATTTCGTATTTCTGGCCCTGTTGGCCGGACTCGTCTTCGGGCTGCTGCTTCAAATGAACATCCAACTGCTGCGCATGATTGCCGTCGAGACAGAAAGCGGCATCACGGATGTGCTGTCTTTATTCGGTGCGCAGATATTGGTCGGCATCGCCAGCCTTGTCATCATGATCATGCTCCCCGGCCTGGCTGCAGGCCTGTCCAATGGCTTCGGTGCCCGCCTGGGGATTGGTTCTGCCGCCCATGGCGCCTTTTCGATTCTGCGCTTGCGCAGCATGCTGCGGCCCCGCGCCAAGTAATCCAGCCGCTGCCCCTGCTGTCTCCACAGTCTAGATTCGGTGTCTTTCTCATCCCATCATGGCCCGCCGCGCCCGGCAGGCTAGGAGTCCTTTACCCATGAAATCCCTCATCGCCACGCTGACCCTGGCTGGGCTGCTGGCTGGCTGCGCCTTTCATGCGCCCCAGCCGCCGCAGCCGCCTGATTCGCCCCGCATTCCGGTCAATGCCACGCCCCCCACCTTCCAGGGAGACATGAACCATGGCTGACACGCTCAAATCCGAAGACATCGCCGCCTACCTGGAGCAATCCAGAGGCCTGGAACGTGACCACCTGGGCGAACTGATCAACAGTCGTAAACGCGCCTGGCAAGTGGCCTGCGGTGCGGGCATCCTGGCGCTGGCTGCGGTCGGGGCCGTCATCGGCCTGACGCCCTTAAAGCAGCCGCCTGAAATGTATGTGGTGCGGGTCAATGATGCCACCGGCACCATCGAGCATGTCAGCCGCCTGGGCCAGCCCCTGGAGGACTACGGTGAACGCATCGCCAAGTATTTCCTCAACAGCTACGTCCTGAACTGCGAAAGCTATAGCTGGCAGACCATCCAGGAGCAATTCGACACCTGCGCCCTACTCTCGTCGCCGCCCATCCAGACGGCCTACGGCAAACGCTTTGAAGGGCCGCAGGCTGTCACCACACGCCTGGGCACCCAGGGCACAGTGGACGTACAGGTTCATTCGATCACGCTGGGGGCCAACCAGGCAGCCATCGTCCGTTTCACCAAAACCGAACGCGATGTGAACACGGGCGATGTCACGCAAGTCAGCCACCTGATTGCCACCATGGCCTATGAGTACGCCAAGGTGCCGTTGACCGAAGCCGTTGCGCGGCGCAATCCCCTGGGCTTTCAGGTCACGCGCTATGACCTGGCCGCCGACCTGTCGCGCTAAACGCCCGGCGCATCCGAAGGAATCCCCCATGAACACACCCCTGCTCAGGCGGCATGCCCTGGCATGCGCCCTGGGCCTGGCACTCAATCTGACCCTGAGCGCCAGCGCCCTGGCCCTGGAATACCCCCGATCCGCACAGCGGGACCACCGTGTGCGCTATGTGAACTACAACGCTGCCGATGTCATCCAGCTCGATGCCGTGATCGGTGTGGCCACCCATATCGTGCTGGCCCCTGATGAACGCTACGTCTATCACGTTTTCGGCGACAGCAAGGCCTATGCCTTTACCTACAAGGACAACCACCTGTTCTTCAAACCCACGGCCCAGGATGCGAACACCAATCTCATCGTGGTGACCAATCGGCATGATTACAGCTTTCGGCTGTCCTACAGCGATCAGCGCAACGCCCCGGCCCTCTACAAGCTGGTCATCCGATACCCCGAAACCGCAGCCAAACTGCGGGATCAGGCCGCCCGGCAAGCGGCCATCGAGCGATCTCTGCAAGCCACCGGCATGCCGGTGAACTGGCAAGCCTATACACGCAGCGGCGACACCAGCATTGCGCCCGTTCACGCATGGGACGATGGCCGTCAGACCTGGCTGCAATTTGCGCCAGGGGCAGACATCCCGGCGGTCTATCGCGTCACCCCAGACGGTCAGGAAGTGCTGACCAACTACCACATGGCCGATGACCGCACGATGGTGCTGCATCGCACCTCGGCGCTGTGGCACCTGCGCCTGGGTGAATTGGTGCTGGCCATCCATAACGAAACCTACAGCGCCACGACAGTGCCGCCCGATACCGGGACCACGTCACCGGCAGTGCGACGCCGGGTGAAGGGCATCTCAAGGAATACACCATGACCACTGATCCGAACATCCCCCCCTCGGGCGATGGCACGACGGCACCCCACGAACAAAACCAGCTCCCCTTGAACCTGGATCGGGAACCTGCGGATCTGGAAACGGCGGGCCACAGCGCCCCACGCGGTGCTCGCGCCTTTCTCTGGCTCATCATCCTGATTGCGCTGGCCATTGCAGCGGGAACCCTGTTCAAGGTCTGGCACCGCGAATCCGCTCCGCAGACTGACCCCGGCCCGGACGGGGAACGCAGCGGTATTGCCAACCGCCTCAAAGCCCCCAAGGTCGAACGGCCTGCGCCGCCGCCCAAGCGTGAGGCCCCGCCACCGCCTGCCGTACAGGCGCGTACCTACTACGTCCCGCCACCCGCACCGACCCCACCGCCTGCGGTCGATGAAGTGGCGCAGCGCAGGCTGGACAGCCCGCTGACGGAATCCTCGGCGGACAGCGGCACGACTCAAAACGCCAGCGGCCCGCTGGCCGATGCAGGGCCACTGGCCGACAAGCTGCGGCCCCTGGAACTGGCCCCCTCGGTCGCCGGGCAGTTGGGCAATCGAAACTTCCTGCTCACCCAAGGCACGATGATCGATTGCACCTTGCAGACGAAACTGGTCAGCACCCAGGCGGGCTTGCTGACCTGCCTGGCCACCCACGATGTCATGAGCACCAACGGCAAGGTCAAGCTGATCGACGCAGGCACCAAATTCACCGGCTACCAGTCGGGAGGCATCGACCAAGGACAAGGCCGGGCCTTTATCACCTGGAACCGGCTGGAAACGCCCACCGGCGTCATCGTCAACCTGGGTTCCCCTGGCACCGGCCCGCTGGGCGAAGCGGGAGTCGATGGGCATACCGACAACCACTTCTGGGATCGCTTCGGCAACGCCATCCTGTTGTCCCTGGTCGGTGACTTTGGCGCCTGGGCAGCCAATCAGGGTCAGTCCGGCAGCAACAACATCCGTTTCGACAACACACGCGAAGGCAGTCAGGAAGTCATCGCCAAAATTCTGGAAAAGTCGCTCGACATCCCCCCAACCCTTTACAAAAACCAAGGTACGCGCATCGGCATCATGGTGGCCCGCGACCTGGATTTCAGCCATGTCTATGACCTCGAACCCATCCACTGAGCCGCGCCCCTTTGATCGGGCGATTGCCGTCAACACGTTTTTGCGGCCACTGGCCGCACACCTGGACGATGCAGCCGTCACGGAAATCGCCATTGTGCGGCCCGGTGAGTGCTACAGCCGTGTGCGGGGCGCCTGGATGCTGCACGAATGCCCCGCGCTGACCTACCCGCATCTGGAGGCCCTGGCGACTGCCCTGGCGGCCTACAACCACATGGCGAAATCACCCATCCTGTCGGTCGTGCTGCCCGGCGGTGAACGCGGCCAGATTGTGCAGCCTCCGGCCTGCATTGACGGCACCCTGGCCGTCAACATTCGCAAGCATGCCCAGGCAGCGTTCACCCTGGAGACGCTGCAAGCCCAGGGCGCTTTTGATGCCGTCGATGATGCAGCGGCCCGGGCTGCTGCGGGCGGCATGTCGCCCATTGACCAGAACCTGCTGAAACTCAAGGCCAGCAGCAACATCCCGGCCTTCCTGCATGCAGCCATTCTGGCTCGTAAAAACATTGTGGTCGCGGGTGCAACCGGCTCGGGCAAAACCACCTTCGCCCGATCACTCATTGACCGGGTGCCGGTCGATGAACGGCTCATCACCATCGAGGACACGCATGAATTGATGCTGCCCCGGCACCGCAACCGTATTCACCTGATGTATGGCGGCGTCCGGGGCCGGGTATCGGCCACCGATGCACTGGCGGCCTGCATGCGCTTGTCACCAGACCGGATCTTTCTGGCAGAACTGCGCGGCCCTGAAACCTGGGACTACCTGGCCGCGCTGAACACCGGCCACCCTGGATCAGTGACCACCACGCATGCCAATAGTGCCGCCGATACCTTTGACCGCCTGGCGGTGCTGATCAAACAGTCGCCCACGGGCGGCAATCTGGACTTGGCAACCATCCAGGCGTTTCTGCGCCATACCGTGGACATCGTGCTGTATTTCGAGCGTTTCCGGTTGAAGGAACTCTGGTTTACGCCACACACGGCACTGCTGGACACGCCAGCACCCGCCGCGCTGCAAACCTGCTGATCCCCCTGGGTGCCGGGCACTGCCGGCACCCGTTCTGTCACCTTCTTTCCCCCTGACCCCGCGTGAGGCCTTGCTCACGAATCCGGCAGGCCTTGGGCGGGCCTGTCTGGAGCATTTCCCATGACCGCACCCACCCGCCTGCCCTTCCAGCAGGCCAGCACCCTGCTGCGCCTGTCTGCCGCCATGCAACGCGCCCAGCAAAAGGCCCAGCAAGCGATTGCCGCCGCCGCTGGAAAGGAGGCTACCACTCCGGCCCCCTTCATCGTGCCCGGCATCAACGAAACAGCCCGCGCCATTCCCAACTACATCGCCCGCAGTTCCATCTTTGCCCCGGTGCGGCGCGGCTGGCGTCCCCTGCACGATGACACGGTGTTTTTGGAAGGCAGCAACATTCTGCTCAAAGGCTCGGGCAAGCAACTGAGCGAAGACCACGCCGACATCTGGATGCACGCCATGTACCTGCAAACCACGGCGCTGCTGGGCGAAGCCCCCTCCATCAACCGTGCAGATTTCCTGCGTGGCATGGGCAGGCCCACCGGGGGCAGTCAATACGAATGGCTGCACGAAGGCATGAAAGACCTGGCCCGTTTTACCCTGTGCATCGAAGCCAGGCGCAAAGACGGCTCGGTGAAATATAGCTACGGCAATCACCCATCAGCCCGCGTGCTGGCCATGATCGGCGGGTTCGATTACGACGAGCGCAACGGCAGCTATACGATCTATGCCGACCCGCGCTGGGCGCAAATCTTCGGCAATCGGGAATACGCGTTGCTGGACTGGAGCAAACGCCTGCAAATGCGCTATGACTTGTCCAAAAGTCTGCAACGGCTGATCGGCACCTCCGCCGACATGCAGCAGAAATACAGCTTGGACATCTTGAAGGATCGCGCCCAATACACCGGACGGATGCGCGACTTCAGGGTCAGCCTGGAACGCAGCCTGGCTGAATTGGAAGCCCTGGAAGTCATCGTGGCCCCCCGTATCGAGGCGGCAAGCCGGGGCCACGAACAGGCAGTCTGGACCCGCCTGGACCGTTGAGCAACCATCGTCATTACATCGCGCCCTGATCTGCCAACTGTCGAAAACACGGGGAAACCCAAACCGGAAATCGGCCTGAAATTGGTCAATCATTGATCAATTTCAGCTTGTGGATAAGTCATTCCAGCTATCGGCATAGCATCGCGCCTGCATCGGCATAGCATCGCGGGTTATCGGCATAGCATCGCGCTTTGTCGGCATAGCATCGCGCCCCTGATGGCTGAAAGCCTTTATTCATGCGGTTTTCCAGGCATCAAAAAGCCTTCTACCTTATTTCTACCTTTCTTCTACCAGAAGCGACCTGTGGATAAGTCTTTCGCCTACCCACACTGATCGCAGCACACCCCGTCCGTCTCCATCCGCCACACCGGGCCGCCACCCGATGGCGGCTGGGATTCGGCAACAGAGCGACATCTGCCCATCCGGGCAACCCCTTCTCAATCCTCACGACCGCCCTTCCAACCGACAGGGCAAAGGAGTTCTCATGCATTCGAATCTCGACACGCGACTGCTGGCCATCGCCCAACGTGCCGCCCGCGAAGGCATCGGCGCACTGAGCCTGGGCGAAGCCCTGACCGCCGCCCTGGTGCTGGATCGCAATGACTGGCTGCATGAACGCGGCTACAGCATCGCCGATGCCCTGGATCGAATCGGCACCGAATGGGCCGCCCGCGTCCCGGCTGTCGCCCGGCAGTTTCAGACCGATCTGGCCCAGGCCCAACTGCGTTTCTCCTTTGAAATCGTGCCGCGCAGCGGCGACGGCGAAGGCTACTTGCTGCGGCTGCTGGACCAGGGCGAAGAAGTCGGCTGCGGCCACTTCCCGGCACGCGGCAAGTCCGTGCGCTTTGCCGATAACCAATGCGCCTATGAC
The DNA here is from genome assembly GCF_047468865.1 of Castellaniella hirudinis. GTDB lineage: Bacteria > Pseudomonadota > Gammaproteobacteria > Burkholderiales > Burkholderiaceae_B > Castellaniella > Castellaniella hirudinis_A. Next base: position 81,732 of record NZ_JBLGTV010000008.1, read on the forward strand.
GAGGCTCACGCGGCGGGCCTGGCGTGGTTGGACGGCAAACAGGCCCAGGCGCTGCCTGCGCTGCAACACTGATCCGCAAGGCAAGCCCCGATGACCGAACACTTCACCAAACCCGATCCCGTGGTCCGTTACCGGGCCGTGCTGGACAGCCTGGACCCGCGCTTGCGCATCGCAGCCAAGCTACGGGCCTTGTTCCCGATGATTGAAACGCAGTTGGCCGCAGGCGTCCCCCATGCCGCCATCATGGAGGACTTGGCCCAGGCCGGACTGGCCGTGCGGTCCAGCACCTACATCACGACACTGCGCCGCTGGCGCAAGGCCAACCGTCCGCAAGCGGCCCCAGCCGTCCCTGTGACACCCCCCACACCCACGGCGCACCGCACCGCGCCCGAAACACCCCGTACCACACCCTCTCCGCCGCCCGTGGATGCCATCCAAGGGCGGCCCCACGGCATTGAAACGCCCAGCGACCTTCGGCAAATCCGCAACATGCGGGTAGACCTGGAGGCCCTGCGGCGCGAAGGCCTGGAACAACGCCAGAAAGCCACCAACCCCACTCCCCAAGACAAGGAATGAACCCATGAAAGTCGCAGTCCTCAACTACACCGGCTCGGTCGGCAAAACCGTCGTTGCCTCTCACCTGCTGGCCCCGCGCATGAACGGCGCACAGATTTTTGCCGTCGAGTCCACCAACGAAACCGGCGCGGATCTGGGCCTGTCGGTCGATCAGTTGCGCGGTGAACACTTCGGACGACTGTTCCGCGAACTGCTCACCCGTGACGATGCCATCGTGGATGTTGGGGCCAGCAACATCGAGGATTTTCTGGCGCACATGATGCGCTACGAGGGTGCCCACGAAGAAATCAGCTACTTCGTTCTGCCGGTCATCAACACCGGCAAGGCCCAACGTGAAACCATCAAGACGGTGGCCGCGCTGGCAGGGCTGGGGGTCGCCCCGGACCGGGTGCGGCTGCTGTTCAATCGCGTAGAAACCAGCGTCGAGGAAGAATTCCCGTCGCTGCTGGCCTATGCCGCCAAAACCGGCGAAGCCCAGGCCAACCCCAAAGCGGCCATTTTCGAGAACGAAGTGTTTGAACTGCTGGCCGATCTGCGCACGACCATTGCCGATGTGCTGGCCGACCAGACCGACTACCGGGCACTGTTGCAGCAAACGGATCGCAGTGACCATGACCGTATCTCGCACCTGAGCAACATGCATGCCTTGCGGGCCTTGGCCCGGCCCGTGGATCGGCAGATGCATGCGGCCTTTGCCGCCCTCTTTGCGTGAACGCCATGGACACATCCCCCAACCCGGCTGGGGGCCAGGCCCGCACCAAGCTGGATTTGCTGTACCGCGAGGTGCTGGGCGAGGTCGCCAGCCTGGTGGACCGGCTGGAGGCCATCGGCCAACGCCAGGACCAGGCCCTACCGCACATCCAGGCGCTGACCGAAGCCCTGCAACTGCTCCCCCGGCAACTGGACCGCCATCTGGCGGCCACCTTGCGCGAAGTCACCACGCCCATCCATGAACAATCACAACACGCCATGCAGGCCATGCTGGACGCCACAGGCGTTCGGCTGACGCACCTGGCCGAAGAATCCGCGCAATGCGCCCAGATCGCCCGGCAGTCAGCACGGCGCATGACGGTCATCGCCATGGTCATCGGCGGCGCATCCGGCATCCTGGGCGGGATGCTGGCTGGGCTGGCTTTGGGCCAATGGCTCGTTTCTTGAAGGCACAACCCCCATGTCTACCCTGCTCTCTCCCATCACGCGGCGGCGCATTGCCGCCTTTTCCCTGGGCCTCTTTCCGGTCGGTGCCTGGATGACCGCCGCCACCTACGGCAGCGGCATGGCCTGGCAGGACTGGAATAGCCGCACAGCCTGGTATTTCGTGAAACTGACGCCAGGCTATCCGCTGCTCTACGGGGCGCTGGGCATCGGCCTGCTCACCGCCCTGGCACTGATCCTGTTCGTGGGCCGCACCGCAAAAACCCAAGGGTTTGAAGGCGCGGCCTACAAACGCTTCGTCCGGGGCACCCGCATGACCACGACCAAACACCTGTCCAAGCTCTGCACCGAACCCGGTCATCAACAGATCGACGTGGCGGGCATCCCGCTGCCGACCGCCAATGAAAACCTGCATCTGCTGGTCAGCGGGGCCACGGGGTCGGGCAAATCCGTGCTGCTGCGCAATATGGCGGCCTCCGTGCAAGCCAGATCAAAAAACAGTCAACCCGGCTCCTTGTCAGTCCGCAAACCGCTGCGCAATGACCGCATGATCGTCATTGATCCGAACGGCGACATGCTGAGCAAGTTCTGGCAACCAGGCGATGTGATCCTGAATCCGTATGACGCCCGCAGCGAAGGCTGGTCGCTGTTCAACGAAGTGCGGGCCGACTATGACTGGAAGCACCTGGCGCGTTCCCTGGTCCCCATGAGCCAGGACAAAAATGCAGAGGAATGGAACGATTTTGGCCGTCTGCTGCTGCGCGAAACGGCCAAAAAACTCTATCAGCTACAGGGAAAAAAAGCCCAGATCATGGATCTGTTTCGCCTCTGCACCATCGAAGATCCCAAGACGCTCAAACAATTCCTGGAAGGCACTCTGGCAGAGTCCCTGTTTGTCGGTTCCAGTGAGGCCAGCAAGGCGCTGTCCTCAGCCCGATTTGTGCTGTCCAACAAACTGTCGGAACACACCAGTATGAAGCCCGGCCCGTTCTCCATCCGCGGCTGGCTGGATGACCCGCAGGCGGGCAATCTGTATATCAACTGGCGCGAAGACATGATGCATGCCATGAAGCCGCTGGTGTCGGCCTGGGTCGATGTGTTCATCACATCCATTCTGTCCATGCCCGAGCACACCGGCAGGCGCTGGTGGCTGTTCATTGACGAACTGGCCAGCCTCGAAGGGTTGCCATCGCTGGAGGCCGGGCTGACCAAAGGCCGCAAGAATGGGCTGCGCATCGTCGCCGGATTGCAGAGCACATCCCAACTGGAACACATCTACGGGCGCACCATGGCCACCACCCTGCGGGCCAGCTTCCGCAACCTGGCGGTTCTGGGCGGATCGCGCACCGATCCCCAGACGGCCCGCGACATGAGCGAAAGCCTGGGCAAGCATGAAGTCGAGCGCCCGAAATTCAGTGTTAGCCGCAGTGTCGATCACCGCAACACTTCAGATAATATGGACCGGACGACTGAGGATGTGGTGACGGCGGCGCAGATTCAGGCGCTGCCGGTGCTGAAGGGGTATGTGGCGATGGCGGGAGATTTGCCTGTGGCCAGGGTGAAAATGCCGTATCGGCGGTTTATGGAGAAAGTCACATCATTTTCAGAAGCTTGATGACTACTTTCGGCCAAAAGCAGACGACTGAAATGCACGGCGGTCATCACCAAAGATTCTTGGCTAGCGAATAAGCAGTATGGGCGCATGGATTGCTCGAATTACTGCCGTCGTAGTGCTCCCCACGATCAGAGTCCGAAGGGGCGAATGGCCGTGAGCGCCCATAATGAGCATTGAACTGGGTCGATCCGCCATGTAGTCCGCGATGACTTTATCCGGCGCACCGGGAAGAAGTGACCAGTCTGCGTTGCCTCCATTTGCGCTTATGGTCAACACAACACGTTCCAAATCGCCGCGACGACTCTCAGACTCCTCGCCAGCCATTATTAGGTGAACGGGCATTCCGTTGAGAATGGGTGAACTAGCCACATACTCCAACGCACGCAATATCGATTTGCCGCCGTCATAGGCGATCACGACCTCTTCTGGTTGTAAAAATTGCTGCGGGGCGACAACGAGAGGCTTTTTACTGGCTCTCAGAACGCGTTCAATTTTTGACCCGATATGGGCGGTCGCGAACTCACTGGATGCACCGCGTTTGCCCATGACGACGAGTTCAGCTTCGGCTTCGCGCTCGAGTATCGTCTCGATGATGCCGCCATGCAAATGAACTTGTTCGATCTTCCCGCCGGTATTCAGCTCGATTCTAGTTTGGGCAGCATTCAGCAGCGCACGACCACTTTGGACGGCAAGTTTTCCCTGGGCCTCTTCGATGCGGGTCAACTCTTCCAGAAGCTCACTTTTTACACCCAGGCCAATCGCCCCGCTGTAGTCATGGCGGGTGGCAACGGCGCTTTTGCGTTGCACGACATGTAGTAGTTCTATATCGGACTTAGACCGCGACGCCAACCAAGCCGTGAGGTCACACACGGACATTGCATACGGGGACGCATCAACACATGCGAGGATCTTTGACATATTTCTTCTCCTAATGGCCGACAGACTGAGCGTCTGCACCGGGTTTGTCATGCGTGGCATATCGTCCGATAATGGTTGCGCTGGCTTCATTTAAACCGGCGACCTCCACTGAAGTGCCTTCCCGCCTAAGCTTAATTACCACCTTATCCAAGGCGCCCACAGCGGAAATATCCCAGAAATGTGCGGCTGAAACGTCGAGCAAAACCTTGTCCACCACCTCCTTGAAGTCGATGGCTTCAGAAAAGCGCTCGGTAGAAGCAAAAAACACTTGGCCCGAGTAAGCATACGTGCGCGTGCTCCCATCTTGGGATAGTGCCGATTTGACTGTGAGTAGTCGCTTTACTTTTCCTGCGAAGAACAACCCGCTAAGGATTACACCGGCCAACACCCCTTGTGCCAAATCGTGCGTCCAGACCACAACGACAACGGTGGCAATCATCACCACGGATGATTGCCAAGGATGTGAACGTAAGTTTCGGATCGAGCTCCAGCTGAAAGTGCCGATCGACACCATAATCATGACGGCGACCAGCGCAGGCATCGGAATCTGTGCGACGAGCGGACCAAGCACCACAATCAAGAAGAGGAGAAAAGCGCCCGCCACGAGAGTCGAAAGGCGTGTGGATCCTCCTGACTTCACGTTGATCACGGATTGGCCAATCATGGCGCAGCCGCCCATTCCGCCAAAGAATCCCGTCACAAAGTTGGCGATCCCCTGGCCTTTGCATTCCCGGCGCTTATCGCTTGGCGTGTCGGTCAGGTCATCAACGATTTGCGCTGTCATCATCGACTCAAGCAATCCCACGGCGGCCATGGTCAGGGAATAGGGAAAGATGATGCGTAGCGTTTCCAGGCTGAAAGGCACGTTGGGAATCAGGAATTCCGGTAACGACGAGGGTAGCTTTCCCATGTCGCCAACGGTGTTGACGGGCAATTCGCCATAGATCGAGATGATGGTCAGTACCACGATCGCAACCAGGGGCGACGGCACAGCCTTCGTCAGGCGGGGAAAGAGATAGATGATTGCCAAGCCGGCGCCAACCATGACGTACGTCATCCAGGTGACGTTAGTGAGCTGGGGCAACTGCGCAAGGAAGATCAGAATCGCCAGCGCATTCACAAAGCCCGTAACCACCGACCGCGAGACATACTGCATCAGTAAATCGAGCCGGAGAAAGCCTGCCAATACTTGGAAAACACCCATAAGAATCGTAGCAGCGAAGAGGTACTCCACCCCATGCTCCTTGACCAGGGGTACGACCAATACTGCTATAGCAGCGGTTGCTGCTGAAATCATCCCCGGCCGACCGCCGACGAAAGCGATGATTACCGCAATGGAAAAAGAGGCATAAAGGCCTACGCGAGGGTCAATACCTGCAATGATGGAAAAGCCAATAGCTTCTGGGATAAGAGCAAGGGCGACGACGATGCCCGCGAGAATATCGGCGCGGGGATTGGACATCCATTCGCGGCGAAACGTGGAAAGAAAAGACATGAATTTTGACTAACCTGAAGTTAGCAAGCGTGGCGAACGTGCCGAGGGATGTGGCTAAGAGTTGGTCTCGGAGCGAGCCATTATTCGCTTGGAGTTTCCGAGGGATAGGCGCCCGGCCGAGCCACCCGGCGCTGCCGAGTCCACTTAAGTCTCTGTCGTAGCGACGCAGCATCCATTGCAGGTGCTGTAACGCGAAATTATACATGACTGTGAAGTTCAGAAAGCGAGGTGGCCGACGTCCTGGCTAAATCTAGGGACCGCGCACTACACAGGTTCAAACCCTGAAAGTCGAACTTCTGCTTTGGGTCGGAAGCAGTCATTTATAGAGGGCTGATTTCGACCCGAAGCGGACGTTGGCGGACCTGTGTGGTGCCGAGCGCTCTCGCACTGGATTTCCGTACAATCTTCATACCAATAAGGAGAAGAGCATGGGGGAAGCACGTCGGCGCGGCAACCGCGAGCAACGCGAAAGGGAAGCGATTAAACGGAACAAACGCGAATTGGCCGAAGCGATGGGCATGGCGGACGACGACCCCACCCGGCAAGCACTGAAAGCCGGACTCAAACCGTTCCTGGACCGTATGACGCCCGAGCATTGGCAGCAGCGCCGGGATGCGGTGCTTGGTTACCTGAGGGAGCGCGTGAACGGTCCCAAGCTCGCCGAGGCTCAGTCTATACGCGTGCGCGAGGACGAAATGGGCTGGTACCTCTTCTTGTGCGACCAGGCGATTAACGATCCGCTCTGTACGGATGTAAGCCAGTCACAGCGTATCCTTCCATTCTTTGCCGGCCTCGGTGCCAGATGGCAGCACGCCCACCGCGTGGTCGGGATTGAGCGCAAACTGGACGAATTATTGAAGGAGCACCGCAAGCAGCCCGACGGGCTTTTCTTTGAGGTGCTGGTATCGCTTGCCTACGCCGAAGAAGGCTGGGACGTGACGTTCATCGAAGAAGGTCAGGATAAGACTCCAGACATGCGTATCGTGCGCGGAGATCAAGAGTTTTTCGTCGAGTGCAAACGCATGGATCGCACAACCGGTTACTCGGAGAAGGAGCGCAACCAATTTCTACGCTTGTGGGATGCTGGTCATCATATCCTGCTCGAAAAACATCAATGGGTGTGGTTCAAGGGCACTTTCCACGTAGATCCTGCCGAATTGCCCGACAACTTCCTGCTGGATCTCTGGCAATCGTCTCTGCCGATCGGATCGGGCGAGCGAGTTCTGATGGACAACGATCAGGCGACGATCAAGGCTCGCCTGATCAATCAAGCGAGAGTTCGCCGACATATGGGAGAGTTTCGCGTGAAAGCTTACTCGCCCATGCTGACACAGGTGATCGGCGGCGACTGGGCACCTGAAGACGCATCGGTCACGCTCTTCCCGCTTGTCAAGTCCGGGTACGTGAACGGCTGCGACGTGCCGGAACTCGGCATGTACGTCGAGGATGTCTTGTTTGCGTGCGGCTTTACACGGAACTTCGACTCCGAGATGTCGATTGAAAAAAAGGCGAAAGACATCAAGAAACTGCTCTCAGATGCCGTGAAGCAGGTGCCTCGTGATAAACCGTCGATCATCCACCTAGCCGCTGAAACGATGGAGGGCGCCGATGTAGAGCGCCGTCGGACCGAGAAGCTTCTCGTTGGCATGCCAGACTTTGATTTTGGCGATGCACCTGTTGCGTTGGTCCGGTTCCATCGGCTACACGCCCACCAGCGTGCCTCCATACTCTTCGAACTCGACGAGACAGTCGACGACCTCCGAGTGCAGGGCATCGTCCCGTCACAGGTGCCGCGCACAGTCGTGGCACCGCAGAACTCCCCGATGCAGCACGGGGCACACTGGAACCTGTATCCCTGACGCTATCCCCAAAGTTTCGGGCATGGATCAATTCTAGGCAGTAAAGCCGTTGTGGCAAGAGCTACGACCGTAGTTGGCCGAAATCAGACATCCACAGTTATCGTGGACAACCCTGTGTAATCTCGCCCCTCCTTCTCCCAACAGCCTGCATCGACGCACCTTTCGCGTCCGCTGGCTTTTTTTAATCATCCCCCATCCCGGAGTCTCCATGATCTCGCACAGCCAGATCTATCGGGTCCGTGCAGCCCTCGCTACCCACTACTATGCCGACCAGGCCGATGACTATTACAGCCGCGATGGCAGCGCCGCGACCTGGCAAGGCGAAGGTGCCCGCCGCCTGGGCGCGGTCGGTGCCATTGACCCGGCCCGCTTCAAAGCCATGCTCCAGGGCGATTTTGGGCACGGCATCACCGCTGGTCAATCCGTGCGCAAGGACGCCAAGGCCCGCGCCGCGCTGGACCTGACCTTTGGTGCGCCCAAAAGCATCACCTTGCAGGCGCTGATCGGCGGTGACGACCGCCTGATCCAGGCCAATGATGATGCTGTATCCACGGCGCTGGCCTATGTAGAAAAGCACCTGGCGATGGGCCGACGCAAGGAAGGCGGCAAATCCCGCGTGGAACACACCGGCAATCTGATCATCGCCAAATTCCGCCACGAAACCGCACGGCCCACGGAAGGCGCGGCCCCCGATCCCCATTTGCATATCCACGCCCTGCTGATGAACCTGACGCAGCGGGTCGATGGTCAATGGGTGGCGCTGTCCAACGAACAGATTTTCCAACTCCTGCGCGTCACGGACTCCATCTACCAGGCCACGCTGGAACGCAACGTCCGGGCGCTGGGTTACGCCGTGCGCCATGAGAAAAACCATATCGAACTGGCGCACATCAGCCGCCAGCAGATCGAGTTTTTCAGCAAACGCAGCACCGGCATCACGGCGGAACTGTCTGCACGGGGCACCAGCCGCGACCAGGCCCCCCATGCACTGCGCCAGGGCATCAACCTGGCCCACCGGCAAGCCAAGGCCCAGGACATGAGCCGCACCGCATTGCATCAGACCTGGAAGGAAGCCGCTGCCGCCATCGGCATCCAGTTTGGGCAGGCGGGGCCACAGGCCCAGCCGCAACATGAAGCGGATCAATCGTCCTCACTGGTGGCCCAGGCATCGTTAACCTGGGCCATTTCGCATCTGGCCGAACGCGAATCGGTCATGCCCTTGGCCGATCTGCTGCAACAGGCCGTGCGCCATGCCGGAGGCCATACCGATGTGACCAGCATCCAGGCCGCCATCCAGGCACAGGTCCAGGCAGGCACCCTGATCCGCGAAGCGCCCCACTACCGCAGCACCCAGGACACCCAGGCGGCACCCATGATCCGTGAGGGCTGGGCCGCAGAGGTCGTGCGCCTGGACGGGTCGTCCCATGAGTCTGCCTTGCAGCTCGTAGACCAGGCCATCGCCCAGGGACGGCTGCTGATGGAAAGCCCGCGCTACGCGACCCGGCAGGCGCATGAAGCCGAATCCCGCATCCTGGCGGCGGAACAAACCGGACGCGGCGCCTGGCTGGCTGCCCTGCCCGCCCAGGCCATCGAACCAGGGCTGGATACCCGCCTGACCGCTGGACAACGTGAGGCGGTCATGCTGATCACCACAGACGCCGACCAGATCAGCGGCATCCAGGGGCTGGCCGGGACGGGCAAATCCTTCGCGCTGCAAAACGCCCAGACAGTGCTACAACAGCACAACCGGACTTTGGTGGCGCTGGCCCCCTACGGCAACATGGTGCGCAACCTGCGCAAAGATGGCGTCCAGGCCAATACCGTCGCCTCGGTGCTGGCCGCCCGTGACAAACGCAGCTTCACGGACCGCCTGGGGCCGCACACCGTGGTGGTCATTGATGAGGCCGGGGTGGTGCCCGTGCGCCAGATGGACAAACTGCTGGCGCTCATCCAGCCCACCGGCGCGAAGGTGGTGCTGCTGGGCGACACGGCACAGACCAAAGCCATTGAGGCGGGCCGTGCCTTCGCCATGATGCAGGAACATGGCATGAAAGCCGTACTCATGGGCGACATCCAGCGCCAGCGGTCCGAACGGCTGCGCCAGGCCGTGCAACTGGCCGCCACTGGCCAGGCCAGCCAGTCCCTGCCGCTGCTGGATCAGGTACTGACCATCCCCGATCAGTTCAGCGTGGATGAACACGGCCACAAGACCCGCGACAGTTCTGGCCGCTATGAGGCCATCGCCCAAGCCTATGTCTCTCTGCCTGAGCGCGAACAGGCCAGTACGCTGGTCGTCACCGGCACCAATGCCTCGCGCCAGGCCATCAATGCCCGCATCCATGCGCTGCGCGGTCTGGAGGGCAAGGGCCAGTGTTACCAGCTGCTGGCCCGCCATGACACCACCCGCGCCCAGCGCAGCGTGGCCCGCTACTACACGGTGGGCGATATCGTGGTGCCCGAACGGGATTACCAATGCGGCCTGAAACGCGGCGAACGCTATCGCGTCATCGGCATGCCCCAGCATGACCGCATCACGGTGGCCACCCTGCGCACGGACGCAGCCAACCAGCCCCCCATCGACATCATCCCCAGGACGATGAGCCGCCTGTCGGTGTATCACCTGAACGAATCGGAGTTATCCGTAGGGGATCAGGTCCGCATCACGCGCAATGATGCCCGCCATGACTTGGTCAACGGCCAACTGGCCAAGGTGGTCGAGGTCCATGCCGACCGCATCACCATCGCGGCAGGCAACCGGCACATCACCCTGGCCGCCGACCAGCCGCTGCACCTAGACTATGCCTATACCAGCACCGCACACAGCGCCCAGGGGCTGACCTGCGACCGGGTGCTGTACAACGCGGAAAGTTTCAGCCGCACCACGGCCCAGGACACCTATTACGTCAGTATTTCGCGGGAACGGCATGCCGTCACGGTATTCACCGACGATGCGGAAAAACTGCCTGAACGGGTGGACCGGCAGGGGTACAAGGGCTTGGCGCATGACCTGGTGCAGTCGCAGATGGCGCACCCCATCATGCAGCCGCATGACCCGCAAACCGCCCTCGATGCGCAGCCGGCCCCTGCCCTCGAAATCGAATGACGCCAGACTGTCTGCCATCCGTCCCCACGATGTCGCGCTGAAGTCTCCAGGCAGTATTGACCATGTCCTGCGCGTGTCGCGGCAATGTCGCGGTCTTGTCCCCCTCATGTCCCAAGGGTGTCTCTAACTCGACATCTACCCAGATAGCACACCCGTCTACGGCGCTTTAGGCCACGGCTGCGGCCGACATTTTCGCTGATAGATCAATGCTTTAGGTGATTCCAGTGCCCTATGTGTTCCACAATCCCGGATTCAGCCCAATCCCCGCAAACCCTTGGTGGGCAAGGCTTTCCGGCTCCCCGCCAGGGGTGCGTCATGTGTGGGACGTTTAAGGCCACAAATGAGCGCCAGCGAATTTGGGGACAAACGGCCCAGCCTGACCGGAAACCGGGCAGGCAGCGTCACACAGCAGGGACCCAGGCGCAGCCTGGGACACGCGCACCAGGCAGACAGAAACCCACTACCAAAGCACGGCAACGGGCAGACGCAAAAAGGGCCGCAAAAGCGGCCCAGGGATGGAAGGTCAGACGGGATTAGAACGGGATGTCCATATCATCGGCCTGATCGCTGGCCGCAGGCTGCGCGGCAGGTGCGGCACCGCGCCCACTCCGTTTGCGCGACTGAGCGGGCTTGCTGGTCTTGGGGCCATCCTGGCCCACATCGTCACCCGCAGCCGGGCCACCGTCACGGCCACCCAGCATCTGCATCTGGTCGGCCACGATTTCGGTACTGTACCGATCCGCGCCGGTTTCCTTGTCCTGCCATTTGCGCGTTTTCAGACGGCCCTCGATGTAGACGGAACGGCCCTTTTTCAAATACTCGCCCGCGATTTCAGCCAGGCGGTTGTAGAACACCACTCGATGCCATTCTGTTTCCTCGCGCTTCTCGCCCGTGGCCTTGTCCTTCCATTGGGTCATCGTGGCAATCGAAGCATTGCAGATCGCGGCACCGTCCGGGCTGTAGCGCACTTCGGGATCGCGGCCCAGGTTGCCGATGATGATGACTTTGTTGACTGATGCCATGGTGTTTCTCCTTGCTTTCCGTGGTTGGGATTTCAGCGACAGCCGCTGTCAATGCTCCGCGCCGCGAAGCATTGGCCGGGGTTGTCAGTCCTCGTTGGGCTGGCTAATCGTGATGACCGGCTCACCGGCATCCCCGGCACCGATGCGCATGGTCAGCACCGCGCTACGCGGACGGATGCCCCGGCCGTCGCGTGGCACCCGCAGCACTTCAAAGGCGCAGCACCCAGCCCCTGCCGCCCGCCGTGCGGCCCGGTGCGCCATCCACACCACATCCCACAAGCGCCCCGCCTCGTCCTGGCTCGTCGCCTTGCGCCGGTCGGTTTCTTCGGTCCACTCCACACAATCGGCCCAGGCGGCGCGGGTCATGGCGACCGGCACCGAAAACCCGGCTTCGCGGGCCGTCGTGGTCACGTCCACCAGCACACCATCTGCCACCGCCTGGGCGCGGCTGTAGGCATGGATCAGGTCTGATGCTTCAAACAGCTTGTTCATGGTTTCCATCCTTCAAAAAAGCCTTTTGGGGCTGGTTTTTCTGCTGACCGGATTCGAAGATTCTTGAGCCGGATCGTTGATGCGATGTGGGGGGATTGATCCTGACTCCCGGTGTTGCCGCCGTCTTTCGTGAGTCCCGTCGCCGTGCCGATCTGGACCATGCAGCGGCCTGCCGGAGAGGGTCGTGGAATAAATGGAGGGGACCCGCGCAGCGGGGAGGCAGCCGTTTATGCCGCGAAAGCCCTCGGAGGCTGGACGCGGAGTGGTACACGTCGGCGGTTTAGGCGGCGGGACTTACGAAAGACGGGGATGTCGGCAGTAGCGCGGATCTGTCGCCCCGCATCGGCTGCGCGGCGAGCGCCCCTAGTCGCGCCCGCACGGGCGCGGCTCCATCTGCGGCCAGCGGCCGCCTGGCAAGCGAAGCGCGCAGCGCCGCAAGGCGCGAAGGCATAAGGGATGGAAGCCCGCCAGGGTCAAGACCCGGCATGGGGCTCGATGCGCAGCACGACAGCCCGGCCCCGACGCCTATGGCGGCGGGGGCACGGACACTCCATGCAGAGGGGGATCGCAGTCATGCAGCCGGTCAGGCGGCAGAATAGTCGGCTTCGCCAGCCAGGCTAATGGTGATGATGGGCATATCGTGTTCATCCATTCCGCTATGCAGGGCAAGCGTCGTCACTTCGGCTACGGTGTGCTCGGCCCCTGCCGGAACCCGATAAAACCGCATCAGCGCCACGCCTTCAGGGTCCAATTCCGACGCCAATACGGCGCGTTCATTCAACTCGCGCAGCAAATCATGCAAGCGGCAGTCTTCAGTTTCGTGGGATGCCGTGGTGTCCGCCCATTCCACGCAATCCTGCCAAGCTGCGCGGGTAATCGCCACCGGCACCCGAAAGCCAACGCGGCCAGCCTGGCGCGTAATATCTATCAATCGGCCATCGCGGATAGCCTGCGCCCTACTGCTCAAGCGGTCGCCGTTGCCGACTTCATAGGTGTTCATGGGGTGACCTCCTGTTGAAAAAGGGAATGGGCCTGACTGGCTGACCGGATTCGAGGATGCTTGTGCCGGATGGCCCTTCTCCCATGCGGGGTGGCGCGGCCTGCCCGCCCTGGCACAGGGCGGGGCCGCAGCCCCACCCTGCTGACCGCCTTACACTTGGCCGCGTTCGGCCAGGGAAACCGCCTGGGTCGCGGCGACCACAACATGATCCAGCAAGCGGATGTCCACCAGGGCCAGCGCCTGCTTGAGTTGCCGCGTCATGCTCACATCCGGGGCGCTGGGTTCGGCCAGCCCCGACGGGTGGTTATGCGCCATCAGCAGCGCGGCGGCATTCACACGCAAGGCCGTTTTCACAATTTCGCGGGGGTAGATGCTGGCATGGCACAGCGTCCCGAAGGCCTGTTCGATGTAGCGAATCGGCTTTAACTGCGCGTCCAGATACAGGAACGCCGCACACTCATGGCCCAGCCCGGCCAGCTTCGCCTGAAAGAACTGCACCACCCGCGCAGGCTGCGCCATCGGATTGGACACAGAAATCAGGCTTTCAGCAGCCACCCGGCCAGCGGCCAGGATCTGATCGTCGGTTGCAAGCTTGTAGCGCCCGCTGGGGCTGCGCACGTACAAAGGGTGTGCGTCGTTCATGTTGTCATAGCTCAGCGCGGCAGTGCTGTTCGTCTTCATGGGTGCTTTCTTTCTCCTTTCGGGGTTGATCGGCTACCGGGGCCGAAGATTCTGAGCCTGGACGTAGGTTTTGCGGTATTCGCAGTTCTACGCTTGGCTAGATTTGCCACCGTTGCCATGAGTTCGTCGCCTTGCCGCGCTGAATCACGAAGGGACGACCGGAAAGGGGCGGGCACGCAAGCCGCAGCCCGAAGGCGAACGAAGAGAGACGAAGGGACCGGGTGAGTACCCGGCAACGCGCACCCCTTGCAGAAAGGAGCGCAGTGATACAGTCGGCGTTTTGGGCGGCGAGATCAGGGCAATGGCTGCCCGCGCCGTGGAGATGGACTGCGGATACCGGCCGCGCGGCGAGCGCCGCTACCGGACGGAGGACGGTCTGAATACGACACATCCAAAAACCCTAAAGCCATGGGCTCCGCGCCCATCTTCATCTTGATATGGAATCCTTCAATGGTACCGTCAACATGGAGAAGCACCATACACGCACAGTCACCTGATATATGTACACGGGAAAGTGGCGAAACGATGTTACAAACTCATCAATGTCTACCAAAAATACGGCACTTCATCTACCTAGCTCGCTGATAAATACCAGCACCTCGGCCTGCATAGTCCTTGTCAGCCTGTGGTACTTGACCAGCAGCAATGCCTCATCGTCAGTCACGGCATAGAAGAAAGAAGGAGGCACGTCCAGCACTTCGGCAATCCGACTGATAGTCCCGAAGTCGGGGACGTGTTTTCCCCTCTCATACTGGTTCATCCTAGCACTGGCTGACATTTCATCGATCCCTGCCAGAACTCCCAGCTTTTCCTGAGATAACGCTGCTTCCTTTCGTGCCTCCCTGAGGCGCCTTCCCACAAGACCCATATCCCACCCCTCAAAAACTAAGATGTTCTTAGTGTTTAAATTCGTTTACACTAAGGATTCCTTAGCCATGAGTGCAAAGCATTCATCCAGGATCCCCCCGAAAGGCAACCTGACCAGAAAGGGATATTTGGGCAGCTTAACTGCAGGGGGAGACGGCAAACACGATGACTAGGCGTCGGGAGCTTATTACTGACCCTGTTGAGCATACACAGACCCGGCACCTAATAATGCCAAGACATCAGCCAAGATTTTCTGGCTAATACTTACTGCAAGCGCCAGTGATTGTAAAAGCGCATTCACTTATCAAGCACGCGCCTAGCACACTGAAAAGATTCAAAGCGATGCTCATGGAAAAATTGCTCTTTTCAACGCCCAAATGACGGTTCAGCCACAACAACGGAGAACACCAATGTCAAAATATCTTGGTCCCAAAGAAGAGCGTCAGCGTCTCTGTCTTCAACTTCTCCTACATGCAGCTCTCCACGACTTGGAGATCCCACTCAACGAAAAGACGGTCTTCGAACTATGTACCGAGCTGAATCTCTCTGGCGTCACGCACGAGAAGCGCGTGCAGTTACTCCTGAGAGAAGCTACCAGACTAATCGTTGAAGGCAGAAGAAAACTCTGAAGCCCCGATTTTGCCCAACCAGCCTCGCCTCCTACAGAGCGCTTCTTCGTTAGTAGGTCAAAAGCAGACGATCCTCGACATAGTGCCCCTCTGCTGTTTGATCCTTCAGCTGATAGCGTTTCAACATTGAAGAGCCCAGGCGCACCATCACCTGGCGCTCAAACAGACCCTCAATAGTTGGCAATTCGACCGTTTTTCCGCCAGACTTTTTTGTACCGTCGATGCTCAGCGCCACATATACGCCGCGTTTCTTACAGTCAGCAATGGACTCAAGAAGGCGCGGGTAGCTGAAACCTTGAGCTCCATAAAGGATTGCTTGACTGTCGACATACGGTGGGTCCAGGTAGACCATATCCCCTGCTTTGGCCTGCTTCATCGTCTCAGCGAAGTCAGCGTGCTGGAAACGAGCGCTCCGCGTACGGGCAGCCCAAATGCGTGCACGGTCGGCAAAGTTTTCTGGAGGCATGGGCTTATGAGGGCCGCAGGGCGTAGACATGTAACCATCGCTTTTGCGAAAGCGCACTACTCCACCGTAGCATACGCGCGAAAGAAACAATAAGTCGGCACCGTTGGCACCGGCATTGTAGCTGGCTAGAACTTGGCTGTAGGCCTCTTGCTTGCCTAACTTGGCGATCAGAGCATAGCGCTCAGCGTACCATTCAATGAGAGCATCAGTATCGTCGTGTAACTTCGTCCAAATTTCGATGAGAGGCTTAAAGGAGTCACCGGCAACTGCCTGCTTGGGCGCCAGCTTAGCCAGCACAGCTCCGCTACCGACGAAGGGCTCAAAGTAGGTGCCAAAGGACTTCGGGAAATTGTAGATAATTTCTGTAGCAAACTTTTGTTTGTTTCCAATCCACTTCAGCAATTGCCCCTTGAGCGGAGGCAGACTAGGCTGAACGCTTGCCTCTATAGTGCTGTCGAACAGCTGAGTTTGTGTATAGTTATCGGTGTGAATAAACATAAGGAAACAATTTATGAGAGCACATCCAGCTTTCCAAGGCCAGAACAAGGCATTTTGGGCACATGTTCGCAGCATCTCGGAAGCTCAAGGTTACACTAGACGCGGTGCCGACGCTATCAAGAAACTGGATGCAGCCGGTATTGTTGCTGCTTTTCGAAAACTAGGATTGTCCAGCACGCACCTCGTGGCCAACGGCAAGCTGACCGAACTCGGCACCAAGCTATGTGAGTACTTCGAGTACCGAGCTAATTTGCTGGACAACTTTGTGCAGCCGAGGCTCATGGATGCCGCTCGTGCAGAGAGGGTCTACAACGAATTGAAGGCTAAGCTAAAGCCAAGGCTTGCCGCGACAATGAACAAGCAGTCGGGTGCGATGAAGAAGGTCGCCTACTTGACGGGATTGGTAAACATGATCGTGGAAGACATCGTTGGCAGTGACGGCTTCAACTCTGACCCAAGACAGCTAACGACTTTTACCAAGGACTCGATGCCGCTAAGGACATTGTCACGGCGTGTGGACGGCGCGTTTCCTAGCGTGGTCAATCCTATCGCCATTTGGGAAATCAAGGAATACTACTACACCACCACTTTTGGCAGTCGCGTAGCTGATGGCGTATATGAGACGCTTCTTGACGGCATGGAACTTGAGGAAATGCACGAGCATGAGGGTCGCCGCGTCGAGCACCTGCTCTGTCTCGACGCCCGCTATACCTGGTGGGAATGCGGCCGCAGCTACCTATGCCGTATCGTGGACATGATGAACATGAACTATGTTGACGAGGTGCTGTTCGGTTACGAGGTTGTTGAGCGACTCCCAGTACTCGTACGAGAATGGGTCGCTAGGGAGAAGGCGGAGGCTGGCTGTGCGCCCCGAAGTTGCCCCCCGCGCGCCCAAAGAACCTGACTTGCCCTAACTACCGTGCACTCAGGCTATAAACACTAAACCGATTAATCAGGGCATCCTCTCTTCCATTCTACCTTCAATCCCCACCCCGTAATTCCGGCCAAATCTGCCACCAGTCATCCGGACGCAACTGCTTCCGGGTGACCTCCCCCCCCGTCACTTCCTCGATCTCCACGCAGCGGATGATCGGCACCGGGCGGGTACCTGACGCCCAACCGCTGACCACGGGCACCGGCACGCCCAGCTTCTTGGCGAGCTTGGTCATCCCACCCATCACGGCACAGGCTTCACGGACTGGTTGAAAATCGGGCATATCCTTCCATAACCATGTCATCGACATGGATTTTATTAGATAAATCAGCTATTTGGATGTGACGAAGCTTGAACGTTTTCGGCTGTTTTGTGAGGCAAAAGTTCAGCGGCCGACGGCGAAGTTGTAACAGCGGGTCAAATGACGACGCCCATACACGTGACACATCCTGAACCGACCTGAACCAAACATTTGTCGATCCCCTCTAGGGGCGATCAAGGATTGTATGACACCCTTACAACGTCAAATAGTCACAGGCAAAAACAATTTGCCTCGATCTGGTATCACCCCCAGACGGAACGATTCGTTAAGCTCATCCATCTTCTAGTAAAACCCGGAAATGCTTGAAAAATCAATCATCTTATTGCCTATTGACAAGTATTATTCGATTGATAACAATAGACCCCATCTGCACCAGGCAGACCGGCTCTTTAACAAGCAAAAATCGATGAATACTGCGCCCTGCCCGATTACGCGGCACGCGATTGCGCAGCAACCTGTAACGCATCGGGGTTGAAGGAAAACCGATGAAATCCACCAATCGCAGCCAGCCCCTCGCGTGGGGCGCGGATGACTGCGTGCGGCGGGGACTTCCCTTCGCAGGAAGCGCCCGGTGCATTCATCCGAATGCCCAACATCAGGGATGGCGACGTAATCCCTTGACGACAGCGAGAAAGACCGCAGTCCCTGGCATCCAGACGAGCCGCCACCGGCGGGCCAGCGTCTGGCCCTGCCGGGGATGATCCAAGCACCCGACCCCCATCGCGGCATCTTGGCGGGTCGGCCTCCAGGGCTCCGGCGAGCCCGCTTTGGCCGATGTCCGGCACAAGGCATCGACCAAAGCACACAAATTCACCCCATCACTCAGCCTGGCACGTTCACCAGCATCAGAAGGATCGACGCATGACGATGACAAGCACCTTGACCGCTCAGTTTCCCCAACCACCCACCGGCACCACCCTGCTCTATCGCATCTGCGTGGCAGAACGCAAGCTGGGCGTGTCGCGCTCCACCATCTATCGGCTGGTCAACGAAGGTCAGCTGGAACTCATCAAGATCAGCAAGCGCTCCAGCCGCATCACGGCAGCCAGTCTGCATGCGCTCATCGAGCGCAGCAAGGCTGCCTGAAACAGCCCCAGACCACGCTGGCGCTGCATTCCGCCTCCGCAAAGCGCCGGCTGCAATCCCTACGCAGTCGCAGTCACCCATGCATGACAGAAGGATCGATCCATGGACACACCGCCACACACTCCCGCAAACACCCGGCCACTCTTCGCCTCCAACACCCTGGTCCGCGTGCCCGATATCTGCCGCAACCCCAAGACTGGTCAGCCAGGCATTCTGCCGATCAGTCGATCCACCTGGTACGAATGGGTCAAGCAGGGGATCGCACCACCGGGTATGCGGATCGGCGGCCGCACCGTCGTGTGGCGCCTGTCCGATATTCAGGCGATGGCAAAAGCTCAGTCTGGCCGCTGAGCCAGCCGATCCAAATGATCCGCCAGAAACTGTAGGGCATCCCGGCGCTCCTGACCCAGCTCAGCATGGTTGTATGCGGCCTCTACCTGCCCCCTGGGGGCATGAGACAGCAGCAGCTCAACCACCTCGGACCGGAAGCCGTGCTCTCGCAGCAGCGTGGCCGCTGTGCCACGAACGCCATGCGGCGCAAATCCCTGGACACCAAAATCGATTCGTTTGAAAAAGTGATTCAGGCTGGCCTCGCCCATAGGGGCGATACGGCCACTGCTGGTATAGATGGTCGGAAAGACGTAATCCTGGTGGCCTGTCATGGGCTGCAATGCCTGCAGCAAGGCCACCGCCTGGCGGGGCAGATAAACCCGATGGCGTTTGCGCATCTTCATACGCTCGGCGGGGATATCCCAGATTCCAGTCGTCAGATCGAATTCTGCCCAGTGGCTGCGGATCAACTCGCTTTTACGAACCATGGTATAGAACAGCATCTGCGCGGCCACCAGGGTCGTGAAATGAGCGCCCTGGCGCGGGATCTGTCGCCAGAGCCGACCGACCTCTGCCTCCAGCAGGTGCTTGTGGTGGGTGCGCTTGGGCACGCTGATCGCACCACGCACCATCAGGGCCGGGTTGGAATCGGCGACCAGATTGCGGATCGCGTAGTTGTAGATGCGCTGAATGAGCGACCGCACACCTTCTGCCGTGACGGCTGTGGTGCGCAAAGGCTCCAGAACATCCAGCACCTCACGGGGTGCCACAGCGGCCAGCGGACGACCACCGATTGCAGGGAAAACATGGCTTTCCAGCCAACGCAATTGCTGCGCTCGGTAGGCGGCAGAACGATAGAACAGGGTTTCTTCGACCCATTTCCTGGCATAGGTCTCGAACGTCAGCTGATCAGAAGGGGCATCACCCCTGCTCCCGGGCCGACTCTGTCGGCTAGCCTTGGGGTTCTCGCCCTTCAGCACTTTGTCCATCAGTTCGGCATGGATCTGCCGGGCATCCTTCAACGAAACCGTCGGGTAACGCCCGATGGTGATCTTGTCCCGACGGCCTTCGAAATGAAACTTGTAGCGCCAGACCTTCGTACCCGTAGGTAATACCTCCAGATACAGCCCACCGCCATCCGTCAAGGCATAGGGTTTGTCCTTGGGTTTGGCGGCATTGATGACGACGGGGCGCAGCGCATAGGCAAAAGCACGAGACATGGGGCCATGGTCCTGAAATTTTGGGGCCATGATAGCAAATATGGCCCCAAACTATGGCCCCAAACCGATGCGATGGCCCCGGATTTAGCCATACCCCACCGGACACAAAAAAGCCCCGCTCTCCTATGAAAACGGGGCCTTTCCAGACCTCAATGAATCAGTCGAAAACCGATTACATATTGTCGATCATCACCTGGCCAAAACCGGAACACGACACTTGCGTGGCGCCCTCCATCAGGCGGGCAAAGTCGTAGGTGACTTTCTTGGACAGGATGGATTTGCCCATGCTGCTGATGATGAGGTCGGCGGCTTCGGTCCAGCCCATGTGGCGCAGCATCATTTCGGCGGAGAGGATTTCAGAGCCCGGGTTGACGTAGTCCTTGCCGGCGTATTTGGGCGCCGTGCCGTGGGTGGCTTCGAACATGGCCACGGAATCCGACAGGTTGGCGCCCGGGGCGATGCCGATGCCCCCCACCTGGGCGGCCAGGGCGTCGGAGACATAGTCGCCATTGAGGTTCAGCGTGGCGATGACGTCGTATTCGGCCGGGCGCAACAGGATTTGTTGCAGGAAGGCGTCGGCGATGGAATCCTTCACCGTGATGTCGCGGCCGGTCTTGGGATTCTTGAATTTGCACCACGGGCCGCCATCGATCAGCTGGGCGCCGAATTCTTTTTGCGCCAGGGCATAACCCCAGTCGCGGAAACCGCCCTCGGTGAACTTCATGATGTTGCCCTTGTGCACCAGGGTGACGGTGGGGCGGTCGTTGTCGATGGCGTACTGGATGGCCTTGCGCACCAGGCGTTCGGTGCCTTCGCGCGACACCGGCTTGACGCCGATGCCGGACGTGGCCGGGAAGCGGATTTTATTGACGCCCAGCTTGTCCTGCAGGAATTCGATCAGTTGGCGGGCCTTGTCGGACTCGGCCTCGAATTCGATGCCGGCGTAGATGTCTTCCGAGTTTTCGCGGAAGATGACCATGTCGGTTTTCTCGGGCTCGCGCACGGGCGACGGCACGCCGGAGAAATAGCGCACCGGGCGCAGGCAGACGTACAGATCCAGCTGCTGGCGCAGGGCCACGTTGAGCGAACGGATGCCGCCGCCCACCGGGGTGGTCAGCGGGCCCTTGATGGACACGACATAGTCGCGCACGGCTTCCAGGGTTTCGTCGGGCAGCCAGACATCCGGGCCATAGATTTTGGTGGATTTTTCGCCCGCATAGACTTCCATCCAGTGGATCTTGCGCTTGCCGTCGTAGGCCTTGGCCACGGCGGCATCCACGACCTTCAGCATCACCGGGGTGATATCCTGGCCCGTGCCATCGCCTTCGATGTAGGGGATGATGGGTTCATCGGGGATATTAAGGGAAAAATCGGCATTGACCGTGATTTTCTGACCACCGGCCGGGACCTTGATGTGCTGATAGGACATGAGTGCTCCAGTGTTGCTGGGGTTGTTGTTCAAAAAGAGAGGATTTAAGTCTTATATAAGAGTTTAACGTAAAATCGGGTTCATCCAAGCACTCGATACTGTAGCACCACTATGTTCAATCCATCCAAAGAACAGGCCCGGCTTTTCTTCATCGATGCCTGGCGCAAGCGCCGCGAAGGCGGCGTGCTGACGCCCCTGGAAACCATGGCGGCCGACCTGGTGGAACGCCACCCCGAATACCACGAGGATCTGCAACGGCCTGACGCCACCGACCGCGATTATCCGGTGGAGGCAGGCCGCACCAATCCATTCCTGCATCTGTCCATGCACCTGGCCATCCAGGAGCAGCTGTCCATCGACCATCCGCCGGGCATCCGGGCCGCCTGGACGGCCTTGATCCAGACCCGCGACGAACACGAAGCCGTCCATCTCATCATGGAGGCCCTGGGCGAAGTCGTCTGGGAGGCCCAACGTCTGGGCAAGCCCCTGGACAACGACCATTACCTCGACCTGATCCGCCGCCACGCCAGCCGCACCCACTGACACACACCATGACCCAGACCGCACAACCCACCCCCCAGCGCTTCGAAGGCACCGACCAATACGTCGCCACCGACGCCTTGAAAATGGCCGTCAACGCCGCCCTGACCCTGCAGCGTCCCCTGCTGGTCAAGGGTGAACCGGGCACCGGCAAAACCCTGCTGGCCGAAGAAGTCGCCCGCGCGCTGGGCCGCCCCTTGCTGCAATGGCACATCAAATCCACCACCAAGGCCCAGCAGGGGCTGTACGAATACGACGCGGTGTCACGCCTGCGGGATTCACAGCTGGGCGAGGCCCGGGTGCACGACATCCGCCACTACATCGTGCAGGGGGTTCTGTGGCAGGCCTTCGTCGCCGACACGCCCAGCGTGGTGCTGATCGACGAAATCGACAAAGCCGATATCGAATTCCCCAACGATCTGCTGCGCGAACTGGATCGCATGGAATTCCACGTCTATGAAACCCGCGAGACCATCCGCGCGCGCCACCGGCCCCTGATCCTGATCACGTCCAACAACGAAAAAGACCTGCCCGACGCCTTCCTGCGCCGCTGCTTTTTCCACTATATTGATTTTCCCGACCGCGCCACCCTGGCCGACATCGTGGCGGTGCATTTTCCGGCTTTGCGCCAGGATGTGCTGTCGGCGGCCCTGGATGCCTTTTTTCATTTGCGCGAAGTCCCCGGCCTGAAAAAACGCCCCTCCACCTCCGAATTCCTGGACTGGCTGCGGCTGCTGCTGGCCGAATCCATCGCGCCGCAAACCCTGAATCAGGACGCCGTCCCGCCGCTGGCCGGGGCCTTGCTGAAAAACGAGCAAGACCTGTCCCTGCTGCGCCGCCTGGCCATGCTGGGCCAACGGGGCCGCTGAATGCAGCGCTCCCGCGTCCAGCACCGGCCGGCTTGTCCGCCGGAGGCCCGCCGCCGCGCGCACTGCGGCCTGTGTCCGCCGGCTGGCCACCCAGCCGCTCACGCCGGGGGCCGGCATGCTGATTGATTTCTTCACCCAGTTGCGCGCCGCCGGCATCCCGGTGTCGATCCAGGAATTCCTCAGCCTGCTGACGCTGTTGCGCAGCCCGGCCGCCCCACTCAGCACCGAGGATTTCTACCATCTGGCCCGCCTGGCCCTGGTCAAGGACGAAACCCGCTACGACCGCTATGATCGCGTATTTGCCGCGTTCATCGGTCAGTTGCAGGCCCAGGCGGGCGACCCGGACATCCCCGCCGACTGGCTACGGCAAACCTTGCGCAGGCACCTCAGCGCGGAAGAAAAAGCGGCCCTGGAAAAACACGGCTGGGATCGCCTGATGGCGATGCTGCGCGAACGCCTGGACGAACAGAAAGAACGCCACGCCGGCGGCAGCAAATGGATCGGCACAGGGGGCTCGTCCCCCTTCGGCCACGGGGGCTATCACCCGGAAGGCATCCGCATCGGCGGGCCATCGGCGGGCAACCGCACGGCGGTCAAGGTCTGGGAACAGCGCCAGTACCGGGATTACGACGACCAGCAGACGCTGGGCACGCGCAACTTCAAGATGGCGCTGCGCCGCCTGCGCCGCTTTGCCCGCCAAGGCGCCGCCACCGAGCTGGATATGCCCGGCACGATCCGGGGCACGGCGGAGCAGGCCGGCCTGCTGGATCTGCAATGGATGCCCGAGCGCCACAATACAGTGAAAGTGCTGATGCTGCTGGACGTGGGCGGCAGCATGGACGACCACATCGCCCGGGTCGAGTCCCTGTTTTCCGCCGCCCGCAGCGAATTCAAGCACCTGGAAGTGTTTTATTTCCACAACTGTCCGTATGAATCGGTCTGGCGGCACAACAGCCGCCGCCGCGAGGCGCGCCTGGACACCTGGGATCTGCTGCGCAGCTATGGCCAGGACTGGCGGCTGATCCTGGTGGGGGATGCGTCCATGAGCCCCTACGAGCTGCTGTACCCGGGCGGCTCAGTCGAACACCACAACCCCGAAACCGGGGCCGCGTGGCTGCAGCGGATACTCGGCCATTGGCCGCACGCCCTCTGGCTGAACCCGGAACCCGCCGGATCCTGGCCTTACCGGCAGTCCATCGCCATCGTGCGCGAACTGATGCACGACCGCATGGTGGGCATGACCCTGGAAGGACTGGAACAAGGGATGAAGCAATTGTCGAAATAAGCGGGCGGGCGACACGCGCCCCGCCTGCCGCATGTCCGTCTGGACGATCGCCCGCCATGAGCGGGAGCGGGCTGTCCGGCGAAGACGCGAATCAACCGCCGGGGAGGCCGCGCCCCCTCAATCCACCGTTTTCAGCACCGCCGCCAGGGTATCGAAAATCCGGGCGATTTCGTCTTCCGAGATGATCAGCGGGGGTGAAATCGCAATGATGTCGCCGGTATAGCGCACCAGCAGCCCCTGGTCGAAGCATTTGGCGAAGACTTCGGCGGCGCGCGCGCCCGGGGCGCCCTCGCGCGGGGCCATTTCGATGCCGGCAACCAAACCCAGATTGCGGATGTCAATGACGTGCGGACTGCCTTTCAGGGCATGGGCGGCGGCCTCGAACGGCGCCGCCAGGCGGGCGGCGCGCTGGAACAAGCCCTCGTCGTGATAGACCCCCAGCGTGGCCCGCACAGCGGCGGTGGCCAGCGGATGGGCCGAATAGGTGTAGCCGTGGAAAAATTCGATGCCGGCGGCGCTGGCTTCGATGATGGCGTCGTGCACCGAGCGCCGCACGGCCACCGCGCCCGCCGGAACGGCAGCGTTGCTGATACCCTTGGCCATGGTAATGAGATCGGGCGTAACGCCGAAGAATTCGCTGGCGGTGGCCGCGCCCAGGCGGCCGAACCCGGTGATGACTTCGTCGAAAATCAACAGGATGCCGTGCTTTTCAGTGATGGCGCGCAGCCTTTCCAGGTAGCCCTTGGGCGGCAGCAGCACGCCCGTGGATCCCGCCAGCGGCTCGACGATCACGGCGGCAATGGTCGAGGCGTCGTGCAGCGCGATGATGCTTTCCAGCGCATCGGCGAAGTGCTCGCCGCCCCAGGCGGGCTGGCCATGCGACC
Source organism: Castellaniella hirudinis (assembly GCF_047468865.1). GTDB lineage: Bacteria > Pseudomonadota > Gammaproteobacteria > Burkholderiales > Burkholderiaceae_B > Castellaniella > Castellaniella hirudinis_A. The sequence continues at coordinate 107,007 of NZ_JBLGTV010000008.1, forward strand.
AGGCATTGTGCGCCAGGTCGTGCGTATGCGGCAGGTGATCCACCCCCGGCAGCAAGACCCCGGAAAACGCCTTGCGGTTGGGGGAGATCCCGCCCACCGATATCCCGCCGAACCCCACCCCGTGGTAGCCGCGCTCACGGCCGATCAGGCGGGTGCGCTGGCCTTCGCCCCGGGCGCGGTGATAGGCCACGGCGATTTTCAGGGCCGTGTCCACGGATTCGGAACCCGAATTGGTGAAAAACACCCGATCCAAGCCCTCGGGCATCAAGGCCGCGACATCCGCAGCGGCACGGAAGGCGTCTTCATGCCCGATCTGGAAGCTGGGCGCGTAGTCCAACTGGCTGGCCTGCCGCGTGATGGCCTCCACGATGGGCCGGCGCGCATGGCCGGCATTGACGCACCACAGGCCCGAGGTGCTATCCAGCACCTGATGGCCGTCGCCCGCGGTGTAGTACATCCCCTGAGCCGCAGTCAGCATGCGGGGATGCGCCTTGAACTGGCGATTGGCGGTAAACGGCATCCACAAATTGGACATGTCCGGGGTTTTCTTCACTTCTTGCATGACAGCCTCTCAGAGCAGGGTTTCGGAGACCAAGGATTCGGTAGGCCCATTCTGGCGTGGCCGACCCGCGAAAACCAGACACGGTGACAGAATTTCTGGATAACTGTACAGTTGAAATCCAGATCACTGTATTGAATACTGAATCGACTTGAATCCCGATCCCATTCACCCCAGCGACCCGCCATGATTTTCTTCACCCCCGACCGCCGACGCAAAGAAGCACCCAGCCTGGTGGATCAGGTGGTCGCGGCGCTGGAAAAAGCCATCCGTCAGCGCATCCTGCGCCCGGGCATGGCGTTGCCCTCCATCCGCCAATTCTCCCGGGATCACGGCATCAGCACGTTCACGGTCACGGCCGCCTACAACCGCCTGGCGGCACGCGGGCTGGTGCAGTCGCAGCCGGGCGCCAATTTCCGGGTCAGCCGCCAGAAACCCGCCGCGCCCAGCACCGTGCCCCAATGGGTCAGGCCCCGCATCGGCTCGGCCTGGCTGCTGGCGGATGTCTTTGCCGACCACTCGATTGCGATCAAGGCGGGGTGCGGGTGGCTGCCGCCCGATTGGCATGACGCCGCCGGGCTGCCCCCCGCGCTGCGGCAAATCAGCCGGGTTCCCGTCGGCCAGATATCCGCCTACGGGCATCCGCTGGGCTACCACCCCCTGCGCGAACACCTGGCCCAACGCCTGCAAACGCACGGGCTGGCCGTGGCGCCCGGCCAAATCCTGCTGACCCACGGGGCCACCCAAGCGCTGGACATCGTGGTGCGCACGCTGCTGCGGGCGGGCGACCATGTCGTGGTGGAATCGCCCGGCTACGCCAACCTGCTGCAGATCCTCGCCCTCAGCGGGATCGTCGTGCATGCCGTGCCCCGAACGCGCGAAGGCATTTGCGCGGACACGCTGGAAAAACTGGCATCCCGGCACCCGATCCGCATGATTTTCGTCACCACCGTCCTGCAAAACCCCACTGGCGCCAGCTTTTCGATGCCCGGCGCGTTTCGCCTGCTGCAGCTGGCCGAGCGCCACGATTTCCTGGTCGTCGAGGACGATGTCTCACGCGACCTGCTGCCGGAGCCCGCCCCTTTGCTGGCGGCGCTGGCCGGCGTCAGCCGGGTCATTCATATCTCGGGCTTTTCCAAGAACGTGACGCCGTCCATCCGGGTGGGCTACCTGACCTGCGCCCAGCCCTTGGTGGAAGAATGCACCCGCACCAAAATGTCGCTGGGGCTGACCTCCGCCGAACTGATGGAGCGCGCCGCTTTCCACGTCCTGCGCGACGGCCGCCACAACACCTATCTGCGCGGCATCCGCGAACGCCTGCACGAAGCCCACGACCACGTCGCGGCCGCGATGCGCGCGCACGGATTCGAGGTCTGGACCGAACCCGGCGCCGGCCTGTTCCTGTGGGCCAGGCCACCGTTCCCCCCACCACGCGACGGCATGCTCGGCCTGGCGGCACGCGCCCTGGAAGCCGGCATCTGGCTGGCCCCCGGCAGTTATTTCGACCCCGAAGGCCGGGAGACCAACTGGCTGCGCTTCAATGTCGCCTACAGCGCCAGCCCGCGCCTGTGGCGATTTTTTCAGGAGGAACGGGCGGCGGCCTCGCCATCGAACCCGCCGGCGAAGACTTCCAGGAGATAATCCAGCAATACCCGGACGTTGCGCGGCGCGCGGGCCGAATACGGCCGCAAGGCAAAGATCGTGCGCCCAAAGGTATTCACAGGCCGCCAGTCCGGCAGGAGCGGCACCAGCGCCCCCTCGCGCACCGCCTGCTGCGCGGAAAAATCCGGCAGGACGGCGATGCCCAGCCCGGCACAGGCCATGTCCCGCAGCACTTCGCTGTTGTTGGCCACGAAACAGGGCTGGATGGGCACCGTCACCGACGCCGCCGGCGAGGCGGCCCGGCCGGGCTGAAACACCCAGTTGGCCACCCCCTGCTGGCGGGGATAGTGCAGCTGGCTGTGGCCTTTGAGATCTCCGGGGTTGCGGGGCGTGCCCTGGCGCGCCAGGTAGGCGGGACTGGCCAGCAGCAGTGCGCGGGTCGGGCAAAGCACCCGCGCCACATAGGTATCCGGCGGGACTTCGATGTGGCGCAAAGCCAGATCGAACCCTTCGGAGGTCAGCGAGACCAGGCTGTCCCGCATATCCAGCTCAAGACGAATCCGGGGATGACGCCGCATGAATTCCGGCAGGCACGCCACCAGCTGCTGGCGCGCAAACGCCACCGGCGCAGTGATCCGCAACAGCCCGGCGGGCGTGGTGGAGAGATCCCGCACCTCGGCGAAACTCTGGGCGATATGCAGATAGGCATCGCGGGTGTCGTCCACCAATTGACGCCCGGCATCGGTCAGGCGCACCGAGCGCGTGGTGCGCAGCACCAGCGGCACCCCCGCGGCGGCTTCGAGCTCGGCCACCCGCTGGCTCATGGCGGCCTTGCTGACGGCCAGCCGCCGGGCGGCCGACGTAAAACTGCCTTGTTCCGCCAGGACATTCAGCCAGTGTATGTGCGGCCACAGCCGATCAATGTTCTTGTAATCCATACTATCATTGTTCTCTATTTTGAACAATGATTCCAGTCTTTTGGTCTATGCAAGCCACCGGGGCCTTCCTACACTGGCCCGCAGATCAATTCCCACCCCTCATTTTCTGGAGGCTTCCATGCAGGCTTACACCGATACCGCCGACGTCGGGCATTTCATCAACGGGCAGCGCACCCCGGGCCAAGGGACGCAGACCCAGGCCATTTTCAACCCGGCCACCGGCCAGGTCGCCCGGCAACTGCGCCTGGCCTGCCCGGCCGACGTCGAAGCGGCGGTCGAGTCCGCCGTGGCCGCGTTTCCCGCCTGGGCCAATACCCCCGCGCCGCGCCGCGCCCGCGTGATATTCAAGTTCCTGGAGCTGATGAATGCCCACTGCGAAGAACTCGCCGCCATCATCACAGCCGAGCACGGCAAGGTGTTCAGCGACGCCCTGGGCGAACTGGCCCGCGGGATCGATATCATCGAATTCGCCTGCGGCATCCCGCAACTGCTGAAGGGGGACTACACCGAGCAAGTGGCCACCGGGCTGGACAACTGGACCGTGCGCCAACCCCTGGGCGTGGTGGCCGGCATCACGCCGTTCAACTTCCCCGCCATGGTGCCCTGCTGGATGTTCCCCCTGGCCCTCGCATCGGGCAACTGCTTCATCCTCAAGCCAAGCGAACGCGACCCGTCGGTCTCGCTGCGCATCGCCGAACTGCTGCGCGAAGCCGGCCTGCCCGACGGCGTCTTCACCGTGCTGCAAGGCGACAAGGACACCGTGGACGCCCTGCTGGTCCATCCCGACGTCCAGGCCATCAGCTTCGTGGGCTCCACCCCGATTGCGCGATCCATCTACGAACGCGGCGCCCGGCACGGCAAACGCGTGCAGGCCCTGGGCGGCGCCAAGAACCACATGGTGGTCATGCCCGACGCGGATATGGAACAGGCCGTGAACGCCCTGATCGGCTCCGCCTACGGCGCGGCGGGCGAACGCTGCATGGCCGTGTCCGTGGCCGTGCTGGTGGGCGATGCCGCTGACCGCATCATCCCCATTCTGGCCGAACGCGCCCGCACCCTGAAGGTGTCCCACGGCATGGATCCCCAAGCGGAAATGGGGCCGGTGATTACCCAGGACGCCGTGCAGCGCATCACGAACTACCTGGACATCGGCATCCAGGAAGGCGCCACGCTGGTGCAGGACGGCCGCCACCTGCAAGTGCCCGGCCACGAAAGCGGCTTCTTTATCGGCGGCTGCCTGTTCGACCACGTGACGCCCGAGATGCGCATCTACCAAGAGGAAATCTTCGGGCCGGTTCTGGCCTGCATGCGCGCCCCCGACATCGAATCGGCCATCCAGATCATCAACAACCACAGTTTCGGCAACGGCGTGGCCTGCTTTACACGCGACGGGCACGCGGCGCGCGAATTCGCGCGGCGCATCCAGGTCGGCATGGTCGGCATCAACGTGCCCATTCCCGTCCCCATGGCCTGGCACGGCTTTGGCGGCTGGAAAAACAGCCTGTTCGGCGACATGCATGTCTACGGGGAAGAAGGCGTGCGCTTCTACACCCGCCAGAAGTCCGTCATGCAGCGCTGGCCGGACAGCGAGGCCAAGGGGGCGGAATTCGCCTTTCCCACCCACGGCTGATCCCAGCGGCCATCGCCGGGCCACCGCGCTGCCCGCACAACGCGGGCAGCGCGGTTTTGCGGTATGGTGACACTCCCTGATTTTTTCACCTTGCCCTATGCGCCCACTGAACCGCTTGCTGGCCGGACTGGCCCTGTGCCTGCCGCTGGCCCTGCCCGGGCTGCTGCCCGCCGCCCGGGCGGCCGCAGCCACCCCCCCCACGCCGCCCACGGGTATCCAGGCGGTGGTCACCCTCGAAGGGGTGACCGAATACCGGCTGAACAATGGCCTGACGCTGCTGCTGGCCCCGGACGCCGCGCGCCCGCAAACCACCGTCAACATGAGCTACCGGGTGGGGTCGCGCCACGAAGGCCCCGGCCAGACCGGCATGGCCCACTTGCTGGAACACCTGCTGTTTCGAGGCAGCCCGCAATTCCCCGACGCCATGGCGGAATTCTCGCGGCGCGGCCTGGCGGCCAATGGTTCCACCACCACCGATCTGACCAACTATTACGCCACCTTCGCCAGCGACCCGGACACCCTGCGCTGGTATTTGTCCTGGCAGGCCGACGCCATGCAACACGCCAGCATCAGCCGCGCCGATCTGGACGCCGAAATGCCGGTGGTGCGCAACGAAATGGAACAGGGCGAAAACAGCCCGTTCAGCATCCTGATGCAGCTGACCAACGCGGCGGCCTATACCTGGCACCCCTACGGGCGCAGCGTGATCGGGGCGCGGTCGGATGTGGAAAATGTCGATATCGACCAACTGCGCGCCTTCTACCACCAGTATTATCAGCCCGATAATGCGGTGCTGATCATCACCGGGGATTTCGACCCCGAGCAAACCCTGCGCTGGGTGGCCGAAGCCTTCGACCCCATCGCCCGGCCCACCCGGCCGCGCCCCGCCGAATACACCACCGAGCCCGTGCAGCAAGGCGCGCGCGCCATCACGCTGGAACGCATCGGCGGCAGCCCCATGGCCATCGTGCAATACCATTTTCCCGCCGGCGCCAGCGATGCGTTCACGGCCCTGTCCATGGGCACGGCCATGCTGACCGACAGCCCGGCCGGGCCGCTATACCAGGATTTGGTCCAGCCCGGCCTGGCCAGCGGCGCATTCGGCTTTACCCGCGCCTTGCAGCAGCCCGGCTATGTCGTATTCGGCGCCCAACTGCAACCAGGGGCCGATCCCGCCACTGTCCTGGAGACCCTGGAAAAAACGCTGGAATCCAACGGCATCCAACGCCTGGATGAGGCCGCGCTGGCGCGCAACCGCACCGCCTGGCTGAACCAATGGAAAAAAGTCTACGAACACTCCGCCAGCCTGGCCGGTGCCTTGTCGGACGCGGTGTCGCGCGGCGACTGGCGCTTGTTTTTCATCGAACCCCTGCGCGTGCGGGCGCTGACCCTGGACGGCATCCGCGCAGCCCTGTCCCAATGGCTGGTGCCCAACAACCGCACCAGCGGCCTGTATCTGCCCACGCCCGACCCCGTCTATGCCCCCGCCGCCCCGGCGGCGGATCTCGCCCCCTGGATCGCGCAGCTGAAAACCGGCACCGGCCGCCCCGGCGTGGCCGCCTTCGACACCAGCCCCCTGGCCTTGGATGCCGCCACCCAGCGCGATACCCTGATCCTGCCCAATGGCGAAGTCCGTCTGGCCCTGCTGCCCAAGCCCACGCCGGGCGAACAGGTGTTTGTCTCGTTCAGCCTGCGCTTTGGCGCCGCCCAGGATATGCAAGGCCTGGGCCTGGTGCCGGACATCACCGCCGCCCTGCTGTTGCGCGGCGCCCAGGGGCTCAACCGGCAACAGATCGAAGACCGCCTGACCGAGCTGGATTCCAGCCTGTCCTTCAGCAGCAGCGGCAATACCCTGTCGGTGGGGATGCGGACATCCAAGGCACAGCTACCCGCCCTGTTCGACCTGGCGTTCACCCTGCTGCGCCACCCCAGCTTTCCCCAGGAAGAACTGGAGGAAATCCAGCGCAGCCTGGAAACCAACATTGAAAACCAGGCGGTCAGCCCCGCATGGCTGGTGCAAAACACCTTGCAGCGCCATGGGCAGCCCTGGCCGCCCAAGGATGTCCGTTACACCCCCACGGCACCCGAACTGTCCGCCGAGGCACAAGCCCTCACGCGCGACAAAATCCAGGCATTCCACCAGAAATTCTACGGCGCGGGCAATCTCCTGGTATCCGCCGTCGGGGATTTCGACCCCCAGGCCCTGAAAGACAGTCTGCGCAAAGGTCTGGACGGCTGGCGGCAAGCCCCTGGCTACCAACGGATTGACGACCCCTGGTATGCCGTTTCCCCCGAAACCTTCCACATCGCCGCCCCGGGCAAGGCCAATGCCAACTACCTGGCCGCCCTGCCCCTGCAGCTGCAGGACACCGACCCGCGTTGGCCCGCCCTGATCCTGGCCAACTACCTGCTGGGCGGCTCGCAGGATTCCCGCCTGTGGCAGGCCATCCGCGTCCAAGGAGGGTTGTCCTACACCGTAGGCAGCCGTATCCAGGCGTCCGCCTGGGAAGCCTCGGGCAGCTGGACGCTGTTTGCCACCATGGCCTCGCAAAACGCGGACGCCCTGCAGCAGGCGATGCAACAAGCCTTGAGCGACACCCTGAAAACCGGCTTTACCCAGGCTGAAGTCGACCAAGCGGTGGGCTCCCTGCTGAACTACATGAAACTCGGGCGATCCAGCGACGGCAGCCTGGCAAGCCACTGGCTGGATTATCTGGAGACAGGCCGCAGCTTTGCCTGGCAGCAAGACATCATTGCCCGGCTGCAAGCCTTGAGCGCGGCCGAGGTCAACGATGCCCTGCGGGCTTTCCTGAAGCCCGGCCAATTCAGCATCGCGGTTGCCGCCGATAACGCGGGCTGATCGGCGCCGGCGGCACGCGACGCGCTGCATGTAAAAACCCCGCACGGCCTGGAAAAGCGGTGCGGGGCATGTCGCATGCCGGCCCCCGAAACCCGAGGGCCGGGCTGGCCGGATCAGGAGAAGAAGTTCTTGACCTTGTCCGTCCAGGATTCGCTTTTGGGCGAATGGCGGTCGCCGCCGTTACTGAGCGAGGCCTCGAACTGGCGCAGCAGCGCCTTTTGCTCGTCGTTCAGCCGCACGGGGGTTTCCACCGCCACATGGCAGTACAGATCGCCGGGATAGCTGGAACGGATACCTTTGACCCCTTTGCCGCGCAGGCGGAAGGTCTTGCCCGTCTGGGTGCCTTCGGGGATGGTGATCTCGCCCCGGCCCGACAGGGTGGGGACTTCCAGGGTGCCGCCCAGCGCCGCCTTGGTGAAGGGGATGGTCAATTCGCAGTGCAGGTCTTCGCCGTCGCGCTGGAAAATCCCGTGCGGGATGATGCGGATCTCGACGAACAGATCGCCCGGCGGCCCGCCATTGACGCCGGGTTCGCCATTGCCGGACGAGCGAATCCGCATGCCGTCGTCGATCCCGGCGGGAATCTTGACCTGCAGGGTTTTGTTTTTGCGGATGCGGCCCACGCCATCGCATTCGGCGCACGGGTTGGCGATTTCCTTGCCCGAGCCATGGCAGGTGGGGCAGGTTTGCTGGACACTGAAAAACCCCTGCTGCATGCGCACCGCGCCGCTGCCGCCGCAGGTGTGGCAAGTATGCGGCGTGGTGCCCGCCTTGGCCCCCGAACCATGACAGACATCGCAGGTTTCCCAACTGGGAATGCGGATTTCGGTGTCAAAGCCGTTGGCGGCCTGTTCCAGGCTGATTTCCAGGTTGTATTTCAGGTCGGCCCCGCGATACACCTGCGGCCCGCCGCCCCGGCGGCCCGCCGCCCCGCCGAAGATTTCGCCGAAAATATCGCCAAAGGCATCGGCAAAACCACCGGCCCCGCCCATGCCCGCCCCCGCGGCATTGGGGTCCACCCCGGCATGCCCGAAACGGTCGTAGGCAGCCCGCTTTTCCGCGTCGGACAGCATCTCGTAGGCTTCCTTGGCCTCTTTGAACTTGTCCTCGGCTTCCTTGCTGTCCGGGTTGCGGTCCGGGTGGTATTTCATCGCCAGCTTGCGATATGCCTTGCGGATATCGTCGTCCGAGGCGTTCTTGGCGACCCCCAGGACTTCGTAGAAATCTCGTTTTGCCATTGCTATTGGTTCTTGCAGTATGCGCTACGGTTTAAAGGGCATATGCCCGGCCCGATCAAATCGACCGGAACCGGGCAGATGCGAGCGGTTTGCCGCATGATCCCGGCTGCCTGGGCAGCCAAGGGCCATGCGGCTCGCGGCAAGATCAGTCGCGCTTGACTTCCTTGAAGTCGGCATCGACGACATTGTCGTCCACCGGCTTGGCCGCATCGGCCGCCGCCGCGCCTTCCGCCGCGGCCTTGGCCTGCATGTCGGCGTACATCTTTTCGCCCAGCTTCTGCGAGGCCGTGGCCAGGGCCTCGGTCTTGGCGTCGATGGCGGCCTTGTCGTCGCCCTTGGCGGCTTCTTCCAGATCCTTGATGGCGGCCTCGATGGCTTCTTTTTCAGAGGCTTCGAGCTTGTCGCCGTATTCTTCCAGGGACTTGCGCGTGGAATGCGCCAGCCCATCGGCCTGGTTGCGCGCCTGAGCCAGTTCGGCCACGCGGTGGTCTTCCTCGGCATTGGCCTCGGCATCTTTTACCATGCGCTCGATCTCATCTTCGGTCAAACCCGAGCTGGCCTTGATGGTGATCTTGTTTTCCTTGCCCGTGCCCTTGTCCTTGGCCGAGACATGCAGGATGCCGTTGGCGTCGATGTCGAAGGTGACCTCGATCTGCGGCAAGCCGCGCGCGGCGGGCGGAATGCCTTCCAGATTGAACTCGCCCAGGGCCTTGTTGCCCGCGGCCACTTCGCGTTCGCCCTGGTAGACCTTGATGGTCACGGCCGGCTGGTTGTCGTCCGCCGTGGAGAACACCTGCGAAAACCGCGTGGGAATCGTGGTGTTCTTCTTGATCATCTTGGTCATGACGCCGCCCAGGGTTTCAATCCCCAGCGACAGCGGGGTGACGTCCAGCAGCAGCACGTCCTTGCGGTCGCCCGACAGGACGGACCCCTGGATGGCGGCGCCCGCCGCCACGGCTTCGTCGGGGTTGACGTCCTTGCGCGGGTCGCGGCCGAAGAATTCCTTGACCTTTTCCTGAACCTTGGGCATACGCGTCATGCCGCCCACCAGGATCACATCGTCGATTTCGGAGACCTTGACCCCGGCATCCTTGATGGCGATGCGGCAGGGGTCGATCGTGCGCTCGATCAAGTCTTCGACCAGGGCTTCCAGCTTGGAGCGGGTGATCTTCAGGTTCAAGTGCTTGGGGCCGGACGCATCGGCCGTGATGTACGGCAGGTTGATTTCGGTCTGCTGCGTGGAGGAAAGCTCGATCTTGGCTTTTTCGGCGGCTTCTTTCAGGCGCTGCATGGCCAGAACGTCCTTGGACAGATCGGTGCCCGTGTCCTTTTTGAACTCGTCGATGATGTAGTTGATGATGCGCAGGTCGAAGTCTTCGCCGCCCAGGAAGGTATCGCCGTTGGTAGACAGCACTTCGAATTGCTTTTCGCCATCGACGTCGGCGATTTCGATGATGGAAACATCGAAGGTCCCGCCGCCCAGGTCATAGACGGCGATCTTGCGGTCGCCGCGCTCGGCCTTGTCCAGGCCGAAGGCCAGGGCCGCCGCCGTGGGTTCGTTGATGATGCGCTTGACGTCCAGACCGGCGATCTTGCCGGCGTCCTTGGTGGCCTGGCGCTGGCTGTCGTTGAAATAGGCCGGCACCGTGATCACGGCTTCGGTGATTTCCTCGCCCAGGTAGTCTTCGGCGGTCTTCTTCATCTTGCGCAGAATGTCGGCGGACACCTGCGGGGGCGCCAGTTTCTTGTCCTGCGCCTCGACCCAGGCGTCGCCATTGTCCGCCTTGAGGATTTTGTAGGGCATCAGGTTGATATCTTTTTGCACCGCCTTTTCGTCGAATTTGCGGCCGATCAGGCGCTTGACGGCGAAAATGGTGTTGGTGGGGTTGGTCACCGCCTGGCGCTTGGCCGGCGCCCCGACCAGGACTTCGCCGTCCTGCATGTAGGCCACGATGGAGGGCGTGGTGCGCGTGCCCTCGGCGTTTTCAATGATCTGGACTTTGGAGCCATCCAGCACAGCCACGCAGCTGTTGGTCGTCCCAAGGTCGATCCCGATGATCTTGCTCATAGTTGATCCTATCAATGATTTGTCTAAGTGGGCGGGCCGACCCGCCGATGTTTTGGATGTGGGGGTGCCGCGGCGGATTTCAAGACTGGCCGGCAGACACCATGACCAGGGCCGGACGCAGCACCCGGTCGGCGATCAGGTAGCCCTTTTGCAGGCTCTGGGCCACCGCGCCCTGGGGGTGCGGCGACGGCACATTGGAAATCGCCTGATGGCGATGAGGATCGAAGACATCGCCCGGCTGAGGGGCGATTTCGCGCATCTGGTTGCGCTCGAACGCCGTGTTCAGCTGGCGCAGGGTGGATTCCACCCCTTGCCGCCAATCTTCGGTCGTCTGGTTTTCCTGGGCCAGCGCGGCCTCCAGGCTGTCGCGCACGGGGATCAGGCTTTCAGCAAAGGATTCCGTGCCGAATTTGCGCGCCTTGGCCACGTCGTCCTGGGCCCGGCGGCGGATATTCTCGACTTCGGCATGGGCGCGCAGCAACTGGTCGTGGTATTCGCCGATTTTCGCCTGGGCCTCGGCCAGCAGGGCGGCCAGGTCTTCGGTCGGCTGTTCGGCGGGGCTTGCGTCCGGGACGCCGATGGTTTCGCCCAGATCCTCGGGCAGGGCATCCGCCGATTTCGGGTCCAAGTCATCCTGGGGTGCCGACATGGTGCAATCTCCAAAAACAATAAGTAAACAGGGGCAAAAAACGGGCTTGCCTTTGACGCCGTGTGCGGCAAACGGCCGGATACGGCGTCAAAGCGCAGGTTTTTCAATCTGGCTTTTCTTTAAATGAGGGAGCGCGGGAAAATTTCAAGGCCCCGCCCGCGGAAAACCACCCCGCTGCGCACCGGGCAAACGCCCGGCGGCCGCGGCCTGGGCCGGCCCAAACACCTTTTCGGCCACGAGCGCCATCCTCGCCAACAGCGTTCAAACCGCTGCGGACGGGGCATCGGCCGGCCAGCCCTGCAGATTATCGGCCAGCAGGCCCGCAAATCCCTGCACCCAGTCCGGGTCGGCATTCAGGCAAGGAATATAGTGGAATTCACGCCCGCCGGCGGCCAGGAAAGCCTCGCGGCAGCCCAGATTGATTTCCTCCAGGGTTTCCAGACAATCCGCCACAAACCCCGGGCACAGCACCTCCACCGAGGCAACGCCCGCGCGCGCCCAGGCTTCCAGCGTGGCCTGGGTATACGGCTGCAGCCAGGGCGCCGCGCCAAAACGGCTTTGAAAGCTGACGTGCAGCCGCGCGCCGTCGTCGCCCAGTTGCGCCCGCAAGGCGGCGGCGGTCTGCATGCAATCGCGGAAATAGGGGTCGCCCTGCCGCACGCAGGACTGCGGCAGGCCATGGAAACTCAGCAACAGGCGATCCGCCCGCCCCGCCCGGGCCCAATGCGCGCGCACCGAACGGGCCAGGGCCTGGATGTAGGCCGGGTGACGATGAAAGCGATCCAGATAGCGTATCGTAGGTTGGCGCCGCAGCCTGGCCAGATACTGATTGACGGCATCCACCGCCGTGGCCGTGGTGCTGGCGGCATACTGGGGATACAAAGGGGCGACCAGAATCCGGCCGCACCCCGCATGGATCAGCGCCTGGATCGCGGCGTCCAAGGCGGGCTGGCCATATCGCATGGCCAGCGCCACCCGCACATCCAACCCCTTGGCGGACAGCGCCTGCTCCACGCCATCGGCCAGATCCTGGCTATGAACCAAGAGCGGCGAGCCCCGATCCAGCCAGACCTGCGCGTACTTGGGCGCCATCGCGGCCGGCCGGCGGGCCAGCACGAACAAACGCAAGATCGGCTGCCACACGGCCGCAGGCAGCTCGACCACGCGGGGATCGGACAGAAATTCCCCCAAATAGCGGCGCACGGCGGCCGGCGTCGGCGCGGCGGGCGTGCCCAGATTGATCAACAGAACGCCCAAGGGCCCCCGCCCCGGACCGGGCACTGTGGGATCCAGCGCCAGAGGATCGGGCGCGGCGGCAAGAAAACGAGTCATGGTCAATAATCTAGTCGTGCAGTGATGGGCTGGGCGGACGGCGGGCTATCAGGCCCCTTGCCCCAGCGCGTTGGACAGCATGCGGGCGGTGATATCCACGATGGGAATCACTTTTTCGTAGGCCATGCGGGTGGGGCCGATCACCCCCAGGGTGCCGATGACTTCGCCATCCACCCCGTAGGGCGCGGTAATCACCGACACGTCTTCCAGGGGCACCAGGCGGGAATCCCCGCCGATGTAGATTTGCACCCCCTGGGCCTGGCTGGAGACATCCAGCAGATGCAGGAGATCGGTCTTTTGTTCGAACAGGGCGAACAGGCGGCGCAGGCGATCCATATCGGCCGTCATTTCGGATACCGACAACAGCTTGCCCTCGCCGGAAATGACGACGGCCTCGTCCAGCGTGTCGGGCGTGCCGATGCCGGCGTCGACGGCCTGCTGCATCAGGCGCGAAATATCCGAGCGCAGGGAGGCGAGCTCGGCGGCCAGAGACTGGCGAACCTGGTGAAAGGACTTGCCCGAGAAGTGCCGGTTGAAGAAGTTCGAGGCTTCGAGCAGCTCGGTTTCGGTGTATTCGCGCGGGACGAACAGAATGCGGTTTTGCACGTCGCCGTTGGGCGTGACGATGATCAGCAGCACCCGCTTGTCGGACAGCCGGATGAATTCGATGTGGCGAAACACCTGGGTGCGCTTGGGCGTCAGCACCACCCCGGCGAACTGCGACAGATTGGACAACAAGGCCGCCGCCGCCGTCACGGCCCGCCCGGGTTCGGCGGCGGGCAGATAATCGGCAATCGACAGATTCGGCGAAAATTCGTAGGGCCGCACCGTCAGCAAGGTATCGACGAACAAACGATAGCCCTGCGGCGTGGGCACCCGCCCCGCCGAGGTATGGGGACTGTGGATCAGGCCCAGGTCTTCGAGGTCGGCCATGACGTTGCGGATCGTGGCCGGCGAAAGATCAAAAACCTTGGACAGCGTGCGCGACCCCACCGGCTGGCCGTCCGCGATATAGCGTTCGACCAGCGCCTTCAACAGTGCCTTGGCTCGATCATCCATGTTGTGTTTTACCCTGCGTCCAGGACAAGTGCGGCACATCAAGGCCTTGATCGCCGCCTCATCCCCCTATAATCGGATACTCACTATTATTCCATTAAACGAGCGAGGCACTGGGTTTCATGCATTTCAACACCGTGGCCCTGGTCGGCCGCTACCAGGACAGCGGCCTGGATGCCCCCTTGCGGCGGCTGGGCGCCGTGCTGCGGGCCGCAGGCTGCGCGGTTCTGATCGAAGCCGACACCGGACGCAACACCGGCGTCGCGGACTTCCCCCTGGCCACCTATGAAGACATCGGCAGGCAGGCCGACCTGGCCATCATCATGGGCGGGGACGGCACCATGCTGGCCGCCGCCCGCCAGCTGGCCACCTCGGGGGTGGCCATGATCGGCATCAACCACGGCCGCCTGGGCTTCATCACCGACATCCCCCTGGGCAGCGCCGATGAAGCCATCACCCGCATCCTCAACGGCGCCTACGTGTCCGACGAACGCATGCTCCTCGAAGGCCGCGTGATGCGCGGCGACCAACTGATGACCACCGGGCTGGCCCTGAACGACGTCATCATCAACCGCGCCGGACGCGGCGGCATGATCGAACTGCGTGTCGAGTGCGACGGGGTATTCATGCACAGCCAGCGCGCCGACGGCCTGGTCATCGCCACACCCACCGGTTCCACCGCCTACGCGCTGTCGGCCGGCGGCCCCATTCTGCATCCCCAGGTGGACGCCCTGGTTCTGGTGCCGGTGGCCCCGCAAACCCTGTCCAACCGGCCCATCACCCTGCCGGATACGTCCCTGCTGAACATCACCATCCGCGCCCTGGGCCGGGTCGAATCCGGGGCCAGCGTGCACTTCGACATGCAGACCCTGTCCAACTGCCAAGAGGGCGACCGCATCGACGTGCGCCGCAGCCCGCACCGCATCCGCTTCCTGCATCCGCAAGGCTACAGCTATTTCTCTACGCTGCGCAGCAAGCTCAACTGGAACCGCATGCTGCACCCCTGGGACGACCCCGACGACGCCACGCACTAGACCGCCCATGCTGTGTTCCCTATCCATCCTGGACTTTGTCATCGTCGACCGCGCCGAGATCAACTTCGAGGCCGGGTTCACGGTGTTCTCCGGCGAGACCGGGGCCGGCAAATCCATCCTGATCGACGCCCTGTCCCTGGCGCTAGGGGGGCGCGGCGATGCCACGCTGGTGCGCGCAGGCGCCAGCCGGGCGGACATCAGCGCCGTATTCGACGTTCCGCCCTCCGCCGCCGCCTGGCTGGCCGACCAATCCATCGACAGCGACACCTTGATTCTGCGCCGCCTCATCGACACCCAGGGCCGCAGCAAAGCCTATATCAACGGGTCGCCCGCCACGCTGGGGCAACTGCGCGAAATCGGCGCCCTGCTGGTGGACATCCATGGCCAGCATGCCCACCAGGGCCTGCTGCACGCCGCCCAACAACGCGAAATCCTGGACACCCAGGGCGGCCACGCCGCCCTGGCGGCAGACGTGGCGCGCGCCTGGCAGCACTGGCGCACGGCGCAGGCCGCCCTGGATACCGCCCAAGCCAATGCCGCGCAACAGGCCCAGTTGCTGGATCGCCTGCAGCAGGACGTCGAATTCCTGGACACGCTGGCCCCCACGGAAGACGAATGGCCCGTCCTGTGCGCCCGGCAATCCCAATTGGCCCACGCCCAGGCCCTGTTAAGCGGGGCGGGGCACGCCGTTCAGGCCCTGGACGGCGACGCCGGTTCGGCGGCCCATGCCCTGCAGGCCGCGCTGCAGGCGCTGCAGCCCCTGGTGCGCCACGACCCCCGCCTGGAAGAACACTGCCAGACCCTGGAATCCGCCCGCATCCTGTGCGCCGAAGCCGTTTCCGGCCTGAACGCCTATGCCAACCGCCTGGAACCCGACCCCGAAGCCTTGGCCCAGGCCGATGCCCGCATGGGCCTGATGTTCGCCGCCGCCCGGCGCTTCCACACCGAACCCGAAGCCCTGGCCGCCCTGCACGAACAACTGGCCACCCAGCTACAGCAGGCACGCGGCGGGCAAGACCTGGCCGCGCTGGCCCAGGCGCGTGACCAAGCCCAGGCGCAATACCAGGCCCTGGCGGCCCGACTCAGCCTGGCCCGGGCCGACGCGGCCGCCCAGCTCTCCAACCAGGTCACCCGGGCGATGCAGGCGCTCGCCATGGCCGGCGGCCAGTTTCAGGCGGCGCTGCCCGCGTGCGAAGCCTCGCCCCATGGGCTGGAAAACGTGGAATTTCTGGTGGCCGGCCATGCCGGCGTACCCCTCCGGGCCCTGAGCCGGGTGGCCTCGGGCGGCGAACTCGCCCGCATCTCCCTGGCCCTGTCAGTGATCGCCAGCCAGGCGGCGCGCGTGCCCTGCCTGATTTTCGACGAAGTGGACGTGGGCATCGGAGGCGCGGTGGCCGAAGTCGTGGGGCGTCTGCTGCGCGAACTGGGACAGCGTCACCAAGTGCTGTGCGTCACCCACCTGCCGCAGGTGGCCGCCTGCGCCCAGCACCATTTCCGGGTCAGCAAATCCACCAGCCGGCAACGCACCCTGTCGGCCATCCAGGCCCTGGACGCCCATGCCCGCACCGAAGAAATCGCCCGCATGCTGGGCGGACTGACCCTGACCACCGCCACCCTGACGCACGCCCGCGAAATGCTGGCGCTGTCCGGCGCCACCAAGGCCTGATCGCCGCGCCGGGCCATCAGCCCCCGCCCGATCCGGGCCGGCGCCAGGCGGGAACGGAGCAGGCTTAGAGGGAACGGAGCAAGGCTTATTTAGCGGCGGCCAGGCACTTCGGGCAAATGCCGTACAGCATCATGTGATGGCTTTCGAGGGTAAAGCCGCGTTCTTTGGCAATGCGATGCTGGCGGCGCTCGATCTCGGCGTCGGAGAATTCTTCGACCCGCCCGCAATTGGTGCAGATGAGGTGATCATGGTGATCGCCGTCGTTGAGTTCGAAAACGGCCTTGCCGCCATCGAACTGGCTGCGCAACAGAATGCCCGCCTGCTCAAACTGCGTCAGCACCCGATACACCGTCGCCAGGCCGATATCGACGTCTTCGGCGATCAAGGCGCGGTAGACGTCCTCGGCGCTGTGGTGGCGTGTTTCCGCCTTACGGAATATGTCAAGGATCTTCAGGCGCGGGAAGGTCGCCTTCAAGCCCATGTTTTTGAGTTCGATTTGGTCGTTCATGGTTCAAGTATCCTGGGTTCGGACCTGGAAAGCAAGCCCGTTAAGACAGGCAAATATCCGCCCTTTTGCATGCGTCGGCCCGAATACCCTTTATGATAGCGGTTTTGTCGGCCACAATCTGCTGGCCAGCCATTGCTCACGGGGGCCTCTGTGCGTATCCAAGCTCGTTCATTTTCTCGCAAGACAGCGTGCTGCCTCGGCGCCGCTGCCCTGTCCATCGGTCTAGCAGGCTGCGGCACAAGCAATTGGGGGTTTCCATACCGGGCCACCATCCAGCAGGGCAACTGGATCACCACCGAGCAAGTCGCCCAGCTGGAAGCCGGCATGACCCGCGACCAGGTTCGGTTCATCCTGGGCACCCCCACGCTGCAGGATATTTTCCATGCCAACCGCTGGGACTACCCATACTACAACCAGCCAGGCTACGGCCAGGACGTCCTGCGCAAGTTCACGGTCTGGTTCGACCAAGACCATCTGGTTCGCTGGGCGGGCTCCGAACAGCCCGATCGCCAGCCTTTCCAGCAAAATGACAGCGGCGCCGAGGACATCCCGGCCGCTGACCGCAACCTCGCCGACCAAGCGGCGCTGGAGGCCACCGCCCCCGGGCTGAACAACTCAGCCGCCCCCAATGCGGGGCTGGAAGCCACCACGCCCGGCGCCATCCTCCAGACCCAGGAAGATGAGCACACCACTGCCGACAAGGATCTGTAGCCATGCGCATTGCCATCGCCGGGGCCTCTGGACGCATGGGGCGCATCCTGATCCAAGCGGTCACCGATGCCGACGACCTGAGCCTGACCGTCGCGCTCGATCGCCCCGACAGCGACAGCCTGGGCCAGGACGCCGGGGCCTTCCTGGGGCTCGACACCGGGGTCGTCATCACCGACGACATCCAGTCCCTGGCCCAGGCCGACTGCCTGATCGACTTCACCCGCCCCGAAGGCACCCTGGCGCACCTGAACGCCTGCGCCACCCATGGGGTCAAGTGCGTGATCGGCACCACGGGCTTCGACGCGCAAGGCAAGCAGGCTATCCGCACAGCCGCCCAAAAAACCGCCATCGTCTTCGCACCCAACATGAGCGTCGGCGTCAATGCCACCCTGAAGCTGCTGGACATGGCGGCCCGGCTGCTCAACAGCGGCTATGACGCCGAAATCTTCGAGGCCCATCACCGCAACAAGGTCGACGCCCCCTCGGGCACGGCGCTGGCCATGGGCGAAGCCGTGGCCCACGCCTGGGGCGTCCCGCTGGATCAAGTGGCCGACTGGGCCCGCCACGGGCACACCGGCGCCCGGGAAACCGGCCGTATCGGTTTTTCCGTGCTGCGCGGGGGCGACATCGTCGGCGACCACACCGTGTATTTCTGCGGCACGGGCGAACGCATCGAAATCACCCACCGTTCCACCAGCCGGGCCACCTACGCCCAAGGCAGCCTGCGGGCGGCCCGCTACCTCGCCCGCCGCGAATTCGGCCTGTTCGACATGCAGGACGTCCTAGCCAGCTGAGGCGAGCGCCGCCCGGCGTCCAGGCGGCCACCGGCGCGGCATGCCGCGCCTCACGCGCCTCAGTCCAGCGCCACGGGCTCCTGATCCAGGCATACGCCAAAACGATCCCACACCGCCTGGCTCACAGCCCGGGCCAGCGCCTGGACATCCCCGGCCTGCGCGCCCCCATGATTGACCAGCACCAGAGACTGTCGCCGGTGCATGCCCACCGGCCCCAGGCGACGCCCCTTCCAACCCGCCTGCTCGATCAGCCAGCCCGCCGCCAACTTGACCTGGCCGCCAGGCTGCGGATATTCCCGCATCCCGGGAAACCGCTGGCGCAGCGCGGCGGCCTGATCCGCCGAAACCAGCGGATTCTTGAAAAAACTGCCGGCATTGCCCAGCACGGCGGGATCCGGCAGCTTGCGGCGGCGGATATCGCAAATCGCGGCATAGACATCGGCAGGCGTGGGCGACGCCCCCTGCAACGCCGGATGCGACCGCAAATCGGGATAATCCAGGCGCGCCGCCCAAGCCTTGGGCAGCGCAAAACGTACCCGCACAATCAACCAGCGCCCCGCCCCGTCCCGCTTGAAACGGCTGTCCCGGTACGCAAAGCCACAGTCTTGCGGCAACAACGTATACGCACGCCCGGCCCGCAAGTCCCAGGCCACCACGGAATGCAGGCGCTGATCCATCTCCAGGCCATAGGCCCCGATGTTTTGCACAGGCGCCGCCCCCACCGTTCCCGGGATCAACGCCAGATTTTCCAGGCCATGCCACCCCTGTGCCAGACAATATGTGACGAAGTCATGCCAGGACTCTCCCGCCGCCGCCTCGACCAGATAATGGTCGGCAGTTTCGTCCAACAAACGCACCCCGCGCAACGCCACCCGCAGCACCCGCCGCCTGGGCGAAGGCCACACCACCACATTGCTGCCCCCACCCAATACGAACAGGGGCGGCATGGCCTGCACGGCACTGTCCACGCGGCCCTGCCCCGTATGGGAGGCCCCGCGCACGACATCGCACAGCCCCGGGATATCCGCTTCATTGTCCAGAACAGCCACGGCGGCCTGCGCGGGCAAGCCCAGGGTATTGCGGGACAGCAAGGATTGGACAGTGAATTGGAGCGGCATGGCGGACGGTGGCATTGGGCCGGAAGATCATCCGGCAAACGCGTAAGCATACCGCGCAAGCGCGGCGGCCTGGGCCGCCAAGGGCCGGCTGCCCGTTTGACAGCCATCTGTTTTTTGTTTTATAGTTTGCGCCTTGCTTGATTCCGCAGCGAATCGGGGGTTTGAAAGCCGCTGATTCTGTTTTTCAAAAGCACTTGGTTTTTAAGTATTTGAACCCAAGTAGCTTGACAGAGAGAAAAACACGGTATACAATGCATGGCTTAGCTGGTTTGATTGCAAGCCACAGCACCGCGGGAATAGCTCAGTTGGTAGAGCGCAACCTTGCCAAGGTTGAGGTCGCGAGTTCGAGACTCGTTTCCCGCTCCAAATTATGATCTACAGAGTTCCACTGAAGTCTGTAAGTCGTTGAAAACAGGGGCCTTTGGTCCCTTTTTCATTCCAGCGACGTCCACTGGAATCCACCCACATCCAGGACTTTTTAGTCCATCTTTCGGTCTATCAATCTGGGTGAGTTCGAGTCCGCATTGTTGCTGGACCGAAGCGGCAACCGAGGTCACGATTCAGTCCTAACTCCTCTTAGGAGCTGAAACGATGGCACTCTCAGACATGGCCGTTCGCCAGGCCAAGGCAGTCGGCAAAGCCTACACACTCGGCGACCTTGATGGCCTCTCCCTGGCCGTATCCGCGCAAGGAGGACGAACCTGGCATTTCCGCTACTGCTGGGTCGGCAAGCAAAAGCGGATCGCAAACTCAAGCGCCAGGCCGTGTGTCTGGCCAATGAGCATACGTTCAATGCCGTGTTCTTGCAGTGGTACGAACACCGTAAGCTGGAACTCAAACCGGGGCGCAACAGCACCCGGGCGCAAATCAAACGCATCTTTGGTAAAGATGTACTGCCCTCCCTGGGAAAAGCCCCCATCCACAACATCACCCGTGGCGATCTGCTGGAGGTGATCGCCAAGATCGAACAGCGTGGAGCGCTCACGACCGCGACCACAGGCAACATCAGGAGGAGGCCTCCCAAGGATGACTTATCACATCAAGCCGACACCGCTGCCGGTAAACTTCGAACATTATGAGCATCTGTGCTTCCCCGCATGCTGGAAGCGCACCGATAGCAAAGTACTGTACCTTGATCCAGTTCTGAGCGGCATGATCGGCGACAACATCGAATATGGAAGCCTTTTTGCTTACCTATTCCACCGATGAGGAACACCCAACTGCCCCTGGGTGAAGGGAACGGTAAACTGCACGCAACATGTTGATTAACAAACCAATTCCCTGATCACATTTTGTAGAACAGGCCACTTAGTGTACCAATTCTGCGCCCTTGCCAACACGGGATCAGGGGGTTGATTCCAACAATGTCCATCCACAGCTACTGAGTTACTTTTCGCGTTGACGAACCCAGCGCACCCACAGGAATAACACCTGGGCGGACTGATTTGATCGGCGCGGCCAGGGATCTCTACGCTGGCGCCATCCCCGCGCATGGCGGTTTCATTCGCCAGCCTCTTTGGATAACCAATCCAGCAAGTAGAGAACCGACGCTGAAAGGTCATCGTTAGCCCGGGTGCAGAAGTAGATCGCTGCGCCGGTGTCGTGGAATCCGAAGGGTGCCTGGGTAATCATCCCTTTAAACCGCAGCAGTCTTGAGTAGAATTTCCTCATAAAGGAAATCTGCAATGAAGACATCGCGTTACACCGACAGCCAGATCATGGCGATCCTCAAGCAAGCCCAGGCCGGCACACCCGTCCCCGAACTGTGTCGCGAACACGGCATGAGCAGCGCCACGTTCTACAAATGGCGCGCCAAATACGGCGGCATGGACACTTCGATGATGGTTCGCCTGAAGGAACTGGAGGCCGAGAACAAGCGGCTCAAGAAGATGTACGCCGAGGAGCGCCTCAAGGCCGAGATCGCCCGGGAGGCTATCGAAAAAAAATGGTAGCGCCATCTCGACGCAAAGAGATGGCGCGAAAAGCGATCGAGCACCGAGGTGTCAGCATTCGCTTGGCCTGCGCGGCCATGGGCATCCGCGAAAGTTGCTACCACTACCAGCCCAAGCTATCAGGGGAGAAAGAGGTGATTGCCGACTGGCTGATTCGACTGACCACGGCTCAACGCAACTGGGGCTTTGGGCTGTGTTTTGCGTACCTGCGCAACATCAAGGGGTTCACATGGAATCACAAACGGGTCTATCGCATTTACCGGGAGTTGGAGCTGAATCTGCGCATCAAACCTCGTCGGCGACTTGTACGCGAGCGCCCCATTGCCCTGGGCACGGCCACGAACATCAACCAGATGTGGTCGATGGATTTCATGCACGACCAGTTGGCCGACGGACGCTGCATCCGGCTGTTCAACGTGGTCGATGACTTCAACCGCGAGGGGTTGGGGATCGAGGTGGACTTCAGTTTGCCGGCTGAACGCGTGACCCGATCCTTGGATCAGATTATCGAATGGCGTGGGCAACCGGCCTGCATTCGGTGCGACAACGGGCCGGAATACATCGGTAAAACACTACTGGACTGGGCTGCCAAGCGGTGCATCACGCTCATCCATACTCAGCCTGGCAACCCACAGCAAAATGCCTATGTCGAACGTTACAACCGAACCGTACGCTATGATTGGTTGGCCCAAAATCTGTTTGGTAGCCTGGAGGAGATCCAGGCCGGTGCCACTAAATGGCTCTGGACCTACAACAATGAGCGTCTCCATAAATCCCTTGGTGGGCTGACGCCTGTTCAGAAACGAAACGCCTACCCATTAACACATTCTACAAAAGCCTACTGCTGAAAATGGGGGGATTACCGAAACTTGCCAGATTGGCGAGCTTCCAGCGCAACGCGGGCAACTGGTCGGCATGCGGGCATTGCAACAGCGACCAGTCGGGTTTGGCGCGTGCCAGTCCGCTCAGACACTGCCGGTGGGCTGCGCTCAGCCGCTGCGGCAGTTCCTGGCGTAGTCGGGTGCGGGTTTCGAGCAAAACCTCAAGAGTGCAGTCCACTTCCGTCATGCCAACGAAAGCACGCTCATATTCGGCCGCGATGTTCTTGTCGTTGCCAAACAGCACTTCATGCGTGGGCCGATTGTGCCCTGCCAGATAGACCACGAAGCACTCGACCATGGCATCGGTCAGGCCTCCGGTCTGGAACAACTGCCAGACATCGAACAGATCCCGCGGGTGCTGGCGATCCAGAGCGGCAACCAGCTTGCTTGCATAGAGCTCGTCCGGGGCGAGAACCGGCACCGAAAATGCGACCCCGAACAGATCGCCAGTGCGGGCACTCAACGGCCTGCGCTCAATGGGCAGCACCGTGCCACGGAACACGACATTGACCTCGACCTTGACCTGGCTGGCCTCGTTCTCGGCGATCAGCTTGGTGTCGCCAAGGTCTTTGCTGCAGACCAGCCGTGTCTGTACGCCAAGGCGTTCGACGCGCTGCGCAATGGCGGCCAGTTCCTGGTAGTTGATATCTTCTAATGCCTGATCACGCGAAGTCTGCCAGGGGCGGTACACCACGTCGATATCTACCGACAGCCGGGGCATGTCACGCAGGAATAGATTGATGGCCGTGCCGCCCTTCATGGCGAAGATGTCGTTGTCGAACACATCGGGCGCGATGTTCAGCAACAGGCGGACGGTATCGGAGTAGTGTTTATCCATGAGGGTTCAGGCTTAAAAGGGTTCCATCGTCCAACCGACTCATCCAGCGCTTGGCGCTGCCGGAGCGTACCGGATATTGCTCCAGCAGTTCATCCACGTCGATGACGCCGGTTTCCCGCGCCCAGGTCAGAAACAGGCGCACGGTCTTGACACTGGTGCAGCAGGTCAGCAGCCGTCCGAGCACGTCCTTGCGCGGTGAGCGCAGGCCGTCGAACAGGTTGCGGGATTCTTCAAGGCTTTCCCGCGTGCCGGTGTCGTAGAGCAGCTCCAGAACGGCGCGCTCAGGCACTGCCACCAGCAGTCCAGCAGGCTGTCCGGGTGGTGTGTGCCGGGTCTTGTTGGCGAGGCCATCGTCGGGCCAGTCGAACAGCCTTGCATTGACGTAGCGCGCTGGAAACCGTGTGGTGAACCAAGCAGGCAACGCAAAGCGGGCCTCGCCCCAGAGCACCAAGGTTTCTCTGGGGGCTAGGTTGTGCCGAACCCCTTGCAGCGCCAGGGCACTTTTGCCGCCAACGTGCAGTCCGGCGACCCGCTCTTGCAGGAGCCGCAGCGCACCGCTGGCGTCAAAGTTGTCGTTGGGGTAGGCATAGACGCCGTGTCCCAGGCGCACCAGCCAGCCGCTCTCGGCGTAGCGAGCAGCCAGTTTGGGCGACACGCCGAAGGTTTCAAGCACTGCGAGATCGAACGGTGCTCCCCGAGGAAGCTCCGCCTGCATGCGCTTGATTATTTGATGTCGTGAATGTTTACTCATGTGAGAAATATACGTCGAAATTCAATCAAATACCACTAAAATTGATAGATTTTTCTCTAAAATTCACCCCATGATGAAATTTCAAGACCAAATCTAATCGTAACCAGCTAGGTTGAAAAATGCAGCCAAGATCGGCCCACCGCCGCTAGCGGCGGTAAACAAGTTGATGAGGATCGAAAGCCACCTGCGGATGCTGGCGCAGGAGCGTCTGCCGCTGGAAGGGATGGCCTGCAGCAATAAGACTTGCGCTGATGCAAGGACTGCGGGGATAGCTTGCAGTGATATGGAAATCTGGTCATTGGTCTTCGTATTATGTACAATGATATGTACATACTAAAAGAGAGACTGCCATGCGCACTATCAGCTATACCGAAGCCCGGCAAAACTTGTCGGCCACCATGGTGCAGACCGTCGAGGATCGCGCCCCGACCCTCATTACCCGCCAGAACGGCGAGGCGTGCGTGCTGATATCGCTGGAGGAATACAACGCGCTGGAGGAAACGGCTTACCTGCTGCGCTCTCCGGCCAATGCACGCCGCCTGATGGATTCAATCGACAGCCTTAAACGCGGCCAGGGTGTTGAACGGAATATCGCCGAGTGAAGCTGATCTGGTCGGAGCAAGCCTGGGACGATTATCTGTACTGGCAGGAGACGGATAAACGCATGGTCAAGAAGGTCAACGAACTGATCCAGGAGATCCGCTGCACCCCTTTCGAGGGCAAGGGCAAACCGGAGCCGCTGCGCCACAATCTGGCGGGCTTCTGGTCGAGAAGGATCACTGCCGAGCACCGGCTTGTGTATTCGATGACGGATGAGGCGCTGCGGATTGCCGCCTGCCGTTATCACTATTGATCCGTAGCACCGCTCAACCCGAAGCCCCCAGCCTTACGGATTTTCCGCGCTGAAGTGTGCAATCGACTCCTTCTTGTCATCCCGATGGCCAGTGATCGCGCTGGGCAACACCATCCCCAGCCAGCGCGGCTATTACCTGATCTACCCCACGCGAAATGAAACGCTGCCCTCCCTGGCGGCGTTTCGGGAATGGCTGCTCGAAGCGAGTCCGCTGTCCCAGAGATTCGCAAACAAAATCGTTTGATCAAATGGAAAGCAAGCCCGGGACGATTATCTGTACTGGCAGAAGACGGATAAACGCATGGTCAAGAAGGTCAACGAACTGATCAAGGTGTCATCGCCGGTGTAATACTGACCCACCCTGTCGGAGTAAATCTGACCCACCTGGGTAATGATGGTGGCTTTTTGG
>NZ_JBLGTV010000009.1:0-123111 GCF_047468865.1 Castellaniella hirudinis
AACTGGGAGTTATGGATATCGGATATAGCTAGAATGCTCAGTGTTCATGCGGGTTGCTGGGATTATGCAGGGCCGACTAAGTAGGTATAAAACGCCAGATTATCCTGCACCAAACTGCGGGGTTGAGTGCTGGACAGAATCGCTTCGGCGGCATCTTCACGGCCCAGCAGGCCATACGCCAGCGCCAGGTTGTCACGCACCTGCGGCAAGCTGCCCGCCGCACCCGATTTACCCAGCAGAATATTGATCGCCTCACGCGGCTGGCCGGACAAGGCCAAAGATAAACCCAAATTGGCCCGCAAGGCTTCGTCCCCCGGATGGGCTGTCAACCCGCGGCGATAAATGTCCTGGGCCTGGGCCGCCTGCCCCTGCAAGTCGAAAGCCACCCCCAAACCAGCCAGCGCCACAGGATTGTTGGGTTCGGTGTGCAAAACCTGCTGATACAGTACCTGGGCGGTATGCAGATCGCGCAGGCGCACGGCCACGCGGGCCTGCGCCAGACGCGCATCCAGAGAATCCGCATCCAGCTGAACCGCCTTGTCGTAGGCATTGCGGGCAGCCTGATAATCGCCTTCCAGAAAGAATGTATTGCCCAGGCCCAGCCACACCGGAGAAGAATTCGGATGCTGCTGCACCAGCTCGGTATACAGCGAACGGGCGGCATTGACATCCCCGCTTTGCAAAGCACTGGCCGCCACGCGCAGATCGGCATTGGTCAGGATCAGGCTGCCGTCGGCATCCTGGCCAACCGGACGCTCCGCCGTCTTGGTCACCGCACAACCCGACAGCGCCGCCACCAGCACGCAGACGGCCAAAGCCCGGAATGGAGCCCCGGAAACACGCATGCCTGTCCCCCCCATCGCCGTCGTGGAAGGCTGAAATGTGTCCAATGTCATGAGAAACCCCCGACCCGCCTACTGCGAACCAAAAAATTTTGCCAAATTGATCAAAGCAGGCCCCGCGCCAATGATCAAGACGGTGGGCAGAATAAAAACCATCATGGGCAATGTCATTTTGACAGCCAGTTTGGCGGCTTTTTCTTCCAACCGCATCATGCGGGCGGTGCGCTCGCTGCTGGCCAGAATACGCAAGGCATGGGTAATGGCCGTGCCATATTGCCGGGCCTGTAAAAAGGTGTTGACCAGGGATCGCATGCCATCCAAGCCGGTGCGATCCACCAGGCGCTTGAGCACCTGCTCGGTATCGCTGCTCAGTCTCAACTCGTTTGCCGTCAGCCTGAATTCATCCGCCAGCGCCGGGGCGACAAAAAACAGCTCATCGGCCACCCGTTCGATGGCGGCATTCAGACCCAGGCCCGCATTGGTGCAAATGACCAGCAGGTCAAGCGCATCGGGCAAGGCCAGACGGATGGCTTCCTGGCGGCGCGCCACCAGCCGATCCAGCACCAGGCGCGGTAAAAAAATCCCTAGATACAGGGATACCGCCAAGGCCCCCCAGCGCAGCAACGGGTCTTTGTCTTCCAGAAGCGGCCACACCTGCCACCAAGTCAAAAAGGCCATCCCCACACAGGACAGCACGATAACCCCACCCAACGTCAGCATGGCCGTCGATGAGCGCAAGCCTGCCATGACCAGTTTCGTACTGGCCTCGGCCCGTTGGCCGGCACTCAGCAAGGGAATCAGCCCGCCCAGGCGCTTGAGCAGCAGCATGGACAAACCGCCCACGGCGATGCGCGGCCCCTGATGCATCAAAGCGCCCTGCCGCTTGACCTCGGATTTGGCATATTCGAAAATCTGCGCCCGCCTGTTGGTGCGCACATAGAAATACAGGGCCAGCGCCAGAACCAGCAGCACAAGAATCCCCGCATCCAGCCCACGCAACCCCATGACAGCCCCTTATATCTTGATCTGCGACAGCTTGCGGATGAACAGCACGCCCACCACCAGCATCCCGGCAGACAACCACAGCAGCTGACGGCCCAACTCAGAGTCAAACAACACACTGATGTAGTCTGGATTGGTGAAGTACAGCGCCCCGGCAATGAATAAAGGCAACAAAGACAACACCATGCCGGACAAGCGGCCTTCCGCGGTCATCGCCCGCGACTTCAGGGCCAAATCGCGCCGGGCACGGATAATGGCGGCCAGATTGGTCAGGGCCTCGGCAACCGAACCGCCCGACTCCCGCTGCAGCAGAACACAAACAGAAAAAAACGAAAAATCAGGCAACTCGATGCGCTGCACAGCCTCATCCATGACTTCCTGCAACTCATTACCCAGCAGCAGCCCATCCCCCATTTTCAGGAATTCCGGCCCCAACGGCGCAGCAAAGCCCTGTCCCACCGTGCGAATGGACTGAGTGACAGGAACGCCCGCCTGACTGGCTCGCACAATGGTATCCAGCGCATCGGGCAGTTGCACCAGAAAACGCCGACGAAACCGTGCCAACAGCCAACGATAGGCCAGCACCACGAACAGCAACGGCAGCGCCAGAAAAGCCAGCAGCGCAGACCACCAATGGAAAGGAACAAAACCAGACAGCAGCAAGAAACTGCAAGCCAGCGCCACCCCCGCAGCCAGCAAGACCAGATGGACAAAGCCATTTCGACCGGCCACAACATCCAGGCGATTCAGAAAATGGCCCGCATGGCCCAGGGCTTGGCGGCGGCGGCGGCGGCGAGACTCTTTGCGCGCCCGCTGAAAATCAGCCGTGATACTGTCTCTGACGGTTTTGCCCGCCATGGCCGACACCTCGCGCAAACGCTGGCGGATGACCTGGCCGGGCAAATTACGATACCATTCCTGCAGCACCAGCCAGGCTAGGCCCAGCAGCACAATCGCCATAAACGCCGCCAAGGCGACAATATCCGCGCTGCTCATAACCGCATGGCCTCGATCAGCGCAGTCTCCATGCCAAAATAACGGGCGCGGTCGGCAAACAGAGGGCGCAACCCGGTGCTGTCATAGGTGCCGCGCACGTTTTCATCATAGGTACTGGCATCGTAATTGAATCGGAATAAATCCTGTGTCACGATGACCTCGCCTTCCATGCCGGCCAGTTCAGTGATGTAAGTCACTTTACGCGTGCCGTCCCGCATGCGTTCCACCTGAACCACCAGATTGACCGCACTGGCGATCTGGCGGCGAATCGTCAGCAGAGGAAGGTTGCCATTCGCCATCATGACCATGCTTTCCAGACGCACCAACGCGTCGCGCGGGCTGTTGGCGTGCAGCGTCGTCATCGACCCGTCATGCCCCGTATTCATGGCCTGCAGCACATCCAGCGCTTCGGCGCCCCGGGTTTCACCCAAGATGATGCGATCCGGCCGCATCCGCAGGGCATTGCGCACCAGATCGCCCTGCGTCACCTGGCCTGTGCCTTCCAGGCTGGGCGGACGGGTTTCCAGACGCACCACATGCGGCTGCTGCAGCTGCAGTTCGGCGGCATCTTCGATCGTCACGATCCGTTCGCTGCCGGAGATATACCGTGACAAGGCATTCAGCAAGGTCGTCTTGCCCGAGCCCGTACCGCCCGACACAATGACATTCATGCGGCAAGCCGAGGCAATTTCCAATAGGCGGGTCATGGGTTGCGACAAGCAGCCCCGCGATGCCAGACGCGGCAGGGTCAGATCCTTGCGTGAGAATTTGCGGATCGAGATCGACACCCCGTCAATGGCCAGCGGCGGCACCACCACGTTGACCCGGCTGCCATCCGCCAGGCGGGCATCCACCATGGGGCTGCTTTCATCCACCCGGCGGCCAATGGATGCCGCAATCCGCTGGGCGACGTTCAGCACATGCGCATTATCTCGAAATTTCAGATCGGTCAGTTCCAGCTTGCCGAAACGTTCGGCATAGACCTGATCCGGCCCATTGACCATGATATCGGTGACGGAGTCATCCTGAAGCAAGGGCTGGATAGGCCCCACCCCAAACATGTCATTGATGATTTCCTGCGCCATCGCCTGCTGTTCGGCGTAAGTCACCAACAGGTTGTCGCTACGGACTGTTTCAGCCACGATCAGGTCGATTTCACGACGGATCTGATCCCGAGGGCGGCTCAGGGCCGAAGAAATATCAATGGTGGCGAAAACGGCCTGGCGCACCTGCGCATAAGCAGCCGAACGCACCATGGTGTGGGACGATCCACGCGGCCTCTGCTTGCCACTGGCCCCGCCAATCCCCGGCAGCGCCTGGGCTACCGGGGGGGTTGGCGGATCCGCCGGCAATTGAGCCGCCGCATCCAGCGCTGCGATGGAAGTCTCGGATGGAGGATTTGTACGCACCGGGCCGGCGGATTCTGGCGACTGGGGGCGTTGAGCCGGCTGTTCTGCCAGCGCCTGAGTCACCGCCTGCTGTTTTCGACCAAAGCCCATCAGCGCCCCCGTCGACGCATACGCTGCCAGAACGAAGGTTTGACAGACCCCTGCGACTCGCCCGTCACCTGCGCCGCCAAGCTCTCAACCCCTCGGAAGAATTCACTGCCACGCTGCAGATCCGCAGCGGTATTCTCCGCCAACGACGGCGCCTTGGGGTCGTAGTCAATCTGCACCTGGATATCCATATCTACCGCAGCCTTGAAATCCTCGACATGCACCCGGCTGCGTGAAGCAGGCTGGGGATGGTTGAGGATGCAGCGCACTGTCGGTGGATTGGATCGGGACTGCACGGCCTGAACCAGCCGCACCAGCGTGCGCGCCGAGTGCACGGACGGATCAGCCACCACACAAACCATGCTGGCATGACCAAGAATTTCTTCAAACAGCCAGCCACCACGCCGATAAGCATCCACCACGACATAATGGTAATGGCGCGACAGAACCGCCAGCAGCTTGGCGACCGCGCCCGGGCCGGGTTCGAAATGCTCGGCGTATTCCTGCTCGCTGGACAGGACGAACAGCCCTTCGCCAGCGTCGGCCAGCGTGCGTTCCAGATATTGCTGATCCAGACGGTCGACATTGCCCAATACTTCGAGCAGCGCGTTACCGCCGGGACGGCCCAGCAAAGCGGATCCGCAGCCATCGTAAACATTCAGATCCACATAGACGACTCGGCGGCGCACCCCGCCCACCCCCAGGGCGCGGGCCAGATGGGCAGCCACCGATGTCGTGCCCACCCCCCCCCGGGTTCCGTGGAACACAATCACCCGCCCATGACGGCCTTGTTGGCGCGGCGCATCAAAGGCCTGCTGCAAGGTCAGCCGCCGCAGCAATTCCGCCGACAGGGGCTTGACCAGATAGTCCATCACGCCCCGGGCCAGAAGATTGCGGAACAGGCCCACATCATTGCGCTCACCCACCACAAAGACCTCAACCGAGGGCTCGCAGGCGTCCGCCAGCCGATCCAATTCATCCAGCGCGCGTTCCGAGCCGGAAATATCCACCAGCAAACGCTGCGGGGATCGGTCGGTTTTCTGCAACCAGGCAATGGCATCGTCGATGTCGCCAGTGCCCACATAGCTGTTCGTCAAGGTGTCGGAGCGAAACAACTGCTCGAACTCATGCGCGCTGGCCACATCCTTGACAAACGCCACAAAGGAATAATGCGTCCCGGCTTTGGAGTCTTTGTTCGCCAAGGCCATGCCTAACCGCCTTTTTTGGTAGAGGTCGTATCGCGCAAGGGGGTCACCTTGTCCTCACGATAGCGGGTAACCGCCGCGGCGGCATCCTCTGCCATCTGGCCCGCATAGGGCCGCGGGGCCAGCAAATCCTGGGGGCGGGCCACGCTATTGGCCAAATTGGTATACGTGGCGCAGCCAAACGCCACCTGGGGACGGCTGTCGAACTGCAAGCGCCGCTGCTCCGGGAACAGCGGCCCGCAATGCGGCGGCACAGCCGCCAACGAACCATCCGCCTGCACTTCCACCCGGATGACGGACTGATCCGGCATCATGCTGTAATCCCGTTTTGGAAAGGCGCAGCCCGCCAAAACCAGCAAAACGGCTACCGACAACAACCCAGCCGCCGACCGGGCGGACGCCCGCCAGCCCCCCCATATCCGTTGAGGCCGCACAATAGATACGCGCCGGGAGGAAACCAAAGCCATCGCCATCCCCTTACCTAATATACAAAACCCGCCGCCCCCGTCAAGCGGGGCAAACCGCCATCCAACGGATCATAATGCACCCGCTGGGACAAGATATCCTCGATGTCCGAGTTGGCACGCAGCGCCGACAATGGGGTCGCCAATTGATCCGGGCTGGTGGGTCGGACCAGATACGGGGTCACGATGACCACGAGTTCACTCTTGTGGTTGCGATAGTCGCTGGAAGAAAAAAGCTTGCCCAATACCGGCACCGACCCCAGGCCCGGTATCTTGCTGACGATATCGCTCAAATCGTTTTGCAGCAACCCGCCGATGGCAAAGCTTTGGCCGCTGGCCATTTCCACCGTGGTTTCCACCCGGCGCACGCGCAAGCCGGGGATGCTCAGGCCACCCACGGAAATCGCGGACGTCGTGTCCAGCTCGCTGATTTCAGGGCGTACCTTCAGGCTGATCCGGTCATCCGCCAGAACCGTGGGCGTAAAATCCAGCGCCACACCGAAAGGCTTGAATTCGACGGTCACTTTATCGCTGTCCTGGTTCACGGGGACGGGAAATTCGCCCCCCGCCAGAAAACTGGCGGTCTGGCCGGACACTGCGGTCAGATTGGGCTCGGCCAGCACAGTAACCAGGCCCTCGCGATCCAGAATGTCGATCAGGCCGAAAATGGATCCATTGTCACGCGTATAGCCGCCCAGAAAGGTATAGCCTTCCGTTGCCCCCACTAAAGCCCCCTGCGCCGCGTCGCCGGGCAGCAAGGCCCGCCCGCTGATGATGCCCGCGACCAGCCCGCTGCCCTGCACGGTCAGGCCCGCCCAGTTCACCCCCAATTTCTGGGTAACGGACTTGTTCATTTCAGTGACGCGCACCTTCAGGTAAACCTGCGTAGGACTGTTCAGACTAAGACGGTTGATCAAGGTGTCGTTTTCACCCAGATAAGGCCGCAGGCTGCGCATAATGGCCTCGACTGTTTCGGCATCCGGCACGCCGCCGCTGATCATCAGCGAACCGGGCGCTGAACTGAGTTCCAGCCGCTGGGCAGGAAACCGCTGATGCAGCAAGCGCTGGATTTCGCCGATGTTATGCTGCACCACCACGGTTTCGCGGCGAATTTCCTTGCCGTCCTTATCCAGCAGATACAGCGTGGTGGTTCCCGACTTGACCCCCATCAGCAGGACTTTATCCGGGCTGGGCACCTGGATTTCGGCAATATTCGGATCGGCAACGAACGCGGTGCCGATTTCTTGCGAAACCTGCAGCAAATCCCCGCCACCAATAAAGAGGGTGATGGCGCTGGCCATGCCAGGCATGACCAGCATGAGCGACATCAAACAGCCACAGGCCTTGCTTCGCATCGTTTTCATTGTGCTTTGGCTCCTGCGGCGCTGGCGGCCTGGCGTAAAGCCGCGCTGGCGGCCGCCATCGGACGATCAGCAGGGTTTTCTGTTCCTGTGAACCCATCGCCCATGTCAAAATCCGCGAATTCATCGTCCGTGCCAAAATGAACGAGCTTGGGGGGGCTGGCCCCGCGCATCACGGTCACGACAGCCGGACGACGGTCGGGTTTCTGCATCGAATCCTCAGCCGCCGAAGGCTCGGCACGATCCATGTCATGGCTGGATTCCAGTTCTTTCCGATGGACTTGGGAAACATCGCTACCCCAGACCGGTCCGCCTGGCGCAGCCTGCGGCCGGCCTTCCCAGGCAACCACGCTGGCGCCCTGGGCGCGGGCCGCCTGGTTGGGGTCATCGCGTCCGGCGACGGCGAAACTCCGCAGGGCCAGCGACAAATCCCCCATTTTGGACGCAACCGTCACGGCTTCGCCTGTGCGGGAATCGAGTTCCAGCGTAATCGTCCGCGCCCGGTTGGGTTGGTTGGACTTGCCATCCCCGGATTCAAAACTGGACCCTACCGCAATCACCCGCGCAGACTGCACAACGGTCTCGCTGGCAATCTGCGGCTTGGGGGCCTGCCCCGGGCCGCCCGGGCGAACCCAGCGTTGGGTCAGCAGAATATCGACAAAATCCCCCGGTTGGATCAGGCCGGCATTGCCGGAAACATCATCAACGGGGACAGAGACAGCCCGCATGCCCGGTTTCAGGGCCGCCGCCAGAAAGCCCGGCGAATCGGCACGGATGATATTGCCGACCAACAAGGGTTGCCCGGATTCCAGCGCCTGGCGCAACAGGCCGCCATTGACATCCACACTGGACTGGCCTTCCACCACCGCCCCCTTGGGCACACTGTCGCGGGAGATGCTCTGCCACTGCAAATCCGCATCCCGGATCAGCAACCCAGCGGGAAGATCCGCGGCAGCCACCCGGATGCGCGGATCGGGTTCGACCACGACAGGCGTTTTTTGGCTGCTGACATAAAATGAACGAGCCAAAACCGCCAGCAGAGCAGCGGCCAGAAGAATCAGGGCCAGTTTGAAAACAGACGACATAAGGATGAAACCTGATTTCCTTCAGCGTTGATTTAGATGAGTCTCGCTGCCCAGTACAGATAAAACGACCACGAAGCAAACAAGCCACCGGCTGCCAGTCCCACCCCGTAGGGCACACCCCGACGAGCGGACACCCATCGCAGCATACCGGAAAACAGGCCATGTTGCGCCGGCATCCGACGAGCCAGGCAGCGACGATCCGCCAGCCAGCCGACGATACCCAGTGCACCGCCCAACCATGCGGTAATCAACAAGACCGGCAAGGCTAAATGAGGGCCTGCCCATAAAAAGACAGCTGTCCCCAGTTTGACGTCCCCGCCCCCCATGACGCCCGTCATGAATAGTAAAAAGAACACAAAAAAAGCCAGCGCCCCCAACAGCACATGCCAGAAAAACAGGGAGAAACCCAGCGATGCGCTGGCGGCAAACAAAGGAAACAGCAGGGCATAGGCCGCCACCCAGCGGTTGGGCAGCAGCCTATGTTTAAGGTCGGATAATCCCAGTCCCAGCAAAATCATCACGGCTGACACCAGGATCACAACCACAAGCCAATGCATTTACGCCTGCTTGCGGCACAGGGTCTTGACCTTAGCCCCCCGCCGCCGCAGTGTTCAAGGCATTGACGCCGGATTCGAACACTTCGTTTATCCCGTTCGTCAGGGTGCCGAGGCCGGCCACAATAACCACCAGGACAATCGCAAGCAAAACAGCGTATTCCAAGGCAGAAATACCGCGCGCATCATCTTTTAGTTGTGCAACAGCCAGCCAGAGGCGTGCGCAGAGTGTAGAAAGCATATAAGGCTCCGTCTATAAAAAAAACTCAACAATGGATCGCGGCCCGACTATCCAGCCCAGGCATGCGGGACAGTGCGTAATTTATCATGCAGCAGTGGATACAGTGCCTTACCTCAACCTGAGTAAGGGTAAGACCCCAGCCCTAATTATGTAATTTATGGATAAAAGAACCATCAATCCTTGACACACACATAGTTCGTTGTCGAAGTGCAACAAAAGCCAGGTGCGGGCCGAACAGGCCAATGCCCGGATCGCCCAGCAGCAAATCACCTTGATCAATACCGATGTCTGGTACGCCACCGCGTGCTACCGCGAAACCGAACTGCCGCGCATCCAAGTGGGCGATTGCGCCGTGGCCTATCCCCTGATGGCGCTGGGCACGACCGCCGAAACCCTGCACAAGCTGACGCTGCGCATCGTCGGCTGCCTGATCGGCCCGGCCATCGGCATGGATGCCGCATTCTACCGGGTCATGGGGCGCCATGATTAGAACAGTGCGCTTACCCCGTTGAACAGTTCGTTTATCCCGTTCGCCAGGGTACTGATGCCGGTCACAGTAACCACCAGGATAATCGCAAGCAAAACAGCGTATTCCAAGGTAGAAATACCGCGCGCATCATCTTTTAGTTGTTCGCCAGCCAGCCAGAGGCGTGCGCAGAGTGTAGAAAGCATATAAGGCTCCGTCCATAAAAAAAGAGGATCGCGGCCCGACTATCCAGCCCAAACATGCGGGACAGCGCGTAATTTATCATCCAGCAGTGGATACAGTGCTTTACCTCACTCTGAGTAAGGGTAATTTCTCAGTCCTGATTATGTAATTTATGCATAAAACAATCATCAATCCTTGAGATACACATAGTTCGTTGTTGAAGTGCAACAAAACGCTCAAAGCGGCAAAACCCGATCCGCACGCCACTTTTCAAATCGACTCCATCGTCCACCGCAAAGACAAGCCACGCCGCAGCCCCTCAAAAATCATGGATAATCCAGGCATCCGCCCTGGTTTCCGCCGCTTTTCCGTCCCGTCGCCTATGCCCGCCGCCCGTTCCCTGCTCACGCTGACCCTGCTGCTGTCCTCGGGCTGCACCCCTCGGGCCCCCGCCTTTTTCCTCATGGGATCCTATTTTCCTTCCTGGCTGGTCGGCATCGCCCTGGGCATCCCGCTGGCCGCTCTCGTCCGCCTGGGGCTGATCCGCGCGGGCATCGACGACCACCTGCCCCTGCGCCTGTTGGTGTACACCTGCCTGGCCATTCTGTTCGCCATGGGGTTTTCTTTCGTGTTTTCGCCGCAATGACCCCCGCTTCCCGCCCTCGCAAAAAAACACTGGCCACCGCCCTGGCCGCGCTGATCATCGGCGCCGCCCTGCTGCTGGGCTGGCTGTATTGGCGCCATCTCGCGGCCCACCCCATGTCCGCGGACGCGTCGATCTCGGCCGACGTGGTTCACCTCAGCGCCGGGGTGCCCGGCACACTGCAGCGCCTGAACGTGCAGGAAGGCAGCCGGGTGCGGGCGGGCGACCTGCTGTTTACGCTGGACGACCGCGACTACCAGTTGCGGGCCGATCAGGCCCGGGCCGAGCTGGCCATGGCGCAGGCGGCCCTGCAAACGCGCCAGCGCCAGGTGCGGGCCGAACAGGCCAATGCCCGGATCGCCCAGCAGCAGATCACCCGCGCCCAGTCCAACCTGGACTTGGCTGAACGCACGGCGCAGCGCCTGCGGCCCCTGGCGGCCAAGGGGTTTGCACCCAGACAAGAACTGGACACTGCGGAAACCGCGCTGCGCGATGCCCGCGTCAGCCTGGCCCAGGCGCAAGCCCAGGCGGATGCCGCCCAGGCCCTGATCGGTGAACTGGAAGCCGCCCAGGCCGCCGTGGCGGTGGCGCGGGCCGCCGTGGGCCTGGCCGACAAGGCCCTGGCCGACACCCGGGTGCACGCCCCTCACAACGGGCTGGTCGTGGGGCTGGTCGTTTCTCCGGGCGAACGCCTGATCCCGGATCAGGCCCTGTTCACCTTGATCAATACCGATGCCTGGTACGCCACCGCGTTCTACCGCGAAACCGACCTGCCGCGCATCCAAGTGGGCGATTGCGCCGTGGCCTATACCCTGATGGCGCCGGACAAGACCCTGCCGGGCCGCGTGGCCAGCATCGGCTGGGGGGTGGCGTCCAGCGACGCGATCCAGCTGCCCAGAACCATGCCGCTGGTGCAAAAGTCACTGAACTGGGTGCGCGTGGCGCAACGCTTTCCCGTGCGGGTGCGGCTGGATCATCCGCCCCCCGAATTGATGCGGGTGGGGGCGTCCGCCACCGTGATGGTGCGCCCCGGCCAGGGCTGCTAGGGGGCCGCGCCATGCAAGCGGCCACGCTGTATGCCCTCGCGCGGTCGGAACTGGCGCCGTTCGACGGCCGCCTGTCCACCGCATGGCGGGTGGCGGCCACTTGCGCGCTGACCGTCATGGTGTTCATGACTTACGGCATCCCGTTGGCCGCCATCGGCTGCTATCTGGTGCTGTTCCTGATGAAACCCAACCCGGCCGAGACCCTGTTGATGGCCCTGGGCATCTGTGTGCTGGTGGCCTTGATCGTGCCGGTGCTGTTCGGGGTCACCTGGCTGACCATCGAATACCCGGTGGCGCGTCTGGCCGTCATTGTGGCGCTGTCGGGAAGCTTCATGTTCCTCGGGGCGGCCAG
The DNA here is from genome assembly GCF_047468865.1 of Castellaniella hirudinis. GTDB lineage: Bacteria > Pseudomonadota > Gammaproteobacteria > Burkholderiales > Burkholderiaceae_B > Castellaniella > Castellaniella hirudinis_A. Next base: position 11,937 of record NZ_JBLGTV010000009.1, read on the forward strand.
CCCGGTGGGGCCCGCCGGGGGGATCATCGCCCTGGTGATCGTGTTCGTGCTGACCTTGCTGGGCGAAGTGCCTGTTGGCGAGGCGGCGACCCGGGCCATACTGTACGCCGCCCTGATGGCCCTGGCGCCCATGGGGGTCTTGCTGGCCTTCAATGCGTTCTTCGGCCAGCCGGTGCGCCCGCGTCTGCGCCAGGCGCTGGCGCACCGGCTGGATCTGGCCACCCGCCTGTCCCGCGCCCCGGACCCGGACAGCCGCCGCCAGGCGCTGGATATTCTGCGCGCGGGCGATGACGATCTGGAAAAAATGGCCTTGTTCCTGCGGATATTCCACGCCGCCCCGAAAGCCGAAACCCAGGCGCTGACCCAGGCAATCGCCGCCAGCCGCGAACGGCTGCTGGCCGCGGCGGCGGGAATTAGCCCGCCGCCAGCCAGCCCGGCGCCGGTTACCCCGGCGGATGGCCAGACCGATGGCCAGGCCATGTCAAGCCCCCTGGCCACCCAGGGCTTCTTCGCCCCGGACGCCTGGCGCAACCCGCTGTACGTGCGCTACGCACTGAAAACCACTCTGGCGGCCATGATCTGCTATTGGGTCTACACTACGCTGCAATGGCAGGACATCCACACCGCGCTGATCACCTGCTACGTGGGAGCGCTGGGCACGACCGCCGAAACCCTGCACAAGCTGACGCTGCGCATCGTCGGCTGCCTGATCGGGGCGGCCATCGGCATGGCGGCGATCTATTTTTTCATCCCGCACATGGATTCCATCGGCGGACTGATGGTGCTGGTCTTCCTGGTGACGCTGCTGGCCGCCTGGGTATCCACGGGATCCGAACGCAGCAGCTACGCCGGGGTGCAGATCGGCCTGGCCTTTCTATTGACCATTCTGCAGGGCTTCGGCCCGGACATCAGCATGGATGCCGCATTCTACCGGGTCATGGGGATTTTGCTGGGCAATGTGGTGATGTACCTGGTGTTCACCCGAATCTGGCCAGTCAGCGTGGCCAGCGCAGTGCGCGCCCAGCTGCGGCCGCTGGCCGACAGCCTGGGGCCATGCGCCGGCCGGCCGCAAGGCCCCGGCGCGCCCCAATTGCGCGCCGACGCCGTCCCGGCGCTGCGGCGCCTGGGGCACGCCCGCGAGCAACTGGCGCTGATCGTGTTCGAGCCCGCCTCGGTGCGCCCGCCGGCGGCGGCAATCGCCCGCTTGCGCGCCCTGCTGGACGACCTGGAAGATTTCTACCTGCGGGCGTTCCGGCCCGGGGCCGACACCGCGTCCGTCCCGGCGATGCGACAGCGCCTGCAAACCGAACTGGAGACCCCATGAGCATCCGGCCCGGCCTGTCGGCCCTTGCCCTGGCTGTCGCACTGGCGGGCTGCGCCGGCGTCAGCGCGCCATCCGCCCCGGATCAACCCTGGACGCCATCGGCCCTGCCCCTGTCCGCTCCCGACCGGCCCTGGGCCGTGCCGGCCATCCCCCTGCCCGACCCCGCGCCGGCCCCCGCCGGCCTCGACGCCCGGAAACCGCTGGATCTGGTCGCGCTGATCGACATCGCCCAACGCGCCAACCCCTTGACGCGCCAAGCCTGGACCGCGGCCCGTCAGGCCGCCTTGGGGGTGGGCCTGGCGGACGCCGCGTTCTTGCCGATGCTGTCGGCCAGTGTGCTGGCCGGTTCACAGAAAACCCGCATTCCTCTGCGCGACAATCTTTTGGGGATCGACCACCTCGACACCCGCAGCCAAGGCACGGTGCCCTTGGTAGCCCTGACCTGGCTGCTGTTCGATTTCGGCCAGCGCCGCGCGCTACGCGAAGGGGCCGAACAGCTGTCGTTCGCGGCCAATGTGCTGTTCAACGCCAGCCACCAGAAAGTCATCCGCGACGTCACGGATCAATACTATCAATACACGACGGCCCGGCAGCGGGTCGAATGGTCGGCGCGGTCCCTGGCCCTGCAGCGGCAGGTGCTGGCCGCCGCCCAGGCCCGCTACCGGGCCGGGACGGGCACCACGGTGGACGTGGCCCTGGCGCGCCAGGCGGTGGCTCAGGCTCGCCTGCAGGTCGTCAACAGCCGGGGGCTGGAAAAAACCACCCGGCTGGCCCTGCTGGGGGCCCTGGGGCTGGCGCCAGACACCGAACTGACCATCGCCGCACCGGCGCACCGCCCCCTGCCCGCCGAAACCCCGGCCCTCACCCGGGATGCCCTGCGGCAGGCGCTGTCCCAGCGGCCGGACATCGTGGCGCAATATGCCGCCGCGCAGGCCGAGGAAGCCCAGGTGCGGGCGGCGCAGGCCGCCTTCATGCCCAAGATCTACCTGGGGGCGGCATATGCCCACCAGAACCGCCACCTGCAGGCCGGCAGCCTGCCCGACGTGGGGATGCAGGCCACCTCCAGCGGGGTGATGCTGGGGGTGACCGTGCCGCTGTACGACGGCGGCCTGCGGCGCAACCGCCTGGAAAGCGCCAGGCTGTCGGCCCGCCAGGCCCGGGACGACCTGCAATCGCTGCAGCAGGCGGCCCTGCGCGAAATGGCCGCCGCCGACGCAGCCCTGCAATCGGCCCTGCAAAGCCATGCCGCCGCCCACGAACTGGTGCAAACCGCCCAGACGGCCAGCCAGGCGGCCCTGGCGGCCTACAAAGCGGGAATGGGCACGATCACGCTGGCCACCGAAGCCGCCAACCAACTGCTGCTGGCCCGCTTGGCGCGCCTGGACGCCCGCACCGCCGCGCAGATCGCCGCAGCCAACCTGGCCTTCGCCACGGGCGCCATGGTGCGACCGCGCAGCCAATGGCTGGCACAATAAGCCTATTTATCTCATTACGGACGACGACCCGACATGCTTGATTTTCCTTTCGCCATCAAAGTCTTCATGGCCCTGTTCGCCATCATGAACCCCATTGCCAACGTGCCGGTGTTTTTATCGTTTACCCGGGGCATCCCCATCGCCGCCCAGCGCAAGGTCGCCGCCAAGGTGTCGCTGGGGGTGGCCATCGGCTGCATTGTGTCGGCCGTGGCGGGCGGCCCACTGCTGCAGGTATTCGGCCTGCAAGTCAACGACTTTCGCCTGGCGGGCGGCCTGCTGGTGCTGCTGATCGCCCTGTCCATGCTGCACGGCGAGGCCAGCACCCAGCACGCCTCGACGGACGACGAGAGCGCCGCCATCGCCAAGGCCGACGATGTGGCGGTCTACCCGTTGACCATCCCCCTGCTGGTCGGGCCGGGCACCATCGCCACCCTGATCGTGCTGGGCCACACCGCTGCCCAGGATGGTCATGAAATCGCTCTGGCCCTGGGCCTGGGCGCTTTCCTGGCGGTCATGGCCTGCGCCCTGATGCTGGCCCCCACGCTGAACCGCTATCTGTCTCCCAAGGTCACGGCCATCGCGCAGCGCCTGATGGGCATGATCCTGGCGGCGATCGCCATGCAGATGATGGTGCAAAGCCTGCAGGCTTTTTTCCCCAAACTGGTTTAGGATTTAAGCTTTCATCCACCAAGGCGTTGAATATGTCGACCGCTTCACTATCCAGGGGCACAGCCCACCCACATCGCCCGTTCTGGGCCAGCCTGCTGCTGGGCATGGCTTTTCTGCTGTGGGGAACGGCCAGCCCGGCCGCCTCCGATACCGAACTGACCACGCAGTCCCAGGCCGCGCTGGAACAGCTGTACACCCAGCAGCCCGAAGCCCGTCTGCTGGCCGAACAGGCCAGCGCCGTGCTGGTGTTTCCGCGCATCGTCAAGGCCGGTTTCGTGGTGGGCGGCGAACGCGGCAAAGGCACCTTGTTCCAGGATGGCAAAGCCACCGGCCATTATGTGTCCACGGGCCTGTCTTACGGCCTGCAGGCCGGGGCGCAAGCCTATGCCTACGCCTTGTTTTTCATGAATGACGCCGCCCTGAAAACCCTGGATCAGCGCGACGGCTGGGAAATCGGCATGGGCCCCAGCGTAGTGCTGATCGACCAGGGCCTGGCCCGCAAGCTGTCCACCACCACGCTGGACAGCGACGTCTACGCCTATATTTTCGGCCAGAAAGGCCTGATGGCGGGCATCGGCATCCAGGGCAGCAAAATTTCCCGGCTGGATTGAGCGCGTCGAGCGGTCTTGCTTGATCCATGAGGGCTGTCGCCGAGACCAAACCACGTCATTGAACAACAGGATGCCTGTGCTCGGCAAGGCAGGCAACAGCTGGAATCACCGATCGCTTCTGATTGCGATTTCTTCGATATTCTGGCCTTGCCGATTCAACAGCCCCCATAGATCGGAATAGAAAAAATGGTCGATTGTCTTGATATGGCGTGACAGGAACGAATCCTCAGTCATATTCGGCCGGATGTCACAATAATACACACCATCCAGTGGATTCAACTTGATGGTGTATGCCTTGAAATGCCCCGGCAAGAATGTGGCACTAATGCCGTACTCGTTTTCTCGCCTTGTTTTCTTGCGCTGGACGTCATTCAGGAAAATTGCGATATGCGGCAGCGCCGTCCCTGTAAGGCGGCCATACAGGAACTTGTCCAAAAAAACTTTATCGATTCTATCCTTGCTGGAAGTCTTAACGGAACCAATTATTTTCAGCTCGCCCTTCTTGCTCACCAGCAGGTCATGCTGATAGTTCGATTTGAAAAGTCCCCTTCCATCCACATCCTTGACTGGCACCTGCATGACGCCAGAAACGCAGTCGATATCAAGAGAGGCTATCAGCAGCCTGATGAGCCGCTCGAACAAATCTCCATTCACCTTTCTGGCTTGGTTGGATTTTCCAACAGGCAAGCCATCAAGCGCAGCGCCAATAGATTGTTGAAGCGTGTAGATGGTTCGAATCAGACTTTCACGAAAACCATCTGGTGGCTGTTGGCCCTCGCGCAGAAAATCAAGCACCATTCGGAACTTCCGTACACCATTTTCAAAATCTTCCGCGCCATACATCAACCTGGAATTTATCGGGCGCGTAATGTTGAATCCCCCTTCTTCCTTGTACTGAAAAAATTGATAATGATTTTCATTCTGCGAAACAATGCGCGCCTGCAGGCTCGTATCCGCGTATTCCAGGTAGCGAATGCAAAAATCAATATAATTCTCAATCGAACGAAACCGCTCCTTGTTTGCGGCATAGCCGATCAATTCGGAAAAGCTCACCGGATGGACTCCCTTCGTTCCGCTGTCTTTCGGTCGTATGCGATCCACTCATCCTTCGTCATCCGCCGGACGTTCTCAATCCTTTTTATAGCCCATTGGTTATATTGCGGATCGAGGTCGCATGCCATCCAATGTCGGTTGAGCTGCTCCGCCACAACCGCCGTTGTGCCAGACCCGGAGAAAGGGTCGATGACCAGATCTCCCTCGTTTGACGAAGCCAAAACAAGTTTTCGCACCAATTCCTCCGGCTTTTGAGTGGGATGCGGTGTTTTCTCCCCCATGCCATTGCAAGTGGTAGGAATATCAAAGACATCCTTGGGCTTTGCTCCTTTTGGATGCGGCATCCAATTATCACGTTTTTTGTTCGCGCCCTTGCCATAAACGCTGGATTCCGCCTGCGGATGGGACGGATACTTCAGGGTATGCGCTCCATAAGGAATACGAACATCGTCGATATTCAGCTTGACCGCGTCAGACTTCCTGAAATGGATGATGCTTTCATGCGAGCGCCCCCAGTCCCCGCCCAGATTCGCTTTGTTCTTGTAATGCCAGACCAGCCATCGACAATACTTGAAATACTTTGAAGCGGGATGCTTCAGGTCAGCCAAAATCTCGGAAAAACCACAAATATACAGAGACCCCGTGGATTTCAAAACACGAGAAGCCCGCCTGATCCACTGGACGGACCATTCAATATATTTTTCCTGACTCTCAAAATTGTCCCAATCCGCCTTTTTTATATTATAGGGAGGATCAGCAACAACAAGATCGACGCTCGCTTCATCAAGCGATTCCAGCCAATCAAATGAATCACCCTGATACAAACGTCCATGGGGGTGCTCGTATTGCAATTGGAAGCTTTCGGCAGCAAAGCGCTTTTTTTGATCTTCCCCGGTGGCACAGGCTTCGATCGGCGCCGCAATCAAAGCATTACCCGCATCGGCAGGCTTTGTTTCCGGGGCATCCATTGTTCCATCCATCATGGCCTCTTTATTTCTCGGCATTCGCCATCCATGCATACGGATTCTAACCCCGGGTTTTGAGAAACACACGGCGGACAGCTACCCCAGGCCCTTGATTTTTCCGCCCGACACGGGCCATGTTCTGCGCCTCTCCCGCCTGGCTTCGACAGTTAACAATTCAATGTATTGATTTATAAAGGTTTTATTTCTTATCGCTCTACGTCTGGATGCGCCGTCGCTGCGTGTGTACCCTGCTCACGAGGAGTCAGCGCACTGCTCAATTTGTCCGGTTGCGCACTCAGGACATCAGCCAGGAGGGGATCATACTGCTTGATGGTCAAGGAGGGCGTCCTCGTCGGGAGAATATCGAAGATGTCGCCGCCAACGATAAGCACAGTCGTGTGGTGCATAGTGTGGTGCATATTTAGTCACCCCTGATGGCCCCTCGAAACGAAGCGGCGGGGATGATCGGCGGTTCCCGAAAATGCCTACAGGCTCATCCTCGTTTATGGAATAGCGCCGTTGTGACCAACTCGCGGCGGGACTTGCACCCGCAGGAGTACGCCCATGCTGGGCGCGCACGCAAAAAGGCCGGCTCTGAAGAACTGGCCTGAGTGCTTGATATTCCTGGTGGGCAGTCAGGGACTCGAACCCTGGACCGACGGATTAAGAGTCCGCTGCTCTACCAACTGAGCTAACTGCCCATCGCGTGTTTTGCGAAGAACAAAACTATACACCTATTTTGATAGCGACGCAAAAAGCCCGCGCAGGCTTCAGATCGCCCGGGCGAGATCCGCGGCCAGGCCGACATAGCTGCGCGGCGTCATCTCCAGCAGCCGGGCCTTGGCATCGGCGGGCAGATCCAGCCCTTGGATGAATTCGCGCAAAGCGTCCTGGGTGATGCCCTTGCCACGGGTCAGGGCCTTGAGCTGCTCGTAGGGCTGGGGCAGGCCGTAGCGGCGCATGACGGTCTGCACCGGCTCGGCCAGGATTTCCCAGCACGCGTCGATGTCCGCATCAATGGCGGCGGCGTTGATTTCCAGCTTGCCCAGGCCGCGCAGGCAGGCGTCGTAGGCCACCAGGCTGTAGCCCAGGGCCACGCCCAGGTTGCGCAACACAGTGGAGTCGGTCAGGTCGCGCTGCCAGCGCGAGACAGGCAGTTTTTCGGACAGATGGCGCAGCATGGCGTTGGCCAGCCCCAGGTTGCCTTCGGAATTCTCGAAGTCGATCGGGTTGACCTTATGCGGCATGGTGGACGACCCGACCTCGCCGTCTTTCAGGCGCTGCTTGAAGTACCCCAGCGAGATATACCCCCAGATGTCGCGGTTCAGATCCAGCAAGATGGTATTGGCGCGCGCGATGGCATCGAACAACGCGGCCATCCAGTCGTGCGGCTCGATCTGGATGGAGTACGGGTTTTGCGTCAGGCCCAGGCCGTCCAGCACGCCGCCGGCGAATCGGGGCCAGTCGATTTCCGGGTAGGCCGACAAGTGGGCGTTGTAATTGCCGGTGGCGCCGTTCATCTTGGCCAGGGGCTGCACGGCGCGGATGGTTTCCAGGGCGCGATCCAGGCGGGCGACGACGTTGGCGAATTCCTTGCCCATGGTGCTGGGGGTGGCCGGCTGGCCGTGGGTGCGCGACAACAGGGGCTGGCCGGCATGCTGGTGGGCCAATTCGCGCAGGCGGGCCGTCACGGCCGCCAGCGCGGGCACCACCACCAAGGATCGCGCCCGGCCCAGCATCAAGGCATGCGAGGTATTGTTGATGTCTTCGGACGTGCAGGCGAAATGGATGAATTCAGCCGCGCGGGATAATTCCGCATCGTCGGCCACCTGCTCTTTCAACCAGTATTCCACGGCCTTGACGTCGTGATTGGTGGTGCGCTCGATGGCTTTGATGCGGGCGGCGTCCGCCTCGGAAAACCCCTGAACCAAAGCCTGCAGGCGGCTGCGCGCCGCCGCCGAGAAAGCGGGCAGTTCGGGCAGGCCCGCATCCGACAGGCCGACCAGCCAGGCGACTTCGATTTCGACACGATGCGCCATGAAGCCGGCTTCGGACAAATAAGGCCGCAGGGAATCGGCCTTGGCCGCATAACGCCCATCCAGGGGCGAAAGCGCGTTCAAGGCGCTGAGTGTCGTGTCAATCTGCATAGTGTGCTTGAAGGGATTGAAGGGGTTGAGAAAATGGCGATGAAAAAGCAGGGCGTCCGGGCCGGACGGCCTGCATCCTGACTTTTGATTCTAGCATTTTGCCGTGCTGTCAAGGCTTTCGGCAGATAAACCACACCCTAGCGGTAAATTTCTCTAAAAATCTGTCATCAATGGGTAGATGTCTGGATACGCCACGCCACCCTGATATACTTTTTTAGCCTTAGACTACCTCGGTTTGCCATGAGATTGATCGGTTCACTGACCAGCCCCTACGTCCGCAAGGTCCGCATCGTGCTGGCAGAGAAAAAACTCGACTACGAACTGATTCTGGACGATCCCTGGGGGCCGGCCACCCAGCTTGCAGCGCACAACCCCTTGGGTAAAGTCCCCTGCCTGATTCTGGACGAAAACGTATCCCTGTTCGATTCGCGCGTCATCGTCGAATACCTGGACACCCTGTCGCCTGTGGGCCGCCTGATCCCCCCGCCGGGGCGTGAACGCGTGACCGTCAAGCACTGGGAAGCCGTGGCCGACGGCATCATGGACGCCGCCGCGGCGGCATTTCTAGAGCTGCACCGTCGCCCCGAAGGCGTGCGCAGCCCCGATTTGGCCGCCCGCCAGGACACCAAGATCACCGCCGCCCTGGCTTATATGGATGCCCTGCTGGGCGAACAGCCTTATTGCATGGGGGTCAACCTGTGCCTGGCCGACATCGCGGTGGGCGCGGCCCTGGCCTACCTGGATCTGCGCACGCCCGACCTGGGCTGGCGCGACCAGCACGCCAACCTCGCCCGGCTGGCCGAAAAACTGGATGCGCGGCCTTCCTTCATGTCGACCCGCCCGCCGGCGGCATAGCCCCCGGCCGGTTTCTTCAGATAATCACCCCGCCGCCCAGGCAGACGTCGCCGTCGTACAGCACGGCCGACTGCCCCGGCGTGACCGCCCACTGAGGCGCGGCAAAGGACAGCCGAAAAGCCCGCGTGTCTTGTACCGCCAGCGTGCAGGGCGCATCGCTTTGCCGGTAACGGGTCTTGGCGCCATAGGCGCCGGGTGCCGGGGGCTCGCCCGCCACCCAACTGGCATCCTGGGCGGATAAATCAGCCGACAACAACCAAGGATGGTCGTGCCCCTGCACCACGATCAGGGTGTTGTCCGCCAGGTTTTTGCGCGCGACATACCAGGCGTCGGCGGTGCCGTCGTCGCGCTGGCGACCGCGCACCCCGCCGATCCCCAGGCCCTTGCGCTGGCCCAGCGTATAAAAGGCCAGCCCCTGGTGCTGGCCCAGCAGCCGGCCTTCGGGCGTGCGCATGGGGCCGGCCTGGGTGGGCAGGTAGCGGTTGAGGAATTCCCGGAAAGGCCGCTCGCCGATAAAGCAAATCCCGGTGGAATCCTTTTTGGCGGCATTGGGCAGGCCGATGTCCCGGGCGATGCGCCGGACTTCGGTCTTGGGCATTTCGCCCAGGGGAAACAGCGTGCGCGACAGCTGCGCCTGATTCAGGCGATGCAGAAAGTAGCTTTGATCCTTGCCGGCATCTGTGGCTTTCAGCAGCTGGCTGCGCGCCTGCCCGCCCGCGGACACGCGCCGCACTCGGGCATAATGGCCAGTGGCGATGTAATCGGCCCCCAGGCCCATGGCATGATCCAGGAAGGCCTTGAATTTGATTTCGGCATTGCACAAGACGTCGGGATTGGGGGTGCGGCCCGCGGAATATTCACGCAGGAACTCGGCGAAGACCCGGTCTTTGTACTCGGCGGCGAAATTGACGGCTTCGATGTCCACCCCCACCACGTCGGCCACGCTGGCGGCGTCCAGCCAATCCTGGCGCGACGAGCAGTATTCGCTGTCGTCATCGTCTTCCCAGTTCTTCATGAACAGGCCCACCACCTGGTAGCCCTGTTGTTTCAGCAACCAGGCCGTGACGGAGGAATCCACCCCGCCGGACATGCCCACCACCACGCGCGCGCCCGCGGGGGGGCGCTGATCCCGATCCGGCAGAATGGAAAAATCAGCCATGCATGGCCTCGTCTACGGTTTCGATCCAGTGGCGCACAGGGGTGTCCGTGCCGCTTTGCAGGTGGCAGATACACCCGATGTTGGCCGATACGATGGTATCGGGCAAGGTGGTCTGGATGGCCTGCAGCTTGCGGTCGCGCAAGGCCTTGGACAGCTTGGGCTGGGTAATGGAATAAGTGCCCGCCGAGCCGCAGCACAGGTGGGCCTCGTCGAAATGCTGCAAATCAAAGCCCAGGTCGGCCAGCAGGCGTTCGGTGAGGGGCCGCAGGCCCTGCCAGTGCTGCAGGGTACAGGGGGGGTGAAAGGCGCTGCGCCCCGGGGGGCGCTTCATCTTGGCGCGCACCTGGCCGGCCATGGGGGCCAGGAACTGGGCGATGTCCTGCACATACGGCATCAGCCGGGCGGCCCGGTCGGCGTAGGCCGGGTCGTGCTGCAGATGGTGGGCGTAGTCCTTGAGCATGCCGCCGCAGCCGGACGCATTGACGATGACGGCTTCGACCTGGCCGGATTCCAGCAGCGGCAGCCAGGCATCCACATTGGCCCGCATCTGGTCGCGGGCGGCGTCCTGGGCATCCAGGTGAAAATTGATGGCCCCGCAGCAACCCGAACCCGCCGCAAAACGCGTGCCCACGCCCAAGGTGTCCAGCACCCGCTGGGTGGCGGCATCAATGGACGGCAGCATGGCCGGCTGCACGCAGTTACTGAGCATCAGCACCTGGCGGGCGTGGCGTCCGCCATGCACCGGAACAGGCCCGGCCGGGCGCGGCACCGCGATTTTCCCCTGCAGGACGGCGGGCAGCACGGGGCGCACCCAGCGGCCCACCCGGTACAGGGGCGCGAAAGCGGGCGACAACATCAGGCGGCGCAAGGCGCCGCGCAACAGGCGCTGGTGCCACGGGCGCCGCACCCTTTCGCTGACCAGTTGACGGCCGATATCCACCAATTTGCCGTATTCCACCCCCGACGGGCAGGTGGTTTCGCAGTTGCGGCAGGTCAGGCAGCGATCCAGGTGCTGCTGGGTGACATAGGTGGGCTGCACGCCTTCCAGCACTTGTTTCATCTGGTAGATGCGCCCGCGCGGGCTGTCGAGCTCGTCGCCCAGGATCTGGTACGTGGGACAGGTGGCCAGGCAAAAACCGCAGTGCACGCAGCGGCGCAGGATTTCTTCGGCCTCGCGGCCGTAATCCGTGTCGCGGGCCCACTCGGCAAGTTGGGTTTGCATGATGAATCTGAGTCCTTAAAGCTCCGGGGCCAGGCGGCGCGGGTTGAACACCGTGGCCGGATCGAATTCCTGTTTCAGCCGCCGATGGATCTGCAAAACCCCGGCCGACAGGGGGTGAAACGTGGTGACGTCGCGCGACACCCCGCCCCGATGATACAAGCAGGCCGAGCCCCCCATGGCCTGTACCCGCGCCCGCAACGCGGCGGCGTCCTGCGGGCCGCCCAGCCAGCGGCGGGCGCCGCCCCATTCGTGCAGGCTGGGGCCCAGGCCCAGCGCCGGGGTATTGGGCGGCAGGCTCAGGCGCCACAAAGGACGCTGCTGGAAAAACGCATGGGTCTGGTCGCGCAGGCCCAGCCAGAAAGCCTCTGCCTGGTCGTCCGCCAGGGCTTCACCGCCCAGGACGGACTGGGCCTGGCGCACGGCGGACTCATTGCCCGACAGGCGCACCAGCAGGCGGCCGGCACCCGCGCCATCGTCGGGCAGCCAGGCGGTGGCCGACACCGGCAGCGGCTGCGCGCGCCAGCGCAGGCAATGCGCCAAGGCGGCGGCTTCATCGAGCGCCAGCACCCGGGTGGCTTCGCAGCGCGGCCGGGGCAGGACTTTGATGGAAATTTCGACCAGGGCGCCGAGTATCCCCAGGGATCCGGCCATCAGGCGGGACAGATCGTAACCCGCCACGTTTTTCATGACTTCGCCGCCAAAGCGCAGCACATTGCCATCGGTGCCGAGGACTCGGGCGCCCAGGACGAAATCCGCCAGCGGCCCGGCCGCCATGCGTCGCGGGCCGGACAGCCCCGTCGAAATACAACCGCCCAAGGTGCCGGCGGCCCCGAAACGCGGCGGCTCGAAAGCCAGCATCTGCCCATGCTCGGCCAGCACGGCCTCGATCTCGGCCAGCGGCGTGCCGGCGCGGGCGGTCAACACCAGTTCGGCGGGCTCGTACCCGACCACCCCCTGATACACGGAGAGATCCAACCAGGACAAGGCATCGTCCGGGGGCAGGGGTTCGCCGTAGAACAGACGGGTGCCGCCGCCCCGGATCATGAGTGGCCGCTTGGCGGCGCGGGCAGTGACCACCTGCTCGCTCAGTTCTGACAAGACGAATTCCATAGGACGATTTCAGGACGTTAAGGCGTTTGAGGCTTCAGGGTTGCGGGGCGCGGAGCTTCTTCAGAAACGCGGAATATCGGGAAAGCGCAGCTGGCCCTGGTGCACGTGCATCTTGCCGTATTCGGCGCAGCGCACCAGCGTGGGGATGAGCTTCAGCGGATTGAGCAGGCCATAGGGATCGAAGGCCCGCTTGAATGCCGAAAAAGCGTCGAGTTCTTCGCGGGTGAACTGCGTGCACATCTGGTTGATTTTTTCGATGCCCACACCGTGTTCGCCGGTAATGGTGCCCCCCACCTGGACGCAGAGTTCGAGGATCGCCGCGCCAAAGGCCTCGGCGCGCTCGACTTCGTCGGGCTGGTTGGCATCGAACAGGATCAGGGGGTGCAGGTTGCCGTCGCCGGCATGGAAGACGTTGGAACAACGCAGCCCGAACCGGGTCTCCATCTGGGTGATCGCCGCCAGGACTTTGCCCAGGTGGCGGCGCGGGATGGTGCCGTCCATGCAATAGTAGTCGGGCGAGATCCGGCCCGCCGCCGGAAAGGCGTTTTTGCGCCCTGCCCAGAATTTCAGGCGCTCGGCCTCGGATGCCGACACCTGCAGGCGGCTGGCGCCAACGTCGCGCAGCAGGGTTTCGACGCGGGCGATTTCCTCGGCGACCTCGTCGGGCGTGCCGTCGGATTCGCACAGCAGGATGGCCTCGGCGTCCAGGTCGTAGCCCGCCTGGACAAAGGGCTCGACCATGTGCACGGCGCGCTTGTCCATGAGTTCGAGCCCCGCCGGGATGATGCCATCGGCAATGAGGCGCGTGACGCCTTCGCCGGCGAGTTCGACGCTGGGAAAACTGGCCATCACCACCTGGGCCAGTTGCGGGCGAGGAATCAGGCGCACGGTGACTTCGGTGACCAGGCCCAGCATGCCTTCAGAACCGATGAAAGCCTGCAGCAGGTTAAGCCCCGGGGCATCGGGGGCCTCGCCGCCTAGCTCGACGACATCGCCCTCGATGGTGACCATGCGGATGCGCAAGACGTTGTGCACGGTCAGGCCGTACTTGAGACAATGCACCCCGCCGGAATTCTCGGCCACGTTGCCGCCGATCGAACAGGCGATCTGGCTGGACGGATCGGGCGCGTAGTACAGGCCGTGCGCGGCGGCGGCTTCGGAAATCGCCAGGTTGCGCACGCCCGGCCCCACCACGGCCGTGCAGGACAACGGATCGAGGCGGATGATGCGGTTGAGCTTGGCCAGCCCCAGCACGACCCCCTGGGGATGCGGCGTGGCCCCGCCGGACAGGCCCGTGCCCGCCCCGCGCGGCACCACGGGCACGTTGAAATCGCGGCAGGCCCGCAGCACGGCGATCACCTGGGCCTCGGACTCGGGCAGCACCACCACGGGCGGCAGTTCGCGGTACAGCACCAGCCCGTCGCATTCGTAGACGCGGGTCTGATCCACCCGCGTGAGGATGCAGTGGGCCGGCACCTGAGCCCCGATACGGGCCAGAAAACCGGAAAAATCCGGCAAGGCAGCGGCGGCGTGCGCGGAAACGGAGGCGGTATCCATGGCGATTATTGGGGTTCAGGCGGGCGGCAAAGGCAACATCTTACCCGGGTTGAGAATGTCCAGCGGGTCCAGCGCGGCTTTCAGCGCCCGCATGACCGCCAGCGCATCGTCGCCGTGCTCGGCCCGCATGAAGGCCTGTTTGTGCAGGCCGATGCCGTGCTCGCCGGTGCAGGTGCCGTCCATGTCGATGGCGCGCTGCACCAGGCGCTGATTGAGGGCCTCGGACTCGGCCCATTCGGCCGGGTTATCGGGGTCGAGCAGCATCAGCACATGGAAATTGCCGTCGCCCACATGGCCCACGATGGTATAGGGAAAGGCGGCCGCATCCAGCTCGCGCGCGGTATCGCCCACGCATTCGGCCAGGCGGGAGATCGGCACGCAGACATCCGTGGTGCTGGATCGGCATCCCGGGCGCAGGCCCAGGCCGGCGAAATAGGCATTGTGCCGGGCGATCCACAGGCGGCTGCGGTCTTCGGGGCGCTCGGCCCATTCGAAGTCCATCCCGCCGTGTTCCTGCGTGATCTGCTGCACGGTTTCGGCCTGTTCGCGCACCCCGGCGGGGCTGCCGTGGAATTCAAACAGCAGCAAGGGGGATTCGTGCAGGCTCAGGTGGCTGTACTGGTTGGTGGCACGCACCGCCCCGGTATCCATGAATTCGACCCGCGCCACGGGAACGCCCATCTGGATGACGTCGATGACGCTGCGCACGGCGGCATCCAGGTCGGGGAAGTTGCAGATGGCCGCCGAAACCGCCTCGGGCTGGGGATACAGCCGCACCGTGACCTCGACGATGATGCCCAAGGTGCCCTCGCTGCCCACGAACAGGCGGGTCAGGTCGTAGCCGGCGGATGATTTGCGCGCCCGGTTGGCGGTGGTGATGACCCGGCCATCGGCAGTGACGACTTTGAGGGACATGACGGTGTCGCGCATCGTGCCATAGCGCACGGCATTGGTGCCCGATGCGCGGGTGGCCGCCATGCCGCCCAGGCTGGCGTCGGCGCCGGGGTCGATGGCAAAGAACAGGCCGGTATCGCGCAGGGCGTCGTTGAGCTGCTTGCGTGTGACGCCGGCCTGCACGGTGGCCGTGAAGTCTTCGGCATGCACCCGCAGGATCTGGTTCATGCGGGACAAATCCAGGCACACCCCGCCCTGCACCGCCAGGATGTGGCCTTCGAGGGAAGACCCCGCGCCGAACGGGATCAGGGCCACCCCGTGGCGATGGCAGTGACGCGCCACCCAGGACACGTCATCCACCGACTGGGCATAGACCACGGCATCGGGCGGCATGACCGGGTACGGCGATTCATCGCGGCCGTGGTGCTCGCGCACGGACAGGGCGGTGGCGCAGCGGTCGCCGAAATGATCCCGCAGCGCCTGAATGAACCCTGCCGGAATCGGCCGGGGCTGCTGTGCCAGATGCAATGTGTCCATCAATGATCCTGAAATGGCCCGTGAAAACCGGAAAACCCTTTGATTCTACCCGGCTGCCCGCCCTGCGGGCGGAAAGCCGGCACGCCCCGCCGGGTCAGGCCTCGCTGCCCACGGCCCGCGCCCCCGCCGCGGCGGCCAGCCGCTGGCGACGCGTCTGCACGGCGGCGGCCAGGCGTTCGAGCAGCGCCACCGAAGTGTCCCAATCGACGCAGCCGTCTGTGATGCTCTGGCCATACACCAGGGTGCGGCCCGGCACCAGATCCTGGCGGCCGCCGACCAGATGGCTTTCGATCATCACCCCGAACAGGCGCGTGTCGCCGGCTTCCACCTGCTGGCAGATGTCTTCGATGACTTCGGGCTGGCGGGTGTAGTCCTTGTGGCTGTTGGCATGGCTGGCGTCCACCATGATGCGGGCCGGCATGCCGAATTTTTCCAGGGACTCGGCGGCGGCCTGGACGAATTCCGCCTGGTAGTTGGGGGCCTTGCCGCCGCGCAGGATGACGTGGCAATCCTGGTTGCCGCGCGTGGCCACGATGGCCGAGTGGCCGCCCTTGGTGACCGACAGGAAGTAATGCGAATTGGCGGCGGCCTTCAGGGCGTCGATGGCGATGCGGGTGTCGCCGGTGGTGCCGTTCTTGAACCCCACCGGGCAGGACAGGCCGGAGGCCAGTTCGCGGTGCACCTGGCTTTCGGTGGTGCGCGCCCCGATGGCCCCCCAGGACACCAGGTCGGCGATGTACTGCGGGGTGATCATGTCGAGAAACTCGGTGCCGGCGGGCAGGCCCAGGGCATTGATGTCGATCAGCAGTTCGCGGGCGGTGCGCAGGCCCTGGTTGATGTCGAAGCTGCCGTCCAGGCCCGGATCGTTGATCAGGCCTTTCCAACCCACTGTGGTGCGCGGCTTTTCGAAATACACCCGCATGATGATTTCCAGGTCGGCGGCAAAGCGCGGGCGCTGTTCGGCCAGGCGGCGGGCGTATTCCAGGGCCGCCGCCGTATCGTGGATGGAGCACGGCCCGATGACGACGGCCAGGCGGTCATCCTGGCCTTGCAGCATCTTGTGCACGGCCTGCCGGGCGTCGTGGACGGTGTGGGAAATGGCGGAGGTGCAGGGAAATTCGCGCATGACGTGCGCCGGCGGCGCGAGTTCGCGGATTTCTCGGATGCGTATATCGTCGGTATTGTGTGACACGGTGTGACTCCAATGAGGTATCCAGCCATCCAGGCGACAACAAAAAAGCCGCCTGGCTGCGCCGGCGGCTTTTGGGGAATTTGTTGACTACTTGGATGTACAGCGATTCCCTTCCTCCACCAGCGGCGTTGGAAAAGTAAAAAAATAAAAGAAGTAGGAATTCGCGTTCATTGACTGATCCTAGCATAACCCAGGGCATCGAGCAAGGCTTTGACAGCTTGACAGGCTTGAAAGCTTGGCAAACTTGATCACTTGGACAGCCTTGACAAGCTTGAGCAGCCTCGACGGCGTCGACAGCCTGGAGCGGCCGATAGCCTTGCGCGGTTGGGGGCCTTGCACGGTTTAGAGTCTTGTGCGATTAAGGAGCGGCTATCATTTGCCTTCAATTGATTTGCATTCAAATCATTCTATAATTGATGATTCTTATATGAACCATTCTGGAACAAATCCATCTGGAGACCCGAGATGAACAAGACACTGAAAAACGGCTTCCTGGCCGCGGCGACCCTCGCCGCATTGGGCCTGGCGGGCGGCAGCCAAGCAGCCGATCTGGCGGAAATCCAGCAGTCGGGCACCCTGCGGGTGGCCGTGGCCAATGAAATCCCCTACGGCTACATGGATCTGGACGGCCAGGCCAAAGGCGTCGGCCCCGACGTGATCCAGCACATCGCCGACGCGCTGGGCATCCAGAACATCCAATGGACCACAACCAGCTTCGGGTCGCTGATTCCGGGCCTGCAAGCGGATCGCTACGATGTCGTGGCGGCCGAAATGGCCATCCTGCCGCAACGCTGCCAGCAAGTCGGCTTTTCCGAACCGGACAGCTCTTACGGCGAAGGCCTGCTCGTGGCCGAGGGCAATCCCGAAAACCTGCACGACTACGCGACGTTCGCCCAATCCGGCCACAAGATCGCCATCATGGCCGGGGCGGATCAACTGGAAATGCTGCAGGCTCTGGGCGTCCCCGCAGACCAGATCGTCACCATCGCCAGCAACGCGGACGCGATTTCCACGGTGGCCACCGGCCGGGCGGACGGCTATGCGGCCACCAGCCTGACGGTCAGCCAACTGGCCGCAAAAGGCAAAGGCAAGGTCGAAGCCGCCGCCGAATTCAAAGACCCGGTGGTCGATGGCGTACCCGTGCGCAGCTGGGGCGGTTTCACCTTCGCCCAGGACTCGAAAGCCCTGCGCAAGGCCGTGAACCAGGAATTGGCCAAATTCAAGCAGACCGACGCCTGGAAGCAGATCCTGACGCAGTACGGCTTTTCCGAAGAAGATGCCACGCAATCCTTCGCCCGCACCACGGCCCAATTGTGCCAGGGCTGAACCAGCCGGCGCCGGTACGGCCGCGCGCCGGCGCATCCGCCGGGCGGCCCCACCCGGGCCGTCATCCATCGCGCCTGACTGGCGCGCTCCGCAGCGCGCCCGCCGGGCGGACGGCGTGCTGATCCATGGACTGGCTTGATTACCTGAACCCCCTGCTGGCGGGGGCTGGCGTCACGGCGGCGCTGACGGCGTATTCCACCCTGCTGGGGGCGTTGTTTTCCTTTCTGCTGGGCCTGGGCCGGCTGTCGCGCAGCCTGCCCTGCCGCTGGGCATCCATCGCCCTGATCGAAATCTTCCGTGGCACCTCGCTGCTGGTTCAGCTGTTCTGGCTGTTCTTCGCCCTGCCCGTGCTGGGCCTGGCCCTGGGCATCGACCTGCGCCTGCCGCCGGTGGTGGCGGGCACGCTGGCCCTGAGCCTGAACATCGGCGCCTACGGGGCCGAAGTGGTGCGCGGCGCGATCCAGGCGGTGCCGCACACGCAATATGAAGCGGCCAAGGCACTGGACTTCACGCCCCGGCAAACCCTGTGGCGCATCGCGCTGCCCCAGGCCATCCCGGAAATGCTGCCCAGCTTCAGCAACCTGGCCGTGCAAAACCTGAAGGACACCGCCCTGGTGTCCCTGATCGGCCTGGGCGACATGGCCTTCCAGGCCGAACGCATCCGTAATTTCACCCAGGACAGTGTCCCCGTCTATACCCTGCTGCTGCTGATGTATTTCGGCATGGCCCTGGTGCTGGCGGGCGCGATGCGCATTCTGGAATGGCGCGTCGGCCGCTGGCGCAGCCGGAGGACTTGACCCCATGCTATTCGGGATTGAATGGAACACCGCCAACGACTGGGCCTTCGCCTGGTCCATCCTGCCGATTCTGCTGCGCGGCATGGGGGTCACCATCCAGGCCACCCTGCTGGGCTTTGTCGTCGGGGCGGCGCTGGGCCTGGTTCTGGCCGCCCTGAAAAGCGCCCGCCTGAAGCTCATCGCCTGGCCGGCCCGCCTGCTGACAGAATTCCTGCGCGACACGCCGCTGCTGGTGCAGTTGTTTTTTCTGTACTACGTGCTGCCCGAATATGGCCTGGTGCTGCCCGCCTTCCTGACCGGCGCCCTGGCCCTGGGGGTGCAGTACAGCGCCTATATGTCCGAGGTCTACCGCGCAGGGCTGGAATCCATCGCTCACGGGCAGACCGAAGCCGCCCGCGCCCTGGATATTTCGCCGCTGCGAACCTTTGCCGTCATCATCCTGCCCCAGGCCATCCCGCGCATCATTCCCGCCCTGGGCAATTACCTGGTGTCCATCATGAAGGACGTGCCGGTGCTGTCGGTGGTCTCGGTGCTGGAGATGCTGAACGTGGCCCGCATCATCGGCGACCGCAGCTTCAACTATATGGTGCCGCTGACGATGGTCGGCGGGCTTTACCTGATCCTTACCCTGGCGGCATCCGCCGGGGTGCGCTATCTGGACAAACACCTGCCCAAGCATGGCATTCCCCTGCGCGGCTGAAAGGAACCGTCATGATATTCACTCCCGCATCCGCTTCGTCGGCCGCATCCACTTCACGGTCTTCGTCAACCCTGTCCGCCACATCCGCCACATCCACCACATCCACCACATCCACCACATCCACCACATCCACCACATCCGCCACATCCGCCATCATCACGATGGACAAGGTCGTCAAGCGCTTCGGTGCGGCCACGGTGCTGAATCAGCTGGATTTCCAGGTCGCCAAAGGTGAAAAGGTCACCATCATCGGGCCGTCCGGCTCGGGCAAATCCACCGTGCTGCGCATCCTGATGACGCTGGAAACCATCGACGACGGCCTGATCCACGTGGCGGGCCAGCCGCTATGGCACGAATACCGTGAGGGGGGCGGGATTGCGCCGGCCAGCGAAGCCCACCTGCGGCGCATGCGCAAGGAAATGGGCATGGTGTTCCAGCAGTTCAACCTGTTTCCCCACATGACGGTGCTGCGCAATGTCACCGAGTCGCCGATCCACGTGCTGGGTCTGTCACGCGAAAAAGCCCGGCGGCGGGCTTTTGAATATCTGGATCTGGTGGGCATGACCGAGCACGCGGAGAAATTCCCCAGCCAATTGTCCGGCGGCCAGCAGCAGCGCGTGGCGATTGCCCGCGCCCTGGCGACCCGACCCAACATCATGCTGTTCGACGAACCGACCTCCGCGCTGGACCCCGAACTGGTGGGCGAGGTGTTGAGCGTCATCCAGCGGCTGTCCGAAGAACACGACCTGACCATGCTGCTGGTGACCCACGAAATGGAATTCGCCCGACAGATTTCCGACCGCGTATGCTTTTTCGACAAAGGGGTGGTGGTGGAGCAGGCTTCCCCGGAAGTCATATTCAATCATCCGCAGGAAGCGCGCACGCAGGACTTTTTGAAAAATTTCATGGCTGCCCGCCAGGGCGGCCGCTGAAGCGCGGCCTTGACCACCCGATTGGGGGCCGTCACCAGCAGATCCTGTGGACGTTTGCCGCCCAGAAAACCATTATCGGAAAGGAACCAGCCCCAGCCTCAGCCGGCCCGCGCGGTGCCCCTCCCCCACTGGATCGCCCAGGTTGAAGGTGGCGACCAGGCTGGCCAGGTGGTCGGCCTGGGCCCGCAGGCTGGTGGCGGCGGCGGCGGATTCTTCGACCAGGCTGGCGTTTTGCCGAGTGACGCCGTCCATCTGCGTGATGGCGGAATTGATTTCCTCGATACCGGTGGTCTGTTCGCGGTTGGCGGCGTTGATCTCGCCCATGATGTCGGTGACGCGGTTGATGCTGGTGACGATTGCTTGCATGGTGTCGCCCGCGTGGGCGGCCTGGTCGTTGCCCTTGGTGGTGGTTTCGACCGATGAGTCGATCAGGTCTTTGATTTCTTTGGCGGCGCCGGCCGAGCGCTGGGCCAGGGCGCGCACTTCGGCGGCGACCACGGCAAAGCCGCGGCCCTGTTCGCCGGCGCGGGCGGCCTCGACGGCGGCGTTGAGCGCCAGGATGTTGGTCTGGAAGGCGATGGAGTCGATCACGCTGATGATGTCGGCCACTTGCTGGGACTTGCTGTTGATTTCACCCATGGTGGCGACCAGTTCGGCTACCATGTCGCCGCCGTCGGCGGCGGTTTTCGCGGCGGCGGCGGCCAGGCTGTTGGCCTGCTGGGTGTTGTCGGCGTTCTGGCGCACGGTGGCGGTGATTTCTTCCATGGTGGCGGCGGTCTGCGCCAGGGAACTGGCCTGTTGTTCGGTGCGCGAGGACAGATCCAGGTTGCCGGCGGAGATTTCATGGGCGGCCGAGGCGATGGATTCGGCCCCGCCGCGCACGTCGCTGACGGTGTGGCGCAGGTGGTCGGCCATCGACGCCAGGGCGCGTAATAGCTGGCCGACTTCATCGCGGCCGGTGGCGCGCACCTGGTGGCTGAGGTCGCGCCGGGCCACGGCTTCGGCCAGGCCGATGGCGCGGCGCAGCGGACGGGTGATGCTGCGGGTGGTGCGCCAGGCCAGCAAGGGGCTGATCAGCAGCGCCAGCAGCGAGGCCGCCGCCAGAATCATCAGCCCCAGCTGATTGGACGCCTGGGTTTCCTGGTTGATGCCGTTGATCAGCCCTTGCTGATAGCGCGCCAGTTGATCCACTTGCTGGATCAGGGTTTTGCTCAACTGAGGCATATCGTGGTTGAAGAATTCATTGGCCCGAGTGAATTCCCAGTCTTTCAGGTCGTCGAAGGCCTTTTTGCGGCCCGCGAAAAAGGCGTCCTGGGTGGCGCCGGCCTGATCGAGCAATGCCACGAATTCCGGGCGTGCCTGATGCGCGGCCAACGCCTCGCGGGCCGCCATGATGAGGGCGTCGGATTGGGCAAGCGCCACTTCGGCCTGTTCCCGGGCATCCGGGTCGCTCATGTTGGCGGCCCCCAGGGCCAGGCTGATGTTGTCCTGCGCCTGGCGCGCCCACTGCAGCACCAAAGTGTTGATGTCCTGGCGTCCGCGCAGATTGGCGCTGGCGGCATTGCCATCCAGAATGCGCCAGAAGCCGATGCCGGACAGCACGGCCAGCAACACGATGATCGCGCCGAAACCCAGGGCCAGCCGCGTGCCGATTTTCAGGTTTTTCATGATGCGCAATGGGCGATGACGTTTTCCATGAAAGCCTCGCAGGCCTCGACCTGGGCAATCTCGATGTATTCATTGGGCTGGTGCGCCTGGTCGATCGAGCCGGGGCCGCAGACGACCACCGAGAACCCGCGCGCCTGGAACTGCCCGCCTTCTGTGGCGTAGGGCACGACGCCGCAGGCGCTGCTGCCGGTCAGCCGCATGGCCAGCCGCTGGGCGGTATCATCTCCGTCGCTGGTCAGCGGCGGCGCGTCGGCCAGCAGTTCGGTGGTGATCGACGACTCGGGGGCGATGGCCCGCATGGCGGGCAGCAGGCTGTCGCAATACGCCCGGAACTTGTCCAGGTAGCGCTGGACGCTGTCGCCGGGCAGCGCCCGGCAATCCCACGTGAAGCTGCATTCGCGGGAGATGATGTTGACCGCCGTCCCGCCGTGCACCACCCCGACATGCAAGGTGGTATAGGGCGGCACAAAAGGGCAATCGGGGTCGGCATGGGCTTTGTTCTCAGCCATCAGGTCATCCAGGAAGGTGATCAGGCGGGCGGCAGTCATGACGGCGCTCACCCCTCGCTGGATTTGACTTGAATGCGCCTCGTGCCCGATGACCGTGGTGCGCACCGGCGCCAGCCCCTTGTGCGCCATGATGGGCTTCATGCTGCTGGGCTCGCCGACGATGACCGCCGCCGGCCGGGCGATTTCACGCGCCAGCCGGGCGATCATCGGCGGCGCCCCGGTGCAGCCCACTTCTTCGTCGTAGCTCAGGGCGAAATGCACCGGACGCCGCAGCCCGGCCTGCAGCATCCGCGGCACCATGGCCAGGCCCACGGCGATGAAGGCCTTCATGTCGCAGGTGCCGCGGCCATACAGGCGGCCCGATTTTTCAGTCACCGTGAACGGGTCGGTCTCCCAAGGCTGGCCATCGACCGGCACGACATCCGTATGCCCGGACAAGACAATCCCGCCCTCGACCTGCGGGCCCACGGTGGCGAACAGATTCGCCTTGTCGCCCGCCGGGCTTTCCACCAACTGGCTGGCGACCCCTTGCGCCGCCAGATAGTCGCGGACGAAATGGATCAGATCGAGATTCGAGTGACGGGACACGGTATCGAACCCGACCAACCGGGTAATCATGTCCAGCGATTGAGGCATCATGAGGCGGCTCCATTATCTACATTGTCTATATAGGCAGAAGGTGTGGCTTGCGCACCGCGGCGGGCACGGCCCGGTTCGGGGGTCAGGCGCCGGCGTCGTCATCGGCCCGAACCCGGTGGCGCATCATCCGCATGAAACTCATGGAGATATGCGCCCGCCGGATCAAACCGATCGCCGCCCAATCGCCGATTTCCGCCGCAGCGAGGATATCGGTCATTTCACGATGGAATGCCTTGAACTCATCCTGCAGCCCCAGCTGCGGCATCATTTTCAGCACCACCCGGGACACCTGGAAATACAGCCGCTCGCTGACTTCGCGCAGGGGCAGGTTGCCCGTCAAGGCCGTGACCTCTTGGAAAAACTGCATGTTCAAACGCAGGAACGTCACCTGATCCGGGGCTTGCATGGCCCGGTCGCAGCGCTGGATCAGTTCGCGGATGCGATCCAGGTCTTCCGGGGTGCGCGGCACCGGACACAGCCGGCCCAGCAATTCGGCCAGTTCCATGCGCAACTGGTAGACCTGCTGCAGCGCCTCGATGTCGACGTCGGTGACTATCGTGCCGACGCCATGCACGGATTGAACCAGGCCCTCGGCCTCAAGCCGGGACAGCACCCGGCGCAAGGGGGTACGGCTGACTTCGAATTCCTGGGCGAGCTCGACCTCGGACAGGACGCAGCCCGGCGCATAATCGAGAAAATAGATGCGGTCGCGCAGCAGCTGGTACATGCGCTCATGCCGCTCTTTCGCCGAAGGCGAATGCGGATGGCCCGGCCCGGGCGCGGTTTCGGTTTGGGAATCAGCCATCAGCCCGCCTCCAGCACCGCGCTCAGGAACTGCTGAGTGCGCTCGTTCCGGGGGGCGCCGAACAAGGCATCGGGCGTGCCTTGTTCGCAGATTTTTCCCTGGTAGAAAAAGCAGACGCGGTCGGAAAATTCCTTGGCGAACCCCATCTGGTGCGTGACCATCAGCATGGTCAGGTCATGTTCCCGGCCGATCCGGCGGATCACCTGCAGCACTTCGCCGACCAGTTCGGGATCCAGGGCGGACGTGACCTCGTCGAACAGCATGATCTTGGGCCGCATGGCCAGCGCCCGGGCGATGGCGACGCGCTGCTGCTGGCCGCCCGACAACTGGGCGGGGTAGTGATCTTTTTTCTGGGACAGGCCCACCATATCGAGCAGCTCCGCCGCGCGCGCCTGGGCGTCGGCTTTGCGCATGCCCAGCGACTTGATGGGCGCTTCGATGCAGTTGGCCAGGGCGGTCATGTGCGGAAACAGATTGAAGGACTGAAAGACCATGCCGATCTTCGAGCGAACCCGCCGGACATGGGCCAGATTGCCCCGGATCAGCTTGCCGTCCTTCAGCATGTGGGTCAGCGGTTCGCCTTCGACCCAGATGACGCCGTCGTCGATGTCTTCGAGCGTCATGAGCATGCGCAGCACCGTGGTCTTGCCCGAACCGGAAGGCCCGATGATGGAGACTTTTTCTCCCCGGGCGATGTCCAGGTTCAGGCCGTCCAGCACGGTCAGCGGGCCGTAGCGTTTGGAGACATTCTCAAAGCGGATCATGGGGGCGGCGGCATCGGTCATGGGGCGGGTCTCCGGTTGAGCCGGCGTTCGACAAGGTGGATGAGCGCGGCCGAGGCCAGGCTCATGACCAGGAAAAACAGGCCGACCAGGGTAATGGGTTCAGTGTAGCGAAAGGACTGCGAGCCAATGATCTTGGCCGTCTGCATCAGTTCGAGCACGGCAATGGCGGACAGCAGCGGGGTTTCCTTGAACAGGGCCACCAGGTAATTGCCCAGCATCGGGACGATGGGCGGGATGACCTGCGGGATGATGATGTCCAGGAGCGTCGTCTTCAGCGGCAGGTTCAGGGCGATGCTGGCTTCCCATTGCCCGCGGGGCACGCTGGCGAAGCCGGCCCGGTAGACTTCCGAACAATACGCGGCGTAGTGCAGGCCGATCGCCAGGACGCCCGCGGTAAAGCCGTCCAGCACCAAGCCGAATTTCGGGAACACGAAGAAAATAAAGAAAATCTGGATGAGCAGCGGCGTGGAGCGGATGAATTCCACCAGGATGGACAGGATCAGGTTGGATCGGGGGAACGCGATGCGCAAGACCGCCACGACCAGCCCCAGCACGGCCGCCATGATGAAGCCCAGCACCGTGGCCTGGATGGTGATGACGGCGGCTTCCGCCAGCATCGGCAGGATTTCGACAGTAAAAGACCAATCCCACATCATGCGGCCCTCCCGCGGGACAGCCCTTTGGCAGCCCGTTTTTCAAGCACGCGCATGCCGATGGTGATGACCAGGGAAATGACCAGGTACAGCAGCAGGACAAGCACGAAGATCGGCACGGTTTTCAGGGTGGTCTGATTAAGCTGCTGCGCCTTGAAGGTCAGGTCGCCCAGGGTGATCAGCGACACCAGCGCGGTGGATTTCAGCAATTCGATGAACAGATTGCCCCACGGGGGAATCATGGCCACGAACGCCTGCGGCAGAATGATGCGCCGGAGCGTATGCGCGAAACTCATGTTCAAGGCGATGGTGGCTTCCCATTGCCCCTTGGGAACGGCCTGGATGGCGCTGCGCACGACTTCCGACCCATAGGCGCCGATGTTCAGGCCCAGCGCCAGCACCGCCACCGTGAAGGCATCCAGCATGACGCCGAACTGCGGCAACACGAAAAACAGCCAGAACAGCTGCACCAGAGCGGACGTGCCGCGGAAGATTTCAACGTAGACAATGGCCAGCCAGCGCAAGGGCCCCGGGCCATACAGGCGCGCGAGGGCGGCCAGGACGCCCATCGACACGGCCAGCAACATGCCCCAGGCCGTGATCTGCAGCGTCAGCACGACCCCGTCGAGCAAACCGGGGAGAAACACGCTGTAGTCGCTGCGCGTGGACAGGAAGATGAGTATGGCCAGGGTGGCCAGCAACATGCCACCGAGAGAACTGATCGTCATCCGCTTTCCATTTTCGGGTTGAGGATACCGCCGGGCCGGGTGCGGCAGGCACCGGCCCGGCGGCAAACGGATTATTCACCGGCGCAGAGTTCGGCCGTGGTCTTGTTGGGCAGGTAGTCTTTGCCGAAGCCAAACGGTTCGACCAGCGCAATGTGCTCCGGCGAGCCGAGGAACTGCTTCAGTTCGGCATTGAATGCATCGAGCAGGTCTTTGTCTTCCTTGCGGAAGCCAAAGCCGCCATGCCCCTTGACGGACTTGCCAGCCACTTCCCCAAAAGGCTGCGTAGCTTCGACGCCATCAGCCTTCGAGGCCATATTGGCGATAGACAGGGCGGTCAGGGCCGCAGCATCCGCGCGACCCGACTGGACGGCGGCCACCAGGCTAGACTGATCAGGCAGCATGACCAGCTGCTTCAGGCCGATGCCGGCGTCCTTGGCGTAGCCGACTTCCACCGCCCCCGCCATGACGGCCAGCTTGAGGGCCGGGTCATCCTTGATGGAGGCATAGTCCTTGATGCCTTTCGGATTGCCCTTGGGCACCAGCATGGACTGGCCAATCCCATAGGAAGGCTCGGAGAAGTTGATTTCGGCGCAACGCTTCGGGTTGATGAACATGCCGGCGGCGATGATGTCGAAGCGGCCGGCCTTCAGCCCAGGGATCAGCGCACCGAATTCGGTCAGCACACCATCGACCTGCTTGATGCCCATGCGGGCCAGCACGGCCTTGACGACCTCGGGGGATTCGCCCGTGAGCTTGCCATCCGGGGTGGCAAAACCGAATGGGGCTTCATTGGCAAAACCGACGCGGATAAAGCCGTCGGCCTGGGCGCGTTCCAGCGTGGTTTGCGCCATGACGACCGTGCTGGCGGAACCCAGCAAGGCCAGCGAGGCGCCCAGACTCAGCAGCATGCGCCGCGTCCATACAACATGTTTCATTGTCTTCCTCCTGATGTTTTTTAGCGGGCCGCATGATCCAGCGCTTGATCTGGTGACGGCTTAGTCGAAGCATCGCATTTTTTGCCTGCCAACGCAACGGTTGTGCACAACACTAGGTGAAAAACCTAATATAAATGACTAATCCATTGATTTTATCCACAAGCAACTCCTATACTCTGCACAGTTGAATACAACTAAGCAGTTCCAGTTGAATCCCCCCTAATCGTCGGAATATCGTTTCAACACAGGAAAAACCATGCATCTCACAGATTGCCGAGAGCCGACCGCGCCCTATTTCGAACCCGAGGAATTTGCCGGTCGTCTGGCTACCGTCCGGGCGAAAATGCGGGACTTGGGCGTCGATACCCTGCTGGTCTCAAGCCCCGAAAACATCTTCTGGCTGACCGGCCTGGATCATTGGGGCTATTTCGCACCGCACCTGCTGGTGGTGCCCGCCGAGGGTGAGCTGGTGCTGGCGACGCGCGCCATGGAGCGCGTCACCATCGCCCACCAGGTGCGCAATGCCCGCTTCGAAGGCCACGCCGATCACGAGACCGTAGCCGACGCCGCACTGAGGGTGTTGCGCGCGGATTGCGGCACCATCGGGCTGGAAGCCTGGTCCTCGGGCCTGCCCCACGGACTGGCGCAACAGCTCAAACACAGTCTGCACGCCCGGGACTGGCTGGATGTGCAGGGCCTGATCGACGATCTGCGGATGGTCAAGAGCCCCGCCGAACAAGCCCTGATGCGGGCGGCGGCGCGAGTCTCGGACGCCGGGATGACGGCCGCCATCGACGCGGTCGCCGAAGGCGCCAGCGAACGCGACGTGGCCGCGTGCGCGCAGCAGGCCATGACGGCGGCGGGAGGGACTTTCCCCGGCTTCGGCCCGTTCATCCGCTCGACCCGGCGCCTGGGCGAAGAACACACCACCTGGCGCGGCGACCGGTTCGCCGCCGGCGATTCGGTGTTCCTGGAACTGACAGGCTGCGTGGCGCGCTACCACGCGCCCCTCGGGCGGCTGATCCACGTCGGCGCCATCGCCCCGGAATCACGCGCCATGGCCGATCTGGCCGCTACGGCCTTCGCTGCAGCGACGGACGCAATGCGCGAAGGCACGCGGTTCCGGGACGTCTACGCCGCTTGGCAGGCCCAGGTGGATCGCGCCGGGCTGGCGCATTACCAGCGTCACCACTGCGGCTACCTGGTCGGCATCGGCTTTCCCCCCAGCTGGACGGGGGGCAACAAGGTGACGGGCCTGCGGCGCGACAGCGACGTCGTGCTGCGCGCCGGCATGAGTTTCCACGTCCTGTCCTGGCTGATGGGAACCAGGCGGGGCGATTTTTTCGTCTCCAACACCGTCCTGCTGGGTCCCTCCGGGCCCGAAGTGCTGAACCGCGCCCCGGGCGGCGTCATGCTGCGTTGAGGAGAATGCCATGTCCCGCTATTCCGCCCTGTCCCTGTTGCGCAATGCCCTGTCCGGCCACCGGCACTGGCCACGCGCCTGGCGCGCGCCCGCGCCAAAACCGGCGTATGACATCATCATTGTCGGCGGGGGCGGCCACGGCCTGGCCACCGCCTTCTATCTGGCCGAAAACCACGGCATCCGCAACGTGGCCGTCATCGAAAAAAGCTATGTGGGCAGCGGCAATGTCGGCCGCAACACCACGATCATCCGCTCGAACTACCTGCTCGATGGCAATACCCAGTTCTATGAGTTCTCGATGCAACTCTGGGAACAACTGTCCCGGACGCTGAATTTCAACGTGATGTTCTCGCAGCGCGGCCAGATCGTGACAGCCCATTCGGCCGACCAACTGGACGCCTTCAGCCACCGCGCCAACGTCATGCGCCTGAACGGCATCGACGCCGACATCCTGTCGCGCGACGACGTGCGCCGTCTGGTGCCCTACCTGAACTATTCCGAAACGGCGCGGTTTCCGATCCACGGCGCAATCCTGCAGGGCCGCGCCGGCACGGCGCGGCACGATGCCGTCGTCTGGGGCTACGCCCGCGCAGCGGACGCGCACGGGGTCGATATCATCCAGAATTGCGAGGTCACCGATTTCCTCTGGGCAGGCGAGCGCATCACCGGCGTGCAGACCAGCCAGGGCCCGATCTCGGCGGGCCGGGTCGGACTGGCGGTCGCCGGGCACACCTCGGTGCTGGGGCACAAAGCAGGACTGGAACTGCCCATCGAAAGCCATGTTCTGCAAGCCTTCGTCACCGAACCGCTCAAACCCCTGGTCGATCATGTGGTGGCCTATGGGGCCGACCACTACTACCTCAGCCAATCGGACAAGGGCGGCCTGGTCTTGGGCGGCAGTCTGGATGGCTACGATTCCTATGCCCAGCGGGGCAATCCAGGCATCGTGCGCGACATCGCGGAGGCCGCCGTGGCGCTGATGCCCTGCATTTCCCGGGTGCGCCTGCTGAGGCACTGGGGCGGCGTCATGGACATGACTCCCGATGCCAGCCCCATCATCTGCCCAACGCCGATCGATGGACTCTATCTCAACGGAGGATGGTGCTACGGCGGTTTCAAGGCCACCCCGGCCTCCGGCTGGTGCTTTGCCCACACGCTGGCCACCGGTCGCTCCCATCCACTCAATGCCGCCTTCGGCCTGGATCGCTTCCGCACCGGCGGCACCCTCGACGAAGCCGGCGTCGGCCCCTTCGCCTGGCTTCAGTGAGGAAACCTGTCCATGCTGCGCATTCAATGCCCCTGCTGCGGGGCCCGCGATCACGACGAATTCCGCTATGGCGGCGATGCCGCCCGCATCCGGCCCGCCCACGACGACCCCGATTTCGAGGCCTGGTATCGCTACGTCTACGTCCGCGACAACCAGCCCGGCCCGCATCTTGAATACTGGCAGCACGTCATGGGTTGCCGCCAGTGGCTGATCGTGCAACGGGACACCCGCAACCACCTGATCCATGCTGTCTCTTTCGCCAGGAAATCCACGCCATGAACACGCCTGTCCACCGCCTGGCCACCGGCGGCCGCATCGACCGCGCCCAGGCCCTGCCATTCAGCTTCGATGGACGCCCGATGCAGGGCCTGATCGGCGACACGCTGGCCTCCGCTCTGTTGGCCAATGGCGTGCGCCTGGTGGGGCGCAGCTTCAAGTATCACCGGCCCCGCGGCATCTACGCAGCCGGCGCCGAAGAACCCAATGCCCTAGTCTCGCTGGGCAGCGGCGGCCGCCTGGAGCCCAATCTGCCCGCCACGCAGCTGGAACTGGCCCACGGCATGGCGGCCCACAGCCAGAACCGCTGGCCATCCCTGGCGCTCGATCTGCAAAGCGTCAACGGCCTGTTCGCCCCTTTCCTGTCCGCCGGTTTCTATTACAAGACCTTCATGGGGCCAACCCGGCGATCCTGGATGTTCTACGAGCATTTCATCCGTAAAGCCGCCGGGCTGGGCCGTGCCGGCCTGGCGGCCGACCCCGATGCCTACGAGGTGCGCCACGCTTTCACCGACGTGGCCGTGGTCGGCGCAGGCCCGGCCGGCCTGGCGGCGGCGCGCGCCGCCGCGCGGGGGGGCGCGCGAGTCATGCTCATTGAGCAGGATTTTCTCCTGGGCGGCCAATTGCTGGCCGCCCCCTCCGAAGGCCCCGCAGCGCAATGGCTGTCCGGGATGACGACCGAGCTGGCCGGCACGCCCAATGTCCGGCTGATGCCGCGCACGACGGCGTTCGGCGCTTACGACGGACATGTCCTGGGGCTGATTCAGCGCCAGGATCCCGCGCCCCGCGCCACCGGCGCGCCGCGCCAGACCGTCATCCTGCTGCATGCCCAGGCCATTCTCTATGCCACAGGCGCGATCGAACAACCCCTGGTCTTCGCCAACAACGACCGGCCCGGCATCATGCTGGCCTCGGCGATCCGCGCCTATCTGCACCGCTACGCGGTGCTGCCCGGCCACCATGCCCTGATCCACACGACTCACGACGGCGGCTGGGACACGGCCATCGATCTGGCGGCGGCCGGGGCCGAAGTCGCCCTGGTCGACACCCGCCCCGAGCCGGGCCGCCAGCGACGGGCGCAAGCCCAGGCGCTGGGCATCCAGGTATACGCCGGAGCACGCCTGACCGACGTGCGCGGCAGCCGGGGCGTCAAAGCGGCCCGGATCGAAGGCCCGGGGATACGCGCCTGGCACGCGTGCGATTTGATCGGCCTGTCGGCCGGCTGGTCGCCCGCAGTCCACCTGACGTCGCACCAGGGCAGCAAGCCGGTCTTCGATGCCGCCCTCGACGCCTTCGTGCCCGGTGTCCAGCCGGCGGGGGTTTTCACGGCCGGGGCGATCACCGGGCAATGCTGCACGCGCCAGATCGTGCAAGCCGGCCATGACGCCGGCACGCTGGCCGCGGCTTACTGCGGCCAGCGTGCCGCCGCCGAACCGCCGCCGCTTCCAGACCTGCCACCCCGGCAGCCAGATGGCGCCACCCACCAGGCCCCGCCGACGCCTCGCGGCAAGGCTTTCGTCGATTTGCAAATGGACGTCACGGCGGCGGACATCGCCCTGGCTCACCGGGAAGGCTACGAATCCGTCGAGCACCTCAAGCGCTACACGACCCTGGGCATGGGCACGGATCAAGGCAAAACCAGCAACTTCGCCGCCCTGTCGGCCATGGCGGCGCTGCGCGGCGCCGCCGTGCCGGCCGTCGGCACGACCACCTTCCGCCCGCCCTACACGCCGGTGGCCATCGGGGCGCTGGCGGGCCGCGCCGTGGGGCAGCACTACAAGCCGGTGCGGCGCACGCCCTTGCATGACTGGCACCTGAGCCACGGGGCCGACATGCTGGAAGTCGGCTGGTGGATGCGCCCCTGGTACTACCGGACGGCCGGCCCGGATGCCGACACGGCCTACATCCAGGAAATGCGCATCGTGCGGGAAGCCGCCGGCTTGATGGATATCTCCACGCTGGGCAAGATCGCCGTGCAAGGGCCGGATGCCGCCCTGTTCCTGAACCGGGTCTATGCCAACGCCTTTGCCAAACTGCCCGTGGGCCGGGCCCGCTACGGAGTCATGCTGCGCGACGATGGCGTGGTGTTCGACGACGGCACGACCTCCCGCCTGAGCGAACAGGACTTCTTCATGACCACCTCGACGGCCAAGGCCGCCGAGGTCCAGTCCTGGCTGGAATTCCTGCTGGACACGGCTTGGCCGGATCTGCGCGTGGCCATCACTTCGGTCAGCGATGAATGGGCGGCCATGTCCATTGCCGGCCCGCGCAGCCGGATCATTCTGGCGGACGCATTCCAAGGACTGAACCTCTCGGACGACGCCTTGCCCCACATGGGCGTGCTGGAAAGCGAGTTCAACGGCAAGCCGATGCGCATCATGCGCCTCAGCTACTCGGGCGAACGCGCCTATGAACTCTATGTCGCGGCCAGCGCGGGCGAGGCGGCCTGGTGCGCGCTGCTGGACAAGGGCGAACCCCACGGCCTCAAACCCTACGGCACCGAAGCCCTGGGCGCGCTGCGCATCGAGAAAGGCCACGCGGCAGGCCCAGAAATCGACGGCCGCACCACGCTGGACGACCTGGGCATGGGCCGCATGGTGGCCAAGCAATCCGGCTTCGTCGGCGACGTACTGCGCCGCCGCCCCGCCCTGCAAGACCAGGCTCGCCAGCGCCTGGTGGGCCTGGAATGCCTGGAGGCGGGACGCCGGCTCACGGGCGGCGCTATTTTGTTCGGGCCCGGCGAGGCGCATCGCGGCCATGGCCGTGGCCGCATCACCTCGGTGACCTGGAGCCCCAGCCTGGGGAAATCCATCGGGCTGGGCCTGCTGTCCGGCGCGGAGGAACCGGCCGGCCAGGAAGTCGTGGCGGTGCATACCATCAAAGGCGACAGCGTCCGCGCACGCGTTGTCTCTCCTGTGTTTCTCGACCCTGAAGGGAGCCGGCTCCATGCCTGAAACCGAATTCCAGATGTCCATCCAGCCTTGCGCCATCATCCAGATCGAAGGTTGGGCGAACCGCGCCCCCACCTTCGAGGCGGCGCTCGAATCCTGGCTGGGCGTCCCCGCGCCCGCGGAAGTGGGCGAAATCCTGAGCCTCGGCAGCCGTTCATTCGTGCGCATCGCGCCACGCAGAGGCTGGCTGCTGGACGCAGACGATACCGCCTTCGGCCTCGACCCGGACATCGGCTGCACGCTGGCCCTGCCCGATGGCCGGATGCGCATCCGCCTCAGCGGCGAACGCGTGCTCGACGTCCTGAGCGCGTGCCTGGCCATCGACTGGGACGCCCCGTCCGCCGCGCCGGGACGCGCCCTGCAGACCGGATTCCAGAAAGTCCCGGTCATGGCTCTGCGCGCCGCCCCGCGGGCCATCGACCTGCTGGCGCCCCGCTCGCTGGCCCGCAGCTTGACCGAATGGCTGGCGGAAGTCGCCGGCCCCTGGATGCACCGTTCATGAACACACACCCCCACAGCCATACTCAGGAGACTTCCATGGCCACGTCCGCAGCACCCGCTTACCACATTTTTGAACCCCGTGAATATCAGGAACGGCTGGCGAAAGTCCGGGCCGAGATGGCCCGCAAGGGCCTGGATCTGTGCCTGGTTTCCTCGCCGGAAAACATCTTCTACCTGACCGGCCTGGATCACTGGGGCTATTATGTGCCGCACATGCTGGTGGTGCCGATCGAGGGCGAATTGATCATCGTCACCCGCGCCATGGAAGTCGTCACCATCACCAACCAGGTGCACAATGCCCGTTTCGTCGGGCATTCAGACAGCGAATCCATCGCCGTCAAGGTTCTGGACTGCCTGCGCGCCCTGGCCCCCCGCCGGGTCGGACTCGAAACCTGGGCAGCCGGCTTCCCCTTCGGCTTCGGCCAGGCCCTGCAGGCGGGGCTGCCCGGGGTGGAATGGCTGGATTTCAACTACGTGATCGACGATCTGCGCAACGTCAAGAGCCCGGCCGAGCAGGTCTACCTGCGCGAAGCCGCGCGGGTCTCGAACGCCATGATGAAAGCGACTCTGGAAGCCATCCACGACGGCGTCACGGAAAACCAGGTGGCCGCCCAATGCTATCTGGCCATGGTCGAAGCGGGCGGCAGCTACCCGGGATACGGCCCGTTCATCCGGCCGGAAAGCCGCC
This sequence comes from Castellaniella hirudinis, assembly GCF_047468865.1. GTDB lineage: Bacteria > Pseudomonadota > Gammaproteobacteria > Burkholderiales > Burkholderiaceae_B > Castellaniella > Castellaniella hirudinis_A. Next base: position 46,290 of record NZ_JBLGTV010000009.1, read on the forward strand.
TGGGCGAAGAACACGGCACCTGGGGGCAAGGGACGCTGCGCCGGGGCGACGTGCTGTTTCTGGAATTCTCGGGCTGCGTGCACCGCTACCACGCGCCCATGGGACGCCTGGTGCACCTCGGCCCGGCCCCGCGTGAAACCCACCACATGGCCGGCGTCTGCAAGGACGCTTTCCACGCCGTCACCGAGGCGCTCAAGCCCGGCGTGCCGGCACGCGACGTGTACGCGGCCTGGCAGGGCGTGGCCGACCGGGCGGGGCTGTCCCATTACCGCCGCCACCACTGCGGCTATCTGGTCGGGGTTGGCGTGCCGCCCAGCTGGCAGGGGGGCAACCGCGTTGTCGGGCTGCGCCACGACAGCGACCTGGTGATGCAGCCCGGCATGAGCTATCACGTCCTGTCCTGGCTCATGGGCACCGGGCAGGGGGATTACTTCATCTCCAACACCGTGCTGCTGACCGAGTCCGGGGCCGAAATCCTGACCCAGGGCGATCTGGGGCCGATAGAACGCTGACCCATCGTCCGGCGTACCCGGCGGGCGCGCCGATGTCTCTCACACGGAGGAAAAATCATGCAGGTGAAAAAAACCATGCTGGCCAGCGACAATGCCTCGGGCGTCCACCCCGAGGTCCTGGACTGGCTGCAGCGCGTCAATGCGGGCCATGCCCTGGGGTATGGCGGCGACGACTGGACCCGGCAGGCCGAGCAATGCTTCCAGCGGCAATTCGGCAGCGACGCCGCCGTGCTGCTGGTGACCACGGGCACGGCGGCCAACGTGCTCGCCCTGCAGGCGCTGGCGCAATCGGTCGATACGGTTTTCTGCGCGGACAAGGCCCATCTGGCGGTGGACGAATGCGGCGCGCCCGAGCGCATGATCGGCTGCAAGCTGGTCGGCGTGGCCGGCCAAGAAGGCAAGATCGACCCGCACGCCCTGGCCGAGGCCGTCGCTTTCCAGACCGGGCTGGTGCACCGCAACCGGCCCCGCGTGCTGTCCTTGTCGCAGGCTACTGAATATGGCACCCTCTACCAGGTGGATGAGTTGCGCGCACTGGTCGATTTCGCCCACGGCCAGGGCATGAAGGTGCACATGGACGGCGCCCGCCTGGCCAACGCGGCAGCGGCCCTGGATGTCCCCCTGGCCGCCCTGACCCGCGATCTCGGGGTCGATCTGCTGTCCCTGGGCGGCACCAAGAACGGCTTGATGATGGCCGAGGCCATCGTCGCCTTCGACCCCGAACTGGCCACCCTGCTGCCGGCCATCCGCAAGCAGGGCATGCAGCTGGTGTCCAAGCAGCGCTATCTGGCGGCGCAGTACCTGGCGTATTTCCAGGACGACCTCTGGCTGCGCAATGCGCGGCACGCCAACCGGATGGCGGCCAGGCTGGCCGCCGGGCTGGCGCGCCTGGACGGCGTGCGCCTGCGGATGCCCGTGCAAGCGAACATGGTCTTCGCCTGCCTGCCCGCCCATTGGATCGCGCCTTTGCAGCAACACACTTATTTCAACGTCTGGAATTCCGCCACGGGCGAAGTCCGCTTCGTCACCTCCTTCGATACGACGGAGGCCGGCATCGACGGCTTCGTGGCGGAAATCGCCAGACTGAACCACCAGGAGACCCCGATATGAGCATGGTCGAAGCACGCAACCCCTTCACGGGCGAAACGATTTTCTCAGCCCCTTCCGAAACCTACGAGTCCCTGGCGCTCCAACTGGCGGCCATGCGAAGCGCCGCGCGCGCCTGGGCCACGCTGCCCCCCGCGCAGCGGGCCGATCACGTCGAACAGGCCCTGCAATACTTCCGCGCACACCGCGATGACATCGCCCAGGCCGTGACCCGCGAAGTCGGCAAGCCGCTGGCCGAGGCCGCCGGGGAAGTGGACTTCATGCTGGAACGCGCCGAGTACATGTGCCGCTTTGCGCGCGACGGCGCACTGAAGCCGGTGGATCTGTCCGCCTACCAGAGCGATGATTTCCAGGGGCGCATCGACTTCGTCGCAAAAGGGGTCGTCTACGTGATCACCCCCTGGAACTACCCCCTGTTCTGCGCCATCAACGGGGTCGTCTGCGCCCTGCTCGGCGGCAGCAGCGTGCTGCTCAAGCACACCTCGGCGCCATCGGTGGGCCGGCATTTCGCGCAAGCCTTCGGGTCGCTGGCGGGCATCGGGCCGCTGCTGGTCAACACCGTGGTGGATTTCGACCAATCGGCCCGCATCATCGAAGAAGGCGATATCGACCACGTCGTGTTCACCGGCTCGGTTCACGGCGGCACGGTCATCCAGGCCAGCCTGGCCCGCCGCGCGGCCAACACGCGCCTGCGCCGCCCGTTCATCGGCAGCTCGCTCGAACTGGGCAGCAGCGACGCCACCTACATCGCCGCCGACGCCGACCTGGATCACAGCGTCGAGTGGGCGGTGCGCATCGGCCGCCTGCACAATTCCGGCCAGTCCTGCTGCGCCGTCAAGCGCGTCTTCGTGCACGAATCGCTGCATGCGGCATTCATCGAAAAAGCCATCCAGGTGATGCAGGCGCAATGCCAGGGCGACCCCCTGCGGCCGGACACCACGCTCGGCCCCCTGTACGGCGGACATGCCGCCGTGGATCGGCTCAAGGACATGGTCGATGCCGCAGTCGCGCAAGGCGCGTCCGTGCTGGCGGGCGGATCGGTCACGACGGTGGGGCAGGCCCGTTTCATCGCGCCGACCCTGCTGGGCAATGTGCCCGAAGACGCCGCCGTGCTCAGGGAGGAGACCTTCGGCCCGGTGCTGCCGGTCGTCAGCGTCCGTTCCGACGAAGAAGCCATCGCCCGCATCAACGACAGCGACTACGGCCTGACCGCCTCTATTTTCACCCGGTCGCGCAGCCGCGCCGAACGCTTCATCCGCGACATGGAGTCCGGCACGGTGTACGTGAACCGCTGCAATTTCGTGGATGCCCGGCTGGGGTGGATCGGCCACAAGGGATCCGGCAACGGCTCCATCAGCCTGTCGCCGCTGGGCCTGCAGGCCATCTGCAACCTGCGTTCGGTCAATATCGACCCGACCTGGCTTACCGAGGACTGACCGCCGGCGGATAAACGCCCGAGGCGTCATGCACCTCGCGCCCCGTCAGCGGCGGGTTGAAGACACAAATGACGCGCAGCGGCCGGGCGCCGCCGCGCAGCCAGTGCTCGTCATGCTGATCCAGGGCATACACCACCCCGGGCCCCAGGGCGTGCTTCCGCCCATCGGCAATGGTTTCGATTTCGCCGTCGCCGTCGATGCACCACACGGCTTCCAGGTGGTTTTGATAATGGATGTGGGTTTCGGTGCCTGGCGCAATGATGGTTTCATGAAAGGAAAACCCCATCTTGTCATCGGCCAGCAGCACACGGCGGCTGGTCCAGTTGTCCGTGACGATTTCCTGGCCGGTTCCAATGACGTCGTTGACGTGGCGCACGATCATGCGTTGCCCCCCGCGACTTTCAACAGGCGCGGCTGGCGGCCCAGGGACGCCAGCACTTCGTTGGTGCTGCGCTCGATGACTTCCAGGCCCTGTTCCAGCTGCTCAAGCGGAATCGTCAGGGCGGGCAGCACTTTCAGGACTTCGTCGTGCGCGCCCGAGGTCTCGATGACGACGCCCTGCTCAAAGGCCCGGCGCGCAATCCGATTGGCCAGATCGTCCCCCACCGGGGTAACCAGCCCCTGGATCAGGCCCCGGCCCCGCACCGCCAGGCCGGCATCGCGGCAGCTGTGGGCCAGGTTTTCCAGCCAATCGCGCACCAGGCATTCCTTGGCGGCCACGGCCTGGCTCAGGGCCTCGTCGGCCCAATAGGTTTCCATCGCCTGGGCCGCGGCGACGAAGGCCAGGTTGTTGCCCCGGAAAGTGCCGCTGTGCGCCCCCGGCTGCCAGACATCCAGCGCGGGCTTGAGCAGCACCAGCGACATCGGCAGCCCGAACCCCGACAGCGACTTGGACAAGGTGACGATGTCCGGCGAAATCCCGGCTGTCTCGAAACTGAAGAAATGCCCGGTGCGCCCGCAGCCCACCTGGATGTCGTCCACGATCAGCAGCATATCGTGCCGCCGGCACAGGCGTTCGAGTTCGCGCAGCCAATGCTGCGAGGCCACATTCACGCCCCCTTCGCCCTGCACGGTCTCGACGATGACGGCGGCGGGCTGATCCAGGCCGCTGCTGGGGTCGTCCAGCATGCGTTCCAGGTAGGCCATGGTATTGACGTCGGGGCCGAAATAGCCATCGAACGGCATGAAGGTGGTATTGCCCAGGGCCACCCCCGCCGCCCGGCGGAATTTCTGGTTGGCGGTGGCCGCCAGCGAACCGCCCGACACGCCATGAAAGCCATGGGTGAAGGAAATGATGTTCTGGCGGCCCTTGACTTGGCGCGCCAGCTTCAGGGCCGCCTCGACCGCATTGGTGCCGGTGGGGCCGGTGAACTGCAGGGTATAGTCCAGCCGGCGCGGCTTCAGAATCAGCCGATCCACGGTTTGCAGAAAGTATTTCTTGGCGCTGGTGGCCATGTCCAGGCCGTGCACCACACCATCGGCGCCCAGGTAATCCACCACGCGCTCGCGCAGGATCGGGTTGTTGTGGCCGTAATTCAGGGTGCCGGCACCGCTGAAAAAATCAATGTACCGGCGGCCGGTCTCATCGAAAAGTTCAGACCCGCGAGCCTTGGAAAAAATCACAGGGAATGACCGGACGTAGCCCCTGACTTCCGACTCCATCCGGTCGAATATTTTCAAATCCATGGTGTTCTCCTTGTTGACGTTCGAAAAGACGACAGCAAATCAGTTCACTGCCGACAAGGAAATGGGGCCGATGCGCAGCAAAGGCTCGGCCTCGTGCGCATCCGCCCCAAAAAGTGCCGCCTCGAACAGGGGCGACTCGGTCAGCGGAGCCGCCAACCGATCAGCCAGCCGCGCAAACAAGCGCCGCGAAGCGTGGTTACCCGGGCCGACGGTGGTTTCGACCCACCGCACGGCCCGCAAAGGCGGGCGCGCCAGCAGCCGGCGCAACATGCGCCCCCCGAGCCCCTGGCCACGCGCCCGCGCCTGCACGGCCACCTGCCAGACGAACAGGACATCGTCCCGGCCCGGCGGGCGATACGCCGACACCATGCCAACGATGCCGTGCTCGTCTTCGGCCAGGATGCAGGTCTGGGGAAAATGCTCCGCCAACAGCAGGTACAGATAGACGGAGTTGAGATCCAGCGGGGGACACTGGGAAACCAGGGCGTGCAAGGCGGGGCCGTCCGCCCAGCGCGGGGGGCGCAGCCGGATCGCATCGCTGTCGGCGCCCGGCTGGACGGCGGGGCGGGGCACGCCGGGATAAATCAAACGACCAGCCCGGATTCGGGCGCCACGCCCGACGCGGGCACATCCAGCAGGGGCGATTGGACATCCCCCGCCGACGCCACCCCCGTGCCGGATTCGATCAGATCGACGATGCGCTCCAACGACAGAGTCATGGTGGCCTGTTCGAGTTCGGGCAGGGCCTGCAGGGATTCGGCCAGTTTCTGCTGCAGGGGGGAAGGCGTGTCGCGCGCCAACTGCCGACCGGCCTCTGTGGCGCTGACGAACACGATGCGGCGGTCGGCGCGCCCTCTTTCACGCACGACCAGGCCCTTGTCTTCAAGGCGGTCGAGAATGCCCACCACCGTGCTGGCGCTGACGTGGACTTCGCGGCTGATGGCGGTCGCCGTCAGCGGGCCTTTGTCGATGACGGTGCGCAGGCATACCAGTTGCGGCCCCGTGATGTGATTGCAGGCCGACAACTGCCGGGAATGCAGGGCCACTGCCCGGGTGATGCGGCGCAAGGCCCGCAAGATACGCAGGTCATAGGCCTGCTGCGCATCCGTGTCGTTGGTCATGGCGTCGAGGCGTCCTCAAAATTAATTTCAGTTGAAATAATAAGACAGAGAAAGATTCTGGTCAAGAATGAAATCCAGGAGCGCCCGATCTCGCCTGCCGTTTGTCCGCGCAAAGCATTTGATTAAAAACAAAAAACATATTTGATAATCATTTACAAAATTGAATGATTCCTATTAATATTCATCCGATTCATCCTGAACTACAGCTGAATAAATCGCTGGACACCAAACACAACCCTCCCCTCGCTTCTTTTGCTGGAATCCCGAAGTCCCATGATCTCCGTCCCACGACACCCCCTCCCCTTCTCCCTGTCGCTGCTGGCCATTGCCCTGGCCGCCCCGGCGACGCAAGCCCAGGAAAACATCACCCAACTGGACAAGGTGGTTGTCTCGGCCACCGGCTATGAGCAAACGGTGGAAGACGCCCCCGCATCCATTACCGTGCTGCCGCGCGCGGAACTGGAAAAACGTGCCTACAAGGACGTCACCGACGCGCTGAAAGACGTCCCCGGCGTGGTCGTCACCGGCGGGGCCAGCAGCAGCGACATCAGCATCCGGGGCATGGGCTCGGCCTATACCCTGATCCTGATCGACGGGCGGCGGCAGAATTCACGCGAAACCCGCCCCAACAGCGACAATGCCGGCATCGAACAAGGCTGGCTGCCGCCGCTGGACGCCATCGAGCGCATCGAAGTGATCCGCGGCCCCATGTCCGCCCTGTACGGATCCGATGCCATGGGCGGGGTCATCAACATCATCACCCGCAAGGTTCACCATGAATGGACTGGCTCGGCCCGCGCCGAGGCCACCATCCAGGAAAACCACAATGCGGGCAACACGTACCAGGGCAGCGTGTACCTGGCCGGCCCCATCAAGGAAGGCCTGCTGGGCGTGCAGTTCTACGGCCAGAACGTCACCCGCCAGGAAGACCACATTCTGAACGGCTTCAACCACCAGCAGCAAGAGGCGGGCACGGTCAAGCTCACCCTGACCCCCAACAAAGACCACGACATCGCCGCCGAGGCCAGCCGCACCCTGCAGACGCGCCGATCCACCCCGGGCAAATCCAGCGCGGCCACGGGCTGCCGGGGCGAATGCGCGGTGTCCGAAAGCAAGTACGGCCGCAATACCTACGCTCTGCGCCACACAGGCCGCTGGGGCTGGGCCACGTCCACCACCTATGTGCAACGCGACGAGACCGCCAACGACGGCCGCAACATGTGGCTGGACAACACCGAATTCAACACCCAGTGGGTGGTGCCGCTGCAGTCCCATACACTGACGATGGGCTACCAGTTTCTGCGCGAGACCCTGCGCGACGACGGCAACCAGTACGCCTCCAGCAACACCAACCACCTGGCGCGCAACCAGTGGGCGATTTTCGCGGAAGACGACTGGTTCCTGACCGACACGTTCACCGTGACGGCCGGCCTGCGCGCCACCAACGACCAGGACTACGGCAGCCACTGGACGCCGCGCCTGTACGGCGTCTGGCACGCCACCGGCAATCTCAGCGTCAAGGGCGGGGTATCCACGGGCTTCAAGGCGCCCAGTCTGCGCCAAAGCGTGGCCGATTGGGGACAGATCACGGGCGGTGGCGGCGGCGTGCCCGCCATCATCATGGGCAACCCCGACCTGAAGCCCGAGACCAGCGTCAGCCAGGAACTGGGCCTGATCTGGAACAACGGCAGCAACCTGGATGCCAGCGTGATGCTGTTCAACACCGAATTCAAGGACAAGATATCGGAAATCCGCCTGTGCACGGACGCCAACCAGCAGCCCACCTGCCACGTGGTGCCGGGCGACGAAGGCTACAAGTTCATCAGCACCCGAACCAATGTGGATCGCGCCCTGATGCGCGGCGTCGAGGCCACCCTGACGTGGTCCATGACGGACGACCTGCGCCTGGCCACCAACTACACCTATACGTATTCCAGGCAGAAGTCCGGGCCCTACGAGGGCCAGCCGCTGAACAAAATGCCCCGGCACATGATCAACGCGACGCTGGACTGGGATGCCACGGACAAGCTGGGCGTCTGGTCGCGGGTGAACTTCCGCAGCCGCACCTCCGAATACCTGAGCCGGACCAGCATGGCCGAAGGCACGCCGTCCTACACTTTCGTGGATGCGGGCTTCAATTACCAGATCAACAAGAAAACCAGCATCGGCGTCGGGGTCTACAACCTGCTGGATAAACAAATCAGCTACGACGACTACGACACGGTACTGGATGGCCGCCGCTACTGGGCGCAGCTGACCGTGGGCTTCTGACGTCCGAAACCGCTGCGGCCTGAACCCGCGAAACCGCAGCCTCCGGCGCGCCCGCCGGAGGCTGCCGCCCCTCAATGCCCGGAGTTCGGGTCGATGGGCTCGTCGCTGTGGAAGATGCTGTGGTCGGCCTCGCCGTGCACGGTCAGGAAACCGGCCACGCCTTTTTCCACCCGCGACAGGGCGTGATCGACCAGCAGATAGCGGCCCGGATAGTCGGTGACGAATTCGACCATGGTGGCGCCGCCCGGCGGCACCAGGGTGGTCTGCACGTCCGTCAGGGGCTTGCTGGTCAGCGACGCCTGGTCATAGACCCGGTCGAAGACCTCGCCGATGACGTGGAAGCTGGAAATCAGGTTGGGCCCCCCCACGCCAAAGAAAATCCGCACCGTGTCGCCCACATTGGATTCCATGCTGTAGACCTTGGTCAGGGCGTCCATGGAGCCATTGAACATGACGTGCTCGGGATTTTCGGCCAGCAGTTTGTCCAGAGAGAATTCCTGCAGGCCGCTGGCGCCGTGCGGCTGGGCGGTATAGAGTTCGCCCTGCATGACGTAGAATTCCTTGTCGACCGCGGGCAGGCCGCCCTCGGGCTCGACCAGGATCATGCCATACATGCCGTTGGTGATGTGCTGCGCCACCATGGGCGTGGCGCAGTGGTACACGAACAGCCCGACGTGGTTGGCCTTGAACGTGAACGACTTGGTCTGGCCCGGGGGCACCTGGGTCACGGCCGCCCCGCCGCCCGGGCCGGTCACGGCATGCAGGTCGATGGAATGGATGTGCGTGCTGTCCGGCGCATTGGTGATGTTGAAGGTCACGGTGTCGCCCACCCGCACCCGCACGAAGGGGCCGGGGACTTTGTTGTTGAAGGTCCAGAACCGATAAGTGCTGTTATCGCCCAGACGGCCTTCGATTTCGGTGGTCAGCAGGTCGATCGTCACATCCTGGGGGCCGCGCTTGCCCACGGGGGTGCCCACCTGGGCGGGGTCGTGCGCGATCTGCGGGGCCTGCACCTTGATTTCATCCGACGGCTCGCCCACGATGACCCGGCCCACCATGCCGGCGGCCTTGTGGCCCGGCAAGGTGCACAGGTACTCGAAAGTGCCATTTTTCGCCGCCCGGAATACAATGGCCGTCGCGGCGTTCTTGCCGGAAATATGATCCGACTGCGCTTTGAAGTCAGGCACCGCGATATCGTGCGTGGCCCCGTCGCCATTGACCAGGTTGATCTGCACCACGGCCCCTTCGGGAACCTTCAGATCGGGGTTGACCTTGCCCTGGATATCGCCGCGATCCCCGACGAAGACCAATTTGCCATCGGCAATGGCGGTGCGCAGGGTAAAAGTGACATCCGGCTTGTAGCTGACGTCCTGGCTGCCATGGCCGGCGGCGCCATGATCCGCCCAGGCCGGGCCAAATGCCAAGCCCGCCGCCAGCAGCAGACCGGACAGGACATATCGAATCAATCGCATGCTTACCCCCAGAAATTAATTGATATCAAAAATATTACCATTTGGATAATATAGGCTTTGCGCCACACGGCCTACTGTACCGCGGCCAGGCCGGGTAAGGCGGCCAATTGGATGACGTTCACGACAAAAAGCAAGACGGCCAGATAAAAATAAGGACAATTAATGCTACAAGCTACAAATATCCCGGCAACGAACTTATAATCCCCTTGAAAGCACGGGGGCTTTTCTTCCCGCTGCTTATTTTTTTGCAGGCTGCTTAACTTTGGCTGACACCTCCTCCTCCGGCCCTCCCCCCCGGATCACGATGCTCAGACGCGTGCCGGTGGCGCCCGACTCCACGCGGTGCTCCACCTGTATGCTCAATGCCATCTGCTTGCCGCTGGGCATGGCGCGCCAGGATGTCGCCAAGATGGACGAACTCATCAAAGAACGCATCCGTCTGCCCAAAGGGGGCACGCTGTATCGCCAGGGCGACGCCGCAAGCGCCATCTATGGCCTGCGCTCGGGTTCGATGAAAACCCAGATCGAAGATGCCAGCGGCCAAGTGCAGATCACCGGCTTCCTGCTGCCGGGCGAAATCCTGGGCCTGGACGGCCTGATGCATGCCCAGCAGGCATCGCACGCCATCGCCCTGGAAGACACCGAAGTCTGTGTCATCCACCTGGACGAAATGGATCGCCTGGCCCCCCAGCTGCCCACGCTGAACCTGCAGCTGCGCCGCCTGATGAGCAAGGAAATCAGCCGTTCCCATCAGCAGTTGCTGTCGCTGGGCAGCCTGCGATCCGAACAACGCGTTGCGGCCTTCCTGCTGAATCTGTCGCAGCGCCTGCAGACGCTGGGCTACTCACCCTACGAATTCATCCTGCGCATGAGCCGCGAAGAAATCGGCAATTTCCTGGGCCTGACCCTGGAAACCGTCAGCCGCCTGTTTTCGCGCTTTGCCCGCGAAGGCCTGATCCGCGTCCAGCAGCGCGAAGTGCAGATCCTGGACGTCGTCGGCCTGCAAACCCTGGCCGGCGCCGACTGCGCATAGCCAAGGCCCGGGGACGCGCCGGCGGTCAATCAATCGGATCGCCGAATTCATCCAACATGACCCCGCGCGGGGCCAGGCGCAGGGTCAGGGCGCTGGACAAGGCCGCCATGGCCCAGAACAGGAAAAACCCCAGCGTATAGACCGTCAGGCGGCTGGCGCGCCATTCGCCCAAAAACACCAAATCCAGGGGATCGACCAAGGCAAAGACCAGCCCGCTGGCGACCCCGCCGATCAGGAAGGAAGGCCACAGAATCCACATCAGATCGCGTGTGTGCAGCATAGAAGCCTCCGGCAATCAGGGCTGGCGCACCGATGACGCCTCGGGCGCGGTGACCACCAGCCCCCGCTTGACCCCGCCATCGCGGATTTCCTGGTCGCCATACGACTGGAACGCCAGAAAAATGGTGATGGCACAGCCCACAACCGCGACCGCCGGGCCCAGCAGCAATAGCCAGGGCCAGCGGTGCCGCCACCAGGGGCGGCCTTCGGATAACTGCGATACGTTTTGTGGACTGGCTGACATCATGGTGTCCTTTTCAACAAAAGACCTAGGCGGCGGACATGCCGGGCGGGTTTGCGCTAATTGGGAACATAAAAACTGGATTGCTCTGTCACCTGCGTGGTGTCGTCAGGGCCGCGGATGCCCACGGTTTCGATGCGGATATCGTACAGGCCCGGCTTCAAGTCGCCCACCGGGGCGCGCAGCACGATCGGCACCAGACGGTTGGACGAGCCTTCGACCCGCACGGTGCTGGCCCCATGATCCGCCGTCAGCAGGGTCAGGCCCGGCACGCCGTTGGCGGACAGCTCCAGGTCGATGGGGGCTTCGGACGAATTGATGATCTGCAGACGGTAGACGTTTTCGATCTGCCCCCCGGCGACCTCGCGGCCCAGCGCGCCCCGATCCCGGATCACGTCTACGCGCAGCGTGGTGCGGGTGGCCAGGGAAAACACGAAGCCCAGCGCGATTATCCCCAGCAGGGCCGAATACGCCAGCACGCGGGGCCGCAGCATGCGCTTGCGCACCTGCGGCTGAGTCAGGCGCTGGGTGATGGCATTGCCTGAAGTGTAGCGGATCAGGCCGCGCTCGTAGCCCATTTTATCCATGACGGAATCACAGGCATCAACACAGGCGCCGCAGCCGATGCACATGTACTGCAGGCCATCGCGGATGTCGATGCCGGTGGGACAGACCTGCACGCACAGGCTGCAATCCACGCAATCGCCCATGCCGGCTTCTTTGTGGTCGATCTTGCGCGAGCGCCCGCCACGCGGCTCGCCCCGGACGTGGTCGTAGGTCACGACAAAGGTGTCGTCATCCACCATGACGCTTTGGAAGCGCGCATAAGGGCACATGTACTTGCAAACGGCCTCGCGCATGAACCCGGCATTGCCCCAGGTGGCAAAGGCGTAGAACAGCATCCAGAACCACTGCCAGGGGCCCAGATCGAATGCCAGCAAATGGCTGCCCAGTTCGCGGATCGGGGCGAAATAGCCGATGAAGGTGTAGCCCGTCCACAGGGCCAGCAGAACCCACAGGCTGTGCTTGGTGGCTTTCAGGCGCAGCTTGCGCCGGTTCCAGGGCTGTTCGTCCAGGCGAATCCGGGCCAGGCGGTCGCCTTCGACCCTTTTCTCGATCCACATGAACAGCTCGGTATAGACGGTCTGGGGACAGGCATAGCCACAGAACAGCCGCCCGGCCATGGCGGTGAACAAAAACAGGGCAAACGCCGACAGCACCAGCAACACCGCCAGATAAATGACGTCCTGGGGCCACAGCACCATGCCGAACAGATAGAACTTGCGGGCGGCCAGGTCAAACAGCACCGCCTGGCGGTCATGCCACTGAATCCAGGGCAGGCCATAGAAAACGGCCTGGGTCAGCAGCACCATCAGCACCCGAATCCGGGCAAAATGCCCCTGGGCCGAGCGCGGGTATATCTTGGAACGCACCTCAGCCAGGGCCTTCTCGACCTGAGGTGATGCGCCGCCCCCCGAGCCCTTGCGGATACGGCGCACGGGCTTCCAGGCCGGGTCGTCACGCGAAGGGGGCGTGGCGGCCTGTTCGGGGGGTTGCTTCTGCATGATATCCTCTGTTGGCTGGCGTGGTCTGTATGACAGGCCCTTGAAAAATAATGGAAAATTTTTGTCAGGCCGCCAGACGTCCAGGACGCCGGCGGCCCGTCATGCCGGGATCAGGGGTTGGACTGTCCCCAGACCCAGGCGGCCAGGAGGCGGATCTGCTCTGGCGTCAGGTGGTTTTCCTGGGCCGGCATCTGATTATCGCGCCCATTGTTGATGGTTTCGATGATGGTGGCCTCGGAACTGCCATACAGCCAGACGTCATCGGTCAGGTTGGGGGCCCCCAGCAGGGTATTGCCCTTGGCATCGGCCCCGTGGCAGGCCACGCAATAGGTATCGAAGCCGCGCTTGCCCGCATTGACCCGCAAGGGATCATGCGCCAGGCCGGAGAGCGAACGCACATACTGGGCGATGGCGGAGGCATCTTCAGGCTTGATCACCGCCCCCCAGGGCGGCATCACGCCATGACGCCCCTTGGTGATGGTTTCCAGGATCTGCTCGGGTTCGCCCCCCCACAGCCAATCGGTGTCGGTCAGGTTGGGAAAACCGCGCCCCCCCTTGGCATCCGACCCATGGCACTGGGCACAGTTGTTCAGAAACAAACGCTGGCCGATGTCGCGCGCCTGGTCGTCGTGGGCGATGTCCGGGATCGGCATCTCGCGGAAGCGCGCATACACGGGCTCGATCTGGGCATTGAGCACGGCCTGTTCTTCCAGCACTTGCTTGCCGGCGGTAAAGCCCAGCGTGCCCTGGAAACTGCCCAGACCCGGATACAGCGCCAGGTAGCCCAGGGCAAAAACGCACAGCAGCAGGTAGAACACCGTCCACCAGCGCGGCACCGGATTGTTGAGTTCGGTCAGATCCTCGTCCCAGACGTGGCCGGTATTGCCCTTGACCTCGACGTCCCGCTTCAGCCACTGCCACTGGGAAAACAACAGATAAACACACCAGACAATCCCGCCCAGCGCAATGACGGAAATGTAATAGCTCCAGAAACTGGTAAAAAAGTCACTCATGGGTATCCCCGGCTTTCTTGTCGTTGGAGGACTTGCCGATCTCGAATTCCTCGGGCAAATCGAAGGGCAATTGGGCGGACTTGCGGTTGGCCTCGGCGCGGTGCGACGACCAGGCCCACCAGACAATCCCGATGAATGTCACCATTGCCAGCACCGTCACCACGGCGTTGATTATGGACATGTCAGTGCTCCCCGCCCGCCTGCATGATGGCTTCGGCGGCGGCCCGGCTGGCGACCCCCAGCCCCTGCAGATACGCCACCACGGCATCTTCCTCGGTCTTGCCGACCAGGGCCTGCGGCGCGGCCTCGATGTCGGCATCGGTGTAAGGCACGCCCAGGGTGCGCAGCACCTTCATGCGGTCTTGCACATCAGCCCCTTCGACGGTGTTGTGCTGCAGCCAGGGATACGCCGGCATATTGGACTCTTTGACCACGTCGCGCGGGTTGCGCAAGTGAATGCGGTGCCATTCGTCGGAATAACGCTGACCGACCCGGGCCAGATCGGGGCCTGTGCGCTTGGATCCCCACAGGAAAGGGTGGTCGTAGACGGACTCGCCCGCCACCGAGTACGGCCCATAGCGCTGGACTTCGGACTGCAACTGGCGGATTTGCTGCGAGTGACAGCCCACACAGCCTTCGCGGATGTAGATGTCGCGCCCGACCAGCCGGAGAGATTCGTAAGGCGCGACGCCTTCAATGGGCGTAGTGGTGGAATGCTGATAAAACAGCGGAATGATCTGCACCAGGCCGGAGAACGACACCACCAGGATGCTGAAAAAGATCAGCAAGCCAATGTTGCGCTCCAGCAATTCGTGGGAAAAGCGTTTTTTTGTACCAGACATGGGGATGGACTCCTTAGGCCGACGCCGGCACGGCAGTGAGGGGGACGTCGCGGGGGTCTGAGTTCGTCAGGGGAACAGGCGGATTGACGCCTTTCTGGCCCCGCACGGTCAGCCAGGTGTTCCAGGCCATCAGGCACATGCCCGCCAGGAAGAACAGCCCGCCCAGGGCGCGGATGGCATAGAACGGATAGGTGGCCTTGACGACTTCGACGAAGCTGTAGGTCAGCATGCCGTCGGCCCCGGTGGCGCGCCACATCAGACCCTGCATCACCCCGGCGATCCACATGGCGGCGATGTACAGCACCACCCCCAGCGTGGCCAGCCAGAAATGCAGATTGATCAGTTCGGGGCGCGCCATGGACTGGCGGCCATACAGGCGCGGGATCAGGTAGTACAGCGACCCGAAGGTGATCATGGCGACCCAGCCCAAGGCCCCAGAATGCACGTGCCCCACCGTCCAGTCGGTGTAGTGCGACAGGGCGTTGACCGTGCGGATGGCCATCATCGAGCCTTCGAAGGTGGACATGCCATAAAAGGACAGCGCCACCACCATGAACTTCAGGATGGGATCGGTGCGCAGCTTGTGCCAAGCCCCCGACAGGGTCATGATGCCGTTGATCATGCCCCCCCACGACGGGGCCAGCAGGATGAGGGAGAACACCATGCCCAGGGACTGCGTCCAGTCGGGCAGCGAGGTATACAGCAGGTGGTGCGGGCCCGCCCACATATAGGTAAAGGCCAGGGCCCAGAAGTGGACGATCGACAGGCGATAGGAATAAATGGGACGCTCGGCCTGCTTGGGCACGAAGTAATACATCATGCCCAGAAAGCTGGTGGTCAGGAAGAACCCGACGGCATTGTGGCCGTACCACCACTGCACCATGGCATCCTGCACCCCGGGATAGATGGAATAGGATTTCCAGCCCGACACGGGGAGTTCCAGGTTGTTGAATATATACAACATGGCAATGGTCAGGATGTAGGATCCGAAGAACCAGTTGGCCACGTAGATGTGCTTGACCCGGCGCCTGACGATGGTGCCGAAGAACACAATGGCATACACCACCCAGACCAGCGTGACCAGAATGTCCAGCGGCCATTCGAGTTCGGCGTATTCCTTGGTGCTGGTAAAGCCCATGGGCAGGGTGATCACCGCCCCCACCAGGACAACCTGCCAGCCCCAGAAGGTGAAGGCCGCCAGTTTATCGGAGAACAGCCGGGCCTGACAGGTGCGTTGCACCACGTAATAGGACGTGGCAAACAGAGCACTGCCGCCAAAAGCGAAAATGACGGCATTGGTGTGCAGAGGCCGCAGGCGGCCGTAGCTGAACCACGGAGTATTGAAATTGAGTTCGGGCCAAATCAATTGTGAGGCGATCAAAACGCCCAACGCCATGCCCACGACACCCCAGAAGACGGTGGCAATCGTGAACTGTCGGACAATCCGATAATTGAAGGTTTCGGCCGTTGATCCGGAGCGCCCGGTCGTGCCCATAGGTGTTCCCCTCGAAACAAGTTAAAACGAAATTTTTATAAACCTGAATGTTCCCTGAAGCAGCACAAAAGAACCTTGATTTAGATCAATCCTGATCCGAACATCCGCGATCGTCATCATCCAGAATGGACTGGGCGGCCGCCTGGGTATCGTCGAACTGCCCCGAGAAAATCGCCCACCACAAAGCCACCCCGATCAACAGGACAAACAACAAAGAAATGGGCAACAGCAAAAACAGGCCATCCATGGCGCGCCTCGCCTAAACCGGGCTGGCCAATGCCGCCCGCGGCCCGCCGGACGGCGCGTGCCGCGCCAGACGCCAGGCATTGGCCGCCACCGCCAGCGAAGACAGCAGCATGGTGATGGCCGCCAGCCAAGGTTGCACCAGGCCCACGGCAGCCAGAGGCGTCATCAGCACATGCCAGATCAAGGAGCCATACAGATTCTGGCGGGCGATGCGGCGGGTGGCGTGATCCAGATCCGCCCGGCCCTGCCGGGCGGACGGCCCGTCCAGCGGCAGAGCATCCGGGCAAGCCGGAGCCGCCAGGCGCAAGCTGGCGGCCCGGCGCGCCGCCAGGGCGGCCGGCACCGACATGGACATGGCACAGGGACAGCTCATGACCAGCAGCGCCACGGTCACGGCCAAAGCATGATCGGGGCTGGCCTGCCACCACCAGGCGCCCACCAGGGCGGCCAGGGCAATCTGGACACAGACGAACCAGAAGGCGACACGATCGGCCTGGGCCATCAACTGGGCGTCGGCCGCCGGCAAGGCCGCCTGAACCGCCGCCGCTGACGGATCGGGGGCATCGAAAGATTGGCGGGCGCAGAATTCCAGAAACCGGGCACTGAGCAGGAAGGCGACGAACATGGCCACGGACTCGAAATAGACCTCGCCCGCATCGTGCCAGGTCGCCCATATGCTGGGGATGAAGGCGGCCAGAATGCCCAGGGCCACCGGCACGTCCATGCCCACCCGTCCTCGGCGCAGGCTGTCCAGCGCGCCCTGCCACACCGGCCAGGCGCAATACAGCACCAGCGGCACGCACAGCACCAGGCTGATCCAGTTCATCAGGACGATGGCCTGCTCCAGCGCTTGCTGGGATTCGGCGGAACGCACGCCATGGCGCAGATAACCCGGAAAAGCCAGCATCATGACCTGCATCATGACCAGCCAGGCCAAGCCGGTGCGGGCCAGCATATGGCGGCGCGCACGACGCATGGCATCGCTCATGAAGGGGGGCGGCGTCAGCAAAGATAGCGTAGACATTAGCGAACTATAGCCAGTTCCCCACAACCCAGCCTTGACCCAGATCAAGGATTGCAGTCGCCCGCGAGACCCTTGACATCGGCGCATGCCGCCCATGCTGGGCGCAAAAAAAAGCGGGAAGGCAATGCCTTCCCGAAACACACCGCAGGGGACCCCTCTCTGCTCAGGGAGGCCCCTCCGGGCCGCCCTGGCCAGCCAATACGGCGGGCTTGTTGCCATCCGCCGCGCGGCCTGCAAAGCCGCTTGGCTTATCCCCTGTCCTCTCGGTTCTTTCCAGGCGGATGCGTCCGGCATCCGCCCCGGCCCGCTCAGGCCACTTTTTCCGCGTCGAACTGGGCTTCCTCGGTGGAGCCCGCCAAGGCCGTGGTGGACGACTGGCCACCCTCGATGGCCTGGGTCACGGCATCGAAATAACCCACGCCGACTTCGCGCTGGTGCTTCACGGCGGTGAAGCCCTTGTCCGCCGCGGCGAATTCTTTTTGCTGCAATTCGACGAAAGCGCTCATTTGGGTGCGGGCGTAGCCGTGGGCGAGTTCGAACATGCTGTAGTTCAGGGCATGGAAGCCCGCCAGCGTGATGAACTGGAACTTATAGCCCATGGCCCCCAATTCGCGCTGGAACTTGGCCACCGTGGCGTCGTCCAGGTTCTTTTTCCAGTTGAACGACGGCGAGCAGTTGTAAGCCAGCATCTTGCCCGGGAACTGGCGGTGGATGGCCTCGGCGAACCGGCGGGCGTATTCAAGATTGGGGGTGGAGGTCTCGCACCAGATCAGGTCGGCATAGGGCGCATAGGCCAAGCCCCGGGCAATGGCCTGATCCAGCCCGGCCCGCGTGCGGTAAAAGCCTTCGACCGTGCGCTCGCCGGTGACGAACGGCGCATCGTTTTCGTCGATGTTGCTGGTGAGCAGGTCGGCGGCCTCGGCGTCGGTGCGCGCCACCAGCAAGGTGGGGACATTCAGCACGTCGGCCGCCAGACGGGCGGACACCAGCTTGGCCACGGCCTCGCGGGTGGGCACCAGCACCTTGCCGCCCATGTGGCCGCATTTCTTGACAGATGCCAGCTGGTCTTCGAAGTGCACCCCGGCGGCCCCGGCCACGATCATGGACTTCATCAGTTCGAAGGCGTTGAGCACCCCGCCGAAGCCGGCTTCCGCATCGGCCACGATCGGCGCGTAATAGTCGATATAACCTTCGTCGCCCGGATTCTTGCCCTCCATCCACTGGATTTGATCACAGCGGGTCAGCGAATTATTGATGCGCGTAACGACGCTGGGCACCGAGTTGGCGGGATACAGGGATTGATCGGGGTACATTTCGCCGGTGATGTTGGCATCGCCCGCGACCTGCCAGCCCGACAGGTAAATGGCTTTCAGGCCGGCCTTGACCTGCTGCATGGCCTGGTTGCCCGTCAGCGCCCCCAGGGCATTGACGTAGTCTTCGCTGTGCAGCAGATCCCACAGTTTTTCGGCCCCCCGGCGGGCCAGGGTGTGTTCCACCACCACCGAGCCGCGCAGACGCACGACTTCGTCGGCGCTGTAGCCCCGTTTGATGCCTTGCCAGCGGGGGTCTTCGGCCCAGCTGCGTTGCAGGTTGCGCACTTCGGTTTCTCGAGCGGTCATGGTGTTGCTCCTGTGTCGTCAATTAAAAGATTCGATGAGAAACAGTCTACGCGATTGCTGCGCCGCACATAGTAACCATGTCTTATATAAGACAATAAATTTTATTCTTTTATATCAATTGATTATATTATTAATTTCATGCTATGAAATTAATTTCCCGATCATGAAACAAACTTGAACGCATTGCAGCATTTCCATTTCATATCTTAAAACCATACTTTCATCATATGAAATATCCCCCAAGGCAACGGTACAATGCAGGCCGCAAGCCCGTGGCATTCTTCAACCCATCCGTCGACATCATGGAAACCTCCGCTCTCGAACACAGCCCGCTGGGGCGCGCCACCCAGGGATCGGCGCACTACGACCCCGCCCTGCTGTTTCCCATCGCCCGCAGCGAGACCCGCGCGGGCCTGCACCTGCCCCAGGCCCCCCACGGGGCGGACATCTGGAACGCCTACGAGCTCTCATGGCTGAACGCCAGGGGCCGTCCGGTGGTGGCCATGGGACGGTTCACGTTTTCGGCGGCCAGCCCGCACCTGATCGAATCCAAGTCCTTCAAGCTATACCTGAACAGCTTCAACGAAGATCGCTTCGAATACCCTGAAATCGTGCAACAGCGCCTGCATACCGATCTCAGCCGCGCCTGCGGCAAGCCGGTGCACGTGGAAATCCTGTCGGTGCGGCCGGCTTTTGAACTCAGTTGCGCCCCGCTGCGCGGCACGTGCATCGACGACCAGGACATCGACTTCGCCCCGGCGGCGGCCCCCGCGCCGGACACCCTGGCGCTGTCGCAGCCCGCCCCGTTCGTGCGCGAAACCCTGGTCACCGAACTGCTGAAATCCAACTGTCCCGTCACCGGCCAGCCCGATTGGGCCAGCCTGCAAATCCAATACGCCGGGCCGCGTCTCGACCGCGCCGGGTTGCTGCGCTTTATCGTGTCGCTGCGCCAGCACGGCGAATTCCACGAACTCTGCGTGGAAAAAATCTACGGGGAAATCATGGCGCGCTGCAAGCCCGAAGAACTGCTGGTGTATGCGCGCTACACCCGCCGGGGCGGGCTCGACATCAACCCCTGGCGGGCCAATTTCCAACCCAAGGACATCGGGCAGACGCGCACGCTGCGGCAGTAGAAAACATGGCCGGCAACACTCGCATCCCGTCCTTCGGACGTGAAGGCCCGGCCCATGTCACGACACACCCCCGCGCCGGCATACGAAGGCCGCGCATCGGAACCGCGGTGCAGGCCCCAGCCCAAAGGCATACAGACAGGCATCTGTCAAGACCTTGCATTCCAAATACATGCCGATACAATACGAACCGTTCTGAATATGTTCTGAACACGTCCTGAACAAGAAAGCATTGAAAGTACAGGTTTATGCTTCAAGAATACCAGCCAGAAGCTGGTAGCTCCGATCTGTGCTCGGGTGTACACACCCAGTCCAAAGGCCAGACCCTTTCATGAAGGTTCTTTCCATATTCGGCACACGCCCCGAAGCCATCAAAATGGCCCCGCTGGTGCAAGCCATCGAACGTGCACCAGCACTGAACAGCATCGTCTGCATCACTGGCCAGCACCGGGAAATGCTGGATCAGGTCACCACCCTGTTCGGTTTGCGGGCCGATCACGACTTGCAAGTCATGCTCCCCAACCAGACCCTGAACGGACTGTTCGGGCGCACCCTGGAGCGCCTGGACGCTGTCTTGACGGCCGAATCCCCCGATCTGGTGCTGGTGCACGGCGACACCACCACGGCATGCGCCGCCGCCATGGCCAGCTTTCACCGCCGCATCGCTGTCGGGCACGTCGAGGCGGGCCTGCGCACCGGCGATCTGAACCAACCTTTTCCCGAAGAAATGAATCGGCGGGTCATCGACGGCATCAGCCAATGGCTGTTTGCCCCCACGGCGCAGTCCGCCGCCAACCTGGCCCGGGAAAACACGCCCGGACAGGTGCTGGTGACCGGCAATACCGTCATCGACGCCCTGGCCTGGACCAGCGGCACCCTGGCCCCGGGATCGGAGCGGGATCTGGCGCTGCGCGCCAAGTATCCCTGGCTTGCGCCGGGCAAGCGGCTGATTCTGGTGACTGGTCATCGCCGAGAAAATTTCGGCCAGGGCTTCGACGGCATCTGCGCGGCGCTGACGGCGCTGGCGGCCCGCCAGGACGTGCAAATCGTCTACCCTGTCCATCTCAATCCCAAGGTGCGCGACACGGTCATGGCGCGTCTGGACGGGCGGCCCGCCATACGACTCATCGACCCGCTGTCCTATCTGGATTTTGTCTGGTTCATGCAACAAGCCTACATCATCCTGACCGATTCCGGCGGCGTCCAAGAAGAAGCGCCTTACCTGGGCAAGCCGGTGCTCGTCATGCGTGAAGTCACCGAGCGCCCGGAAGCCGTGCGCGCCGGGACGGTCGTCCTGGTGGGCACCGACCCGGCGCGCATCCAGTCCGAAGTCAACCGCCTGCTGGACGACGCGCCGCACCATGCCAGTTTCTGCCGCCGCATCAACCCGTATGGCGACGGCATGGCCAGCGCCCGCATTGTCTCCGCACTCATTGGCGAACCCGTCAATACATTCCAGCCGCCCAAACACGACTGACTCAATGACTGTCACATCCACTTTTTGATGGGAAAGCCATGCACGCATTTTCACGCCTTTTTGTCCCCCTCCAACAGCGCCTGGCCGCTGGCGCACTCATGGCTTGCGCCATTCTGGTAGCCGGCTCCGTTCAGGCCAGCCCGGCCGGCGAGGCCCTGGAAGCGATCCGGGAAAACATCTGGATCGACCGCGCCATCACGCTGCAAGACGTCGGCTTGCTTGAGCCGATCACCCTCAGCAGCAACGCTGCGCACCAGGAATTCTTCTTCCCCGTGCCGCGAACAGTCAAGCTGTCGGACGCCTACATTGATTTTCAAGGGGCCTATCTGAAGGGCACCGCGCGCACGATCAGCCTGGCGATGCTGGTGAATGGACAGCCGATGCAAGGGCTGCGGATCGACAATGACAGCGGTCAACTGGAAAACCGCCTGCCCGTGCCGGCCGGCCCTCACGGCAACGGTTTCGTGCGCCTGGGCATCGATTGGAGCTTCACCTCCGATTTGCAGGTCTGCGAGGCCGATAGCGCCCGAACCAATGCACTGACGATCGCAACGGATACGCAATTGCGTTACCGCTACGACCTGCACACCCCGCCATCGCTGGAATCCGCCTGGAACACCCTGCCGCATGACGTCATCCTGACCCTACCCGAGCGACAGCTGGATCGGGCGGCCTACGACAGCGCTTGGCGCCTGGGCGCAGCCCTGGAACGCAGCGGCCGCCAGGTGACGGTGCAAACCCTGCCCGGAACCGGTTCGCCGATACAGGTCGAAGACGTCCCCGTGCCGCCGGCATTGGCGGGCATCCCGGCCTTCGATGCCCTGCGCCAATCCGGCACCCTGACCATCGAGGACGACGCGCAACTTGCCGCGCTGCTGGTTCTGCAGGCGCGCGCCGTGGTGGGCGACGTCACACTGATCAGCCCGGCATTCATGGATCGCATCCAGGCCATGCTCTCGGCGCTGGAAGCCCAGTTGCAGGCGGATCCCGCCGCGCTTGCCCAATACCGGGCCTGGATGAAACAGCGCGTGCAACCGCCCTTCTCCGCCCAGGCGGCCAACCGCAACGTCACTGTGGCTTTGCTGGGATCAACCAGCGTGATCGCTGTGAAATCCGACGCGGGCGCTCAAGCGGCGGGCTTGTTCGATACCGCCTGGAAGGGCTTGTTGAAAACCGTCGGGCTGAACGCCATCCTGGCGCGCGCCCCCATGAACGACGACCGCCACAGCATCCCATTGGGCAACCTGGGCGGCGACTCGGCCAGCTTCAACGTCGTGGCCCAAGGAGACTGGTTCGCCAACTTTCCGCTGGGCGCCGTCGTGGCCAATGGCCGCATCCCGAGCCAATTGCGCATCGACGTTTCGGCCGCCCCCGGCGCATCCTCGACCCGGCCTGTGGCCTCTGTGTTCTGGAACGGCATCCTGCTATCCGCACAACGCCTGCAGGCGACCGGCCACCCGGAGCGCCTGCTTGCCCAAGTGCCCGAGTATGTCCTGGGCGTCAATAATTCAGTGCGGGTTTCTTTCCAGCGCCAGCCCGTGTCCGTAGATTGCAACGAGGTTCCCCAAGGATTCCCGGTGGACGTCCTGCCCACCAGCCACGTCATCCTGAAGCAAGGCGGTGATGACACCACCTTTACGGGCGTCCTGCCCAAGATGGCCGACGCCCCCGACCTGATCATCCCCGAGACATACCTGCGGCACGCCGCCGCCACACTGGCGCACGTCATCCGCCTGGCCAGCGCCAGTGCGCTGTCTCCCTGGAATACCCGTCTGATCGTGGCGAAAGACGGCGAGGCCATCGCGCCCGAACGCCCCTTCCTGTCGATGGAAGTCTCCATCGTCGGCGCAACCCCCCGCATCACGGTGGATCAGGATCATCTGCAAATCAACGGCAAGCCCACCGCCTGGCTGGACGTGGTCGGCCTGGACAATCTCAGCGCCGCCGAAGTCGCCAAAGCCGGGAAACACACCGGGATACTTTGGCATGCACTGGGCACGCAGGCCGATTCGGCCCAGCCGCCCTTCGTCCTGAACCGAGGTGATCTGGTCGTGATCGGCAACACGGGCCCCGCAGTCTGGATCGACAGCAGCAACCCATCGGCCAGCTTGCCGCCGGGCGCGGAAGGCAGCCCCTTCTTCGAATGGCGCAACTATCTGTCATGGGGCATTCCGGTCGGGGCGTTCATTCTGTTCCTGATCCTGCTGACCATGCTGATGGCGCATCGGGCGCGCGGCAAGCGGCGATCCGAATAGACAGACGGATGACGCCATGACGTCACTGTACTGGCCCTATCTGGTCGCCGACTACTATCACGGTGTCGAAATCGCCACTGCGATCGTCGGGGTGCTCATCCTGCTGTCGGGTCTGGACGACTTATTCATCGACCTCTGGTACTGGGCGCGCAGGATATACCGCCACTTCACTGTCCGGCGTAAATACGCGCCCCTGACAACCGAGCAGATCTGCGCCCACCCTGAACAGCCGCTGGCCATCATGGTGCCCGCCTGGCAAGAATTCGACGTCATTGCCGCCATGCTGGAAAACATGGTGTCCACCCTGGACTACAAGGAATACCGCATCTTCGTCGGCACCTACCGCAACGACGCCCGAACCATCCGCGAAGTTGAACGGATGCGGGTGCGATACCGGCACCTGGTGCGGGTGGAAGTGCCGCACGACGGCCCCACTTGCAAGGCGGACTGCCTGAACTGGGTGGTGCAGGCGATTTTTGCCCATGAAAAAAAGAATGGCCGCCCATACGCCGGCCTTATCCTGCACGACAGCGAAGATGTCCTGCACCCGCTGGAACTGAAATACTACAACTACCTGCTGCCGCGCATGGATTTCATCCAATTGCCGGTCACCTCGCTGGAACGCAAATGGTATGAAATGGTGGCGGGCACCTACATGGACGAATTCGCCGAATCCCACGCCAAGGATCTGGTCGTGCGCGAAAGCCTGGCCAGTGAAGTCCCCTCCGCGGGGGTGGGCACCTGTTTTTCACACCGGGCCATCACCGAGCTGGCTGCCCAGACCAACAACCAACCATTCAATTCCGACACCCTGACAGAAGACTACGACATTGGCGCTCGGCTGGGAAAAATGAACATGAAACAGATTTTCGCCCTGTTTCCTGTGGACTATGTGGTCAAACGCAGCTCGATGTTCCACCCCAATCTGGATCGCACGAAAGCCCTGTCCATGCCGCTGGGGGTACGCGAGTATTTCCCCAATACGTTTCGCACCGCCTATCGCCAGAAAGCGCGCTGGCTGCTGGGCATCGGATTCCAAGGATGGGAACAGGTCGGCTGGAAAGGCTCTCTGGGCGTCAAGTATCTGCTGTACCGAGACCGCAAAGCGCTGTTCACCTCGTTCGTGACCATGCTGGCCTATGTGCTGTTCGCCCATTTTCTGGTGTTTTTCACCCTGTTTGAAACCGGCTCCTGGACGCTGTACTACCCTTCCATGTTTTCTACCAACGGCTGGCTGGTGCCCGTCATGGTGGCCAACGCCATTGTCTTGCTGCTGCGCATGGCTCAACGCTGCTATTTCGTCCACGCCATTTACGGCTGGGAGCACGCCATGCTGTCCATCCCCCGGTTGATCGTCGGGAATTTCGTCAACGCCATGGCGGCGGCACGCGCCTGGCGCCTATATATCGGGCACCTGATCACCGGCAAGCGATTGGCCTGGGACAAGACCATGCACGATTTCCCCTCTACCGACCAACTGATCGCCCAGCGCCAGCTGTTGGGCGATCTGCTGGTGTCCTGGCAGGCCATCGACAGTGAAAAGCTGAACCAGGCCCTGGACATCCAGGCCCGGGAAGGCCGCCGACTGGGCGAAATCCTCACGGAAAAGGGCTGGCTGGACCACGATACGCTGGATGAAGCCGTCCGTTTCCAGCAAGCAGGAGCCGAAACATGAAGCGGGCCTTTATCGGCTTCCTGGCAGCGCTGGCATGCCTGGCGGCGATCCAGACGCCTTCCCCCGCGCGGGCTCAAACCGCCGCGCCCGCAGCGCCGGATCCCGCCGCGGCGAAAGACGAAGCCTGGTCGCTGGCGGATCAAGCCTTCAAAGCCTACGATCGAAAGGCCTTTCAACAGGCAGCCGATCTGGCGCACCGATCCCTCCAACTGCAACCGGACAATGCGCAAATCTGGCTGCTGCAAGTGTACGGCCTGCAAAACGCCGGAAAAATCAAAGCGGCCCTGGATGTCACGAACGACGCCCTGGCCCGGGGACATCGCACCGACGGTCTTCTGGCCGCCAAAAAGAATCTCGAAGCACTCCTCAATCCGGCCCGGGCGCCACAGGCGCAAAAAACAGCCGGAACCATGTCCTCGCCCGCTTACCAAACGGGTGCCGCCGCCTACAAAGCCTACGAGGCAGGCCAATACGACGTGGCGGAAAGCCGCGCCCGGCAATCCCTGCGCCTGAAACCGGGAAACCCCGGCCTGCAAGGCCTGCTGGTCTACGCGCTGGAGCGCCAGGGCAAGGCAAAGGAAGCCGCCGCCGCCGCGGATGCCGCCATCCGTCTGGCCCCGGAAGACCAGGCGCTCAGGGCCTTGCGAGACCGGATGCACCGCTTGCTGGCCCCCGAGCCCGCGCGCCAAGCCTGGCAAGCCTACCAGGACGGCAACTACCCCCTGGCGGCGCGCAACGCCCGTGCCGCCGTCCAGGAAGCGCCGGATATCCAAAGCTATTCCTACCTGCTGATCGGCGCTCTGCTCAAAGAAGGCAACTTCACGGCCGCGTTGGATGCCGCCGATCATGCGCTCAACCAGGACGACGAAAACGCGATGTCGCTTGCGCTGCAAGGGTTCACCCTGATGCAGTTGGGACGCGCGGCCGAAGCGCGCACCGCCCTGGATCGCGCCACTGCGGCGGACTGGCTGACCCCGCAGGAAACCTCGACCATCAAGAAAATCGCGGCGGATACTTTGCGCAATCGCAACGGCCCGGCCGCCGGTCGGGTGCCGGGCGTGTTTTGCACGGAAAACGGTGGGGACGTCCTGTGCGGCCTGCTGCCTGCGGGTTTTACCGCCGCCGGTGGCGGGCCAGGCTACGAAGCCGCATCCCGCGCCTATGCCGCACTGGCCCTGCAGCACTACCAGGAAGCGGTGCAGGCCGCCCACGAAGCCAGCCAGGCCGAACCCGACAACATCGCCTACCGCCTGCTGGAAAGCAATGCCCTCGGTCTCGCCGGGCACACATCCCGGGCACGCGACCTATACCAAGCCATCGCCGCAGATCAAGTCCCGCCGGAAAGCCTGCTGGGCGCGGCATACAGCGCCCTGAGACTGTCCGAGAACGAGCAAGCCAAGCATTGGTTCATGCAAACCATCGACGCGGCGCAGACGGGCGAAATCGAGCTGGCACCCCAGCAGCAGTTCAACATCAGACAGGCGGTGTCGGATCTCGACCGCAGCTGGGGGGTCAACCTGGCCCTGGGCTACGGCACGGTCGGCGTGATGGATCCAAGTTTCGCACCCTCGCTCAACGACCGCAAAACCCTGCAGTCATCAGAGGAAATATACTGGCGCCCCCCCGTGATCGGCAACCGCGACGGCAGCACATTCGAAGTCTATGCCCGCCTGAACCAGGCCCTGTACGACGGGACGGGCGGCGCGACCGGATGGTCCACCTCGCAAGGCACCGTGGGCGCCCGCTGGAAGCCATTCAAGCGAGAGAATTTCGTGTTTGCCGTCGAACGCCTGTTCCCGGTGGGAACCTACAGCCGATCCGACACCTTGCTGCGGGCGGCCTGGTCCGCAGGCACAGGCGGCGGCCTGCGGGTGGACGAGGCGCACTGGCCTTATTGGTCCATCTACGCCGAAGGCGATTATTTCGTCGAAAACCCCCAGACGCTGGGCACACTGGAAGCCCGGTATGGCCGGGCGTACCGGATGGACGGACTGTCCGGGAATCTGGTCGTCACCCCCTATCTTGCCGCCAATGCGGGCTACGACGATCTGCTGGCCGACCGGCTCACCGTCGGGGCCGGGCCGGGCATGATGATCCGACAATGGTTCAGGGAAGACACCCACCACGCGCCACGCTCGTTTGTGGATTTCACCGTACAGTACCGATTCAAGCTTCTGGGCGGGGATCGGTCGGAAGGCATATTCGCCGGCATCTATTTTGCCTACTGAGGTTTGCATGAAAAACGACATGATTCACCGCATCCATACCCACGCGCTGAAAGCGTCGCTGACAGCCGCCTGTGCGCTGCTGGTCACAGGCGCCGGCTTTACCCAGGCGGCGCCGGCGGACGACATGGCGCGGCTCTATGCCTTGCCCCCCGCCGGATCGGTCTATGTCCGCGTCGTCAATGCCACGCGCCACGCCCTCGATATCTCGATGGCCGGACAGGCGGACATCCAACTGCCCCCCGACCGGGAACCCCTGGTTTCCGCATACTACCCGATCCCTGGCGACCAGCCCTATTCCCTGACCGCCAATCAGCAGGCCCTCTCCGTCGACCCGGCCCCACCCGGCGCAGGCTTTGTGTCCCTGCTTGTCCTGGCGGACGGAGAAAACGGCCTGCGGGCCCAAGCCATCGTGGATAAAGGCGTCGCCGCGGACGGCTTGAAGGCCGAACTGGCCATCTACAACCTCATCCCCGGATGCACTGCCGAAATCTCGCTGGAAAGCGGGCAAGCGGTCTTTACCGACGTTGCTTTTCAAGGCAGACAGGCACGGGCCATCAACCCCATCCGCACGGGCCTGACAGGTGCCTGCGGGGCGGAACAATCCCCCGTTTTCATCCTGCCGGAATTAAAGGGCGGCGACCACTTCAGCCTATTCTTGCTGGGCGACTCCCACTCGCCCATCCTCGCCGGCGCCCTGAACCAAGTGATGCCGTCCGGCCAGTAATGCAGCTCTTTTCCCTACAGGATTAGCACAATGATGATTCACCAACTCAAGAAATGGTTATCCTTGGCGGCCCTTTCCGCAGGTCTCGCGGCCGCGCCGTCGGCGTATGCCCAGGCAGTCCTGGTCGGCCAGGATTCATGGCTATTCTACGGTCACGACAATATGACGGAGGCGGGTCAAAACGAAATCAGCCAGTCGGTGAACCTGATGAAATCGGCCGCCGACGCCCTGCAGGCCAAGGACATTGGCCTGGTGATTCTGGTGGCGCCCATGAAAGCCCGGTTCCACGAAGACAAACTGCCCGCCGGAACCGCCATCGCGGCAGGCGTGAAAGACCGCTACACGAAAATCATCGGCAACCTCGGCGCAGCAGGTTTGTCGGCGCCCGATCTCATGCCCCCGCTGCAACAAGTCCAGCAGGACGGACAAACCGCCTTTCTGCAAAAAGACTCGCACTGGACCGCCTGGAGCGCCGAGGCGGCAGCCGCCGAAACAGCCAAAGTCATCCTGGGAAAATGGACCCTCCAAGGCAATGCCGGGTCGGGCCAGACACTGGGTGCCTGGACCAAAGAACGCCGTTTCTCCGATTTTGCCCAGTTGATGACTGCGGATCAACGTAAAAAAGTGGGGCCGCAGATATACGTCGTCCGCACGGCCGGCACGCAACCGAACGGCTTGCTCGATACCCAGCAAGCGCCGGTTCACGTCATCGGCAACAGCTTCGCGCAGCCTTATCTCGGATTTACCCAAGCCCTGTCCGCCGATCTGGATCGTCCCGTGGGCCTGACCTGGAAATACGGAAACTTCGGGCCCTGGGCCGTGTTCCTGGAATACCTGGAATCGCCCGAGTTCAAGCAGGCGCCGCCCCAGGTCATCGTCTGGCAGTTGAATGAAACACAGATGCTGTACGGCCCCGATGCCAGCGGGCAATGGGACGCCAGTTCTCTGATGTCGCCCGCCGCATGGCGCGACCGGGTCAAGAACGCCCTGCGGCAATAACGCCGCATGTCCGATGCCATGACGACCCCGCCGAATCCCGCGCCATCGGGGCAACAGGCCGCGCACAGGCGGGTTTCCCTGTGCTTCCTGCTCCTGATCCTGTGTGGCTTCGTCTACGGCGTCTACCAGGTGTCTGGTCAACGGCTGCTTGCCCAAGGGGCCGCTGCCTGGCTTGATGGCACGGCGGAAAAACAGCTGGATGACCGGCTGCGGCTGCCCGGCTACGACACATTCCAGACTTGGGATGCCGCATGGCGCTATCGCGTTCTCGGCCAGTTGGGGCCGCAGGTGCAACAGGGCTGCCCGGGCTGGCTGTTCTACACCGACGGGCTGCGTTCGCCGCTGGGCGATCCGCGGCAAGCCCTGGCGCAGCGTATCCGGCTCATGCAATCGCTGGCGGAACGCCTGCGCGCGGCAGGGATCGGTCTCTTGGTGGTCGCCGTACCCGACAAGTCACGGATTCTGCACCGGCAATTGTGCGGGCTTCACCGCCCGCCCGGCACCGAGGCCATCCTGCCCCTTTGGAGCCAGGCCGTCATGGCGCAAGGCATTCCCTACGCGCCGCTGACCGATGTCCTGGGCACGGAACCCGCCGACAGCTACTACAGGACGGACGTCCACATGACGCAGGCCGGCGCCGCCCGAGCGGCCCGGGCGGTGGCGGCCCAGGCCCGACCGCTGGCGGGCGGCCAGGGCGATACCGCCTATCGGATCACGCAGGCGCCGCATCCCGAACCCCGCGTGGGCGATTTATTGACGCTCGCGGGCCTGGCCGACGCCCCCGATGGCTGGCGGCCCGCGCCCGACTGGTACACCCCGGAAACCTTTGCCCTCGCGGATGCCGGCGGCGGCCTGCTGGCGGACGACCCACCGATCCGCATCCTGCTGGCCGGCAGCTCGAATTCACGGCGCAGCAATTTCGCGGAACAACTCAGCCGCGACCTGGGCCAGCCGATCTGGAACCTGAGCCGCGATGGCGGGAAATTCGCCGATGCCCTGGCCGCTGCCCTGAAAGACCAGGCGGAGTGGCCAGAAAGCCTGGAACTGGTCATCTGGGAAATGTCGGAAATGTCCCTGTACGCGCCCCTGACCGAGGACGAAAAAACCGCCCTTGCAAATCCATGATTTCCAAGAACATCCGTATGACAAGCCGAACCGATGATGCTGAAATTTGATTGGTTGCCAAAATCCGGCACCTGGAGCCGGGATCTGAACGCCGTCTTCACGCGTCAGCCGCCGGCGTGGGCCGACCTGATCCGCCTGGCCAATGAAGACCTGGATTTCATCCAGATTGCGCGCTTCGACAAGAAACTGTCCGCCGCGTTTTCGCACCGGGCCCCTGACGATTCCCCGCCCGCCATCAAGATCGCGCTGTTGGGAAGCGCCACGCTGGAACACCTGATCCCGGGCCTGCGCGTTGGCGCCGTGCGCAATGGGTTCTGGCCTGAGTTCTACACGCCGGCCTATGGCCAATACGTCCAGGAAACGCTGGACGCGACATCGGGTCTGCACCAGTTCAGGCCCGACGCCGTGATTTGCGCCTTGGATCACTTCCATCTGCTGGGCGACGACACCACCGCCCTCACCCCCCAGGCGGCCGATGACCGGCTGCAAGAGGCCCTGGACACCTTGCGCATGCTCTGGCAAAAAGCCCATGAACAATTCGGCGCTCAAGTGATCCAGCAGGCTTTTCTACCGACGCCGGCGCCCCTGATGGGGAACAACGAACACCTGATGAGCAATTCGGCTTTATGGCTTGTCAAACGCTTGAACCGGCTGATCCGGGAATCCGCGCCCACGCACGGCGTCGATGTGCTTGCGCTGGACATGCTGGCCGAACGCGACGGCCTGGCGGCCTGGCACGACATCCGCCTATGGCATCGGGCCAAACAATATGTCACCCCCCTGGCGGGCCCTTGCTACGGAGAGCACGCTGCCCGCCTGATCAGGGCGCGGCGTGGCGGCAGTGCCAAGTGCCTGGTGCTGGATCTGGACAACACCCTGTGGGGCGGCGTCATCGGGGATGACGGGCTGGCGGGCATCGTGCTGGGACAAGGGTCGGCCGAAGGCGAGGCTTACCTGGCTTTTCAACGCTACGTCCAGGCGCTGTCGCGCAGAGGCGTCATTCTGGCCGTGTGTTCCAAAAACGACATGACCAATGCCGTGCAGCCGTTCAAGTCCCATCCCGACATGCTGTTGCGATTGGAAGACATCGCCTGCTTCGTCGCCAACTGGCAGGACAAAGCCACAAATCTGCGGCATATCGCCAAAACACTGAACATCGGCGTGGATTCTCTGGTGTTCGTCGATGACAACCCATTTGAACGCAACCTGGTTCGGCAGGCGCTGCCCATGGTTCGCGTGCCCGAACTGCCGGAAGACCCTTCTTTTTATGTCGACACCGTGGCCCGGTCGGGCTATTTCGAAAGCGTGACCTTGACCCAGGAGGATCTCCAGCGCGCAGTCCAATACCAGGCCAACCTGCAGCGCGCCGCGCTGCTTGAAAGCCAGACCGACCTGGGCGCCTACCTGAACAGCCTGGACATGGTGCTCGAATGGAGCCGTTTCAATCCGACCAATCTGCCGAGAATCGTCCAGCTGATCCACAAGTCCAATCAGTTCAACCTGACGACCCGCCGCCATACGGAGGAAGACATCGACTCGATGATGCGGGCCGGCCAGGGGGCCTTGCTGAGTCTGCGCCTGGTCGACCGTTTCGGCGACAACGGCATCATCGCTGTCGTCATGGCGCTGCCCGATCGCACGCACGCCGATCTGCCGGACGCCTGGCGCATCGACACCTGGCTGATGAGTTGCCGGGTACTGGGC
Organism: Castellaniella hirudinis; assembly: GCF_047468865.1. GTDB lineage: Bacteria > Pseudomonadota > Gammaproteobacteria > Burkholderiales > Burkholderiaceae_B > Castellaniella > Castellaniella hirudinis_A. The sequence continues at coordinate 78,569 of NZ_JBLGTV010000009.1, forward strand.
CGTCAGGTAGAACGCGCGACGCTGCGCGTGCTGATCCAGCTGGCCCGGGCCGCCGGCATGAAATACCTGATTGGCGAATATCTGCCCACCGCCAAAAACGGCATGGTTGCCAGCCACTACAAAGACCTGGGCTTCGACCGCATCCGGGAAACCGACGGCACGGCCACGCAATGGTGCCTGCCCCTGGAAAAATTCAACGACGGCCCCGTGCCGATGACCATCAAGGAGTCAACATGAACGACCAAGAAATTCTTGCCGCACTGAACGATATTTTCCGCGACGTGCTGGACGACGATGACATCCGCATCACCGAGAACAGCAGCGCCGCGGACTACGATTCATGGGACTCCCTGGCCAACGTCAATCTGATCGTGGCCGCGGAAATGCGCTTTGGCGTGCGTTTTCGCACCTCGGAGGTCGAAGGGCTGCGCAACGTCGGCGAATTGATCGCCCTGATCAAGAAGCAACTGCTTGCCAAGGGATGATCATGCCGGTTGGTCGAACGCACCGGGCACCCCGGCATGCTTTTTAACTCACTGCCATTCCTGCTGCTTTTCCTGCCCATCTCGCTGGGCGGGTATTATTTGGCCGGGCATATCCGGCCATCCTGGGCAGCGGCATGGCTTTGCATCGCCTCATTGATTTTCTACGGCTGGTGGAACCCGGCCTTCGTCCTGCTGCTGCTGTTGTCGATCTTGTTCAATTACGGCATCGGGCGGCTGATATTGGCGACGGAAGACCATCCCCGGCGGCAGCTGGCCATCCTGGTGACAGGGGTCGTCGTCAACCTGGGCGTGTTGTTCTACTACAAGTACATGATGGCGGTGCTCTCCGTCCTGTCGGGATACGGCCTGGTCACTCACGGCGCGCACAGCATCATCCTGCCCCTCGGCATTTCGTTTTTCACATTTACCCAGCTGGGTTTCCTGCTGGACTGCCGGGCCGGCGTCGTCCGGGAGAAAAGCTTCGTCAGCTACGTCCTGTTCGTCACATTTTTTCCTCACCTGATTGCCGGCCCGATCCTGCACCACAAAGAGATGATGCCGCAATTCGCGGACGCCAGGATCTACCGGTTCAACCCGGAAAACATCTCCGTCGGCATGACCCTGTTCGTCATCGGACTGGCCAAGAAAGTCCTGATCGCGGACAACGTCGCGCCCTGGGCCGAGGCCGGCTTCGACGCCCCCGCCAATTTGCAGTTCCTGGCCGCCTGGGGGGTTGCCCTGGCCTATGCGCTGCAGTTGTATTTCGATTTTTCCGGGTATTCCGACATGGCCATGGGCCTGGGGAAAATGTTCGGCATCCGTTTTCCGCTTAATTTCAATTCGCCCTACAAGTCCACCGGCATCATCGAGTTCTGGACGAGATTCCACATGACGTTGACCCGCTACCTGACCGCCTACATTTACAACCCGGTGGCCATGGCAGTCACCAGGGCGCGCGCCGGCAAAGGGCTTGCCGTCGGCAAGAAGGGCCTCAAGACGCCCAGGGGCTTCTCCGAGATGGTTCTGTTTCCCACCTTGTTCACGATGGGCCTGGCTGGCGTATGGCACGGGGCCGGGCTGCAGTTTCTGATTTTCGGCCTGCTGCATGGATTCTACCTGTGCGTGAACCACGCCTGGCGCCAGTTCGGCCCCAAGCGCGCCACGGCGGCGGCCGGCTGGTCGCGCGCAGCCTATGTGGGGCTGACTTTCTTATGCGCGGTCGTGGCCCTGTTATTCTTTCGCGCCGACAGCGCTGGCGATGCCTGGGCCCTGGTTCAGGGCATGATGGGCCTCAACGGGATAGAGCCATGGGCGCCGCTGCTGCATCCGATTCAGCTCATGCTGCACCCCGCCGCAGGCTGGAGCAACCTGGATTTGGTGCATTTGCTGCTGGAACGATGGGCCCAGGGTTTCGTGATCGCCACGTTGCTGCTGATCGTCTGGTTCGCGCCAAACTCCGTACAACTGCTGGGGGCTTATTCGCCCGCCCTGGAAGGCGAAATCCCCGGCGCCGCGCGCTGGCTGCGCTGGCGGCCTTCGGCCGCGTGGCTGCTGCCGACCCTGACCATCCTGATCTATGCCGCGTTCAACCTGCATACCACCGCGCGGTTCCTGTATTTTCAGTTTTAGCGAGCCCCTATGACAAGCATGCCTGCCGAGACATCCCTGCAAAGCCTTGAGTGCGCTTTTCACCACATCGGGATTGCCTGCAAAAACCTCGACCGCGAGCAACTGGTCTGGGAACAACTGGGTTATAGCCAGGAATCCCCGGAATTCACAGATCCCATCCAGAACATCACAGGGCGATTCCTGACAGGTCCAGGCCCCCGTCTGGAACTTCTGGCCGCCGCCGGAGAAAACTCTCCAGTGGACGGCTTTCTCAAGCGGCGAACCAAGATGTACCACCAGGCGTTCACCACCCCGCGGTTCGACGCCGCCCTGACTGCGCTGGAATCCACCGGCGCCCGCAGGACAGCCGACCCGGCGCCCGCCATCGCATTCGGCGGCCGCCGCATCGTATTCCTGCTGCTGCCGAATGGCAACCTCATTGAAATCATCGAATCGCCGTCAGACGGCATACGAACAACGTAATGCCTTCCAGTGGGCGCGCAGCGTCCTGGCCGCTTCTGTCTCGTCGGTCAGCCAGGGATAAGCGGCAAAGGCAATCATCCGGCGAGCGCCAGATGCCTCGAAGCGGCATATCTGTTGCCGGATTCTGTCCGGCGGGGCGGTAACCGCGCTGAAGTCGCCGGCGTCCAGACTGGCGGGCCGCTGCTGCTGGAATAGCTCGACGATCAGATCGAATTCGACCTTCCGCGATTGCAGCAATAGCCGCAGCCGATCCAGTTCGTCCAGATCGGGCTGGCCGTAGACACCCGCCCCATCCTGGATCAATGGACGAACCTGGGCACCGCCCTGAAAAATGCCATCCCAGACGGCGGCCAGCGTCTGCGAAGTCTCCAATTGGCTGCAATAGGTGGAAATAGACGGCATCATGCGGCTGTTTCGCCACAGAACGGCTGCCAAAGCCTTCAGCCAATCGGCCAGCAGCCGTACTTTCCGCCCACTGTCCCAGCTATATTGCTCGATTTCGTAAGGGATGTACCACCCCCCGAAAGCAGGGTGACCGGCCCAGGCCACCCGCTGGGTCAGTGCGCCGGCATCCGCCACTGTCTGTGCGCAAAACCGAAGGATGTCCGGCAGACTGTCGCTGCCCAGCAGCTTTTGCCAGCGATCGTCGTGCGGCAAGCCGATGACCAGCGTCATCCCCAGCTGCTGTGCCATATCCAGCAGGTCTTGCACGGTTTGATCCGATAAAACCCAATCATCCGCGCCATGCGTCCATCCCAGCCACTGGATATAGATTTGCCGAAACCCAAGCTGCCGGATATCCACGACAATCTTGCGCCAGTCTTCGCTCCGCATCCGCAGGTGCGCCTTCCAGGGCTGAAAAAAAGTGGCGGCCCACGAAGCACCCGCCGCGCAGCCCCCAACCAGACCGCCGCCGGCCATCAGGGCGGCAATCAGCAATTGGCGACGCACCGGGCTTGCAGGACGTCTTGCCATGAGATGGAGCGGCCCTGACGCTAGGATCGGCTGCGGATTTCGGGCCAGGCTTTTTTCAGGTAATAGCACATGGACCAGACGGTCAGGATGGCGGCCACCACGATCAGGACAGCGCCCACCCAGCGGATGGGCAGCCCTTGAATCGGCTGCCAGTACAGCAAGCAGGGAATGGCGATCATCTGGGCGGCGGTCTTGAACTTGCCCAGGCGATGCACGGCCACGCTGCTGGAAGCCCCGATTTTCGCCATCCATTCGCGCAACGCCGAGATCGTGAGCTCGCGCCCGATGATGACCAGGGCGATCAGCATATCCACCCGCCCCAGGTTCAGCAGGATCAGCAAGGCGGCCACGACCATCAGTTTGTCGGCCACCGGATCCAGGAAGGCGCCGAAGGCCGAGGTCTGATTCCAGCGGCGGGCTAGGTAGCCGTCGAACCAGTCGGTGACGGCGGCGATGATGAAGGCAATGGCCGCCGCGCAATCGCGCCAGCCGGAGGCCGTCCAGGCGTCCGGCAGATAGTACAGGCACACCAGCAAGGGGATCATGGCGATGCGCAGCCATGTCAGGGCGATCGGGATATTGAACGGCATAATAGGTGTAATACTACCCGATCTGGTCTAACGCAGCGCGTGATAAATGCGCTCGGCCAGCTGGCGCGAAATGCCATCCACGCTGGCCAGTTCGTCGATGCTGGCGTCGACCACGCCGGTGAAGCCGCCAAAGCGCGCCAGCAGATTGCGGCGGCGGTGCTGGCCCACCCCCTCGATGTCTTCCAGACGCGAGACATTGCGCGCCTTGGCGCGGCGCGCGCGCATGCCGGTGATGGCAAAGCGGTGGGCCTCGTCGCGCACTTCGGCCACCAGCATCAAGGCGGCGGACTCGACCCCCAGCGCCACCGAAGGCCGGCCATCCACGAAGACCAGGGTTTCCAGGCCCACCTTGCGGTGGTCGCCCTTCTTGACCCCGACGATGCGGCTGACATCCAGGCCAAGTTCTTCAAACACCTGGCGGGCCACGCCCACCTGGCCTTCGCCGCCGTCGATCAGCACGATATCGGGCATGGCCGCCTCGCCGTCGGCCACGCGGGTGTAGCGCCGGGTCAGCGCCTGGCGCATGGCGGCGTAGTCGTCGCCGGGCTGAATGCCGGCGATGTTGAAGCGCCGGTACAGCGCATGCTGCATGGCATGGTTCCGGTACACCACACAGGACGCCTGGGTGGCTTCGCCCGCCGTGTGGCTGATATCGAAGCATTCGATGTGCAAAGCGGCCAAGGCGTCGTCGTCCGTGTCCAAGTCCAGTTCCACCGCCAGCGCGCGGGTGCGGGCCTCGCGGGCGCTGGATTCGGTCAGGCGCTGGGCCAGGGCCAGGCGCGCATTGCGCTGGGCCTGCTCCAGCCAGGCGCGGCGCGCGCCCTGGGGACGCGTCAGGACGCGGATTTTATGGCCATGCTGCTGGGCCAGCATGGTGACCAGATCGGGGTCGGGCACCGCGTGGCTGCACACCAGCACGGGCGGCGCGGGGTTGTCCGCATAGTGCTGCGCCAGGAATGCGGCCAGCACGTCTTCGGCGGATTCGTCCTGGATCTGGGTGGGAAACAGCGGCTTGTCGCCCAAGTGGCGGCCTGCGCGCACCATGGCCAGATTGACGCACACCCGTCCGCCCGAGGACTCGATTGCAATCACGTCGACGCTGTCGTCGCCCACTTGCTCCATGGTCTGCTGCTGCAGCACCTTGGCCAGGGCCCGCATCTGGTCGCGCAGCACGGCGGCCTGCTCAAAGTCCTGCGCATCGGCGGCGGCCATCATGCGTTTTTCGATGTCCGCCATGACCTCCGTGGTGCGCCCTTCCAGGAAACGGATGGCGCGATCCACGTCCGCCCGGTAGGCTTCCAGGGAAATCTTGCCCACACAGGGGGCGGAACAACGACCGATCTGATACAGCAGACAGGGGCGCGTGCGATGGGCGTACACACTGTCTTCACAGGTGCGCAGCTTGAAGACTTTTTGCAGGATGTTGATGGTTTCGCGCACCGCCCACGAATTGGGATAGGGTCCGAAAAAATGCCCCTTGCCCTGGGTGCTGCCCCGGTAATACACGATGCGCGGGGCCTCGTGATCGGTGATGTGCAAGTAAGGGTAGGATTTGTCGTCCCGGAACAGGATGTTGTAGCGCGGCTTCAGGCGCTTGATCAGGTTGTTTTCCAGGATCAGGGCTTCGGCTTCGGTGCGCGTGATGGTGACTTCGGTGCGCGCCACGCGGGCCAGCATATGCGCGATGCGCGGGCCATGGCCGGTTTTCTGGAAATACGAGCTGACCCGGCGTTTGAGATCGCGCGCCTTGCCCACGTACAGCACGGCGCCCTCGGCATCCAGGTGCCGGTACACCCCGGGCAGGTGCGGCAGATCAGCCAGGAAGGTTTTCAGATCGAAGGCGTCGGGCACGCAAATACCTGGGGTCGGACAACAGGCCCGCCCAGGCCGGGGCGGGCAGGCGGGGCATCAGGCGGCGGATGCGACGCACCGCCTGGGGGTCGATGGCGCGGCCCGCCAGGCCGGCCAGCAATTCATCGGCCAGGTCGGGGCGGTTGCACACCAGCACCATGTCGCAGCCGGCGGCGAGGGCCGCCCGGGCGCGGGCCCGTATGTCGCCCGCCACGCTGGCCCCTTCCATGGTCAGGTCGTCGGAGAACACCACCCCGTCGTAGGCCAGTTGTTCGCGCAGCACGCCGGTGACCCAGCGGCGCGAAAAACCCGCCGGCGCCGGATCGACCTGGGGATAGATGACGTGGGCGGGCATCACGGCGGGCACCACCAGATCGCCCAGCCAGCCATAGGGCGCGGCATCCGCGGCCAGAATCTCGTCCAGCGAACGGTCGTCCACCGGGATGGCGTGGTGGGAATCCGCCGCCACCGCCCCATGCCCGGGGAAATGCTTGGCGCAGGCTGCCATGCCCGCCTGCGCCAGGCCCTGCACCAGGGCGCGCGCCAGCAGCGCCACCACGGCCGGATCGGCGTGAAAAGCGCGATTGCCGATCACCTGACTGACGCCGTAGTCCAGATCCAGCACCGGGGTGAAGCTGAAATCCACCCCGCAGGCGCGCAGTTCGGATGCCAGCACAAAGCCGGTTTCCGTCGCCCCATGCAAGGCGGCCTGGGGGTCGCGGTCGTACCAGTGTCCCAGGTCGCGCATGGCGGGCAAGGGGGTGAAGCCATCGGTGCGAAAGCGTTGCACACGCCCGCCTTCATGATCCACCGCGATCAGCAGGGGTTCGTCGCGCGCCGCATGGATGGCGGCGCACAACGCGGCCAACTGGCCGCGATCGGCGAAATTGCGGGCAAACAGGATCACGCCGCCCACCTGGGGGTGGCGCAGGCGCCGGCGTTCAGGCTCGGTCAGTTCCAGGCCATCGACGTCCACCATGACGGGGCCGGGCGGTAGAAAATCTGGCATATCGGCTTTACTGGGAAGAAAGGGATTCGACCACGACGAAGGCGGCCACCACATCGGATTCGTCCGTCATGGAGACATGGGCGGCCCCGAAACGCGCATCGTACCAGTCCTTCAGGGGGCCGGACAGGTGGATTTCCGGGGCGCCGCCGCGACGGTTGAGGATTTGCACACGCGACCAGGTCATGGGCATATGGATGCCCAGGCCGATGGCCTTGGAGAAAGCCTCTTTGGCGGCGAAGCGGGTGGCCAGGTACAAAACCCCGCGGCGCGGATCGCGGGCGGCGCGGCGGGCATGGACGGTTTGCTCGTCGGCCCCCAGGATGCGCTGGGCGAAGCGGTCGCCGTGGCGATCCACGATGCGCGCGATGCGATCCACCCGCAATAGGTCGGTGCCGATGCCGGCAATACTGGACACGACGGTTCTCCTGTGCGCCCCATCGCCTGCCCGCCCGTTGGGGCGGCCGGCAAGTTGGGATTCAAAGCTTGATGAAGTGTTCCCGATAATGCTTGAGCTCGTTGATGGACTCTTGGATGTCCGCCAGGGCCTCGTGTTTGCTGGCCTTGGTGAAGCTGCGGTAGACCTCGGGTTTCCAGCGCAGGGACAATTCCTTCAGGGTGCTGACGTCCAGGTTGCGGTAATGGAAATAGGCTTCGAGGCGCGGCATGTACTTGACCATGAAGCGGCGATCCTGGCCGATGGTATTGCCGCACATGGGCGACTTGCCCGCCGGCACCAGCGGCGCAAGAAAGTCCAGCAGAATGTCTTCGACCCCGGATTCATCCAGGGTGGAAGCCCGCACGCGGTCGATCAGGCCGCTTTTGCCATGGGTGGACTGGTTCCATTTGTCCATGCCGTCCAGGACGGCATCGGGCTGATGCACCACCAGGACGGGCGCCTGGGCGACCTCGGTCAGGTCGGGCTCAGTCACTATCAGGGCGATCTCCAGGATGCGCTCTTTTTCGGGGTCCAGGCCGGACATTTCCATGTCCAGCCAGATCAGACGCTGATCGTTCGCGGCCATCACCTATAATCCTTCACTGTAAAACCTTGATTTTCGCACATTGGCCACCCCGACATGCTGACCCCCCTTTTCATCGCCTGCCTGCTCGGTGACCTTGGCATCCGCTTCTGGCTGGCGCGCCGCCAGATTCGCCACGTACAAGCCCACCGCGACACGGTGCCCGCGGCCTTCGCCGACCACATTGCCCTGCGCAGCCACCAGCGCGCCGCGGACTACACGGTCGCCCGCTGCCAGCTGTCCCTGGTCGAACGCATCATCGAAGCCGCCATCCTGCTGGCCCTGACGCTGATGGGCGGGCTGCAGCAGCTGGATCTGGCCCTGGGCCGCCTGATCGACACCGAACTCTGGCGCCAGCTGGCCCTGGTGGGCTGTGTGCTGGCCCTGCTGGGGTCCGTGGGCATGGCCTTTACCGCCTGGCGCACGTTCCGGCTGGAGGCCCGCTTCGGCTTCAATCGCATGACGCCCCGCCTGTTCATCAGCGACGCCCTGAAAATGCTGGCCGTCACCCTGGTGCTGGGCACCCCGCTGCTGGCCGCCATCCTGTGGCTGATGGATTCGGCCGGGCCGGCCTGGGCCTGGTGGGCCTGGGGCGTCTGGGTGGGTTTCAACCTGCTGACGCTCTGGCTGTACCCCAGCTTCATCGCCCCCCTGTTCAACCGCTTCACCCCGCTGGACGACCCCGACCTCAGCCAGCGCATCCACCGGCTGGCCCAGCGCTGCCGCTTCAGCCTGGAAGGCCTGTTCGTCATGGACGGCTCGCGCCGGTCGGCCCACGGCAACGCGTACTTCACCGGCTTTGGGCGCCACCGCCGCATCGTCTTCTTCGACACCCTGCTGGCGCGGCTGGGCCCGGACGAGGTCGAGGCCGTCCTGGCCCACGAACTGGGCCATTTCGCCCATCGCCACATCCTGCGGCGCATCGTCATCAGCTTCGTCACGGCCGGCCTGTTCCTGCAACTGCTGGCCTGGATATCGGGCCAGCTGTGGTTCTATACCGACCTGGGCGTCATCCCCCAGCTGGGGCGGCCCAACGATGGCCTGGCGCTGGTGCTGTTCATGCTGACCCTGCCCGTCTTTACTTTCTGGGCGGCCCCCATCGCCAGCCTGCTGTCGCGCCGCGACGAATTCCAGGCCGACCGCTATGCCGTGCGGCAATGCGGGGCCGAGCCCCTGGTCAGCGCCCTGGTGAAACTGTACGACGACAATGCCGCCACCCTGACCCCGGATCCGCTCCATTCAGCCTGGTACGACAGCCATCCGCCCGCCGTGGTGCGCATCGCCCACCTGCGCCAGCATGCCTGACATCAAGACCTTGTCCGGGCGCGTGGTTGCCGCCCATGGCCGGCACTATCGGGTGGCGCTCGACGCCACGGGGCAAACCCGCCATTGCTATACCCGGGGCAAGAAAACCGGCCTGGCCGTGGGAGACCGCGTCCTGGTGCTGCCCGAAGGCCAGCAAGAAGGCGTCATCACCCAGACCCTGCCGCGCCGCAACCTGTTTTATCGTTCCGATGCCCAGCGCAGCAAGCTGTTTGCCGCCAACATCGACCAGTTGCTGCTGATCCTGGCCGCCGAACCCGTGTTTTCCGACGACTTGCTGGGGCGCGCCCTGGTGGCCGCCGGCAGCGCGGGCATTGATGCCCGCATCGTGCTGAACAAAGCCGACCTGCCCGGCACGGCGGCGGCACGGCAACGCCTGGCCATCCCCGAAGCCCTGGGTGTGCCGGTGCTGGCCCTCAGCGCGCTGGATGCCGCGCAGGTTCAGCGCCAGCTGGCCCCCTTGCTGCGCAACCGCTGCACCTTGCTGCTGGGGCAAAGCGGGATGGGCAAGTCCACCCTGCTGAACGCGCTGGCGCCCGAGGCCCGGGCGGCCACGCAAAGCCATTCCGAAGCCCTGGGCGCCGGCCGCCACACCACCACGGATACCCGGCTGTATGTTTTGCCGGGCGGGGGCGACCTGATCGACTCCCCGGGCTTCCAGGCCTTCGGCCTGCAGCATCTCAGCCCGCACGACATCGAGCAGGGTTTCCCGGAATTCGCCCCGGCCATCGCCCAATGCCGCTTTTATAACTGCACGCACCGGCACGAGCCCGGCTGTGGCGTGCTGGCCGCCGTGGCCGATGGCCGCATCGCCGCCGAGCGGCACGCGCTGTACCAGCGCATCCTGGCCGAGAACGAAGCCGCCAGCCGTTATTAGCAATCAGACCGAACGGGTGTCCAGGCCCGCGGAAGCAGCCAGGAAATAGTAAAAATTGCGCAGCAGGATGGCGGTGGCGCCCCAGATGAAATACGACTGCCAGCTGACCGAAAAATAACAGCGCCCATGGCCCCAGGCGGTCTGCAGCTGGTGCAGGCGGTGCTGCGCCGGATCCATCAGGACATGCAGGGGCACCTCGAAGATTTCGGCCACCTCGGATTGATCCGCCGCCAATTGAAACCCGGGCAGCAGCTCGCCGATCACCGGGGTCATCAGAAATTGCGTGGTGGTCAGCAGACTGGGCTGCACCCCCATGACCTGCACGAATTGGCGCGCCACGCCGATTTCTTCCTGGGTTTCACGGATGGCGGTGTCGATGACCCCCGCATCGGTGGGTTCGATGCATCCCCCCGGAAAACTGATTTGTCCGGCGTGGTCGTGCAGATGGTCGGCCCGCCGGGTAAACAGCACCTGCAGGCCGGTGTCGCGCTGCACCAGGGGCATCAGCACGGCCGCCTGCCGCGCGGCGGCATACGCCGCCCCGCCGGGGACGAACGACTGGGCAAACAGGGGTTCGACCTGCCAGGACACGCGGCGCTGGAAGGCGTCGCGGATGTAGTCCAGCTGCAGGCATTGCGCCGGCAAGGCGGGCAAGGGCACCCCGGGCAAGAGGGGTTGTGCGGCGGGATCGAAATGCCCCGAGCGCTGAGAAGCCGGGGAAGAAAACTGGGATGCCATGACGTGCAAAAGCCTAACAGCGGAAAGAACCATTATCGGCAGGAAGCCCATCCCTGGCAAACCGACTTGCATCCGCAGGCGTGCGGCCCATGCTGGACGTACCACAAAAAAACAGGCCATGGCTTCCTGGGAAGCCATGGCCTGTTTTTTTGCCGGGCGGGCCAGGCCGAAGCCTGGACGCCGACGGGATCGCGGCTTAGTTCGCGGCGGTGCGTTTGGCGCCGGAGGACTTGGCGGCCTTGGAGACATCCGCGGCGGCCTTCAGGGTGGCGTCGGTCGCCGCCGCAATGTTGGACTCGGCGGCGCTGGCGGCCTGGCGGGCGGCCTTGGCGGCGGACTCGTAGGCGTTGTTGGCGGTGGCCAAGGAGGACTTCAGGATGGCCACGGCGCCTTCGGAGCCGGTGGGGGCGTTGCGCGCGATCTGTTCGACGACTTCGGCCACGCGATCCTGGTTTTGCGACAGTTGGGCTTCAGCCAGCTTGCTGAGTTCGCCTTGCATGCCGGCCAGGATTTCGTAGACGTCCTTGCCATAGGACACGGCCTGTTCCGGGCGCACCCAGGCGGCGGTCAGGGCCAGGAGTTCCTGGGCGTCCTTGAGTTCGGTGGCTTCCTGGGATTTCTGGGCGACGTCTTCCAGGGCGGCTTTGGTGGCCTTCAGGTTGAGATCGACCAGTTTTTCAAAGCTGTTGAAAATCGTGCCCTGGACGGCCAGGAAGTTGTCGACGACGGCTTTTTGCGAAGCCAGCAGGTTTTGGGGGGTTGCAGTCATGGTGACTCCTAGTCAGTGGATTGAAGGCTGCCTTGGAGGCATGATGCCCGGTGCCTTCCCGATGACAGCACAATTGCTGCATCGCACAAATGCTATTTTAATGTATTGAACCGCGATGTCAAGAATTATTTGCTGCGACGCAACAAATCAATGCTGCGCTTCGTAGCCGAGGGCTTCGGAGATGCTGGCCGTGGCGGTCAGCAGCAGGGGAATCCAGTCGTCCCGCATGCGCTCGGCGGGCGCCGACAGGGACAGGCCCGCCAGCAAGGTGCCGGTATCGTCATACACCCCGGCCGCGATGCAACGCACGCCGAGTTCCAGTTCTTCGTTGTCGCGCGAATAGCCGTGACGGCGCACCAGCGCCAGCTCGCGCTCCAGCTGATCCAGCTGCGTCAGGCTGTTGCGCGTGGTGCCGGCCAGCCCCGTGCGCATGGCGTAGCTGCGCACGGCGCGCGCGTCCCAGGTGGCCAGGAAAAGCTTGCCTGTAGAGGTCAGGTGCAAAGGCGCCCGCCCCCCGATGGCGCGCACCACCTGCATGCCGGAGCGCTCGCTCCAGGCGCGCTCGATGTAGACGATCTCGTCGCCCTGGGCCAGGGACAGGTTGACCGTCTGGCCCGTCTGGCGGTGCAGTTCGCGCATGGGCCCGATCGAGGCGGTGCGCACATCCAGCCGCCCCTTGACCAAGGAACCGAGTTCCAGCAACCGCATCCCCAGGCGGTACAAGCCGCTGTCCACCCGCTCGACATAGCGGCCCACGGCCAGGTCGGCCAGGATGCGGTGGGTGGTGGAGGCGTGCAGGCCGGTGGCGGCGGCCAGGTCTTTCAGGGCGATGGGATCGCGCTGCCCGGCCAGGGCATCCAGGATGCGCATGGCCCGATCCAGCACCTGAATGGTGACGGAACCGGACTCGGCCACCGCATCGCCGAGCGACGGCGGGGTGGAGGACAGCGTTGAGCGAGAGCTATGAAGACGGGCCATGGTTTGATTTTGTTGCGTTGCCACAATTCCATATTATGAAAAATCATTCCGTATGGCAAGCCTTTTATGCCGGAGGGTTCAGGCCGCCGCCCAGGGACAGCACCTGGTCGCGCAGCCAGGCCAGCGCCTGGGCGGCGGCCTGGGGTTCGCCCTTGACGCCAAGCTCGATGTGCGGATGGCCGCCCCGGTCACCCACATTGGGCAGGCTGAAGGCGCGAATGCCCGGCCAGCGCTGTTCCAGGGACTCCAGCGCGGGGGTGATGCGGGATTCGGGCAGGCCGAACACCAGAAAAGAATGCTCGATGCGGATTTCCTGGTGATGCCAGCGGGCATAGCGGGTGTCCAGGGTCCAGGCCATCATGGCGTGGGCCATCACCGGGAAGCCCGGCATGAAGCTGTGCCGTTGAATGAAAAACCCGGGAATCCGGTTATAGCTGTTGGGGATGATTTCCGCCCCCACCGGAAACACCCCCATCTGCAGCCGCTGCTGGTTCTCGGGGGTGGACATGTCCGCGCTGCCCTGGCCCTTGGCGGCGGTCTCGGCGCAGCGTTCGCTGATCAGGCGGGCGGCTTCGGGGTGCAGCGCCAGGCCCAGCCCCAGCGCCCGCGCCGCCGCCTGGCGGGTGCGGTCGTCCGGGGTGGCCCCGATGCCGCCGCAACAGAACACGATATCCGGCGTGGCGAAGCTGCGCTGCAGGCAGGCCACGATATCGTCCTCGTCATCGGAGATGAACTCGGCGGCATGCAGGCGCATGCCGCGCGCCTGAAGCAGGTCGATCAGCTTGGAAAAATGCTGATCCTGGCGCCGCCCGGAGAGAATTTCATCGCCGATGGCGATCAGGCGCACCCGGGGCACGACCGCCGCCGGATGGGCCGCCGATTCGGCGGCGGGCGCGGGGGACGCTGAAGCGGCTTCCGGGTGGGGGAAACGGGACGGCGAGGCGTGGTTGGGGGGCGTAGCGGTCATGAGGGCATTCCGGGCATGAAAGACTTGGACGGCCCCTGGCGCGGGCGCGGCGATACGGGCGACGGGGACGACACTAGACGTCCACCACAGTCTCGGCCCGCAGGCGCGCGATGGCCGACAGGCAGAAATGGGCATACACCAATGCCGAGAACACCGGCATCACCAGCCAGAACAGGGGAATCAGGTTGACCAGCGACAAGATACCGGCGATCAGCCACAACTGGCGGTCATGCCGGCGCCACAGCAGGCGGCGCTCGGCCGGGCTGGCATGCTCGATCATGGCATCCACCCGCAGCATGCGGTTCAAGGCGAACGCCCACCAGAGCACGGGCAGAATCAGGGGCATGGGGGGAATCAGCCACAAGGGCATGGTCACCGCCCAGCCCAGGCAAAACAGAATGCCCACCCAGACGGCGTTCCAGGCGCCCAGGGCCGTGGCATGCCGGCCCTGGCGGCCCAGCCCCTGGTAATCGCGGTGTTCGAGGTGCTTCAGCACCAGCGGCATGACAAACACCGCCGCGATGATCAGACCCAGAATGCCCGCCATGGGCAGCAGCAGCCCGATGGCCAGCAAGGGGATCAGCCAGAGCTTCAAGGAAAACAGCCCGGCGGCCACCAGCCAGCCGTCCACGGTGCTGAACACCCCCCAGGACGAGGCTTCCTGATCCAGCCAGCCGGTCAGGGGCGCCCAGAAAAACCACAACAGCAGCACCGCCCCCAGGGCGGCGATGACGAACGGCAAGAACAGGGCCGCCAGCATCCGAGGGTGCAGCTGGCTGCGCAGGGCGCGGCGAAACGCCTGCCCGACCAGGGCCAGCCCGTTGGAATGCCGGGAGTCCCGCACGGCGGGTACTGGATGCCTCATGAAACACACACCTGTCAGAATAGCGAGAAGTTTCATACTATATTGCGGCTATGGAACTATACAACCCCCACACCCAGCTGCCCGCCTTGCTGGCCCGCCTGCGGCAGGATCAGGGCCAGCGCGTGGTCTGCTATTGCGCGGCCTGGTGCCGCACTTGCGATGCCTACCGGCCCGCCCTGGAGGCCCTGGCCGCCCAGTGGCCCGAGTGGACGTTCATCTGGGTCGACGTCGAGGACAGCCCCCAATGGCTGGGCGACGAGGACATCGAGAATTTTCCCACCGTGCTGGTGCAGGATCGCCGCGGCACCCGGTTCTGGGGCGTGCAGCTGCCGTATGCCGAGCACCTGCGGCGCCTGCTGGAAGGCGCCGGGCAACTGCCCGTGACAACGGACGGGCCCGGCCTGGTGGACGCATTGGCAAGCGCCTGACAGACGCCCCGCAGTGCCCGGCCCCGGCGACGCGGGGGTCAGTCCAGTCAGGCTGTCGAAATAAGGATTATCGAGGCCCGGCCCGGGCGGCGCAGGGGTCAGGCCTGCTTGCGGCCGCCGCCCAGCAATACGCCCACGGCGCGCTTGGCCGAGGCCGCCGCGGGGCGCACCGAGGCGGGCGGCTGGCTTGCCGGGGCGGCGGGCACGTAGGGCTTGGAGAAGAAGTCATCCAGCGGCGGTTCGGGCGCGTGCCAGCCGCCCCCCGAACGGGGGCTGCCCACGGGACGGCGGCGCGAGGGCCGGGGAAGATCGAGCTCGCCGCGCGGGATCTTGGTCTTGATGAGCTTTTCGATATCCAGCAGGTAGCGTTCTTCTTCGGGCGTGAACAGGGCGATGGCTTCGCCCTGGGCGCCCGCCCGGCCCGTGCGGCCGATGCGGTGCACGTAGTCTTCGGCGCTGCGCGGCAGATCGTAGTTGATGACGCAGGGGATGCCGGCGACGTCCAGGCCCCGGGCCGCCACATCGGTGGCCACCAGGACTTCGAGCGTGCCGGCTTTGAAGGCATCCAGCGCCTTCATGCGCTCGATCTGGGATTTGTTGCCGTGGATGGATTCAGCCCGCACGCCGTCTTGTTCCAGCTGGCGCGCCAAGCGGCTGCAGCCGATCTTGGTGTTGGAAAACACGATCACCTGGCTGAGTTGGCGCGATTTGACCAGATGCACCACGGCGCGGCGCTTGGCATCGGTGTCCAGGCAATAGGCGATCTGGCTGACCGTATCGGCGGTGGCGTTGGGCCGGGCGACTTCGACCTCGACGGGCGTGCGCAGGAAGCTGCGGCCCAATTTGCGGATCTCGGGGCTGAAGGTGGCCGAAAACAGCAGGCCCTGGCGGCCCGGCGGCAACAGCCGCATGATGCGATCCAGGTCGGGCAGGAAGCCCATGTCCAGCATGCGGTCGGCCTCGTCCAGCACCAGGATGCCCACCTGGCCGAGATTGACGTTGCGCTGCTCGACGTGATCCAGCAGGCGGCCCGGCGTCGCAATGAGGATTTCGCACCCCTGGCGCAGCTGTTCTTTTTGCGGGCGGATATCGACCCCGCCGAACACCACCGCCGCCCGCAAGGGCACGAACTGGCTGTAGCGCTGGACGTTGTCGTGGATCTGGTCGGCCAGCTCGCGGGTGGGCGTCAGGATGAGCGCCCGAACCGGATGGCGGGCCGGCGAGGCGCTGGTATTGGCAAAAGGCATCAGCCGGTGCAGGATGGGCAGGGAAAACGCGGCGGTCTTGCCGGTGCCGGTCTGGGCCGCCCCCATGACGTCGCGTCCGGTCAGGGCGATGGGGATGGCCTTGGCCTGGATCGGCGTGGCGGACACATAGCCAGTGGCCTGGATGGCCTGCATGATGCCTGGATGCAAGCCGAATTGGCTGAACTGGACGGCGGGTTCGGTGGCGGGGTCGATGGGGGTGGATTGGGTCATTCGTAGCCAGGGCAACACAGGTGCCCGAATTGGCCCTGCGCGTGATGAAGCCACCATTTTACCGTGCATCGCCGCAAGACGGGCAATTGGTACAATATCGGCTTACTCAATACAGGAGAAGGCAATGTCCATGGCTGACCGCGATGGGGTGATCTGGTACGACGGCAAGCTCGTGCCGTGGCGCGACGCCACCACCCACGTCCTGACACATTCCCTGCATTACGGCTTGTCGGTCTTCGAGGGCGTGCGCGCCTACAAGACCGACCATGGCACCGCCATCTTCCGCCTGGAAGACCACACGCGCCGCCTATTCAATTCGGCGCATATCTACCAGATCAAAATCCCCTACACCCGCGAGGCCATCTCCGACGCCCAGATCGAGGTCGTGCGCCGCAACCAGTTGGATTCCTGCTACATCCGGCCCATCGTGTTCTACGGTTCCGAAAAAATGGGGGTCTCGCCCAAGGGCGCCCAGGTGCACGTCGCCATCGCCGCCTGGCCCTGGGGCGCCTACCTGGGCGAAGAAGCCCTCAAGCAGGGCATCCGCGTCAAGATTTCCTCTTATGCGCGCCAGCACGTCAACGTCACCATGCCGCGCGCCAAGATCGCCAGCACATATGCCAATTCCATCCTGGCCAACGCCGAAGCCCTGGATCACGGCTACGACGAAGCCATTCTGCTGGACACCAGCGGCTTCGTGGCCGAGGGCTCCGGCGAAAACCTGTTCATCGTGCGCGACGGCACGCTGATCGAGCCCGACATCGCCTGCGCCCTGACCGGCATCACCCGGGCGTCCGTCCACCAACTGGCCGCCGACCTCGGCATCCCGGTGGTGTCGCGCCGCCTGACGCGCGACGACCTGTACATCGCCGACGAAGCCTTCTTCACCGGCACGGCCGCCGAGGTCACCCCGATCCGCGAAATCGACGGCCGCCAGATCGGCGCGGGCGAACGCGGCCCGATCACGGCCCAGCTGCAAAAAGCCTTCTTCGACGCGGTGTCGGGTAAAACCCCAAAATATCATCACTGGCTTTCTAAGGTCTGACAGGAAAATCATGAGCAGCACACCCACCCCCTCCAAAACCCCCGAGCGCATCGTCGTCAGCGCCGCCGACCTGCCGGTCTACTGCCCCGGCCCGGATGCCCCGCTGTGGCGCATCCACCCGCGCACCTACATCGAAGTCTTGAAAAGCGGCGTGGCCAAGTGCCAATATTGCGGCACCGAATACGTGCTGCGCGAAGGCGACCACCCCCACAGCCACGAACAGGCCGGCATCCGCCTCTGACGCCCGGCCCGGCTTTATTTCCTGAAGGGTTCAAGCAGCGCCCGGCGGTTTTCCTGCTGATCCCGCAATTCGCGGATCTGCATATCCAGGCGCGACTGCTCGTAAAAGTCCCGGGACAGGCTGCGCGCCTGCTGCAGGTGTTCCATGGCGGTCGGCAGCGCGCCGGTCTGCTGGAAATACTGCGCCATGGCCTCGTGCGCCCGCACCTTGTCGCCCAGACGCTCCAGGCCGTTGGCCAGGAGTTCCTGGAATTCCGGCACGTCCGGCCATTGCCGGACGGCCGCCTGCAAAAAATCAACCGCCGGCTGGTTTTGCCCCGCCGCCTGCAAGGCCCGCGCCCGCGCCTCGGCAACGCCCTGGTTTTCGGGCCAGCGTTTCCAGGCCTGCGCGGAAGCGTCCAGGACGGCCGCCGCGCCCTGCGGCTGCGCCAGGCGGATCAGCAGCATGTCCAACTGGGGCGACCCCTGGATGGCCTGCGCCTGGTCGGCCTGCCGCCGCGCCGCGGCGGGATCGCCGGCTTTCCAGTCGAGCCAGGCCAGGCCAAACAAAGCGGCGGCCCGGCGGCCAGGATCATGGTCCTCGCGGACATCGCTGCGAAAGGCCTGCCGCAGGCGCTGCAGGGCTTCGTTGCTGCGCGCCTGAATCAGCGCCAACCGCGCCCGGACAAACCAGAATTCGGGGTCTGCGGCCGCCGCCGGGCCGGCCTCGGGCCCCAGGCGATTTTCGAGATCGGACAGGCGCTGGATGGACAAAGGGTGGGTGGCGGCATAACCGCGCCCCGTCCCCTCGTTCAGGCGGGAAGCGTTCATCAGGCGCCGGAACATGTCCGGCATGCCCCGGGGATCGAACCCTGCGCGGCGCATCATCTGGAAACCGGCGCGATCCGCTTCTTGCTCGGCCCCGCGCGAAAACCCCAGTTGACGGTCGATCGTGGCGGCCTGGCCGAATGTCGCCACCCCCATGGCCAAGTCGCCCTGCCCGGCCAGGGCGGCCAACAAGGCCCCGATCAGACTGGCCACCATCAGGCCCGTGCCCTGGGCCTGCTGCGTAATCCCCCGGGCGATGTGGCGCTGCATGACGTGGCCGATTTCGTGCGCCAGCACCCCGGCCAGCTCGGATTCGCTTTGCGCGGCCAGCACCAGGCCGCTATGGATGCCGATGTATCCCCCCGGCAGGGCGAAGGCATTGATGGACGGATCGCGCACCGCGAAGACCGTGATGGCCTGGGCCAGCGGCTGCGGGGCCTGGGCGGCCAGCCGGCGGCCCAGGTCGGTCAGATACTGATTGATGTCCAGGTCGGCAATATAGGTCGGGTCGTGGCGGCCTTGCGCCATGATGGCCTGTCCCAGGGCGGCTTCCACCTGCGGCGAGAGCTCGGCGGCCGAAGCCGCCCCCATGGACGGCAGCCCCACGGGCTGCGCCCGGGCGGGGCCGGCGCAGGACACGGCCAGAGCCAGGCAAAGGGCCTGGGCCATGGATCGGCGTCGGATGGAAACCATAAGCAAGCGGATGAATGAAAACAGCGGACAAGCGCCGACGGACGCGGGCCGGCCCTCAGGCCACCCCGGCAAGGCGGCGGGCATCACGCGGCTGCCGCCGGCGAGCCGGCGGCAGCCGCCCTTTGGATGATAATCGCAACCAGCTGGCCAGCGCCACCAGCAACCCGAAGGTTTCCACCAGGGCCGCCGGCACCCACATCACCAGCCCGCCGATGGCCTGGTCGTCCAACGCGCTGAAGCCGGGCAGGGCGCGCCCGCAAAGATCAAACACGGGATAGAGGTCTGTGCTGGAAAACGCAATCCAGACGCCGGCCGCTATTTGCGGCAACATGGTCAGGACGGGCGAAACGATGCGCCCCCCGGGCCGCATCGCGGCGGGCGGCTGCGGCCGGCGATCCAGGATCAGATTCCAGTACAGCAGGCCGCTGATGACGACCGACCAGTTCATGAAACGGTAGATACGCCAATCGAGCATGGAATAAAACTGCACGGTGGGTTCCAGCCAGACCAGCACCAGCAGCACGAACAGCACGGGGATGAGGATGCGGTGCGTGGCCAGATGTTCCAGCCCGCGCACGAACCCGCGGCGGCGCGCCCCGGCCAGCCGCGCCCGCCAGGCCAGCGGCAGCCCGGCCCGCAGCACCTGGCCCGGATAGGCCGCCATGATCAGCAAAGGCCCCAGGTGGTGCAGCACCAGATGCTGGATACGATGGATGAAGAACATGCGCTCGGCGTAGTAATCCACGCGCGTATGCAGGGACAGGTACAACAGCAGCCAGCCGAGCCAGAACAGGCCCTGACGCAGCCGGCCCACCCGGTGCGCGCCCGCGCCGCGCACAAACAGCCAGGCCGTGGCGATGAACGCCAGCACCAGTGTGGGGGAGGCTTCCCAGGGTTGCAGCCAGGCCAGTAAATCCATGATGGGTTGAAACATATCGGCACAAAACACCGGCCCGGCGGCCGGCCTGGGGCGCGCCCATGGGGATCGGCGCCGCCCGGCGTAGACAAGGCCATGCGGCATGGCCACGGAAAACCCGCCCATTGTAATGGATCAGCCGCGTTAAAATGCCCTTTTCCCATTTTTCCACGCCTCCATGTCCGCCCCGACCTTCGACATTGCGATTCTGGGTTCCGGCCCGGTCGGCTGCGTGCTGGCCCTGAGCCTGGCCCGCCACGCCCCCGACCCCGGGCGCATCGTCCTGATGGGCCCGGCCCCGGCGGCGCGCCGGCCGGGACAATCCATCGACCCCCGCGCCCTGGCGCTGAACCACGGCAGCCGGCAGATGCTGCAGCCCCTGGGCGCCTGGCCCGCCCAGGCGGCCGACATCCTGACGGTGCACGTTTCCCAGGCGGGGCACCTGGGGCGCACCCTGATCGACCAGGCCGACCTGGCCGTCCCCCGGCTGGGCTGCGTCGTGACATACGACGACTTGCTGGACACCCTGCAGGCGGCCGTGCGGGCCAGCGGCGTCACGCGCATTCCGCAGCGCCCGCCCCGGCCCCTGCCCGGCCGGCCGGTGACCCTGCAGCTGGCCGACGGCCCGGCCCAGGCCCGCATCGCCCTGATTTCCGACGGCGCGCGTCCCCAGGGACTGCAGCGCCAATACCGGCAAAGCGCGGTTCTGGCCACCATCCGGGCCGCCAATCCAATCGCCGGGCGCGCCTTCGAGCGCTTTACCCGCACCGGCCCCCTGGCGCTGCTGCCGCACCCGGCGGGGACGGATCTCTACAGCCTGGTCTGGTGTCTCCACCCCGACCAGGCCCAAGCCCTGGCCGCCCTGCCCGACCCGGCCTTCGACCAGGCGCTGCAACAGGCCTTCGGACAGCGGCTGGGCTCCCTGCGGCGCATCGGCCCCGCCAGCACCTTCCCCCTGTCTCTGCACGCCGGCCCCAGCCTGCAAGGCCCGGGGGTCGTGGCAGTGGGCAACGCCGCCCAGACCATGCACCCGGTGGCGGGCCAGGGACTCAACCTGGGGCTGCGCGATGCCGCGCAGCTGGCCCACGCCCTGCAGCCCTGGCTGGCCGACCCCGCGGCCGACCCCCAGCCTCGGCTGATCCGCTACGCCCGGCAGCGCCGCCTGGATCGCGGCCTGACCATCGGCATCACCGACACCCTGCCGCGCCTGTTCGCCACCGCCAACCCGCTGGCGCGCCATGCGGGCGGCCTGGCGCTGGCGGCGCTGGATCTGATCCCGGCCCTGCGCAACCCGCTGGCGCGCCACCTGCTGCAGGGCCAGCGCCTGTAGGCGCGGGCATCCCATGCGCATCGGGCCCTGGACGCTCCCCCATCCGGTTTTCGCCGCCCCCATGGCCGGCGTCACCGACCGCCCCTACCGGCGCCTGTGCAAGGCCCTGGGGGCGGCCTATGCGGTCTCCGAGATGGCGGCCAGCAACCCCAGGCTGTGGGACAGCGTCAAGACATCCCGGCGGCTGGATCACGCGGGCGAGGCCGAGCCCATCGCCGTGCAGATCGCCGGGGCCGACCCCGACATGCTGGCCGAAGCCGCGGTCTTCAATATCCGCAAGGGGGCGCACATCATCGACATCAACATGGGCTGCCCGGTCAAGAAAGTCTGCCAGGTGGCGTCGGGCTCGGCCCTGCTGCGCGACGAGGCCCTGGTGGCGCGCATCCTGCGGCGCGTGGTGGCCGCCTGCGCCCCCCTGGGCATCCCCGTCACCCTGAAAACCCGCACCGGCTGGGACCGCGACAGCCGCAATGCCGTGCGCATCGCCCAGCTGGCGGAAGACTGCGGCATCGCCGCCCTGACGCTGCACGGGCGCACCCGCTGCGACCTGTACCAGGGCCACGCCGAATACGACACCATCCGCGCCGTGCGCCAGGCCATCCGCATCCCCCTGATCGCCAACGGCGACATCGCCAGCCCCGAGAAAGCCCGGCACGTTCTGGATTACACTGGGGCCGACGCCGTCATGATCGGCCGCGCCGCCCAGGGGCGCCCCTGGATATTCCGCGAAATCGCCTATTATCTGGCGCACGGCCAGCACCTGCCCGCGCCCACCTATGGCGAATTGCGCGAACACCTGCTGGGCCACCTGGAAGACCATTACACGTTTTACGGCGAGCACACCGGGGTGCGCACCGCCCGCAAGCATATCGGCTGGTATCTGGCCGGCCTGCCCGGCGCCGACGCCCTGATGCCCGCCCTGATGGCGCTGGACAGCACGGCGCAGCAAACCCAGGCGCTGCAGCGCTGGCTGGATGCCCGGCCCGCGCAAGCCCCCATCACGGCATCCGCCCTGTCAACACTCTCCTGACGTTTTACCTGAACCGCCACCCATGTCTACCACCACGCCTCTGGAACAAGCCGTCCGCGACCAACTGGACCAATACTTCGAAGACCTCGGGGACTCCATCCCGGGCGATATGCTGTCCATGGTCAATTCGTGCGTCGAGCGCACCGTCTTGCAGGTTGCCCTGGAACGCACCGCCGGCAACCAGACCCGCGCCGCGGAAATGCTGGGCATCACCCGCGGCACCCTGCGCAAGAAACTGCAGCTGCACCAGCTGTCCGCCTGATTTCTTACTTCCCTACTGCCACCATGACCATCCAGACTGCATTGCTCTCCGTGTCCGATAAATCGGGTATTGTCGAATTCGCCCAGGCGCTGGCCCAGCGCGGCGTGACGCTCCTGTCCACCGGCGGCACGGCCAGCCTGCTGCGGCAGGCCGGGCTGCCGGTCACCGAAGTCGCCACCCACACCGGCTCGCCGGAAATCCTGGACGGCCGGGTCAAGACCCTGCACCCGCGCATCCACGGCGGCCTGCTGGCCCGCCGCGACGACCCGCAACACATGCAAACCCTGAAAGACCAGGACATCCCGCCCATCGACCTGCTGGTGGTCAATCTGTACCCCTTCCAGCAGACCATCGCCCGGCCCGACTGCATTCTGGCCGACGCCATCGAGAACATCGACATCGGCGGGCCGGCCATGCTGCGCTCCGCCGCCAAGAACCACGGCTCGGCCCAGGGCGGCGTCACCGTGGTGATCGATCCCGCCGACTACCCCCGCGTGCTGGCCGACATGGACGGCCCCGCCCGCCAGCCCGCCTACGGCCTGCGCCTGGAACTGGCCGCCAAGGTCTACGCCCACACGGCCGCCTACGACGGCGCCATCGCCACATACCTCAGCAGCCTGGCCGACGCCGAACCCGCCCCGGCCCAGGTGCCCGCCCGCGAGCCCTGGCCCCGCGTGCTGACCGTGCAGATGCAGCGCCAGCAAGCCTTGCGCTACGGCGAAAACCCGCACCAAGGGGCCGCGTTCTACCACGACCGCGACATCGGCGAAGGGCTGCTGGCAGGCTATCAGCAAATCCAGGGCAAAGCACTGTCCTACAACAACATCGCCGACGCTGACGCAGCCTGGGAATGCGTGCGCAGCTTCGACGCCACCGCCTGCGTCATCGTCAAGCACGCCAACCCCTGCGGCGTGGCGCTGGGCGCCGATCCGCTGGCCGCCTACCAGCAGGCCTTCAAGACCGACCCCACCTCGGCCTTCGGCGGCATCATCGCCTTCAATGCCCCGGTGGACGAAGCCACGGCCCAGGCCGTCAGCCAGCAGTTCCTCGAAGTCCTGATCGCCCCCGCCTATACCGGCGCGGCGCTGGCCGTGCTGGCGGCCAAGAAAAACGTGCGGGTGCTGCAGCTGCCCGTCGGCACGGCGCGCAACGCCTACGACGTGAAGCGCGTGGGCGGCGGCTGGCTGGTGCAAGACCCCGACGGCCGTCCCCTCGACGCCGCCGACGTCCGGGTCGTCACCCAGCAAGCCCCCACCGACGCCCAGATGCAAGACCTGCTGTTCGCCTGGAACGTCGCCCAATACGTCAAATCCAACGCCATCGTCTTCTGCGGCCAGCGCATGACGCTGGGCGTGGGCGCGGGCCAGATGAGCCGCATTGATTCCGCCCGGATCGCCGCCATCAAGGCGGAAAAAGCCGGCCTGACGCTGCAAGGGTCCGCCGTGGCGTCAGACGCCTTCTTCCCGTTCCGCGACGGCCTGGATGTGGTGGCCGACGCCGGGGCCACCTGCGTCATCCAGCCCGGGGGCAGCATCCGCGATGATGAAGTCATCGCCGCCGCCGACGAGCGCGGGATCGCCATGGTCTTCACCGGCACCCGGCACTTCCGCCACTGATGCGCATCCTGGGCGTCGATCCGGGCCTGCGGCGCACGGGCTTCGGCATTATCGAAGCCCAGGGCAGCCGCCTGCGCTATGTCGCCAGCGGCACTATCGTGGTGCCGCCCGGCCTGCCGCTGCACGCCCGGCTCAAGGTCATCCTGGACAATCTGCGCGAGGTCGCCCGCGACGCGCAGCCCGACCAGGCGGCACTGGAAAAAGTGTTCCTCAACACCAACCCGGCTTCGACGCTGCTGCTGGGCCAGGCCCGGGGGGCCGCGCTGTGCGCCCTGGCCGACAGCGGCCTGGCCGTGCAGGAATACACCGCGCTGCAGATCAAGAAAGCCGTGGTCGGCACGGGACGGGCGTCCAAGGAACAAATCCAGGTCATGGTGCGTCACCTGCTGACCCTGGACGGCACCCCCGCCCCGGACGCCGCCGACGCCCTGGCCTGCGCCATCTGCCACGCGCACTGCGCCCCGCTGGCCGCCCGGCTGCAATCCCTGGCCCCCGGGACACTTTCAACCCGGGGCCGGCGTCTGCGCACCGGCCGGCTGGTATCCTGATCGGGCACGCCCGCTTTTTTCGGACATGCCCGCCGTTTTTCCCCCACCCACCACACGGAGCCTGCCATGATCGGCCGCATCACCGGGACCCTGATCGAACTGAGCCCCCCCACCGTCTGCGTGCAGGCCGGCGGGCTGGGGTACGAGCTCGACGTCCCCATGAGCACCCTGTACAAGCTGCCCGCCATCGGCCAGACCGTCACCCTGCACACCCACCTGGCGATCCGCGAAGACGCCCATGTTCTATACGGATTTTCCTCGCCCGCCGAGCGCCTGGCGTTCCGGGCGCTGATCAAGGTCACCGGCATCGGCGCGCGCACGGCCCTGGCGGTGTTGTCGGGCCTCAGCGTCGAAGACCTGGCCGACGCCATCGACCGGCAGGAATCCGGCCGCCTGATCAAGGTGCCCGGCATCGGCAAGAAAACGGCCGAGCGCCTGCTGCTGGAACTGCGCGACAAGCTGCCCGCCCTGGCGGGCGGCCCGCGCGCGGACGGCAGCCCCGCCCCCGCCGGCTCGGGCGACGTCCTGAACGCCCTGCAGGCCCTGGGCTATTCCACCGCCGAGGCCCGCCGCGCCATGGCCGCCCTGCCGGACGGCCTGACCGTATCGGACAGCATCCGCCAGGCCCTGAAGGCCTTGTCGAAGGCTTGAGGCGGGCGGCGCGATGCACGACCAGACGATTCCCCTGTGGGACGAAACCGGCGAACCCCTGCCGGACACGGCCGCCCCGGCGCGGACAGCCCCGGCGCATCCCGCCGCGGCACCGCTGTCCGGCCGCCACGCCACGGCCCTGGACGCCCTGCGCGACGTCTTCGGCTACGATGCCTTCCGGGGCGAACAGCAAGCCATCATCGAGCACATCGTGTCCGGCGGCAATGCGCTGGTGCTGATGCCTACGGGCGGGGGCAAATCCCTGTGCTACCAGATCCCGGCCCTGGTGCGCGCCGGCACGGGCGTGGTGGTGTCGCCGCTGATCGCCCTGATGCAGGATCAGGTCGACGCCCTGCAAGAACTGGGGGTGCGGGCCGCCTTCCTGAATTCCAGCCAGACCCTGTCCCAGGCGCGCGAGGTAGAGCGCGCCTTCCTGCAAGGCGCGCTGGACTTGCTCTACGTGGCGCCCGAGCGCCTGCTGACGCCACGCTGCCAGGATCTGCTGGATCAAGGCCGGATCGCCCTGTTCGCCATCGACGAAGCCCATTGCGTTTCGCAATGGGGGCATGATTTCCGCCCGGAATACCAGGGCCTGGGGCTGCTGGCCGAGCGCTGGCCCGACGTCCCCCGCGTGGCCCTGACGGCCACCGCCACAGACGCCACGCGGCGCGACATCGTCCAATGCCTGGCGCTGGACGACGCCCGGCAGTTCGTGGCCAGCTTCGACCGGCCCAACCTGTGCTACCGCATCGTCGAAAAACAGGAAGTCCGCCGCCAGCTGCTGAACTTCATCCAGGCCGAACACAGCGGCGAATGCGGCATCGTGTACGCCCTGTCGCGCACCCGGGTCGAGCAGACGGCCGAATTCCTGGCGCGCCACGGGATCACGGCCCTGCCCTACCACGCGGGCCTGGACAGCCACACACGGGCCGAGAACCAGGCCCGCTTCCTGCGCGAGGACGGCATCGTGATGGTGGCCACCATCGCCTTCGGCATGGGGGTCAACAAGCCCGACGTGCGCTTTGTGGCGCACATCGACCTGCCCAAGTCCATCGAGGGCTATTACCAGGAAACCGGGCGCGCCGGGCGCGACGGGCTGCCCGCCGACGCCTGGCTGGCCTACGGCCTGCAGGACGTGGTGCAGCAGCGCCGCATGATCGACGCCTCGGAAGGGGATTCCCTGCACCAGCGCCGCCAGGTGCGCCAACTGGACGCCATGCTGGCCCTGTGCGAAACCGTCACTTGCCGGCGCCAGGATCTGCTGGCGTATTTCGGCCAGGCCATCGCCCCGTGCGGCAACTGCGATACCTGCCTGGAGCCCCCGGCCGCCTGGGACGGCACGGTGGCCGTGCAAAAACTGCTGTCCGCCGTGTACCGCCTGTGGCGCGAACGCGGCCAGCGCTTCGGCGGCGGGCACGTCATCGACATTCTGCGCGGCCAGTCGACCGACCGGATGAAGCAGCACGGTCACGAGACCTTGAGCGTGTTCGGGGTGGGGGAAAACCTGTCGGTCGAGGCTTGGCGCAGCGTCCTGCGCCAAGCCTTGGCGCTGGGGCTGCTGACGGTGGATCTGGAAGGCTACGGCACGCTGGCGCTGACGGAAGCCAGCCGGGCGGTGCTGAAAGGGGAACGCACGCTGATGCTGCGCCCCCTGGCGGTGAAAAAAGCCAAGGCCAGCCGCCAACGCACCACCACGGCGGCCCAACTGGATGCCCTGCCGCCGGATGCGCTGGCGCGCTTCGAGCACCTGCGGGCCTGGCGGGGACGGGTGGCGCGCGAACACAGCGTGCCGGCCTATGTGATTTTCCACGACGCCACCCTGCGCGAGATCGCCCTGCGCAACCCGGATTCTGTCCAGGCGCTGGCGGGGATCAGCGGCGTGGGGGCGCGCAAGCTGGAAACCTACGGGGCGGATGTGGTCGACTGCGTGCAGCAGATCCGCGACTAAGCCGCCGAGAGGCCGGCTCGCGGCGGCGTCCTCTTGCGTAGATCGCCGGCCAGTCCGGCAAGCCGGGCGGGCAGCCGTCCGCCGCAAACCGCGTGCCGCGCCGGCGGCGCTGACGTCGATTCTACGACGCTTTTGGTCGTTATCAGACAATATCGCCCCCGGCTTACTCCATAAACTGGTTCTTGCTGGCCTTCCGCCCACACGGAAATGGCCACGACGACAAAATAGTCATCCAGAGACTGCCATGCCGGGGCTCGGGATGACCTCATCGCAGGCGCCCATCGACAAGAGGCCGACCGCCCGGGGCGCTTGAAAAACCCGCAGGAGACAACCATGCAAAAAGGTTTTGGCAAGAGCAGTAGTCTATCCCGTCGAGAATTCGTCAAGAAAATGGGGGGTGCCGCCAGCTTGGCGGCGGCGGCCAGCCTGCTGCCATTCGGGGCGGCCCGGGCGCAGGACAGGTTGACCATGCTGACCTGGAACGGCTTTGCCGAGCCCGAAGTGGTCGGCGACTTCGAGCGCCAGCACGGCGTGAAGATCCGCGCCAAATACTACACCGGCGGCGACGAGATGCTGGCGCTGATCTCCCAGTCCCCGCCCGGCACCTACGACATCATCCTGGCCGACGGTGAATACGTCCAGCAATTGCGCACCGCCGGCTACATCGAGACACTGAACCCCGCGGATTACCCCTTCAACGACTTTTTCCCCGAATTCCGACGTTTCCCGATCCTCTGGAACGGCGACGACATGGACGGGCTGCTGATGCGCTTCGGCTTTCTCGGCGTGTCCTTCAACACCAAGTTCATCACCGACGAACAAGCCAGTTCCTACGAGATGTTCTGGGACAAGAAACTGAAGGGCAAAGTGGCGCACTTCGACTGGCACCTGCCCAACCTCGGGCAGATCAGCCTGCTCAACGGCAACCCCAGCCCCTTCGATCTGGACGCCGCCGCCTGGCAGAAGGTGCAAGAAAGAACCACCAGCCTGCGGCCGCAAATCGCGGGCTTTTTCGGCTACGGCGGCACGCTGTCCTCCCTGAAGACCGAGCAAGTCCATGCCATGCTGGGCATCGGCGACTGGATCACCGGCCTGCTGGCCCGCAGCGGCGGGCCGTTCAAGACCGTCGTCCCCAAAGAAGGCGGCCTGCAATGGAACGAATGCCTGTGCATCGGCAAGAACACCCAGAATGCCGAGTTGGCCACTAAATTCCTCCAGTACATGGTGTCGCCCGAGGGGCAGGTTCGGGCCGCCACCATGCGGGCCTACCCGGCCCTGATCCCCAACGAGGAAGGCTGGAAACTGCTGGCCAAGGTCAACCACGGCGCGGCGCAATACCAGAACATGCTGCTGGACGAGTACAACGTGATGAACGTCATCCGGGAGGGCCGCATCCACAACCGCCAGCTGCCGATCCAGCAATCGCTGCAGGATTGGAACAACTTCTGGCAGCAATACAAGAACGCCTGATCGGCACATCCCCAGGGGTGAACCGGCGCCACGGACGGGGGCCGATACACCCGCCATTCCCCGCCCAGGACGGCGGTTGGCCCGATCCGCGCCACGACGCGCGAGCCGGGCCGGCCGCCGCCGCTACCGGAGACTTCCATGATCAGCGAGATGCGTGTGTCCAAACAAACTCTCATCCCCCAGGAAAGCGGCCGGGCCGGCGCTTTCCCGCAGCCCCAGCGCACGTCCGCCCTGGGCGGGCGCGTCTATACCGCCCTCCTCAGCCTGCCGCCTTTCATATGGCAACTGCTGTTTCTCGTCCTGCCCGTCGCCTTCCTGTTCATCATCACCTTCTGGTCGGTCGAATTCTTCCGCTTGAAGCCGGATTTCACCCTGGCCAACTGGGCCTTCATCTACAGCCGGGCGTATTTCCAGGATGCCTACCTGCTGACGTTCGGGCTGGCCGCGCTGGCCACGGCCGTGATCAGCTGCCTGGCCTTTCCCTGCGCCTACGCCATCGCCTTCAAGCTGCGGCCGGCCGCGCGGCAGCTGGCCTTTCTGCTGCTGATCCTGCCGTTCTTCACCAGCTACCTGGTGCGCATCTACGCCTGGCAGGTGGTGCTGGCCGATTCCGGCGTGATCAACGCGGTGCTGGGCCTGTTCGGGCTGCCGGCCGTGACGATCCTGAACACCCTGGGCGGCACGCTGGTGGGCTACGCCACACTGTGTCTGCCCCTGGTCACCCTGCTGCAGCTGCTCAGTCTCATCTATGTCGACCGCAACCTGATCGAAGCGGCCCACAACCTGGGCTGCGGCCGGCTTGAAACCATCTGGCGCGTGGTCATCCCCTCGGCCCGGATCGGCATCGTGATCGCCGCCTTGTTCTGCTTCATCCTGACCTTCGGCGACTTCGTCAGCCCCCTGTATCTGGGCGGCGGACTGCAGACCATGTTGAGCACCGTCATCATCGACACCGTCAAGTCCGGGCAGCAATGGCCGCAAGCCGCCGTGGTGGCCGTGACGATGATCCTGACCCTGCTGGCGGTGGCCCTCGCGGGCATCTGGCTGGCCTACCGGAGAACGACATGAACCAAAACCGCTGGATCGACAATACCCTGCGCGGCTACGTGGGCCTGGTCTTCCTGTTCATCTTCACGCCCATCGTCGCCAGCTTCGTCTTTTCCTTCAACGCCGACCGCTTCCCCACGCTGCCGCTGGGCGAATTCAGCCTCGACTGGTATCGCGCCATCTTCGACGACCCGGAAGTCTGGGAAGCCTTCCGCAACAGCCTGCTGGTGGGGACGACGGCGGCCTGCGCCTCGACCCTGCTGGGCTTCTGCGCCGCCTATACGGATTACCGCTACCGCTTCTTCGGCAAGTCCGTCTACCTGGTTCTGGCCCTGCTGCCGCCGACGATTCCGGTCATCATCATGGGCTTGGCGATGCTGGCCTTCCTCTCGCGGGTCAGCCTGTCGGGCGATACCGGCGCCGTCATGATCAGCCACATCGTGATGTGCACGCCCTTTGCGATGGCGGTCATCCGCATGCGCCTGGCCCTGATGCCGGAAGACCTGGAAGCGGCGGCCTGGAACCTGGGGGCCGGCCAGTGGCGCGCCCTGTGGCACATCATCCTGCCCTTCACCGCCCCCAGCATCGGCGCCGCCCTGTTCGTGACGATGGCGGTCTCCTTCGACGAATACGCCGTGGCCTGGTTTGTCTCCGGCCTGGATCCGACCGTCCCCGTCAGCATCCTCACGACGCTGCAGGGCCGGGTCAGCCCGACCATCAACGCCATCGGCTCCATCGTCTTCACCATCACCATGACCCTCGTTATCCTGGCGCAAGTGCTGCTGCTCAAGCGAGGGAAACCCAGCCCACAACAAAACCCGGCCTCGGCCGACGGGAGCAAGCAATGAGCAGACCTCTGGTTGAACTGGACGGCGTGTCCAAACGCTTCGACGATTTCGTCGCCGTGCAATCCATGGATCTCAACATCATGGAAGGCGAATTCCTGGCGATCATGGGTTCCAGCGGGTGCGGCAAGACCACGACCCTGCGGATGCTGGCGGGGCTGGATCAGCCGACCGGCGGGGAAATCCGCCTGAACGGCGAGCCCATCAACGCCTTGCGCACCTGGGAGCGGGACACGCCGCTGGTCTGGCAGAACCTCGCCCTCTTTCCCTTCCTGAACGTGGTGGAAAACGTGGAATTCGGCCTGCGCATGCGCGGCGTCGGCAAGGCCGAACGCCGCCGCCGGGCGCTGAACTGGCTGGGCAAGCTCGAACTCGGCGAATTCGCGCACCGCAACATCGCCCAATTGTCCGGCGGCCAGCGCCAGCGGGTCGCGCTGGCCCGGTCCCTCGTGACCGAACCGCCGATCCTCCTGCTGGACGAGCCCCTCAGCGCCCTGGACGCCAACTTGAAAGTCCACATGCAAAGCGTGCTGACCGCCCTGCAGAAGGAAATCGGCATCACCTTCGTCTATGTCACCCACAGCCATTCAGAAGCCTTCGCCATGGCGGATCGCGTGGTGATCATGAGCAAAGGGAAAGTCGAGCAGGTCGGCAGCCCGCAGGAAATCTACACCACCCCCTGCAACCGCTTCGTGGCCGAGTTCATCGGCGGGAAAAACATCATCGAGGGCCACGTGGCCGAGATCTCGGGCACCCAGGTTCGGGTCGATTCCCCGCACGGACGCTTCACCGCCCAGGCCGCCCCCGGCCGGACTCTGTCCGGCAACGAGGCCGTGGCGGTGTGCGTCGGCGCCGAACACCTGCGCTTCGCCCGGGCGGGCGACGCGCACCCCGGCGACAACCAACTGCGCTGCCGCGTCGTGGGCGAGGAGTTCGTGGGGGCATTCATCACCCTGTACCTGAGAACGGAAACCGGCCTGGACGTGCAAGCGCAAATCCCCCACAGCGAACGCGCCGGCCTGCCGCTGGAAGACGGGGTCTGGCTGCACGTCGGCTGGCCCGCCGAGGCCAGCCGGATTCTTCGGCAGACCTGAGCCCGGACACCCCCCGCGCCGCAAAACGCGCGGGGGATTTTTTCAGGTGAACAACTGCCCTTCGGCCCCGCCGGAGGGCGCCTGCAGGCCCAGGTGCTGCCAGCAGCGGCGGGTGGCCATGCGGCCCCGCGGGGTGCGCTGCAGATAGCCGTGCTGGATCAGGTAGGGTTCGATCACGTCTTCGATGGTGTCGCGTTCTTCGCCGATGGCGGCGGCCAGGCTGTCCACCCCCACCGGCCCGCCGTCGAACTTATGGACGATGGCTTCGAGCAGCTTGCGGTCCATCAGATCCAAGCCCTGGGGGTCGACTTCCAGCATGGCCAGGGCGGCCTGGGCGGTGGCCGTGTCGATGCGGCCCTGGGCGCGGACTTCGGCGTAGTCGCGCACCCGGCGCAGCAGGCGGTTGGCGATGCGCGGCGTGCCGCGTGAACGGCGGGCGATTTCCGCCGCGCCGTCGGCCGAGGCGTCGGCCCCCAGCAGGCCGGCGCTGCGCCGCACGATGTGGGCAAGGTCTTCGGCGGAATAGAATTCGAGCCGCGACACGATGCCGAAGCGGTCGCGCAAGGGGTTGGTCAGCATGCCCGCGCGCGTGGTGGCCCCCACCAGGGTAAAGGGCTGCAGGTCGATCTTGACGCTGCGGGCGGCGGGGCCTTCGCCGATCATGATGTCGATCTGGAAGTCTTCGAGCGCGGGATAGAGGATTTCTTCGACCACCGGCGACAGACGGTGGATTTCGTCGATGAACAGGACGTCGTTGCGTTCGAGGTTGGTCAGCATGGCGGCCAGATCGCCCGGGCGTTCGAGCACGGGGCCGGAGGTCTGGCGCAACTGCACGCCCATCTCGTGGGCCACGATATGCGCCAGGGTGGTCTTGCCCAGGCCGGGAGGGCCGAACAGCAGAACGTGATCCAGGGACTCGCCCCGCTGGCGGGCGGCGGCGATGAAGATGTCCAGCTGTTCGCGCACGCGCTGCTGGCCGACGTAATCGCCCAGGGACTTGGGCCGCAGGGCGCGCTCGATGGAGTCTTCGGCGTGCGAGGCGACGGCCGGCGCCACCAGGCGGGGCTCGGGGTGTCCGGCGGACAGGGAATCTGCTTGTATGGCCATGAGCGCGCAATGACTGTTGATAGACACAGTATATCGCACCGTCGGGCCAGCGGGTTCGGACTACACTCAAGCCATCGGCCGTTTTCACAGGATCTTTTCATGCGCATCTTCACCGACGCCCAAGGGCGACAATGGGACGCCGCTCTGCTGGATGCCTCTTATGGCAACATCCTGCTGATTTTCAGCGCCCGCCAAGGGCAGGACATCCGCCAACAGTTGCTGGGAGCGGACAACCTGGCCCAAGCCGAAAACCAGCTGGCCGCCTGCACCGACGACGACCTGCGCGCCCGGCTGGATCAGGCCCAGCCCTGGGATCCGACCCGGCTGTTTTAGACATCATGTACTGACATCATGGCCGCTCGTCAGGCGGAAGCGGCGCGTTTCCTGTACCGTGGCCGAAGACAGGTACTATCGACAACTTGCGGCATCGAACAGGCCGCAGCAAAGCAAGCGCGTCGGGCACGCAGATCGGCATGGAATTTTAAGGAGCACCATGGTGCAGATTGAATCGTTGAGACTCAAGAACTACAAAAGCTTCCGGGATGCGACCCTGCTGGATATTCCGAATCTTTGTGTGGTGGTGGGTGCGAACGGTACGGGGAAAAGCACCCTGTTCGGCGTCTTTGGTTTCCTGAAGGATTGCTTGCTGTTCAATATTCGCCGCGCCCTGCAGCAGCGCGGCGGCTTCAAGGAGGTCATCAGCCGGGGAGCGGATCCGGCCGAAGGCGTGGAGATCGAGATCAAGTTCCGGCTGGAAATCGCCGGTGTGGATCGCCTGGTCACATACCTGTTGCACCTGGGCGAGCACAAGGGACAGCCGATTGTCTTGCATGAGGTGCTGCGATATAAGCGCGGGCGTTATGGATCCCCCTTTCATTTCCTGGATTTTCGGCGGGGCGTGGGCTATGCCATTACCAACGAGGAAGACTTCAACCGGCCCGACGAAGAACTCGATCGCGAAGACCAGAAGGTCGGCGCCGATACGCTTGCCATCAGCGGGCTGGGTCAGTTCGAGCGGTTCAAGGCGGCCAACGCCTTCCGTCGCCTGATCGAAAACTGGCATGTCTCGGACTTTCACATCAGCGCCGCCCGGGGCAGCAAGGACGCCATCGGTGCCGCGGATCATTTGTCGGTCACGGGCGATAACCTGCAGTTGGTTGCTCGCAATATTTACGAAAACCATCCCGAGGTGTTCGAGCGCATCGTACAGCGCATGCATGATCGTGTCCCCGGGATCACGCAGGTAACGCCCAAGCCAACCGAAGACGGACGGCTATTGCTGCAATTCCGTGACGGGGCATTCGTGGATCCCTTCATCGACCGCTACGTGTCGGACGGTACGTTGAAGATGTTCGCGTATCTGGTACTGCTGCATGATCCGCAGCCACACCCTCTGCTGTGCGTGGAGGAGCCGGAAAATCAGCTTTATCCAGCTTTGCTATGGGAACTGGCAGAGGAGTTCCGGGATTATGCGCAGCGTGGCGGCCAAGTCATGGTATCCACGCATTCGCCCGATTTTCTGAATGCCTCGAACCTGGAGGAGGTGTTCTGGCTGGTCAAGCGGAACGGATATACCCGAATACTGCGGGCGCAGGACGATCCACAGATTCGTGCCTATATGGCGGCAGGCGATCAGATGGGCTATTTATGGAAACAGGGCCTGTTCGAGGGGGTGGATCCGGCATGACAACCCTGGTTTTTCTGCTGGAAGAGCCTTCCGCGAAAGCCATGCTGGAGGGCGTGCTGCCTCGGATTCTGCCACCGGATATTGACGTGCGATATATGGTGTTTGAAGGCAAACAGGATCTGCATAAGCAGATTGTGAGGCGTTTGCAGCATTGGCAAATGCCTGAAAGCCGGTTCGTCGTCATGCAGGATCAGGATAGCGGGGATTGCCGGGCGCTGCGTGCGGCGCTGCAGCGACTGTGCACCGATGCGGGTCGTTCGGACGCCTTGATCCGAATTGCCTGTCATGAGCTGGAGAGCTTCTACCTGGGTGATTTGTCCGCAGTTGAACAGGGTCTTGGGCTGACGGGGCTGGCGCGCCAGCAAGGTAGACGAAAGTTTCGCGCACCAGATGCCCTGGGAAATCCCAGCGAGGAATTGAAAAACCTTACCAGTAATCGTTATCAGAAAGTAGGCGGGTCGCGTGCCATCGGGCCCTTTCTGCAGGTGGACGGCAGTAGCCGATCCCATAGCTTCAATACCTTGATTGCGGGTGTCCGTCGTCTGGCGGCTGTTTGATACCAGAATGCCGCGCTCTGGCCCCTTGAATTCGGATGCCTGCGCCTGGCTGGCAAGGCGCACACGGCGCCGGCCTCAGCGCCCCCGGCGGGGGCTCAACACAAAAGCGTCTTCGTTGTCGACGGCCCGCTTCAGCTGTGAATAGCGCTCCAGCAGGTCGGATTTATACACGACCCCCAGCAGGCGGGCGGGGCGGTCGCGGCTGATGACCGGCAGGCGTTCGCCCTGGAACGCGCTGAACTGGGCCTGGGCCTCGTCCAGGCTCAGGTCGGGATACAGGGGCTTGACGAAATCCAGGCGCAGCACGTCGCCGCAGGTCTTGGCGGCCACATCCACTTCGCCCAGCATCATGCGCGTCAAGTCCTGCTGGGCGATCACCCCCTGCCAATGGGATTCCTGATCCACCACGCACAGGTACTTGACCGGATAATCCAGGAACATTTCCTGGGCCCGGCGCACCGGGGCCGTGGTGGGCACCACGGTCTCGGCGGGACGCAGCAGGCTGTCCAGCCTGGCCTGGCGCAACCGCTGGCGCAGCGCCTGGCTGTCTTCGTGATGCAGGGTCACTTCATACATCACCGCCTGGGCCAGCCCGCGCGACACGAAATACGCCACCACGCAGGCCAGAACCAAGGGCAGCACCACCTGATAGCTCAGGGTCATCTCGAAGATCATCAGGATGGCCATGAAAGGCGCGCTGGTGGCGGCGGCCAGAAACGCCCCCATGCCCACCAGGGCGAACACGGCCCCCTGCCCCGCCAGCACGGGCCAGGCCTCGGCCAGCACCTGGCCAAACAACATGCCCAGGGCGCCGCCCACGAACAGCAGCGGCGTGAACACCCCGCCCACCGCCCCGGATCCCACCGTCAGCGCGGTCGCCAGCACCTTGCACAGCAGCATCAACAGCACAATCTGCCAGGCCCAGTCATCATGCAGCAGCGACAGCACCACCCGGTTGCCGTTGCCGGCCATGTCGGGCAGCCGCGTCAGCACGGCTCCCAGCAGCAGCCCGCCCAGCGCCAGGCGCCAGGGCAAGCCCAGGCGCGTGCGCGCAAACAACGTGCGCACGGCATGGATGGTGCGCAGGAACTGGGCCGCGCCCACCCCCGCCAACACGCCCAGGGCCAGGCAGGGCAGCAGCAGCTCGATCGGCATGACCTGCAGGTCGGGCATGGGATAGCGCACGGCGTAATGCCCCGTCCAATGCATCACCAGGCTGGCCACGGCCGAGGCCACCAGCAGGGGGCCGAAATTCTGGAACGACATGGCCCCCAGGATGATTTCCCCCACGAACACCGCGCCGGCCAAGGGCGCGCCATAGGCCGCCGAGACCCCCGCCGCCGCGCCGCAGGCGGCCAGCAAGCGCAAATGGGCCGTGTCCACGCGCAGCACCCGGCCAACGCCCGACGACCACAGCGCCGCCAGATGCACCATGGCCCCTTCACGCCCGATCGACCCGCCCGAGGCGACCGTGCACAGGGACGACAGGGAGCGCAGCAGGCCCTGTCCCAGCGACATCCGGCCGTCCCCGATGGCGACGGATTCCATGTAACTGGAATGCTTGTCCCGGGATACCCGCCGCGCCGCCACCAGCAGCCCCCCGGCGCACAGCCCGCCCAGGGCGGGAACCAGCAGGCGCAAAGACCAGTCCAGGCCGCCCATCACTTGGGTGATCTGGCCCGACTGCGCGGCGAACAGGCGCTGGATGGCATGAATCCCCGCATGGAAGGCGATGGTGATCAGCGCCCCGCCCAGGCCCGCCAGGGCCGCCCAGCACAGCATGGCCGCCACGCCGTCGGCGCGCCACCGGAAAGGATTGGGCATCGGCATGGGCATCACGCGCGGAAGTCGGGCGGGCGCGGAGGCCGCGAGCGCCCCAGCATGCGCCAGTACACCCAGATGTTGAACAGCAGGGCCACCGGAAAAGCCACCACGGCCGCCGACAGGGTCAGCCGCAGGGTCTGTACCGGCGCCGCCGCATCCCACAAGGTGAGCTCGTCCAGCACGACATAGGGAAAGAAGCTGTAGGCCAGGCCCCCCAGCAGCAGCAGGAAAATCACCATGACCAGGGCATAGGGCAGGGCCGAGGCGCGGTAGCTTTGGGCCATCATGCGCTGCAGGGTCATTTCCGTCAGCACGAAGCACAGCAGCAGCAGCCCCCAGACCAGCCCGACCACCCCCCAGTGTTCTCCATCCCCCCATTTCAGGAAAACGCCCGCATTGGAAAAATCCAGAACCACGGAAATCCCGACCGCCCCGACCGCGCTCCAGCGCAAAGTGCGGCGCGCCCAGCCCACCGCCCGCACGCGCAATTCGCCCGCTTCGCGCATCATCAGCCATGCCGCCCCCAGCAGGCCGTAGATGGCCACGGCGCAGACCCCCATCAACAGCGCAAACCCGGTGTAGCCCGCGCCAGTTTCGTAGGCGACCGTCACCCGCGCCAATAGATAACCATGGGAAAAGGCCACCAGCACCGCCCCCAGGCCAAAGCCGAACTGCCAACGCCCCTGCTGCTGCACGGGCGCGCGCAAGCGCCACTCGAAACACACCGAGCGCAGCAGCGTGCCCAGCCCCAGCAGGGTCAAGGGAATATACAGACGGCCCAGCGTCGGCGACCAGGCATAAGGGAATGCGGCCGCCAACAGCCCCAGGCCCAGAAACAGCCAGAACTCGTTGGCATCGCGCCAAGGACTCAACAGCGACAACATGCGCGGACGCAAGGCGGCCGGCGCCACCAGGGACAGGCACCCCACCC
Source organism: Castellaniella hirudinis (assembly GCF_047468865.1). Taxonomy (GTDB): domain Bacteria; phylum Pseudomonadota; class Gammaproteobacteria; order Burkholderiales; family Burkholderiaceae_B; genus Castellaniella; species Castellaniella hirudinis_A. The sequence goes on from NZ_JBLGTV010000009.1 coordinate 116,660, forward strand.
CAATATCGAAACCATCCAGCAAGACCCCGGCCGCCAGAATGGCGAAAAACATGCCCATCAGCACCAGGGGCATCCAGAATGCAGGGTCCTGCGCCCCCAGGCCGACCAGGGCCGCCAGCGATTCGATCATGCGCGCCCCCGATGACGCGCCACCGGCACCACGCCATAACGCAGCGTATGCCCCAGCAATTGACGAAAGCCCAAGACCAGCGCGCCATAGACCAGCAGCTGCAGCGCCACCCCGCCCCACAGCCCGGCCTCGCCCTGCACCGCGCCGATCTCGCGCAAGGTGATCGTGCCGTACACGGCATAAGGCAGACTGCCCATCATCAAGTGCCCCCACCCCGCCAATTGGCCGAACAGCGCCAGCCAGGCCATCGCCCGCAAGCCCGCCCGCCCGCCGGAACCGAGCTTGTCGGGCTCGAACCCCAGCCGCCAGGCGCGCCAGAACCCCCAAAGCCCCATCAGGCCCAAAAGCGCCAGCAGCCCAGCGGCCAGGCGCGCGCTGGCATACGTCGGCAAGACCGGGGGGCGCATGCCGACCAGATCATTCAAGCCCTGGATGATTACGCCGCCAGCGGCCTCCGCCGCATCGGGCGCCACGGGCGGGGCCAGCCAGCCCGCCGGGGGGGCGATGCCCAGCCAGGCCCAGGCATTGCGCCCGGCGGCGCCATCCGGCCACGCCAGCATGGTCAGGGGGTCGGGCACGCCGCTGTGCCACTGCGGCACCACGGCGGCCAAGCGCGCAGGCTGCACGGGCAACAGCTGGTAGCCCAGCCGCGCCGCCAGGCCGGCCTGGACGACGACCGCCAGCAACAGCAGCACCAGCGCCCCCCGGTACACGGCGCGATCCCCGGCATCGCTGGGCCGCGTCCGGGTGCGCTGCGCGGTGATGGACAGCATCAGGGTGGCCGCCAGCATCAGGCCGCCGGTCAGCAAAATGCCGAACAAGGCGGGGGCCGCCCCATCCAGCACGGCCAGCCAGCTGCGGATTCGATAGTATTGCTCGGCCATCGCCGCCCCCACGGGCCATTGCATCCAGGCCAGCAAGGCCACCACCCACCACGCCGTCAGGGATGTGCCCAAAGCCACCATGCCCACCATCAGCGTATGCACCCCATTGGACAGACTGCGCTGGCCATACAGCATGGCCCCCAGGAAACAGGATTTGAAGATGAATGCGGTCAGCACCGCCATGGCGACCAGCGGCCCGATCACTTCGCCCGCCCGATCCATCAGCCCTTGCCAGAGCGTGCCCAGCTGCAACAGCAGGGGCAGGCTGGCCGCAAAGCCGATAATGAGCGCCAGGGCATAGACGCGCACCCAGAAACGATACGCCAGCAAGGCGGCGTCCGCCCGGTGAACGCGCAAACGCAAAAAAAACAGCACCCACGCCAAGCCGAGCTCCAGCGCCAGGAAAAACAGGAGAAAGCCCAGACTGAGGTAGAACTGGGTCAGCGACAGAACCCACGCGGTTTGAGTCATAATGTGCGCTAGTTTATTATGCACAGGACAGTATGACCACCGAACCCGCGCCTGTTTCCAATTTTCTGCGCACCATCATCGACAACGACCTGAAAGCCGGCACCTACCAGGGGCGCCGCTGGGCGCCGCCGCCCAGTCCGGCCGCCACGCGCCGCGCCGGGGCCATCGACCCCGCCCGCATCCGCACCCGCTTTCCGCCCGAGCCCAACGGCTACCTGCACATCGGCCACGCCAAGAGCATCTGCCTCAACTTCGGCCTGGCCCGCGACTACCAGGGTATCTGCCATCTGCGCTTCGACGACACCAACCCCGAAAAAGAAGAAGACGAATACGTCCGCGCCATCATCGAGCTGGTGCAATGGCTGGGCTTCGACTGGACGGCCGACGGCGCCGAACACCTGTATTTCGCCAGCGACTACTTCGAGACCCTGTACCAGTTCGCCGAAGCCCTGGTGCAGGCGGGCCACGCCTACGTGGACGAGCAATCCGCCGACGCCATGCGCGCCACGCGCGGCACCCTCACCGAACCCGGCACCGACTCGCCCTGGCGCGACCGCCCGGCGGCCGAATCCCTGGCGCTGCTGCGCGACATGCGCGCCGGCAAATACCCGGACGGAGCCATGGCCCTGCGCGCCCGCATCGACATGGCGTCGCCCAACATCAACCTGCGCGATCCGGTTCTGTACCGCATCCGCCATGCCAGCCACCACCGCACGGGCGACGCCTGGTGCATCTATCCCATGTACAGCTGGGCGCACCCCGTCGAAGACGCGCTGGAAGGCATCACGCACAGCATCTGCACGCTGGAATTCGAAGACCAGCGCCCCTTCTACGACTGGATTCTGCAGCGCCTGGCCGAACTCGGCCAGTTGGCCGCCCCCCTGCCCCACCAGTACGAATTCGCGCGCCTCAACCTCAGCTACGTGGTCACCAGCAAGCGCAAGCTGCGCCAGCTGGTGACGGAAAACCACGTCCAGGGCTGGGACGACCCGCGCATGCCCACCCTGGCCGGCCTGCGCCGGCGCGGCTACACCCCGGGGGCCATCCGCCTGTTCTGCGACCGCCTCGGGGTCTCCAAGGCCGATTCCCGCATCGACTACAGCGTGCTCGAGCAAGCCCTGCGCGACGACCTCGACCCCATCGCCCCGCGTGCCGTGGCGGTGCTCGACCCCATCAGGCTGGTCATCACCAACTTCCCCGAAGACCGCACCGAAATCTGCTCGGCGCCGGTCAATCCGCACGACCCCGACAGCCCCCGGCGAGAATTTCCACTGACCCGAGAACTCTGGATCGAGCGCGACGACTTCCGCGAAGACCCGCCCAAGAAATACTTTCGGCTGTTCCCCGGCAACCAGGTGCGCCTGAAATACGGCTACGTGGTGCGCTGCACCGGCTTCAGCAAGAACGACCAGGGCATCGTCACCGAAGTGCAGTGCGAATACCTGCCCGATACCCGCAGCGGCACACCGGGGGCCGACACCGTCAAGGTCAAGGGGGCCATCACCTGGGTCAGCGCCCGGCACGCCGTGGCCGCCGAAATCCGGCTGTACGACCGCCTATTCCGCGAAGCCCACCCCGACCGGGGCGAGCAGGACTTCCTGCAGGCCCTCAACCCCGATTCCTGCCGCATCGTGCAAGGCTGGCTGGAACCCGGCACACAGGCCGAGCCCGGCCGCTGCTGGCAATTCGAGCGCCTGGGATATTTCGTGGCCGACCGCGTGGATTCCAGCGTGGCCCGCCCGGTGATCAACCGCGCCGTGACCCTGCGCGACACCTGGGTCTGACGCACGCCATGGGAACCCCATCCGACGTGCTGGACTTCAAAAGCGCCACCCTGATGACGCTGCGGGCCGTCTTGCACACCGACGACACCCCCGCCCTGCTGCAAGCCCTGGAACAACGCATGCGGCAAGCGGGCGACTTCTACCGGGACGAGCCCGTCATCCTGGACGCCCAGGGCCTGTCCCAGGCCCCCGACTGGCCCGCCCTGGCGGACGCCTTGCGCCGGCATGGCCTGCACCCCATCGGGGCACAGGCCCAGGCCGCCTTGCACGCCGGCCTGCTTCAGGCCGGCCTGGCCCCCGTGCAGGTGTCCGCCGGCCGCGCCAGCGCGCCCCCCGCGGACGCCGCCCCGGCCCCGGCCAGGCCCGCCGACAACCAGGCCGCGCCCCCGGCCGAGCCCGCGCCGCCGGCCCCACAGGCCCCACAGGCCCCGGCCGGCCAAACCCTGGTGGTTCGCCACCCGCTGCGCTCCGGCCAGCGCATCTATGCCAAAGGCGGCGATCTCATCGTCATGGGCCTGGTCAGCCAAGGCGCCGAAGTCATCGCCGACGGCCACATCCACGTCTACGGCCCCTTGCGCGGCAAAGCCATTGCCGGGGCGCAAGGGCGCACGGACGCCATGATCCTGACCACCCAGCTGGATCCCGAACTGCTGGCCATCGCGGGCATTTACCGGGTAGTCGAAACACGCCTGCCGGACACCCTGCACAACCAGCCGGCCCGGGTACAGCTGGACGGAGACACTTTGCGCATCCACGAAATTTAAACACCCAGTCACAGGAAGACACCTTCATCCACGACTGCACGCCTATCCACCGGCATTTTGCTTTACGATGTCACGAACTCAAAAAACACAGGGGAACACCAACACCATGGCACGCATTGTTGTAGTCACCTCCGGCAAGGGCGGGGTCGGCAAAACCACCACCAGCGCCAGCTTCTCCGCCGGCCTGGCCATGCGCGGCCACAAAACCGTCGTCATCGATTTCGACGTCGGCCTGCGCAACCTGGATCTGATCATGGGCTGCGAGCGCCGCGTCGTCTACGACTTCGTCAACGTCATTCAGGGTGAAGCCAGCCTGAACCAGGCCCTGATCCGCGACAAACAGCTGGACAAGCTGTACATCCTGCCGGCCTCCCAGACCCGCGACAAAGACGCCCTCACCCGCGACGGCGTGGAAAAAGTCCTGACCGACCTGCAGGCCATGGATTTCGAATATATCGTGTGCGATTCCCCGGCGGGGATCGAAACCGGCGCCGTGATGGCGTCCTATTTCGCCGACGACGCCCTGGTGGTCACCAACCCCGAAGTCTCCTCGGTGCGCGATTCCGACCGCATCCTCGGCATCCTGTCCGCCAAATCCCGCCGCGCCGAGCAAGGCGAAGACCCCATCAAAGAACACCTGCTGCTGACGCGCTACAACGCAAAGCGCGTGGCCGACGGCGAAATGCTGTCCCTGGGCGACATCGAGGACATTCTGCGCATCCGCCTGATCGGCGTCATCCCCGAATCCGAAATCGTGCTGCAGGCCTCCAACGAAGGCATCCCCGCCATCCACAAGGCAAACACCGACGTCGCCGAAGCCTACCAGGACGTCGTCGCCCGCTACCTGGGCGAAGACAAGCCCCTGCGCTTCGTCGACTACGAAAAACCTGGCCTGTTCAAGCGGCTTTTCGGAGGGAAATAAGCATGGCGTTTCTGGATTTCTTTCGGGGACAGAAAAAGACTTCGGCCAGCGTGGCCAAAGACCGCCTGCAGTTGATCCTGATCAACGAGCGCAGCAGCGGGCACAGCCCCGACTTCCTGCAAAAGCTGCAGGCTGAACTCATCGCCGTGATCTCCAAATACGTGCAGATCGACCCGGACGACATCAAAGTCAACCTCGAACGCCAGGACTCCCTGGAAGTCCTGGAAGTCAAGATCGAAATGCCGCAGACCGAGACACGCGAATAAGCCCCGGCATATCCGGCCCGCCGGGTGCGGTCAACTGCGGCCAACGGTCCTTTGAAGCCCTCGGGTGGAACCGGCGACATGGCGGCATCCGCCCGGCCGGATATAGCCGGTGCCCCTCGGGGCCATGGGCGGCGCGCTCGAGCGCAGACACTTGAACCACGGGCGCTCAAATCCAGGCCAAAGTGGCCCACACCACCAATGGAATGGTCGCCACGGACAAGACATTGCCCAGCAGCACCACGCTGGCCACGGTGCGGGGCGCCACGCGGTACTGTTCGCACAGCAGATAGTTCAGCACGGCGGGCGGCAGCATCACCGACAAAGCCACCATGCGCGCCCAGTCCGGGGTCAGCGGCAGCAGCCACAGCACCAGCGGCAAGGTCAGCAGGCCCGCCAGCAGATACAGGCCATTGATGCGCAGGGCCAGACCCCATTGTTCGATGCGATCCTGCGACAGCCGCACCCCCAGGCCAAACAGCATCAAAGGGATGGCGATCTGTCCGATCAAGTCGATCGACGTGGTGACAAAGCCCGGGATCCAATCGCGGTACGGCGCCAGCAGCGCCCCCAGGAACGCCGCCCAGATATTGGGATTGCGCAGCCACAGCCAGCGGTTGCTGCCACGCGACAGCAAGAACAGCCCCAAAGAAAAGTGCAACAAATTGGACAGCACGAACAGCACGACGATGTCGCCCAGCTTGTCCTTGCCATAGGCCAGCATCATCAGGGGAATCCCGATGTTGCCGGTATTGCGGAACATGCCCGGCACCAGGAACGCCGCCCGCGACACCCCCGCGCAAGGCACCTTGGCCAGCAGCAGCCCGGGCACGACGATGATCAGCACCCCGGCCGCCACCAGGGGCCAGCCCTGGGTCAAATCCACCGGATTGGCCACCAGGGCGGAAAACACCAGCGCCGGGCAGAACACCATGACATTGGCGTAGTTGATGAACCCCATGTCCGGCGCCCTCGCCTGGCGGCGGCCAAAGGCAAAGCCCAGAGCCGCCACCGCGAACACGGGCAGGACGATATTCAACAGGGTCAGCAGCATGGCAGGGCCTGATCGCCGGGGAAGGCGGAAAGAGGACGGACAAGGCCGCCAGTGTACCGCCAAGCCGGGCCGGGCCGGGTGCGGGCCGCCCTGGACACAGCCCATGAAAAATGTCCGCTGTCAAGCCTTTGATGCGGACAGGCAGCAACATGAAAGGTCTTGTGGGGCAATAGGTTAGGC